>NZ_SJXJ01000104.1 GCF_004337695.1 Tenacibaculum sp. M341
CTCCTCCAGTTAAGCCATTGACTGAACTTCCTGTAAAATCATCTATGTTGGCAACTATCGTAGCTGAGTCTACTCGAACTGTTACAGTAGCTGTATCACAATTACTTGGATTCAATTTCTCACAAATCTGGTAAGTAACAGTATAATCTCCTGCTGGTGTGTTTGCTGGAACCACTACAGCTCCTGTTGCATTTAAAGCAATACCTAATGGACTACTTGTTGTTGTAATGTTTACATCACTTGCCGAAACCGCAACTCCATTTAATGTATCATTATTAGTAATAGCATTTCCTGCAACGCCGCCTGTTAATCCATTAACTGGACTTCCTGTAAAATCA
>NZ_SJXJ01000105.1 GCF_004337695.1 Tenacibaculum sp. M341
GAAGCGCAATTTCAAGAAATTGTTGGTACATTGGAAGAAGCAGAGATCAGTCTTGATGGGCTTTTTGTTAATGCTGATGCTGGTTTTGATTCTCAAAAGCTCAGAGATAAATGTGAGGCCAAGGGCATCATTGCCAACATTTGCCTAAACAAACGTAATGGAACTACTGATGCAGACTATTATTTTGATGAAAAACTCTATAAAGAACGCTATGCTATAGAGCGAACCAACGCTTGGATGGATAGCTTTCGTTCTTTATTGAATAGATTTGACACCACAATTACTCGTTGGAAAGGCTTTAATTTCCTAGCATTTATTGTAATCGGATTAAAGAAAT
>NZ_SJXJ01000106.1 GCF_004337695.1 Tenacibaculum sp. M341
ATTTTTGATATATAGTTAAAACTATTCTTCTTGATTACAGTTGCTATTAGATACAACATAAAGGGTAAGTAAAACATAAATATTGGTACTATAAAACCATGGCTTAGTACCCATACCGTCTCTTGACATAAATAACTTAAACAAATTGCACCAAAAATTGCGATTGAAGTTAATCCCCCTAATAAGATTTCTTTTACTTCAATTTTTTTACTTTTCAGTTCTCTTATTATTTTTACAATTTAAAAGACTCCTAAAATAAAAGCACCAAATAAAAAAGGTATAATTATCAATTCCATAAACTCTAAAAATCAGATAGCTGTTATTTTAGTTTCTAT
>NZ_SJXJ01000107.1 GCF_004337695.1 Tenacibaculum sp. M341
TATATAATTTTTATAATAAATATTATAATATTATATAAATAAATAATTATAATATATAATAAATATATAATAATAATAATAAAAATATTAACAATATAATAAAAATTTATAATATAAATATAAATAATAAATAAGTTAAATTTATAAAATAATAAATTATTAACAAGAAGATATTTGGGGTCCCATTAATAATTATTATTTTCAATAATAATTGGGACCCCCCACCATTATAATATCATATTAATTAATATAATAATAATGTATATAAAATAGAAATAATAATTAATATAATAATAATAATATATATAAAATAGAAATAATAATTAAATATAT
>NZ_SJXJ01000108.1 GCF_004337695.1 Tenacibaculum sp. M341
TCTGCCCCTTTTTTATTTAATATTTAAAGAAGGATATATTTATAATTTATCATAATATTATTTAATAAGAAATTATTAATTAATTAATTAATTAATTTATTTATTGTTTATATTTATTAATATTAATATAATAAAAATGTAAAATACTTAATATTATTAATATTATTATATATAATATATATAATAATATATTATATTTATATCTCCTTTATTCCTTTTACCCCCGCTAGGGACTTATTATATTATTATATATTTCTTCGATGACTTTATATATATTTTATTTTTATAAAAAATATTTATATATTATTATTTACAATAATAATTATTAATA
>NZ_SJXJ01000109.1 GCF_004337695.1 Tenacibaculum sp. M341
CCGCCCCCCGCGGGGGCGGACCCCGAAGGAGTCCGATCGAAAGAGATAAAGAAATATTATTCATTTTATTTATTTTTATTCTTTTTTATTAATATTTAAAATTAAATCTTATATATAATAATAAATATTTAATAATTTAATAATAAATATTATTATTATTATAATTAATTAATTAATTAATAAGTTATAATAGAATTTAATATTCAATAAAAAGAATCAATTAATTAGAATTTTAATAAAGAAGTAAATATTTTATTTATTATTTAATTTCAATTAATTATATTTGGTATATATATATCAATTAATTATAATATTTTGTTATTAAAAAGT
>NZ_SJXJ01000110.1 GCF_004337695.1 Tenacibaculum sp. M341
ATATTATTACTCCATTAGGGGTTTTGGCCCCATATCGGGAACCGAAACTATAATAATATATAATATTATAATAAAGATATTCTTATTTATAATATATTATTAAATAAATTAATAATAATTATAATATATATATATAATATATTATAATATATTTATTCGAGAACTTTTTATTTATTATAAAATAAAATATTTTATTTATTATTTAGTTTTTTTTATTAAACATTTTATAAAAATATAAATGTTAATAATATTATGATTAATAAGTAATAATAAATTTATTTATTTTTATTAATTACTTCTTCGAGGTACCAGTATCAGTTTCAGTAT
>NZ_SJXJ01000015.1 GCF_004337695.1 Tenacibaculum sp. M341
TATTAAATGTAAACTGATCTACAGTTTGATCATCTGAACCTAAAGCGGTAAGAGGTACTGATAAGGTTCCATTAGAATCCGTTATTTCAAGGTTTCCAGCATTGACTTCAAAAGTAGTGTTCACCTCATTGGTTACCGATCCATCCACTTCTGTAGCAGTAATGATATAAGGATCCGCAGTTGTTCCAGTTCCAGATATGGTATTGATACCCGCTACATTTATAATCGTTTCAGACCCATCAGCCACAAGAGAAGAAAGGTCTAATGTCAAATTATTACCATTTTCAATACCAATTGTGAGTGTGCTATTTGTTGTATTAAATACTAGTGTTTCTAAATTTTGATTATCGGTATTATCAAGAAATACAGATAAATCAATAGCAGTAGCAGATGAATTATTTGTAATTGTCAAGGTATTTCCAACCAATTGTAAATCTTGTATCTCATTGGTAGGATCAGAATCATTATCATCAATTAAAGAACTAAGGTCAACAGTTCCACCGTTCTGAAGTGTTAATTCATTAGTAGTTGCGTTGAAACTTAATTGCTGACTGTCTGATCCAGCAAGGCATAAATTTTGCCAAGTTGTACCATTATACTGAAATACACATTGAACATCAGTGTTGTAAACCAGTGCACCTTCAAGAGGAGTAATGGTGTTCATTTGTGCTGAATTAACTCTAGTGATGACAAGAACTTTGTCATTGCTTTCCAGTTCTAATAAAGAATTATTGTTTATTGTATTGGGATTATCACCTACTTTTACTTGGGAAAAGGCAAAAAAACCAGTTAGTAAAATGAATAAAGTAATTATTTTCCTCATAACTAGTTGCTTAAATTTAAAATTTTTTAGAGTAAGCTAATTAAAAACGTTACATATTATTGAGACACTCAAAAATATAATATAGTCACATTGAGTGTTTTAAGTTGTGTTTGTGTCGATGAATGGTTAGTTTGTATCTACTAAATGAGTTTTTTTATCGATATAATATATTTTTTAAGTTGCAAAACTTCGTTGATAAACTGCAACGGGCTCTTGTAGGGGATTTTTTTAATTTCATGATTAGTTATTGATATATTAAATAGATATTTCCAATGATTTCTTATTGCTTTTAGAGCTTTAAAATACGTAAAATTTTCTGAATCATATATATGCGTTGGCTCAGCAATTATTCCATTAATTTCTAAAACTTTAAAGTCGATGCCTTCTTCTAATTCTTTGAAAGAGTTATATTTCAAATCGACACGACCATAATACCAGCCGTCAATAGATTTACTCAATTGGTCAAAAGTGTTTTCTAATTTTTTACTGATTAAATGATTACCATTAATAAATTGAGTTCCTTTTGAATGATTTCCAATGACAGTTAATTTTATAACCTCATTTTCTGAAGGTATGCTATCTAAATTTTCTTTGTGGATTTCTTTGAATAAATCAAAATATATTTTAGCTCTATTATCTTGATGAATAAGCTCTTGTAAAGAAGATTTACCATCACCAATTACAGAGATAAATTTTTTTAAAGTAATAGAAGTAATTACTCCTTTATTGCTTTTGGGATTTCTATGGTAAAAAACTCCACATTCATTTTCATAGTCTAAGAATTCTTGGATAATTATATCAATCGGATAACTATCAAAATACTTTTTTAAATCTACTTCAGAATTTATTTTCTTAACAAGTAATCCTCTAAAACCTATATCAGGTTTGGCTATTAAAGGGTATTCAATATTTGATTTTTCAATCTTTTTTTTAATGATTGAAAAATCAGTTTTTGGTTTTATTAATATTGATTTTGGGCGAAATTTTTCAGGAACTAATTGAATTGTATCAAACTTACTTTCAGTACCGTTTCCTGAGCTTTTTATAGCAGGATTAGCAACACTAAAAAAAGCAGGATGTTTAGCCCTTATCGCTAAATAAAACGCATAAGGAAGGTTTGGAAGATAAAACATTGATGACGGCCAATATTCCCAGTTTGTTAGTTTGGTTATGTTAATTTTTTTAATCAATACTCAATCATTAAATAATGTTTTTAAGAAACTTTGTAATGTTTTAAATCCCCAATAGACTGTAAATAAAATTAAAAAAACTCCAGAAATAAGAAGTACATAAAAAATAATTCTTTGTGGAAATTCTTTATAAACTCTTTGAGCTTTAAATGCTATGGTTAAAATAATTGGAGATGTGACTAGCAATAATAATAAAAAGAGTAATTTTTTTATAGGTTTTTCATATGATTTATCAGTCATTGCTATAGTTTTTTAAAACATTTCTTACATTTCCATACTTTTTCAATAAAGTTTCTGCTTTCTCTTTGTCTACTTTCAATTCAGAAACTAACATTTTCGCAGCTCTTTCTACCAGTTTGTTGTTAGAAAGTTGCATATCAACCATTTTATTTCCTTTGACTTTCCCTAATTGAATCATGGTAGCGGTAGAGATCATATTTAATACAAGTTTTTGAGCTGTACCAGCTTTCATTCTAGAGCTTCCAGTTACAAATTCAGGACCTACAACCACAGAAATAGGAGCTTTCGCAGTTAAAGCTAATGGACTGCCTTCATTACAAGTGATACATCCCGTAGCAATATTATTTTTATTACAATTTTCTAATGCTTTTATAACATAAGGAGTGGTTCCTGAAGCAGCAATTCCTACAACTACATCTTTTTCAGATATTTTATGAGCTTTTAAATCAGACCAACCTTGTTCGGTAGAATCTTCAGCAAATTCAACAGCTTTTCGAATAGCAGTATCACCGCCAGCAATAAGTCCGATAACTAAATCATGTGAAACCCCAAAAGTAGGAGGGCATTCAGAAGCATCAACAATACCTAATCTTCCACTAGTACCGGCACCAATGTAAAATAATCTACCTCCATTATTTAATTTATCTACAATTATTTTAACAAGTGTTTCAACTTGTGGAATAGCTTTTTCAACAGCAAAAGCAACTGTTTTATCTTCTTTATTAATATTCGTTAATAATTCAGAAACTTCCATTTTTTCTAAATCATTATATAAAGAATCTTGTTCTGTTATTTTGGTAAAACTCATAGATCAAATTTACAACTTCTTAAAAAAAATAGTGACATTAATCTGATTTATTGTGTCGTAGTAATAAATCAAAAAATTAAATATCAATGGAAGCAATTTCACAATCACTAACAAATTTTTACAATACAATTGCAGCAGGTTTTGGAGACTGGGGACTTAAATTAATTGGAGCTTTAGCAGCTTTAATAATTGGTTTATGGATTATCAGAATGATAATGAGGGGAGTATCCAGACTTTTCGAATCTAAACATGTTGATGAAACTCTACGTCCATTTTTAATAACATTAATAGGGTTTGCTTTAAAAGCATTATTGCTGATTTCTATAGCAGGTATAGTAGGAATACCAACAGCTTCTTTTGCGGCTTTAATCGCAGCAGCAGCTTTTGCAATAGGTAGTGCTTTTAATGGATCATTAGGGCATTTAGCTTCTGGAGTAATGTTGTTAATTTTTAGACCGTTTAAGGTAGGGGATTTGATAAAAACAAATGGAGCTTTTGGTTTTGTTAAAGAGATTTCTGTTTTTGTTACAGTTATTGAAACTTTTCAAAATGAGACTGAAATTATTCCAAATTCAGCAATTACTTCTAATAAAATAACAAATCTTACCGCTATTGGTAGTTTAAGGGTTGACATGCCTTTTGCTATCCGTTATGGAGCTGATATTAAAAAAGCAAAACAGATAGTTTTAGATGTTTTAAATAATGACAAAAATGTATTAAAAGGAGAAGGAAAACAACCAAGAGTTGCAGTTAATAATTTAGGTGTAAACAGTGTTGAATTATTAGCATTACCTTATGTGAATTGCGAGGATTATTGGGATGTGTATTGGGATACAAGACAAAAAATTGTTGAGGCTTTAGGTGAAGCTGGATATGAGGCTCCGTTACCTCAAAGAGTAGTAACTATGACAAAGTAATTTTAAATCTTTGTATGTATATAAACAGGTTAAAACATTGTGTTTTAATCTGTTTTTTTTATGGATGAATTAGTGAAGAAATGTTGTCAATATTTTACAGAAATGGCTCTAAATTAATATAGATTTGTAAAGTTAATTTAGAGTAAGAAATATTAAAAATAAGTTTAAAGTTAAAGAAGAAAAAAGAAAAGTAGTAATGGAAATTTAATTTCTAAAACTACTTTTCAAAAGTTGTTTTTTATTACTCAATAGTATAATTTGTTCTGGCAAATTGACTTAAACGGAAATAACCTAAAACTTCTTCATTAGAATCATTAATATTAACACAATTTCCTTTTAATTGCGCCGGAGTAGTCTGGAATGGACCACCACCACCTTGAGTTCCTGATAGCTGTATTAATTGTTCAATATAAAAATAGAAGTCTTCTGAAATACCAAATACTTTAATATCAACTTCAGTTCCAGGAACATTTTTCTCGTCAAAGTGTAAAACAAAAGCTTCATTACCATTTACAAATTCATCTCTTACCGAAGCTAGAGATGGAACCGCTAAATTTTCCTGAATAAACTCTCCTAAATAATAGTTTACTTCATCTGCAGGATCATCAAAAAGCACACGAACTCTATATTCATCTTCATTAAAACCATCTTCTTGAGCAACACTGTTAATTTCTGTAAAACCAACTAATGTTTCCGAAGCAGCATATGTTTCTCCGTTATAAACAATGCTTAAGTTATAAACAGCTCCAATTTCAGGAACAAAAGTAGTAGTTGTGTATTCACCATTATTCTGATCAAGAAAAATAAATTGAGTACCATCATTTTCTTTTGTAACAATAACTATAGCTCCAGTTACAGGAACATTTGGATTGCTGTCAAAAAATGCAGTTGAAGTACTTAATTTAATAGTTTGTTCATTACCCATTGTTCCTTTTTCCCAGTCAATAGAAGCTTCAACAACTAATCGTGCGCCTCCATTAGGAACATCAACATCAACAACATCAGTACAAGATGAAAAAATGGTACTGATTGTGATAAACAGAATATAAATTGATTTTTTCATGTTTTTAGAATTTAAAATTATAAGTTACTGAAGGAGTAATTCCAAAAATTGAAGTACGTTCTGCTTCATTGGCTCCTGTTTGGTTATTTACACCAAAACTAATTGATGCAGCATTTCTTCTTGAGTACAAATTGTAAATACCAAATACCCATTCCGATTGCCATTTTCTGTTTTTATTATTTCTAGGTGTTAAAGTTGCTGAAACATCTAAACGATTGTAAGAAGGTAATCGATCAGCATTTCTTGTAGAATAAGTAGGAATAGATAAGCCATTATACTGAAACTGTCCGTTTGGATACGTTACAGGGCGACCAGTTTGGAAAACAAAATTAGCATTAAAAGTCCATTTATCATTGTACTTATAGTTTCCTGTAACCGATAAATCATGAGTCCTATCGAAAGGAGTATTATACCATTCTCCGTTATTTAAACCAGGACCACCAGCACGACCACCTAAAGTTTTTTGTTCAGATTTAGATAATGTATAGGCAATCCAACCCGTAAAATCTCCTTTATTTTTGCGTAATAAAAATTCTAATCCGTATGCTCTCGAATTACCATTTAAGATTTCTCTTTCAATAGTATTTTGAGCGATTAATTCTGCACCATTAATATAATCTACACGGTTTTTTACAGTTTTATAATAACTTTCTATTTCAATGTTGTACATGTTGTTTTTAAAGTTTCTGAAATAACCAACAGCATATTGATCGGCAATTTGAGGTTTTAAAAACTCACCACTTGGTGCCCAAATATCTAAAGGCGTAGCAGAAGTTGTGTTAGATATTAAATGTAAGTACTGAGCCATTCTATTGTAACTAGTTTTAATAGAAGACTTTTCATTTAACTGATATGACAATGCAAAACGAGGTTCAAAATTATCAAAACTAGCAATGCTTTCTTTATCACCATAACTAACCTGTCCAGTAGGTTCTGCACGTTCATATATTCCAAAAGAAGAATTATAAACTACAGGTAAATCATTAGCATAAGTATTTAAAGTTTGGCTTCCAAATCTATTAAAATAACTGTAACGTAAACCATACATTGCTGTTAAACTCTTCGAAATTTTATGTTCTAAACTAGTATAAATTCCAGTTTCTACAGCAAACTTTTGATCTAAAACATCTTCATTAATAGAAGACTCAGGTGTTAGCTTACGAATTTCACCAGGATTAAATTTATAATAGATTCCACTTACTCCAAAATCAAATTTTAATTTGTCATTTAAATAGTAATCAAGATCATATTTTAAATTATAATTATCAATTCGAGATAACCAATCTAATCCTACAAATTCTAGTTGTAAATCATAATTGTATCTACTGTAAATAGCAGATAAATTTGAAAATAACTTTTCACTTATAATATTATTCCATCTCAGGTTTGCTGAAAAGTTTCCATAAGAATTAAAGAATGAATTTTGAAAAGACACATCGTCGTTTCCAAAGTAAGTTGAGAAAAATAAACGGTTTTTATCATTAAGCTTATAGCTAGTTTTGAAATTTAAATCGTAAAAACCAACTCTGTTTTCGTTGTTTGCTAAAGCAAGAAAAATATTGGCATAAGAAGCACGACCTGCAATTAAAAATGATCCTTTATCACCAAATAAAGGAGCCTCAGCTGTTAATCTACTTGATATTAATCCAATTCCTCCAGTAAGCTTTAATTTTTTGTTATTTCCATCTTTCTGGCGAATATCTAATACAGATGAAGCACGACCACCAAATTTCGCAGGAATTCCACCTTTGTATAATTTTACATCTTTAATAGCGTCGTTATTAAAAACAGAAAAGAAACCGAATAGGTGAGAGGCATTATAAATAATTGCTTCATCTAATAAAATTAAGTTTTGATCTTCGGCTCCACCACGAACATTAAAACCAGAAGCTCCTTCACCAGCATTTGTAACTCCAGGAAGTAACTGAATTGATTTAATAACATCAACTTCACCTAGTACAACAGGTATCTTTTTTATAGAAGCAGCAGACAACTTATTCACACTCATTTGAGGTGTTTTAATATTCAGTTTTTCTACATTGGTTTCAATTACTACTTCTTCTAAGTTTTCACTTTCTTCTATCAGTTTAAAATCTTTTGTTGTGTTTTCTGATAGTGATACTTCAGTTACTTGAGTTGAAAATCCTAAATAGCTAACTTGAATTTTGTAATTACCTTTTGGTATGGTTAATGAGTAAAAACCATATTCATTTGTCATTGCACCAGATTTAAGTTCAGGTACATAAATAGTAACTCCAATAAGGGTTTCATTACTGTTTTGGTCATAAACAGTACCACTTAAAGTAATTTTTTCTTGACTAAATATCTGCAATGAAAGCATGATAATCAGCAAAGGAAAACGTTTTAAATAAATATTCATTTGTGATCTTTTATTATGTATGATAAAAATACTGCTTGTAGTTTTTTTGAAGGTTATAAAAGAAATTTAATTTTCTTAAAAAAAAGTGAAAAAAGCAGATTGTTTTACATATGTTAAGTGTTTGTAAATTAGATGTAAAAAAATAAGAGAGATAGTGATTTTTTCACTATCTCTCTTTTTATGATGAAGCATTTAAATTTATAAATGCTGTAATTTTAATAAATTAAATTGCTGATAATATAGAATTTAAAGTGTCGTTTGGTCTCATAAATCCATCTGCTAAATCATCTGTAGGTACATAGTATCCACCAATTTCAATAGCTTTGCCTTGAATTTCATTTAACTCGTTTACGATTTTATCTTCATTAGATTTCATGCTTTCAGCAACAGTACTAAATTCAGCTTTTAAAGCCTCGTTTTTAGCTTGATTAGCTAATTCTTCAGCCCAGTACATTGCTAAATAAAAATGACTACCTCTGTTGTCTAATTCTCCAGCTTTTCTTGAAGGAGATTTTTTGTTGTCTAATAACTTTTCAATAGCATTATCTAATGTTTCAGCTAATACTAAAGCTTTATCATTTTTAGTTGTTTCTCCTAAGTGTTCTAAAGAAACCGCTAAAGCTAAAAACTCACCTAAAGAATCCCAACGTAGGTGGTTTTCACCAATAAATTGTTGAACGTGTTTTGGAGCAGATCCACCAGCACCAGTTTCAAATAAACCACCACCATTCATTAATGGCACAATAGATAACATTTTAGCAGAAGTACCTAATTCTAAAATAGGGAATAAGTCTGTTAAATAATCACGTAATACATTTCCAGTAACAGAAATGGTATCTTTTCCGTCTTTAACTCTCTCAAGAGTATATTCAGTAGCTTCAGAAACAGATTTGATTAAAATGTCTAATCCATTAGTATCATGATCAGCTAAGTAAGTATTTACTTTTTTAATTAATTCAGCATCATGAGCTCTTTTTTCATCTAACCAGAAAACAGCTGGTGCTTGCATTGCTTTAGCACGAGTTACAGCTAATTTTACCCAGTCTTTTACAGGAGCATCTTTAGTTTGACACATTCTCCAGATGTCACCTTCTTCTACAGTATGCTCTAATAAAGTATTTCCTTCTGCATCAACAACAGAAACCTTACCTTTACTAGCTATTTGGAAAGTTTTATCATGAGAACCATATTCTTCTGCTTTTTTAGCCATTAAACCAACATTAGGTACAGTACCCATAGTTGTTGGATCAAATGCTCCGTGTTTTTTACAGAATTCAACAGTTGTTTGATATAATGCTGCATATGAACTATCAGGAATTACAGCTTTCGTATCTTGTGTTTTACCTTCTTTATTCCACATTTGTCCAGAAGTACGGATCATTGCAGGTACAGAAGCATCAATAATAATATCAGAAGGAACGTGTAAATTTGTAATTCCTTTATCAGAATCAACCATGGCAATATCAGGGTTGTTCGCGTAAACGTTTTCGATGTCAGCTAAAATTTCAGCTTTCTTTTCAGCAGAAACTTCATCTAAATTACTTAATAAATTACCAAAACCATTATTTACATCAACACCAATTTCTTCGAAAGTTTCACCGTGTTTTTCAAATAAATCTTTAAAGAAAACTCTAACAGCATGTCCAAATATAATAGGATCAGAAACTTTCATCATAGTAGCTTTCATGTGTAATGAGAATAACACACCTTGTTCTTTAGCTTCTTTTACTTGCTCTTCTAAGAAAGTTAATAATGATTTTTTATTCATAACAGAAGCATCAATAATTTCTCCTGCTAATAATTTAGTACTTGCTTTTAAAACAGTTTCTGTTCCGTTACTATCAGTATGTACTATTTTAACATCAGTGGCATTAGGTACAGTAATAGATTTTTCATTATGAGCAAAATCACCACTGCTCATAGTTGCTATATGAGTTTTAGAATTACTACTCCAAGCTCCCATTGAATGAGGATTTTTCTTAGCGTAGTTTTTTACTGCTTTAGGAGCTCTACGATCTGAATTTCCTTCACGTAATACTGGGTTCACAGCAGAACCTTTTACTTTATTATAAAGAGCTAAAACTTTTTTGTCTTCTTCAGTTTCTACATCCTCTGGGTAATCAGGTAATGCATATCCTAAATTTTGAAGTTCTTTTACAGCAGCTTTTAATTGAGGAACAGAAGCACTAATGTTAGGTAATTTAATGATGTTAGCTTCTGGTTTAGTTGCTAATTCTCCTAAAAAAGCTAAAGCATCTTCTACTTTTTGATCTTCTGTTAAATATTCTGAGAAGTTTGCTAAAATTCTTCCCGCTAAAGAAATATCTTTAGTAATGATTTCTATGTTAGATGATTTAGTATATGCTTTTACAATTGGCAAAAACGAACGAGTAGCCAAAGCTGGTGCTTCGTCTGTTTTTGTGTACATAATTTTCGCAGTTGTACTCATATATTATCTAGTTGTTTTAATTTGAAGTGATGCAAATTTAAGTATTACAATTGGTATTTTTAATGTTAAATTGCTAATAAAGTGATACTTTTTTTAATAATTAACTAATTTTTCAAATTTGTTCATAAAAAAAGCGATGTATAAACATCGCTTTTAGTATAAATGAAACTAATATTAGTTTCTTTTTTCTTTAATTCTTGCTTTCTTACCAGTAAGACCTCTGAAGTAGTAAATTCTAGCTCTACGTACTTTACCTCTTTTGTTAACTTCAATCTTTTGAATAGAAGGTAAGTTGATTGGGAAAATACGCTCTACACCTACAGTACCAGACATTTTTCTAATAGTAAATGTTTCAGAAGAACCGTTTCCTCTTTTTTGGATTACAACTCCTCTAAAGAACTGAGTACGAGTTTTGTTTCCTTCTTTAATTTCGTAGTATACAGTAATTGTATCTCCTGCTGCGAATTCTGGTAATTCATTTCTAGTAACGAATTCGTCTTGAACAAATTTAATTAAATCCATTGCTTTAATATATTGTAATTTAACAAAGTAACATACACGGTTCTCGTCAGAGGTTAATTTTGCGACTGCAAATTTAGTGTTTTCTTTTTGATAAACAAAACTTTTAAAACAATCAATCAAAGGCAGTTTGTAATTAACGTGTTTTGAACCTAATTTTTTGTTTTTCAGATGCTAAAATTCAGTGTAACTTAATGAAAATTATCAGTTAAACTAAAGCTTCCTTTAAAATTGTAATAGGATGCTTTGCGGTTCTTTTAGTACCATCATAAATTTGATGACGACAACTGGTACCTGATGCAGCAATTAGAGTGTCATTAGAGCAATTTCTAATTTTTGGAAACAATGTGTCTTCACCAACTTGCATGCTTACTTTATAATGTTCGCTTTCATAACCAAATGAACCAGCCATACCACAACATCCGGTATTCATAATTTTTACATCATAATTTTCTGGAATATTTAACATAGAAAAAATTGAATGTGTAGTTGATAACGATTTTTGATGGCAATGTCCATGTATTTTAATTGCTTTGTGTTCGTTAGTAAAAAGCTTTTTGTCAATTTTATCATTCTTAAGCTCTCTACTGATAAACTCTTCAATAGTAAATACATTTTTAGCTATTTCTTTAGCGGCTTCTTTGTCATCAGCTAATCTAATATATTCATCTCTAAAAGTTAAAATAGCCGAAGGTTCAATACCAACTAATGGAGTTTCATCGGTGATTATGTTTTTGAAAGTATTTACATTTTTGTTAGCTATTTGCTTTGCTTCGTTTAAAAAACCTTTAGAAATGTAGCTACGAGCACTTTCTTCATGAGGAGTCGTTTTGATTTCGAAACCTAATTTTTCAAGTACAATTACTAAATCTTTACCTATTTCTGCATCGTAATAATTTGTAAACTCATCGTTAAAGAGATAAACGGCTTTATTAGATGCTTTACTATTGTGTTTTTCAAGCCATGCATTTAGAGGTTGCTTTGCTAATTTAGGAACAGATCTTTCTTGTGCTACACCCATTACTTTTTTAGCTAAAGAAGTATTGGTGAAAAAGTTTGTTAAAGCAGGAAACTTACTTCCAAGTTTATTGTATTTAGCATTATTAGCAAATAATTTACTTCTAAAAGAATAACCGTTTATTTCTTGGTATTGATATAGAAATTCAGCTTTCATTGAAGCTATATCAACATTACTAGGACATTCAGTTGCACATGCTTTGCAGCTTAAACATAGATCTAATATATTTTTTAGTTCCTTAGAGTCAAATTTATTTTTAGCATCATTATTGGTTAATACTTCTCTTAACGTATTAGCTCTAGCTCTGGTAGTTTCTTTTTCATTTTTAGTTGCACGATAGCTAGGACACAACGTACCACCAGCTTCTGGAGATTTTCTACAATCACCCGAACCATTACATTTTTCAGCTAATTTTAAAATTCCTTCATTCTCAGAAAAATCTTGAATGGTATCTATATTAGGCTCATTTCTATCAATTTCATAACGTAAACTCTTATCCATCGGAAAAGCATCAGTGATTTTTCCTTTGTTGAAGATATTATCAGGATCAAAAGCTTTTTTAATACGTCTTAATAGTTCATAATTTTTATAACCAATCATTAACGGAATAAATTCAGCACGAACAATACCATCACCATGTTCTCCACTGAAAGATCCCTTGTATTTTTTTACAAGTTCTGCTGTTTCAGTTGTTATTTTTCTGAATAAAACAACATCTTCTTGTTTTTTAAGATTTAAAATTGGACGTAAATGTAATTCACCAGCACCAGCATGTGCATAATACACAGCTTTTTGCTGATATTTATCCATTATTTGCGTAAACTCTTCAATATAATTTGGTAAATCCTCTAAAGCCACTGCAGTATCTTCTATACAAGCAACAGCCTTTTTATCACCAACCATATTTCCTAATAGACCTAATCCGGCTTTACGTAAGTAATGAACTTTACCAATATCTTGTCCGTAAATTTTTGGGTAATAATATCCAAAATTATGTTTTTTTAGGTCTTCAATTAAATTGTCAGCTAACACTTCAGCTTCTTCCATTGTATCAGCACTAACTTCTAACATTAAAACAGCTTCAGGATCTCCTTTTAGAAAGAATCTATTTTTAGCTTGCTCTCTGTTGTTTTTAGTACAATCTAAAATTACCTTGTCCATTAATTCACAGGTGTATAAGTTGTGATTCATGGTGGTAACTGTAGCGCGTAAACTTTCATCTACACTGGTAAAATGCGGACAAACCATTATACTTTGAGTAGGAGGTAAGTCGTCTAATTGGATTTTTATTTTTGTTGAAAAAACTAATGTTCCCTCACTTCCCGATAAAAATTTGGCAATATTTATAGTGTTTTCATCGCCACCAAACATATCAGAGCTTAAAAATTCATCAACAGCATAACCAGTATTTCTTCTGTGAATTGCTGCTTTTGGAAATTCATTTTTTATTTCTGATTGATTTTCTTCAGAAGAAAGTTCATTATAAATTGTTTTATAAATATTACTTTCAAGAGTGTTTTCAAAACGCTTTTGTTTGAATTGATCTGAAGTGATTTCAGAAAAACAAACAGTACTTCCATCACTCAACAATCCTTCTATACTTATAACTTTATCTCTTGTAACACCATATTGTATAGAAGTACTTCCTGAAGAATTATTACCTACCATACCACCAATCATACATCTATTAGAAGTAGAAGTATTAGGACCAAAAAACAAACCATAAGGTTTTAAAAATCTATTTAAATCATCTCTAATGATTCCTGGTTCAACAGTAATCGTCTTATTTTCTTCATCAAAAGCTATAATATTTGTAAAATATTTAGAAACATCTACCACAATACCATCACCCACACATTGTCCTGCTAGAGAAGTTCCAGCAGTTCTGGGAATTAATGTGATATTATTTTTTTTAGCAAACTCAATAAGTTTTTGTATGTCATCTACATTTTTAGGGTACGCAACAGCTAACGGAATTTTTCTGTACACAGATGCGTCAGTGGCATATATGTTTTTGTGTAAATTATCAAATAATAATTCACCTTTTAATGTATTATTTAGAGAGAGTAGTTTCGTTTCCATTAATTAATTCTACTGGTTTTATTATTTGGTTTTACTTCAATCTATAGGAATATTTCGTTTGAAACAAGTATCAAAACAAATAAAAGTATCTGTACCTGCAACTCCATTGATTAAATGTACTTTGTCATATAAGATTTTTTGCAAGTGTTCATTATCTTTTGCAAAAATGAGTATAAAAATAGCATAATTACCAGAAACAAAATTACATTCTGCGATTTCTTCTATTTTAGAAAGCTCTTTCATTACATCTTTAGCAAATCTGGCTTCTCGTAAAC
This sequence comes from Tenacibaculum sp. M341, assembly GCF_004337695.1. Lineage (GTDB taxonomy): Bacteria > Bacteroidota > Bacteroidia > Flavobacteriales > Flavobacteriaceae > Polaribacter. The sequence continues at coordinate 13,765 of NZ_SJXJ01000015.1, forward strand.
GTATTCCAGTGTATGATTTTGTTTTGTAACCTAATTTTTTTTCATCAAGAATAAATGCGGTATTTTTTATGACTCCTTCTTGTGAAAGCTTTTTGATGCGCTGATGCACTAAAGAATTAGAAATTTTTAACTCTTCAGCTATTTGCGAATATGCTTTTCTTGCATCTAATCTTAATTTGGTAAGTATTTGCTTATCTATATAATCAAATTGACTATTCATTATTTGGTTTTAAGTAAATAATAATCAAATATGTGTTATTTTAATCTGTAAATGTTAATTAAACACAAAATGATGTTTATATGTGTAAAATTAATTATAATAAACTATCTTTAAAAGAAAATCAATTTATTTTTGTTTCAAAATATACTATCATGAATACGACACAGATTTTCGATAAATTATGGACAGAGTATACTGAACGAACTCCGTCTGCGCAAAAAATTAAAGATTTATTCTTAAATAAAGGTAATAAAGTTTTTAATGATCATGTAGCTTTTAGAACATTTGACGATGAGCGTGTAAATATTGAAGTATTAGCAGCTCCTTTTATTGCAGCAGGTTATGAAGAAAAAGGAGATTATGTATTTGAAGCTAAAAAATTATATGCAAAACATTTTGAGCATAAAACTGATAGCAATGCACCAAGAGTATTTATTAGTCAGTTAAAAACAAAAGAGTTTTCAGGTGTTTTACAAGATACAGTAACAGGATTAATAGATCAATTATCAAAAGAAGATTTAAATCCTAGCGAGTTAGTTTTTAAAGGTAGGTTATGGGAGCAACCTAGTTTTGAAGTATACGAAAAGTTACAAGAAGAAAGTGAATATGCAGCTTGGTTATATGTAAATGGTTTTTGTTCTAATCACTTTACAGTTGATGTAAACAAACTAAGTACTTTTAATACATTACAAGAAGTTAATGAGTTTTTAAAGCAAAATGATTTTAAAATGAATACTTCTGGAGGCGAAATAAAAGGAACACCTGAAGTTTTTTTAGAACAGTCTAGTGTTTTAGCAGATAGAATACCAGTAGATTTTAAAGAAGGAGTTAAAGAGATTACTTCTTGTTATTATGAGTTTGCTTTTAGATACCCTATGGATAATGGAGAGTTATATTCTGGTTTTATAGCTAAATCGGCAGATAAAATTTTTGAAAGTACAGATATGAAACTAAAAAAGTAGTATTCATATAATTTATAATCCTAATTAAAGCTCTCAATTTATTCTTGAGAGTTTTTTTTATTTAATAATTTTCGATGTTACTGTAACAAATTACGATTTAATTAGTCTTTTAAATAAAAGAATTATATGAATATTTTTAGAGTTTTGTTAGCGATTTTGTTTCCTCCATTGTCAATTATTGATAAGGGGTGCGGATCGTTTATAATAGTTTTAATATTGACTCTCTGTGGTTGGATACCTGGTGTGTTAGCTGCCCTTATTATTCTAAATGGAGGTGATTAGTATTTAAAAAAAGAGTAGGGCAGTAGTTATTTTATGTAACAGGAGTTCCGTTTTTAATATTTTTTGAAGGTTGTAGTAATACAACTTTCTCTTCATTATTGTAAACCCCTAATACAAGACATTCACTCATAAAATTAGCTATCTGCCTTGGTTTTAAATTAATTAAACAACAAACTTGCTTTCCGATGAGATCTTTTTTTGTGTATAAATCAGTAATTTGTGCACTAGATTTTTTTATACCTAATTCGTCAAGATCTATTTTTAATTGATAAGCAGGTTTCCTTGCTTTAGGGAAATCGTTTACTTCTATAATAGTACCAACTCTAATATCTACTTTCAGAAAACTTTCAAAATTTATAGTGTTATCCATTTCTCTTTTTTGAGCTTAGTTTTTCAATTACCCATAACGGTCCTATTAATAAAAATTGTAAGTCCTTTATGAATGAAGGTTTTTTACCTTCAATTTTATGACCGTAAAACTGGCCTATCCAAGCAATCACAAATATTACAATTGAAACGATGAGCAGGTTAAAATTGTTTTGAATCCAATTATTACCAGATATGGCTACTAGTATAATAAAAGACATATTTATAAAATACCAAAAGCCTAGTCTAAGGTAAAATAAAAAGCAAATAAGTAAACCTAGGATAAAAGCCCAATTTTCAATTAAAGGATTATGAATACGAAATGTGCTTTTGATAAGTGAATTTGGAACACACATTAATAAACCAACGACGCTGAAGAATATAGCTGGTACACATATATAGTGTATTAATTGATTTTTTTCATTTTGATGACTAATAGCATATTCATCAAACCATTGTTTTGCAGATCTCATAAGTAAATTTAAATAAAAAAGACCAGAAATTAAATTTCTGGTCTTAAAAATATGATTGTGAGTAATTAGTTATGTCTTAGTGTAATGAAAAGTTTATAGGGAAACTGTACTTAACGTTAACAGGTTTTCCATCTTTCATTGCTGGCTTTAAAGTAGGTAACTTTTCAATTAATCTAGCAGTAGCAGCACCTAATACGTCAGCACCTGCAGGATTTCTTGTTCTTATATTTGCAATGTTACCATTTTGATCGATGATAAAATAAGCATTTACTTTACCTTCTATACCTTGAGCTACAGCTTCTTCAGGATAAGCAAAATACTTTTGGATGTGCTTACCTAATTCTTTGTTGAAACAATCTACAGAGTTACTAGATCCACATTCCTTGAAAGCTGGGATAGCTGTAACTTGATCAAATCTGAAAGTATTTGTTGCGTCAATAGTAATAGCTTTCTTTACATTAGTTGCAGCTCTACCTGGAATCTTAAAAGAAATAGGAATACCATACTTTACTTTTACAGCTTTACCATTGTGTTTACCTGGCTTTAATTTAGGTAATTTTCTTACAATTCTTTCAGCTTCTTTCTCTAATAAATCTCCTTTATAAGGTCCACGAATATTTAAATCTGCAACAGCACCGTCTTTATCGATTACGAACTGCACTAATACTCTACCTTGTACACCATCTTTATATGCTTGTGATGGGTATTTAAAGTTCTTTTTAATGTGTTTAGCAATCTCTTGCTTAAAACATCTTTCTTGTTGGTATAAAGAAACGCTTTGACAATCTTCAAATAAAGGAATTTCTTCCACAAGATTGAAAGGAACTTTTTCTACAACTTCTTCACTACTTAAATCTAAGTTACCAACTAAAGAAGCTTTTTTCTTTAATGCTGCTAATTTGTGAGAAGTATTAGAAGTACCAACTCCTGTTACTGCATTACGTTTTCTTACAACTCTTCTACGAGAAGTAACTTCTACAGTAACTTTTTTAGTTTTTGAATCTGCATCTTTTTCAACTGAACACTTAGTAATACTGTTCAAGTCTAACGCTGGATCTCCTCCTGGAGTATCACAAGTTTCTGATGCTTTTGATTGAGATATAGCCACCTGAGTAAACAACATCACAGCGGCTACTGTGAAAACTTTTTTAATCATACTTTTAGGGATTTATAGTATTTAGGTACAAATGTATGTAAAAAAAGGTTATAAAACAAAAAAAGTTAATCTTTTTATTTAAAAGTTAACTTTTTTTAAGGTTCTGTAAAACAGTTAATTATTTCTTATGTCAAGAAAAGATTATTAATCTACGCTAAAATTAATTGGTAAGCTATACTTTACGTTAACAGCTAAGCCTTGGTGTTTTCCTGGAGTAAATTTTGGTAATTTTTTAATTACTCGATTAATTTCTGCTTCGAGTTGAGCATCTTTTTTTCTAGATTTTATAGAAATGTTATTTACATTTCCTTGAATATCTATAGTGAATTGAATAAATACTCTTCCAGAAACACCTTCTTCTGATGCTTGTTCTGGAGAAAAGTTTTTAGCAAAATGTTTGGAGAATTGATTGTTGAAACATTTAGATTTGTCTTTTGAAGAATTTTTACAAGTAGGAAATAGAGGTACATTATCTACTACAGAGAATAATATTTCTTTTGCAACTACCTTTCTTGCAACAATATTTTCTTGTATATCAATTTCACTATTGCTTTCTATCTCTTTTTGTAGGTTATTAGTATTGTCTATAGAATTAGCTTCAGTTCTTTTTCGTACAATCCTTTTACGAACTTTACGAGAAGAAAATACATTGAGAACTACTTTACCTTCATTTGAATCTTCTTGTTCAATAGAACATTTAGAAATTGAGTTTAGGCTTAGTTGGTTTTCATTGGGAGTTTCACAGTGTTTTTTATTTTGAGCTGATAAAAAACTGTTTGTTGAGATCAACAAAATAATCAAGAAGATGATATTTTTTTTCATTTTTTGGGGGAATTAAATTGATAACTTACATTAATTTCCGATACAAATTTCGATGATATATCAGAGATGTATGTTAACAGTGATTTATTGTAAAGTTAAATCGAAAAAAGAATAGATCAAAAAAATATATTTAACTTTTAGCTTAATTAACAATAAGTTAATGTTAGGGTTGTAAGTGAAAAATCATAATACAAGTAAACAAGAGTTTATTTGTATTATGATTTTTTATTAATTTATTTGTTGCGAATTTTACTTCACATCCATTAACTCAACGTCAAAAATAAGAGTAGCGTTTGCAGGAATAACTCCACCAGCACCTCTTTCACCATATCCTAAATTAGATGGTATTACTAATCTTGCTTTATCACCTACTTGTAATAATTGTATACCTTCATCCCAACCAGCAATAACTTGTCCAACTCCGATAGCAAAATCGATAGGTTGCTTACGTTTGTATGAAGAGTCGAATACAGTACCGTCTAATAACTGTCCTTTATAGTGTACAGATACTGTATCTCCTTGATTAGCTTTTTTACCTTCTCCTTTTTGTAAAATTTTATAACGTAATCCACTAGGAGTTTCATCATAACCAGCAGCTACTTCATCTAATAAAGCTTTTTGCTTTGCCTTTTCAGCAGCTTCTCTTTTTTCACGTTCTCCTTCAAAAGTTCTAAAAGCCTCTACAGCATTCCAGTTTTCAGCAACATCACCAACTCTTAATATTTCTACTTGCATATCATCTCCTTGTCCAACTGCATCAACAACAGTTTGACCTTCAATAACACTTCCAAAAACAGTGTGTTTTCCGTCTAACCAAGGTGTTGCAACATGCGTAATAAAAAATTGAGATCCATTAGTACCAGGACCTGCATTTGCCATAGATAATTTACCTGGAGCATCGTGCTTTAAATCTGGATGAATTTCGTCATCAAATTTATATCCAGGGTTTCCTGTTCCTGTTCCTTGAGGACAACCTCCTTGAATCATAAAATCAGGAATAACTCTGTGAAACTTTAATCCATTATAGTAAGGTTCTCCTTGAGGGCGAGCAGAGTTTTCTAAGTTTCCTTCAGCTAAGGCAACAAAGTTTCCTACTGTACCAGGAGTTTTTTCATATTCTAAGTTTACTAAAATTTCTCCTTTTGGAGTAGTAAATTTTGCGTAAATTCCGTTATTCATGTTTACGAGTTTTATTCTTTTGTTTTATTTTGAAATATTTGTAAGCGTAGCAAAATTAAAACGTATTCCTACATTTATATTTGTACTGTTTACATTTCCGAAGGGAGCGTAAAATTTCCCACCAGAAGTTGTGATTGTAAAATTATTATTAATGTTAAAATTAAAACCTACAGTTGGTCTTATAACAATACCTTCACCTGTATCAACACCAGCACCACCAGCGGCACCACCTGTAAGATTGATAAAAGCGTTCATTTTGTCGTTTATAAAATTATTAGTTTTAAAACCAACTCCTACTAATCCGTGTGCATAACCTCCAGATCTACCGCCATAAGCAAAACCAGCTTCACCAATTAAATAAATGTTTTTAAAAACATCATAGTTAAACTGAATGGCTAATAATTGTAAATCGGCAGCTAAAATATTATTAGGATCATCTGTTTTATTAACTTTAAAGTAGGTTTGATTTTCTAAAGCTACACTAATTCCTTGTGCTTTAAAGTTGGTTGATTTATTAGTGTTTTTAGTTCCTCCACTCAAATTCATATATTTTAGACCAAAACCTAAAGTATACGCTTCAAAATCACCATCTAAAGCACGATAGTAACCTCCATGACCACTAATAGCTAAATTGTCAGATAATTTAAAATCTAAGCCAGCAGAAGGGTAAATGGTTAAACCGCCTTCAGGAGCTATGCGTCCGCCCGCTGCTCCAATAGCTAATTTGGTAAATAAGTTAATATGTTCTGATTGATAAGGGTGATAACCAGCACCTACAAATAAATCCATAAACCCAGCTCTTAAACCTTTGTATATAGCATCTGTGTGAGCAAAAAGAAAAAGATTGTCTTGTACATATTTTTGGTATTCAAATCCTAACACATATAACGTTTCATCAAGAGTTGACCTATTGTCTTTTTTTGAATCACCTATTGGATAAAAGAAATCGAACCTAACTTGTTGTGTGTTTTTTACCGATGGTTTGTTCCAGAATGAATCTTCAGTATTATTGTTATTCACAAATTTCTGAAGAGAGTTTTTATAGTTTGTATATCTTAACGATGTTGGAATTTCAACAAATAACGAAACAGCATTATCTTTAATACTTCCGGTAAAAAAGTCTAAATGGCTATACTGTAAACCAAAAGAATATCCGTTTTTTTTATATTGAAGTCCAATGTTAGTATTGTAAAAAGCACCATCATTAATCAGAATTCTATATCCGCCGCCACCTCCAAAGTGAAAGTTAGCATCAAAAAAAAGGTTTTTATAAATTTTAGTATTTACTCCAAGTTCAGCACCAAGAGTAAATAGTCCGCCTTGATCACCAGTAATGGCATAATGAAACCCAGCACCACCATACAACCAATCATTAAAAGGAATCTGATAATGAAGTCCAATTAATCCCATATTAGGTTTTAAATTAGGGAAATCATCAGTAGGCATTGAAATTGACATAAAATTCATTCGAATTTTATTGTTTAATTCTTTACCATCCAAGTCGGCTGTATTTTGTCCCAATAATAAAGAACTAGTAAATATTGCTATTAAACTTATTAATAAACGTTTATTTGGTGTCATAAAAATTATAGTCAAAAAAATATAATTTACTTAGTTATTACTCAAATTCACTAGTGAAATGTAACTTAACAGATGGATATTTGCTTTGTGTCATTTGTATAGTGAAAGGAGAATCGGCTAAGAAAACCAATTGACCTTGTTTGTCTTTTGCTAAATAACGCTGTTTTACACGTTTGAATTCTTTAAATTCTTCATTTTTTTCATCTTCTGGTTGTACCCAACAAGCTTTGTGAACAGAAATGTTTTCATAAGTACATTTTGCTCCGTATTCATGTTCTAAACGATATTGAATAACTTCGTACTGTAATGCACCAACAGTACCAATAATTCTTCTACCATTCATATCTAAGGTGAATAACTGAGCAACACCTTCGTCCATTAATTGATCTAACCCTTTATATAGTTGTTTTGCTTTTAATGGATCCGCATTATTTACATATCGGAAATGTTCAGGAGAAAAACTAGGAATTCCTTTAAAATTCATTTTTTCCCCCTCAGTTAAAGTATCTCCAATTTTAAAATTTCCTGTATCGTGTAAACCAACAATATCACCAGCAAAAGATTCTTCAACGATTTCTTTTTTCTCGGCAAAAAATGCATTTGGACTAGAAAACTTTACTTTTTTATTATTTCTTACATGTAAATAAGGTGTGTTTCTTTTAAAAGTACCTGATACAATTTTAACAAACGCTAAACGGTCTCTGTGTTTAGGATCCATGTTGGCATGGATTTTAAATACAAATCCAGTTAATTTATTTTCTTTAGAATCAACTAAGCGAGTATCAGACATTTTAGGTTGAGGATCTGGAGCTATGTCAATAAAACAATCTAATAATTCTTTTACTCCAAAATTATTTAAGGCAGAACCAAAAAAGACAGGTTGTAAATCACCACTTTCGTAAGCTTTCTGATCAAATTCAGGATATACACCTTCCACCATTTCTAGTTCTTCTCTAAGAGTTTCAGCAGCATCTTTACCAATCATTTCATCTAGTTCTGGTACGTTGATATCTGTGAATTCAACTCCTTCACTAACTGTTTGTTTATTATCAGCAGAAAAAACATTGATTTTCTTTTCCCAAATATTATAGATTCCTTGAAAATCGTATCCCATTCCAATAGGAAAAGATAGAGGAGTAGTAGTAAGCCCTAATTTTTGTTCAACTTCATCTAATAAATCGAAAGCATCTTTACCTTCACGATCTAATTTGTTGATAAAAACAATAATAGGAATTTTACGCATTCTACAAACTTCTACTAACTTTTCAGTTTGTGGCTCAACCCCTTTGGCAACATCAATAACTACAATAACACTGTCAACAGCCGTTAAAGTTCTAAAAGTATCTTCAGCAAAATCTTTGTGACCAGGAGTATCTAGAATATTTATTTTTTTGTCTTTATAATTGAAAGCAAGTACAGAGGTAGCAACAGAAATACCACGCTGACGTTCTATCTCCATAAAATCGGATGTTGCTCCTTTTTTTATTTTATTACTTTTTACAGCTCCAGCTTCTTGAATAGCCCCTCCAAAAAGTAATAATTTTTCTGTTAATGTTGTTTTTCCTGCATCTGGGTGAGAAATAATACCAAACGTTCTTCTTTTCTGTATTTCTTCTAAAAAACTCATCTATAAAATTTGAGGGCGTAAAGATAAGTTTTAAAAGAAAAAGAGCAAAGGTTTTCTGTGTTTATCGATTGATTTTGAAAGTGGTTGGTATTCAGTAATTCTTTGTTTAAAAAAATGAGTGTATTAAGGATAAAAAGGCATGTTTAGGTAAATAATTTTCGCTGCATCATTAAAAATTAAGATTTTTACATTGTTTAATTATTGATGATGGATAAAAAAGAGATAGTTGGGAGGGAAGAAGTTTTTTTATTAGTTCATACTTTTTATGAAAAAATAAAGAAAGATGATTTATTAGGAGAGATTTTTACAAAAACAATTCCAGTAGAAGAATGGAATGATCATTTAGAAAAATTGACTGATTTTTGGGAAACTAATTTATTTTTTGTCAGAAAGTATAAAGGGAATCCAATTGAAAAGCATCAAAAAGTAGATGAAAATTTCAATGCTCTTATTTCGCAAGAACATTTTGGACGTTGGTTGCAATTATGGTTTCATACGATTGATGAACTTTTTTATGGAGAAAAAGCACATCAAGCAAAAGAAAGAGCACGAAATATAGCATCCATGCTCTTTTTTAAAATTTTTGAAAACAGGCCTAGTAAAAAAGCATAATACCTTGGTAAATAGCTAAAAAACTATTGCCTAAAACGCTTATAATACAAGCCCACGCAATGTATTTAAATGGACTTTGACTAAAAGCTGCTGCGTTGGTTCCCATAGCAGCAACACAACCAAATATTAATGGGAAAAAAGAAATATCGTTATAGATAGATAAAGCAACACTTACGGATGCTATCATAGTATTTATCATTATTAATACAATAGTAATACCGATGCTGTTATCTTTCTCTTTTTCTATTTTTCTGTTAATTAAATCAATTATTGTAGCTTTTTTATTGTAAGTATTTGATCTAATTTCGGTGTTATTTATAGTAATCATAATTGTTATATTTTACTACAAAATTAGCGGTGGAATTCTTCTTAAAATATGATTAAAATCATATTCTCTAAAAAAAGAAGTAAAGTAATTAGAAGGAATTTTAATATCTTCACATTTCAAAAGCAAAACATTGTCTACAATTACACTATTATATATCATTATAGCCGTTTTAATTAGCGTTGCAATTAGTTTTTTTCAGTATTTCTTTAAAGTTAAAAAAGCCCCAAAACATCACATATTTTTATTTGTTTTAAGAACTTTTGCTATTTTTTTATTGTTGTTATTACTAATTAATCCCAAATTAAAAATAACAGAAATCCAAAATGAAAAGCCAAAACTTTCAGTATTAGTAGATAATTCTTTATCAACTAGTTTTTTTAAAGAAGAAGAAACAGTTAAAAGTATTCTTGAAAAATTTCAAGAATCAAAAGAGTTAAAAGAGAAGTTTGATCTGAACTTATTTACTTTTAATGACAAAATATCTCCTTTAGATAGTTTAAGTTTCACTAATAGTAAAACCAATATTGCCAAAGCAATTACGAATGTAAATAGTTTACAAAAAGATGATTTAGGTGGAATTGTTTTGATTTCTGATGGAAATCAGACCATTGGAAATGATTACGAATATGTAAATTCAAAAAAAAGCATATATCCCTTGGTTATTGGTGATACCACTGTTTATGAAGATTTAAAAATATCGCAACTAAATGTAAATAAGTACAGTTATTTAAACAATAAGTTTCCTGTAGAAGTATTTGTAAACTATGAAGGTAAAAAAGTGATAAATCCTACTTTTTCAATATATAAATCAGGGAAAAGAATTTTTACGAAAAAGTTGACTCTTTCGCCAACTAACTCTTCTCAAGTTGTAACAGCTGAGTTTACTTCGGATAAAGAGGGGACACATTATTACAGTGTTGGTATAGAAAAACTATCTCAAGAAAAAAATACAAAAAATAATTCTAAGAGTTTTTCTGTAGAAGTTATTGATGAACAAACCAAAGTATTGGTGTTGACTTCTATTATGCATCCAGATGTTGGAGTTTTTAAAAAATCAATAGAAACGAACAAACAACGTAAAGTTGAGATTGCTCAGGTAAATTCTTTTAAAGGAAATATAAAAGACTATCAATTTGTGGTTTTTTATCAACCAAACATTTATTTCAAAAAATATTTAGAGTCATTTAATTCTAATTATTTAATTGTGACTGGTTCCAAAACAGATTGGAATTTTATCAATTCTTTAGATTTAGGTATTCACAAATCATTTATACATCAATCTGAAGACTATAACGCTTCTTATAATTCAAATTATTTAACTTATATTCAGGAGGATATTGGTTTTGGTGGTTTTCCTCCTTTAACGGATAAATTTGGAGCTGTAAATGTAAAAGAGAATCAATCATTATTATTTCAAAGGTTAAAAGGAATTACAACTCAGGCACCGTTATTAACTACTTTTGAAAAAGGAGAGGATAAATACGGAATTTTACTTGGAGAAGGTATTTGGAAATGGAGGTCTTCTAGTTATTTAAAAGAAAGTTCTTTTGAGGTATTTGATGAGTTTATTAATAATATAGTTCAGTTTTTAGCTTCAAATAAAAAAAGAAAAAGATTAGATGTAAAACTATCTAATTTATATTTAGCTAATGAAACAATTGTAGTTTCTGCTTTGTATCTTGATAAAAATTATAAGTTTAATGATAGAGCTTCTTTACAACTAACGTTGGTGAATAATGATACTAAAGAAACGAAAGTGTATCCTTTTTCGTTGGTGAATAATTCATATCAATTAAAAATAAGCGGTTTAAATTCTGGAGATTATTCTTACAGTGTTAAAGTAGCGAATCAAAAGATATCTAAATCGGGTGTATTTAAAGTAGCAGATTTTCAAATAGAAGAACAGTTTACAAACGCTAATAAAAAGAAGCTACTTGCTTTAGCTGATAAAACAAAAGGGAAACTGTTTTATAAAGATCAACAAAACGATTTATTAAAAGAGTTGATTGCTGACAAAAATTATTATTCGATTCAAAGATCAATAGTAAAAGAAGAAAGTTTAATTCATTGGAAATGGATTTTGTTTATTATAGTTACTTTGTTAACTATTGAATGGTTTGTTAGAAAATACTACGGAAAAATATAATGTTTGAACATTTTTTTCAATGCCCATATTGTTGGGAGCAGATATCGATGTTATTAGACAGAAGTATCTCTGAGACTTATATAGAAGATTGCGAAATATGTTGTAATCCTATAGAAATTACTACATATTTTGAAAATGAAGAATTAATAAATTTTGAATCAAAAAGTATAGAACAATGATGAGATTTCATACCCGAAAGTGGGTAAAACCAGAAGATTTAAATCCGAATGGATCTCTTTTTGGAGGGCGATTATTGCAATGGATAGATGAAGAAGTAGCTTTATATGCTATTATTCAGTTAGAAATACCTAAAACTGTTACAAAATTTATGTCTGAAATAGATTTTGTAAGCTCAGCAAGAAAAGGAGATATTATTGAAATAGGAATTGAAGTAAAAAAGTTTGGAAGAACTTCTATAACTTTAAGTTGTAAAGTGCGTAATAAATTGACTAGAAAAGATATAATTACGATTGATAAAATTGTAATGGTAAGTTTAGATGATGAAGGAAATCCGATACCACATGGTAAAACAGAAATAGAATACGTAAAAGATAGATTAAAGAAAGAAGAATAATATCTATTTGTATAAATTATAATCAATTCAATTTAAATAAAATGTCAAGACAACAACCAGAATTTAGCTTTCCAAAAAGAGGAGTATTAGTAATTCCGTTGCTAATATTCATATTTATTCTTTTTGCAAAATCAACCGTGACTATAAAATCAGGTCAAGCAGGAGTTTTATACAAAACCTTTGGAGGAGGAGTAGTTATTGGTGAAACTTATGGAGAAGGTTTTCATTTAGTGGCACCTTGGAATGAAATGCACGTATATGAAGTAAGACAACAAGAACTTTTTGAAAAAATGAAAGTACTATCGTCTAATGGATTAGAAATTCAAATTGATGCATCAGCTTGGTATCAGCCAGTTTATCAAGATTTAGGAAAATTGCATAAAACATTAGGTGAAAATTATTTACAACGTGTGATTCAGCCAGCAATTAGATCTGCAGCCAGAAGTGTTGTGGGAAGATATACACCAGAACAATTATATTCTAGTAAAAGAGATGCAATACAAGATGAAATTTTCACAGAAACAAAGAAAATCTTAGAAAAACAACACGTACAGTTAAATGAAGTTTTAGTAAGAGATGTTACTTTACCATCAACTATTAAAGAAGCTATTGAGCGAAAGTTAAAGCAAGAGCAAGAGTCTTTAGAATACGAGTTTAGATTGGTAACAGCTCAAAAAGAAGCTGAAAAACAAATTATTGAAGCGCAAGGTAAGGCAGATGCAAATAAAATTTTGAGTGCTTCTTTAACAGATAAAATTTTACAAGATAAAGGTATTGAGGCAACGTTAAAATTAGCGCAATCACCTAATAGTAAAGTTGTTTTAATAGGTGCAGGAAAAGACGGAATGCCTATTATTTTAGGAAATCAGTAAGCTTGATAATTTTAATACTATTTATATAAAACTACCTATTATGGGTGGTTTTTTTATTTATATATGTTGATTATTAGTGGTTTATGTTTATGGTTGTGAATTAATTAGAGAATGAAGTAAATTTTAATAAAAAAGCATTATTTTTGGTGAACCAGATTGGTTTACCAGTTAAAATGTATTTATGAAATCAAAACTTCTATTACTAATTATTGTATGTTTTCTTTTTTCATGTGAAAAATATACGAATTCTATTTTAGTTTCCAATGTATCAGAGTTAAATAAAGCAATTGAAAATTCAAAACCAGGAGATTATATTGTTTTAAAAAATGGAACTTATGCTAATGCAGAAATAAAGTTTTATGCTAATGGAAAAAAGTTTAAACCAATAGTATTAAAAGCAGAAACCCCAGGTAAGGTTTTTATAGAAGGAAAATCTAATTTGACGATTGGAGGAAATTATTTAGTAGTAAGAGATTTGTATTTTAGAAATGGGTATACACCAACTAAATATGTTATTAGGTTTAAAGTTAATAATGATAAAGTTGCTTTTAATTGTAAGGTAACTAATTGTGTTATTGATGAATTTACACAATTAGACAGAGATAAAACTGATCATTGGGTTGAGTTTTGGGGGCAAAATAATGAGTTGAGTAATAGCTATATTGCTGGGAAGTCAAATTTTGGTCCAACCGTAATGGTTGTTTTAAAAGGAAATCAGCACATTAATAATCACCATCAAATAATTAATAATCATTTTGGACCACGACCAAGAAAAGGAGGACCACATGGCGAAACTATGCAAATAGGTGATAGTGGTACCTCTATGGTACCGTCTTATACAAATGTTGAAAACAATTTTTTTGAGCGTTGTAATGGAGAAGTAGAGATTATCTCGAGTAAATCTAATTTCAATAGATTTAAAAATAATGTGTTTTTTGAAAGCGAAGGATCTTTGGTGTTAAGACATGGAAATTACGCTAACATTGATGGAAATGTTTTTATAGGTAATGATAATTCAAGGTTTATAGGTGGTATTCGTGTAATTAATACAGGTCATTGGATTACCAATAATTATTTTTATAAGTTGAAAGGCAGCGAATTTAGAGCTCCGATTGCTGTGATGAATGGAATTCCAAAGTCTCCATTAAACAGGTATAATCAGGTGACAGATGTTGTAGTTGCTTATAATTCTTGGGTTGATTGTCCAAAACCTTGGTTTTTTAGTGTTGGCTCTAATGTAAGTCAAAGTGATGTGTTGCCTAAATCAGAAATTAGATCAGCTAGACCAATTAGAACAATTTTTGCTAATAATTCTATTTACAATTCAAGAAAATCTGAATATCTTATTCATAATTACGATAAAGTCGATGGAATATCATTTCAAAACAATATTACCAATTACGAAAACAAAAGTAAAGTAACGTCCCCTGGAATCTCAAAATACGATTTTTCATTAAAGAAGGTATCAGAAAACTTTTTTGTGCCTAGAGAAAATGATGTAAAGGTTTACGAAGGTTTCGATTTTAATAATATAAAAACGGATTTATTAGGTACGAGTAGAAGTGTAAACAATAGTGTAGGAGCTATTGTTAATCCTATAGCAGAAAATACTGTTTTAATTAAAAGAGATACTTACGGAACTTCATGGTTTTCAAAAAATAAAGATACAGTTGTACATAAAAATCATATTGTAGCTTCTTCAGATGAATTAGTTTTAGCTATTAAAAATGCGAATTCAGGTGATACAATTAGTTTAAAATCATTGAAATATGAGATAAGCGCTTCTTTAATTATTGACAAAGAGATATCCTTAAAATCTACTGATAATAATCAAAAGTCTACAATTCATTTTACATCAGAAAAAACGGCTTTTAGATTGTTACCAAAGGTAAAGCTAAGGTTAGAAAATGTAATTATTGAAGGAACTAAAACTCAAAATGCATTCATGACATTAGATAAAAATATGTCTAAAGCATATGATTTATTTATTAAGAATTCTGAGATTTCAAATTTTAAAAGTGTGTTAGAGGTATCTAAAGGATCTTTTGCAGATACAATTTTTGTAGCCAATGCTACTTTTAAAAATAATATTAGTGGATTTAATTTAAACAAAGAAACCAATAATAAAGGAGATTATAATTCAGAGTTTGTAACCATTCGAAATTCTACTTTTGAAAATATTTCTGAAACAATTTTAGACTATCACAGAGGAGGATATGATGAATCTACAATTGGAGGAAATTTAGTTTTCGAAAATAACACTGTTACAAACTCAGGAAAAACATCTGAAAATAAAATTTTAATAAAAAATAGAGGAATTGTCAATTTAGAATTAAAGGATAATACATTTAAAAACAATACGGTAAAAATAATCGCAATTCTTTGGGGAGAAAAAGGGCAAAAACCATTGAACAATGTCATTGAAAATTCTGGAGAAATTAAAGTAGTACAGAATTTAAAATTAGAATTAATGTATTAATCAAGCAACAACTAAATGAACAAACCAATTTATATTTTACTATTATTAGCAATCATTGTTAATGGTTGTAAAAAAGAACAAGAAACACAAAACAATAAAACTAAAACAGTCATTCCAAAACAATATCCAAGCGCTATTTTATCTCATTTAAGTGAGATGAAAATATTATTAGGAAATGGAAAGACTGTTAAAGATTTAGAGAATTTTGAAAATAATAAATACTTTTTTATTACAAAAGAAGATGGAGAAAATTGGGTCGTATTTAAAACTCCAAATTCCGGTATTACATCTAAAAATTCTAAGAATACCCGTACTGAATTGCATCAAAATAAAGAGTGGACTCCAGAAACCGGAGGTAAATTAACAGGAACATTAAAAGTAAAACACGTTTCTACATCTGGAGATGCAAGAGTAGGAGCTTCTTTTTCTGTAGTTGTAGGACAAATTCATAGTGGAGAAGGTCATAAAAATGAACCTTTAAAAATTTTCTACAAAAAGTTTCCAGGACACAAAAAAGGTTCGGTGTATTGGAATTATGAAATCAATACTAAAGGAAGTAATTCTGAAAGATGGGACCATTCTACAGCAGTTTGGGGATATGACATGTCAGTTGTTGGTGAAAAGTCAGATGTTTACCCTCAAGAACCATCAGAAGGAATAGCATTAGATGAAGAGTTTTATTATGAAGTAAATGTGCATAAAGGTATTATGTATTTGACTTTTAAAAGTAAAAATCATGAAACAAAAACATTTACAAAAAGTTTAATTGATTCTGATTTTAAAGAAAAATCAGACATACCAGAGAAAGTTAAGAAGCAATACGCTGTTATTGATAGAGATGGAGTAGAGCAACCAAATGCCTACAAAAACGAATTGCAATACTTTAAACAAGGGGCGTATAATCAAACAAATGGTAAAAATCCTGAAACTAATTTAGTTTGGAGTACTGGAGCAAATATTTATAATGGAGATTTAGAAAAACAATATGCTAATGGTAGTTATGCCGAAGTATGGTTTAAATCGGGAACTCTTGGAGAGGGAAGTTTACCTTAAATCATAGACGAACTAGGTTACCAATTCCTAAATACAAATTAAGATGAAACTTAATCTACTATTAAAGTTTGCTTTGTTGTTATTTTTATTAACTAATGCTACTATAAACGCTAGTTTTCAGCAAAAAAGAGAACTTTTACAAAGCCATCCAAATTTAATTTTAACAAAAAAAAGTGTTTTAGAAATAAAAAGTCAATTAGGAAACGTTCCAGTTTTTGATAAGACCTTAGAAAAAATAAAGAAAGAAGTGTCTATAGAAATAGAAAAAGGAATTAAAGTTCCTGTACCTAAAGATTTGGCTGGAGGATATACGCATACACAGCATAAAATAAATTATGCAACCATGCAAAAAGCTGGTGTTTTATTCCAGTTGTTGGCTGACGAAAAGTATGCTATTTACATACGAGATATGTTGTTACAATATGCTAAATTGTATCCAACTTTAAAAAGACATCTGCTATCTAAAAGTTATGCAAAAGGTATGTTTTTTTGGCAGTGTTTAAATGATGCTAATTGGTTAGTGTACACAAGTCAAGCATATGATTGTATATATGATTGGTTGTCAAAAGAAGAAACAGTATACTTAAATAAAGCATTATTTAAACCTTACGCAGATTTTCTGTCCATAGAAACACCACAATTTTTTAATAGAATACACAATCATTCTACTTGGGGCAATGTTGCCGTAGGTATGATTGGGTTGGTAATGAATGATGAAGAATTGGTGAAAAGAGCATTATATGGTTTAGATCAACGTTCAGAAAACTTAAAAGCAAAGGATAATGATGGTGGTTTTATATATGATAAGGACGGAAAAGCTGGTTTTTTAGCAAATTTAGAAGCTCCTTTTTCTCCTGATGGTTATTATACCGAAGGTCCGTATTATCAACGTTACGCTATGTATCCTTTCTTAATATTTGCAGAAGCTCTTCAAAATAAAAAGCCTGAATTAAAGATTTTTGAATACAAGAACGGCGTTTTAATAAAAGCAGTTAATGCATTATTAAATTTAACGGACAAGAATGGAGTTTTTTTTCCTTTAAATGATGCTCAAAAAGGAATGTCTTATTACACATCTTCATTGGTCTCAGCTATCGATATAGCTTATTATTTTGGAGGTAAAAATCCTGAATTATTATCAATAGCTAAAAAGCAAAATAAAGTTCAGTTAGATATTACAGGATTAAGTATTGCTAAAGCTTTAGAAGCACAAAAAGAAAAAACATTTGTGAAAAAATCTTTAGAGCTGTCAGACGGAGCAAAAGGAAATGAAGGAGGTATTGGTATTTTGAGATATGAAAAGAATGAAAAGACTTTAGCACTAGTTTTTAAATATACAGCCCAAGGTCTGAGTCATGGTCATTATGATAAGTTATCATTTTCATTGTACGAAAACGGAAATGAAGTAATACAAGATTATGGTTTTTCTCGATTTGTAAATGTTGAGCAAAAAAATGGAGGAGGTTATTTAAAAGAGAACAGCACCTTTGCAAAGCAAACAATAGCACATAATACTGTTGTTCAAGATGAGGCTTCTCATTTTAAGAATAATTATGAAATAGGGAGTAAACATCATTCAGACAAATATTTATTTGATGATTCTAATCCAAATTTTCAGATTGTTAGCGCCAAAGAACAAAATGCATATTCAAATACAGAGTTGCATAGAACTATGATGATGGTGAAAGAAAAAGAATTGATAAAGCCTTTTATAATTGATGTTGTAAAAGTTACTTCAACGCAAAACCATACCTACGATTTACCATATTACTATCTAGGTCAAATTATTCATTCAAGTTTTAGAACAAATGTTTATAAGAGCCAATCTACTTTAGGTAAACGTTATGGTTACCAACATCTTTGGAAAGAGGCTACTGGTAATTCTCATGATTCAAGTACTCAGTTTACATGGTTAAATAATAAAAAATTTTACACGATAACTTCAGTTACCAATAAAGATGATGAAATTATTCTGGCAAGAATAGGAGCTAATGATCCTCAATTTAATTTGAGAAAGGATCCTACCATAATTTTTAGAAAAGAGAATGAAAACAATGCTCTTTTCATGAGTATTATAGAATCGCACGGAACATACAATCCAGTAACAGAAAAAGCTAAAAATGCTTACAGTAAACTTTTGAAGATTGAAGTATTAGTTGATAATAGTGATTATTCATCTTTTAAGATTCATTTTAAAAATGGAAAAGAGAAAATACTAATACTATCAAACAAAAATAATAGAGAAAACAAAAAGCATTCAATAAGAATAAATGATAAAAAATATTCTTGGAAAGGTGCATATTATTATAAACTTTTAAAATAGATATAAATGAAAACTTTTGGAGCAAGTAAAGAATTTTTAATGGCTGATGATTTAGAATGGGAAGTAGTTGGAGAAGGAGTAAAAAGAAAAATTATGGGGTATGATGATAAAATTATGTTAGTAGTTGTTGAGTTTGATGAAGGAGGAATTGGATACAAGCACGAGCATCATCATTCACAAGTTACTTATGTAGAGAGTGGAGAATTTGATTTTTCTATAGGAGATGTAACTAAAACCGTTAAAGGAGGAGATTCTGTATACATTCCACCTCATGTTTTACATGGAGCAGTATGTACAAAAGCAGGTACATTAATAGATGTTTTTAGTCCAATGAGGGAAGATTTTATGGAATAATGTATTTTGATTGTGTTATAATTAGGATTTTGATAAAATATTAGGCTTTTTTTTAGGTAATTATTTTTTTAAGAGAAAAAAAATCATATATTTGGTAAACCAAATTGGTAAACCAGTTTGGTTAGCCAGATAAACTAAAAAAACAAACAATGCCAAATTTGAATTAATTAACATCAAAAAAAGGATAGGTTCGCGGCTATCCTTTTAAAATACTTCGTCTCAAGGAAGTATCACTAACACATAACTTTAAAGTAAGCGTAAGCAGTTCAAAAGTAGTAAAACTAATTTTAGTGGATACATATTTTGAAAACTTATTTTGGGTTATGTTAATTGAAAAGCCAACTTTTTAACACAAAAGACCATTATGAAATTAAAAATAACATCACTTATACTAATGTTTGTGAGTATTTGCCTTTTTTCACAGAACAGCTATAAGTTGACAGGAAAAGTTACATCAAAGGCAGACAACCAACCGTTACCAGGGGTAACATTAAGAATAGCCAATACATTTAAAGGAGTAGAAACAGATTTTGATGGGAATTTCTCGTTATCTGTAAAAAAAGGAGACGTTTTAGAGTTTTCTTTTATAGGGTATGTTACCCAAAAAATAACAGTAAACAATCAAAAAACCTTAAACATAAGCATGGTAGAAAATGCTACTGTTTTAGATGAGGTTATAGTCATCGGTTATGGTTCTCAAAAGAAATCTCATAAAACAGGGGCTATATCTAAGGTAAAAAATGAAAAATTAGATCAAGTAGCTGTTTCTAGGGTAGATGATGCTTTGATTGGTCAAGTTTCAGGTGTAAATATTCAAGCAACATCAGCAGAAGCAGGTGCTGCACCTACAGTTACTATTAGAGGTTTTGGCTCTGTAACTGCCGATTCTGGTCCAGCAGTTGTAGTAGATGGTTTGGTTGTAAATGCTGATTTTTTAGGAAACCTTGATATGAATGATGTAGAGTCTTTCGAGATTTTAAAAGATGCGGCTTCAGCAGCTATTTATGGTAGTGAAGGGTCTAATGGTGTTATTTTAATTACAACAAAAAGTGGTAAAGCAGGAGAAACAAAATTTAGCTACGATACCTATACTGGTTTAAAAGAAGCTTTCGGTAGCGATGCTTACAGAAAAAGTGTTGCTAATTGGGCTGCTAAAGAATTAGCAGAAACAGGTGCGCTTTCAGAGCGTACTCAGTATATGCAACTATTGGTAAATACTCTTGGTGTAGATAGAGATTGGCAAGATGTATTTTTTGACGGAGGAGTAATTACAAGTCATTCTTTATCAGCAAG
Source organism: Tenacibaculum sp. M341 (assembly GCF_004337695.1). Taxonomy (GTDB): domain Bacteria; phylum Bacteroidota; class Bacteroidia; order Flavobacteriales; family Flavobacteriaceae; genus Polaribacter. The sequence continues at coordinate 34,467 of NZ_SJXJ01000015.1, forward strand.
AGGAGGAACAAAGAAAACAAAATTTAGTACTTCATTACGATATTTACATGATGAAGGAGTTGTTATTACTGATGATTTTAGATCGTATTCGGCAAAAGTAAAAGTTGATACCGAATTAACTAAAAATTTAAAATTCGGAATCAGTGCTACACCTTCATATTCAAAGAGAAGAGCTTTACCAACTTCTATACACAATCCTATCAGGCAGTCTCCATGGTTACCAATTTTTCATTCAGAAGAATCTTTACAATTTATTGATAGAGCTCGTTACCCATATGTAGGTGTAGGAGATTATTTTAGAGAAGATCATTTATTAGATAATTTCAATGGATTATCAAGACCAAGAACATCGGGTGATCAGAATGCTTATGCTCAATATGTAGAAAGAGAACACTATGAGTATAAAACAAACTTATTAGGATCGATGTATTTAAAATATAAGATTTTAAAAGGTTTGGTAGCTACAACATCACTTGGTATTACTTTAGAGCAACGCAAAAGAACTAGATGGAATGGTACTGAACATCATGCAACCGCAAGTAGAGCTTCTTACGAACTACAAAATAGATATAGAACGAGAGTAATCTCAGATAATACATTATCTTATAACAGAGAAATAGGAGAACATGAATTTAATGTATTGTTAGGAGCCACTATTCAAGCAAGAAAATCAGAAAACAGTATTGTAGAAGGTACAGGTTACAGTAACGATTTATTAAAAAATTTACAAGGAGCTACAACGATTTCGGAGTTTGAAGAGATAAATGTTTTAAGAAAGAAAATAGGATATTTTGCAAGGGTGAATTATGCTTATGCAGACAAGTATTTATTCAGTGCTTCATTTAGAAGAGATGGTAGTTCTGTTTTTGGAATAGATTCAAAATGGGGAAATTTCCCTGCGGTATCTTTTGGTTGGAATGTATCTAAAGAAAACTTTTTAAAAGACAATAGCATTGTAAATAATTTGAAATTAAGGGTGAGTTACGGATTTACAGGAAGTGAGAACTTTAGTGTAGGTAACGATTTAATTAATGCGTGGCCATACTTAGCCTTATTAAATAATTCTAATGGAATTGTTAATGGAAGTACTGTAGCAGGTGTTTCTGCACTAAATATTGCCAACACTTTATTACAATGGGAGGCTTCTGAAGAATTTAATCCAGGGTTAGATTTTGGTTTCTTAAAAAATAGAATATCAGGATCTGTAGATTATTATAAAAGAACGAGTGATAAACTTTTATTAGAAAACCCAGTTTCATATGTAACAGGATTTAATACTGGTATTGTAAACTTAGGTGAAGTAGAAAATAGAGGATGGGAACTAGAGTTAAGAACGAAGAATATTGTTAATGAAGATTTTTCTTGGAAAACAACTTTAATTGCGTCAACAAATAAGAATGAATTAATCAGTTTTGGAGAATCAGATGGCGCGCTATTGGAAGATACCTATGGAAGGAATTCTCAATGGATTAATTCTGTAGGTAATCCAATATCATCTTTTTATGGTTTTGTTGTAGATAAAGAAATTGAAAATCAATATTGGGATTCTCCATATTTCCCAATTAATGGTCAATCAGAAGATGTAATTGTAAAAGATTTAAATGGAGATGGATTAATCACCGATGCAGATAAAACTATTTTAGGAGACCCGTATCCAGATATTATATGGAGTGTTACTAACGAATTTAAGTTTGGTAATCTTGATTTTTCTTTCATGGTACAAGGAAGTCAGGGAGCTGAAATAAAAAATATTGGAGATCAGTATTTTGGAACTCATTGGCAAGGAGCAACTTTAGATGCTCAACAAGTTGTTGACGATGGTATTATACCAGATGTTTCTTTTCTTCAACAAAGAGTATTAACTAATGATGTTATTCAAAGTGCTGGTTATTTTTCGTTACGAAATGTAAATATAGGGTACAGTTTACCAAAAGATCTTGTATCTCAACTTAATATAGATGGAGTTAGAGTTTATGCCACAGGTCAAAATTTATTGTATATAACTTCAGATGATTACAAAGGTTTTAACCCTGAATTTATTGATGGTTCTAATCCAAGAGCCTATGGATCACAAAGAGCAGGAACTCCTTTATTTAGAACTATGTCTTTAGGTTTAAACATCAAATTTTAAAAAACATCAATCATGAAAAATTTAAAATATTTAATTTTAGTTATAGCAGGTTGTCTTTTCTTTTCATGTGATACAGAAGAGTTTTTAAACCCATTACCAGACTCAGCAATTGTTGTAGAAGCTTTTTTTCAAACAGATGAAGATGTGTTAGCTGGTATTATAGGAATTTACGACGCTATACAAGGTGTCAATGAAAATACAGAAACAAGTCTTGTAAGATCGAACAGAGGTGTGCAGTTTGAGTATATGCTTACAGAAATGCGTTCAGACAATACAAGATCAGCTACCAACGAAGGATCTAAAGCAGATTTTCACAGATATATCGTAGATGCAAATAATGTTCAGTCAGAAGATTATTATCAATCTATGTATGAAATTATTTTTAGAGCCAACAATGTTTTACAATATGTAAATGTTGCAAATCAATCAAACAGAGCTAAATATTCAGGAGAAGCTAAATTTTTAAGAGCTTATGCTTACTTTAATTTAATACGATTATTTGGAGATGTACCATTGGTAACTTCAGTAGTTGGTCCGGAAGAAAAAGAAAAACTTTTTACAAGAATAGACAAGGCGACTATTTATGTTCAAATAGCAGAAGATTTATTAGAAGCTATTGGTACTTTAGATAACACATATAAAGCAAGAGCATCTAAAGCAGCTGCACAAGCACTTTTAGCCAAAGTATATTTAACACAAGATACACCTAATTATGCTGATGCAAGAAGTTTATGTGAAGCAGTAATGAGCAGTGGATTCATGTTGCAGCCAAATTTTAGAGATGTTTTTTACAATGAGTTAAATAGCGAAATTATTTTTGCAATTCAATACAATGCAGGAGACGCATTAGAAAGTCAAGGTTTTTCTGCTGAGTTTACTTCATTTATTCGTCAAGGTAGAGAAGACGGACTAAACATTATTAATGATAATTTAATTACCGATTTTGCTTCAGCAGGAGGTAATAGAACAGCTGAATCTTATGTTACTTTAGGAACATCAAATGAAGTAATTAAGTTTTTGCCTGAAGGTTCAGACATAACAGTTCCTTCCTATGGAGCAACTCCAAGAGATGCAGGAAATGATTGGATTATTTTACGCTATGCAGATGTACTTTTAATGCATGTTGAAGCAATTATGGCAGGTGCCTCAGGTACTTCAACAGGTAGTGCAATTGATTCTTATATGGAAGTAAGAGTAAGGGCGGGTTTCGATCCAATTGCCGATCGCCCAACATCAATATCTAAAGAAGATTTATTAAGAGAGAGAAGGGTTGAATTGGCTTTTGAAAATCATAGATTTTTTGATTTATTAAGATTTGGTGTAGCTGATGCAGTATTAGGTGCTCATGCGGCAGATATGGGATATACAGGATATGATTCAAGAGATTTATTATTACCTATTCCTGCTAGAGAAATTAATTTAAGTGGAGGTATTTTAAATCAAAACCCAGGATATTAAATAAAACTTTATAGACATGAAAAATACAATTAAAAATTTACGTAAAGTAGTTGTTCTATCTATATGCATAGCAATATCAATGCTTTTTACTAATTGTGAAGACGATTTTAAATTCGAATTACCAGAAGCTAACTCTATAGAAGATACCGAATTACCAGAGGCTAATTTTTCATACATTCCAAATGCAAGTGATTTTACACAAATAGAGTTTAAAAATCTTTCATTTGAATCTACTACCTATGTATGGGATTTTGGTACAGGAGATACTTCTACAGAAAAAGATCCTGTTTATACTTTTACAGGAGGTGAAGGAACTTACACTGTATCATTAACAGCAAGTGATGCAAATGGTGCTTCAGATGTAGTTACTTACGAAGTAGAAGTAGTAGATGTTTTTGTACCAATTACTCCAGAAATTGTAAACGGTGATTTTGAAGACAATACTGATGGGTGGAAAATAGCTGCTTTTACAGGCGGAACAACAAATCCTTTTAACTCAAGTAGTGATGGATCTTGGATAAAATATGACGGATCTGATAACGGTGCCAAAACAAGAGGTGCAAAATGGACTAAATCTACATCGGCTGGCGTGTATCTTAGTTCCAGTACAAGATATGCATATCAGGCAATTACAGTATCGCCTAATACAGAATATGTTTTAGAGTTTGAGTATGCAATTAAAGACGATGGAACGATTGCTGACGGAGGAAATAGAATAGTAGGAGAAATTTTAGATGGTCATTTTACTGATGGAGTAGATGCTGTTGCTAGTTCTAATGCTGGTCCTTTGGTTAGGCACGTTGGAGATACAGCTCTAGGTAAAACGAGTTTTACAACGGTAGAAGCTAGATTTACTTCAAATGCTTCAGGTGAAATTTCTATATGGATTTATGGGGTAACTGATGTAGATGCTTATCTAGATAATGTAAAAGTGACACCATTTTAATTGAAAGGAAAGTATGGAATTTAACTTTTTCATACTTTCTATTTATAAAAACGAAATTAAAGTACAAGAATAGTTTTCTTTTTTAGATGAGTTTAATTTTTAGTTTTTGATTATTAGTGTTTTACATTGTTTTGTGAATTGTTTTATTGAAAGGGAAACATTTATAAAATATATTAAATATTAGTAACATTTTATATTTGTCAACACAATTAGATTTTATATATTTATCGAAGAAAATCTGGTTAACCAATTTTTAAATTAAATAAAGACAATGAAGATAGAAGTACTTACTAAAAATGAAAATCAAGATGTTCAGAATGCGATAATTAAAGGAATTAGAGATTTAATTAATTATAAAAATTTAGAACCTGGTGATAAACTACCATCTGAAAGAATGCTTTCAGAAAAGTTTGGAGTAAGTAGAAGTAATGTAAGAGAAGCAATTCAGAAATTGGAATTTTATGGAATACTAAAATCTAGACCACAAAGTGGAACTTTTGTTAATATTGGAGTAATTGCTCTTAATGGAATGATTGAAGATATACTAAGATTAGAAGAACCAGACTTTAAATCTTTAGTAGAAACAAGAATTTTATTAGAACTTAAAACGGTTAGATTAGCAGCTTTAAGAAGAACAGAAGAAGACTTAGTGCAAATTAAGGAAGCTTTAAATGCATATGAAGCCAAAGTAATAAATGGAGAAGATGCAGTTCAAGAAGATTTACTTTTTCATTTGGCAATAGCTAAAGCCAGTGGTAATAGTTCTATGAATACATTTATGCTAATTATTACACCTGAAATTATTACAAACTTTGAAAAATATCATGTTTGTGATAAAAATTTAGCACAAGAAGGAATTGTTGAACATAAAGAGGTTTACGAAGCCATATTAAAGCAAGATCCAAAGTTAGCCAAAGAAAAAATGAAAGCTCATTTTAAAGCATTATACCAATATTGTTACAGCGTTTAAAAATTAGAAGATAAGAGGAACTAGATACTTTTCTTAATACATAAAAAACAAATTTTTTAATCTAAAAAAAATAAATTAACTAAGTAAATTTTTACTTAACAGGAATCGTATTGACTTTATTTAAAGTAAAATGCGTGTGAATGAAAACATTTGCACAGGGATTCTAATGCCTAAAATAAACTAAATTTTAAAATGAAAATTAAAGGACTCAGATGGTGGATTATTCTACTAATATTTATTGCCACTGTTATAAATTATATTGATAGGACTGCTTTTGCACTTTTATGGCCAAAAATGGGGAAAGACTTAGGTATGGATAAAGCAGACTATGCCAATATGTTAAATGTTTTTATGGTGACTTATGCAATAGGAAAATTTGCATCTGGAAAATTATACGATAAAATAGGTACACGTTTAGGATTTACAGTATCTATTATAGTATGGTCTTTTGCTTCTGCATTCCATGCATTTGCAAGAGGTGTTTTGTCGCTATCAATTTTTAGAGGTCTTTTAGGTCTTGGTGAAGCAGGTAACTGGCCAGGTGCTGTAAAAAGTAATGGAGAGTGGTTTCCTGTTAAAGAAAGAGCAATTGCTCAAGGAATTTTTAATGCAGGAGCCTCTATTGGTAATGTAATAGCACCATTTGTAATAGTGTTTTTGTATTCAAGATTCGGATGGAAAACAACCTACATCATTTTAGGTAGTATTGGAGTCTTATGGGTAATTCCGTGGTTATTCTTAAATAAATCTACCCCAGAAAAACATCCTTGGGTAACACAAGAAGAACGTGATTTAATTATGTCTGATAGAATTGATAAAGAAGAACCTTCATCCAAAGGAGAAAGTTTACCCGTATCAAAAATATTGAGTTATAAACAACCTTGGGGAATCTTGTTATGTCGATTTTTTATAGAACCTATTTGGTGGTTTTTTGCAGGATGGATGCCAATTTACTTGAATGGTAAATTCGGATTAAGTATTGAACAAATAGCAGAAACTATGTGGATTTCTTACTTAATGGCTGCTGCTGGTAGTATTTTAGGAGGAATGTTTACAGGACAATTGATGAAAAAACGTTCTGTTGATTTTTCAAGAAAAGCTACCATTACTCTTGGAGGTATTATGATTTTAGTAGCATTTGTTTGCATCATAACTTTAGTACAAGAAGGAGACTTTATGAAGTTTATCTACTTTGCAGGATTGGCTTTGTTCGGTTTTCAGTTTGCCATAGGAAATATTCAAACGCTTTCAAGTGATTTATTTAGAGGTCCATCTGTAGGAACGTTAGCTGGTTTAGCAGGAACCGTAGCAGCGGTTTCTCCAATAATAATGAATTGGTTTGTAGGACAAATTACCACAGCTTCTTACACACCAGCATTTGTTGCAATATGCGTTTCTGTAGCCTTAGGAGTATTCTCAATTTTCTTCTTTATCAAAAAAATTGAACCAGTAATAAGTAAAAACTAGAAAAACAAATAATTAAAAATATCAAAAATGAGTAAAATAGTAGATAAGATAGCAGTAATTACCGGAGCCACAGGTGGTATTGGTTATGAAGTAGCGAAAAGATTAGGGAGAGATGGATATACTGTAGTTTTAAATGGTATTGAACATGAAATAGGAGCTGAAAGAGTAAAAGAATTAACAGCTGAAGGAATTTCAGCAGAATATTATGGATTTGATGTTACGAAAGAAGATGAAGTAACTAAAAATATTAACGCTATTGGCGAAAAGTATGGTAAAATTGATGTACTGGTAAACAATGCAGGAGGTTTAGGAGGAAGATCTAGATTTGAGGAAATGACGACTGAGTTTTACAGGTTTGTGATGGCTCTTAATTTAGATTCTGTATTTTTTGCTTCAAGAGCAGCAATTCCTTTCTTAAAAAAAGGAGAGAATTCAACAATTATTAATTATACTTCAAATGCCGGATGGAATGCTGGCGGACCAGGAGCAGGAATCTATGGAACTTCTAAAGCTGGAGTTCACGCGATCACAAGAGCTTTAGCTAAAGATTTAGCTGAGTATAATATTAGAGTAAATGCAGTATCTCCAGGTACTATTGATACTCCATTCCATACTCAAATTAAATCAACAAAACCAGAAGTATTTGCATCTTGGAAAAACAATATTATGTTAGGAAGATTAGGGCAGCCAGAAGAGGTAGCTTCTGTTGTTTCTTTCTTAGCTAGCAATGATGCTGCTTTTATTACAGCAGAAACCATTCAAATTGGTGGAGGGCAAGCTTTAGGTATTTAATATGCTGATTCAAACAAAAACAGATGAATAAAATAGTAACATTTGGAGAAATAATGTTACGCCTATCAACAGAGCGTCATTTACGTTTTATACAGGCAAAAACTTTCGCTGCTTCCTATGGAGGCGGCGAATTTAATGTAGCTGTTTCTTTAGCAAACTATGGTTTTGAAACCGATTTTATTACCAAAGTACCGAATAATGATATTGGTGCTTGTGCTGTAAAAGAAATGCGAAAGCTAAAAGTTGGTTTAGATAATGTGGTGTATGGAGGTGATAGGTTAGGAATTTATTTTTTAGAAACAGGAGCTGGTACTAGAGGCAGTAAAGTAGTATATGATAGAGCTAATAGTTCTTTAGCAAATTTAGAGGAAGGTGAATTTAACTGGGAAGAAATATTAAAAGAAGCAACTTGGTTTCATTGGAGTGGAATAACACCAGCAATTTCTGAAAATGCAGCTAAAGAATGTTTAAAAGCAGTAAAAGCCGCCTTTAAACTGGGATTAAAAATATCATGTGATTTAAATTACAGATCTAAATTATGGAAGTATGGCAAAGAGCCTAATGAGATTATGCCTGAGCTTTTATCGTACAGCCATGTGATTTTAGGTGATATAGATACAGCGTATTTTATGCTTGGAAAAAATAAAACCCAACCAAATTATCAAGATCAAAAATCTCTTCCAGCTTTATATGAAGCCCTTTTTCAATATTGTCCAAATTTAGAAGTGGTAGCTACTACATTGAGGTATTCTGTAAGTGCTTCGCATCAAAGAATTGGAGGTGTACTGTTTGATGGTAAAACAATTTATAATGCAGCAATAAAAGAAGTAACACCTGTAGTTGATAGAGTAGGGAGTGGCGATGCTTTTATGGGAGGTTTAATTTATGGACTATTAACGTATACAAAAGATTTACAAAAAGCCTTAGATTTTGCAGTAGCAGCTTGTTGTTTAAAGCATACCATTTCTGGAGATTATAATTTGTTAACCATAGATGAGGTTGAAAAAATGATGCAAGGAGAAGCAATAGGAAAAGTAGAAAGATAATAAAGTATTATGAGTCAGTTTTCAAGATTAGAAGTAGTACAAACAATGCAAAATACTGGAATAGTTCCATTATTTTATCATAAAGATATTGAGGTAAGTAAAAAAGTAGTTACAGCTTGTTATAATGGAGGTGCAAGATTACTTGAATTTACAGCAAGAGGTGATTTTTCTCATGAAGTTTTTGGTGAATTAGTAAAGTATGCTATTAGAGAATTACCAGGAATGATTATGGGAGTAGGTTCTATTACAGATGCAGCAGCGGCTTCTCAGTTTTTAAATTTAGGAGCTAATTTTATAGTAACTCCAGTATTAAGAGAAGATATAGCCATTGTTTGTAATAGAAGGAAAATTTTATGGTCGCCAGGTTGCGGCTCTTTAACAGAAATAGCTAAAGCCGAAGAGTTAGGATGTGAAATTGTCAAATTGTTTCCTGGTGGTATTTACGGACCAGAGTTTGTAAAAGCGATCAAAGGTCCTCAACCATGGACAAGTATTATGCCTACAGGAGGTGTTGCTCCAACAAAAGAAAGTATAGAGGCATGGTTTAAAGCAGGAGTTACTTGTGTTGGTTTAGGATCTAAATTAATGATTAAAGATGCCAATGGTAATTTCGATTATAAGAAAATAGAAGAGGCAACAAAAAATACTTTAAATTTTATAAAAGAGTTTAAATCGTAGCATTTTGAAAACTTCAATAACATTAAAACAACTATCAAATTTATCGGGTTTTTCTGTTTCTACTGTATCAAAAGCTTTAAATAATAAGTATGATATAAGTCCGAAAACAAGAAAATTAATTAAGGTATTAGCTGAAGAAAACAACTATATACCGAATAATCATGCGGTTTCTTTAAGAAAAAAGAGAACGAATAATATAGCAATAATATTACCTCGAATTAATGATGAGTTTTATAGTTGTTTTTTGTTTCATATTGAAAAAGTAGCTTACAAATTAGGATATAGAATAACATTGTTTCAATCTTTTGAAAAGTACGATAAAGTAAAAGATTGTATTTTTAAAATAAATAATGGTAGTGTAGATGGTATTGTTTTGTTATCTCAAAAAAGAATGATTTATAATACCACAAGTACTATAGATAATTTTCCAATAGAAAGAATAAAAATATCTAAAGATAAAACACAGAAAGAACTTAAAGAAGATTGTATTTCAAGTTTTAAAAAGTTGATAAAACTTTTAAAGCAAGAGGAAAAAGAAGTTTATTAATTATTTATGATTAAAAAAGCAATCTTATTTATGATCATTAGTGCTTTTTCTTTCACACTCTTAAATGTGTTTGTAAAGAGCCTTCAGCATTTTAGTGTGTACCAAATAGTGTTTTTTAGATCTTTAGGAACATTAATTTTTACCATTCCATTAATTTTAAAACAAAAAGTTTCAATCTTAGGAAACCATAAAAAGTTATTATTACTGAGAGGTGGAATAGGGGTAATTTCATTAACAAGTTTCTTTCAATCATTAAACTATTTAGATGTTGGTACAGCAGTTTCAATACGCTATACTTCGCCAATTTTTGCGGCTATTTTTGCTTTAGTTTTTTTAAAAGAAAAAATAAAATCGATACAATGGTTGTTGTTTTTCTTAGCGTTAATAGGAGTATTAATATTAAAAGGTTTTAGTGGTAACGTTAGTTATTTAGGACTTTTTTTTGTTTGTATATCCGCTATTTCACTGGGACTAATATTTGTAATTATTAGAAAAATAGGAACTACAGAAAATCCATTAGTTATTATCAATTACTTTATGATAATGACTTTTGTTTTTGGAGGTATTATGTCTATCAATCACTGGAAAAATCCTAGTGTAACTGAGTTGTTAGTTTTATTAAGTTTAGGAATCTTCGGATATGTAGGTCAATTGTATATGACCAAAGCATTTCAAAGTCAAGAAACAAGTATAATTGCTCCATTAAAATATTTAGAGGTTGTGTTTACGATATTAATTGGAGTTTTTTGGTTTAAAGAAGTGTTTAATTTGTATACATTACTGGGAGTTTCCTTAATTTTAGTAGGGTTAATTTATAATATTTACTTAAAAAAGGAAGTAAAAGAGAAGAATACTCTTAAATAAAAGTTAATTACCCAAATAAAGCGTAACAATAAAGTAAATATCAAGTCTAATAAGTAGTTACTTACTTCAAAGTTAGTGATTAGTTAGTTTTTGATAGTTGATTAAAAGCCCGAAGCAAAACTTCGGGCTTTTTTTCGTTTTTATAGAATAATTATGTTTTATCAGTTATTGTAATTTTATTAGGCAATATCAATGATAAAACCTTTTCGTGTTAATTTATAGGTTTCTCCAATTTTAATTAAACTTTCATTTTTAATAAGTTCATTCAATTGAGTTTCTGATATATTTTTAGTGTTTATAATTCCAGTTTCATTAAAATCAGCTCTTAGTTTTATCAATGATTTTATATTATTATCATTGAAATTAGCATTTCCACAAACAAAGATTCTTTTATTGTTGTTTATAACGTACTCCAGTTTATTCAGAAACCTTATTAAATTTGAAATCATATTGTGTAGTTTAGAACTCTTGTAGTATAGTTTTATTCTTTTCCCATATATTTTTCTTCTACCCAATTCAATTCATTTGTTACTGGATTATTTTCAAACTCTTTAATTAGAAAAACTAAATCTTTTTTAATTCCTTTTAAAAGTATTTTAATTCCATCCATTGGAATTTCATTATTGGATAAAGAATTGATTTTAATATTAAATTTATATTCAATTTTTAGTGTATGATTTCTTAAAAAAGTATAAATATCAGAAGATTCACTCCAAAATATTCTGTTTTCATTCCATTTTGATTGAACTTTATTATTTTCGATTATTTCTATGTAAATGCCTTTATTCATTTCAATTCATATATGATTTTAGTGAACGTTTTTTTTATAGAGGTTCAAATATTTAAAATACACCCAAAGCCCAGAAGTAATAACTAATAGACATATTACATATTTGAAATAAAAATTTGATTCTTTAGGAGGAGTGAATCCATATTTAGCTCTTATTTTTTCGTTTAATTCTATGTGTTTTATAAAAATAACTTCAAATATTTTACCTTTCCTTTTGTAACGATTCCACTTAGGTCTATTGCTTAGTACTCTATCAATTTCCTTTTCAAATGTATTATAGAAAAAAGATTCACTCTCAATAACGATTTCCTCAGGTCTATCTTTTAAATTACCACTATTATACTCAATAACAATTGTTTTGGTTTCATTGCCCATATATGGTATTCTATCCCAGTTTAAATTACTGTAAATAAAATTTTCAAATCTATTTTCATTAGAAGTAAAAAATGCAGCATTCGAATTCGAGTTATCAATTACTTTTTTATTTGTAATTTTTCCATCACTTATAGAGAGTTCAATTTCCTTTTCATAAATAGCACTATAACCACTATGAAAATAAATTAATTCTTTGCCACTAACAATTAATATTTTTCCACTGAACCATTTAGCCAATACTGTTTCTTCTCCAAATTCCTTAACAAAGTCAAATTTTCTTTTAATCTTCTCTTCGTTATCATGACAGTAATCAATTTTTACAAGAAATAATTGATTGTCTTTAATTTCCCAAGTAGCAACATAACCTCTATAACAAGCCGTACTTTCTGGTTCTAGTTTATAGTGGTTTATAGCTCTTGTTTTTTTCTTTTCAAGATATTCTTCTAATGGATTAGAGAACAAGCTCAAAGTATCTCCTTTGAATATTATAATATCAGGAATTTGTCCTGTTGCAAAAGATATCAAAGGGGTAAAAGCTATGAGTAATATTATTAGTTTTCTTTTCATGGTTTATTTAATTTTTTGCGAAATTATATGGAGAAAGAAGCTGTTATTGATGCTGTTAGTATTTTCACTATACTAATTATCATATTTATTCAATAAAAATTCATATGTTTTTAAATTCTCAGGTTCACTTTTCATAATCTTAATCCATTCAGAAAGTCTATGACTAGATAAATAAGTTTCATAATCCATTTTCTTAACAAAATTCTTTAAGTAAGTTTTCCAAGTATTGAAATAAAATTCATACTTCTTGATTTTTAATTCAGGAATATCAAAGTCATTGTTTAAACAAAACAATTTAAAATCCTCTATTTTATTTAAAAGTAATTCTGTTTCTTCAACACTAGCGCTGTTCTGTGAATAAATAACAATCCATGGAACTTCATGGATGTAAAGTTCAAAACTTCTCAGATAACGGTTGTATTTATCTTGAAGAAAAACCTTGTTTTTTGGATCAATTTCTAAGCCTATTTGCAACAAATCAATAAAATTATCGGTTCCTGGTACTAAAAGTAAATTAGAAGAATTACTAGTATAGATACGTTTTAATACATCAAGATTCCTTTTTAAGAATATTTCATTGTAAAAAATAGGATCGGAAATTTTTTTGCCAAAAAACTGATTGCTATAATAATAACCTTTTGCCTCGCATAACTTTTCGAACTCTACAAATTCCTCATATGTTGGTAATTCAGTGAGTTTTTTGTCTTTCCATTCATGAAGTAAGCGATTAAACTTTTTTCTTTCCGATTTGGGAATTTTAATTATGTTTAGATATTCTAATAAAATTTTGTTCATTTAATTAATATCAATGTTTTTGGATAAGCTATGTTTTAATAGAGTTTAGATTTTATTTAGTTTACTCGCACATTGATTGAGTTGTTTTATTTTTCCATTGAATCCAATATTCTTGTAACCCTTCAAGTGTTGTTTTTAATTTACTTATATACAACTCGTGATTTTTCATCAAAGCTTTTTCAAGTTGTTTCTTTCTTACTTTTAAAGCAGGTTTATGATTCCATCCTCCAACATGATCAAATGATGTATAAGCTTCACATTCTGAATTAACACGTTTAAAAGGGATTTTTAAATAATAAATAACATTTCCACTGCCCATTCCTTTAGTAGTCATTTCAATATTATCAAAATCAACTTGAGAATATTTTCCTTTGCTAAATAAATCTTTAAGTTTATCACCTACTTTTGCAGACATTTTATTAGAAAATTGATGTGCTATATCTGAACTATTTATAAACTCAGCGCCTATATATTGTCCTTGGCATTCGTTATTTGAACATTCAATTAAACTATTTTCACTATTCGTAAAACTAAAAAAACTTCCAAAGAATAGAAGACCAATACTAAATAACATTAATTGTTTTTTATTTTGAATCATTGTTTGTTTAAATTAAATATAACGGACTTGTGTATGAAATTTAGTGAGCAAAAAAATACTAACTTTTCGAATTAACACAGAGTAGGCTTTTTTTCTTTTTAAGCGAAATTAAAAATACTTGATAACTCTATAAGAATACAGAAAACTTTTAATTGTAATCTAATCATGTATTAATTATAGTCAATCTTGTACTACGTTATTATAAGTCTAAATTATCAAGAATCCTACTGATTTTATTGTATTCATTCAACTCTTTATTTTTTGGAAACAATTTTAACTCTAAATAAAAATCACCATAGTACACTTCATAGATCTTATCTCTAATTTTGACTTGAACTATATAAGATGTATCGTCTTCTCTAATAAAAGGGAACGGTTTATCTTTGGTTATTTCTTCATAAACAGTTTTGTAATCAGTTAATTTATGAATATTGTTTTCTAATAGCTTTTCAATAAGTGAACAAGAATTTAAATTAGATGTATTTATAAAATGTATTTTTCTTTTTGGAACATTACTTTCTGCAAAAATCTGTGAATAACAGTTTTTATCATTTTTTATAAAACTAATCAAGTTCATTGTTTGACTCACTAAGATGTATTCATATCGTCTAATTTCAATTTCATTGGTTGATTCTCTTATATCTGATATTTCACACCTTTTGTGATACTCTTTTTTTATAAAATCAATGTTATTTGATTTTAATTCAGCATAAGATTTTTCAATTGTTTTTTCTAAAGAATTACATCCTGTAAAAGCAATTGTTAATGAAATGAAGAAAACTATAGATACAAAGTTTTTCATAATGTAGTACAACCTTTTTTTCATAGAAATTTAGTAAATTATTTGGTAATCAGCACTAGCCTTATTAATGTTGAATGAATCGAGACGTAGTCTAATTCACTTAATAGTTTTTTATTCAATTTTTACTTTCTCAAGTATCTCATTAAATATTTTTCTTAAATCATCTTCTTGGGTAAATTCAAAAACTTTTAAAAGATAGCAAATACTTTCAGATTCCCAAGCATTTTGGCAAGATTCCGATTGTATTTTTTTAAGAGTTTGTTCAAACTTACGCTGGTAACAGTTTCTTCAACTTCCTTTTCCAATACATTTATGAATTCATTTAAATCATTTACAGGCGTCTTCCAATTTCTTTCGACTTCAATTATTTTCTGCGCAATTTTTTTGACAGTTTCATTTTCGAATCGATTTTCTTCGATTAAGTCAAATAATTTGTCAAAAGTCAGATTATTCATTCACAATTTTTGAAATTAATTTTTTTCCTTTTGTAATCCATAAAATTGGTCCAATAAAACCAATCATAGATATTAAAATCCAAGTTAATTTTGAACCATTGAACTTATTAGTCAAAAGAAAGAATATTGCTCTAAAGGTTGTGATTACAGACCAAAAGCATAAAATTATAAATAATAATATTACTACTTGTTTCATTTTGTTATTAGTCTAGTTCGATTTTTTTGCTTGAAATTATTGCGAACGATTAAAGTAAAATTCGTTTTAATGATTTTATATATTGTTAGCTTTTTTTATTTTTAATTCGACTTCATTTTTAAGTTTATTTACTTTTAATGCTTGCTCTACCCAAATCTTTTTTCTTTCGGTTTTATTACTAATACCAGCTAACTTTCCGTAAGGTTCATAAATTTTGGTTACTAAATCTCGTTGTTTTAAAGAGAAAATTTGCTGGGCTAGTTCTTGTTTTATTCTAGCTGCTCCATAACTCTGATAACTACGATCAAATATCTTTTTTATAAAAAACGTTATACACTTATTAGCTAACCAACGTTTTGAAGGACCATAATTAAGCCAACTATAATAACTACTTCTACTTATTTTTTAAACTTGATACATCTTCTCAACTGGAAACTTCAATTTATGAGTTTTTATAAATTGATACTTTTCTGATTACTCTTGGAGAAGATGCTCACCACTTTTTTTAATATATCTCGTTCTAATTCAGTATCTTCTAATTGTCGCTTTAATTCTAAAATTTCACGATCTTGGTCTGTTAACTTTAGATGCTCTTTACCAGGAAAACTATTTTTACCATATTACTTTAATTCAGATCGCCAACGGGATAAAGAAGACAAGGAGATTCCTAAATCTTTACAAGTCTTTTTATGCTACCTTTTGCATAACTTAACTCTACAGCTGTTTACTTAAATTCTTTTGTGTAGAAATTTCTCGATTTTGACATTAATTTTATTTTAAGTTTATAAATATATAAACTCCTTTCTTACTGTCTTGTAAAATATAGCAATTCGACTTCATTGTTAAGTAATCAAAACGATCAGAAGAGTATAGCATATTTGAGAGAAAAATCAAAGGAAGTTATAGTCTTTAAATCTAAGAGTTTTATCATTTTTAAGGTTTAGATTTAAAATAAGTCAGCGTGTTGACGGAAATAGTAAAACTGAAGCTTCCGTTACCAACACGCTGACTTTTAAGGGGAGTTTCCCCTTAACACCTTTCAGAGGAAAATTGTTGTCCAGATATAGGTGCTGTTTTTTTTAAAAAATAAATTTGGGGTGTAATATTTTTTTATTATATTCGCATTAGGAATTTCTAGATTACTGAATTTTCCTATTTAATTTTTTTCTTTTTTATTATAAACGTCATGTAACTGACGGAAGCGAAGCTATGTTTAATTAGTAATTTTTATTGTTATGAGTTTTAAGAACGGATTGTATGTTATGTGCATAAATCCTGATTCTAAGAAAAAGGTTTATGAGCGCTTAAGTGATATTTCTATAAAATCATTTATTCCTGAAATTTAAATAATCAGGAAATAGAGTGATAGAAAAAAACAATTCTTAAACCACTATTTTCATCTTATGTTTTTGTAAATATTAATTCTTCTTTAGAATTCTATAAAGTATTATCTGTTTATGGGGCTTGCGCATATATTCTATTTGGAAAAGAATATGTAAAGGTAACTGAAAAAGAAATCAATCAAATAAAATTATTGATTGGAAATAAAAACATTACCAGCGTTAAAGCTAATGTAGAACTATCCAAAATTAGAGGAGCCAGAAGGATTAATTACGGATCTCTGAGTGGTTTAAATTGCGAAATAATTAAAGCTATAATCATAATAAAATTATTGTTAGACTTGATTCACTAAGACAAAATATAACGTACGTAATACCTTCTTATGTACTGGATAATGTAATAACCGAAAAAGCATTATTAGTCTCTTAAAAGTATACTTATACTATTTATCGTTTTAAAAAAATAACAAACCATACTATCATGACCTATAATAGCCCGACATGTCATCGTGAGCAATTTTTTACTCAGGAAGAGCTAAATCTTATAAGAAAAAGTATCATTGAGAATAAACAAAATTCTCAATCTAAAAATATGATTGAACTCAAAAATATTGAGCCAATACACGAAAAATTACAGCGACTTTTTAAAGAAGAACTAGGAAAGGAAGTAGAGTTCTTAAATTCGTTTATATTTTTTGCGAGTAGCACAACCATGAAGTCGAGAATGAATTCTAATAACATGGGGTGGCACACAGATGGATCGTGTTCTTTTGTTGATGGAGATTGTTATAATGTCTGGATACCAATTTACAACGATTCAAAATCAACAGGTTTAGAAGTGGTTTCTGAATCGGAAAACCCTGAGTTATACGCTCAATTCGGAGATCCTACCGAAGTTCCAATTATTTATTCTAAAGAAAATTCCGAAGAAGTTTTCGGTTTTTTCAAAAACTCAATCCCTGAAGATACAGACTTAATTGTTGTTAAAGTAGCTTCAGGTCTAGTACTACCAATATCAAAAAAGAGACTCAAAATAGACAGATATGAGAATCCATCTCCTGGCGATATTGTGGTGTTTAAACAATCTGAATTACATAGAGGCTTTCATGACGGGGGGATTCGTATCCAACTAAGCTTAAAATTCAGATTAAAAAACGCTGAAATCAATAAAAAAACTACCAATCAATTTTACAAACTTTTTGAAACAGTTTCGCCAGAAGAAAAGAACTTCAACAATTATCAAAGGTTTTTAGAATTCATTTTTCCACAAGGTCAACTAAGCAAGCATGGAAATCTTGAAAATGAAGCCATAAATTCTCTTTTATATCTTAGTATGTAAAATACACTTCTTTGAATATACTTATTTTTTAACCTACTAATAATATCCTTGAAATGTACACTCTTATAGATGTTTTAAATAACTCAGCGAAAGAAAATATTGTCATTACTTTTATTGAAGGGAGTAATAGTGAAGCTACTCTTAGAGGAGAAGAGCTGCGTGAAAACGCATATAAGGTTTTAGCTTTTTTACAAAGTAAAGGCATTAAATCTGGGCAGGAATTAGTCTTTCAAATAGAAGATAATCAAACGTTTGTTGTTGTTTTTTGGGGATGTGTTTTAGGAGGGATCATTCCGGTACCACTTACGTTGAGCAGAACAGAAGATCATCATCATAAACTATTTAACATATGGAAAATATTAAAATCTCCACATCTAATAGTTTCATCAGACTATTTGTCTAGAATAGAAAAACAAGCAGTTTCATTTAATATAGCGTCATTATTTACTGACATTAAAAAGAAAGCATTATTTATTAAAGATATATTTTCAAATGACGGTGAGGCAATTATAGCCGAAGTAAAAGAAGATGATATAGCCTACATACAATTTTCATCGGGCTCTACGGGAATCCCTAAAGGAGTTACATTAACACATAAAAATTTATTAACCAATATTAAAGGTATTTTACATGGAATTAAATCACCCGCAGAAGGAGATTCATTTTTCTCATGGATGCCTTTAACCCACGATATGGGACTAATTGGTTTTCATTTAACTCCATTCTTTGCAGGTTGGAGTCATTATATTATGACAACTAGTCTTTTTATTAGAAGGCCTCTGCTATGGCTGGATAAAATTTCCGAACATAAAATATCATTTTCTGCATCGCCTAATTTTGGTTACAGTTACCTCATTAGAAGATTTAAAAAAGAGAATGTAAAGAACCTCGATTTATCTAGTTTGCGTATAATTGTTAATGGCGCCGAACCTATTTCTGCTAATTTATGTGATAAATTCTATCAGGTGTTTTCTGATTATGGACTTAAAAAAAATGTTATTTTTCCCGTATATGGATTAGCCGAAGCGAGCTTAGCAGTTACGTTTTCTGATCCAACAGAATATGTAAAGCCTATTACCATTGACAGGAAATATCTTGGAATGGGAGACAAGGTACACATCACTGATAAGAAAGACTCATTATCATTAGTTAATGTTGGAACTCCTATAAAAGATTGTTATGTAAGAATTGTAGACTCAAATAAAGAACCTGTAAAAGAAGGAATAATTGGAGAAATTCAAATAGAAGGAGACAATGTTACGGAAGCTTATTATGGAAATGACATTGTAACGAAAGCAACAATAGATGATGAAGGGTGGCTGAGTACTGGTGACATGGGATTCTTTTATGAAGATTGTTTATTTGTTAGTGGGAGATTAAAAGATGTAATTTTTATTAATGGGCAAAATTATTATGCGCATGATTTAGAAAGAGTTTTGGGTGAAATACCAGAAATAGAGCTGGGAAAAGTAGTTACTGCCGGTCATACCAATTATAACGGGCAGAACGAAACTTTTGTGTTTATTTACTTTAAGGGAACTCCTGAAAAATTCCGTGATGTTATCAAGGGAGTAAAGAAGAAAATAAATTTTGTGTTTGGTTTTGAACCCGATTTTATTATTCCGGTAAAAGACATTCCTAAAACAACGAGTGGAAAGGTACAACGCTACAAATTGATTCAGCGTTATAATAACGCTGAGTTCAATACTATTTTAGAAAAGATAAAAGAAGAAGTTGATTCTTCAGCAGAGAAAAGAAAGTATATACAACCAGATACAGCTATTGAACATAGAGTTAAAGAAATTTGGAATACTGTTTTAGGACATGATCGTTTTGGAATTACTGATAAGTTTTTTGAAGTAGGAGGGAACTCATTAAAAGGAGCTCAGATTTTAAATAGTTTCCAAAAGGAATTTAATATCGACTTTGACTACCACAAACTCTATGAAAAACAAACCATAAAAGAAATTGCCCATGAAATTGAAAACGGAAAAAATGTAACACCTTATCAGGAAATTATATTACAAAAGGAACAACAGTGGTATCCACTAACATCTATGCAGGAACGCCTATATTATTTCTGGCAATTAAGTCCTAAGGCTGTTGCCTATAATGTTCCATTGGCAATACGTTTTCAGGGAGATTTGGACATTAAGCAACTTGAAAATGTAATAAATAATATAATTGATAGGCATGAAGTATTGAGAACATACTTCAGGATTCAAAATCAAAAACCTCAACAAGGTTATGTTAAATCTCTAAAGACAGTTTTAACCGTTGTTGAAATAGATAAAGAAAATCTAAATACTGAATTAAAGAAAAGAGTTCAGGCATTTGATTTACATCAAGCACCTTTGTTTCGATTTGAGCTTTTAAAGGAGTCAAAAGATGAATATGTATTGTTTATGGATATACCTCATGTTATCATAGATGGTATATCAGTTGGAATATTATTAAAAGAAATTTTTAACGGATATAAGGGGCAAGCTACTGAAACATTAGAAATACAATATAAAGATTATGCTGTATGGAGGAATAATTTTATAGAAACAGAAAAAGGTAAAGAACAGCAAAAATACTGGGCGAATAGATTATTAGGTGAATTGCCTAAGTCCGAACTTTTAATAGACTTCAGCAGACCTAGTATTTTTTCTTATGAAGGAGAAAAGTTTCCTTTTAACATTGAAAAAGAGGTAACCAATAAACTCAAAACAGTAGCGGAAGAGTTGAATGTTCCTCTTCATACCATAATGTTAGCAGCATACACGATTGTCTTATCTAAGCATGTAGTAGCAGAGGAGGTACTTGTAGGAATACCTGTTTCAGGTCGTGGTCATTACCAATTACAAGAGTTATTGGGAATGTTCGTTAATAATCTTACACTTCGTAATTTCCCTAAAGGAAATATAACTTTTAGAGACTATCTTCAGGAAGTAAAAAATAACACACTTAATGATTTAACAAATCAAAATTACCCTTTCAGTCAATTAATTAAAGACTTAAACGTTAAAAATGACCCTAGTGGAAGCCCGCTATTTAGTACCATGTTTGTATATCAGAATATGGAAATTCCAAGACTGGAGACAGCAGCATTAAAGGCAGCACCATACTTTTTTGATCCGGGAATAGCAAAATTCGATATTACTTTAGAAATTATTGAAAAACCAGATCAATTAGAGTATTATATTGAGTATGCAAAGGCATTATTCAATAAAGAAAGTATTGTAAGTTTCACTAGTCATTTCAAGAAGTTAATTGAACAAATAGTACAGAATCCAAATCAGTTAATTTCTGATATGACCTTAGTCTCTGATGATGTTTTACAAGACTATTATTTAAGCACGAAACAACCTACAAAATACACTTCGTTAGAAGTTCATGAATTAATAGCTCTAAAAGGAAGAGAAAAGCCAGATTCGATAGCAGTAGTTATGAGAGAGGAAGTTCCGTTAACCTATACCGATTTAGAAAAAAAATCGAATGTTCTTTCAGAAATACTTAAAGAAAGAGGTGTAAAGAAAAATACCCCCGTAGCTATTATAGCTAACAGGCATATTGATTTTGTTGTTTCTATTCTGGCGGTTTTAAAAGCAGAAGGATGTTTTATTCCTGTGGAGGCGAGTTATCCAGAAGATAGAATTCGATTTATAGTTGAAGATTGTGGTACTCAAATTATTCTGGCAGATGAAAATTTAAGCGAAAGCAAATTATTTTCAGAAAGATGGACGTCGACACGTTTAGATACTATAGAAATGGTTTTATTAGCATCAAAAGCTAATGATGAGAGATCGATTATTGCTTGTGATAATAGCTTAGCGTATATAATATATACTTCAGGATCTACCGGAAGGCCTAAAGGAGTAAAAGTAGGACATAATTCATTAATGAATTACTTAGAATGGGCAAGAAAAGCATATAAGGTTAATGGGGAGTCAACTTTTCCTTTATATACTTCTATTTCATTTGATCTTACATTAACTTCAATCTTTTTACCTCTTATTTCAGGAAGTATTTTGAGAATTTACCAAGATATTGACGAGGAATTAGTAATAGAAAGTGTGCTTTTAGATAATCAGGTAAAAGTATTAAAGGGAACACCTTCACATTTAAAAATTATAAAAGATTCTCCTTTACTAAAAAATAAAATAAAAGAAAGTAGATTAGAGACATTAATTGTAGGAGGAGAGGCATTACAAAGACAATTAGCGAAAGATATAACTGATCTTTTTGAAGGAAATATTCAAATATTTAATGAATATGGTCCAACAGAAACAACCATTGGTTGTGTGGTACATGAATTCAATTCGTTAATAGATAAAGGAAACAATGTTCCAATAGGAAGGGCTATTGCTAATACTCAGGTTTATGTTTTAGATTCATATTTAAAACCAGTTCCTTTAGGAGTCTCAGGAGAGTTGTATATTTCTGGGGAAGGCTTATCTGAAGGCTATTTGAATAGGGGAGAACTAACAAAAGAAAAATTTATTACAAATCCGTTTATATCTGGACAGTTAATGTATCGTTCTGGAGATTTGGTTAAAAGAAAATTAAATGGAAACCTTGAATACTTAGGAAGATTAGATGATCAGGTAAAAATTAACGGATATAGAATAGAGCTTGGAGAGCTGGAAAATGTGGTAAGTACACATATGGGAGTTAAGGATGCCTTGGCTGTTTATGGGAAGGAAACACCTTTAAGTGTTTATGTTACTTTAGATAATGAGGGAGATTCAAAAAATATTCAGGAAGAAATAAAAAGAGCGTTAAGAAAACAGCTTCCCGATTATATGATTCCAGCACACATCGTTGTACTAGATAAGATTCCTCTTACTAAAAACGGAAAGGTGGCCTATGATCAATTACCAACACCAATCCAAACTTCCAATCAAGAATTTGTAACTCCAGTTTCTGAAATAGAAGAAATGTTGGTAGAAGCATGGAAAGAAGTTTTAGGGAATTTTGAAATAGGAGTTACCAATAATTTTTACGAAGAAGGAGGTGATTCTATAAAAGCAATTCAAATAGCATCTATATTATTTGAAAACAATATTGAAGTTAAAGCTAAAGATATACTTACTTATCCTACGATAAAAGAACTGACGAACTATGTTCAGATAATAGAAACAAATGAAAATGTAGAAGAGTTAGCAGAAAAGGTATTAGAAATTACACCAATTCAACATTGGTTTTTTGATAGAGAATTGCAAAACCGCGATTTTTATAATCAATCAGTTTTGTTAAAATGGGAAGATAAAATTGAAATAGAAATTCTGTCGGAAACGTTTGGAAAACTGTTTGAATATCATGATGCTTTACGCTTAAACTATAACGAAAATACAAAAGCTTTTTACTACAGAAAGCAACATGAAAATCTACCTGTTGAATTTAAGAGAATCAAGCTAGAAGGAACATTTAAAGATTTGCTCAAAGGAGATTTACAGGAAGTATTAATTTCCATTAAAAACTCGATTAATATTGTTACTACATCTCTGCTAAAAGCAACAATTATAACTGTTGAAGCAGTAGATTACTTATTTATTACAGGGCATCATTTAATCATAGATGGAGTTTCCTGGAGAATTTTATTGAAAGATCTTTATACTGCCTATACAACAATTAAAAAAGGAGAAGAGGTAAGGTTTCCTAAAAAAACAGCGTCATTAATAGCGTATAAAAATGAACTAAAAGATATTTCAAAACAACTAACTTCGGTAGATGCTTCATTCTGGGAAACAATAAAACATAACGAGTTTACAATTTACCCAAATAAAACAATTGAAAGTAAAGTAAAAAACCAAAAAGTAATAACTACGGAGTTATCCGTTGATGATACGTCGTTTTTACTTAAAGAAGCCAATACTGTTTTTAACACGAATGCAGAAATACTTTTAATTGTGGCACTAACAAAAACTATTGCTGAAGAATATAAAACAAATCAGGTTACTTTAGAATTAGAAGGCCATGGTAGAGATTTGGAAAATATAAATTCATCAAGAACAATAGGTTGGTTTACATCATTATACCCGTTAGGTTTTAAAAATGCGTCATCTATGGAAGAATCTATAAGAGAGACAAAAGATCTAATTAAGAGCTTACCGGCAGGAGGAATACAGTATGGTATTCTGAAGTATTTGAATAAAAAGCTGAATAGCTATCTTCCTGAAAACAATATTCGATTCAATTATTTAGGGCAGTTTTCAAAAGAAACCTCGAACAACCTGTTCTCTTTGGTCAATGAACCTTTAGGTATTGAATCCGATCCTGAAAATCCTACTGGTGTCATGTTAGAGTTTAATTTAATGGTACTAAATGATACCCTAAAAATACAGACACATTATTTACACAGTGTGGAAAATTATTATCTAACTCAAAAAGTAGTTGTAAGCTTTAAAGAAAATATATTGAAAGTACTTAATTATCTAAGAGATCAGGATGATATACATTTTACACCTTCAGATTTTGAAGCAGCGCATTTGGATAATGATGATTTGAAAATTTTGTTTGAGTAAGTCTATGAATAATAAATCAATAAATGATAATAAATGAAAATGAAGTATAAAACAAAAAAAAGATTCGCTATTTTCTCAATGGTATTAGTAGTATTATATTTTTTAGTAACGCTAATTGCCCCCCCTTTATTAGATAAAGGACAAAACAAAACAATAGAAGAGACAACAAAAGTATCTAATGAAGCTAAAATATTATATAATAACTTAGACTTTGTTGGTGATTTACACTGCGATGCATTATTATGGGATAGGGATCTATCTAAAGAAAACGACTATGGTCATGTAGATTTTCAACGAATGAGTAATAGCAATGTAGCATTTCAGGCTTTTACCATTGTTACCAAATCTCCTAAAGGACATAATTTTGAGAAGACAGATGGTGAAGCTTTCGATAATATTACCTTACTATCCATATTACAAGGGCAATCGGTGACTAATTGGTTTAGCTTATTCAACAGGGCAATGTATCAATGTAACAAGCTAAAAGGTTATGCAAGAGCTTATAACGACAATTTTATTCTTATTGAAAAGAAAGATGATTTACTCACTTTATTAAAGAAAAGAGCTACCAATAAAAAAATAATAGGAGGTATTATTGGTTTAGAAGGAGGGCATTGTCTTGAGGGTGAAATAGAAAACTTTCTAAAGTTGTATGATAACGGAGTTAGGATGCTAGGGCTCTCGCATTTTTTTGACAATAAACTTGGCGGATCTGCTCATGGGATTGAAAAAGGAGGAATAACAGAATTTGGAAAGAAAGTTTTAGGAGAAATGCAAAAAAGAAACATGATTTTGGATATAGCGCATACCTCTGATAAAATGATAAGTGATATTATAAAAACGTATAACGGTCCTATTGTGAGTTCTCATACAGGAGTAGATGGAGTTATAGAATCATATAGAAATTTATCCGATGAACAACTAAAACTTTTGGCAAAAAAGGACGCATTAATAGGAGTTGCATTCTTTCCAGGAGCAATTGGAAATGATGGAATCAGGGGTATTGTTAAAACAATGAAACATGTAAAGGAACTTATAGGAGTAGAACATGTTGCTTTAGGATCTGATTTTGATGGATCTGTAACTACACCTATAGATGTAACAGGTTATCAATATATTGTTGAAGAAATGTTGCAGCAAAATTTTTCAAAAAGAGAAATAGAAATGATAATGGGGGAAAACTTAAAAAACTTCTTGTTAAAAAACTTACCTAATTAATTTAAAAAAACAGTTAAGGAAAACCAACTTTTCTTCAATACAATTTGTCGTTTGAATTTCAAATTACAAGTGTATTGGTTTACTCTAGTTTTATTCAATACTTAATATTTCAATGTTTAAATAAAAGTACATTGAAGGTATCATGGTGCTCTTTAATCAAAAAACAAGAGCATTAAAGTATTAAAAAGTCAAAAGTAATTCAAGGAGCACCAAGAAATTCAGAAAATCGTTGGCTGAAATTTAGATAGAAAAATATGTAATTCTTCTAAATTGGAGTATTGAACCGCTACAATATTCCTAATTATTAGGCTTTAGTGATCTCCTTTTTTTAAGATTTATATACAAATTTAGAAACTACAATAACCTTAAAATAATACTTTATGGTGCTAACAAATATTTTGGAAAAAGTTGGTAAAACACCTTTGATGTCCATTGAGTTGGAATCAAATGATCTTATCAATATTTATATGAAACTTGAATTTTACAATCCTACTGGGAGCGTAAAAGATAGAGCAGCATCATATGTAATAGATAAGATTTTAAATACAGGAATGATTAATAGGAATACTACACTCATAGAGTCTTCTTCGGGAAATTTTGGAGTAGCACTTTCAGCCTATGCCAAGTTTCATGATTTAAAATTTATTTGTGTGATTGATAAAAACACCCTACCAATTAATGAAATGCTTATTGAATTAAATGGAGCTGAGATTATAAAAATAAATACTCCAGATATTCATGGAGGATATTTACTAAACCGTATTAAAAAAATAAAGCAAATCCTAGCCGAAAGAGAAAATATGTATTGGGTAAATCAATACGAAAACCCATTGAATGCAGAGGCATATTATTATTCTTTAGGAGAAGAAATGTGTGAAGAAGCACCGGGAGACATTAATTATGTTTTTATGGGAGTAAGCTCAGGAGGAACTATTACTGGAGTATCAAATCGAATAAAGAAAAAATTTCCTAATGCTAAGATCATTGCTGTCGATATTTATGGATCTATTGTTTTTGATAAGTCAGCTAAAAAAAGGTACATACCAGGAATAGGTTCAAGTATGAAACCAAAAATACTAAAGAAGGCAAAAATAGATGAAGTGGTTTGGGTAGATGAAGTTAACTCCGTAATCGGTTGTAGGGAGCTTTTAGAGAATCACAATATATATGCTGGAGGATCATCAGGATCCGTATATGCAGGAATAAAGAAATACTTCAGTAACAAGAACATAACATCGCCTGTAAATGTAATGTGTATTATGGCAGATCGAGGAGATCGGTATAATACTACCATTTATAATGATGAATGGTTTGAAAAACTGAGAAAAGGAACAATGTAATTTATTAACCCATACCATTTGTAGTTTCAAGTTCAAATATTATTCATAAGTAGTATAAATGGTATCAAACATAAAAAAGATGTAATGGTTTACTTAAATGAAAGTCATATAAAAGAATTAGGATTTAATTGGGAAGAAAATATAGCCACAATTCAACAATCAGTTGAATGTATGGTAGAAGAAGATTATGCTCAACCTATTAAACCCTATTTGCGCTATAAAGAAAAAACCAATCGAATTATAGCAATGCCAGCTTTTGTTGGTGGAGAAATTAATAAAGCGGGGATAAAGTGGATTGCAAGTTTTCCAAATAATATAAAAAATGGACTTCCAAGAGCACACAGTGTAGTTATTTTAAACGATGCTGATACAGGTGTACCTTCTGGTATTCTTAACAGCGGATCGGTTTCTGCAATTAGAACTGCTTCAGTAAGTGGAATGGTTATGAAACACTATCTAGAAGCAAAAAAGCCAAGAAATGTAAAAGTTGGAATTATTGGATTTGGACCCATCGGGCAATGTCATTTAGATATGTGTTATACACTGTTAAAAGACAATTGCGAAGAGATTAAAATTTTTGATTTAAAGGGAGTTAACTTAGAGCATACAAGTGTTGAGGTAAGGGCTAAAATAACTTTAGTAGACTCATGGGAAGAAGCTTATAAAAATGCCGATGTTTTTATGACATGTACAGTATCTAAAGCTACTTATATTGATATGGAACCTAAACCAGGGTCACTACATTTAAACGTTTCATTAAGAGATTATAAAGCAGAAACCTATGAGTGGTTTTCAAAAGCCATGATTGTTGATAATTGGGAAGAAATTTGCAGAGAAAATACAGATGTAGAGAATTTCCATTTAGAAAAAGGATTGCAAAAAGAAGATACTAAATCAATACTCGATCTGGTAAACTCAAATATTTTTTCAACGATAGAAGAAAGCCAAGCGGTTATGTTTAACCCAATGGGAATGGCTGCTTTTGATATTGCTATATCCGAAAACTACGTTAAAAGAGCTATTGAAAATAAGGTAGGAGTATTTCTAAATTAAAAAAAACTAACCCTCAAAAAATAACTATATGAAACAACTAAATAGAAAAATAGTAGCAGCACTATTTCTTTCGTTTTTAACCACTGTTTTCATTTGGGCTCAAGAGTCTAAAACATCATTTGATGTTGATGGAGAACAAGTGAATATTGGCAACTTAGAAAATGAAGTAAAAAAGCTGATGAAAGAAGTAGGAATTGTGGGGATTTCTTTGGCAGTTATAGATAAAGGAGAAGAGGTTTATTACAATGCATTTGGAAAAAAGACGCTTGAAGGAAAGGAAGAAAAAATTAATAAAGAAACCATTTTTGAAGCTTGTTCATTATCCAAAAGCTATACAGTGTATGCCGCTTATAAAATGATCGATGCGGGATTGTTAGATTTAGATAAACCCTTATATAAATATCTTGAATATGAACCATTAAAACACGATGAACGTTACAAAAAAATAACAGCAAGAATGGTGTTAAGTCATAATTCGGGAATTGAAAATCATAAAGGAAAAAACGATCCTGATGTATTGGAGATTATAGCAAACCCAGAAGAGAGATTTGTGTATTCTGGAGAAGGATACACCTATTTAGCCAATGTGATTTCAAAATTGGTTGGTATGCCAATAGAAGAAATGATGAAAAGTTCTGTTTATGAACCGCTTCAACTTAAAAGAACGTTCACAACAACTGTAGGAGAAGGGAATATAAATTATGCAAAACCTCATAATGTATTTGGAGAGGTGATTAATAAAGGAAGAAATAAAAAGCCTGATTTAGCTGGAAGAATTCATTCAAATGCCCATGATTATGCAAAATTGATGACACATTTGTTAGTAAAAAAGAATTTAACAAAAGAAAGATTGTTAAATCCGGCAACTAAAATGCGAAACGATAGAGAATTATTTTATGGTCCTGGATTTGAAATTCTTTACACAAAGAACGATACTTTATTAATTCAGGGAGGAAACAATAATG
Organism: Tenacibaculum sp. M341; assembly: GCF_004337695.1. Taxonomy (GTDB): domain Bacteria; phylum Bacteroidota; class Bacteroidia; order Flavobacteriales; family Flavobacteriaceae; genus Polaribacter. Next base: position 63,708 of record NZ_SJXJ01000015.1, read on the forward strand.
GGTTTAAAGGATTAGCTTGTTATTCGGTAAATAAAGATTGTGGTTTTGTGTTCTTTGCTAATTCTGACAGAGCTGAATTGTTAGGAATAGCCATTAATAAACTAACCATTAATAGTGAAATACCAGAGTATTATAAGGGAATTATATATACCAACCAATCTCCAACCAAGGCGGATGAAATTTTTAGCCTTTATAGAAATAAAGGAGCGGAAGAAACTAAGAAAAGACTTCAGGAGATATTTAAAAAGGAGAAAAAAATCTTTACCTCTAATGATATTGTAGACTTGGTGTATCATTTGAAAAATAAAGAGTACGAAATAGCTAAATATATTGCTGATGAATATACGAAGAGTTATCCAGATCCAAATCTTGATTTCTTGTACGTACGTTGGCTAAGTAAATAATGAATGAGGAAAAAGTAATAGGGATTGTTGGAGGAATGGGACCAGAATCTGGAATTATGTTATGCAATTATATTAATTGTTTAACTCCAGTAACAAAAGATCAGGAGCATTTTTCTGTAATTTTAATGTCATTTCCCAAGCTAATTGTTGATCGAACAGCTTTTTTAGACGGAGAAACAGCTATTAATCCAGCGTTTCAAATAGCTAAAATTATTGCAAAATTGGAAACTGCTGGAGCAAGTATTATTGGTATTGCTTGTAATACAGCTCATTCTGATGTGATATTTGATCAAATCAAAAAAGAACTTAGTACTGGAATGAGCACTGTAAAGTTGCTACACATGCCTGAAATAACCTGTAATCAATTGGCATATCAATTTCCTGAAGTAAGAAAAGTTGGGGTGATTTCTACCAATGGAACATATAAATCGAAAATTTACGAACAATTACTAAAAGAAAAAGGATATGAAGTAGTACTGCCAGATGTAGTGTTTCAGAATGAGGTTGTTCACAAAATGATTTACGATGCAGATTTTGGTATCAAAGCTAACCCTAATATTAGAACTCAGGAAGTAAGGCAGTTAAAAAATAAAACTCTAGAGTTTTTTAGTAAGAACAATGTAGAAGCAATTATTCTGGGCTGTACAGAATTATCACTGATATTTTTTGATGACATTCCGGGAATAAAAATTATTGATTCTACTATGTCTTTGGCAAAGGCTTTAGTAGAAGAAGCTTCAGTAAAACAATTTAGTACTATTTAAATAACACAATATCATATACGTTATGATTGACACATTGTATACAAGTAAGCAAAGCAAAAATAAATTAGAACAAACCAGATTTGGAATCTTTTATCCCTTGGCAACTACCGCTACTAATTTGGGAGGATATGATGAGGTATTGAAAATAATAGCAAAAGCTGATAAGGATAAACTAGACTTTTTTTGGACGTCGGAAATAAAAGGCAATAATCTGGACTCTACTTACAATAACCCTTCTATTGTAAATGCGGCATTAGCCATCGCAACTTCTGAGATAGAAGTAAGAGGTGAAAGTGCAATAACTTCTAATCAGGATCCACTAAGAATTACAGAAGAATGGTCTGTAATTGATAATACTTCCAAAGGAAGAATTGGATTGTCAATTATTGGTACTGATACCACAGAAGCAGAACAAAAAAAGATAGAAAGAAAAATTAAAACAATTCGTGATCTTTGGCAAGGAGGGAGTCTTGCAAGAAAGAATGGCGCAGGAAAAGAAGTATCGTTAAAAACATTTCCTAAGCCCATTAAAAAAGAATTGCCATTATGGATTTCTATAAAGGATAACAACCCTAATATGTATATAATGCCTGGAACCGTAGGAGCTAACATACTTATTTATTATTCAGGTGAAACAATAGAAGAACTTGAAGAAAACATAAAAATATATAAGAGAGCGTATAAAAATGAAAATATAGCAGAAGGAACGATATCATTGGTTGTTCCTGCTTATATATTATCTAAGGAAGAAGAGTTAAAAGCTAATAATAACAAAGAGCTAAATCAATATATGGACTATATTGAGTCTTTTTATAAGATAATCTTCAATAGGGATTTAGAAGAAAAATTTAAGTATTCTTTCTATGAAAACTCTTTAATAGGAACAAAGAAATTTTGTGAGGAGCTTTTTCAAAAAATAAGCACAATTGGGGTAAATGAAATAGTTGGGGTTGTAGCTCCAAATACAAATACTAATAAAACACTTGAAGTGCTTTCCTTTTTAAAGAATCAATAAATTATAACTAATGGATGATGTTATACCTCTGGCATTTCTAAATCCTGTAAGGTATAAAATAGTTGCGTCAGATACAGATACCATACTAAAAACTTTAATTAACTTATAAAATTAAAATAACATGCAGATTAAACACAAGGATTATATTATCATTGGAGCAGGACCAGCAGGATTGCAATTGGGCTATTTTTTAAAAAAATATGACCTAGATTTTTTAATTGTAGAAAAGAATGATGTTGCAGGGTCTTATTTTAAAGAATACCCTAGACATAGAACACTTATTTCTATTAATAAAGTACATACAGGCTTTGAAGACAAAAACTTAGATTTGAGGTTTGATTGGAATTCGTTACTATGTGATAAAGATGAATTATTATTTAAAGAGTACAGTACGGAATACTTCCCAAATGCAGATTTATTTGTTGATTATCTTAACGACTTTGCAAACGCTTATGAGTTGCCTATTGACTATGGAGTTGATATAGTAAACATTAAAAAAGAAGATAAGTTTCTACTTTCTACATCTTCAGGGCAACAGTATACCTGTAATTATTTAGTTGTAGCAACAGGTTGGGCTAAACCATACATTCCAGAAATTCCGGGAATAGAATATGGAGATCACTACATGACAATGTCCTTAAATAAAAAGGATTATGAAAACAAAAGAGTATTAATTATTGGAAAAGGAAACTCTGCGTTTGAGACAGCTGATGATTTAATAGCTTCAACAGCTACAACCCATGTTTGTAGTGAAAATAGTTTAGTAATGGCTTGGAACTCACACTATGTAGGTAACTTAAGAGCAGTAAATAATAACTTCTTAGATACTTATCAGTTAAAAGCACAGAATGCGGTATTAGATGCAGCTATCAATCATATTAAAAAAGAAGGAGAGCAATACAGAGTAAATGTAACCTATAATAATAATGCTTCTGAGGAAGAAGAATTAGTATATGATGCTATTATTCTTTGTACAGGATTTAGGTTTGACGATGCAATTTTTGACGAAAGTTGTAAACCAGAATTAATTATTAAAGATCGTTTTCCAAATCAGGAAAGTGATTATCAATCTACCAATATAAGTCAGTTATATTATGCAGGAACCATCACGCATATGAGAGACTATAAAAAGCAAGCCTCAGGTTTTGTACATGGATTTAGATATAATGCCTCTTGTTTGGCAAGAATTTTAGCTTACCAAAATCATAACATACCAATGCCTTCAACAGAAGTAGCTTGGGATATAGATGCCTTAGGAGATAAATTTATTGATCGTATTAATTCTAATTCTTCATTATGGAATCAATACGGTTACTTAGGTGACGTGGCAGTTATTAAAGAAGATAAAGTATTTTACTATAACAGTTTACCTATAGATTTTATTAAAGAACAATTCGTAGAAGAGAACGATGAGTATTTCGTTTTAACTATGGAGTTTGGTAAAAAAATGGAAGCAGGAGAACATACTTCAGTAAATCGTGTGCATAGAAACGATTATGAAAATGCTAAAAACAGTGCTTTTATTCACCCAATCATTCGCCATTATAAGGATGGTAAGGAAATGGAAGAGTTTCATATCATTGAGGATTTAGAAGCTGTGTGGAAAGAACCAATCCATATTGAACCTCTTAAAAAATTCATCAAAGAAGTAAAACAAGCATCTTTAACAGTTTCTGTACAAGGAACTTCAATATAAATAATATCAGTTCTGGTGTAAAATTTCAAGTAATCAACTGTTTTGCACCAGAAATGATATACCATCAATAGACTTCTGAATATAAACTGATCGCCAAATTACTTAACGAAATCTCAGTATAAAAAATCGATAATGAAAAACAAACTAAACAAAGCCAATATCCAGGACATAATAGCACTCAATAATACCCAAAAAGGAATATTAATTGAATGGATAAAAGGAGCCAAAGATTTATATACAGTTCAAGTTTCATTTTCAATAACCGGAATTTTTAATGAATCATTATTTGAAAAAGCTGTAGAATTGGTACAGTTTAATAACGATGCGTTAAGATCCGTATTTAGGTGGGAAGGAATAAGTAGTCCGTTACAGATTATATTAAAAGAAACTAGTACTCCTTATAATTTTGTTGACTTTTCTTTATTGAATAGTTCTGAGAGAGCTTCAAAATATAACGCACTTCTTAATGAAGATCGTACTATAGGATTTACTCTTTTAGAACTTCCTGTAAGGATCACATTAATAAAAAAAGAAATAGATAAGTATGTACTTACTATTACTCATCATCACGTTCTTTATGATGGATGGAGCACAGGAGTCTTGTTAAAAGAATTGTTTGAAACCTACAGATATCTTAAAGAGGGGAAAACACCCCAGTTTGCTACAAAACCAGATTTAAAAAGAGTTTATAAGAATAATGAAAAAACGCATTCAGAAGAAGAGAAAAAAGCCTTTTGGAAATCATATTTACATGAGTATAGTACATGCGAATTATTCAAAACCGAAGAAGAACGAAAAACAACCAACAGAAACAAATATATAATAAGTGCTGACCTTTCGGCTATTGATAATTTTGCAAACAAAAATCAGGTAACTAAGGCGGCGGTAATTTATGCGGCGTATGGATTATTACTTCAAAAATATACAGGTAATCAGGACGTAATCTTTGGAAGGTCAAAGTCAAACCGATCACCTTCGTTAAGAGGTGTTGAGTATGTAATGGGAAACTTAATTAATATAGCTCCAACACGTATTAAAAGTAATACAACAACCTCATTATTGGAGCTAATTAAAGAAACACATATAAGTCTTCTTGAAAATGACTCATTATTTGAGGGAACTGCCTATTCCGAAGTAAAGGAAATAATGGAAATTAAGTCTTATGAAAAACTATTTGATTCAGTAATTGCCATTGAAAATTATCCTATAGACTATGACGTTTTAAAAGGAAATGATTTCTCATTGCAGTTAGAGGGAACCTATGAGAATAACAGTATTCCTTTGACAATGACCGTTTTTTTCGATGAAAAACTGGAAATTGAATTCGACTATGATGAGCATTATGCCAGTGAAGTCTACATTAAAACAGTAGCAGAACATTATGCTAAGATTCTAAATGTAATTACTACAGATGCTTCAAAATTAATAGGAGAATTTTCTTTAGTATCTAAAGAAAATTATCAACAACTAATTACCAATTTTAATGCTACAGCAACTGATTTATCAGATACAGCAACCGTTATTTCTCTTTTTGAAAAGCAGCGAAAGGAAACTCCCAATGCTGTTGCCATTAGGGAAGGTGATAGTGTCATAACTTACGAGGAATTAGGAATAACATCTGATCAGATAGCTAATTATCTTTCTCATAAGAAAAAAGTAAAAAAGGGTGCCATTGTAGGAGTACTGTTAGAAAGAGAAGAGCTTTTGGTGGCTACAATGTTAGGGATCATGAAATTAGGTGCAAGTTATTTACCTATCGACCCAAAATACCCGGCTGAACGTATTAATACCATCATTGAAAGTGCTAAGGTAAGTACAGTTGTTACCAGAGGTTCCTACATTCATAATGAAATAGAACTAACCGAAACTATTTTCGATTTTGACAAAGAATATGAAGCCATTCTTTTAGAAGAAAAAGATAATGTAATTAGTGCCAACCAATCAGAAATAGCCTATGTAATTTATACTTCAGGATCTACTGGAATACCTAAAGGAGTAGCCGTTGGTCATCGTTCATTTCTTAATTATATTATTTGGGCTTCAAAATATTACTTAAATGATATTAAAGGGAACTTCCCTTTATATACGTCAATATCTTTTGACTTAACCATTACTTCCATTTTTGTACCACTTATAACTGGAGGAGAAGTAGTGATGTATAAAGAAACGGAGGATAGTTTATTAATTGAACAAGTATTACTAGACGATAAGGTTGACATTGTAAAACTAACGCCATCGCATCTACGAATTATAAATATTAGCGAGCGTCTAACGAAAAAATTTATACACAGTAAATTAAAAAAGTTTATTGTAGGAGGCGAAACCTTAGATTATACTTTGGCAAAATCCATTTATGAAAAATATGGAGGTACCGTCGAAATATACAACGAATACGGTCCCACTGAGGCAACTGTTGGATGTATGATTCATAAGTTCTCTGTAGAAGAAGAGAATTCACTATCAGTTGCTATTGGAAGACCGATAGCAAATACTCAAATATATATTCTCGATGAGCGTTTACAACCGGTACCTGAAGGGGTGAATGGAGAACTATATATTTCAGGAGAAGGTCTAGCTTTAAAATACTTGAATAGAGAAGACCTTACGAATGAACGCTTTACTTCTAATCCTTTTAGAGTAGGGGAACTAATGTACCGCACAGGAGATTTGGCATGCTGGAATTCCAACCAAACCATAGATTTTTTAGGTCGTATTGACGATCAAATTAAACTAAGAGGATATAGAGTAGAACTAGGAGAAATTGAAAATCAGCTTGTAAAATTTGAAGGTATACAGGATGTTGTAGTAGTAGATGTTTTACATGAAGAAGAAAAACACATCGCAGCATATTATGTAGGTAAAGAAAAACTTCAGCAAAAATTACTTCGTCAGTTTCTTAATGAGAAACTTCCTTCATATATGATTCCAACCTTCTACATGAGGATTGAAGCAATTCCGTTAACACATAATGGTAAACTAGATAAAAGAGGTTTGCCAGTACCTGAGTTAGAAACTCATATGGAAAAAACCAATGAGAAATTAACTACGGCTGAGAAAAAGATCATTACCATTTGGTCATCTGTACTTAAAATAGAAGAAGATAAAATCGGATTAAAATCAAATTTCTTCGAATTGGGAGGTCATTCATTGAATGCAATAAAATTTGCCAATATTATCTTTAAAGAGTTCGATATTAAAATTACCATTAAGGAAATTTTTGACAATCCTATTGTTAAAGAATTAGCATCCTTAATTCCTAATACAGAGACTACTGTATTTACTTCCATTCCTAAAATAACAGAGCAACCATATTACCCAACTTCATCTGCACAAACACGTCTCTATTTCCTATATACCATGGATAAAAACTCAACGGCTTATAACATGCCTTATGCCGTTAAGTTAAAAGGGAAGGTAGATAAAGAACGATTTTCAAATACTTTTAAAGCGTTAATCAAACGACATGAGACGCTAAGAACCCGATTTGATCTTATTAATGGCAATGTGGTTCAGATCATTGTTGATGAAACAAATTTTGAACTGGAATCATTATCTGTAACCGATAATCTGGAGGAGGAATGTAATGCTTTTATAAAGCCCTTCAACTTGAATGAAGGATCATTATTGCGCGCTGGATTGTTTGAGATAACAGAAGATGAGTTCGTATTTATGGTGGATATGCATCATATTGTTAATGATGGATTATCCCATGCTATATTTATCAAAGAATTTATTGCATTATATCAAGAAGAAGAGCTTCCTGATTTACAATTACAATATAAAGATTATGCTGTTTGGCAGCAGCATGATGATTATAAAGTCATGGTAGCCGAAGATAAAATCTTCTGGTTAGAACAATTTGAAGAGAAAGTAGACTTCTTAAATCTACCCACTGACTTCTCTAGACCTTCAATAAAAACATATCAGGGAGGATATTATAAATTTACCATAGAAAAGAAAGAGACTGAGGTTTTAAAGTCGATTGCAGAAGGAGAGGAAGCCACCATGTTTATGGTTTTAATGGCAGCATTTAACATTCTACTTAATAAACTGAGCAATCAGAAAGATATTGTTATTGGAACGCCTTCGGCTGGAAGACCTCATGCCGAACTAGAAAATATTATTGGAATCTTCCTGAACATGCTATCTGTACGTTCTAAAATTAAAGAAGAAAGCTCGTTTAAAGAGTTTCTAAGCTCCTTAAAAACAACTTTATTAGCTTGTTTTGAACATCAAAAGTTTCAATACGAACAATTAATTGAAGAATTGAATATAGAAAGAGACCCGAGTCATAATCCTTTATATGATGTGGCGTTTTTCTTTGAAAATTTCGATTCAAAAGAACTTCAAATGCCGGGGTTAACTATAGAACCTTATATGTTTGATCACAACACATCGAAATTTGATATTGTTCTTACAGCGGCAGAGGTAAATGATAAAATTGAATTACAGTTTGACTATGATACAGCATTGTTTACACAAAAAACAATACAACGATTTGCAGACTATTTCAAAAATATAATTAGAGATATTACAACAAACCCATCTATTGAGGTATGCAATATTGATATTTTAACAGATGACGAAAAAGAGCAATTAATACATCAATTTAACCGTACTGAAAAAGAAGTTCCTACAGCTACTATAGTTGAATTATTTGATGCTCAAGTAAAAAGAACTCCTGATAAAACGGCTGTTGTTTTTGAAAGAAATACATTTACCTATAAGGAAATAGATGCATTATCTAATGGCTTTGCAAATTACCTTCAGCAAAACTATCAGGTTAATAAAGAGGATATTGTTGGTTTAATGGTGAACAGATCAGAATTAACGATTGTTAGTATTCTGGGAATTTTAAAAGCAGGTGGAGCCTATTTACCTATTGATCCGTCGTATCCTAAAGAAAGACAAGAGTATGTGCTAAAAGATAGCAAAGCAAAATTGCTGATTACTGATCAAAATTTAGGAAATGATTTTGATTATGGCGGAATCTCAATACCGCTTTTTAAAGGTGAACACTGGAAGTCGAGTGAAGCATTGGTAAAACCGAATACCAATACGGTTGATGATCTGTGTTACATGATCTACACTTCAGGGTCAACGGGAAATCCTAAGGGAGTGATGATTTCACATCAAAACCTTGTAAATTTCTTTGTTGGGATGGACGAAAAACTTCCGATTTCTGAAGCAGATAAAATGCTGGCTATGACAAGTATGTCTTTTGATATTTCAATTCTTGAACTATTATGGACTTTATGTAAAGGAGTAGAAATTACCATTCATTCATCAGATGCGACACATAGTGAATTAAATCGATATGTGGCGGAGCAAAACCAAACCATGGATTTTGGACTCTTTTTCTTTGCTAGTTATAACCATGGTGTAGAAACTGGGAAATACGATTTGTTTTTAGAAACAGTTAACTATGCCGATACTAATGGATTTAATGCTATTTGGACACCAGAAAGACATTTTCATGAGTTTGGAGGCTTGTTTCCAAATCCATCGGTAATTAGTGCTACACTATCAACAATTACCAAAAATGTTGAATTACGAAGTGGTAGTGTGGTCGTTCCATTGCATGCTCCCGAAAATATCGTGGAGGAATGGGATGTGGTAGATCAGATTTCAGGAGGAAGAATTGGACTTTCATTCGCTCCGGGATGGAATCATGATGACTTTTCTCTTTCAAATTACGATTATAAAGATAGACATACCGTATTTTATGAAAATATTGCCACTATTAAAGAATTATGGAGAGAACGTAAAACAGCGCAAAATAAAGAGAATAAAGAACTTTCAGTTTGGATAACAACAGCAGGGAATGAGGAATCATTTCGATCTGCTGGGCGTATCGGTGCTAATTTGTTAACACATCTTTTAGGGCAGGAAATAAAAGACTTAACCCGAAAAATAAAAATATATAGAGAGGCCAGAAAAGAAGCTGGACATGATGGAGAAGGTAAAGTGGCTCTGATGCTTCATACCTATATAGGTAGAACTATGGAAGAGGTGGAAGTTGTAGTAGAAGAACCATTTAAGGAATATCTTAGGACTGCCATAGGAGTTAGTAAAATACTCTATGAAGAAGTAGGATATATAGAAGGAGAATTAACCAAAGAATTTCAGGATAAAGTTTTACAGAATGCGGTTAAACGCTATTATAAAACAAGTTCTTTAATAGGAACAAAAACTACTGCCATTAATATGATTCAGAAGTTATTGGCAGCTGGTGTAAATGAAATAGGGTGTTTAATAGATTTTGGAGTTGAGCAAGAGAAAATAGTTGAAGGGCTTAGTTATTTAAAAGAGCTTAAAGACGTATTTTCTGGTAATAACAATTATGTTCAAAACCCTATATCAGCCTTTCAGGCAACACCTTCATACTTAAAATTATTGACAAGTGATCAGGAGTCAGAAAAATTCTTACAATCGCTAAAAACCATTTTAGTTGGTGGAGAAGCGGTTCCTGCAGCACTAATTCAGAGTTTAAGAGAAAAAACTGAGGCAGAACTTTTCAATATGTACGGGCCAACCGAAACAACTATTTGGTCAAGTGTAAAGCATTTTGAAAAAAACACAAAGAAAGTTACGGTAGGAACTCCTATTGCTAACACGCAATTATATATACTTAATGATAACTTAAAACTAGTACCTAAAGGAGTTATAGGTAATCTTTATATAGGTGGAAAAGGAGTGGCAAAAGGATACTGGAACCGTAAAGAATTAACCAAAGAGCGATTTATTGAAAATCCTTTTATTCCACAGCAGAAAATTTATTTTACAGGAGATTTAGCTAAGTGGTTATCTAATGGAGAATTGGAATTATTAGGAAGAGTAGATGATCAGGTAAAAATCAGAGGATTTAGAATTGAGCTGGGAGAAATAGAAAGCCTGCTAAACGAAAATGAAAATATAAAGGAAACCGTAGTTGTAGCAAAAGAAAAAAATGGAGAAAAACATTTGGTAGCCTATTGCGTACTTGAACAAAATGTGGAGACAGCGATACTAAGAAGTTACCTTTCTGAGAGACTCCCAAGTTTTATGATTCCGACATTCTTTGTGATTTTAGAAAGAATGCCATTAACACCTAATGGTAAAATTGATAAAAAGAAACTACCTGAACCAAAAGCAGAGGTTAGTAAAAGCTATATCGCTCCCACAACTGAGGAAGAAAAAATACTAATTAGTGTTTGGTCAGAAGTTCTTGGGATAAGCTCAATTGGAGTATTAGATAATTTCTTTTCGGTTGGAGGTGACTCAATAAAGTCAATTCAAATAAGTTCTCGCTTACGTAATTTAGGATACGAGGTTTCTGTAAAGGATATTTTTACCAGTCAAACTATTAAAGAATTAAGCCTTAAATTAAAGAAAACTGAAATACAGTCTGAACAAGCAGCTATTATTGGAGAGCAAGTACTTTCTCCAATTCAACGATGGCTCTTTGATAATTCTACTATCGACAGTCATCATTATAATCAGGCAGCATTATTGAATTTTCATGCACCAATTTCAGCAGGAGAAATCAATAAAATTTTCACAAAGTTACAAGAGCATCACGATGCTTTACGAATAATTTTCACTCAGAAAGGAGAACGTGTAAAAATGATTAATCAAGGACTGAATGTACCACTAAATATTCAAGAGTTTGATCTCACTAAAGAGGAAAATCAGGAAGTCGCTTTAGCTACGATCGCAGAAAAAAAACAAACGGAAATAGATCTTGAAAATGGATCTTTGATGAAGCTAGCTTTTTTCAATAGTACTGAGGGAAGCAAGTTACTTATTATTATTCACCATTTAGTGGTTGATGGCATTTCATGGAGAATTTTATTTGAAGATATAGAAAGTCTGTTACAACAAGTAAGAGAAGAGCAGACATTAACCTTACCTCTAAAAACAGATGCATTTATAACATGGCCAAATGTTATTAAGGAATACATGCAGGACGCTAACTTTGTAAAAGCAGCAACTTATTGGGAAGAAAAAGTAAACCAAGAATATGATATAATTCCTAAAGATTTCCCTGAAGGTAAGCATCAGGTTGGCGATCAAAAAACGGCAAAATTCAAATTAACAAAGACACAAACAGAGAAGTTATTAACTTCTGTACATAAACCTTTTAACACCAAAATTAATGACATCCTTCTAACGGCATTAACGATGGGAGTGAAGCATACTTATGATATTACGAATCTTAAAATAGATTTGGAAGGTCATGGTAGAGAGGAAATTCTTCCTAATGTGAATATCAATAGAACTGTAGGTTGGTTTACCAGTATTTATCCGTTGTATTTAAAATATGAAAATCCAAATCTTTCGGAAAACATTATTGCTACAAAAGAAAGTTTCCGAAATATTCCTAATAAAGGTTTCGATTATTTACCAGCCAGGTATTTTAAATTAGAAAATAATAAAGGATTTAACGATCATTCAGCGCAAATCTTTTTTAATTATTTAGGACAATTTGATGAAGATGTAAAGGACAAGTCATTTGACGTTGTTATTGAGGGAATTGGAAATGTTATTTCTCCTGAAGAAATACTATATCATGATTGGGAGATTGTAGGATTAGTAGCTGATGGTTGTTTGGAAATGAAACTAACCTATAGCCCGAAGCAATACAAAGAAGAAACTATTGAAGGGTTTTTACAAGCATATAAAAATTCATTATCAAAAATTATTACTTTCTGTAGTACAGCCAATACGGTTGAATTAACACCATCTGATTTTACATTTAAAGGTCTCTCGTTATCTGAATTAAAAGGATTAAAAAAGGAATATCCTACCATAAAAGATGTGTATAAGCTATCACCAATGCAGGAAGGAATTCTGTTTCATACATTAAGAGATATCGATTCGGATAATTATTTTAATCAGATCTCTCATAAAATCACAGATGGTTTCAATGCTCAGATAATGGAACAAAGTATTCAGGAGCTTGTTCAACGATATGATATTTTGAGAACAGCATTTATTCATGATAAATATGAGGATACTTTACAGTTAGTGATGAATGAAAGAAAAGGTGATTTTAATTTTTATGATGTAAGAGAGGAATGTGCAAATACAAGCTACGAGGGAGTTGTTGAAAACTATGAGAAAAAAGATAGAAATAACAAATTTGATGTAAGCAATGATACTTTACTAAGAGTCACCGCGCTGAGGTTAGAAGAGTCTTTATATCATATTATCTGGAGTTACCATCATATTTTATTAGATGGATGGAGTTTAGGATTGGTGCTAAAAGATTTTATTAATATCTACGAAAATAAACTTCGAGATATCCAGCAGGATGTGCCTAAAATAAAACCATTTAAAGATTACATTCAATGGTTAGAATCAAAAGACCGTACAAAAGGAGTGGCATTCTGGAAACAATACTTAGCAGGGTATAATGAAATAGTTACGCTGCCGGGTAAAGAAAAAGAGCAAGCTGGTTTTGAACTAAACGCCAAGTATTTTACAACTACTAAGGGTGAAATGGAAACCATACGAAAAGTTTCTAGCTCACTTGGCGTTTCGGTTAATACCATTATTCAGGGAATTTGGGGACTAATCCTAGCAAAATTTAACAATACCAACGACATGGTATTTGGGTCCATCGTATCTGGTCGTTCATTAGAATTGGACGGGATTGAGGATATGGTAGGTCTCTTTATGAATATTATTCCCGTTAGAGTAAATTATAATGCCAGTGATTCTATTGCTTCCTTATTTACTACTCTTCAGGAAAAAGCGTTAGAAAGCGAGCCGTATCATTACGAATCTATAGGTGAAATTCAGGCACAGAATAGTTTAGGAAGTAATTTATTCGATCATTTTATAGCTTTTGAAAACTATGCAATAGATGAAGGGCTTTTAGGAGCATCATCTTTAGATGGAAAAAAAGCATTTGATATTCATGATGTAAAGGCTTTTGAACAAACAAATTACAATTTAGTGGTTGGAGTATTTCCAGGAGAAAATATTACCATAAAATTTGATTACAATAGTAATTATTTTGAAAGTTCCTTAATAGATAATCTATGCTTTTATATTAAACAAATATTAATTTCTTTAGATAAAAATTTAGATAAAAGTATTGGAGAATTTAATTTCCTTCCAGAAGAAGAGAAGCATGCATTAGATAGTTTTAATGAAAACACTGTTTCCTATCCAGAAGGGAAAAACATTACAGGTGTATTTACTGAGCAGGTTGAAAAAAGTGCAGATAAGATAGCTCTTGTTTATGAAGGTAAAGAGTTGAGCTATAAAGAACTTGATGAAAAATCCAATCAATTAGCTAATTATTTACTGGCAAATTATTCTATAGAAAAGGAAGATTTATTAGCGATAAAACTCGACCGAAGTGAATGGATAGTGATCGCTATTTTAGCCGTGTTAAAAACTGGAGCAGCTTATGTTCCAATTGATCCTGGATATCCTGAAGATCGCATTCAATATTTAGAACAAGATTCACAATGTAGAGTTAGTATTACTGAAGCATTGCTGGATGCGTTCAAAAATACCAGACATACTTCAGAACCGGTTCAGGTTACACCAAGTCCAGACAATTTAGCATATGTAATATATACTTCAGGAAGTACTGGAAACCCTAAGGGGGTTATGGTCGAACATAAATCAATTCTTAACACTATTTATTTCCAGAAAGATATCTATGCAGGAAAACGAACATATCAATTTTTCTCATTCTCTTTTGATGCGTTTGTATGGGAAACCTTTGCCACATTATTATTTGGCGGTACTTTACATATTTTAAGTGATGATTGTAGAAAAAATCCAGAACTCTTAGGAAACTATATTGAAGATAACGAGATACAGATCGTAAGCTTACCGGCTTCTTACCTCACCAAAATGGACTTAACAAAATTAACCAGAGCAGAGATATTGATGTCTGGAGGTGAGGCACCTAGTCATAAAATAGTAGCTGAACTCACTAAGTATGTTACCTATTATAACGCTTATGGACCTACTGAAGCCAGTGTAACTTCTTCTATTTATAGAGTAAAGAGTGAAAAGGATATTAAGAATCAGGTCATTCCTATAGGAAAACCAATACCAAATACGTCAATGTATGTTTTGGATGAATCGTGTAATCTTCAGCCTATTGGAGCTATTGGAGAGTTGTATTTGGGAGGTGCTGGAATAGCAAGAGGATATCTTAATCGACCAAACTTAACAGAAGAGCGATTTATTGAGAATCCATTCGTGCGCAAAGAAAGGATGTACAAAACTGGAGATCTTGCCAGATGGTTACCAGATGGTAATATTGAATTTATCGGAAGAAAAGATTCACAAATTAAACTGAGAGGTCATCGAATAGAACTTGGAGAAATCGAAAATGCTTTTATCTCTATTCCTGAAATAGAACAAGTAGCTGTGGTTATTATTATAACGGAGCGAGATGCCTATTTAGTAGGGTACTTTACTTCGGAGGAGACCTTAAATGTTGGAGATATCAGAGAGCGTCTTAGACACAAATTACCAGAATATATGATTCCAAGTTATTTCAAACAGTTACCATTAATGCCGTTAACTCCTAATGGAAAGATTGACAGAGAGACACTTTCAAACTTTTCGGAAAAAGACATTGTCAGAGGAGCATATGTTCCTGCCAGAAATGAGATTGAGACTGTTTTAGTAAGTGTTTGGGAAAGTGTATTAGCTATTGAAAATATTGGAATTACCGATAACTTTTTTGAATTAGGAGGTCATAGTTTGAAGGTTACAAAACTTATTAACAAAATTAACAAGCAATTATCAAGTACTGTTTCTATAAAAGAAGTTTTTGAAAACCCCACTATAGAAAAACTCGCCCTGATAATCAATAAGGATAGTTACAGTCCGATTCCTGTGGCAAAAACTAAAGCATATTATCCTTTGAGCTCTACTCAAAAAAGACTTTGGGTACTTAGTCAGTTTGAAGATGGTAGCAAAGCTTATAATATTCCAGCGGCTCTTGAATTAAAAGGAACATTAGACAAGGATAAGCTAGAGCAAGCATTTGCTTTACTTATTAAGCGTCATGCAAGCCTAAGAACAAGCTTTGAGGATATCCAGGGAGAAATTGTCCAAAAAATAAATAATGCAGAAAGTGTTCATATTGTTATTGAAGAACTAAAGGTGACTTTTAATGTTGTAGATCAGGAAATTAGACGCTATTTAGAAGAAGAGATTAATTTGTCTCATGCACCATTATTAAATATAAAAGTACTTAAGCCAACTAAGGATCATTATTTTCTGGTATTAAGTCTTCACCATACAATTGGTGACGGTTGGTCTATGGAAATTTTATCAAGAGAAATCATGTATCTCTATAATCAACTGGTTACAGATAAAACCATTCAGCTTCCCGATCTTTCAATTCAATATCACGACTATGTATTATGGGATATTGAAAACAAAAAGAAGGTCGAGTTCAACGAAGTAGAGCAGTATTGGACTACTAAATTTTCAGGAGAGCTGCCCGTTCTTGAATTACCAGTTGAAAGCACAAGACCTTTAATTAAAACCTATCGAGGAAGCACGTTAAGTTATACATTTAGTGAGAAACTACATAAAAATATAAACTTGTTTAATGAACGTCATAAAGCAACTTTATTTATGACATTGTTAGCAGGAATTAATGGGGTATTTTACAGGTATACAAATCATTCAGATATCATTCTGGGAACTTCAATTGCAGGAAGAACCCATGCTGATTTAGAAGATCAAATAGGGTTGTTTTTAAATACATTAGCCATCAGAACAACTTTTAAAAACGAAAGTAATTTTGAAGATTTGTTAACCATACAAAAAACAACCTTACTGGAAGCTTATGAAAATCAGGATTACCCATTTGATGATTTAGTTGAGAAACTAAAATTAAACAGAGATACGTCAAGATCAGCTTTATTTGATGTAATGGTAGTCTTACAAAATCAACAGAAGATTGATATTGAGCTAGAAAAACTTTCGGTAAAACCTTACGAAAAGCACCTTAGGAATGTAAGTCAGTTTGATATTACGTTTTCATTTAAGGAAGAAAACAATCAGTTACAAGTATTGTTAGAGTATAACACTGATATCTATGAAGAAGCATTTATAAAACGTATGTTGATCCACCTAGAAACATTTTTGATAAATGCAATACAAGATCCTCAAAAACAATTAAATGAAATCGATTATTTATCAGTTGAAGAACAAACAAATCTTTTAAATAATTTCAATACTACAAATCTTACAACTGATATAAATGAGACTGTACTTGATCTTATTCGTAAACAAGTTGTACTTTCACCTGATGCTGAGGCATTAATTTTTAATAACCAATCAATAACCTATAAGGAATTAGATGAGTTATCCAATTCTTTAGCAAATTATTGTAAAGAGAACTATGATATTCCTACAGGAACATTGATAGGAATTCAAATGGAGAGAAGTGATAAGTTGGTTATTAGCTTGTTGGCTGTCTTAAAAATGGGATGTGCTTATGTTCCTATAGATACAAAGTATCCATCAAAGAGAAAGCAAAATATTATAAATAATAGTGGAATCAATTATATATTCTCTGCTGAATCTGTTGAAGAAATAGGGCAAGAACTTACCGCAATTGATGTTGAACAAAACTGGGATCAAATTAGTACGTACTCAACAGCATTTAGTCAGAATGTTCTGTTAGATGATATCGTTTATATTATTTACACTTCTGGATCGACAGGGGTACCAAAGGGAGTGACCATTCAACATAAAGCTCTTTCTAATTATGTTAGTTCATTTGAAGACAATATGGGAAATTTCCCATTATATACTACTATTTCGTTTGATTTAACCATAACATCAATATTTGTTCCTTTAGTACAGGGAAATACCATGGTTATCTATCCTGAGTTTGAAGCGAGTAATTTAATTGAAGAAATTATCATTGATAATAAAGTAGATAGTATTAAGCTAACACCATCACATTTACGTGTACTCGTAGCAAATAATAAGTTAACACCTTACTTTGAAAAAAGTAAACTAACAACCATGATTGTTGGTGGAGAAACTCTTGAATATGCACTAGCGAAAGAAGTATATGATAAGTTTGCTGGAACTGTAGAGATCTATAATGAATACGGTCCTACAGAAGCTACAGTAGGATGTACTAGTCATCAATTTTCACCGGAAGAAAGAACGGTATCAGTATCTATAGGAAAACCTTTAGTAAATACCAAAATTTACATCTTAAACGAAGCTCTTCAACCAATGCCATTTGGAGCTGTTGGAGAATTATATATATCTGGTGTTGGATTAGCAAAAGAGTATTATAACCAAGAAGAATTAACCAACGAAAAATTTATTCCAAATCCATTTGAAAAAGGTAAGAAGATGTACCGTTCGGGTGATTTAGCTTGTTGGACAAAAAAAGGAACGTTGAAGTTTGTTGGTCGTATTGACGACCAGGTTAAGCTAAGAGGATATCGTATTGAATTGGGAGATATTGAAAACAATTTGATGGAACTTCCTGAAATTAAAGATGCAGTAGTTACCATTAAAACTATTGGAACAACCGAACATTTGGTTGGATATTATCTAGCTAATGAGGCTGTTGAAACTTCGCATTTCAGAGAGTTTTTATCAACTAGGTTGTTGAGTTATATGATTCCTCAATATTACCACAAACTTGAGGAAATCCCGTTAACAGCCAACGGAAAACTTGACCAAAAAGCCTTGCCAACTCCTGATGCTACTTTACATACAGGTTTAGCGTTACCAGAAACTTTTGAGGAGGAGATACTAGCGAAAGTTTGGTGTGAAGTGCTGGGAACATCAGTAGTAGGAATCCATGATAACTTTTACGCTGTTGGAGGAGATTCTATAAAATCGATTCAAATAAGTTCAAGACTTAGAAACTTAGGTTATGATATTCCTGTTCGTACATTAATGTCGATTTTCTCTATTAAAGAACAGGCAAAGTCATTACAAGCTATTGAAGTGTTTTCAGACCAATCAGAAGTATTAGGAAGCGCACCCTTAACAGGAATTCAACAATGGTTCTTTGAAGGAAATCAAGCGGTAAAAGAGCATTACAATCAATCTGTAATGCTAAAATTTAATGAACAACTAAGTGCGGAAGCACTTCGTTTAATCTTCTCAAAAATCATAACCCATCACGATGGATTACGAACCAGATTTATAGTGACTTCAGAGCTTGTAAGTCAGGAAGTAATGTCTTCGGAAATAGAGATTTCAATTGATGAGCATGTTGTAACAGAAGTATTAAATTATAAAGAAGAAATAATTGCTCGTGTCAATGCACTTCAGAAAAGTGTTGACCTAGCAAAAGGTGATTTGGTAAAAATAGGACTTTATCATGTCGGTTCTGAGAGCTATGTTTTTGTAGCAATTCACCATTTAGTAGTTGATGGTATTTCATGGAGAATTTTATTAGAAGATTTTGATACACTTTATGAGCAAATAAAAACGGATAAAGATCTTGAATTACCGCTAAAAACAGATTCTTTTAAGCTTTGGGCTGAACATATCCAGGACTATGTACAAAGTAAAGACTTTAATAAAAGTATTGAGTATTGGAGAAAAGAAGAAACAAAAGAAATTCAATTCGTTGAACGAGATAGTAATAAGGGAAGTAATACATTCAAAACAGCGAAAAAAATCGCTTTTACGTTAAATGAAGAGCATACTAAATTATTAGTAACAAAGGTTCATGAGACTTTTAATACACAGGTAAATGATATTTTATTAGCAGCATTTATCAAAGCAATCGGTTCTGAATTTGATGCTAGTCATATCCGTCTTGATATGGAAGGACATGGGCGTGAGGCGTCACTTCTTAATAATAATATAAGTAGAACAGTAGGATGGTTTACTAGTATTTATCCAGTTACTTTCCCTACTTCGTATGAATCTATTTCATCACTTATCAAAGAAACCAAAGAGCATTTAAGAAATATTCCTAAGAAAGGATCTGATTATTTGCTGTATAAATACTCTCAACAACATACTGAACAAGAAAAGAAATCATCCCAAATCAGTTTTAACTATTTAGGACAGTTTGACACGGATATTCAAAACAGGAATTTTGAAGTAATTCCAGATATGAAAGGTGAAGATATTAACCTTATAAACGAGCGTGATTACGACTGGGATGTATTAGGAATGATTGTTTCAGGAAAGTTAGAACTTCAATTATTATATAACACCAATCATTTTACTGAAGAAACCATTGTCAAAATAATGGATAAGTTCCAATCTTCTTTAGAAGAATTGATAATGTATTGTTGCGATTATGGAACAAAAGAGTTGACACCATCAGATGTATCTTACACTAACTTGAGTATTGCAGATATTAATCAGTTACAAAGCAAATTTAAGGTAGTTGATGTATATCCATTATCATCTATGCAAGAGGGAATGCTATATCATTCTTTGTTAAATCCGGAATCTTCACAATATTTCGAGCAAGTAAGTTGTCGATTGAAAGGAACATTAGATTTAATTATTGTTCGTAATACACTTAATTATTTATTAAAGCGACATGATATTCTAAGAACTGTATTTACAGATGAATTTGATAGGTCGCTACAAATTGTGCAAGACCTTGAAGAGTTTGACTTTTCGGTAATAGACATACGCGATAGCATTGGTGAAGAAAAAATAGCTACAATAATTGATAGGCATAGAGTTAATGACAGAAACAAAAAGTTTAATCTTTTAGAAGGACCTTTAATTCGACTGACTGTATTAAAAATAGAAGATTCGGTATTCGAATTTATCTGGAGTTATCATCATATTTTAATGGATGGATGGTGTATTAGCATTTTATTACAAGAGTTTGAACAAGTATACCGTAACCTAAGCAAAGAAGAAAATACTCAGTTACCAGTTGTACAACCCTATGCGAATTATATAACATGGTTGGAGAATAGTGATAAAACTAAAATAGCTGATTATTGGAAAAACTATCTATCAGGGTATGATACTCTAGCCACTATCCCAGGAACCGTTAGAGATTCGTATAAACAGAAACAACAGGCAGTTTATGAATATTCACTAACAAGAGAAGTTGTAAAGTCGCTACAAACAATTTCAAGAACAAACGGAGTTACCTTAAGCAATATTATTCAAACCGCTTGGGGAGTTGTATTATCGAGGTACAATAATACGAATGATGTTGTATTTGGAGCAGTAGTTTCAGGGCGACCTTCAGAAATTACGGGAATAGAGAACATGATTGGTTTGTTTATCAATACCATTCCAGTAAGAATTAGCTATCATGAAGAAACCGCTGTAAGAGAGTTACTAATAAATATTCAAAATAAGGCCTTAGAAAGTGAT
This sequence comes from Tenacibaculum sp. M341, assembly GCF_004337695.1. Classification (GTDB taxonomy): domain Bacteria; phylum Bacteroidota; class Bacteroidia; order Flavobacteriales; family Flavobacteriaceae; genus Polaribacter. The sequence continues at coordinate 84,909 of NZ_SJXJ01000015.1, forward strand.
GAATATCAACACTACCCATTGGCAGAAATACAGACAATAAGTGGATTAGGAAGAAATCTGTTAGACCATATTCTTGTTTTTGAAAACCTTCCAATAAGCACTCATACATCAGATCAGAATCATGAAGAAGAGACTTTTACCATACATGAATCTCAGGTGTTTGAAGAAACCAATTACGACTTAACTATTGTAATTGTACCTGGTAATGAGTTACGTTTTAAGTTTTTATACAATAGTAATGCTTTTTCTGAAGATTTTATTTCAAGAATAGGGGAACATTTTAGGAATGTTTTAAATGAAATTTCAAGAAATATAGAAAATCAGAAAGTAGCTCAACTAGAAATTCTTTCAAACAAGGAAAAATTACAAATTGTAGAAGATTTTAACGCTACCAACATCGATTTTACGCCTAATGAAACTTTAGTGTCATTGTTTGCAAAACAGGCTGTTAAAACACCAGATAGAGTTGGATTATACTATAAGAATCTTGAGATGACTTATGGTGAATTAGAAACACTTTCAAATCAAGTGGCAAATTATTTACGCAAAGAAAAAGCCATAAAGTCAGGAGATTTAATAGGAGTCTATCTGGAAAGGGATTTGATGTTGGTTCCAATATTATATGGAATCTTAAAATTAGGAGCTGCTTATGTACCGCTGGCAATCAATAATCCTATTGAAAGAATTCAAACAATAACCAAAGATGCTGGAATTGCTCTATTGATTTCTTCAGAAAAATTCCAAAATGATTTAAGTACAATTCCTGTTGAAAGAATATATCATGAAGCTGCTATTGTAGATATTAATAAACAATATTCAGAACTAGAAGTGACGGTTACACCGAAAGATTTAGCTTATATCATTTATACTTCTGGATCAACAGGAGTACCAAAAGGAGTTATGGTAGCACATCATTCAGCCGTTAATTTGATTCAGGCAATGCAGGGGAAGTATCCATTAAAAGCAAAGGATAGCTATCTGTTAAAAACCAACTATGCTTTTGATGTATCAGTAGCTGAATTATTCGGATGGTATATAGAGGGAGGGGCACTAACTATTTTACCAAGCGGTGAAGAAAAAGAGCCTACAAAAATTATTGAAGTTATTCAAAACCATAAGGTAACACATGTTAATTTTGTACCGTCGTTATTTGCTGTTTTCTTAGAAGAAATAGAAAACAATACTTCGGAAACTATAAAAAGTTTACGACATGTTTTCTTAGCAGGAGAAGCACTTCCACTTAGTTTAATAAAACGTTTTCATGCGTTAGAAACAGGTATTTCTTTAGAGAATATTTATGGACCAACGGAAGGAACTATATACAGTAGCTGGTATACAACTACAGGAGAAGAAGACGCTGTAAGTGTACCTATTGGGAAACCTTTGAGTAATGTGTCATTATATGTTCTTGATAGGTTTAACAACCCACAACCTATTGGTATACCTGGGGAATTATGTATTGCAGGAGAAGGACTTGCTTTGGGGTACCTAAATAGAACTGACTTAACTGAACAAAAGTTTATGGCTAATCCGTTTGAAGCTGAAAAAAGAATGTATCGTACAGGAGATTTAGTACGTTGGTCTGAAAGTGGTAATATAGAATTTTTAGGAAGAATTGACGATCAAATAAAATTAAGAGGTTATCGAATTGAGTTAGGTGAAATTGAAGATAATTTAGCAAAACATCCATCGATTAAAGAAGCGGCGGTAGTAGTAAAAGAACAGCATAAACAAAAAAGTTTAATAGCGTATTATGTTTCAACAGCTACCACAGAGAAATCTCATCTTCAGGAATTTTTATCAAGTAAACTTCCAGACTACATGGTGCCAACCCAATATATTGCTCTTGATGAAATGCCTTTAAAATCAAGTGGAAAGCTTGATAAAAAAGCTTTATTAGAAATTGAAGGAACCATTACATCGGACTATATTTTGGCTCGATCTCAAGATGAAAAACTAGTAGCTGATGTATGGGAGTCAGTATTAGGAATAGAAAATATCGGGATTAGAGATAATTTCTTCCTGTTAGGTGGAGATTCAATTAAATCTGTACAGATAAGTTCTCGTTTAAGAGCTATGGGGAAAGAATTATCTGTAAGAACAATTATGAGTACCACAACTATTGCAGAACAGGCTAAGGCATTAAAAACTATTGAAATAGTCGCTGATCAGTCCAAAATAACAGGTTACGTTCCTTTAACTGGTATTCAGCAATGGTTCTTTAAACAATCTGAAGCATTCCTTAACCATTACAACCAATCGGTAATGCTAAAGTTTAACGAAGGAATAACATCAGATGAAGTTAAACAGTTGTTCGAAAAATTGGCAGATCACCATGATATTTTAAGAGCGACTTATACGCTTGAAAAAGAACGCGTACAACAACAAATAGCTGCTGAAATTGCGCTAGAGATTGTAGAAAAAGATTTTAGAGGACAATCAAATATTGATGAGTTAATAACGGCAGAAAGCAATCAACTTCAGGAAGCAATTAAACTTGAAGAAGCTCCTGTCTTTAAACTGGGATATTTTGTAACTGATGAAGGTACGTATGTAGTTATTATTGTACATCATTTAATCATTGATGGGATTTCATGGCGTATTCTATTCGAGGATTTAGAAACATTATATGCACAAATAAAGAATAAGGAAAGCCTAACCTTACCATTGAAAAGTGATTCCTTTAAACTTTGGGCAGAAAACCTACAGGAATACAAAACATCTAAGGCTTTTGAACAACAGAAAGCTTATTGGGAAGAAGCTATGCAACAACCTTTTGCTAGAATTCCGAAGAAAGAAGTTACTTCGAATACCTATAGAAAAGCAAAGAGTATCCGTTTTTCATTAGATGCCACGTTAACGAAACAGTTGTTAACGGAGGTACATGAAACATTCAACACACAAATTAATGACTTGCTTTTAGCGAGTTTTACCAAAGCTTGTTCGCAACAATTTGATATATCTACATTAAAAATTGATTTAGAGGGACATGGTAGACAAGAGAGTATTGCTAATACTAAAATAGATAGAACTGTTGGATGGTTTACTACTATATATCCCGTAAACTTTGATGTTCGAGATGATATAGCGTTACATATTAAAGAAACCAAAGAATCGTTGCGCAAAGTTCCAAACGGAGGTATCGATTATTTACTATTGAAATATCTTGAAGAAGGAAAAGAGTTTACAAATAACAATGCAGAAATTAGTTTTAACTATTTGGGGCAGTTTGATACCGATATTGAAGGTAAAAGTTTTGAACTTATCAATGGTCTTTCAGGAGAAGATGTGGTACTGGATCGTGAGCGTTCTTACGATTTAGAACTCACGGGAATAATAACTGCAAAACAATTAGAAATTCGATTGACTTTCGGAGAGGATCAGTTTGAAAGCACAGCTATGGAAGCCTTAATGGAAACTTATGAAAAGTGTTTAGAAGACATAATTACCTATTGCATAGCCTATGGTTCAAAAGAATTAACGCCTTCTGATCTTACCTATTCAGCGTTAAGTATTTCTGAAGTTACCAGTTTACATCAAAACTATGAATTTAAGGATGTTTATTCTTTATCGCCAATGCAGGAAGGAATGTTTTTCCATGCTTTGTATGATGATACATCAGAAAGCTATTTTGAACAAATAACATTCGATATTGAAGGAGATTTAGAAATCAATCTTATTTCGGATACGTTGGAATATTTGTTGGCACGCCATGATATTTTACGAACAAATTTCTATCATGAAGGACAAAGCAAGCCATTACAGTTGGTTAAAAATCATCAACAACTCGATTTTACGTATGTAGATGTTACAGATACCATAACAGATAAGACTTCAAAAGGAATAATAGATACCTATAAAAAGAAAGATAAAGCACGAAAGTTTGATTTAACTAAAGGAGCTTTAATGCGTGTAACGGCTATTAAAACCGGTGAAACATCGTACACCTTTATCTGGAGTTATCACCATATATTAATGGACGGATGGTGTATGGGAATTATTGTAAATGAATTTAAAACCATTTATACACAATACTCAAATGGAGAAACTATACAGCTTCCAGAAGTTGCACCTTATGTAAATTATATTTCATGGTTACAAGAAAGAGATACAGAAGTTTCTGCTGCTTATTGGAAACATTATCTGGAAGGATTTGATACCATAACAACATTCCCTAAAAAGATAGTAGAAGAGAAAGTATACAAACAAGAAAGTAGTCATTTTATCTTAGATGAAACCAGTACAAAAGCATTGAACAATGTTTCAAGAAATAATGGTGTTAGTTTAAATACGTTATTGCAAACTGCTTGGGCTATGGTTCTTGGTAGATATAATACCACAACCGACGTGGTATTCGGATCAGTGGTTTCTGGACGTCCTGCTGAATTAACAGGAATAGAAAACATGCTAGGTTTATTCATTAATACCATTCCAGTAAGAATTCAATATGACCAAGACGAATCTATAGAATCTGTATTGAAAAAAGTACAGACGAATGCTTTAGCAAGTGGAGAATATCAATATCATCCTTTGTCGGAAATTCAATCGTTAAGCGCTTTAGGAAGAAATCTTCTCGATCATATTTTAATTTTTGAAAATTTCCCGTTAGGAAAACAAATTGATAATGAGACAGAGCAACAAAAGTATTTCGAAGTACATAACATAGAAAGTCAGGTTCAGATTAACTATGACTTGAATGTTAAAATACTTCCTTTTGAAACAATAGAAGTCTTATTCGATTACAATGCTAGTATTTATGACGATTCTCTAATTAAAGAATTAGCTGAGGCGTTTGAAAATAGTATTCAGGCAATCATTAATGAAGAAAAGCAACCAATCACGCAACTTGATATATTCAAAGGGAAAGAAGTACAGCGTATTAAAGGTTCATTAGGAGAAGATATTCATTTAAAGACTGAGGAAAGAACAATTCAGGAAGCGTTATCAATCGGTTTCGCAGTAAACCCTGATCATTGTGCTATTAGTTATGAAGGTAAAGAAATCAGCTATGCTCAGTTAGAAGAAGAATCAAATAAAATAGCCAATGCATTAATTGAAGCTAAGATTCCTGAACATAGTTATATTGGAATATTGTGTGAAGATCGTCATCTTTTAATAGCATCAATGGTTGGAATCTTAAAAGCAAAATTAGCTTTTGTTCCTTTAGAATTGGAGTTGCCTAAAGAGCGTTTGTCATCGATCATGGAACAAACTCAAAGTCAGTATATACTAACAGATCAAGGCGTAGAATCTATAGAAAAATTACAATTAACAACTGAAGCATCCTATGTTGATTTAAGATCCTTACTGGAATCAAAAGAATCTAAACTTATAGAGAAAAAAATCTATGAATTAAACGATCCTATTTATGTATACTTTACTTCTGGATCTACAGGAAAGCCAAAAGGAGTTATTGGAAGAAATAAAGGATTGGCACATTTTATTTCATGGGAAATAAACGCTTTCTCAATAGATACCACTTTCCGATTTAGTCAGTTTACCAATCCTGGATTTGATGTGTTTTTGAGAGATGTTTTTGTGCCTTTATGTGCTGGTGCTACCATTTGTGTGCCTGAAAAGGAACTATTATACACAGAAAAAGCACTTAGTACCTGGATAGATGATAATGAAATTTCATTAATACACTGTGTACCGAGTTTCTTTAAAATATTTAATACCAGTACAATTGATGAAACTTTATTCAGTAGGCTTAAATATATTTTGTTGGCCGGAGAAAAAATCGTTCCGTTCGAATTGGAGAACTGGTATCAGAAATTTAGCAATAGGGTACAATTAGTTAATATTTATGGTCCTACAGAAACTACATTAGCTAAAGGATATTATCTAATTCGACCAGAAGACAGACATAAAAAATACATTCCAATTAATCCTATAACAGGAGCTCAGTTTGTGATACTAGATCAATATCTCAATATATGTCCTCCTGGAGTTGTTGGAGAAATTTATATCCGTACGCCATACAGAAGTTTAGGTTATTTAAATCTTTCTGAAGAAAATAGTAAGGTGTTTATTACGAATCCTTATGGAGAGGGAGCAAATGATGTTTTATATAAAACAGGAGATCTTGGGAGAAAAGAATCAACTGGAGAAATTGAAATTCTGGGAAGAATAGATAGACAAGTAAAAGTAAGAGGGATTCGTGTTGAATTGGATGATATTAAACAAAATATTCTTGATTATAAAGGAGTAAAAGAAGCTGTTGTAATCGTTAGAAAAAACTCTGAAAATGAGCCTTACATTTGTGCATATTATGTTCAAGAGGAATCGTTAAATCCTAAAGATTTAAGAGCGTTTGTTATGAATGTGTTGCCTAACTATATGGTACCATCTTTCTTTATTGAAATTCCAGATGTTCCTCTAAATGTAAATGGGAAATTGAATATAAACAAGTTACCGGTACCTGAATTAGAAGCTAAACTGACAGAAGAAGCAACGAATGAAACTCAGGAAAAAATACTAGAAATTTGGTCAGAGATATTAAAAATACCTACTGAAGAAATCGGAATTGCGAATTCATTCTTTGCATTAGGCGGACACTCTATAAAAGCATTCCACTTAATGTCGGGAATTCAAAAAGAGTTTGGAGTTCAGTTAAAACTTAAAGATATTTTTGTTCATACTACAGTTGCAGAACTTGCGGAGTTGATAAGTAATTCAAAAGAAGAAAATACCGTACAAATTGAGCGTATAGATGATCGGGAATTATATTCACTTTCACCTGCTCAAAACAGAATGTTTTATCAGCAAATGTTGAACGAAGAAAGTGTAGCCTTCAATATTTCTATACCTATTAAAATTAATGAATCAGTTACTCAGGGAAAACTAGAAGAAACACTTTATAAACTTGTACAACGTCATGAGAGCCTAAGAACTGGTTTTGTATTGTCAGACGAAGGGATTTTCCAGAAAATTTATAATGGAGAAGTATTTGAGTTAGAGGTACTGAATAGTAATGAAAAAGTAGAAGCACAACAAGCGTTTCTCAATTTTATTCGCCCTTTCGATCTTACCAGTTCTAGTTTATTCAGAGCTACTTTATTAAAAAATAGTGATTTAGGAGATTTACTTTTTATTGACATTCATCACATAGTAGCAGATGGAACTTCGGTAAATATTTTAATTCATGATTTTATAGAATTGTATCAAGGTAAAACCTTAGAAAAATTACCTATTAGATATGTAGATTATGCCTATTGGATGCAAAATACAGAAGGGATACTAGCACAACAAAAAGACTATTGGTTCGATCAGCTTTCTGGAGAATTACCTTATTTGGATCTCCCTACTGATATAGATACTTCTATACAGGAAGAATTGTCAGTGGCAAAAGAGAAGGAAATAGCTATAACTAAAGAAGAATACGAAGGACTTCAAAAGTTTGCTCAGGAAATGGAAGTTTCTGAATTTATGTTATTGCTATCAGTTTACTATGTTTTACTATCGAAGATTTCAGGGAATACAGATGTTATTATAGGAACAGATGTAGTAGGAAGATCTCATGATAACTTAAATACAATTGTAGGAACATTTGTGAACGTATTACCATTACGATTAAGAAGTCTTGAAGAAGCTTCGTGTCAGGAATTATTGTTAGAGATTAAGAAAACAGTGGTAGAAGCTTATGATAATCAAGATTATCAATACGATCAACTGATTTCAGATTTAAATAAAGATGGAGGTATTGGAGAGTCTGCAATGATAAAAGTACACTTTGCTTTTATGAATACCTTATTAATCTCACCAGACAAAACTAATACGTTCGAATACCTTCCATTAGAAAATAAAAGAAGTGAACGAAAAGATTATGAATTTAAGATTGAAGTGAGAGAAAAGAATGGAACAATAGATATTGCCTTTATTTATGATCCAAATTTATATAGTGACGATACCATCGAAGTCTTTATGAGTTTTTACAACAATATTCTTATCAATATTATGAGTAATCCTCAACAAGCTATTGAAGATATCAATCTTGAACAATCCGAAAATTTCATCAAAGAATTATATTAACTAATACTATTTACGAATAAAACTTTCCTATTGAATAAGGAAAAATTATTCAATTGATTTTATACGAAATTATTATCTATAAATAGTATACAACAACTAATCATTATGGAGAAAGAAACCACTATCTCTGCTGAAGAATTATCAAGCACTTTAGGTGTAGATATAAGCATTAGCACTAAAACAGGAGTTTGTCCAGTTATCATTACCACCGATACTAAAGAAAACGGTATTGAATGGGCAAAGAAAGCAAAAGACGAAATTAATGAATTGTTATTGGAACATGGAGCGGTATTACTCCGAGGTTTTGATATAAAAGGAGCGTCAGATTTTAATACCATGTTTAAAGTTTTTGCCGGAGATCCATTGGAATATAAAAACAGAACTTCTCCTAGAGATAAGGTTTATGAAAATGTATATACCTCTACCAGCCATCCAAAAGATCAGGAGATTCATATGCATACCGAAAACTCTTATTCCAAAACATTTAACAGACTTATAGCCTTTTTCTGTTTAGTACCACCCGATGTACGAGGAGAAACGCCTATTGTTGATGAACGTAAATTGTTTAAGTACTTGACAAAAGAAACACTTGATGCTTTTCGCGAAAGAGGAGTAAAGTATGTGAGAAATACAATTCCTGGGGTAGGATTGGATTGGAAAACAATTTATCAAACAGAAGATAAAACAAAAGTGAATAAATATCTGGAAGAAAATGATATAGCTTACGAATGGATAGGGGATGACCACTTACGAATTCAATGGGTACTTCCTGCTATTCAAAGACATCCTATAACGAATGAAGAAGTTTGGTTTAACCATATGTATTTTGGGCATAAGTCGTTATACGATCCAATGGTATTAGAGTTTTTTGAAGAAAAAGATTTACCCTTTGTTACTTACTTCGGAGATGGAAGTGAGATTACCGATGAGGTAATCCAAGAATTCAAGGATTTTTATAAGGAACATACGATTGATTTTTCTTGGCAAAAGGATGATTTTTTACTATTAGATAATATGATGTTTGCTCATGGTAGACGTCCTTTTGATGGAAAACGCACTATTCTTACAATAATGTCGCAACCGCACCAATTTGACTTAGACCCTAAATAAAAACGAAACAAACTTAAAGAGACCTCCTTTATGTGTGGAATAAATGGATTTATAAATTTTAACAGAGCGTTAAACGAAGATGATAAGCGTATCGTTGAAAGAATGAATGATAAAATCTTTCATCGAGGCCCTGACGCTCAAAACTCATTATTATATAAAAATGTAGTTTTTGGGTTTAATCGTTTGAGTATTATTGGTTTAGATAATGGGATGCAACCTGTGTTTAATGAGGACAAGTCTGTAATTCTTGTTTGTAACGGAGAAATTTTCAATTATATAGAACTCCGTGAAGAACTTAGAAGTAAAGGGCATTATTTTGAAACAAGTACCGATATCGAGGTAATTGTACATCTTTATGAAGAACATGGAATGCAATTTTTAGATAAACTAAATGGACAATTTGCATTTGCTTTATACGATACTAAAAAGGAAACGATGTTTTGTGTAAGAGACCATTTAGGAATCTTACCACTTTTTTATACTTCGGTAGATAATACTTTCATATTTGCATCGGAAGTAAAGGCCATTTTAGAACACCCAAAAGTAAAAGCTTCGGTAGATCCAGTAGGCTTAGATCAGGTGTTAACTTTTGCAGGACTTATAAGCCCTAGAACCATGTTTAAGGGAGTTAAAAGTTTAGAAAATGGTCATTATTTAGAAGTTACCAGAGATGGAAAAATTAAGAATGTAGAATATTGGGATTTAATCTACCCAGAGGGAGAAGTAGTTATTAATGGACGCTCGGAAAGTTCTTATATAGAAGAATTAGAAGGACTCTTTGAAAACGCTGTAAAATTACGTTTGCGCGCCGATGTTCCTACGGGTTACTATTTAAGTGGAGGACTAGATTCTTCTACGATCGGAATGAAGATTAGTCAATTACTTCCAGAAACTAGAAAGGAAGCGTTTTCCATTGATTTTCCTGATGCTAAACTATCAGAGTCATTCTATCAGGATATTGTGGCAAAAGAAGCGAATTCAAACCTGAATAAAAAAGTTTTTCATTTTAATGATATTGCCAGTCGATTACAAAAGTCGGTATATCACAGTGAATGTCCAGTGAAAGAAACCTATAATACAGCTTCTTTGTATTTATCAGGTAAAGTGCGTGAAGAAAACATAAAAGTAATTCTTTCAGGAGAGGGAGCCGATGAATTCTTTGCTGGTTATGTTGGTTTTAGATTCGATAAAATGAGAGAAATGGGCATGTTGGTTAACGAGGTTAGCGCAGAAGAAAAAGAATTGAGAAAGAAATTATGGGGAGATGAATCTTTCTATTATGAGCTAGACTTCCTTAAACATAATCAAACTAAAAGACAGCTATATTCACCAGCATTAAATTCATCATATGAAGAAGTAAACTGCTTAAACTATCCTATTATTAATACTGAGCGTATTGCTAACAGAAGCACCTTGAACAAGAGAGCATATATAGATTATAAACTCAGATTAACAGATCATTTAATTTCAGATCATGGTGATCGAATGGCAATGGCAAATTCGGTAGAAGTACGTTTTCCATTTTTGGATAAAAATATTGTAGAATTTTCAACCAAAGTACCGGATAGTTTAAAGTTAAGTGAAGATTTTATAGAAAAATATATTCTTAAAAAAATGGCAACTAAGTTTGTGCCAAAGGCCATCTGCGAACGCGAAAAATTTGGGTTTGTAGCTCCTGGAAGCCCTTATTTATTGCAACATAATAAAGAATATGTATCAGATATTCTTTCGTATGATAGAATTAAAAGACAAGGGTTTTTTAATCCAGATGAAATAGAGCGATTAAAGAAACAATACAGTCAACCAGGATTTACAGTGAACGTACCTTTTGAAATGGATTTGTTATTAATTGCGACCACTTTTGGAATGTTTCTGGACAACTTTATTGAAAACTAAATGGTAAAAAAATGCAGTGGTAGAATTCTCAACACAATTTTCACGCTGTTGTTGCTTCGTAAAAATAACTCGAATCGACATTCCGATATAGCGGGTAAATTCAAATGGTATAAGTAATTCAATATATAATTAGACCAACTCAAAACAGTATGATAGAGTTCACGATATCTCACAGATTTCTATAACCTGTGAGGCGTAAAACCAAAAGCTTTACACAATTATGCCGTAATACAAGGCATAATATTCAAAACAAAATAAAGATACCAACTAACTATACCAGTAATTTCAATTAGTAAATGGTATTAAACCGATAATATAACTATATTCTTTATGATTATTCAAAAAGCATTATATAATAGCTTGTTAACCCACGGCGATAAAGTAGCTATTGAAGAAAACGAGATAACAATAAGCTATACTGAGTTATTGGATAAGGCTAACAAAGTAACAGGATATTTACAAGAAAAAAAGGTACTAGAAGGATCCTATATTGGAATTCAAACCCAATCGATTACGGATATGGTAAGTGCAATGTTGGGAATAATGAATGCGCGCTGTGTATTTGTCCCAATGAATGAAGAATTACCAGAAAAACGTCTGGCTTCTATGGTTGCAAAATTAGACCTTTCATATGTATTAACAGATATTGACGCAAGGATATCAGAAGTATATGAAAATATTCCAAAGATAAATTTCAACTCCATATATAGTGGAAGCTATAATATACTATTACCTGAATATGATGCTGAAGATGCTTTGTATGTATATTTCACATCTGGTTCTACAGGTGAACCAAAAGGAATTATAGGAAAAAATAAAAGTTTATTACAGTTTCTACAATGGGAGTCAAAGAAATTCAATATCACAGAATCAGACCGTTTTAGTCAATTAATAAGCCCATATTTTGATGCTTTTTTAAGAGATGTATTTACTCCTTTATATTGTGGAGCTACCATTTGTGTTCCGCCAAAAGAAGAAGATTTTTTTACAACAGAAAAAATGGTAACATGGATTAATGCCGAGGAAATAACCATTATACATTGTGTACCAAGTGTATTTAGAATTTTTAATGCAGATAATCTTACCAGTGAAGATTATTCGAGTTTGAGATATGTACTGCTGTCAGGGGAGAAAATCGCTCCTGTTGAGTTAAAAAAATGGTATGGAATATTTGAAGATATCATTAAACTAGTGAACCTTTATGGAACAACAGAAACTACCATGATTCGCTGTTGTTATATTATAAAACCATCTGATGTATCAAAATCTAAAATTCCAATCGGTAACCCAATAGATGATACTGAACTATTAATTCTTGACAAAAACCACAAACCATGTAAATCTCTTATGTCTGGAGATGTCTATATAAGCTCACCTTATTTAACAAAAGGGTACTTAAAAGACGAGAGACTTACAAAAGAAAAATTTATTGTATTGAATGAAGGTACTTCGGAAGAAAGAATAGCTTTTAAAACTGGGGATATAGCAAGAAGGCTGATTAATAATACGGTAGAATTATTAGGAAGAAATGACAGGCAGGTTAAAATAAACGGAATTAGAATAGAGATTGATGAAATAGAGAATCTTTTGTTAGAAGCACCACAGATAGAAAATGCAGTTGTTATTAAAGATACAGTGAGTGAAGAACAATTGACAGTGTATTATCATGTAAAAGAAATCTTTAAAAATAAGAGTATCAGGGATAAAATTCTTCAATATTTGGAAGAGAATTTACCGAAATATATGGTGCCCTCTTCATTGATTGAAGTAGATGAGTTTCCATTATTACCCAACGGAAAAATAGATTTTAAAACCTTGGCCTTAGAAGGAGAAAAGAAAGTTATTAAAGCTCCAGAAGGTGAATATGAAACGAGAGTATTAGAAGTTTGGAAATCTATTTTAGGTGATAAGGCTATTTCTGTAGATGAGAGCTTTCAAATGGCAGGGGGAAGATCATTAGCATTAATGCGATTAATAGGGAAATTGTATTCTGAGTTTGGTGTACGTATTACATTAAAAGATTTGTTTAAAAACTTAACAATTCAAAAGCAAGCACAACTAATTTCCAGTTTGACGAAAAATAATAATGAAGATGTATATGCAATAAGAAAAGTTGCTGACAAAGAATATTATAATGTATCCTCTTCTCAAAAAGCTATCTATTACAATTATGAACTTAACAAAGAAGGGATAGCATATAATATGCCAATGGTTTGGGAAATATTATGGGATATTAATGCTGATAAAATAACTGAGGTTATCGAGAAAGTAGTTCAGCGACATGAAAGTTTGCGGACATCATTTTTTATACAAGATAATAATTTTGTGCAAAAAGTTCAGGACGTTGTAACGGTTAAGCTAGAACAAAAAGAAATTAAAAAAGACGTTTTAGATCAGGAAATAGAAACGTTTATTCGTCCTTTTAACCTGAATAACCCACCTTTAATAAGAGTAGGATTGTTCAAAACTGAAGATTCTCATTATTTGATTGTTGATTTACATCATATTGCCGCCGATGGAGTTTCTCAGCAGTTACTTTACAAGGAGTTTATGACGCTGTACACTAACAGAGAATTACCACCATTAACATATACTTATAAAGATTATGCCGAGTGGGAGTATGAATTTAGAAAACAGGAAGATTTTGCTAAATTAAAAGATTTTTGGCTACATAAATTTGAAGATGGAGTACCTAAATTAAATCTATTTTCATCTGGAAAAAAAGAAAACGAAACCGGAAAAGAAGGAGAACAAATAGAATTCAATATTGATAAAAAAGCTATTCTTCAATTTACAGAGACCTTAAGTAAAAAGGGTATTACAACCTTCACGGGATTCTTTGGAGTACTGCAGTTGTTACTATTTAAAATTACGGGGCAAAATGATATGGTTATTGGAATAACATCTTCAGGAAGAGTACAGGAAGAAATTAATGATTTAGTGGGAACTTTTGTAAATATGTTACCAATTCGTCAAGCTATTGATAAGGAAATGAGTTTTGTTTCTCATGTTTCAAAATTAAAAGAGCATTTAATTGAAGCGATGAGCAAACAATTATATAGTTTAATTGATATTAAAGCAGCACTAAATAAACGTAATAGTGAACAAAATAATAACATGTTTGATGTATTATTTAATTATCAGGACATGACGAAAACGGATACGTTTTCAGACGAATTCCCTATAAACTATTATGAAATGAACACCAAAAGTTTCAACTACCCCTTAGAGTTGAAAGTATTTGAAATGCTAGAGGTTGTAAGTTTTAAATTAAAATATATAACCAGCTATTTCAATAAAAAGGATGCTCAAGCATTTGCAGATGAATTCCGGCAAATAGTATTGCAATTGGTTAAAAATCCAGATGTAGCGATGCATTTACATGTAGAAAAGAAGCTACAGGAAAGTCAGATGATAGACGAAATTTCATTCAATTTTTAGATATAAAATCATTGTCGATTTTGATAAACCTTATGGGACTTTTAACCTAGGAGGTATAAAAGAATGATTTAAAACATTCATAAATATATCATTACGCGAAAAAATAAAAATCAAATTATACTAGGTATTACTTCAGGGGTAAACATTTCTGAAGTAATTAAGCCTTTACCTCTAAGTTTTTAAAGAGATAAAACCAATATGAATACAACAAATTACTGGGAAAAACGACTAGAACATTTTGAATTAGAAACCTATTTTGAAGAAGTACCTATTGAAGAGTTTTCTGAAAAGGCAGTGCACAAAAGTGATAAGATGTATGCAAGTGATGAACTACTAAATCAGCTTCACACAATTGCTCCTTCCAATCAGGCAAAATATATGGTTTTATTAGCTGTTTTAGGAACACTTATCCAAAAAACAACAGATAAAAAAGAAGCTCTTATTTGTACTCCGTTGTTTTCACTTAAAGAAGAAAGTTTAGTTTTTAAGAAAACGATTCCGGTCAGAATTTTAAATACAAATGATTTGACTTTTAAGGAATTGTTGATGCAATTAACAAATAGTTTAAAAGGAGATTTTAAACAAGGTGATTCTTTAACAGATACTATTTGGAAAACCCGCTTAAATACCTCAAAAGTGGGAATGTATATGAAGCAAATACAAGTTGATAATTTTAATCAGTTAAATTATCCTGACTTACAATTTATTTTTAGTGCTGACGACAGACTCTCTTTAGACATTAAGTGTAACACTAATTACTATAATTTCGATTATATAAAAACAATAGGGCAACGCTATTTTATACTGTTAAAAACTATATTAACAGAGAAAGATAAACAATTAAAAGATTGTTTGTTGATTACTGAAGATGAAGAAAAAGATTTGAAGTCATTTAACAGGGAACAAAAAGAAAAAGTGTATTCAAAAAATCTTTGTGAGTTATTTGAAAAGCAAGTGCTTAAATCGCCAAAAAACCTGGCAGTTGCTTATAAACAGAACCAACTAAGTTATGAAGAGTTAAATGCAAGAGCAAATCAGCTGGCAAACTACTTGATTAAAAAAGGACTGAAAAAAGGAGAAATGGTTGGGCTGTATCTCGATCGATCTGTAGAAACTATAATAGGGCTTTTAGGGGTGTTAAAGGCAGGAGGCGTTTACCTTCCTATGTCGTCAAAATTTCCTGATGAAAGAGTTTCTTACATGCTTGAAAAGGGAGAAGTTGCCATTTTATTGACACAGGAAGACTTGATAGTTTCGTTTGATTTTAAAGGAATACAAGTAAGTATAAATTCGATAAAAGTTTTAGAAGAATCATCTGAAAATATAGCTGTAAAAAAATCAGCAGAAGAAAGTGCTTATTGTATTTTTACTTCTGGTTCTACAGGCACTCCAAAAGGAGTACTTGTGTCTGACAAAAGTGTCATTAATTTAGTTGACGGATTAAAAGAAACCATCTATGATAGCTTACCAAACCCTTTAAGAGTAGCGTTATTGGCATCGCATGTTTTTGATGCCTCTGTTCAACAAATATTCGGTGGCTTATTGCAAGGGCATAGTATTTATATAGCTAGTCAGGAAGAATGTTCAGATGGTAATAATTTATTACGTTTTTATCAGGAAAACAAGATTCAGGTTTCAGATGGAACTCCAACACATTTTAGATTAGTGGTTAGAGAATTGAATGCCGATCATAAACTGGATCATTTTAAAGTTTGGATATTGGCAGGTGAAGAGCTTCCTAAAAAAATAACAGCTCGTTTTTTCGAAATAGTACAAGACAACGTAAAAATTTATAATATGTATGGACCTACAGAAACTTGTGTAGATTCTACCTATTACCCGTTGACTAATACTACTATAAATGCCTATTCATTTATTCCAATTGGAAAACCACTTCCCAACGAACAAATTTATATTACAGACGGGTACGGAAACCAAATGCCAGTTGGAATTGTAGGAGAAATTGTTATTGCAGGAGATGGATTAGCCAAGGGATATCTTAAAGATGAGGTGCTTACAGAAGAAAAGTTTAAACAACATTGGTTGAAAAACGAAGTTAGAGTTTACAAAACTGGAGATCTTGGTGCTTGGATGCCCGATGGGAAACTAAAATTTATTGGAAGAAAAGATAGTCAGATAAAATTAAGAGGTTATCGAATAGAATTTGGAGATATTGAGAATACTATTATGAGTTTTGATGCTGTCAAAGAAGTGGTTGTTGATCTTAGAGAATATAAAAACGAACCATGTTTAGTTGCTTATTATGTTCCAAAAGAGAAAAATATCATCACAAATCCAAGAGATTTTCTGATAAACAAATTACCAGAGTATATGATTCCATCCTATTTTTTGGAGTTAGATGAACTACCGTTAACCACCAGTGGTAAACTCAACAAAAAGTTACTTCCTGATCCGGAGATCAATATAACGGGAGAACATAAATTACCTGAAAATGATACAGAAGAAAAATTGCTAAGTATTTGGTCAGATGTTTTGAACCTTGAAAAAGAAAAGATTAGCACTAATGCTTCTTTTATGGCATTAGGAGGACACTCATTAATGGCAATACAAATTGCGAATCAGATTAAAAAAAGTTTCGAAATACAGATAACTTTAGTTGAATTATTTCAGCAGGCAACAATACAACAACAAGCTAGGTTTATTGAGGCAAACAGTTGGCTTAAAGAAAGCTCATCAACTATGGAAGAAACTTCAAAACTTGATATAGAAATATAATTAACACCATTTCAGGCATAAAAGCACTCGTTAAAAAATACAACTGTTTATCGGTGCAACTTTGCATCAGAACTGACTGGTACAACCTAACTGAATAAATTATTACAGTACCTAAAAAACACTTTACTGAATTATTATGGAAGAACTAATTTTAAAATTAAAGCAAGAAAACATTGATATACGTGTGATCGATGATAAATTAAAAATAAGTGTGCCAAAAACATTTACTGACAGTCTTCTTGTAGAAGAAATTAGAGCTAATAAAGCAGCGTTGATAGCCTATGTGAACAAAACTCAAAGTAAAGATTCAGTAATATCAAGTATCCCTACAACTACAAAAGATCATATTTTTAAACTTACTTCTGCTCAAATGCGTATGTTTATTTCTGATGATCTAACAGGAGATTCATTGGTTTATAATTTACCACAAGCTTATGAAATTCAAGGGGTTTTAGACAAAACCAAATTGTCAGAAGCTTTTAATAGTTTGATTAATCTTCATGAAAGTTTACGTACTGTTTTTCAGTTAGATTCTGAACATAATCCTCAACAGGAAATTTTAGATAGTGTTAATTTTGAAGTAGAGCATTATGAAGCATCTAAATCTGAGGTGGGGTCGATTATTAAAAAATTTGTCAGACCTTTTGATCTTTCAAAAGGGCCTTTAATAAGAGCTGCGTTGGTTAACGTTAATTCGGAATTACACATCTTGTTGGTTGATTTACATCATATTATTTCAGATGGTACTTCCCAAGAAGTTTTAATTCATGATTTTATGCAGCTGTATAAAGGAATAGAACTTTCAAAAGTAAATGTAAGGTATCGTGATTATCTTAATTGGTATTTAAGTGAAGAAAATCAGTCTTCAATAGCTACTCAGGGAGCGTTCTGGAAAAATGAATTTTCTGGAACCTTACCTCTATTAAACCTTCCAACAGATTATGTACGTCCAGTAGAGAAATCTTATAAGGGAGCTACTCATCAATTCCAAATTTCAAAAGAAACCGCTTCGGCGTTAAAAGAGATTGCACAACAAAACAATTCCTCACTATTTTCTGTACTATTGTCTGTATATAGTGTACTACTGTCAAAATTAAGTAGTCAGGAAGATATTATTATTGGAACTCCTGTGGCGGGACGTGTACATGCAGATTTACAAAGAATGATCGGAGTCTTCGTTAATACTTTAGCTCTTCGTGTATTTCCTCAACAGGAAAAAAGCTTTCTGGGGTTTCTTAATGAAGTATCTAAAAAAACGATTCAATGTTTTGATCATCAATCATATCCTTATGAGCGTCTGGTTGATGATTTAGGAGTTGAACGTAACCCAGCTCATAATCCTTTATTTGATACGTTGTTTATTCTTCAAAATATAGAAAAGGATACTTCGGCAATTGATTCTTTAGAGATACAGTCTTATGAACATGAACAACACAGTACATCAAAAGTTGATCTTAGTTTATTTGCATTTGAAGGAGAAGAAGGGGTGTTGTTTAAGTTTGAATATGCTTTGGATCTGTTTACAGAGACTACCATACAAGAGTTCTCTGCTTACTTTACCAGAATTATTGATCAAATAGTTTCGAAGAATGAACTGAAAATATCAGAAATCACTTTACTTTCAGAATCAGATCGTTCAGAACTAATGAATGCAAGTATTGGAAAATCTCAGCAATTTTTTAACGAAACAACGATTATCTCTTTATTTGAAAAGCAAGCTCTTAAATTTTCAAATGAGGTGGCTTTAGTTTTGGGCAATCAAACACTAACCTATAAAGAACTCAATGAACGTTCTAATCAACTGGCTCATAAACTTCAGGCATTAGGAGTAAGTACAGATGTTCTGGTTGGCTTATTACTAGATAAAAGTATTGAAGCGGTTATTAGTTTACTAGCAGTATTAAAGGCCGGAGGAGCCTATCTTCCTATTGATGTAAATTATCCCGAAGATAGAATCCAATATATTCTTGAGAACAGTGGGGTAAAGGTTTTAATAACAACAAACAACTATAACACTTTTAATAATGAATCAGAGATAACGTTACTTATTGATGATTTTAACGAGGAAGAATGGTCTAAAGAAGCCCCTGAACGTAAAGAGTCTTTATCAAATCTTTGTTATGTAATTTACACTTCTGGATCTACCGGAAATCCTAAAGGAGTAATGATTACCCATGGAGCATTAGTAAACTATATTGGTTGGGCATCTGATTATTATCTTGAAGGAATACCAGCAACATTCCCGTTGTACACTTCTTTTTCGTTTGATCTTACAGTTACCTCAATTTTTATTCCGTTAGTTACAGGAGGTAAGGTTTTAATTTATAAGGACGTTGAAGAAGCAACATCTATTGAATCTATAATATTAGATAATAAAGTAGACACGATTAAACTAACGCCTTCACATTTAAAAATTATAAGTATAAGTGAGAAGTTATCTGAAAGCTTTGCAAAAAGTACTATTAAACGTCTTATTATTGGAGGAGAAGAACTTACTCATCAGCTAGCAAAGGAAATACATTCAAAGTTTAACGGTAGAATAAAGATTTATAATGAATACGGTCCTACGGAAACTACCGTAGGGTGTATGGTATATGAATTTGATATAGAGAAAACTACTGTTTCGGTTCCAATTGGAAACCCTATATCAAACATGAATACTTATGTTCTAGATGCCAATCTGAATCCTGTACCTAAAGGAGTAGTAGGAGAGCTATACATAGCAGGAACAGGTGTGGGGCGTGGTTATTTAAATAATGAAACTCTTACCAAACAACGATTCGTTTCCAATATTGTTACTCCTGAAACGTTAATGTATAAGTCGGGAGATTTAGCTATGTGGTCTAAAGAAGGAGAGATGATTTTTAAAGGTCGTATTGATGATCAGGTAAAGATTCGTGGATATAGAATAGAATTAGGTGAAATAGAACATCATTTAATGCGTCATGATTTTATAGATCAGGTGGCATTGATATTAAGGAGAAATGCTAATGAATCTGATCAATATTTGTGTGCATATTATGTAGCTAAAACAGAGGTTTTTGCAGAGAATTTAGTAGAATATTTAAAAGAGAGAATCCCTGAATATATGGTTCCAGCTCATTTGATTCAGGTAGATACGATTCCGCTTACTTCAAACGATAAAGTAGACTTTAGCCAGTTACCCGATCCAAAGGAAACTAATAAAGAGCTTTATGTAGCTCCAGTGAATTATCAGGAGGAAGTAATGACTAATATTTGGGCAGAGGTATTGGTTCTTCCAAGAGTTGGAACTAATGATAACTTTTTCGGTTTGGGAGGAGATTCTATACGTGCTATTGGAATCATCTCAAAAATTAATAAAAAATTCAAATGTTCATTAACTGTAGCAGATTTACATTCTAATCAAACCATAAAGGAATTAAGCGAGCTTTTAGATAAGAAAGAAGATGAGAAGAACAAAAAACTTCTGGAACAAACAGAAGTAGATTTACAGACTTTTCAACAAGAATATAAGCAAAAAAACAATTTCCTAGCAAACTATGAGGAAGTGTATCCAATGAATGGAGTTGAAAAAGGAATGGTTTTTTATTCTATGAAAGATGCAGACAGACATGTCTATCACATACAGAAAATATATCCGATTCCTTATAGAAATTTTGATCTAGATATTTTCAAAAAAACAGTAAGTTTGGTTTCAGAAAAGCACGATGCCTTACGAAAAATATACGATCTGAAAAATTTTGCTCATATAGTTTTAAAAGAAGGAACTCCAGAGATAAACTATATGGATATTTCTGATGATAGTTTAACTTATCAAGAGAAATATAAAATTGTTGAAGAAAAAATGTATGAAGAACGTTATAAGGAAATTGTTCTTTCAATGTCATTACTATGGAGAATAAACATTATAAAAATAAAAGATGATTTTCATTTGCTGATGTTTAATTCACATCACTCTTTATTTGACGGATGGAGTTTGTCATCATTTATTTCAGAATTATATAATGTATACTTCGGTTTAGTTGAAAACAAAAACTTCATTCCAACGAAGTTACAAAGTAGCTATAAAGATCATATTATAGAAGAACTTTCGGCAACTAATAAAGCGGCTTCTGTAGCTTATTGGAAGAAAGAACTGGAAGGATATCAACGTCTGGAGTTTCCGACCACAGGGTTGCAACATGAATACAAAATGAATCGTTTTGACTTGGGAGCTGACATGAGGAAGTCGTTAGAAAAAATAGCAACTAACTACGGAACCAGCTTTAAGCATCTTACCTTTGCTGCTTATATCTATGCTATGCGTATGCTTACGTATGACAATGATATAACCGTAGGTGTTGTTACTAATAACCGTCCGTTAACTATTGATGGAGAGCAGTTGCTAGGATGTTTTGTAAATACTATCCCTTTCCGAACAATAGTTCCTTCTGATATTACTTGGGGAGATTATATTATGCTGGTTGAGAATAAACTCAGAGAGCAGAAATATCATGAAAGAATGCCTTTTTACAAAGTTTTGGAAGCTATTGGAGAAGGAAGTCAGGAAACCAACCCTATTTTCGATACCTCATTTAATTATACTGATTTCAGAGTCTTAGAAGGATTAATGAGTGAAGATGAAGTTGATTTTTCTGAACAACAAGGCTATGTTTTTGAAAGTTTTATGAATAACAATACGCTTTTTGATTTCAATATAAATGCAGAATCAAAAGGGTTTATATTAACTATCTGTTATTCTACAACAGTATTAAACGACTTACTTTCAGAACGTTTATTTTACTATTTTAAAAACATACTAAATAAATTCATTAGTCACGCTAGAGAAAAGATAGATAAAAATTCAATTTTACCAGAAGAAGAAAGGAAATATCTGTTATCAGTAAATGATTATTTAGATAATACTATTAACTACCCTACAGAGGAAACAATTGTATCAATTTTTGAAAAAAAGGCGCAAGAATATCCTGAAAAGACTGCAGTTGTTTTTGAAGATGAAACATTGTCTTATAAAGAGGTAAACAACTTAGCGAATAAAATAGCACATACTTTATTAAATAAAGGAGTTGTACGAGGAGATAAAGTAGGTCTTCTTATAGAAAAAACACACCATGTAATTCCAATAATGTTAGGAATATTAAAGGCAGGAGGGTGTTATATTCCAATAGATACAGAATATCCTTCTAATCGTATCAATTATATTATTGAAGATAGTGGAGTTAATTTAGTAATCGCAAAATCTGAACACGCTTCAACGATTAACGATAAGTGTGATGTCGTTTTATGGGATACCATTATTAATGCAAATGATTTAACGGATAATCCTGAGCAGGTAAATTCTCCTGAAGATCTTTGTTATGTATTATATACTTCAGGAACTACAGGAAAGCCTAAAGGAGTAATGTTAGAACACAAAAATGTGGTAAGGCTTTTAATTAACAGTGAATTACAGTTTGAATTTAGTGAAAACGATGTATGGGCTATGTTCCATAATCATTGTTTTGATTTTAGTGTATGGGAAATGTACGGAGCATTATTATATGGAGGGACATTAGTAGTACTTTCTTCGCAAGAAGCTAAAGATCCATCAATCTATTTAGAAAAAGTTCTAAGACATAAAGTTACTGTTTTAAGTCAGACACCAACTGCTTTTGATGGATTTATGAAAGCATGTGAATCTTCTCAATCAAGGACTCCAAATCTCCGTTATGTTATTTTTGGAGGAGAGGCATTGACCCCTTCAAAATTAAGTGTTTGGCATGAGTCAAATCCATCAGTGAAACTCATTAATATGTATGGTATAACTGAGGTTACTGTACATACTTCATTTAAAGAGATTACAAGTCAGGAAATGAATAAAAATGCGAGTAACATTGGGCAGTCAATACCTACCACATTAATGTATTTGTTTGATGGTGAGCAGAATTTAGTACCACAAGGAGTTACAGGAGAAATATACGTAGGAGGTCTAGGTGTGGCACGTGGTTATTTGAATAAGGAGGCATTAACTAACGAACGTTTTATACAAAACCCTTTTAAAACTAATGATATTTTATATCGATCAGGAGATCTTGCACGACTTGAGGAAAATGGCGAGTTATCTTATGTTGGTAGAACAGATCATCAGATACAGTTAAAAGGACACAGAATTGAGTTGAGTGAGATAGAGTATCAATTATTAACACATGAAACCATTACTGATGCGTTTGTTCTTATGAAAGAAAATGCACAAGGAGATACTTTTCTATGTGCATATTTCATTGCCAAGGAAGAACTGGGAACAGAGCTTCTTAGAGAGCATTTAAGTGTTAGAATTCCGACATACATGATGCCATCCTATTTTATGCAGATTGATGAAATTCCACAGACACATAATAATAAGATAGACGTTAGAAAATTACCTGAACCAAAGGCTAATATACAAACACGTTATGAGGCTCCAACAAATAATATAGAAAAAACAATTGGTGAAGTTTGGGAACAGACGTTAGGCGTTGAGAAAATAGGAATTAATGATAATTATTTCAATTTAGGAGGTGATTCTTTAAAGGCTATTGGTTTAATCTTTGAAATCAATAAACTATTACAATCTTCATTAACCATAGCGGATTTGTATACCTATCAAACGGTTGCTGAATTATCAAAGGCAGTATTTGAAGGAGACCTTCAGGTACAAGAAAAGGCATTAACATTGGCTACAGAAGAATTGTATTCTTTTCAGGAAGATTATAAAGCTCATAATACTTTTTTAGATTCTTATGAAGAGGTATATCCTATGAACGGAATAGAAAAAGGTATGGTGTTTCATTCTTTGAAACGAGATTCTGATAATATTCATAAAATTCTATATCATGAGCAAAATATATATCCGTTATCTATAAAGAATTTTGATTTCGACGTTTTCAATCAGGCACTTCGTCTGATGATAAAAAAACACGATACACTGCGAAAAATTTTCGATTTAGAACATTTTGCTCATATTGTAAAAAAGGAAATTACTCCGGAGGTTAATTTTATTGATATAAGAAATCTTTCAACTGAAGATCAGGAAAGCTATATTCATGAAAAAATGCAGGAAGAAAGAGTTAAGGCTACGGGGCTTTCTTTTTCTGTGCTATGGAGAATGAATATCATAAAAGTAAAGGATGATTTTCAATACCTTCTTTTTGACTTACATCATTCTTTATTTGATGGATGGAGTTTATCGTCATTCATAACAGAGTTAAATAATATTTATTACCGTTTATTAAAAGAACCAGCATTTATTCCTGAAAACCTAAAAAGTTCATATAAGGATCAGATATTGGGAGAGATGATTGCAATAGAAAATTCGGCTAGCCAACAATATTGGAAAGAAGAATTAGAAGATTATGTTCGCTTGCAATTTGCTCCTACAGGACTAACTCATGAATACAAGTATAGTAAGTTTGAAATGGGAGCCTCTTTAAGACAACAACTTGAAGAAGTAGCTATTCAGCATAGTACAAGTTTTAAGCATTTATGTTTTGCGGCCTATGTATATACTATGAAAATGCTTAGTTATAGCAATGACGTTACGGTTGGGATTATAACAAATAACAGACCTTTGGTTCCAGATGGGGAGGAGGTATTAGGGTGTTTCTTAAATACAGTTCCTTTCAGAGCACAGTTTAATGAAGAAATGACATGGAAAGACTATGTAAACATTATTGAACAAAAGCTAAGAGTTTTAAAGCACCATGAACGTATGCCATTTTACAAAATATTGGATATAATTGGCGAACAGAGTCAGGAAAATAACTCTATATACGATACTTCATTTAACTATATTGATTTTAGAGTGTTCAATGATATGGTAGAAGAAGAGGAGCACAAAGGAAATGATGATGTAGCCTTGGAGTTCGATAATTATATGAATGAGAATACATTGTTGAATTTTTCAATGTTTGCCCATAATCAAGGTTTTAAGTTAGTTTTAACCTATTCAACCAGTGTTGTAGATGAACGTTTATTAGAGCAATTACGAACACATTTTACCAATGTATTGCATATGTTCATAAACAACATTGATGCTCCAATGACGAACAATGCAATTATTTCAGAAAAAGAAACGAAGCAAATATTCAATGAATTTAATGATTTAGAACTTTGTATTGAAGAAGGAGAAACCCTAATGTCATTATTCCAAAATCAGGTAGTTAAATTACCTAACAAGGAAGCGATTCGTTATGAAAATCAAATACTAACCTACAGAGAACTCGATCAAAAATCGAATCAGGTAGCTGTTTATCTAACTAAAGAAAAAGGAATAAAAGCAGGAGACATTGTTGGAGTATATCTTGATAGAGAATTAGATTTAATCCCTATACTTTTTGGAATATTAAAAATTGGAGCAGCTTACCTTCCTTTAGATGTTAAACACCCGCAGGAAAGAATAGTTTCTATCATTGAAGATTCAGAGTTGGGTATGATTATCACAAGGAATGAATATTTAAGTGATACGGAGGAAACTCATATTACTTTAGTAGATCTGGATAGGGAGTTAAGCGTTATATATGAACAAAGTAATGAGTTTAAGGATAAGTCGACTCCCGAAGGAATGTCTTATGTCATTTATACTTCAGGATCTACAGGGAAGCCCAAAGGAGTAATGATTGCGCATAAATCTGTAGTGAATTTATTGTTGGCAATGCATCGCAAATATCCAATTGAACAAGGAGATTCTTATTTATTACAAACTAATTATGCCTTTGACGTATCCGTAGCAGAAATATTTGGATGGTACCAAGGAGGAGGTTCTCTAGTAATATTACCGAAATTAGAAAATAAAGAACCTGCAAAAATTGTTAAGGTTATTGTGGAAAACAAGATAACACATGTGAATTTTGGACCTTCATTATTCTCAGTTGTTCAGGATGAATTGGAGGATATTGAGGTAACAAATATTGAAAGTCTTAAACATATTTTCTTAGCAGGTGAAGCACTTCCAGTAAGCATGGTTGAAAGGTTTAACAGTTTAAATACTAAGGCAACTTTGGAAAACATCTATGGACCAACGGAAGGAACAATATTTAGTACATGGTATTCAACTGTCAACATGGATAAGGGAAGTACTTCTGTATCTATTGGTAAGCCGTTATATAATGTAAATGCTTATGTGTTGGATAAACAAAATAATATTCAGCCTATTGGAACTCCTGGAGAACTTTGTCTTTCAGGGGCAGGACTAGCATTAGGCTATTTGAATAAACCGAAATTAACTCAGGAACGTTTTATTAAAAATCCTTTTGTAAATGGAGAGAATATGTATAAAACTGGTGATTTGGTTGCATGGGATGTTGATGGAAACTTACGATTCTTAGGAAGAATAGATGACCAGATAAAAATAAGAGGAAATAGGGTAGAACTTGGAGAAATAGAAACAACATTTAACAACATTGCAGGAGTAAAACAATCGTTTGTTCTAGTGAAGAATCATCACGGAACTCAGCAATTAGTTGCTTATATAAAGGGAAGTATAGAAAAAATTGATACCGTAAAAAGTAGTCTTGCAATGAAGCTTCCTGATTATATGATTCCAGAATCATTTGTTGTTCTTGATGAATTTCCAACTACGAGAAGTGGTAAGATTGATAAAAAAGCCTTACCAGAACCTGATGTTGTAACAACAACAGTATATGTTGCACCTGAAACTGAATTAGAAAAACAACTCGCGCAAGTTTGGATAGATGTATTAGGTATTGAAAGAATAGGAATTAACGATGATGTTTTTAAGCTTGGAGTTAACTCACTTGGCATTATGAAATTTATAGCAAAAATTCGTAGAGTACTGGATCTTGATGTTCCTTTTAATATTGCATTTAAGTATGTTACAATAAGTGAACTAGCAAAAGTATTGAGTCTTGCAATGGAAGAAAAAGACAACGAAGAAGATACAGAGGATTACTCTATAACAGAGAGTTTTGAAGAAGGAGTTATATAATACTATACTTGATTTTAAGCCGTAACTAACGCAAAATTTATCATTTTATTTCAAGGTATAATTTGTCTTAACTACCAAACAGAAATACATTCTTATAGGGGAATATAAGAGTGTATAAACATTAATTTTAAACACCACTATGGAAAGCAGTATAGTTCTTAATATTATTCATAAGGCTAAAGAGAATGGAATAAAACTCTTTGTAGATCAGGGAGAGTTAAAATTTCGTAAAAAGAAAGAAGTAAAAATATCAAGCGAATTGATTAATGAAATACGATTGAATAAAAAACAGATTATTCAGTTTTTTAGGAATGATATTTCTGAAATAAAACAAGACCGTAATCATGTTATAAAAGTAGCAACGCGTCCTAAGAAAATTCCATTATCATTTTCTCAAGAACGATTATGGTTTATTGATAAACTTCAAGGTACATTAAACTACCACATGCCAGTTATTCTTCGTTTTAAGGAAGGAATTAATATTGATGGAATTAACTATGCTTTTAAAAAATTAATAGAAAGGCATGAAATATTAAGAACGGTTCTTAAAGAAGAGGAAGGAGTAGGATATCAAGAAATACAAACTTCTGACAATTTTGAAGTTTCTTATATAGAAACTCAGGAAGATAAGCTGGAAAGTTTAATTAAGGGATTGATGAAAATTCCATTTAAACTAGATTCAGATTATATGCTCAGAGCAAATATGCTTCATATCGATGAAGATGATCATATGTTAGTTATGATAATGCATCATATAGCATCTGATGGCTGGTCTATGGTAATTCTGGCAAATGAAATGCTTGCTTTTTACAAAGAATATACGGAAGGGGTTTCAGTTCAATTCGGAGATTTATCTATACAATATGCCGACTATGCTATTTGGCAAAGAGACTATTTGAATGATGAAGACTTAGAAAAAAAATTACTGTTTTTGGAAAATAGCTTAGCTGGTTTGGAACCCTTATCGTTACCCACTGATTTTCCTAGACCTATGCTACAAAGTACGCGTGGAGATTATTATAAATTTCAACTGGATCAACAAACAACTGATCAATTAGTTTCACTATCAAAACAACATGGTGGTACATTATTTATTGTGCTACTTTCAATATACAAGATATTATTATACCGTTATACAGGACAAAAAGGTATTTGCGTAGGTACTCCGGTAGCTAATCGTTCTCAGGAAGAAATATCAGAACTAATAGGCTTTTTTGTTAACAGTATTGCATTAAAAAGCGATGTTGAAGGTAAAAGTACTTATGAAAACTATCTAAAAACCTTAACAGACCAGACGCTTAAGGCGTTTAAATATCAAGACGTTCCTTTTGAAAAAGTAGTACAACGTATTGAAAAAGAAAGAGATCAAAGTCGTTCTTCATTGTTTCAGGTAATGCTAACACTTCAGGAGGAAGAAAGTAATGATTTTGATAGAGAGGGAGGAATGGAAAGCGATAACGTTTTAGGATATAACAATCAATTTGCATCACTGTTATACGACCTAGACCTTACTGCTTTAAAGTGGGATACTGGGTTGTTAATCAGTATTACCTATTCAACAGATTTATTTGAAAAGTCTACTATTATAAAGTTTGCAGAGCATTTTCAAGAATTAACAGCTTCCATTTTAGCGGATCCAAAAAGGTTAATAGATGAGTTAACAATTCTTGGGAAGGAAGAACACAATTCAATTGTTAATGAATTAGGTGAAGGAGAAATAAAGAAAGATTATAAAGATTCTTCAGTTTTAACTTTATTTGAAACACAAGTAAAGCAACATCCGGAAGCTATTGCTGTGAGGGGTGAAAATGATGTGTTAACATATAAAGAGCTTGGAGAGCGTTCAGATAGTATTGCTTATTACCTTTATAAAAAAGGTCTTAAAAAAGGGACTATTCTTCCAGTTTATGTAGAGAAGAGTCCGTTAGCATTGGTGTATATGCTTGGAATATTAAAAGGGGGAGGAGTTTTTGCACCAATAAATAGGTTACTACCTAAAGAAAGATTAGCAGGAATTTTAGAGGAGTTAAATGCACCATGGATATTTACATCTCAGGCTTGTATCAATGAATTACCAAAAGAGTATCATAAAAACATCATTGATGCGTCTTTCGAAAAGGAGTTTTATAATCTGGAGAACGTTGAAACAGAAAAGCTTCCAACAGTTCATGGTAAAGATCTAGCTTATGTTGTTTACACTTCTGGAACAACAGGAAAGTCGAAGGGAGTAAAAGTAAACCATGAATCACTTTGTGAAAAAGCCTATATGTGGCAGGAGTTATATGGTTTAGATGAAACGACTCGATTGTTACAAATGGCTAACTTTTCATTTGATGTATTTATAGGAGACTTCTGTAGATCGTTACTTTTTGGAGGGGAGATGGTATTATGTAAGGTTGAGAATTTTACTCCAGAAAAACTTAGTGAACAAGTAAATAAGCATCAAATTAATATTATAGAGTTTACCCCTGGAATATTAGTTCCGTTTTTAGATTATACTTATACTAATTCAATAGCACTTGATAGTTTAAAAACAGTAATTATTGGATCGGATATTTTAAGTCTACATGATGCCAAAGAATTAAAAGAGAAATACGGAAAGACCATACAACTGTACAATAGTTATGGAGTTACAGAAGCAACCATTGATTCAGCTTGTTTACTACTTAATGAATATGATTTTAATAATATAAGTAATGTTCCTATTGGGCGTCCTTTGTCCAACACGACACTTTACGTACTTGATAGTTGTGGGAATATTGTGCCCAGAGGAGTTATAGGGGAATTGTATATAGGCGGTTCAGGTGTTTCAGAGGGTTACTTAAACAGAGCAACTTTAACGGAAGAGCGTTTTGTAAATAACCCTTTCAGAAAGGGAGAGAAAATGTATCGTACCGGAGATTCGGCAAGGTGGTTACCAGATGGTAATATAGAATTCTTTGGAAGAAAAGACAACCAGATAAAACTTCGAGGATATCGTATAGAATTAGGAGAGATCATTAATCAGGTGGAGAGTCATGCAGGGGTAGATCAGAGTGTAGTAATTGTAAAAGGAAGTGGTAATGATCAGTATTTAGTTTGTTATTATACTAGTGCTTCTTCTTTAGTAGCATCTGAACTAGAGGAATATTTACAAGGTGTTTTACCGGA
>NZ_SJXJ01000111.1 GCF_004337695.1 Tenacibaculum sp. M341
ATATTATTATTAACATTATTTTTTTCAGTTCCGGGGCCCGGCCACGGGAGCCGGAACCCCGAAAGGAGAAACTTATAATTTTTATATCATTATTTATTATTATTTTTAATTTCAACTCCTTTTTGGGGTTTCTATTTTACCTTCAGCAGAGACTTTCTAATTATAATTATATATATATAAATTTAAATACATTTATAAAAAAGTATATAATATAATTATATTATATATAATAATATTATTAAATGAAGTATTCTTTATTATTAATTATAGGATATCTGGGGTCCATTAATAATTATTATTGTAAATAATAATAGGGACC
>NZ_SJXJ01000112.1 GCF_004337695.1 Tenacibaculum sp. M341
ATATAATATTAATATTAATATTAATATTTTAATATATATATAATATAATAAATAATAATACGGGTTAAACATTACCTGTGAACAACTGGTAATGTTTAACCCTATTGTAATCATAATTATAATATAATTGTAATTGTAATTTTTATTATAATTGTTTCATTTATTATAAATATAAATATAAATAATATATAGTTTATAGTTATTTTAAAAGTTATTAATAAAAATAATATTAATAAAAAATATGAATATAAAAATAAATAATTAATAAAAAATTAATATAAAATTAATAATATTTATATATATAAATATAAATTAATA
>NZ_SJXJ01000113.1 GCF_004337695.1 Tenacibaculum sp. M341
AAACTGATTGCTAGTTGTATTACTTTCATAAGTTATATGGTTTGGTTTGTAGTCTTTTAAGCTAATAGTTGCTAAAGTATCATTTTCAAAAGTTGTAGTTCCTTTATAAGTGCTTTTACTAACAACAGCTTCTTTTTTAGTATTCAAAGTTTGTAATGCTAAAATTTCTTCATTGGCTGTATTCGCTAATTTTAAAGCATTTACAAACCATGCATTACCATCTGCTTTTTTATTTTCTAAAACATCAGCATCACTTAAAATAAAGTATTTGGTATTCAACATATTTAGCAATCCAAAATCTGCTTGCTCTAGTTT
>NZ_SJXJ01000016.1 GCF_004337695.1 Tenacibaculum sp. M341
TTTAATTCATGTTTGGTTAAATCAAAATGTGTAATTAATAACTCTGGTAGTATAAATTTTAAAACCTCTAGTGATAATTCCAAGTAATAATCTATTTTTTACAAAAATCAACATTCTATTTCAATTCACACACAACTTTTGGGATTGATCCGAATTCTACATTTCTTACGCCTCTAAACTGCGCTCTAAAAGCTTTTATTTTTGCATTAAAAGATTCTGC
Organism: Tenacibaculum sp. M341; assembly: GCF_004337695.1. Classification (GTDB taxonomy): domain Bacteria; phylum Bacteroidota; class Bacteroidia; order Flavobacteriales; family Flavobacteriaceae; genus Polaribacter. Next base: position 221 of record NZ_SJXJ01000016.1, read on the forward strand.
AGAAACGTTTGTACTTCGATTATCAAAATAATTGAGTGTTGATTGATAATTAAAATTTATTGAACTAGCTACAATATTAAAGGCTTTAAAAACCTGATTCTTCCACTGCTTAAATGCTGCTCTAATAGCTTTAAAAAACTATTAAATCATATAAAACAAAGGAAAAGAAAGTTACTTTCTTTACTTTAATGTCATCAAGAATAATTAATAATCATATTTCTTATGTGCATCTAGTCTAATAAAGATGAATAGAAGTAGGGTAAAACCCCAAAGAGAAGAGCCTCCATAGCTAAAAAAGGGTAGGGGTATACCAATTGTAGGTAGTAAACCTATAACCATTCCTATATTTACAACTACATGAAAAAATAATATAGAAGCGAGTCCATAACCGTATATTCTAGAGAATTTGTTAGTTTGGTTTTCTGCTAGATAAATAATTCGGTACAATAGTGTGGCAAATAATATAATCACTAGAGTAGTGCCTAAAAAGCCCCATTCTTCTCCAACTGTACTAAAGATGTAGTCAGTGTCTTGTTCAGGAACAAAATTTCCTTGAGTTCTATCTCCCTGTAAAAAGCCTTTACCTGTAAATCCACCAGATTTAATTGTTTGTTCAGACTGATAAGTATTATAACCAATTCCTCTATTGTCTTCTATTTTCCCTACTAATAAGTCAAAACGATCTTTTTGGTGTTGTTTTAGGATATTTTCATAAGAATATCCTACGATAATGATAAATAAAGTTAAAGCAACATAAGAACCTAATATAATAGGCCAGTTGAATCGTAAGAATTGTTTATTACGATAAATGATGTAGGCTAAAATTAAGGTTGAAAATGATATTGTACCTATTAAAACTAAAGAAGTTCCAAAGTACACTGTTAGCAAAAAAAGAACAGTCGTAGTAGTACCTAGAATGAAATATTTTAGAGTTAATCCTTCTCTATTTAAAACAAAAAAGAAAGAAAAGTAGATTAAAACGGACCCCATATCTGGTTGTAATGCTATAAAAAAGGCAGGTAAAAAGATAATAAAGAAAGCTTTTGCCTGATTTTTTATTAGTTTTAAGTTGTATTGTCTATCACTCATTAATTTAGCCAGTGCTAGTGCAGTGAATGCTTTTGCAAATTCTGAAGGTTGTAAACCAATACCTCCAAAGTTATACCAAGATGTAGCACCATTGATTTTTTTACCAAAAACAAGTACTCCAGCTAATACAAGTATGGAAAAAAGATAGAGTAAACTAGAAAACTGTTCATAAAACTTGGAGTTTAGGAACAGTACTAAAATAATTAATGGAATGGTAAGGATAATAAAAATTAGCTGCTTACCATATCTTGTAGAAAAATTTAAGATTTCTCCGTCAGTATTTGTAGAGGATGCAGCATAAATATTCATCCATCCAAAAATGACTAAAATAAAAAATAAGATGATTGAAAACCAATCGATATTGGCAAATATGTTATTCTGTTGTTGGCGCAATGCTATCTTTTTTAGGTATTAATTTATCGTATTCTTCTTGTAAGCTTAAATCGATCATTCGCTGCTCAATATTTTTTCTAACAACTGTTTTGTTTAAATATTGTTCAATCATTAAACTAGTGATAGGAGCAGCTATCGTAGAACCATAACCCCCGTTTTCTACAAAAACAGCCATGGCTATTTTAGGGTTCTCTTTAGGAGCGAAAGCAATTAATATAGAATGATCTTTCAATTGAGTTTTTTTACCATCTATTCTGGCAAAATTTTCTACAGTTCCTGTTTTACCACAGATATCAATACCTTTTACTTGGCTATATTTACCAGTACCTGTTTTAAAAACTTCGTGCATGGCTTCAATTACTTCAGGAAAATGTTCAGGGCTAACCGAAGTTAGTTTCTTTGTAGTGAACTTTTCATCAATATTTTCCTCTCTTTTGATTTTTTTTACAATATGTGGAGTAAAGTAAAAACCTCTATTGGCAATTGCAGCAGTAGCATTGGCTAGTTGAATAGGAGTTGTTAATATTTCTCCTTGACCAATAGCATTAGATATGTTTGTAGTAGCTCTCCAACCAAAGTTGTATCTAGCATCATAATAAGCAGTATTGGGAACTAAACCTTTTTGTCCAACAGGTAAATCATATCCTAAATAATTTCCTAAGCCAAAACTTTTTATTTCGTTACTCCAACTTTCAAACCCTACTTTCGTGTTTTTATATTTATTAATTATTTTTCTATAAGTTTCAGCAAAATAACTATTACAAGATTTGGAAATAGCTGTTTTTAAACGAACTGGTCTGCCATAAATACCACAGTGGCATCCCATATATTCATTTTTTCTTTTACCATATCTATAACCACCATTACAGTATACAGCAGAGTTTTTGTCAATAACACCTTCTTGTAATCCAATTAAACCATTAAAAATTTTGAAAGGAGATCCTGGAGCATATACTCCTTGTAAGCCTCTATCAATTGTTGGTTTATTAATTGAATCGTTAAAAAGTATAGTGGAATATATAGGCCTTTTTCTACCTACAAGTAAGTTTGGGTCGTAGCTTGGAGCAGTAACTAAAGCTAAAATTTCACCAGAAGCAGGTTCTATAGCAACAATTCCTCCTCTTTTTCCTGTCATTAATAGTTCACCATATTTTTGTAAATCCTTATCTATAGTTAATGTTAGGTCATGTCCAGCAACAGCTAACGTATCAAATATTCCGTTTTTATAAGCTCCTGTTACTCTATTTAGGTTGTCTCTGTTAAAGTGTTTTTTACCTTTTACACCTCTCAATTTCTCTTCGTAGTACTTTTCTACTCCCGACTTTCCTATTAAATCTCTTTTATTGTAATAGTCACTTTTTTTAGCTTGTAATTCGTTTACTTCTCCTAAAAAACCCAGAATATTTGCCGCAGATTTTTCTGGATAATTTCTGATGATTTTTTTTTGAATATAAAAACCATTAAACTTATGCAGTTTTTCTTGAAGATATGCATAGTCTTCTTTGGCTACTTGACTTATAAATACATCTGGTAACCAAGGAGCATGTTTTTTAGGATTCTTAAACTTTATGAGTTTAGATGTAAATTTTTCTTTTGATATTTTAAGTAATGAGCAAAATTCTAGTGTATCTAATGTTGTAACCTCTTTTGGTATAATCATAACATCATAAGATACCTGATTAGCAACCAGTAAATCACCGTTTCGATCATAAATAAATCCTCTTTCAGGATAGTCATATTCAATTTTTACAGTAGCACTATTTATTGGGTTGGTATTTCCTCCCTCAATAACCTGTAAATAAAAAAGTCGTCCAATAAAAATAACACTAACAAGTGCTATTAAGAACATTAATAAAAAATTACGTTTCAAGATTCTTGTTTTCTGCTAAAAATAAAATTTCCTAAAAAATAAACAACTAGTGAAAATACCCCCGATAAAAAAGTGTTAGATAAGACTCTAAGATAGTTGTCAAAGCTAAAGTTAATTAAAGAAAATAGAATAAAGTGATGTATGAAGGTTAAAGTTACAGTAAAATTGAAAATTTTACCAAAAGCTTCTTGATTTAACTTAAAAAACTCGTAATCTACGTCTGTTTTCTGAAAAATAATTCTAAAAAAATATGGACGTAAAAAAGCTATGAATGTGGTAGTAAAGGCATGAGCACCTCCTGAGTTAGAAAAAGAGTCTATGCATAAACCAAGTAAAAAAGCTAATGATAAGATCTCAAATCGATTCTTTTTAAAAGGATATACAAAGATGAAAGCGATATAGATATACGGATTCACATATCCGAAAACTTTAATATTGTTACAAATTAATACTTGTATCAATATTAAACAGAAAAATAAAAAAGAAAAGTAAAAAGTTTTTCTATTCATTTGTAGGGTTCTCTATATTTTTAATTTCTTCTTTGTGATAGTTTTTGATGATATAGATATTTCTAACGTTACTCATATCATTAAATAATTCAACATCAATACTAGTTGTAGTGTTTTTTTGTAACACAGTTCCCACAGGTATACCTTCAGGAAAAATAGCTGATCTACCTCCTGTAATAATTGTATCTCCAACACTGTAAACAGCTTGTTTAGGTAAATCAACTAATTGTACAATATTATAACTCTTGGTATCCCAAGTTAGTGTACCAAAATGAGTGCTATTTTTAAAACGTGCGTTTATTTTACTATTTCTGTTTAAAATGGATTGGACTCTGGCATAGTTTGTAGAAGAGTTATCTGTAATACCAATAATACCTTTATGATTGATAACTCCCATTTCAGTTTTAATATCATTCTTTTCTCCTCTATTAATTGTTAAATAGTTATAAGAAGAGTGAAATTGGTTTTTTATAATGCTACCAGAAATTAATTCATATTTCTGTTGATATAAAGTATCAACAATATTTTGTTTATAAACAGTATCTAATAATGATTTATACTTGTTCAACTCATTTTTTAGAAGTAGGTTTTCTTCTATTAATAATTTATTTTCACTTTTTAAGTTCATATAACTATCAATAGAATTTGCTTTTTCATAAATCCCACCTGTTATACTGTTGGTAGAACTTACAAACTTGCTTCTATGAAAACTATGGTTGCTTATAGTTAAGCCAAGTGAAATTAAAAGCAACAAAAGGAAGTACAGCCCAAACTTGTATCGCTGTAAGAAATAAATTAATTGTTGCATAAAAAGATTTAGTTAACTAGTACAGGTTTAAATCTGTTTAAGTTTTTAAGAGCGATTCCAGTACCTCTTACTACAGCTCTTAAAGGATCTTCTGCTACATATACAGGTAAATCTGTTTTTCTAGATAATCTTTTATCTAATCCTCTTAACATTGATCCACCTCCGGCTAAATAAATACCAGTGTTGTAAATGTCAGCAGCTAATTCAGGAGGTGTTTTAGATAAAGTTTCCATAACAGCATCTTCAATTCTTAAAATAGATTTATCTAATGCTTTGGCAATTTCTCTAAAAGATACTTGTACTTGTTTAGGCTTTCCACTTAAAAGGTCTCTACCTTGTACCATCATATCTTCCGGAGCTTCATCTAAGTCTTCCGTAGCAGCACCTATTTGTATTTTCATTTTTTCAGCGGTAGTTTCACCTACATAAAGGTTGTGCTGTGTTCTCATGTAATACATAATATCACTTGTGAATAAATCACCTGCAACTTTTACAGATTGGTCACAAACAATTCCTGCTAATGCTATAACAGCAATTTCTGTTGTACCACCACCTATATCAATAATCATGTTACCTCTAGGTTCCATGATATCTACACCTACACCAATGGCTGCTGCCATTGGTTCGTAGATTAGATATATTTCTTTTGCATTCATATGTCGAGCTGAGTCTATAACGGCTCTTTTCTCAACTTCTGTAATTCCAGAAGGAATACATATTACCATTCGAAGAGAAGGAGGGAAGATTTTTTTTCTGATTGCAGGAATTTGTTTCACAAACTCTTTAATCATTTCTTCCGAAGCATGGAAATCTGCGATTACTCCATCTTTTAATGGACGAATAGTTTTTATATTTTCATGAGTTTTACCTTGCATTTTTCTGGCTTCTTCGCCAATTGCAATTATTTTTCCACTCATTATATTTTTTGCGACAATGGAAGGACTATCGATTACTACTTTGCCATCATGAATTATTAACGTATTTGCAGTCCCTAAATCGATTGCAATATTTTCCGTCATAAAATCAAAAAATCCCATAAATTTTCGTTGTTAAAGTAAGTAATGTGTCTTTCTTCACAAATCTAACAAAAAAAATGGAAGAAAAAAGGTCTTAATCATTAATGTTTAAAGTGTCTTGTTCCGGTAAATACCATTGATACATTATGCTCGTTACAATAATTGATACTTAATTCATCTTTTATTGAACCTCCAGGTTGAATAACGCTTTTAATACCAGCATTATCTGCAATTTCTACACAGTCAGGGAAAGGGAAGAAAGCATCACTTGCCATTACAGCACCATTTAATTCAAAATTAAAACTTTTAGCTTTTTCTATTGCTTGGCGTAAAGCATCAACTCTACTTGTTTGTCCAGTTCCACTAGCACATAATTGTTTGTTTTTTACTAAAACAATTGTGTTTGATTTGGTATGCTTACAAATTTTAGAAGCAAATAATAAATCATCTAGTTCGTTTTGGTTAGGTTTTAAGTTTGTAGCGTAAGATAAATCTTCAACAGAATCTGTCTTGTTATCTTTATCTTGAACTAACACACCATTTAAAGCTGTTCTAACAGTTTGTTCAGCTAATGCTACTTCTTTCTGAATTAAAATAATTCTGTTTTTCTTTCCTTTTAAAACTTCAAGGGCGTCATCATCATAACTAGGAGCAATAACAACCTCGCAGAATAATTTATGGATTTCCACAGCAGTAGCTTTGTCTATTTTCGTGTTTGTGATTAAGATACCACCAAAGGCAGAAACTGGATCACCTGCTAAAGCATCCACATATGCTTGATAAACAGTTTCTCTTTGAGCAAAACCACAAGCGTTATTGTGCTTTAAAATAGCAAAAGTTGGTAACTCTCCTTTAAACTCGTTAATTAAGTTTACGGCAGCATCTACATCTAATAAGTTATTGTAACTTAATTCTTTTCCATGAAGTTTATCAAACATCGCTTCTAAATCTCCAAAGAAATAACCTTTTTGATGAGGATTTTCTCCATATCTTAAAGTCTTAGAAATTGTTTCACTTGCTTTGTATGCAACTTCTTCTTCGTTAAAGTAATTAAAGATTGCAGTATCGTAGTGTGAAGAAATATTAAATGCTTTAGCTGCATATTTTTTTCTGTCACCAAAAGTTGTTTCTCCGTTATTTGCTGAAATTAACTCTAAGAAACCATCATATTGTTCCATCGAAGAAACGATGAAGGTATCTTTAAAGTTTTTAGCTGCTGCTCTAATAAGTGAAATACCACCGATATCTATTTTTTCAATAATATCTTGTTCACTTGCTCCAGAAGCTACTGTTTTTTCAAAAGGATATAAATCAACAATTACTAAATCGATTTGAGGAATATTAAATTCTTCAAGTTGAGCAACATCGCTTTCATTTTCTTGACGATTTAAAATTCCTCCGAAAACTTTTGGGTGTAACGTTTTTACTCTTCCTCCTAAAATAGATGGGTAATCAGTTACTGATTCAACAGGAACTACATCTATACCTAAATCTTTTAAAAAGGCTTCTGTACCTCCAGTAGAGTAGATAGTTACTCCTAATTCATCAAGTTTTTTTGCTATTGGTTCTAAACCATCTTTATGAAAAACGGAAATAAGTGCAGACTTAATTTTTTTTGTATTGCTCATTTTGTTGTGTTGTTATTGAGCGCGCAAATTTACTAAATGTTCAAAAGTAGAGCAAAATATGAGAGGAATATTAACAATAAAAAAACCGAAAAAACTTGTTAACAACTTAAAAGCTTTTTCGGTTTATTGTGTTTTCTTTATTGACTTATTACTCTGCGTTCTCTAGGAAGTCTCTTACCCAAGAAGCTATTTTTTCCAGTAAAGTCAACTTGTCAGCTTTGGTGTTCGTTCCTAAGCTTTCATAATTGGGAATTTGCTTACTCATTTTTAGGGAATTAAAGTTTTTAGCAAAAATTGTTAATAACTTTTACAAATCTAATTAAAAAAACCTAAAAACCAAGTAATTATGCGGTTTTTTGCATAAAAACAGCAATTTCTTTACAAACGTACTCTAAAAGTTGTTCATCTGCGTCTGTAAAAGGGTTTACAGTATGAGAATCAATATCTATTTGACCAATGTTTTCACCATCGATGAAAATAGGTATTACAATTTCAGATTTTACTTTCCATCCGCAAGAAATATAATTGTCTTGTTCAGAAACATCTTGTACTACAAAGTTTTCGTTGCTAACAGCTACTTGTCCACAAATACCTTTACCAAATGGTATTATGGTATGGTCTGTAGGTTCACCAGCAAATTGCGCAAGTTTTAATTCTTCTTTATCACCATTTTTAAAGTAAAAACCTACCCAATCGTAATAAGATATTTCACCTTTTAAATAATCACAAATTTGCTGTAAAGTGTTTTCAATAGAATTATCTTCAGCAATAATAGCGTCAATTTTGTTTTTTATGTTTTCTATATCCATTTTTTATAGTTAAAGCATTTTAAGGTTGTTAACCTCTTGTTGTGTTAATTCTTTCCATCTACCTCTAGGTAAATTTTTCTTAGTAAGTCCGGCAAAAATTACACGGTCAAGTTTTACAACATGATACCCAAAATGGTCAAAAATTTTACGAACAATTCTGTTACGTCCTGAATGAATTTCTATACCAACTTCTGTTTTCTTTTCACCTTGAACATAAGAAACAGCATCAATGAAAACTTTTTTTCCTTCGATAATTACATCACCTCTTAACTTATTAAGATCAGCTAATGTAAGTTTTTTATCTAAAGAGGCATGGTATAATTTACGAACATTATGTTTTGGATGTGTTAATTTTTTAGCCAATTCACCATCATTAGTAAATAACAATAACCCAGTAGTATTTCTGTCTAGTCTACCTACAGGATATATACGCTCGTTAGTCGCATTACCTACCAATTCCATTACAGTTTTTCTACCTCGGTCATCTTCCATTGTAGTAATGTAATTTTTAGGCTTATTTAATAACACATATCTTTTTTGTTCAATAGAAATTAAAGTACCATCAAAACGAACAGCATCATCAGGTTGCACTTTATATCCCATTTCAGTAACAAGTTTACCGTTTACAGTAACACTTCCATGTTCTATATAGGTATCAGCTTCTCTTCTTGAGCATACTCCTGAATTTGAAATAAACTTGTTTAATCTAATTCCAGTAGATTCTTTTTGACTAGATTGTTTATTGTTTGAAGTTGGTTTACTTTTTGAAAAATTTCTTTTCTTTTGTGGAGGATTGCTGTTACGCCCAGCTTGTCGTCCTCTCGACGAGTTATTTTTATTCATTTGTAAAAAATTAAAGTGGGCGCAAATATACTCTAATTTTTTAGTTTATAAATGAGTTTTTAGTTAAAACATTGTATGTTATTGTTTTATCCGTATTTTTCTATGATTTCTTTTTTACTATTCACCTGAAGTTTTTCGTAAATGTTTCTAGTATGGGTTTTTATCGTATTTACTGATAAAAATAATTCATCAGCAATAGAAGCATAGCTTTTTCCTTTTGCCAATAAATTTAAAATCTCATTTTCTCTTTCAGAAAGTTCTTTCTGTTGAGGAGATTGAAAAGACTCTACAACTTTTCTTGCAATATTACTACTCATAGGTGCTCCACCTGCATGTGCTTGTTCTAAAGCATTTATTAATTCTTTGGGTGAAGTATTTTTATTAAGATAACCAACAGCGCCTGCACATAAGGCATCAAAAATATATTTTGAGTTTTCGTGAACAGAAATAACAATTGGAAGAATCTTAGGATGTTTTTTCTTTACTTTTTTTATGGTTTCAATTCCATTTATACCTAATAATTGAATATCAACAAGCATAAGATCTGGCTTTTCTTTAGTTTCTATAAAAGAGATTGCTTCTTCGCCAGAAGTAAAAGAACCAATAGCACTGAAGTTATTAGAAGAATTAACAATATCAGTAAAGGCTTCTAATATGCTTTCGTTGTCTTCAATTATAATGGTTTTGTATTTGCTCATTTCTAGTTGTTTAAATACCCTTCAAAAGTTACTAGAGTACCTTTTTCTGAGGAATTGATTGTTAATTGTTGTTCTATTGATTTAGCTCTATCTTTCATATTATTGATTCCATTAATTCTATTGATTTCTTTTTCTGAAAAACCAATTCCGTTATCTTTTAATGAAATAATTACTTCATTTTTGTCAAAATGGAAGTCTAACTCTACTTTTGAAGCTTTACTGTGTTTTAAAACATTTGTCATTGCTTCTTTAAAAATCAATACCAATTGTTTACTCCAGTAATATGGTAGTACAATTTGATTTTCATTTAAGTTATGAGAAGAATAGAAAGAAATTTTAGTGTTTTCAAACAAACTTTCTCCAAAGTCATTTAAATATACTTGTAATTGTTGTAAATCGTCATTTTTATGATCTAAAGACCATATAAAATCTTTCATACCGTGATACAGGTAATCAGCATCGTTTTTTATTTGTTGTATTTTCTTTTCTCTTTTTTTATCATCTATTTGGTAAGTATCATCAATTAACAATCCAGAGGATATAGATATGCTAGCCAATTTGTTACCTAATTCATCGTGAAAATCTCTGGCAACATTTTTACGAACTTCTTTTAAAGCTTTTTCTAGTTGCTCTTTTTCTTCAATACTCTTTTCAAGCATTTTATTGTTAAGAATACTTTTTTTAAGTCCTTTACCAAGTAGTAAGATTAAAAAACCTAATGAAAGTGTTATGATAATTATATAAAATGAGGTTTGCTGATGCCAAGGGTATCTTATACTAAATGTATAAGTTTTAGAATATTTCCAATCACTTAAATTATCCTTGTATTTAAATTGAATTTTATAATTACCTTGTTTGTTATTGTTAAAGTTTAATTGATTGTTAGAAGTAATTACCCAAGGATCACTATTAAGTTTATAGGCTATTTTAATAGATTTAGGGTTTGTAAAGTTGATGGTTTCTAAATTAAACGTTTCTTCTTTTTGTTTTATTAATAAGGTTGTATTGTTTGTAGGGGAGAACTTTACTGTGTTATCGTACTTAAATAATCCTTTATTACCAGCAACATAAATAAAGTTATTTAATTCTGTTATTTTTTTTACTGAAGTAGATTTTTGTCCAGTTTCTTTTTCTATTACATAAAAATGATTATTGTATAAAACATTTAATCCCTTTTGAGTTGCAATCCATAAAACTCCATGCTTATCAAAATATAAATGATTGATATTGTTACTGGTTAAACCTTCTTCTTTAGTGTAATGAGTTGTTTTTTCTGGTGTTACTTTAAAAATACCATTGTTAGACCCAATCCAAAAAGTGTCTTTTTTTACTAAAATATTTGAGTAATTTTTTACATTTAAATCAACAGATTTATCCCAGAGTTTAGTTTTCTTACTGTCTAAATTAAGTTCGTAAATACCTTGATTGTCAAAGCTAGCAAGAATTTTGTTTTTGTATAAAATTGCACTCTTGGCTTTTCTGAACATGTTTTTATTAAAATAATCAGAATAAATTACCTTATCATTTTCAATAAAACGATATTTATTTCCCGAAATATCAATGGTATGATTTTTATAGTTGAAGATAAATTTCTTTCCTCCAATATTTCTAATGATGGTATTACCTATTTCAGCTTTATATCTTCTTTGGTCACCTGTAGAAGGCATTATACTGTACAAGTTGTTTTTAGCGTCTGTATATAGCGATTCTGTAAAATAAGGAGTTCTAATAGATGATATTTTACCTTCAGGATTAAGATTATATATAATGTTTGTTGAAACTATAAAAATATTATCATCAATTTCAACGATATCTCGTAGATCGGGATTGTAAAAAGATGAGTTGTCTAAAAATAGATTGTTATTATTTAAAATTTGAAATACACCTTGTCCATAGGTAGTCACCCAAATATTATGATCATTATCAATTAAAATATCAGAAACATGACTTTTTATTTGTAATTTCTCAGAAAGATTTAAGAGTTGCTTGTCAGTAAAATTATAAGAAAATAATGTTCTATGTCCATCATTTTTAAAGCTATAAACAAAGTATAATTTGTCATCTATTAAAAGTGTTTGTATCACCTTTCCTTCTTTTAAGTCTAAGTTTTCTTCAAAAGTTAATGCTCCATTATGAAAAAGAAATAAAGAGTTAAAAGAGGTAGCAATGGTTGTGTTTCCTTGCTTTAGAAAAGATTGAATTATTTTGTCATTTAAAGCAGGGATGTTTACTTTTTTAAGTTTTTCTGAATTTAATTTATAAACACCAGGGAAAGAAGCTATGCCTGGGTCATTTATTTCAGAGCTAAAAATGTATACATTGTTTTTGTCTTTGTATAAATTGACATCTGAAATTATTAAGTTTTTATTAAAAAAAGTTCTAGCGTTTTCTTGTAAAGAAACTTTGTTTATAGAGTCATTGTAAACTAAGCTGTAATATTTTAATGTTTTGCTTTTTAAATTATACATGTATTGCATAAAGTTTGAAGCGCCTAATACCAAAGAGTCATTTATTTGGTATAGTTGATTCACTTTTGTGAATTGATCATTTTTTATATTGGGCTTATAAATACTATCTTTTTGAAGATAGTGTATACCACCACCCCAGGTAGCTAAAATAAATTCATTGTTTTTTTTAGTTTCAATAATATCTATTACATAATTAGAAGTAAGTTCTTGATCTGAAATCTGAATGAAGTTTTGTCCATTAAATTTAGATATACCAGTGTCAGTACCAATCCAAATAAACCCATTGTTGTCTTGAATTATTTGATAAGTGGTATCATCTGGTAAGCCATTTTCTGTAGTGTAATGTTTAAAAAGTATTTTTTGAGAAATACTATGCCAACAAAGTAAACAGCATACAAAAGTTATTATATGTTTTTTTATATCAAAGGGGGTCATAATTTACTTATACAAATATCAACAAAACAATATAAATAAAAATCACCCAAAACGGGTGAGTGATGATAGAATTTAGATATTAACTTTGTTTTTAGGGGATTATTAACATAAAAAGAATAAGGGAGATGGTTTGTCCAAGCTGTGATTCAAAACTGATTAGAAAGAATAAAAGAAGTGTAATACAAAAAATATTGCTATTTCAACCAACTTATAAATGTGGGGTTTGTAAAACACATTTCAAAAAAAGTAAAAAAATAATAGTTTATAAAGAGAAGCCTGTTCATTTGGTTTCTTAAACAATTTAGATGATACTTATTATTGTGAGCTAATTTTAAGTACTTGTTTAATTTCACGATTTTTATGTTACATAAAATCGACTCAATATGTTCGTTTTTAAGATTTCGAATTTTTGTTTACGATTGAGAAAGTTTTATGTTAAACGATAGAAAGGGGATTAGAAAACAAAAATCGTCTAAATTATTTTAGGCGATTTTTTATAAAGCTCATCAAAAAAGACATTAAAGTATACTTTATTTAAGGGATTATAAAGTAGGTTTTGAAAACTCGAATACCATTCTCTAGGTATTCGAGTTTTATATTTTAATGTAGTTTGTCAATTATTTTATCTAGTAAAAGAGATTTATCAATTAGCAAAAGACTAAAAACACCTATAAGCAAGAGTATTTTTAGTACGTTGTGAAGTAATTGATATTGTTTTTTTTGAAATGCTTTCCAAACATTTAAAGCAATAAATAAAAGAGTTATTAAAGCTAAATAGAAATAATATTTCATGTATTCTATTGCTGGATAATCTGATAAAAAGAAAATAGGTACCAGTGTACAAACAATCAAAAAAATGATAAATTGTTTTGTCTTTTTTTCTCCGTAAGCTACAGGAAAAGTATTGTAATTATTAGCAATAGCACCTTTTATGTTTTCTAAATCTTTAATTAATTCTCTAATCATAATTATTAGAAATAAAAATGTAGCATGAATAAAAATAACTTTAGAAAAGTTTTTGAAATGCACAAAAACTACAAAAAAAGGTAGAATAGTTAATATTGTTGCTGAAATTAAACCAACTAACGGGAATTTTTTAAGTTTATGTGAGTAAAACCATATACCGAATATGTATACCGAAAAAAAAATAATTGCTTTAAAAGAAACAAAAGTACTAAAGGCAAATGCAACAAAATTTAAAAAGAAATATAGAGATAGCTTGGTTTCTTGTTTGATTTGATTGTCAAGTCCTGTTTTAATAGGTTTATTTATTCTATCTGCTTTTCCGTCGTAAAAGTTATTAATGATATATCCTCCAGCAATTACACAAACAGTAGCAATAACTAAATAGAGTAGATGCCAGTCTAGTAATACATTTTTTAAAGATTTTTCTTTAGAGAAAATAAAAATAGCTGCTAAATATTGTGCAGCTATTAATACCATAATATTATATCCTCTTACAACAGAAAGTAAGCTAAGTAACTTAACAAATAAAGAGTTGCGCGAGGTGTTGCTCATAGATTAAAATCTATAGACAAGTTCTAATTTATAATTTTCTAAACTCTTTTGAGCTTTTTCATAGTCTTCGGTGAAACCTAAAATATAACCACCACCACCAGAACCACATAGTTTTAGGTAGTAATCATTAGTTTTTAATCCGTTCTCCCAAACTTTATGAAAAGCATTCGGAATCATTGGTTTGAAGTTAGTTAAAACTACTTTAGATAAAGATTTAACGTTTTTGAATAAAGACTTAACATTGCCCTTTAAAAAATCGTCAATACAAGCATCTGTGTAGGTAACAAACTCTTCACTTAGCATTTTTCTGAAACCTTCATTTTTCATTTTATTCATGAAAAGAGTAACCATCGGTTCTGTTTCACCAATTTGTTCAGAATCTAATAAAAATACAGCACCTTTACCTTCCTTTTGAGAAGGAATTCCAGTAGCCTCAATATTTTCTTTAGAGTTGATTAAAATAGGTAGACTTAAATATGAATTTAAAGGGTCTAAACCAGAGCTTTTTCCGTGGAAAAAAGATTCCATTAAAGAAAAAATCTCCTTTAGTTTAAGTAATTTATCTCTTGTTAAATTTTCTAGAACCGTTATTTTATTATTTGCATATTTCTCATATACAGAGGCAACTAGCGCACCAGAACTACCAATTCCATACCCTTGAGGAATAGAAGAATCGAAGTACATTCCAGCATCAATATCTTTGTTAAAGCTTTCCAAATCGAAAGAAGCTAATTGTGTATCTAAATTATTTAAATAATCACAAAAACGCTTCAAACTTTCATTTGATTTTAGAGCTTCACCAGATAAGTTTTGAGCTGTTTTTAAAGCACCTTTGTAAGAGTTAAATGGTATTGCCAATCCTTTCGAATCTTTAATAATTCCATACTCTCCAAAGAGTAATATTTTTGCGTAGAATAAAGGTCCCTTCATTTTCAGAAATCTATCTTTTTTACAAAGATAATCAATAATTAATAAACATTTTTATAAAAGGTTTTCCAAACCCCTACCTTTTCACCATTTAAGTACTTTCCTTTGGTTTTAATTTTACCAGTTTTGTAGAAAGTTTTCCAAACACCTTCTTGTTTTCCGTCTTTGTAACGTATGGTCGATTTTAATTCGCCAGTTTCATAATAGATTTTCTTAACACCATTTAAAACTCCATTTTTATAATTGAGTTCGGTGCTAGGATTTCCATTATTGAAATAAAAAATAACCTTACCATGAAATTCTTCTTTATTTAACACTTTGTTATAGCTAAATCCTTTCATGTAAAGGTTCCCATTTTTGTAATAATCTTTAAGTAAATACCCTTTGCGAACTTTTTTAGGATTAGCTCTGTAGTAGGTAGCATTTTCTTGTTGTGTTACTTTTTGATCTTTGGTGTACCAAATTTTTTGAGCATTGGTTGCCAATGTTGATAAAAAGAAACAACAGAATGCGATAAAGACTATTTTTTTCATGGTTATATTTTAGTACCTCCTAAACCAGCATAATCATTGATAAATTGATTGTTTTGACAGTATTGAGATAATTTTTCTTCTATAAATGATTGTACAGTATCTTTTTCGTTCTTCGGATATAATACGTGTACATTTGCTCCCGCGTCTAAAGTAAAACAAATATTACTACCTGTAGCAGCCCTGTATTCCCAAATTTCATTGATAACTTTTAAGGTGTTTGGTTTCATTAAAATGAAATAAGGTTGGCTTGTTAACATCATGGCATGTAATGTTAGTGCTTCACTTTCTACTAAAGTAATGAAATCTTTAATAGCACCTTCTTGTAGTATTTTAGATAATTTATTTAAATTATCATTTGCTTGCTTAAAACGATTTTCTGCATAGGGATGATCAAACATTAAGTTATGACCAACAGTACTAGATACTTGTTTTTCTCCTTTATCAACTAATAAGATAGTATCTTGATATTCTTTAAAAATAGGAGCCACTTCAAAAGGAAATTGCACACCATACAAATTTGAACTTTCAGGAATTTCAGGATGTTCTCCCCAAACAACTAAAGGTCCTTCAATACTTCTACTAGCACTTCCAGATCCTAAACGAGCTAAAAAAGAAGCTTTACGTTTTACAAAATCTTCAGAAATATTAGGATTTAATTCTTTCTCTAAGCTAAGTAAACACATAGCTATGGCACTCATACCACTTGCAGAAGAAGCAATTCCGCTACTATGAGGAAAAGAATTTTCTGAATTAATGAACATTTTATAAGCTGAGATGTATGGACAGTATTCTAAAATTCGTTCAAAAAAAGTAGTTATTTTAGGTTTAAATTCTTCTTTCTTATTTCCTTCAAAATAAATTTCAAACTCAATTCCTTCTGAATCCTTTTTTTCAAAGTCAATAGAGGTAATTGTATGACAATTGTTTAAGGTAAAACTAATAGAGGCATTTTTTGGTATTTGAGGATTGCTTTTTCCCCAATACTTTACCAATGCAATATTGCTAGGAGTTTGCCATTTGTATGAAGCCTTTTCAATTGAAAAATTAAAATTATTTGGTATAAAATCTGCAGTATTCAAAGTCAAAAATTTGGTGTAAATATAAAGCTTAGCTTACATTTCAGCTAATTTTTGTAATACACTTTCTTTATAACTTCTACTAATAGGTAGGGCTTTATTGTTAATTTCGATATATTCATTAGTGAAAGAAGTTATTTTTGAAATGGAAACTATATAAGAACGATGAGATCTTAAAAAGCTAAACGAAGGTAATTTAGTTTCTATATTACTAATACTTTCTCTAGTAGTAATTGTTTTATTGATCGTATGAATTTTGATATAATCACTTAAGCTTTCTATATAAAGTATTTCTTCAAAATTAATCTTAACCATTTTTCTGTCAGCTCTTACAAAAATGAAATTATTGAGCGCGTTTTCTTGAGCAGGAGTATTGCTTTTAGTATTAGAAATTTCAAATAGTTTATTGATGGCTTGTAAAAAACGATCAAAAGCAATAGGCTTTAACAAATAATCAACTGCTTGTAAATTAAAACCATCAACAGCATACTCTCTGTAAGCAGTTGTAAAAATGATTTTAGTTTTTTTGTTAACCGATTTCGCTAAAGATAAACCAGATACTTCTGGCATATTAATATCTAAAAACAATAAATCTATTTGTTGTGTATTCAAAAGATTAAAAGCTTCCATAGCATTGGAACACGATTTAATTAATGTCAACTGAGGAATTTTTTGAATGTATGAAGCTATAATTTCTCTAGCCATTGGCTCATCATCAACAATAATGCAGTTAATATTAGTGTCCATTTTTTATAGATTTTAATTGGTCGGTTTGCACTTTTAGTAAAATTTTAAAAACATCGTTATCATTAGTAATAGACAGAGAATGTGCAGGAGATGGATACACAATATTTAATCGTTTTTTAATGTTTTCTAATCCAATTCCTTCAGAAGTTTTATGCGTTTTTTTGAAAGTGTTTTGAACTGAAAAGATTAATAAATTATCAATCAGACTTATGTTAATTTTTACAGTTAGTTTCCCATTTATAATAGTTCCGTGTTTAAAGCTGTTTTCAATAAAAGGAATTAGTAGCATAGGAGCTATTTCAATATCTTTATTAGGTGTTTGATCATTCAAAAAAACATCTAAAGTATCATGAAAACGCATTTTTTCAAGGGTAATATAATCCTCAATGTGTTGTATTTCATTTTTCAACAGCACAAAAGGTTTTTCAACCTGATATAAAATATAATCTAATAAGTTGGATAGTTTTAAAATCATTTCTGGAGCAGTGTCCGATTTTTTCAAAGCAAAACCATACAAAGTGTTTAGTGTATTAAACAAGAAGTGTGGGTGGATTTGCATTTTTAAAAAGCGTAATTCTTGTTCTTTTAATTGAAGTTGAGTTTTTAGAAATTTGTTTTTTAGATCTTCATTTTTAATTGTCGATTTATAATTATGAATTAAAAGTCCGAGAATTATTACTACCAAAACAATAAAATACACACTAAAAATTATAAAAGGTAATGTTTTGGTTAACGGAGAAGCATTGTTTGTAGTTAAATGATGACAAAAAACAATACCATATAAAATAGATAAAACAATAAAAAAAGAAGAGATGATAAAAGTATAAACGGTGTAAAGAAAAAATAAGCCTAACTTTTTTTGAAGTAAATATCTAGGGATAAGGAAATACAGAAAAAAATAACTAATACATATTGTAATAGGCATTAAAAACAATGAAAACTTGTTTACATAAGCAATGTTACTGGTACCGTATCCTAAAAAATAAGTATAGAAAAAGTAAACACCTATCCAAAATAATATATGAATAGTGAGTATGCCTAATGTTTTAATAATTGATTTAAATGAAACCATTAATGCAATATCGATTTTTTTATCTTAACCAGCATAAAATGCGACAGAATACTCATTTTAATAGCTAAACTACGTATTTGCTAAAAGTATTCAAAAATTGGTAGTTTTATGTTTTGAATAGGTAAGTGGTCGATTTTATTTAAAGCTTGCAGAAAGGTAACATAGATTTGAGGCATATTAACTTTTAAATTTTAAGAACTATGATTTTTTTATTATTCGGACAGCTTTCAGATAGAATGAGTGAAGCAGGCTCAGGTAACTCTTATCCAATATTATTAATGTTACTAATTTGTATTGGTTTAACCGTATATGCTTTTTTGAAAGGTGATGAAAACGGAAAGTTTAAGGATTTGATATCGCATGTTGGTTTATTAGCTTTGGTATGGGGTTTTTTAGGAATGATGATTGGTTTGATAGGTGCTTTTGATGCTATTTCCATAGCAAATGATGTAAGTAGTCAGGTAATAGCAGGTGGATTAAAAGTAGGGTTGTTATCTCCTGTTTTTGGAATGTTTGCCTTTTTAATAGCTAGATTAGGAATTATTATTTTGGTTTTAAAGAAAAAGTAAACGCGAAAAAGAATCAAGGGGAACATCCCCTTGTTTTTAAATTAGGTATTTTAGCGGTCTAAAAAGAGATACCTTG
The DNA here is from genome assembly GCF_004337695.1 of Tenacibaculum sp. M341. Taxonomy (GTDB): domain Bacteria; phylum Bacteroidota; class Bacteroidia; order Flavobacteriales; family Flavobacteriaceae; genus Polaribacter. Next base: position 19,305 of record NZ_SJXJ01000016.1, read on the forward strand.
AACAGAAAGATAAAACTTATTTGGGACTTTAAAGGTCCAGATGCATTAGAAACAGCAAAACATCATTGTATTCATTTAAAAGAGTTTACTCAAATAGACAATTTACCTTATCATGAAGTGAATCATGAAACTGTTAATGAAATGCATACCATTGCTTTTATTATTGTAGATGAGGTAAATATGAAAACATATAGAGATGCTTTAAAACCTCATAGAGGAGTTTTAGCATAATTTAAAAAACTAAATTGTATATTTAGTTTCTTTATCAAAATGTGTATGTTGTTTAAAAAGTTTTTTATTCCCCTTTTTTTATTTAGCTTTTCATTAAGTGCTCAGCACAAATACAACACATATACAGCTCATTACTCCATAGAAAAAGCTATTAAAATTAGCAGTGATGTTATTGAAGGTAGAACTGAGTTTTTTGAAAAACAGGCTGAAGAGAAGCCATTAATGTTTCAGAAAACTAAAGTTATGATTGGAGAGTTAAATAGATTATCCAACAACATCACTAAGTACATAGAAAATACTCAAGAAGAGGTAAATAGAGAGCAGGTTTTATATGATTTACTAGATAAAAATCATTACAAAAACCTCATTTTTAAGGAAAGTGGGGGGTTAACTATCAAAGGAGATTCTTTAAGAGTTAAAATTGATAGTTTATATATACACTCCAAAAGAATCAACGTACACAGATTATCTCAGTTAGAAAATTTTTACGAAGAACATTTTAAAACAAATGCCGATTTTTATCATAATGAGGATAAAATTAGTTATTTCGATTACTTGTTTTACGACAAATCTAATTATGGAATGATGATGGCTATGAATTATTTATTGTTAGATGTTAAAACATTTCAGTTGTTGTATTATGGTACAGTTATGAATTACTAAACTTTAAAAACATAACTCGTTGTAAAAAGTCAAGCAGGTTTGTAGTAGCAATAATTTAATTAACCTTTGATAATTTAGTATAAGTTAAAGTTTATGGTATTGATTTGAATGTGCATTATATTTGCAGCAAATTATAATCCCAAAAAATGAAAAACGAAAAGAACAAGAGTGTTTTCTTTCTTTTATCAATTCACAATAAGAAGCATTCTGAAGAAAAAGAGCTAAGATTTTTCTCGAATAACAATCAACAGTTTTACTAGACAAAATAAAAACCGTAATTGATAATGAAATAATTGTAAAATTATTCGTTATAAGTTAGGGTAAAACAGCATTGGTCTCTTTTAATAGTAGAGATTGATAAATAATCCCAAATATTTTTTACTTTTAAGTGGTTTAATTTTTTAATTAAATCACTTTTTTGTTTTGCTATAAAGAGAAGAACCGTATTTATTCTAGATTACTTACACTAAAAAAACGTTTGTATAATATTTTGTGTTTCTAGAATATTAAAAACTAACTAGTTTTGTTTTGTAAAGCAAAGTTTTTATAACTTAGCTGTGTTATGAAAAAGTTAGTAAGGTATATACCTTTCCATTTATTGCTGTGCTTAATTGCAGGTATTTTAATAGAGTTTTACATCGGTTTGTGGAGTTATGAATTGTATGTTTTCTTTGTTGTTCAAGCAATCTTCTTTATTGTATTAATTTTTACTCATCTTTTAAAAAAGCAAACATCCTTTAAAATATTAGTTTCTTTAGTTTTTCTTTTGATTGGAGTTTTTGCTACGTATCATTCTAATCCAACTTATAAAAAAGACTATTACCTTAATTTTTATGAAAAAGATGCTGGAGTTGTTTTAAAGATTTTTAAAAAGATTAAATCCAATACGTTTAGTTCGAGATATGAAGCTTTAGTGGAAAGAGTAGGTGATAATTTGACCTCAGGTGAAGTTATTTTGAGCATCCAGAAAGATTCCTTGTCAGATTTACCGAAAATTAACGATCTGATAGTTACTACATCTTTACTTCAAGAGGTAAGATCACCCTTAAATCCCAATCAATTTGACTACAAAGATTATTTAAATAAAAAAGGTATTTACCATCAGATATATTTAAAGAGTAACGATTATAAAATTTTAGAAGGAAGTGCTAATTCTTTACAAAGTTTAGCGTTAAGTATTCGAGAAAAAATTCAAAAAAGATTGTTCGAAGAAAAGTTTTTAAAAGATGAGTTAGCTATTATTAATGCTATTTTACTAGGGGATAGACAACACATATCACAAGAGCTAACAGAAACTTATATAAATGCAGGAGCAATTCACATTTTAGCAATTTCTGGTTTGCATATAGGTATATTGTATATGTTGTTATTATTTTTTACAAAACCTTTGTGTTATCTGAATAAAGGTAAGTTAATACAGACTGTTTTAGTAATAGTTGTTTTATGGATGTTTGCTTTTTTAACGGGGTTAGCCACTTCTGTAGTTAGGAGTGTTACTATGTTTTCGTTTGTGGCTTTTGGTGAATTGTTGAAAAGAGAAAATGCGTCAGAACATTCTTTAATTTCTTCGATGTTTTTCTTGTTGTTAATACATCCGATGTTTTTATTTGATGTAGGTTTTCAGTTAAGTTATCTCGCTGTATTTTCTATAGTTTATTTACAGCCTATTTTCTTTCATGTGGTTGTAACGCCTAAAAATTATTTTTTACGAAAGGGGCTAGAGTTAACTTCGGTATCTTTAGCAGCTCAGGTTGGAGTACTACCTTTGAGTTTGTATTATTTTCATCAGTTCCCTAGTTTATTTTGGTTGTCTAATTTATTAATAGTTCCTTTTTTGGGGAGTATTTTAACCTTTGGTTTTTTCATTATCATTTTATCTCTAATAAATTATTTGCCTACATTGTTTGTATCATTATATAGCTTTATTATAAAGCTGATGAATGTTATTGTCAGTTGGATAGGTAATCAAGAGTTTTTTGTGTTAAAGCAAATATCAGTATCATTTTTAGGAATAATTGTATGGTATTTGTGTATTATTTCACTGTATCAGTTTTTCAAGGATAAAAAAGCGAAATGGATAATTTACTTTTTAAGTTCAATACTTTTTATTCAGATAGTTTCTTTCAAGGATACCTATGAAAACCAAGAAACAAAAGAATTCATAGTTTTTCATAAAAGTAGAAAAAGTTTAGTGGGTATAAGGGAGAATGATTCGTTAAAAATTATTAGAAAGTCAGATAAACAAGAAACAATACAAAAAGATAAAATGTTACTTAGTTTTATGAATGGAAAAGCTCAAACCTTAGTAGTTGAGTCGAAAGACTATTCAGTTTTAAATATTGAAACTAAAACAGTATTGTTTATAGATAGTCTAGGTGTTTATCCAAAAAAGAAATTGAAAGAAACGATTGTTGTATTACAGCACTCACCAAAAATAAATTTGAGTAGATTTTTAGAAGAGGTAAGTCCTGATCAAATTGTTGCAGATGGAAGTAATTATAAAAGCTATGTAAAGCAATGGAAGGAAACCTGTAAAAAAGGAAAAACACCATTTCACTATACAGGTGAAAATGGTGCTTATATTATGAAATATTAATTCTTTATCGTTTATAAAGAACTCTTGAAATTCTTTTCAAAATCTGCCCAAGGAGTGCTTTTGTATGCTTCGCCACTAAAGTAAGCTAATATTTTTTCAAACTTTACTTTGTCTAAGTAACCAGGTACAACTTGAATCATTTGTTCTTCAGCATTAAAAAATGCAGTAGAAGGATAACTCATTTTTCCGTTCATAATAGCTGCAGCTAATTCATGATACTTACTTCTACCTTGTTGAACAAACTTAAAAGTCTTTCCTTTAAAAGTAATATCTTTTTTGCCTTCACCATCCATTTTTACAGCATAGAAGTTATCGTTAATGTATTTTACAATCACATCATTTTTATATGTGCTAGCATCCATTCTTTTACACCAACCACACCAGTCAGTATATAAATCTACTAAGATTGGTTTTGGTGTTGCTTTGTTTAATTTTATGGCTTCTTCAAAAGATAACCAGTTTACGTCTTGTGCTTTTGCCGATATTGCTGATAAAATGAAAACAGCTACTAAAAAAATATTTCTCATACTACGTAAGTCTCAATAAGTATTCCAAATTTACAAAAAAACCTATCAAATTTTGTTTGATAGGTTAATTTATTATAAATAAAGTGATTATTTTTATTTTACACCGTGCATTAACTTTCTCATTATAGGGTTTAAACCTGCTATAATTAATCCAGCTACAATTGGAATTACTGTAAAAATTAAGAAGAAACCAGAAATAGAATATGCTTTTTCTATTTCTTCGATATAACTACCTACAGTACCTGCTAATTTATTACCCATTGCAATAAATAAGTAGTAAACACCAAACATAAAACCAATCCATTTAGCTGGTACAAGTTTACTTATGTATGATAAACTTACTGGTGAAATACATAATTCACCCATTGTATGGAATAAATAAGCAGCGATTAACCAGAACATGCTAACTTTTACAACAGGTTCACCAGCAACAATTCCTTGTGATCCCATTGATAAAAATCCGAAACCTAAACCTAATAAAAGTAATCCTAATCCGAATTTTAAAGGACCAGACATGTTGTATTTACTTTCCCACCATTTAGAGAATAAAGGTGCTAAAGTAATAATGAATAAAGAATTTAAAATACCAAACCAAGTAGCAGGTACTTCCACACTTTCTTGAGAAAAGTCTCTATTGATTTTCCAAGCTACAATTCCCCAAATAATAATAAAACTAATAGAAAGAATAATATTACCTAAAGCAAACTTAGCAAACGTTTTTTTGTATAAAAGATATAAAACATAGGTGATGATACCTAAAGGTAAAATAGTAAGTAAAGCATCAATATATTTAAATAACGTACCAGAAGTACCATCTAAAACTCTTTTAGTATACTCTTCAGCAAAAATAGTCATAGATCCACCTGCTTGTTCAAATGCAGCCCAAAAGAATACTGTAAAAATACAGAAAACACCTACTGCAATCATTCTGTCAAAAACAACTTTTGAAGAAGTGTTTTCTTCTTCAATTTCTTCAACAAAACCTTGATCTCCGTCTTTACCAATAGTGTTCAGATTAATTTGTTCTTTTTTCTTAGGCGCTAATCCAATGCTACCAAAAATATTTTGAGTAAAATAGAATTGTAACATTCCAATAAACATAAAAATACCAGCTAAACCAAATCCCCAAGACCAAGAATAGTTTTCTCCAATATATCCACAAAGCATAATACCTAAAAAGGCACCAGCATTTACTCCCATATAAAAAATAGAGTAAGCACCATCTTTCTTTTCTTCGTGATTCTTGTACATGTTAGAAACTATCGATGTCATGTTTGGCTTAAATAAACCATTACCAACCATTAAACATCCAATACCTATGTAAAAGAATAATGGTGTTTCAACAGCCATAGCAGCATGTCCTAAGGTCATGATAAGAGCACCTATAATAACTGCCCATCGGTAACCTAATAATTTATCAGCGATAAGTCCTCCAAAAACAGGAGTCAAATATACTCCCATCGTATAAGTACCATAGAGAGACAATGCATCAGCTTTTGCCCATCCAAACCCTCCATCAGTGACAGAGCTTATTAAAAATAAAACAAATAAGGCACGCATTCCGTAATAAGAAAAACGTTCCCACATTTCTGTAAAAAAAAGCACAAACAATCCAGCAGGATGTCCTAATACTTTATCTTTAAATAAGTTTTCTATATCTGTATTCATTTATGTAAAATTATATTTAGTATTAATTATCAGCTATTTCAAAACCTTCAGCTTCTTCATTTTTTGTTCCTGCAATATCTTCAGCACCATGTGTCAATCTTTTCAATGGTTTCAATATTGCTAATATTAATAATCCAAATAATGTACAGAAAATAGCAATTCCTGTAAACACTTGAAATTCTCCTGCTCCTTCAGACAATTCACCAACAAATCCAGCTACTTTGTTTCCTAAACCTGTAGCAGCAAAATAAGCTCCCATCATAAAAGAAGCATATTTAACTGGCGCTAATTTTGTAATAAAAGATAATGCTACTGGTGAAGCACATAATTCTCCAATAGTATGAAATAAATAAGCAAGTACTAACCATATCATTGCTGATTTTTCAACTATTTGGTCACCGTCCATAACTACTTCCATACTAGCTTTACTCATAAAGAAAAAACCAAAAGCCATTATAATAACTCCAATTGCCATTTTGAATAAAGAAGAAGATTCTTTTCCAGATCTTCCCCACTTATACCAAAAAGCACCTACAGCAGTACCTAATACAATAATAAAAAAGGCATTAATTGATTGAAAAACGGCTGCTGGGACTTCATTTCCTATAAAAGGTAATGAGAAAGAAAGTAATCTATCTGTCTTTTGTTGTGTGTATAAACTCATTAAACCACCAGCTTGCTCAAAAGCTCCCCAGAAAACAATGATAATTAAGAATGATAAGAACATAACTAACATTCTATCTTTCTCTACAGCGGTTAAAGGTTTTTTCATTAATTCTTTATCAGGAGAGTCACTTTTTCCTAAAAAATCACCAACTCCTTCTAAATATTTTAAACCAAACATGTATACTAATTGACCCAAAGCCATTCCAATACCTGCTAATCCAAATCCGTAGTGCCATCCCCATTTAGCAGCAACAGCACCTACAATTAAAGCACCTAAAAAAGCACCTAAATTGATACCAATGTAAAAGATGTAGAAACCTCTATCTCTTCTATCATCTCCTTGCTTATATAAACCACCAACCATTGTAGAAATGTTAGGCTTTAAAAAACCAACACCAATAACAATTAACACAAGACCAGTAAAAAATGCCCATTGTGCATCAATAGCTAAAATACCGTGACCAGCGCAAAGTAATAATCCACCTAACATCACGGCTTTTTTCTGTCCAATAAATTTATCAGCAATCCAACCTCCAGGAATAGAAGTTAGATAAACAAACATAGTATAAGTACCATAAAATGATAGTGTTTCAGCATTCGACCATCCGTAGCCTGATTGAGGGTCTCCGAGTAATACCGGAGCTGCTAAAAATAAAGTTAAAATAGCACGCATTCCGTAATACGAGAAGCGTTCCCACATTTCTACGAAAAATAAGACATAAAGCCCTGCCGGATGCCCTAAAATTTCTTTTTGTTTAATTACTGAATCTTTCATTGTATAGTATTATCTAGTTTTAGTTTTTATCTACGTTTAAATTTTTCAATACAAAATCAGTCATCTTATTGTATAAGTGTAATCTTGTATTTTTCCCCATATAAATTCCGTGAGTTCTGTCAGGATAAATAGCCATTTCGAAAGGTTTGTTGTTTTCGATTAAAGCATTTATCATACGCATTGTATTTTGTTGATGAACATTATCATCACCAGAACCATGTACAATTAAATATTTACCTTTTAATTTATCAGCATGGTTTAATGGTGAATTTTCATCATATCCAGTTGCATTTTCTTGTGGAGTAGTCATATAACGTTCTGTGTACACAGTATCATAAAAACGCCAAGACGTAACAGGAGCTACAGCAATAGCCATAGTAAAAACATCATTTCCTTTTAATAAACAATTAGTACTCATAAAACCACCATAAGACCATCCCCAAATACCAATATTGTTTTCATCTATATAAGATTCTTTTGCAAAAAACTTTGCAGCGGCAATTTGATCTTCAACTTCAAACTTACCTAATTCTTTTTGAGTTACTTTTTTAAAGTCTCTTCCTTTGTAACCAGTTCCTCTACCATCAACACAAACAATTACAACTCCTTTTTGAGCTAGCATTTGGTGCCAATAATCATTACTTCCATTCCAACGATTTGCTACTTGCTGAGATCCTGGACCTGAATATTGAAACATTAATAAAGGATATTTCTTAGAAGGATTAAAATTTGCAGGCTTAATCATCCACATGTTTAAATCGTTACCATTAATGTTGTAAGTAAAAAACTCTTTTTTACTCATTTGATAACCATTTAATTTTACTTGTAACTCTAAGTTATCTTTAAGAGTTTTTATTTTTGTACCAGTTGCATCGTATAAAGCATACACAGGAACTTGTGTAGTAGAAGAGTATGTGTTGATAAAGAAATTCATGTTTTTACTAAAAGAAGCACTACTTTGTCCGCTTTTAGGAGTTAATAATTTTTTATCAGTACCATCTAAATTAATTGAATAAACACCTCTATTAATAGAACCATTTTCTACAGATTGGTAGTAAATTTTAGAGTTACTAGTGTTTAATCCGTAGTAATTAGTAACATCCCAGTTTCCTTTTGTAATTTGATTTTTTAAAGTTCCAGTTTTATCATAGTGATAAATATGATTGAAACCATCCTTTTCACTTGTCCAAATAAAGCTATTATCATCTAAAAAAGTAAGATTGTCTTGTATGTCAACATAAGCGCTATCAGTTTCGTTTAAAACTACTTTTTTGCTTTTTGTTTTAGCATCGTAGAAATACAATTTTAAATCATTTTGATGACGGTTTAAAGTGGTAAAAGATAAAACAGTAGCTTCTTTTGTCCATTGAATTCTAGGAATATATTCATAACCATCTAAATTAATTTTACTAACACTTTTATCAGCAACCGTAAAAAGATTTAATGAAACTTTTGCATTTTTTTCTCCAGCTTTAGGGTATTTGAATGTATTCATTGAAGGATATAACTGGTTTCCTGTAACATTCATTGAAAATTCAGCAACTTCAGATTCGTCAAAACGTAAAAAAGCAAGATAGTTACTGTCTTTACTCCAATCAAAAGCTTTTACAAATCCGAATTCTTCTTCGTAAACCCAATCAGTAGTACCATTAATAATAGCATTTATTTTACCATCATTAGTAACTTTAACTTCGCTGTTCTTTTCTAAATCTCTAACAAATAAATTATTTTCTTTAGCGTAAGCTACTTTTTTACTGTCAGGAGAAAAAGTAGGTTCTTGTATTCCTTTGCCAATTAATGTTACTTGTTTTGATTTTATATCGTATACATAATAAGTTCCTTTGTAAGAATGACGATATACTTTTTGAAAGTCGGTACCTAATAATAATTTTGTTTCGTCATTATTAAAAGAATAAGAGCTAAAGAAAGGTACATCATATAAATCTTTACTACTTACAATAGTTTCTACTTTTTGTTGTGTAGTATAACTATATTTATCTACAGTAGTAGTTTTAGTAGCATAATCAACGTTTAACAATGAATAAAAATCCCCATTCATAGAATTTAAAGCATTCATTCTATCCGCAGAAAATGTTCCGTTCCAAATTTCTTCTAAAGTTATTTGTTTTTTACCGGTCGTTGAAGTAGAGTTTGTTTGACCATTAATGGATAATAATATCCCAAAAATTGCTAAAAAGCATAATTTTTTCATGAAGTAAATAATTTATTTGTTGATTTAACAAAACGACTGCCAAGTTTACGAAAAAATAATAAATTTTACTCAAAATTAACAGAAAAGTGCATTTAAAAATTCTTATTACTTTGAAAGAATTATCTTTGTTTTCTATAAAAACAAGATGAATGTCGAAGATTATTTCTGGTTTTTCTAAACTTACTAAAGAAGAAAAAATAGATTGGTTGGCTGAAAACTATTTTAACAATCAACCTGAAATTATACAAACTATAAAGCAATATTGGAATGTAGATGAGAAACTACAACAGTTACATGATGACTTTATAGAAAATACAATTACCAATTTTTACATGCCTTACGGTATTGCTCCAAACTTTGTTATTAATAACAGAGAATATGTAGTTCCTATGGTAGTAGAAGAAAGCTCTGTAGTGGCAGCAGCCTCTAAGGTCGCTAAATATTGGAGTACCAGAGGAGGTTTTAAAACAACTGTAATTAGTACTACAAAAATTGGACAAGTTCATTTTTTATATGCTGGAAAAAAAAGTGATTTAGAATCATATTTTAATCAAAATAAAACAGAACTATACGCAGCTACAGCTTCCATTACAAAAAATATGGAAAAAAGAGGTGGAGGTATTTTAGATATTGAATTAGTTGATAAAACAGATAAATTAGAGAATTACTATCAGCTTCATGTTACTTTTGAAACAAAGGATAGCATGGGAGCGAATTTTATAAATTCTTGTTTGGAAACAATTGCTAAAAAGTTTCAAAAGGAAGATATAGAAATTGTGATGAGCATTTTATCAAACTATGTTCCTGAATGTATAGTCAAAGCTGAAGTAAGTTGTCCTGTAAAAGATTTAGGAGGAGAGAATCCTGAAAAGTTTGCACATAAATTTGAACAAGCTGTTAAAATAGCCGAAATAGAACCTTACAGAGCGGTAACGCATAATAAAGGAATTATGAATGGTATTGATGCAGTAGTTTTAGCTACAGGTAATGATTTTAGAGCGATAGAATCTGGTGCGCATGCATATGCTGCTAGAGATGGGCAATATACTAGTTTGACACACTGTGAAGTGAAAGACGGTATTTTTAGATTTTGGATTGAAATTCCATTAGCTTTAGGAACGGTTGGAGGTCTTACAGCTTTACATCCAATGGCTAAACTATCGTTAGATATGATGCAAAAACCAAGTGCAAGAACTTTAATGCAAATTATTGCAGCAGCAGGATTGGCGCAAAATTTTGCAGCTTTACGAGCATTGACAACTAAAGGTATTCAGCATGGACATATGAAAATGCATTTGATGAATATCTTAAATCAACATAACGCAACTAATGAAGAGAAAGAAACAATTAGTTCGTATTTTGAAAGTAGAACTGTTTCTCATAGTGCTGTAGTTGAAAAAATTAAATCGTTGCGTAAGCCAAAAGTTAATTGGGTAGATTTTGCAAATGAAGATGAAGTTAAGAAACAATTAGCTACCTTAAATAATGAAATGAAACCTGCTTTTGGTACGATGAATGCGCAACAGATGATTGAACATTTAAGTGCAGTAACGCAAATAGCTAATGGAAACTGGAAGGTTGATGTTTTTGTTTCAGATGAAAAGTCAGCAAGAAGAAAACCGTTTTTAAATACAGATAATGAGTTACAAGTTGGTTTCAGAGCATCATTTTTATCTGAAAATCCAGTGGCATTACAATTTTCTTCCATAAATGAAGCTATTGATGATTTGATTAATCAAGTAAATGTGTTTTTTGAAGTTTTTGAAAAAGAACCTAAAAGAACAGTGGTACACCCTTTCTTTGGTGAGTTAGATTTTGAGTACTGGAAAAAGTTTCAAGTAAAACATTTTACGCATCATTTTAAGCAGTTTGGGTTAGTGTGAAAAAATGTCTCCTCGAGCGCAGTCGAGAGGTTATAATAAAATAAAATTATCAAAACAAAATCGGAGTCAATCACATTTACTCCGATTTTTTTAATAGCTTATGTATTATAAATTACTCATGCTCGCAAGCCTGAGGTTCAACACAACAATGATGCGCTGGATCATCTGCACAATTTGTAATTAGATCTGGATCTGGATTAGATCCTAATTTATGTAACAAACCTCCTGTTATCGTTTTTTGCTGATTTTTTGACATTTCTACCACGTTTCCTAAATTTAAAATGTTTTTTAACATAATTTTTGTTTATTGATTAATAATATGAATTTGAATACCTTTTTTTGAAGTATTCATTATTATGTTCTTTAAAATCAAAAAATGTTAATACGTAGTTTCATTTTTTTTCTTCTATAGTTCAATTATTTTTCAATGTTATTACAAATTGATGATTTAGATTACCAATGAAAAATAGATTATATAGATATAGGTTATAAAACTGTTTTTTAATTTTTACTTTTGTCGAATTAAGCTATCAAGAAACAATGCTTTTTGTTAATTCATCTATTAATCTAGCAGATAATTTATTTTGAAAAAACATTATTCAAACGGAAAACTACTTTTAACAGGGGAATATGTAGTTTTAGATGGAGCAACCTCATTGGCAGTTCCTACAAAATATGGACAAGATTTAGTTATTGAATCAATTAAAGAGCCTGAATTAATTTGGGGAAGCTTTACTGACGAAGGAAATTGTTGGTTTGAAGCTTCTTTTAGTTTATCTAAGCTACGCTTAACATCTGCTACATTTAATTCTGATAAAGAAGGAAGTTCAGAAATGATTGCGGAAACGTTATTGAATATTTTAGAAGAGGCAAGAAAAATGAATCCTGAGTTTTTACAGGTAGATCATGGTTTTGTAGTAAAAACAAATTTAAGTTTTCCTCAACATTGGGGATTGGGAAGTTCTTCTACTTTAATTAATAATATAGCTTCTTGGGCTAAGGTAAATCCGTTTGATTTACTTTGGAATGCTTTTTCGGGAAGTGGTTATGATATTGCTTGTGCTCAGAATAATTCTCCTATTTTTTATCAGCTACAAAATAAAAAGCCAATTGTAGAAACAGTTGATTTTAATCCTGTTTTTAAAGATGAATTATTTTTTGTTTACTTAAATCAAAAACAAAATAGTAGAGAAGGAATAGCTCAGTACAGAAAGAATAATGCAAATATTCAGACAGAAATTAATAGTATATCAGAATTAACTAAAGCTTTTTCAGAAGCCAATAATACTGTAGATTTAAATAAAATTATTGTTGAACACGAGAAGCTTATCAGTTCTATAATTAAATTAGAACCAGTGAAAGATAGATTGTTTTCTGATTATTTTGGTGAAGTTAAAAGTCTTGGAGCATGGGGAGGAGATTTTATTTTAGCTACAGGTAACAAGAAAACACCTACTTATTTTAACGAAAAGGGATTTGATACAGTACTATCTTATAATGAAATGATTTTATGAAGAGAGTAATAATTATTGGAGGAGGAGCAGCTGGTTTTTTTACAGCGATTAACGCTAAAGAACAAAATTCGGATTTAGATGTTACTATTTTAGAGAAAGGTAAAGATGTTTTGCAAAAAGTTAAAATATCAGGAGGAGGAAGATGTAATGTAACACATGCTTGCTTTGAACCAAAAGAGTTGGTTAAATTTTATCCGAGGGGAAAGAAAGAATTATTAGGACCATTTCACCAATTTATGACTGGTGATACTTTTGAATGGTTTGAAAATAGGGGAGTTCCTTTAAAAATAGAAGTAGATAATCGTGTTTTTCCAGAAGCAAATACCTCACAAGCTATTATAGATTGTTTTCAAAAGTTAGTTTCAAAATTAAATATTAAGGTTTTAACTAATCATGGGGTTACTTCATTTAAACCCAATGGAGAAGAATGGATTGTTACAACAAAGGAAAAAGAATTTATAGCAGATAAATTAGTGATTGCAGCTGGAAGTAGTAAAAAAATATGGGAATTTTCTAATGATTTAGGGCATACAATTATTCCTACAGTTCCTTCATTATTCACTTTTAATATTAAAGATCCTAGATTAACAGATTTGCTTGGATTATCTGTACCAAATGCAGCTGTAAAACTAGTTGATACTAAATTAGAGAATTCAGGTCCTTTATTAATTACGCATTGGGGACTTAGTGGACCAGCAATTTTAAAATTATCGGCATATGGTGCTCGTATTTTGGCCGATAAAAATTATCAATATAATATTAGAGTAAACTGGTTAGGACAAGATATCAATAGTATTACAGAAAAATTAACTCAGCTAAAAAAAGAGCAAGCTAAAAAACAATTGATTGTAAAATCGCCTTTTTCAGAAATTCCAAAACGTTTATGGGAACGTTTGGTAATTGCTGCACAGATTCATAAAACTCAAAATTGGGGAGATTTAAGTAATAAACAACTTCAGAAATTAGCAAATGAACTTACTAATGGACTTTTCAATGCTAATGGGCGTACTACATTTAAGGAAGAGTTTGTTACTGCTGGTGGTATCGATTTAAAAGAGATTAATTTCAAACGTTTTGAAAGTAGATTACATTCTAATTTGTTTTTTGTGGGAGAAATTTTAAATATTGATGCTGTAACTGGCGGATTTAATTTTCAAAATGCATGGACTGGAGGTTTTATCTGTGCCAGTGCAATTAGTGAATAGTTATTATATCTAAAGAAAAAATATCGAAAACTAAAGAATTTCTAGTTGTCGATATTTTTTTAAATTTTAAATGTACCATTATCCTAAAACATAGAATAGTGCGATATACCTAAGATAAAGAATAGTACAAGTACAGCAAACGTACTAACTATTGAATCTTTATGAGCAATGTGTGCTACTAAAGCTGTAATTAAGAAAAAAGCGATTCCTGCATATGTCCATTCTTTTATAATATTCGGGGTTTTGGGAATAAGAAAAGTAATTACAGCAAATATTTTTAATACGCCTAATTGAATTCTAAAAAAATTAGGAAATCCCAAGTCTTTTAAGCCATTTATAGTGCTTTCACTAAAAAAGTACATGTAAGAACTTAACATTAAAAAAGTAGCAAGAATAAATGTAGAAATACAGTAAATTAAATACATCATTTATAAAAAATATTCTTTTACTTGATTTACTAATTGAGTACCGTCTGGATCGGATTTGGTTTTTAAATTGCACATGTTTTCAGCCCATTCAGAAGTTCGAATTCTTAAAGGTGGATTTTCATTTTTAGCGACTTCTAAAATTATTTCAGCAACTTCTTTTCCAGTTTGATAGGGAGAGGTGTTTTCACTTGTGGCTCTACTTTGAGCTCCTTCTAAATATTTCTGAAAAATAGGAGCATAATCACCTGTGGCCATTTCTCCATTATTATTGACTGTTTTTGCCACAGCATTTTCCATAAATGAAGTTGCAATACCTCCAGGTTCTACCATAGAAAATTTAATTCCGAATGAAGGTGATACATACGAAGCAAGCGCTTCAGTAAAACCTTCAACAGCAAATTTTGCACCACAATACAACTCATTAAAAGGTTGTCCAACAAGACCTCCAACAGATGTTACGTTAATAACATGTCCTGTATTAGCTTCACGCATCTTTGGTAAAACAGCTTTTGTAGTTCTTATAACACCAAAATAATTTACATCAGTAACCCATTTTATTTCCTCTTCAGAGGATTGTTCTAATGTTTTGGCAAATCCTGCTCCTGCATTATTAAGTAAAACGTCAATTTTACCATCTTTAACTGTAATATAATCTACAGCTTTTTCTATAGAATTGTTATCGGTTACATCCAGTTGTATGATTTCGATATTAAGATTCTCTTCTGTTATTTTTTGTTGTAATGTATTAGACTTTTCAAGGTTTCTCATACTAGCATAAACCTTAAAACCTTCTTTTGCAAATAAAATAGCAGATTCAAATCCAACACCAGTAGATGTACCAGTGATTAAAATGTTTTTTTTCATTTTGATTGATTTAATAGGGAACTAAGTAGTTTTTTCTTTTAAACGATAATACTAAGATACTAATTTGGAATAATTATTCCATTTAGCTTTGTGTTTTTTTGAAGAAAGTTAGTGTTAAAATTTAGAAGTTATTTTTTCTAAAAAAGGAGAGAAGCTATTTTTTATTCTTCATTTCATTAATTCTCATTGGCATAGCATCAATAATTGAGAAAAGTTGTTCTTTAGTTAGCACTTGTGTTTGTTTGAGTTTTTTTCTTCCATCTAATCCTATTAAAATAATTTCAAAAGGCTCTTTTTTATTAAGAGTTCTCTTAGCAAACCTTTCAGTTATTTTATTAGAATAGTTTAGTTTTTCATTTAAATAGTTAACGGCAGAAAAGTTATTGTTGGTAATCCAATACAAAACAAATTTTCGATCTTTTAATTCGGTATTTAAGTTTGTAAATTCTTTTATTTGTTTGGTGTATTTGATAGAATTTTGGTCGGTAGTTTTAATAATCAAAATTCGATTGTTCCATTTGTGCTTTTTTAAATCTTGTCCAGTAACTTTTGTAGTAATAGCACATGTAATTATAAGTGTTATTAGCTGTATTGATAATTTAATGTTCATGGAATTTTAAGTTTACAGTAAAATGTTCTATAAAATTAATTAATTTTAAAGTATTATGTTTCCTGATGGATCAAAGTTATAATGTTTAAATTTTATCTCTTTAATAATTTTTACTTCAGTACCAACACCATCACCCCAGAAAGTACCTTCATCATCAGCTTCAAATATTTTTCCGTTATCAATAATTAATGAAACATAAGGGTGTTTTGCTAGTTCTTTGGGAGCACTAATGATCGTTTTACAGTTAAATTTTTCTGATAATTTTAATGCTAAAAATAATGCTCTGTGTTCAGAGTGCAGCTCATCAGTTCTTAATAACGTAATTACAGTAGGGAATTCACTTTTATATTTTTCAATTTGTAAAGCAAAAGCAGAAAAAACTTCATCTGTATCTTTGATTTCAGAGTTTTTATTTCCATCAAACACGAATGTTTTTTCAAAGTTTCCTTCCCAATTGATTAATTGCTTATGAGAGAATAAAGAATGAATGAATTTAACTAATTCAATTCTTTCTACTTTAGCTTCAATTCCAATTTCTTCCATTTTAAAATCAAATACTATTATTTAACTATTTCAATGGTTCTATTAGTATTAGAAGTATCCCATTTTAAAATATCATTGTACCAAACTTTGGTAACAATCGTATTGTTATTACTATTTTCAATAGCTGCTTTTACAATATCTGCATCAGTATTTGAGAATTCAATTTTTGTTTCAGAATAGCTATTCTGATCTGTTGTTAAACTCGGAGAAAGAGACAATAATGTTCCATTTTCAGTTTCAATAACTGAAATGCCTTTTGGAGTGTCTAATTTATTATCGTAAAACTTTTTCCATTCTCCATTAATCTTATGGTAAATATTAATGTCGGATTCTTTATAACCATTTTCAATTTCAAATAAGTTTTTACCTTCTTCATTCAAATATTTAATGGTGATGTTGGTATCTATATTAACACAACAATTATCATTATTTGAACATGCATAAAAAGATATTACAATGGATAATAGCAAAATTAGTTTTCTCATATCTAGTTTTTTATAGGCGAAATAAAAATAGAGAAACAATTTTGTTTCTCTATTGTAAATTTATATAATTTTTTGTCAATTACTCATCATCGTAAGCATACACTCTTTCAATAGACCAGTTATCATCATAACCATTTTTCCATTTTCCAGAAGCTAACTCTTCATCAGTAGAAAGGCATACATCAAGATTTTCTCTAATTTGTTCTTCAGCCATATCTTGACCAATAAATACAATTTCATTTTTTCTATCGCCAAAATCTTTGTGCCAATTTTCTTCAATGATATCTTGATTTTCAATGAAAGTTAAATTGTTACTTCGGGTTTCATAAGACATGCTTCCCCACCAAACACCAGCACTATCAGCTTTTAAAGAACCACCAGCTTGTCCCCAAACCAAAGCTTGTTCTGGTCTAGATGATAACCAAAATAATCCTTTACTACGAATAACATTATCAGGAAATTGGTGTTGTATAAAATTCCAAAAACGTTCTGGATCAAATGGTTTTTTACTACGGTATACGAAAGAACCAATACCATATTCTTCAGTTTCTGGTGTATGTTCTTCTTTATTTAATTCCTCTATCCAGCCAGCACTTTGTTCAGCTTCTTCAAAATCAAATAATCCAGTATTTAAAATTTCGCTAGGAGCTACTTTACTGTAACTAGATTCTAATATTTTAGCTGAAGGATTTAATTTTTGAATAGCAGCTTTTAAAACACCAAGATGATCTTTACTAACCAAATCAGTTTTATTTAAAATGATAACATTGGCAAACTCTATTTGGTCAGTTAATAAGTTAACAATCGTTCTAAAATCACCTTCAATATTTGTTAACTCTCTATCGATTAAAGTTTCTGGACTACCGAAGTCTTTAAAAAAGTTAAAAGCATCTACCACAGTAACCATCGTATCAATATAACTAAAACGAGAAAGATCAATTCCGTTTTCTTCATCTACAAAAGAAAAAGTTTGAGCTACAGGTACAGGCTCACTAATACCAGTACTTTCAATAAGTAAATAATCAAAACGATCTTCTTTAGCCAATCGTTCAACTTCTACCATCAAATCTTCTCGTAATGTACAGCAAATACAACCATTACTCATTTCTACCAATTTCTCTTCAGTTCGAGATAGTGTATTTTCACTTTTCACCAATGCTGCATCAACATTTACTTCGCTCATGTCATTTACAATAACAGCTACTTTTAATCCCTGTTTGTTGTGTAATACATGATTTAATAAAGTAGTTTTTCCTGCTCCAAGAAAACCACTTAAAACTGTTACTGGTAGTTTTTTATTCATCTCTGCTAGTTTTTTGTGAATACAAATTTACCTATAAACTTTTATTAATGCAATTTGATTGCTTTAATGGAAGTTTATAGGTAAGGAAGAGATATTGATAAACTAAGAAAGGGATTGAAATACGTTACATTTGTGTATGTTCATACTCTGGATGAGGATTAGGAATATCATTTTTATGATCTCCTATAATTTCTCTAATGTCAATTTCTATACCTCTAGAAATGGTGGTAATTGGTACATCGTTAGCAATTCCTTCGAAAGGATTTTCAGAAACATCGCCAATACGTTCCATGGTAAAGAAAATCCATGAAATGATAATACTAAAAGGAATGATTAGCCAAACAAAATTATTAGCAATAATATTTTGAATGGTACTTTGACTTTCATAATTCAATAATGATTGACCAATTTTATCAAATTCACTCATTAACCCAAAAGGAAGTAGTGCTACAAAAATCCATGCAAAAAATAGGTTTAGAGTTGCAAATTGTCTTGGATAAGGAAAGTTTTTAATACGCTCTGCTTTTCCTTGAAGTGTAAAAAACTCTTCAATCATCTTTTTAAACTCCATATGACGGAAATCATCTATTAAACCTGCTAATTTTAATTCTTTAAAATGATTTGATTGTAATTTTAAACAAGCTGCCTGTTTGTTAGTTTTACTTAGTACCTCTTGCTTTTCTTCTGAATTTAAATAATCATCTAATTCTTCTGATAAAGTATATTCATATTCCTGAATATGCATTTTTTTCATCACCTCTTGGTCCGATTTATTACTGTAGGTAGTTTCCCAAGGCTTTTTTACTCTTAAAGCATGTCTTAAAGAAGTCATCCAAGCTACATGTCTCATGATGATTGTTTTCTTTATTTGAAAAAACTCAGCGTCCGATTTTTTGTTATTGGTAAACTCATTTGTAATAAAATCATTGGTCATAGTAGCGAATAACCTTGAAGCATTTACAATACCTCCATATATTTTTCTGGCTTCCCATAAACGATTGTAAGAAGCATTGTTTTTAAATCCGATAATAAAAGCTAAAGCAGTACCCACAAGTCCTATAGGTAACCATGGTAAGTGCAACCATTTCCAATCTAAAAGTTCATATAGAGTTACAGGAATGATAGATGTTAAAAGGAAAATATAAATATATCTTCGGGTCCAACTTAGCATTCGTTTAATGGTATAATTCTTTTTTGTGTACATGATTACTTTTGTTTTACAGTAGCTTTTACTACATAGGATGTATTGAAAATATTTCCTCTTTTTAGAAAAGAAGAGGAGTAGGTGTTTAAAGATGCTCTTCTGATAAGAGCATCTTTAAATATTAATTTGAATTAATCTCTTTGAATTTCTTGTAAATCGATTAACATGTTTTCCCAATTCTTTTGGTTTTCATGATCAAATTGAGCACCGTTTTCATCAGCAATTGTAAAACGCTTAATAGCTGGAGTTTTACTAGTAGCCTGATATAATTGGTATGCTTCTTCTTTTAAAGCGTCAGCAATTGGTAAATCGATAGATGCATATACAGCACGCTTACATGCTTCAATTGATTCTGCAGGGAATTTAGCAATACGTTCCGCTAAAGTATCTACATAAGGACCAATTTCATCAGCATTTAAAGCTTTGTTAATTGTACCAAATTTTTCAGCTTCATCAGCATCCCAATCTCTTGCACCTAAAATAATTTCTAAAGCTTTCCCAAGTCCTGCTTGTCTTGCCATACGAGAAGCTCCACCACCACAAGGTAAAATTCCCATACCAACTTCCATTTGCATAAATTTAGCTTTACCTCTTGTAGCAAAACGCATATCTAAAGCCAATGCCATTTCATGACCACCACCTCTGGCAAAACCTTCAATTTTTGCAATAGTAGCTTGTGGTACGTTGCTTAATCTTTCTAAAACAGCTTGTAAGTCAAGTAATTTAACTTCGTTTCTAGGCACAACTTCTTCAGACATGTCTCTTAATAAGTTTGTGTCGTAGTGACATACCCAATAACCTTCGTTAGAAGATTGAAATACCACAACCTTAACGCTTCTGTCACGCTCTAAACGTAAACAAAGGCTGCTTAAATCTGCTAACATTTCTTGTCCTTGAACGTTAACTGGTCCAAAATTAATTGTTACATATAAAATACCGCCTTTTTGTTCAGCTGTAAATGTTTGAAAATTCTTGTAGTCCATAATTTATTCTAATTTTAATTAATAATTCCTGCGAATGTGTGTTGTTTAATTTTACCTTCTTCAATAATGTAAGTATCGGTGGCTAATTGCACATTTATGTGTGTGTTTTCTCCATTCCAAACAAAGTAGACGATGTTGTCGTTTGTTTCTTGTTTGATAGTATTGAATTCAAAACCTTCAAATTTTGGAAGAAAAGCTTCATAGAATTCTAGTATTTCTTCATAACCTTTGTAGGTTTTATCCTGAGTTATAAACAAAGCATCATCCGTGTAGTCTTCCAGAACTTTTGCTGGATTTAAAGTATCGACAGCCTTCATGTGGCTTTCAAATACATTTTGTGGATTTTTCATAATAGGTGTTTATTAAACTTTACGTTGCAAAGTTATTTTAGAGGTGCACCTACTATTTAGTAAGAAAAAAAGATGTTTTAGTAAAAAACGAAGTTGAGGTTATTTTTGGCTAGTTCTGTAGTTACTAGCTGTCATTCCTTTGTATGATAAAAATGTTTTATCTAAGTGGCTGCTGTCGGTAAAATCTAGTTCTATGGCAATTTCTGAAATAGTAAAATTGGTATATTTTAAACGGGTTTCAGCTAATTTAACTTTGTAATTAAGAATGTATTTTTTTAAGCTGATTTCCATCTGTTTCTTAAAATATTGTCCTACATAGTTTTCAGCAATATTGAATTCAGCAGCAATCATTTTATTGGAAAGCATACTACTATCATGAATGTGATAATGAATGTAGTTTACAATATCCTGAATTTTAGAAGTTTCTTTTTTAACGGTAGCTACATTTACATTTCTTGAAATTATATGAAGTATAGAATGTAATGTCGCTTTTAGAATAAGTTCGCTTTTTAAGTTTTTATTATTGTACTCATTAAAAAGAACATTGAATAGCGCTAAGAAACTGTTTTTTTCTGATTCAGAATCTAGATTTATGTTTTTAACTCTGTCTGCACTGTAGAAGATAGTTTCAATTTTTTTAAACCATTCTTTTTCTTGTGAGGTGTCATCTTGTAAAGAAAAGTTACCGAAAAAGCTGTTTAAAAATTTTATTGCAGATACTGTGGTTGGAGTTTTTATTTCGAAGTTATATTTATCATTAGGAATAAATATAAAAATGTGATTGTCTTCGTATGGAACATTGTGTCCGTTAATATTTAATTCACCATTACCTTTTTCAATTAAGAGTATTTCAAAAAAACGAATGGCTGTGTACTGACAAAAGCCGATAGACATTTTTTCTTGAAAGTTTTGAATTACAATATTTTCAAATATGGTACGTGGCATTTATATAGAAGGATTTTATAAAAACAAAGCTAAATAATTTTAATGAATAGGAGAGAGTAGGTAAACTTCTAAAAAGAAGTATTATAAATTGTTGCTAATAAGTTTCTCCATTTCTTCCTCATTCCAGTCTTTATAGTAATCAAAATTTATTTTAATTACAGTTGTGTTTTTATTGACGGTTTCTTCAATTTTTTTATTTCTGATTTTCAATAATTCAAACCTTTCGATTATCCTTTTTCTTGTTTTTTCATCTCGTTCTTCGGAAAGTATTTTATCAATATTATTTAATTGTAATATCCATAACTTTTCGATTTGGATATCTTGTTGGTCAAGTGATTTTTCGAGATGAAAATATTGTTCTTTAGTTTTTGGATAGTCGATGATTAATATTCCTTTCTGAATTGATGCTATTTCATTTATTAGAACTTTAGTAATTAATTCTGTAGGAATCAATTCTCCTGATTGTATGTAAGATTTAACTTTTTTAGATAGATAGTTATCAGATAAATCAGATAAACTATTTTTGATAAGTTCTTTAATAGAAACTTTTTGCAGGTTAAATTTTCTTTCCAGTATCTTTTCAAATAAACTTATATAAGTAAAACTTTCTGATAATAAAATGTGACAGTTTTTCATAGTAACTTATAATTGAGTTTTAAATGAGGAGTTAATTAAGCTTTAAATTCAATGAGGTTTTGTTTCATTTCTTTATCCCAAAAATCTTTTTCGTTATTGTAAATTCTGGTTGTAATCTGTTTGTTTAATTCTTTATCAGATTTTAAATTTAAGTTGATGGCTACTATTTGTTCATTATCTACTTTAAATATAAAGTCATTGCTATTGGTTGTTTTTGCAGCTAATTCAAATTGTTCATTTTGTAATATATGGTCATCAGGTAATTGAAATCTTAGTTCATTTATTAGAACTTCAATTTCATCATCTTCTATGTCTATGCTATCAATGTAAGGAGGTAAGTATTTCAATGAAAAAATAGACATATTGAGTACTTCTTCTAAATTTCCTGTTTCTAGTAAGTTAATTATTGTTTTTTCAATACAATTTCTACTTAATTCTTTTACAAATAAGTCAGGAGGTATTTGATAAAGACCGTTTAAATTATTTCCATTTTCTCTGTCTTCATTAATAGCTGTTTGAAGAAATTGATACGTCCATACATTTATTCCATAATTTCTACCGTCTAATGTATCAACAGCAATATTAGCAAAGTCATTTTCAATATCATCCCAAGGGCATGATATTTCAAATTCAAGCCATAATTTAAAAGGAGTTTTTCCCTCTTTAATTATTTTGTCGCTTAAAGAATGGTTGGGATTTAAATTTTTAATGTTCATTGTTTAACTAGCAAAAAGTATAATACAGATATTTCTTATGCTATGGAATAGCATTTATTCAAAAGTTCATCTAAAGATTCTGTTAAATAACAGAATCCAAAATCACCATTATCAACGTGAAAAATTTTACCGTCATAATCTCCACCTATAGCTATATAAATTTGTGCACCTCCATATGTTTCTATTAAAGGGAAAAGTTTTTCATGGTCAACATATTCAGAGTTTACATCAAATTCTTTTTGAAATTGTTTTAAGTAGCCACGATGCTCCCATTTTTCCTTTATAGATTTTAGGGATTCAACTTGTTGAAGTGCATCATCGGTATCCCATCCGTCTTTGTAAATTAAATCAAAAAAACATTGAGTATTATCATTAAACATAATTTCTGAATTAGCATAAAATTTAAAGAAAGCCTTTATATTTTCTGGAAGAATAAAACCAGTGAATTCTTCAATGTCTTTTATATCAGAGTCTGTAGTTTCTAAAGGGTTTTTAAATATGATTTTATTTTTCATTGTTACAGTTGTTGTAATTTGATTTAATTAAGGTTGAATTAGTTCCTGTTTATCATATTATCATTAATAATCCGAATAAAATTCCCCTCATAAAATAATCCTGTTTTAATATTTTTTCTGAGTATTGAACAGATCTCATGTGGTATTCATAATAGTCTTAAAAAAAATAAAAATATGTCTTACTGATTCACCTTCTCAAGATCATTGTTAAAAATGATTTCAAATTTACTTTTAATATCATTTCTATTCTGTCTAATTAAACTACAAATAAACTCTCTAATAGTTTTAACTCTTGTGTCAATGTAAGGTGTGGGATTTTTAAATAAATATCCAAACTTATAATCAAAAATAGTAACAATTGACACTCCAATAAAAAAGAGTAGCGCAAAAAGTTTAGGATTGGCAAATGAAAACAAGGCAGTTATCTCTTCTTTAGAAAAGAAAATTAAATAACAAATCCACGGAATAAGAAAGGCAACTAAAATAAGATAAGGGTACAAGGAAGATCGTGAACCTTTTTTATGAACAGATAGATGAACCTTATTTTTAATAGCATTATAAATTTTAAGTCTGTCAGTACTGCCAATTTTTTTATCTAAAAAGGACTCATGAGTTACTCTATTTTTAAATTCTTCTTTCTCTCTTAAAGTATTTAATATTCTTGATTTTAAGAATAAAAAAGTAATATCGTGACGTAAAATAACATCACTTTGTATACGCTCCAATTTTTGTTGATTTATAGGAAAGTTAAAGCTATGTTTCTCTTCAAGTTTTTTAATGTCCTTTGGATAAGTTCTCATTTCTAGCAGTAGTTTTTTTAATGTTAAAAGTTATGTAAAAACTAAATTTAAAAAGATTTAAATCAAGAGTTTCAAGCTTACAACAAAGATAATTCTTTCAATGAAATGTTTGAGAGTGTTACAGGGGGAATTTACTTTGTTTTAAAGAAAAAAGCAGTTAAAAAGAAATATCCTTTTAACTGCTTTGATGTTATAATCTGTAATCAATTTCAATTACATATTTCTTCTATACTGACCACCAACTTCAAATAAAGCAGCGGTAATTTGACCTAAAGAACAAACTTTTGCAGCTTCCATCAAACAATCAAAAATATTTTCATTTTGAATAGCAGCTTGCTGAATTGAACTTAATTGTTTAGCAACTTCGTCTTTGTTGGCTTCATTTAAGCTTTCTTTTGTTTTTATCTGGAATAATTTCTCTTCCTCTGTAGCACGAATTACTTCTTGAGGTGTTACAGTAGGAGAACCTTTAGAACTTAAGAAAGTATTTACACCAATAATAGGAAATTCACCAGTATGCTTTAAAGTTTCGTAGTATAAACTCTCTTCTTGAATTTTAGAACGTTGATACATAGTTTCCATTGCTCCTAAAACTCCACCACGCTCAGTAATTCTATCAAATTCAGTTAATACCGCTTCTTCTACTAAGTCAGTTAATTCTTCAATAATAAATGAACCTTGAATTGGATTTTCATTTTTAGCCAATCCTAATTCTTTATTAATAATTAACTGAATAGCCATGGCTCTACGTACACTTTCCTCTGTAGGAGTTGTAATAGCTTCGTCATACGCATTCGTGTGTAAAGAGTTACAGTTATCGTAAATTGCATATAAGGCTTGTAACGTAGTTCTAATATCATTAAAATCAATTTCCTGGGCATGTAAAGAACGTCCAGAAGTTTGAATATGATATTTTAACATTTGAGCACGTGGATTAGCTCCATACTTATATTTCAATGCTTTTGCCCAAATTTTACGAGCAACACGTCCGATTACAGCATATTCTGGATCGATACCATTTGAGAAGAAGAACGATAAGTTTGGTCCAAACTTATTGATATCCATTCCTCTTGATAAATAATATTCTACATAAGTGAACCCGTTTGCTAAAGTTAATGCTAACTGTGTAATTGGATTTGCTCCAGCTTCAGCAATATGATATCCAGAAATAGAAACAGAGTAGAAGTTACGAACATTCTTTTCAATAAAGTATTCCTGAACATCTCCCATTAAACGCAATGCAAATTCTGTAGAGAAAATACAAGTGTTTTGAGCTTGATCTTCTTTTAAAATATCAGCCTGAACTGTACCACGAACTTGTGCTAAGGTATTCGCTTTAATTTCAGCATAAACATCAGCAGGTAAAATTTGATCACCCGTTACACCTAAAAGTAATAAACCAAGTCCGTCATTTCCTTCAGGTAAGTCACCATTATATTTAGGTCTGTTTAAGCCTTTATTATCATATAATTCTTTTAATTTTTCTTCTACTTTAGCTTCTAAGCCATTTTCTTTGATGTATTTCTCACAGTTTTGATCAATAGCAGCGTTCATAAAGAAACCAAGTAACATTGGTGCTGGTCCATTAATTGTCATAGATACAGAAGTCATAGCATGACTTAAATCGAAACCAGAGTATAATTTCTTAGCATCATCTAAACAGCAAATAGATACTCCTGCATTTCCAATTTTACCATAAATATCAGGTCTGTGTCCTGGATCATTTCCGTATAAAGTTACCGAATCAAAAGCGGTAGATAAACGCTTTGCTGGCATTCCTAAACTTACATAGTGAAAACGTCTGTTAGTTCGCTCTGGTCCACCTTCACCAGCAAACATTCTGGTTGGATCTTCACCTGTTCTTTTGAAAGGATATAATCCAGATGCATATGGGAATTCTCCAGGAACATTTTCTTGTAAATTCCAACGTAATAAATCACCCCAAGCTTTGTATTTAGGTAAAGCTACTTTCGGAATTTGACTGTGTGATAATGACTCACTATGCGTTTCAATTTTAATTTCTTTATCACGTACTTTAAACGTGTAAATAGGATCTTTATACTTTTTAACCTTCGTAGCCCAGTTTAAAATAATTTCCCAATTATGAGGGTCAAGGTTTAATTTGATCTTGTCGAATTGATCTATAAGAAGCGTTAAAAATATCTTAGATTCTTTTTTAGCTTCACCTAAAGAAAATATAGTGTCTTGGTCAATTCCGTTTTTTGTTAAAAGAGATAACTCTATTTGAGTTGATTTGACTTCTAATACAGAAATTATAGTTTGGAAAATTCCATATAATTTCTGAGCTACCTTTTCTTGGTCATCTACTTTTTTATCGTAAGCTCTGTTACTTTCTGCAATTTCAGATAAATAACGCGTTCTAGCTGGCGGGATTACAAATATCTTTTCAGACATTTCTTTGGTAATCTCAAAGCTAGATTTTAAATCTGCTCCAGTTTTTTCAACAACCTTATCCATAATTGCTTTATAAAGCGAATTCATTCCAGGGTCGTTAAACTGTGAAGCAATTGTTCCGTATACAGGCATATCATCCATGTGTACATCCCAAAGATTATTATTACGCATGTATTGTTTTTTAACATCACGTATCGCATCTAAAGCACCACGTTTGTCAAATTTGTTAATAGCTACTAAATCAGCAAAATCTAACATGTCAATTTTTTCCAATTGTGTAGCAGCTCCAAATTCAGGAGTCATAACATATAATGAAGCATCAGAATGCTCAATAATTTCAGTATCAGATTGTCCAATACCAGAAGTTTCTAAAATAATTAAATCAAACTCAGCAGCTTTTAAAACTTCAACTGCTTCATTTACATATTTAGATAAAGCTAAGTTTGATTGACGAGTAGCTAAAGAACGCATGTATACACGTTCATTATTAATAGCATTCATACGAATTCTATCACCAAGCAAAGCCCCGCCTGTTTTACGTTTAGAAGGATCTACAGAAATTAATCCAATAGTTTTTTCAGGAAAATCAATTAAGAAACGACGCACTAGTTCATCTACTAAACTAGATTTTCCGGCACCACCTGTACCTGTAATACCTAATACTGGAGTCGTAGAAGTTTCATTTTTTTTATGGATAATATCCATTGTTTCTTTAGAAACTTCTGGGAAGTTTTCTGCCGAGGATATTACTCTAGCAATACTTCCTATATTTTTTTCGTGTAAATGTTTTACCTCACCATTCAATTTATCTCCTACAGGAAAGTCAGATTGTTTTACCAAATCATTAATCATTCCTTGTAATCCCATTTCTCTACCATCATCAGGAGAATAAATTCGGGTAATTCCGTAATCCATTAATTCCTTAATTTCTTCAGGAAGGATTACACCACCACCGCCACCAAAAATTTTGATATGACCAGCTCCTCTTTCTTTAAGTAAATCATACATATACTTAAAGTATTCGTTATGACCACCTTGGTAAGAGGTCATAGCAATGGCATTTGCATCTTCTTGAATAGCACAGTTTACTACTTCTTCTACACTTCTATCATGACCTAAGTGAATAACTTCAACTCCTGTTGATTGAATAATTCTACGCATAATATTAATGGCAGCATCATGTCCATCAAAAAGAGAGGCAGCAGTTACTATTCTTACTTTATGTTTAGGTTTGTACGGTGCTATTTGTTCCATTCGTAAATTTAGTTGTTATATTGTGTTGCAATTTACGAAAAACTCAAAAAAAAGAAGAACTATTTAAGAAAAGCTTAGCGTTTAAAGTTCAATATTTTAGGGTTTACACCATTTACATAGTTTGTTAGCATATCAATATCACTAGCAAACTTAGCACCTTCAAAGCCTGTAATGTCTTTGTTAGTAATGTGTTGATTGTAATATTTTAAATAAATAGAAGAAAGTGGAGTATAAGACCAATGCCATTTTTCTTCGTTATAACCAGTTCTACCATTTTTTTTAGAAGTATATACTTGGTAAAACCCGAATTTGTTGGCATTGTTAACTAACCATTCGTATTCTTTTTTTCCTTTTCCTTTTAAAAAGTATTCATCTTCCAAATCATTAATATCTAAATCTGTTCCCCAGTGATGTCTTGAAGTACCAGGCATAGAACTGTATTCTAAAATTTTTAAAGCACGTTCATTTTCAGGATACTTTTTATATTTATCAGTCCATTTGTAATCCCAAATTCTTTTTTGATGTGCAAAGTTTCTTGTAGCAGATACTATTTTTAAAACAACACCTTCTTTTTTTGCTTCGGTAGCCATTTTATGAAACATGTCAAAAACTTCTTTTCTTAAATACCTTACTTCAGATGAAAACTCTTTAGGAATTTTAATAAAGTCTTTATTTTTAGTGTAATCGAATTTACCCAATACATATTCTTTAGTTACGTAAGCAGGATATTTAGAAGTTGTTTTCAGTATAATAGTATCTGCTTTTTCTATAACCTTATTCTCTTCAACAGGCAAAGCTTGTTCTTTATCTTTTTTGTCCTTTTTTTGTTGAGAACTACAATTGGTTAAGGATCCGAAGACACAAAAAGTGATGAATATTTTTAAAGATATTTTATAAAAGTCCAAATTTTTCTGTTTTTAAGATAGTCTAAATTAGATTCATTTTGATAAGCTTCTTTTTCAAAGCTCAAATTTTTGTAAGCAAGATAACTATTTTTATACTTTATCAGCTTTACAAACCATTCCAATCCGTAGAAAATATAAAAGAATACAATTAATAATTCTAACTGTTGTTGTAAGTGAATTTTTTCATGGTTTATCAATAATTTATTCTTCTTAAGATTTTTATATCTAAGAAAAATAAAAGGATATAAAGTAATACCACTAAACCCTTTTGGAACGATATGTTTTGAAATTAAAATCAATCTTAATTTTTAATACTCTGAATTTACAAAAACACATTAACAAATAGTTACTCTAATGTTAGTTTTTAGACGCAAAGAATATTAAAGTGTTATATGATTTAACATTTCGTTAATTATTATGCATGCATAATAATTTGTGTGTTAAAAGAGTAGTTTCGCGCCCAATATTAACAATATCCAATTAAAATTAATTTAAAAATGAAACAAACAAAACAGCTTTTTGTCTTTTTATTATTTGTTTTATGTGGTGCTTTTTCGGCTACATCACAACAAAAGAATTCAGCAACGATTACTAAAATTAACAGAAACAATTCAGAACAAATTTCTGATTTTTTCAATGCTTCTTTAGCGCCTTTTTATCATGGAGTAGCATCAGGTGACCCTTTAAAAGATGCAGTGATAATTTGGACAAGAGTTACTGCAAACACTCCTGAGGTTTCTGTTACATGGAAAGTAGCAACAGATAGTGCAATGAATTCGATTGTAAAGGAAGGAGTTGTACAAACGAATGAAAATAAAGATTATACGGTTAAAGTTGATGTAACTAACTTAAATCCGAATACCACTTATTATTATCAGTTTGAAGCTTTCAATTTAAAATCAGAAATAGGAAAAACAAGAACATCACCAACAGTAAATGTAGATAATGTAAGATTTGGAGTAGTTTCTTGTTCTAATTACCAAAACGGATATTTTGAGGCGTATGATAAGTTAGCTGATAGAACTGATATAGATGCAATTATTCATTTAGGTGACTATATATATGAATATGAAAGTGGAGGTTATGGGTATAATGATGAAGTTGGTAGAGGACATTTACCAAAGAATGAAACGATTACTTTGAGTGATTATAGAGTACGTTATTCATACTACCGATTAGATCCAATGTTACGAAAATTACACCAACAGCATCCGTTTATTTTAATTTGGGATGATCACGAGTTTTCAAACGATGCAAATAAATTTGGAGCAGAAAATCACGATCCTGCAACAGAAGGGAGTTGGGAAGTAAGAAAAAATAATGCTTATAAAGCTTATTTTGAATGGATGCCTGTAAGAGCAAATTCTATAGAAGAATACAGATTGTATAGAGATTTTTCATACGGTGGTTTGGTTGATTTATTAATGTTAGATACAAGAATAGAAGGAAGAGGAGAAAATGCAGGTACTTCTAATAAAATGAGTATTGCTTCTAAAAAGCAAATAAAATCTGAAATAAAAGAAATTATTGCTGAGAGTTCTTTAAATACAATAGCCGATTTAAAATCAGCAATAAAAAAGATTGCTCCTTATTTTATAAATACTAAAAATCTTAGCGAAGAAGAATTCAATTATGTAGTTGACAAATTTGCGAGTGTAGCTTATAGTTATAAAAATGAAGGCAAAAGAAATTTAGCTTCAAAAGAAAATCAAACGCAATTAGAGGTATTATTGGCAAAAGCTACTAAAAGTAAAAAAACTGCTCAAAAGGCTACCTATAAATCTATTTTAGGAGAAGCTCAGTTTAGTTGGTTATTAAATAAGTTATCAAGTTCATCTGCAACATGGAAAATTATAGGAAATCAAGTAATGATGATGAATTATAGGGGAGTTCCTACAAATGATGCTTGGGATGGTTTTTCTGAAGAAAGAGAAAAGTTATATCAGCATATTTCAAATAATAATATAAAAAATGTAGTGGTTTTAACGGGAGATATTCACAGTACTTTTGCTGGAGATTTAAAATATGATGGTGATTGTATTGGATCTGAATTTGTAGTGCCTAGTGTAACCTCTCAAAATTTAGATGCTTTTGGAGGAATTGCTTCAGGAATTGCAGAGTTTTATACAAGATTATTAAACAGACATATTAAAGAAGTTGATTTAGATGCACATGGTTATTTTGTGTTAGATGTAAAAGAAAACAGAGTGCAAGCAGATTGGTTTTATATTAATGATGTAACCAAACCTAGTTCAGGAGAATTTTACCATAAAGGATACTATGTAAATAAAAATGGATGTGGTATTGTTGAAACGAATAGACAAGCAATTCAAAGCGCTAAATCAAATTATGGTAAACAGCCGTTAAACTTTGATAATGAAAATAAAAAAGAAGCACAGGAAAGTTTAATAGTAATGGGAGTATATCCTAATCCAATGAGTGAAGAAGGAAATGTACATTATTTAATTCAAAATACAACAGAAGTAACTGTTGAGTTGTTTAATGTTAAAGGACAATTGGTGAATACTTTATTGTTAAATAAAAAGCAAGAAGCAGGTATTTATAATCTTAATTTTAATATTAATTCCTTGGCTGCTGGTAATTATTTTCTTCATATTAAATCACAAGGAAATAAAACAGTAAAACAAATTATAGTAAAGTAATCAGTATACATTTTACAAAAAAAGCACTCTAAATTTATTTAGAATGCTTTTTTTATTTCTTCAACTAAAGAATTTAAGATGGGATTTCTATTTTGTTTGTTCCAAACTACTGAGAGTGTAGTACGTTGCTCTATTTCATTTAGCTCTATAAATTTTACGTTTACATCGTAACCTTGTTGTAAGGATTTTGGAACTATTGATAAACCAAAATTATTTTCAACTAGTTTGTAAATTGATGCAGCATGAATAGTATTGTGAGAGATAATTGGTGAGAAACCACTATCATCAAAAATTTGCATTACTTTTTCGTAATAAGAAGGGCTATAAGAAGGATCGAATAAGATAAAAGGTTCATCTTTTAATTGTGATAAATTCTTGTAATTAGAATTATTTATAGGATGATTTTTAGGTAATACCAAACAAAAAGGTTCTTTTAAAATAGCAGCCATTTCAATATCTCTCGGCGCTCTATCTAATCTTACAAAACCAATATCAATATCATTTGTAAGTAGTTGTGCTATTTGTTTTTGGTTGTCCATTTCTTTGAAGCTGAATGTAACATCAGAATGATTTTTTTTAAATCGAACTAATATTTCAGGAATAATGTGTTGCATAGCAGAACCAACATAGCCAAATTTTAAAGTACCTAGTTTACCTTCTTGCAATAATTTGGCATACTCTAAACTGTAATTTATGTTTTTTAAATGCTGAGTCAATTCTTTTTTTAAATAAACACCTACAGGGGTAAGTTGTACTTTCCTATTATGTCTTACAAACAGTTGAATCCCTAAATCTTCTTCCATTTGTTTTATTTGTCTACTTAAGCCAGGTTGAGAAATAAATAAGCGTTCTGCAGCTTTTCTAAAATGTAAATCTTCTGCTACAGCTAAGAAATATTTAAAATGACGAAACTCTATTTGATTACTCATAGTTATTGAATGTTGATTTAAATGATATTGAAGGTTATCAAAAGTAAGAATAACTTTGTAAATAGAAAATTAAAGAAATGTTTAGATACGGTATAGATATATTAACTACTAGCAAAATACTCTCTATAGCTGAAGGAAAGCTTAAAGCTATTGTAGATGAAGAGGCTCAAAAAAATATTTTAGAGTGTAGAGATAAGGTAGAAAAAATGGCAAGTTCAGATAAAGCTGTGTATGGAATTAATACTGGTTTTGGTCCTTTGTGTGATGTTCAAATAACGCCAGAAGAAACGAGTAAGCTACAAGAAAACTTATTAATTACTCATGCGGTTGGTGTTGGAGAACCTATTGATAAAAAGTTATCTAAAATAATGATGATTTGTAAGGTGCATGCTTTATGTCAAGGGTATTCTGGAGTGCGTTTAGAGTTAATAGAACGTATTATATATTTTATAGAAAACGATTTGTTACCAATGGTACCAAAACAAGGTTCCGTTGGAGCATCGGGTGATTTAGCTCCGTTATCACATCTTTTTTTACCATTAATTGGCGAAGGAGAATTTTGGATTGATAACAAGATTGTATCAGCAAAAGAAGTGTTGAAACAACATAATCTAGCACCTTTAAAACTACAAGCAAAAGAAGGTTTAGGATTAATTAACGGAACACAATTTATTTTAGCGCATGCTATTATAGGCTTACGAAAAATGGAATACTTATTGGATTTGGCAGATTTAGCTGGAGCAATGAGTTTAGAAGGCTTTCAAGGAAGTGCTTCTCCATTTAAAGAAGAGTTACATAAAATAAGACCTTTTAAAGGGAACTTAGAAGTAGCGGCACGCATGCGAATGTTTTTAAAAGATTCACAAAATTTAGAAAATCATTATCAATGTAGTAGAGTACAAGACCCGTACTCTATGCGATGTATTCCCCAAGTTCATGGAGCCTCCAGAAATGCATATTATCATTTAAAAGAATTGGTACAAACAGAAATGAATGCTGTAACAGATAACCCAATTGTTTTAAGTGATACTGAAGCCATTTCTGGAGGTAATTTTCATGGTCAACCATTAGCAATGGCATTAGATTATGCTTCGATTGCAGTTTCAGAATTAGGTAATATTTCTGATAGAAGATGTTATTTATTATTGGAAGGTAAATATGGTTTACCAAGATTATTAACTAAAGCAGGTGGGTTAAACTCTGGGTATATGATTCCTCAATATACCACAGCAGCGTTAGTAACAGAAAACAAATCTTTGTGTTTTCCACCTTCAGCAGATAGTGTTCCTACTTCTTTAGGTCAAGAAGATCATGTTTCTATGGGAAGTATTTCAGGAAGAAAGTTCAATCAGATTTTAGGGAACTTAGAAAAAATATTAGCAATTGAGTTTATGTATGCTGCTCAAGCAATGGAATTTAGGCGTCCAAATACTTTTTCAGTAATTATTGAAGAAAATTTCAGCTTAATTAGAAGTAAAGTTGCTAAATTAGAAGAGGATAGAGTATTGAAAGATGATATTAACGCATTAATTAATTTGGTTAAAGAAGAGCAGTTTATAGTTAAATAAAAATTGAATGACATTTAAAGAACACATACAACAAGGAATTCCGGAGGTATTACCTCCAAAAAAAGAATACGATACAACTGTTAATCATGCTCCAAAGCGTAAGGATATTTTATCTACGGATGAGAAAAAATTAGCATTACAGAATGCTTTACGTTATTTTGATAAGAAACATCACAAAGAGTTATTAGCAGAATTTTCTCAAGAGTTAGAAGATTACGGTAGAATATATATGTATCGTTTTCGTCCAGATTATAAAATGTATGCTAGAGATATTAATGAATATCCTGGTAACTCATTACAGGCAAAATCTATCATGTTAATGATTCAGAATAATTTAGATTATGCTGTAGCTCAACATCCGCATGAATTGATTACCTATGGAGGAAATGGAAGTGTTTTTCAGAATTGGGCACAATATTTATTAACCATGCAATATCTTTCAGAAATGAATGATGAGCAAACATTGGTAATGTATTCTGGACATCCAATGGGATTATTTCCTTCACATGAAAATGCTCCAAGAGTTGTAGTAACAAATGGTATGATGATTCCTAATTACTCTAAACCTGATGATTGGGAGAAATTTAATGCATTAGGAGTAACGCAATACGGACAAATGACTGCTGGTAGTTATATGTATATTGGACCTCAAGGAATTGTACACGGAACGACAATTACTGTTTTAAACGGATTTAGAAAAATAAATAAATCGCCAAAAGGAGGTTTATTTGTAACAGCTGGTTTAGGAGGAATGAGTGGAGCGCAACCAAAAGCAGGAAATATTGCAGGTTGTATAACCGTATGTGCTGAAGTAAACGAAAAGGCAGTAAAAACACGTCATTCTCAAGGTTGGGTTGATGAGGTTATTGATGATTTAGATGTGCTAGTAGCAAGAGTGGTGAAAGCTAAAGAAGCTAAAGAAACAGTTTCTATCGCTTATTTAGGAAACATTGTTGAGGTTTGGTATAAGTTTGATAGTGAAGATATTTATGTTGATTTAGGTTCTGATCAAACTTCTTTACATAATCCTTGGGCAGGAGGATATTATCCAATGGGACTTTCGTTTGAAGAAGCTAATAATATGATGTCTGATGAGCCAGAAAAGTTTAAGCAAAAGGTGCAACAATCATTACGTAAGCATGCATCTTTAATTAATAAACATACCCAAAAAGGAACTTATTTCTTTGATTATGGAAATGCCTTTTTATTAGAAGCAAGTAGAGCAGGGGCGATGGTATACAAAGATAAAGATGGAGATTTTTGCCCTGCTGAAGAATCTGAATTAGGAAGTGAAGTTTTTGCATATCCGAGTTATGTGCAAGATATTATGGGACCAATGTGTTTTGATTATGGTTTTGGACCATTTAGATGGGTTTGTGCTTCAGGAAAGCCAGAAGATTTAAATAAAACCGATGAGATTGCTTGTGAAATATTAGAGGAGATGAAGAAAGAAGCTCCAGAGGAAATTCAGCAACAGATAGCAGATAATATTCAGTGGATAAAAGGAGCGCAAGAGAATAACTTAGTAGTAGGTTCACAGGCTAGAATTTTATATGCAGATGCTGAAGGAAGAATTAAAATAGCAAAAGCCTTTAATAAAGCAATAGCAAACGGAGAAATAGGTGCAGTAGTTTTAGGAAGAGATCATCACGATGTTTCTGGAACAGATTCACCATATAGAGAAACATCTAATATTTATGATGGCTCTAGATATACAGCTGATATGGCTATTCATAATGTAATTGGAGATAGTTTTAGAGGTGCTACTTGGGTTTCTATTCACAATGGTGGAGGTGTTGGATGGGGAGAAGTTATAAATGGAGGATTTGGCATGCTTCTTGATGGATCTTTAGAAGCATCTAAACGTTTACAATCAATGCTATTTTGGGATGTTAATAACGGAATTGCAAGGAGAAGTTGGGCAAGAAATAACGAAGCTGTTTTTACTATAAAACGAGCTATGGAAATAGAAAAAAATCTAAAAGTTACTTTGCCTAATGTAGTTGATGATGCTTTATTTAATAACGTATAAAAATTAATTACCATGAAGTTAGCAAGACTCTTTTTACCATTCGCATTTTTATTATTACTCTCTTCTTGTAGTTCAGTAAGAGTTGCAACAGATTATGATACCAAAGCAAATTTTGTTGCTTATAAATCTTTTGCCTTTTATAAACCAGGAATTGATAAAGTTGATATTTCTGATTTAGATAAGAAAAGAATTTTAAGAGCTATTGAAGCAGAATTAGTAGCTAAAGGAATGCAGAAATCTTCCAATCCAGATGTGTTAATCAGTTTATTTACCAAATCTAGAGAACGTGTAGATATTAATGATAACGTTAGCTGGGGATTTGGCTTCGGTTGGGGATGGAACCCTTGGATGTGGGGTGGCGCTAACAGATTAAATGTTAATCAATATACAGAAGGAACTTTATTTATTGATATTATTGATGCTAAAGACAAGCAATTAGTATGGCAAGGTATTGGTTCAGGAGCTTTATCAGTTAGAACATCAGCGGAAAGAAAAGAAGCTCGTATTAACGAATTTGTAAAGAAAATCTTAGATAAGTATCCTCCAGGAATGAAGTTAAAAAAATAAGGAGGTCTTTTTAAAATCATATTTTTGAAGCGTTGAATTACATATTCAACGCTTTTTTTATGTGCTAATAACAGGTAGTTTTATGATTTTGTAGTTGCTTATTTTAAGCAATAAAAAGCTGCTTTTTTTGATTTATTTTTACAAAAAAAGAAGTGTAATTAACTGTTAATGTTTAATTAACTATTTGTTAACTTTAAATTAACTTACTGATTTTTTTTCAGTGATTTCAGGTTTTTTATCTATATGATAATACTGCTACTTTAGAACTAAGATATCTCTAAAAAGGCAATACTTTTTTTACTAAAATAAAATACTACAAGCTTTTAGTAAATTCAATTTTTAGTTTCGTTTTTTTATTCCCTAATGAAAAGTGTGATTGTTTAATTATATCTTATTTCGATGATGCTAATTCTATTGAATTTTTAAAATAACAAGGCTAAATTTAAAATTTATGCGTTTTTTTCAATTGTAAAGACTGCAAAAATGGTTTTTTTGAGAAATTTCTCGTGTTTGTTTTGTTAAAATTAGAATAACATTAAAACTGAATTTAGACTATAAATTTGTAATCGATTATAAATCAGTTTTTAAAAAGTATTGATTAATTAAAATTTAATAAAAACTAAAAAACAATCACTATGAAGTCAATTAAAACAGTATTAACAGTTATTATGGTAGCATTTTGTACATTAATTGCAAATGCTAAAGATGGAAACCCTATTGATGATAAAGAGGGAATGGTAGTTTCTAATACGGTACAAAAGCTGCTTAAAGAGCCTAGTTTTGTTTTAGAAAGAGATTTTTCAATTACTGTAAAATTAGTTGTTGATGATAAAAATGAAATTAATGTTTTATCAGTAGCTACAGATTTTAATAAGGAAATCGTTGAAAAGTATATTAGAAGAAGACTTGATCATAAAAAATTAAATACTAGTATAGGTTCAAGAACTTATGTAGTACCAGTAAAAATGGTTAAGCAATAAAACTTTAGAAGTTTCTTTTTTGAATAGTAACGTTTATTAGACATAAACGAAAATTTAGAAACAGGTTGTGTAAATCTAAATCTCAGATAAGGAGTATTCTCTTGTCTGAGATTTTGTTTTTAAAATATATCTTCATTAGAAATAAAACATTAATTTTTGTGTTTAGGATGAGACTATAAATAAAATTATATTTGTGATATGATTAAAAAGATTTTAAAGCCTACTCCAGATGAATATTATGTTAATGAACAAGGGTATAGAGTTTTTAAAGAGGAGTATCACTTAAGAAGAGGATATTGTTGTAAGAGTGGATGTAAACATTGTCCGTATGGTTATGATAAAAAAACGGATAGTTTTATCAAATAAACTGTGACTTATCAGTGTAAATAGTTTCAAAAGAATACATAAAACTTTTAATATGATCAAAAAGATTTTTATTGCTTTTATAGCGCTTCAATTAACTGCTTGTGCAGAATTACAAAAAATAGCTAGTCAGTTACCCCAAGCTGGTGGAGCTTTAACACAACAACAAATAGGAGCAGGGTTACGTCAAGCGT
Organism: Tenacibaculum sp. M341; assembly: GCF_004337695.1. Taxonomy (GTDB): domain Bacteria; phylum Bacteroidota; class Bacteroidia; order Flavobacteriales; family Flavobacteriaceae; genus Polaribacter. The sequence continues at coordinate 57,497 of NZ_SJXJ01000016.1, forward strand.
TGGATAACGGTATTCAACATCAAGTTTCAAAATTAACAGCTCAAGATGGTTTTTATAAAAATGAATTAGTAAAAATTTTATTACCAAAAGAGTTGAAGGCAGTTGATGATGGATTACGTAAAATAGGTTTAAGTAAATTGGCAGATGAAGGTGTAAAAGCTTTAAATAGAGCTGCAGAAGATGCAGTTAAAACAGCTACACCAATTTTCGTTACTGCAGTTAAAGATATTACTTTTAATGATGCTAAGAATATTTTATTAGGAAATGACAATGCTGCAACTAATTATTTACAAGGAAAAACAAATAGCGCATTATATTCAAAATTTAATCCGGTGATTAAAAATTCTTTCGGTAAAGTAGGGGCAGATAAAATATGGTCAAACTTAATCACTAAGTATAATTCAATTCCTTTTGTAAATAAAGTAAATCCTGACTTAACAGATTATGTAACTAATCAAGCTTTAAAAGGAGTTTTTACTATGATTGCTGTAGAAGAAAAAGGAATTAGAAATAAAATAGGTTTAAGAAATACAGACTTATTAAGGAGAGTATTTGCTTTACAAGATAAACGATAGGTAAATAAATTATAATTGCTTATTCGTTATTAAGTTAAAAAAGGACTTTTTGTAGGTGTTACCTATTGAAAGTTCTTTTTTTTGCATAAAAACAGCATCGTTATCTATTTTCTCTATGTGTTGAATTGCCACAATATGCGATTTATGTATCTGAATAAATTGGTCCTCAGGTAAGTTTTCTTTAATTTTTTTTAAAGTACTGTAGGTGATAATTTGTTCATCTTTTAATTGAATGCTAACATAATTTTTTAAGCTTTCAATGTATACTATTTCGTTTAAAAATACCTTAACAAACTTATTTTTTCCATCTGTTTTTAAAAAGAAAAAATCGTTTTGTGTATTGCTTGTAGTATTAGTAATTGTTTCATTAGAAAAACGATTGTAAACCTTTAAAACAGCTTTGTAAAAGCGTTCAAAATCAATAGGCTTTAATAAGTAATCAATAGCAGCTACATCATAACTTTCTAAAGCAAATTGTGGATAAGCAGTGGTAAAAATAATTTCAACCTTTTTATTAATAATTTTCGAAAGTTGTAATCCTGTTAATTCAGGCATTTGAATGTCTAGAAAAATGATATCAAAGTTATCTTTTTCAATGTGCTGTAAAGCTTGTAAAGGACTTGTAAATGTTTGTTGAACTTCTAAAAATGAAATTTTAGAAATGTACTTTTCTAATAAGCGAATAGCAGGTGGTTCGTCGTCAACAATCAAACAATTTAAAACTTTACTCATAATGGAATTTTTAAAAAGCTACTAAAAATAGCATCATTCTTTTCTTGGGTTAATGTATAATTATTTTTGAAGATAACATCTAATCGCTGTTTAATATTTTTTGTACCAATACCTTTTTCCATATATTTTTCAGAAGTGTTTACATAGTTTTTGGTACTGATTTCTAAACTACTTTTTTTAATGTCAATATTAATTTTTGCTGGTTTTTCAGCATTATTAATAGTTCCATGTTTACAAACATTTTCAATAAAATGAATTAAAATTAAAGAAGGGATTTTTTGAGTGTTTATAATTCCATTTATTTCTAGTTTTAAATGTAAATTATCTTCATATCTACGTTCAAAAAAATAAATATAGTCCTTAATAAATTGTATTTCTTTTTCTAAAAAAACAAAGTCGTCTGTTGTTTCATAAGTAATATAACGTAATAATTGAGATAGTTTTAAAATACCTTCAGCAGTTTCTGGTTTTTCATCATATAATTCTATGTAGAAATTATTAAGTGTATTAAATAAAAAGTGAGGGCTTAATTGAGATTTTAAAGAAGATAATTGAGCTTTTTCATGAGCTAACTTTAAATCGTGAATAGCTGTTTTATTTTCGTTGTTTCTAAATAATAAATAAACAACACTGCTATATAAAAATGCCTTGAATGCAAAAATAAAACTATCTAATAAGTAGATAAATAAAATATTTTCTTGCTCTAAATTATAATTATGAATATTAAATAGATGAAGAGAAATAACTTCTTCTAAGAAAAAACGAATACCTGCAAAAACTAAAAGTAAAACGATAAAAGAAATTCCTAACCAAACATATTTTTTAGTTTTTAAAAATTTAGGCAATACATAAAAGTAATTTAAAAAGTAAACAGTAAAAAAGCTAATGCTATAAGTTGTATTAAGTAAAAAAACTAAAGGAAGTTTTGTTTTGTTTTTTATGAAAATTCCCCATCCAAAATCTATTAATATTAATAGTAGAGAGACAATTATGTTATACTTTAATTCTGTGTTTTTTTTCATAAGATTAGTAAAAATATAAATCATTTCTGAACCTACTTAAAATTCATGATGAAAAGCAGTCTTTTTTATATAAAGCAGGTTTTTTACACAACCAAAACTATATTAAGATGTTTTTTGTTATTCGTTTAGTTAAACAGCTAGTTGGTGTAATTTTTTAATTTTTTTCTTAATGATGAAGTAATCTTGTGTAAGAATTTTAAACCGTACAGAATGAAAAAATACACACTAATTTTTTGTTTTATTGTTTGGGGAATTTGCGGACAAGAAAAAGAAATTAATAAAAGCTATGTAGAAAGTAAGTTGTCTAATTTTACTGTAAAGAACAATAAAATTGAAGGAGAAGGAAAAAAGATGATTTTAAAAATGATTAAGGAATCTCAGTTCATTGTTTTTGGGGAAAGTCATTATTCTAAACAAACGTCAATTTTAACAAAAGCATTAATTCCGTTATTAGCAAAATCTAATTACACTGAGTTTGTAGCGGAAGTAGGGCCTAATTCTGCGCAAAAGTTAGAAGAATTATCAAAGGAAGCAGAATTAACAGTTGAAAAATTACGTGATTTTAATACAAAGTACAAGAAAGTAGCATTAGGAGAAAGTGCTGATCCTATTCCTTTTTTTGCAGGAGTAGAAGATGCTAAGTTTCTTTCTGAAATAAGAAAGCACAATATGAAAATTCATGGAATTGATCAAGAGTATTATTATTCAGTATTATTCTTTTTAGATGAGTTAGTGCAATTAAAAAAGAATGAAAATAACTATAATAAAATTGTGAGCTTAAAAGAAAAAGCTAATAAGAAAATCTTTGATTATTTAATGGCTAGAAAAGAAGAGAAAATTAAAAATGCTTTGGGTGAAATTTTAAAAGATGACGACGTGATTACTTTTTTTAATCAGTTTACATCTAATGACGTTGAAGCTATGAAAATAATTGAGGATTTAAAGTTAAGTTGGGATATCTATATTAGATGGAGACAAGATTCTCATGTAGATAGAATTAGTTATATGAGGAATAATTTGTATGAAATTTTCAATAAAAATAGAAAAGCTAAAATGTTTATAAAATTAGGTAGCCTTCATGCTTCTAAAATTATATCTAATGGTGCTTACGACATTGGAAATTACACAGAAGAGTTGGCTGAAAAAAATAATACTGTAAGTAGCAGTATAAATTCATGGAGACCTTTTGTAAGAGATGGGGAAATTATGAATGATAATTTGAAAAAGTATAAAAAGTTTTATGGTAGATTGTCTTTGTTTACTCAGTTTGCAAAAAAGAATGAATGGACAATCATCAATTTAAAAGAAATAAGAGAAGATGTAAAATCGGGTAGAATTAAGTTACCAGAAAATGGAGATTTACACTCGTTAAAAAAAGTAATTGAAGGGTATGATTATCAGTTAATCTTACCTGTTGATGAATCGATAATGTATAACTTTAATCAAAAAAATGAAAAATAAATTGTTATTGCTATTGAGTTTTATAAGTATAATCACTTTTGCTCAAGAATCTCAAAAAAGGGCTAATAAAAAGATAAAAGTGTTAAATATAGGAATGTTTCATATGGGAGAAACCTCAGATGCAAATAAAACTGAATATAACGAAGCGTCCAGTAAAGCAAAGAAAGAGATTGATTACGTAGTAAAATCTATCGCTAATTTTAAGCCTACCATTATTTTGGTTGAACAAGAGCCTAGATATCAAACAAAATTAGAAGAAGCTTATAAAAAATATAAAGCTGATACTGGCGCGGATATTGGTTATTATGGCAAGTCTGAGATAGGTTTAATTGCATTTGCGATAGGAAAAAAAACTAATGTTAAAAATATTTATGGGATTGATCATAAAATGGAATACAATTATGATTTAAAGGATATTGCTAAAAAGAATAAATCAACTAAATATTTTGAATTATTTGAAGTTTTAAATAATAAATTAAAAGGTTTGATAGGTAATGTCAATCAGATAGGTTTGAAAAATACATTGTTATTGTTAAATACAGATAAATCATATGACTTTTTATTGAATTATAATGCTGATATGCTTAGTTATGTTAGTTCAGAAAAGGGATTTGAGGGAGCGGACGAAGCGGCTAAGTTTTATCAACGAAATTTAAGAATGTTTTCTAATGTAAATAAAGTACCAATGTCAAAAGAAGATCGAGTATTAATTGTATCTGGAGCTACTCATGCTGCGTTTTTTAATGTGTTTATGAAAAGAAGTCCTATTTATGAGTTGCAATCAATAAAAATGTATTTAGAATAATTGTTAAAATGTTGAATTTCAGTTTTTTATTTGTTATATTTAAACTGAAATTCAATGTGTTATGTCTCAACTTAAACAACTTATTAGGTATAAAAGACATCTTGAAGATCGCTACGAAAAACTAATGGAACGCTCTAATGATTACAAGTATGTTGATGAAGCTAAAAGTGACATAGCCTCTTACAAGGCAATGAAGATTTTAGAAAAAATTAGCAGAATAAAATATTTAGACAATTCTTTGGTGTAATTTTTTAAAATAATCGAACGATTTCAAAAGTCTACTACCGTACCATGAAAATAATTCTCCGTCAACAAAAACGGTTTTAGCATGGTGTGTACATCTACCAACTTCAAAAGCGTGTTCTTCCTTAAAAGGATAAGGTTCTGAAGAAAGGAAAACTATTTCCGGATCTCCTTCTAATCGTATCTTTTTTAATTGTATCTCAGGATAGCGTTCTTTATTTTTATAAATATTATCAAACTTATTAAGCTCAAGTAAGTGATTGATAAAAGTGTTATTCCCAGCAGCCATCCACGGATTTCTCCATATAAAATAAGCAACGGTTTTGGAGTCATATGAATTTACAAAATTCTTAAAATCGTTTATCTTGAATTTAAGTTTCTGATAAATCTTTGAGGCTTCAGTTCTACAAGAAAAAATAAGACCATATTGTTCTATTAATTCAAAAACATCATCCAATGTAAAAATATTAGAAACATGAACAATAGAAATTTCATTGCATGAATTAACTATTTCTTCAGTATTTTCTTCTTTATTACAGAGAATGATATCAGGTTTTAAATCTTTAATAACATCCAGTTTAATTTTTTTTGTTCCACCAACAATAGTTTTTGTTTGTTTTAAGTGATATGGATGTATACAAAATTTGGTCAAGCCAACAATTTGTTCCTCCAATCCTAAATCGAATAGTAACTCAGTTAAACTAGGTACTAAAGAAACTATTCGTTTAGGTGTGTTTAAGATATTAAGCTCTCTGTTGAGTTGATCTGATATTTTCAAAGTCTTTGTTTTAACAGTGCAAAAATAAAATTATTTTACTCCCATTAATTCTTGAAACTCTTTTTTATAACCTTTACTAACCCTAAAAGTAGATTTTGATTCTATTATTTTAACATCGGTTTCACCATAACTTGAACTTATAATTTCTTCTATAAAATCAGAGTTAATGATTGTTGATCGATGTATGCGGATAAATTTATTTGAGTTTAATCTTTTGATAATGCTTGATAAAGACTCTCTCAATAAATGCTTCTTATTGTTAGTAGTGAAAATTTCTATGTAGTAACCAGACGCAGAAACATACTTAATTGTATCAACATCTAAGAAAGATATTTTGTTACCAGATTTGATATTTATTTTTCTACTTTCAATTTTGTCTGTATTCTGAACAATAGAAAGAATGTCGTTTAGGCTTGATTGTAGATTTACTAACTCCTCTTTTCTTTTGTATTCCATAGCATTGTTTATCGTTTGATAAAAACGATTGTCTTCAAATGGAGTTGTTATATAATCAAAAGCAGAGTAATCAAAAGCTTTATAAGCAAATTCATTATGACTAGTAATAAACACAAATAGCGGCTTATTTCTAGAATACGTTTGCTTGATTATATCAAAACCAGATACTCCCTGTATTTTTATATCTAGAAATACTAAATCAGGTTTTAAATGGTTTATAGAGTCTATGGCTTCCAACGGATCAGAAAAACTCCCAATAATGTCTATAGTTTCGAGACCTTTTAACAATTTTTTTATTCTGTTTACAGCAATACAAAGGTCATCAACTATTATACATTTAATTTTTGTCATGTAGCAATAATTAAGTTGATAATTTATGCTAAAATAATGAATAAAGTCCTTGCGATGTTGTTAATTTAACCCTATTAGGAGTAATTTAACATAGTTGTTGTTTGCTTCAAAAAAGAATGTTTTCACTTCAAAAAGTAGGTTGTTAGAATCAAATTACTGTTAATATGCAGCTTTGGTGTCTAATTTTAGCGATTCAATAATCATTTTAAATCAAATAATTTTATGAGTCGACATTTAAAAAATGCAATGTACTTGTTGCTTTTTATGTGTGTTGTTTTCACAGCAAACGCGCAGCAGAAGCTAGTTAAAGGGGTCGTTTCCGATGAGACAGGTCCGTTACCTGGCGTTAATGTAGTTATTAAAGGAACTACAAATGGAGTAGAAACTGATTTTGATGGAGCATTTGCAATTAAAGCAAAAAATGGAGATGTTTTAGTATTCAGTTTTGTTGGTATGAAAACAGTTGAGAAAGCTGTGTCTGGTTCATCACCAATTAATATTATCATGGAGAATGATAATTTATTAGAAGAAGTTGTCGTAGTTGCTTACGGTACTCAAAAAAAGGAAGAAATAACAGGATCTGTTTCAACTTTAAAGAGTGAAACATTAAGTGAGGTTACAAATGCATCTGTTGCTCAAGGGCTAGTTGGAAAAGTTGCAGGTGTACAAATCATTAATCAATCAGGAGCTCCAGGTGCAGATCCATCTGTAAGATTCCGTGGTATTGGTTCTATTAATTCATCAAATAATCCTTTATACGTAGTTGATGGAGTTGTATTTAATGGTAACTTAAACTCAATCAATCCTCAGGATATTGAGGCTATGTCTTTCCTTAAAGATGCTTCTGCAAACGCTTTATATGGTAGTAGAGGTGCAAATGGTGTAATCATTATTACAACTAAAAAAGGTAAAACAGATAAAATTGATGTAACTATCGATTCTAAAATTGGTGTCAATACTAGAGCTGTACCTGAATATGATGTTATTACTGATGCAGGTAGGTATTATGAAGCTGTTTTTGATAGAACTAGATTAGCTTTAATTGATGCAGGACAAACTCCTGAAGCAGCTGCTCAGTCAGCAGCAGCTAATATTGTAACGAATTCTGACTTCCCGTTAGGTTATAACAGTTTTGATGTGGCTGAAGGACAGATAATCGATCCTCTTACAGGTAAATTAAACCCTAATGCAAATCTTTTATACCAAGATAGTTGGTTAGATGAGTCATATTTAACAGGTGTAAGAAGAGAGAACTATATCAGTATGAAATACAAAAATGATTTAACTAGTACTTTTTTATCTTTTGGAGATTTAGAAGACGAAGGTATTATTGTTAATTCAGGATTCAAAAGAACTACAGCAAGGTTAAGTTCTGATTATAAACCAACAGAATGGTTAAAGGTTTCTGCTAGTATGAATTATGCTAAAACTATAGCAGATAACCCATTAGGAGGTTTTAGAACAAATAGTGTGAGTAATATTGCAAATTGGGCAAGAGGTACAGCACCTATATATCCTGTTTATGGTAGAGATGCTAACGGTAACGTTGTTATCAATCCAGCTACAGGAGAGAGAGCTTTTGACTTTGGGTTAAATAGATTTGGTTCAGTGGGAACTAGGCCTTCATTTAAGTCTAATTCAAACCCTGTAGCAACTAGTCAATTAGATGTTAATGATAACATAAGTGACAACTTCTCAGGTAGAGCAGGTTTATCTATCAAGTTTTTAAGTGATTTCGAGTTTACATATAATTTCTCTATGGATTTAACTAGTGCTAATATCACTAGATTAGCTACTCCAATCGGTGGAGATGCAAGAGAGTTTAATGGAAGGATTACTTCTCGTTCAAATAGAGGAGAAACAATTGCTCATCAACAATTAATTAACTGGGGTAAGGAGTATGGTAAGCATAACATTTCAGTATTAGTTGGACACGAATCAAATGAATACAATTTCAGATTACTTGCTGGTCAAGTAACAGAGACTGTATTAAGTGATTTACCAGTCTTAAATAATGGTGTTAATATTCAGTTTTTAACTGGTTATCAAAAAGATTATAATGTTGAAGGTTATTTATCTAGGTTAACATATAATTATGATAATAAATATTTCCTTAATGCAAGTTACAGAAGAGATGCTTCTTCAGTATTCCACCCAGATAATAGATGGGGTAACTTTTATGGTTTAGGGTTTGCTTGGTCTGTTAATAAAGAGAACTTTTTATCAGATGTTGATTGGATTGATAACTTAAGAGTTAAAGCTAGTTATGGACAACAAGGTAATGATGCTATATTGTATGAAGCAGATAGAAGAATTGTTGGAGATCAAGATAATAGAAATTATTACGCTTATACTGATCAATTTGATATTTTGAATGCTGGAAATAATACTCCAGGTATAAACGATTTCCAACTTGGAAATAAAGATTTAGTATGGGAGACATCTACTAATATTAATGCAGGATTTGAATTAGGTATTTTTAATAAAGTAACTTTAAATGCTGAGTATTTTATTAGAAAAGTAGATGATTTATTATTCTTTGAACCTATTGCAACTTTCAACGGTGTGGGAACAAGACCTAATAACGTTGGAGATATGGAGAATAAAGGTTTCGAAGTAGAAATAGGTGCTGAGTTATACAGAAATGAAAACTTTGCTTGGAACTTTAATATTAATGCTACTCATTATAAGAATGAAATAACTAGATTACCTAATGAATTTATTGATGATGGTAATTTTAGACTTCAAGAAGGACGTTCTAGATTTGATTATTTCATGAGAGAATTTGCAGGTGTAGATCCTACAAATGGAGATGGTTTGTGGTATACTAATACATTAGATGCTAATGGTAATAGAGAAACTACAAATGATAGAGTATCTGCTCCTGAAAACTTTGTAGGAAAATCAGCTATACCAGATCTTTATGGAGGTTTTTCAACAAACTTTTCATATAAAAACTTATCTTTAGATATAGGTTTTGCTTATCAAATTGGAGGTTACGGTTATGATGGAGTATATCAAAACTTATTAGGAACTACATCAGCAGGAGATAATTTCCATAATGATGTATTTAATTCTTGGACTCCAGAAAATCCTAATGCTACTATTCCAAGATTAGATATTGAGGATGTTAATCAAGCTGGTTTTTCTGACTTTTTCTTAGTTGATGCTTCTTATTTAAGTTTACAGAATGTTACTCTTTCTTATAACTTAAGTAAAAATGTAGTTGATAAGTTAGGTATGAGTTCTGTTAGATTTTATGCTACAGGAAGTAACTTACATTTATGGTCTAAAGGAAGACAAGGTTATGATCCAAGGTTAAGTGTAACAGGTAATGCATCTAATGAGTTCGGTTTAGCTAGAACTACTTCTTTAGGTGTTACGTTAAATTTTTAATACATAAAATATCATGAAAAAAATCAAATTTTTATATATAATCATACTCTCGATATTTATTGTTTCTTGTAGTGATGATTTCATAGATACAGCTCCAGGTGGTGCTTCTTTATCTTCTGAGCAAGTTGCTAGTTCACCTTCAGCAGCTAAAGCTGCTTTATTTGGTATATATGCAAGTTTAAGATCAAGAGCAAATATTGGAGGTGAAGTTGATTATGGTCAAAAAGGGTATATGGCTATGATGGATTTACTAGGACAAGATGTTGTATTGAATAACTTTAACTGGTATATCTTTATATACAATTATAATGGAAGACAACAAACTAGTAGTAGAACAAATAACATTTGGACTACTTATTATAGAGCTATAGCAGATGCGAATAGTATTATTTTATCTCTTCCAGAAACTGGAAGAAGTGCTGAACAAGATGCTATTTTAGGTCAAGCTTTAGCTATTAAATCATTGTCTTTCTTTAATTTAGTAAGAGTGTATGCACATACATATATAGGTCATGAAAATGACCCAGGTGTACCAATTCCAGATAGAACTTTATTAGATGCTAGACCAAGAGGTACAGTTCAAGATGTTTATGATCAAATTATACCTGATTTAGAACAGGCAGTTACTCTTTTAGATGGTTATGCAAGGTCTTCTAAGCAGGAAATAGATAAGAGCGTTGCTCAAGCAATTTTAGCAAATGTATATTTAGAGACTGGAAACTGGCAAGGTGCTGCTGATAATGCTGCTGCTGCTAGAAGTTCTTATAGTCTTATGCCTGGTGCTGATTATGCTACAGATGGTTTCGATAATATCAGTAATGTTGAATGGATGTGGGGAGCTGATATAGACGCACAGACTACAACAACTTTTGCTTCTTTCTTTTCTCACTTTGATAGCTCTTTAGGAGGTTATGGTGGTATTGGTTTTGGAGCTGGTTATAAAATGATTGAAGCTAGATTATATGATATGATTCCTGATACAGATTTAAGAAAAGCTGCATGGGTTTCACCTACTTCTACTACTTCGCCATACCCAGCTTACACTAATACTAAATTTATGGATGCTTCTGGATCTTTTGCAGGTGATTACTCTTATTTAAGAGCATCAGAAATGTACTTAGTAGAAGCTGAGGCTAAAGCTAGATTAGGAGATGCTACAGCTACAGATGTTCTTTTTGATTTAGTAAGTAACAGAGATCCTGGATATGTTAGATCTACAAATACAGGAGATGCTTTAGTAGAAGAGATTTACTTACAGAGAAGAATTGAGCTATGGGGAGAAGGAGTTGCATGGTTAGATTTAAAGAGACTTAAAAAGCCTTTAGATAGAACTGGAGCAGGAACTAATCACAGAAGTTTTGGAGCTGTAGATATTCCAGTTGAAGGAGATTTCTTTAGATTTCAAATTCCTCAAGATGAACTTAACTCTAATTCAATGATTAACGATTCTGATCAGAATCCATAATCATCGAAATAAAAAATAGTTAAACTATTAAATTAACTGTCTGTAATTAATTTTACAGGCAGTTTTTTTATTTAAGAGACATATAAATAAGGCTTTATTATGCTGAATTTAAGTTATGTGTCTATTGTATACACTTAAGTGGAAAAAGTAAGGGGATATAAAAATAGAATCTTACTTTTTGGTATAATCTTTGTTAATAGTTGCTTGCTGTTCAATTCAAAAAATAAACAGTTCAAATCAAATCAATATAGACGAGAGTAGTTTATTTATAATTTAGCAGTAAGCAACTAACAAAGATATTTTGAATAGTTGTTTGAATTAATCAATCAATAAGTCAAGGGAGTTGTTAACCTTGACTTTTTTATTTATATAACTTCTCTATTTGTACCTAAAACTCTTCATGTTTTTTTGCAGCTGCTTCAGCAAAATTTTCATTATTGCTAGCATTAATTATTCTGCGACAAGAATTAATTAGTATCAATATTATTCATATAATATTAATAAACATCTTGTTAATTTCAATCTTGAGCACCTACATCAGGAACTAATAAAAAACTATTTGGGGTGAATTTTTTAATACTAGTTAAGAATTCAACTCTAGTAGCTTCAACCTCATACATAAAGTTTTCCGAGTTTTTTCCAAGTAATTGAAATCTCAAGAACTTATTTATACACCTCTTTGATATTTATTTATTGGGTTTGAAAATCAGACTTCTCAATTTGAAGTTAAAGCTAAAAAAGTTTCAGTATTTCAATAGTTGTTTGAATTAATCAATCAATAAGTGAAGGGAGTTGTTAACCTTGGCTTTTTTCATTTAATATAATTTCCATTTGTTTTTGTAATTCCTCAGATTTTTTTGCAGCTGCTTCAGCAAAATTTTCATTATTACTAGCATAAATTATTCCACGAGAAGAATTAATTAGCAAACCAATATTTTCATCATTCATACCATATTTACAAACATCTTGTAAATTTCCTCCTTGGGCACCTACACCAGGAACTAATAAAAAACTATTTGGAGTAATTTTTCTGATATCAGCTAAGAATTCAGCTTTGGTAGCTCCAACTACATACATAAGATTTTGTGAATTTTTCCATGTAATTGAAGTCTCAAGAACTTGTTTATATACCTCTTTGTCATTTATTTTTTGAGTTTGAAAATCAAAGGCTCCTTGGTTAGAAGTTAAAGCTAATAAAATGGTGTGTTTATTTTCAAAAGCTAAAAAAGGTTCAACAGAATCTTTCCCCATATATGGTGCTACCGTTACAGAGTCAAAAGATAAATCTTCAAAAAAAGCTTTTGCATACATTGTAGAAGTATTCCCTATATCTCCACGTTTAGCATCAGCAATAGTGAAAATTTCAGGGTGTTTTTCATTAATGTAATTGATTGTTTTTTCTAAAGCTTGCCAGCCTTTTATTCCATAAGCTTCATAAAAAGCCGTGTTTGGTTTATAAGCAACACATAAATGATGAGTTGCATCAATGATTGCTTTGTTAAACGCAAAGATAGGATCTTCTTCCTTTAATAAATGAGAAGGAATTTTTTGTAAATCTACATCTAATCCAATACATAAAAACGATTTCTTTTTCTTAATTTCAGCTACTAATTGTTGTGTTGTCATTGTAAATGTTATAGTTGTGCAAAAGTAAATATTATATTTGCTTAAAATCAATATCTAGTATGAAAAACTTAAAAGAGTTAATGTAATGATGAAGTTTTTACTTGGTAAAATAGGGTATGGTTTTTTAACGCTGTTTGGAGTAGTTACGATTATCTTTTTTTTATTCAATATTCTTCCAGGAGATCCTGCAAGAATGCTTATGGGACAAAGAGAAGATGGTGAGCAGTTAAAGAATATCAGAAAAAAATATGGTTTTGATAAACCAATTACTACTCAATATTTATATTATTTAAATGATTTATCTCCATTGTCTTTTCATAGTACAAATGATGATGATTATACAGCTTTACAGAATAAAAAATATTCATTTGTCAAATTAGTTAAAATTAGTTCTATACAAATAGTATTTAAACTTCCTTATTTAAGAGAATCTTTTCAAAAAAACGGAAAAAGTGTGAGCAGTGTTATTGGTGAAACATTACCTAACACAGCTGTCTTGGCTATAATGTCAATCCTATTAGCTTTGATATTAGGAATTATTTTAGGAGTTTTCTCAGCCTTGTATAAAGATACATTTTTTGATAGGTTTATATCTGTAATAAGTACTTTAGGTATGAGTGTACCGTCTTTTTTCTCTGCTATTTTAGCAGCTTGGTTATTTGGTTTTGTATTTCATGAATTTACAGGTTTAGAAATGACAGGGAGTTTGTATGAAGTAGATGATTTTGGAGAAACGGTAACTATTAAATGGAAAAATTTGATTTTACCATCAATAGTTTTAGGAATACGACCATTAGCAGTAGTGGTTCAATTAATGCGAAATTCGTTATTAGAAACTTTAAATCAAGATTATATTACAACAGCAAAAGCAAAAGGATTACCTACTTTTAAAATAATCAAAAATCATGCATTAAAAAACTCTTTAAATCCTGTTATAACGGCTATATCTGGTTGGTTTGCATCTATGTTAGCTGGAGCAGTTTTTATAGAGTATATTTTTAATTGGAACGGATTAGGTAAAGAAATAGTAAATGCTTTGAATACATTAGATTTACCTGTAATTATGGGAAGTGTCTTAGTAATTGCTACTTTGTTTATTATTATTAATATTTTAGTAGATGTAATTTACAGTTGGTTAGATCCCCGTATTAAACTAAATTAACATGAAGCATTTTATAATATTCACTTTCTGTACTTTTTTATTGATGAGTTGTGCAGTTTTTCAACCTAAAAATTTTACAGATATAGCAATGGATGAAAAATTAGTAACTGTTGATAGAGACTCTATTAGTTTTCGTCAGATTCTTGAAAAAAATAAAGGAAAAGAACTTTTTGTTCAGGTTTTTGCAACTTATTGTCCCGTAAGTCAAGATAGTTTTGATGATGTTGTGGCATTTCAACAAAAATTTACAGATAAAGAATACATTTTTCTTTCTGTAGATCATAGTTATCATGATTGGAAAAATGGATTAAAATCAATAAAACCGAAAGGGCAGTTTTATTATATACCTAAAAAAGGAGAAGGTTCTTTAGGGAAATTTTTAAAGTTAAAATCAATTCCTAGGTTTTTAAATATTGATGCAGAAGGAAATATAAAAGTATTTAAAACTGCTAAAGTCAGTGAAAAACTACAATAAATGAAATACTTGCAAATATTTTTAGTCTGTTTGTTGATAAGCTGTGCTGGTAAAAATGAAACACAGTTTTCAAAAGAAGCACTTAATGAAAATTTTATTTCACTCAATAATGAATCAATAAAGTTTCAAGAGATTTTAGAAAAATATAAAGGGAAGAAAATTTTAATAGATGTTTGGGCTTCTTGGTGTGCTGATTGTATCAAAGGAATGCCAACAATTGTTAAAATGCATCAAGAATATAAAGATGTTATCTTTTTGTTTTTGTCGATTGATAATTCATTAGAAGATTTAAAATCAGGGATATTAAAATATAACGTAAAAGGAGAACATTATTTATTGCCATCTGGTTGGGATGGAGTTTTCGGAACTTTTTTAGATTTATCTTGGATACCTAGATATTTAGTCGTTGACGAAAAGGGTGAAATTTTGGTTTTCAATACCGTTAAAGCCAATGATAGCCGAATAATTGAGGTGTTAAGTAACACCAAAGCTAAATAAATAAAAGCAATTCAGGTAAAGCGTTAAAATTCAAAAGCTTCTAATATTACGTTTTCGTAAAAAAATTGTACTATTATTTTTTAACTTCATTTTTAAAAAAGTAGTTTTGTGAGAACATTACTAGTATGGTTAATTCAAATTAGTATTAAAGTCAAATAAATTAATCACCATCTTCAAAATTTGAAGTATTTTATCTAATAAACAATGAGAAAAAAAATTGTAGCAGGTAATTGGAAAATGAACAATACCATTACACAAACAAACACACTTATTGACGGTTTAAAAACTGAATTAAAAGAAACAACACTTGAAGATACAAGGGTAATAATAGCTCCATCTTTTGTTAATTTACAACAAGCTGTTGTTGCAACAGAAGAAAGTGTAATAGAAGTATCTGCTCAAAATATGCACCAATCTAAAAATGGAGCTTACACAGGTGAAGTATCTGCAGAAATGTTATCGTCAATCGGAATTGAAACAGTTATTCTAGGACATTCTGAAAGAAGAACATATTTTAATGAAACAGATCAAAGTTTAGCTGAAAAAGTAGCTACTGCAATTGAAGAAGGATTTGAAGTGATTTTTTGTTTTGGAGAACAGTTAGAAGACAGAGAAGGAGAGAATCACTTTAATGTTGTAAAAAAACAATTAACTGAAGCTTTATTTGGTTTAGCTCCAGAAGCGTATGGAAAAATTATTTTAGCATATGAGCCAGTTTGGGCAATAGGTACTGGAAAAACAGCTTCAGCCGATCAAGCACAAGAAATGCATGCATTTATAAGAAAAACATTATCAGAAAAATATACTGACAGTGTAGCAAATAATGTGTCTATTTTGTACGGAGGTAGTGTAAAACCTAATAATGCAAAAGATATTTTTTCGAAACCAGATGTTGATGGAGGATTGATTGGAGGAGCTTCTTTAAAAGCTGTAGATTTTTCGGAAATAGTAAAAGCAATATAATTGGATAGTATATATATAGAATATAATTTTAAAGTTACACCAAAAGAGCCAGCAACAGAAATTCTAATAGCAGAATTAGGTGTTGTTGGTTTTGAAAGTTTTGTAGAAAACGAAACTGGAGTAGTGGCTTACATACAAAAGCAAGATTGGTCTCAGGATATTTTAAGTGATATTTATGTGTTATCTTCTGATGAATTTGAGGTAACATATGAATATAAAGAAGTTGAGCAAACCAATTGGAATGAAGAATGGGAGAAGAATTTTAATCCTATTGAAGTAGATGGTTTAGTTAGTATTAGAGCGCCATTTCATGAGAACCCTAATTTGAAATATGATATTGTAATTGAACCAAAAATGAGTTTTGGTACAGGGCATCATGAGACTACTCACATGATGGTACAGCATATTTTAAATCTAGATCTTTCTGAAAAAAAAGTACTAGACATGGGGTGTGGGACAGGTATTTTAGCAATTTTAGCTGAAATGACTGGTGCTAAACCTATTGATGCTATTGATATTGATAATTGGTGTTATTTGAATTCATTAGAAAACGTAGAAAGAAATAATTGTAAGAATATTTCTGTCTATGAAGGTGATGCATCTTTGTTAAAAGATCAAAAATATGATCTTATCATAGCTAATATCAATAGAAACATCTTATTAAATGATATAAAAAAATATGTAAGTTGTTTAAATGAAAAAGGAATTGTACTTTTAAGCGGTTTTTATGTAGAAGATATTCCGTTGATAGATAAGGAAATGAATCTTCATAAGCTAACATTAGATAAGACCATTAATAGAAATAATTGGGTCGCTTTAAAGTATATTAAATAAATGAAGATGAGTACGATAGAGAAAATTCAAGAAGAGTTAGATGTCTTGGTACAAGAGACAAGGCAACATGAGATTATTTTATATAACGATGATGTTAATACATTTGATTTTGTAATTGATAGTTTAATATCAGTTTGTGATCATACATTAGAGCAGGCTGAACAATGCACTATATTAGTTCATTACAAAGGAAAATGTGCTGTAAAAACAGGAGAGTATAAAGAATTAGAATCAAAGTGTACTCGATTACTTGAGTTGGGTTTATCTGCTGAAATAGTGTAAGATTGGAAAATGTTTTAAAGTATTATGAGTTTTCAGATTTTTTTGAAGATAAATCGAAAACTTTTTTAGGAGAAAAAATTGCTTATACAGAATTAAATGAGCAACATTTTTTAATTTTTGAAAATAAAAATGAAACATATAATTTATATGTTTCTAAGTTTCAAAAAAAAGAAGATATAGGCTTAAAACCTCCAGAAATACTGGAGCTTCTCGTTAAAAACTACGACAAATCTCTTTCAGAACATAGAGTAGTATTAAGAAAATATTTATATTAAAATCTCAATTATTTTGAGATTTTTTTGTTTTTAGGTGACTTATTAAAAAATAATGTGTCTTAATTAATGTAACAACGAAACAATATGATTAAGTTGTTTGAATATTAAAGTTCATTGAAAATATAAAATAAATAATCCCCTTTTATTTATAGTCATTAAAAAGTAAAATAGTAGTAGTTAGTATATACAAAGTTTGGTTAGTTAAAAACTGTAAGTTCTAAGTTGCTTACAGTTTTTTTCTTTTTTAAGTGACTTATTTAAAATAGTTGGGTCATAAGTATTGAGGAATATTGGTTAAATGATATTTCTAACATTAAAAAGATTATTGATGTTATAAAAAAAATAATTCCCTATTTATAATAAAGTATAAAATAAAAAGTTAAGTAGTTTTAAAAATAGTAGTAGTTAGTTTTTATACTAAGTTTGGTTAGATAAAAAGGCTGTTAGCGAGAGTTTACAGTCTTTTTTTATTTTAAATAATAAATCAAGCAGTGACTTTATACAAATAAGAGTGTCTAACATATAGTAGACATGTAAATAAGATAATAAACATAGCTAGGAACTTCTTATTGATAAGCAATAAAAAGTTAAATAGTTTTAAAAATAGTAGTAGTTAGTTTTTATACTAAGTTTGGTTAGATAAAAAGGCTGTCAGCGAGAGTTTACAGTCTTTTTTATTTTAAAAAGTAAATCTAACAGTGACTTTATACAAATAAGAGTGTCTAACATATAGTAGACATATAAATAAGATAATAAACATAGCTAGGAACTTCTTATTGATAAGCAATAGAAAGTTAAATAGTTTTAAAAATAGTAGTAGTTAGTTTTTATACTAAGTTTGGTTAGACAAAAAAGACCGTAAACGTAAGTTTATGGTTTTTTTTATGAAAAAAAACGAAACGATTTTTGTATCAAAAGTAAATTAAAAGGGATTGATTAGATTATTTTTTAAAATTTAAGAAAAGCTTCTTAAAGATTCGTTTTAGAAGATGCTTTTCTTTAGAGACTTTTTCTTACCATATGTTTATAATTAAGTTTTTTTAGTTTATCAAAACGTTTTCTTATTGTTAATTATTCTGTTTTTTTAAAGTGTTGGTTCATAGTTTTTTGTTTGATTTTTGTTACCGATTATTACCAATTGTCACTTTTTGTTACGTTTAATTTAGTGGTTTTGTTAAAGTTTTATTGAAAATGCGTGTATATTTCGATTCGAATTAAAAACCTTTAAAAAACAATTTAAAAATGAAAAAAATCAAATTCACTAGAATTGCTTTATTACTATTAGGAGCAAGTTTTTTTGCTTGTGAGTCGGAAAAAAATGAACAAGCTGAAATTTCTACTGTAAGTGAAGTATCTCCTGAAATAATTTCTAAGTTAGCTAATTATGATATTAGTACTAGTAACGTTAAGAAGGTAGATTTTGTAATACCAGGAGGTAAAACAATACCAATGCTTCAAATGGAAGGAGATCTTCATATGACAGAAGAGCAAGCTTTAGGGCTTCCTAATTTACAAGGATTAAATGCTAGAAATTATCATACTAATAATTTAGTTTCTCAAAATACAGTAATTGATATTATTGGTTATACTGGCAATGATGGTTTTGGTCTTTCAAGTAAAGCACAAACAGCTTTACGTTGGGCTGTTGCAAATTATAATAGATTAAACTTAACTATTAGTTTTAATCTTACGTTTGGAACAAACTTCGATCCATTAGATATGGTAGTTTACGATAATCCTAATCCACCAGTAGATGAAAATGGTAATGAAGGAGTAGGTGGTTCAGCTGGATTTCCTTCAGGAGGAGCTCCATTTAAGTTCGTTCAAATTTATAACTTAGAGCAGTTTAGTACTAATGTTAATGAGCATGTAATTACTCATGAAATCGGACATTCAGTAGGTTTCCGTCATACAGATTATTTCTCTAGACAAAGTTGTGGAGAGAATGTAAATGAAGGTACTGCAGGTATAGGTGCTAATCCAATTCCAGGTACTCCCGCTGGATATGACCCAACTTCAATTATGGTTGCGTGTTTTAGTACAGGTACTGAAGGAGAGTTTAACAGCAATGATATAACTGCATTAAATTATTTATACTAATCTAATATAGATTTATATTAAAAAGTCCTGAGTATTAAATTACTTAGGATTTTTTATGCTAATAAGTGACTTATTAAAAAAAGTGGTGTCTTATAGAGTGGAGTTCTTATAAATAGTTATTGAAATATATTTTAAACTGTACAATAATCCCCGTTTAAGTTTTAATATATCACATATATAAGTTAAGTAGTTTTAAAAATAGTAGTAGTTAGTTTTTATACTAAGTTTGGTTAGATAAAGGAACCCCGAATTATTTCGGGGTTTCTTTTTAAATTAAATACAGTTATAAATGCTAATCATTTACATCAGTACACTACTTTTTTGAGTAGTTTTTATTCTTAATATAGCATGTCTATATAAATTTTGTTAAACAAAAAGAGGTTTCATTTTTATGAGACCTTTTTGTTTTTCTATTTTGTTTATCCTTTTTAAAAATCTCTGTTATTTAATAGGTTAATATGTTTTTTTTAACTTTCATATGTTGTTATTTTAACAAATAAGTGTAATTAGTGATAAATGCTATTAAATGTTAAAATAATAGTAATATTTTGGTTAATTTGGCGTTAAATTATTTTAAAACCATTAAAAACAATTTAAAAATGAAAAAAATGAAACCCTTCAAAGTTGCATTATTATTAGTTGGTGCTAGTTTTTTTGCTTGTCAATCTGAAAAAGACGAACAATTAGAAACAGCAGTAGTTAGTGATGTAGCTCCGGAAATCATTTCTAGATTAGCTAATTTTGATGTTAATACTAGTGATGTAAAAAAAGTGAATTTTGTACTACCTAACGGATCAACTACTCCCATGATCCAAATGGAAGGAGATATTCACATGCCAGAAGATCAAGCAGCAAGTTTACCTAACTTACAAGGTTTAACTGGAAGAAATTACCACACTAATAATTTAGTAGCGCAAAACACCGTTATTGATATTATTGGTTTCACTGGCGGTGGTGGTTTTGGCTTAGCAAGTAATGAGCAAACAGCTTTACAGTGGGCAGTTAACAATTACAATAGATTAAATTTATCTATTCGTTTTAACTTAACTTTTGGTACAGATTATGAGCCGAAAGATATGGTTGTATACCACAATCCTAATCAAAATGGAGCAGGTGGTTCTGCTGGTTTCCCTTCAGGTGGGGCACCATTTAAGTTTGTTCAAATTTATGGTTTAAGAAACTATAATACAAATGTAATTGAGCACGTAATTACTCATGAGATCGGTCACTCTGTTGGTTTCCGTCACACAGATTATTTCTCTAGACAGAGTTGTGGACAAAACGTGAATGAAGGTACTGCTGGTGTAGGTGCAAATCCTATTCCAGGTACTCCATCAGGTTATGACCCAACATCTATAATGCTTGCTTGTTTTAGTAACAACGAAGATGGAGAGTTTAATAACAATGATATTACTGCATTAAACTATTTATACTAAGAATACAACTAATTTTTAGTACAAAAGAAATCCCGAGCAATTGCTCGGGATTTTTATTTTTAATAAAACACAGTTTGAGAATAATCGATAACTCGTAAAAGTTTATCCATTAACTTTATATTAATCTGTGGATATTTAATAGTGTTGTATTCATTTATGAGTGTTAAATTGATATTTTCAGGGTAAACTCTCGTTTCAGTATCTTTAAAATTCAGATAATACTTCCCATCACTCTTTAATTTTAACTCAGCTATTTCAGATGCAAGTTCATTTTTGTCTTCATCAACAAGTTCTACTTTTATGAAGTTAACTTTTCCAACTTCATAAAGATCAACATTAATTTTATACTCAGTTTCAGTTCTTTCAACATCAGAATAAAAGATAGATCCATCTCTATTTTGAGCAGAAATGCTTATTGTGAATAATATAAAAGAAATAATTAGCGTAATTTTTTTCATGTATTTCGGGTATTCAATTTAGGTTCGCAATTTACAAAAGAATAAATAGAACTTGTAAATATTGAATTTAATTAATTTATCTAGATATAGATAATCTAAATTCGTGCCAAAATAATATCAATAACAGTTTAAAAATGTAACTGATAGCTTTGAATAGATAGTAAGTAATAAAAAAAGAATGCTTTCAACAGAAAACATTCTTTTTAAAATATGATTTATTAGAAAGGTAAATTTTATCTAACAGCTTTTAAAGCGTCAATATTACCATATCCAAATTGAGAATTTCTATTTGGGTAGAATTCACCAGCACTTTTCATTTTGTTTAAAACTTGCTCACGATTCCAAGTAGGGTTTTTAGACCATACTAAAGCAGCAATACCAGCAGTAGTAGCAGTTGCTACAGAAGAACCACCAACATATCTAGCAGCATTATTATAGTAACTTAATACAGGTACAAGTTTTCCTGAATTTCTTTCCATTTCAATTGTAAAGTCAATTTTAGATCCAGAATGACAGTTGCTACATCTCACATATCTACCTTCTTTTAATCCAGTAACAGCAACAGTTTCGTTCATGTTAGCTGGGAAAATTACACCATACCAAGTTGTAAAAGAAGTAGAAGTACCACCCGCAGCAATAATCATTTTTCCTCTACTGTAAGCATATCTAATAGCATCTCTTACTCTTGAAATACCGAAAGGAGAACCTAATGACATAGATATTACTTTTACATCACTTCTATTACCTAAAGCAGTTAAAGCTTCAGCAACACCTCTTTTTTCATGATAATCATCAATTAAAACATCAGCAACAGCTCTGTAAGAAACTAAGTTAGCATTGTAAGCAACTCCAACTGGTTGATTGTTATTGTTTCTAGGTGCAGTTGCAGCAGAAGCCATACTAGTACCATGAGCACATTTATCATTTACACCATCATAGTTATTAGACCATGGCCAAAAAGAATCAACATAAGTTCCATATTTTTGAACAGTTCTTCCAGACGAATCACCATCATTAAAATTTTGATTCATTAAACTTTGCTCTGGAGAAAGTCCTGAATCTATAACAGCTACAGTAACTCCTCTACCAGTACTGTAGTTCCATGCAGAAGGAATGTTATGTACATCAAAATTCCAAGGTACTCTCGCTCCAGGAGATACTGTTCTATAGTCAGCAGATTGAAGAGTTTCAGATCTATATCCACATCCAGATCCACTTAAAATTTTTGCTTGTGCATTATTGTTAGTTGCTTGCAGTGTATAAGAAGCTGGCTCTAAATATCTAACTCTCGTATCTTTTAATAATGTTTCAATAGTTGCTTTATTTTCAACTTTAATATCAATAACATTAATATTTTCATCTACATACAACTCATCATTACCTTTATTAGTACTTTTGTAATTTTCTAAACTACGCACTAATTGTATTAAATTATCTTTTATAGGTTCAGATTCACTACTTCTTTGATATTGATCTTCACTTGTACCATATCCAATAGTTAATATACCACCTTCATGTTGAACTGCACTCCAGATGGTATGAGCATTTGTGTCTTTCCAATAAAAATCTCCTGTATCTTCTAATGATTTTTGAATAATATCATCAATTTGACTCTTTGACAAAATTTCGGATTGTTGCTCTTCAGATTGAACATCTGGTTGAATAGTTTCATCATTATTTGAACACGATACAATAACAGCAAGCGCTGCCATGCTGAGTAGTAATTTTTTCATTTTTTGAAGGGTTTTTTTTATTTGTGTAGCGAATATATAAAAAAAATCATAAAAAATGTTAAAATTCATTTTTTTGAAAGTGTTTTTTTGATGATATGGTAAAAACTAGGTGTTTTTGTGTGTTTTTTGATTAAAAAATAGCTTTTTTTGGTGTTTTAGCATCTGTTTGGTGTGGATTTGTAAAAAAAGCATCCTTTAAATTAAGGATGCTTTTTTATGTGTTAGCGTTTTTGATTAAATGATAAAAACAATAATTTATTGTTATTCTAGTGTTATCCTTGTGGGGGTGTCTTTTCCATCAATAATACTACTAGTTCCAACTGTTATGGCTTGTATGGTTTCGGTTAGAACATCAATTTTTAAAGTAGATGTTTCGTCAGTAACTTTATGGTAGTCGGGGTCAGTATCGATGGGAGTGGTACAAAATGTATGAGAAGGTACTCCTAATTTAGCTAATGAAGCATTATCAGATCTAAAAAATAGATTATATTTAGGATAAGGATCAGGGAATAATTTGTATCCAGTACCTATTAAATTATTTTGAATTATTTTTCCAAAATTTGATCTATGAAAACCAGTTAACCATGCAGTTTTTGGACCAGTTTTTGGCTCTTTACCTATGAGTTCTAAATTGATACCAGCTACAAACTTTTCGGGATTAATATTTTTTCCAAAATGCTTAGATCCAATAAGTCCCATTTCTTCAGCAGTAAAACAAGCAAAAATTAAACTACGCTCATTGTTTTTATTCTTTGCATAATATTCAGCTAAAGCCAAAACTCCAACAACACCAGAAGCATCGTCATTTGCACCATTATAAATACGATCTCCTGAACCACTTTTTTTCATACCTAAATGATCATGATGAGCAGATATAATTACAAATTCATCTTTTTTACTTTTACCTTCTAATACTCCAATTATATTGCTCATTTGAATACCTGTGTAGCTAAATTTTTGTCTGTAAGAACTTAAAGTATCAAAAAAAGTTAAACCTAAACGTTTGTATTGTTGTTCAATATATTTAGTAGTTTTTTCCATTCCTGGAGTTCCAGGTTTTCTACCTTCCATTTCATCAGAAGCAAGTATGTTTAAATGTTTTTTAATTAAGGTGCTATCTATTTTAGTAGGTTGTTTTTCTTGAGCGACCTGAGCATATATCTTTTCGTTTTTTTTGTTTGCTTTTTTATGACAACTACAAATAATAAGTAACGTAAAACAGATGAGTGTTTTTTTCATGGTATGATCATTTTTAAAATTTAAAGATAGCTAATTAAATTTCGTAATTTTGCCCCAAAATACAACTGAAATGAACTTATCATTAATACCAAATATAAAGCATACCGATTCGAATAATTTTTTCTTATTAGCAGGACCTTGTGCCATTGAAGGAGAAGATATGGCGTTAAGAATAGCTGAAAAAGTAGTTGAAATTACTAATAAACTAGAAATTCCTTATGTGTTTAAAGGAAGTTTTAAAAAAGCGAATAGAAGTAGAATTGATAGTTTTACAGGTATAGGTGATGAAAAAGCCTTAAAAATATTAAAGAAGGTTTCTGAAACTTTTGAAGTACCTACGGTTACAGATATTCATGAGGTTTCTAATGCTGAAAAAGCTGCTAATTATGTTGACGTTTTACAAATTCCAGCATTTTTAGTACGTCAAACTGATTTAGTAGTTGCTGCAGCTAAAACAGGGAAAGTCGTAAATCTTAAAAAAGGACAATTTATGAGTCCGGAAGCTATGCAACATGCTGTTAAAAAGGTAAAAGATTCAGGAAATGATAAAGCTTGGATAACTGAAAGAGGTACTATGTTTGGTTATCAAGACATGTTAGTTGATTTTAGAGGGATTCCTACTATGCAACAATATGCTCCAACAGTATTAGATGTTACTCATTCGTTACAACAACCAAATCAAAGTTCAGGAGTAACAGGAGGAAGACCAGATATGATTGAAACTATTGCAAGAGCTGGTGTAGTAAACAACGTAGATGGATTGTTTATGGAAACTCACTTTGATCCTGCAAATGCAAAATCAGACGGAGCTAATATGTTACACATTGATTATTTAGAAAAGTTACTTACTAATTTGGTTGCCATCAGAAAAACAATCAACTCTTTATAATTGCTTAGTAAGAAATTAGATTAGTTTGAATTTTAATATAACAACATTATTACCATTATCGGAGCTTGTTATTTCTAAAGGTATTCAAGATTGGATTTCATTGGTATCTCATGTTAAGAATTTACCTTACGGAAGGAATGAAAATAGGGAAGATTTATCTTTAGTAATAAAAGAAGGAAAAGGTAGTTGTAGTTCAAAGCATGCTTTTTTATGCGAAGTAGCTAGAGAAAACGCTATTGATAATATTCAATTAGTATTAGGAGTTTATAAAATGACTTCTGCAAATACGAATATTTTACACACTGAAGAAAACTTCGGGTTACCTTATATTCCAGAGGCTCATTGTTATTTGAAAATTAATGCTGAAAGAGTAGATGTAACTTCGGAAACAGCTTCTTTTTTTAATTTGAAAGATGCTATTTTGTACGAAGAAATAATTTTACCAAGTCAGGTAGCTGCTTATAAAGTAGACTTTCACAAAAAGTTTATAAAGAATTGGGTAAAAGAAGAAAGGATAACTAAAACTTTTGAAGAAGTTTGGTCAGCTAGAGAAGCGTGTATCAGATATTTGTCAGAATCTTAAATTAAATAGAGATTCTCTACTTATATTATTTCAATAAAACTTATGGAAATAATTATTGTATTCATTTTATTATTAATCAATTTAAGTGTTATTACTTATCAAGATTTTAAAGAACGACAAGTTGTAGTTTTACTTTTTGTTTCTGCAATTTTATTAGGATTAGGTTTGTTTGCTTTAAATGCTAATATTACTCTTTTACTAGTGAGTATTAAAGTGAATTTATTGGTCATTTTAGCGGTGTTTTTAACACTGTATGTATATGCAAAGTTTAAAATGAAAATGAAATTATCAGAAACCATAGGTTTAGGAGATGCTTTTTTCTTTATTTTTTTAGCTTGTAGTTTCCCAATAATCACATTTTTAACCTTATTTTCAACCTCTTTAATTTTTTCCTTAATTTTGTTCCTGATTTTAAAATCAGGATTAAAAGACAAAACAGTTCCTTTAGCAGGATTGCAATCTTTATTTGTTGCTATCGTTTTGTTAATTAACAAGTTATTTGATGTTATTAATTTATACGCTATTTAATTGAAAAAAGAAGACTTAGAATTATCATCAGAAGTTATCCAAAACATAACTTCAGAACAAGCTTACAGTTATAGAATTGTTCCGATAGAAAATACTCCAGTATTAAAATTTCTTACAGATTCTGATGATATAGAAAATTTAGCACTAGAGTTACAAATAGTACTGAATAAAGAAATTGTTTTAGAAAAAGAATCACAAGAAGTAGTAGACTTTTTGTTGAGAAAAAATTATCGAAAGAAAGATAAAAAACTAACAAGAGCAGCGTTACAATATTCAGAAGATTTTTTATTAAGTATGATTCACGAAGCCAAAAATATTGGAAGTAGTGATATACATTTTGAAACTTTTGAAAAAAAGAATAAAGTACGTTTTAGAATAGATGGAAAGCTTTTAGAGCGCTACACTATCAATCATTCAGAATATCCAAAAATAGTCAACCGAATAAAAATCATGGCTGGTTTAGATATTTCTGAAAAAAGATTACCACAAGATGGACGTATAAATATTGCTACAAGTGATGGCGATTTTGATATTCGTGTATCTTCTTTACCAACATTACATGGTGAAAAATTAGTACTTCGTATTTTATCTAAAAATAGTGTGAATATTCAGTTAGAAAATTTAGGTTTTACAGAAGAAGAATTACGAACCTATAAATCGGCAGTGAAAAAGCCAAACGGAATTGTTTTAATTTCGGGTCCTACAGGTTCTGGTAAAACAACAACGTTGTATGCTACGCTAAAATTATTAAATACTGATGATACGAATATTTTAACAATTGAAGATCCTGTTGAATATACTTTAGAAGGAATTAATCAAGTTCAATTAAAAGAAAGTATAGGTTTAAATTTTGCAAGTACATTAAGAACATTTTTACGTCAAGATCCTGATATTATAATGGTTGGAGAGATACGTGATGTAGATACTGCAAACATGGCAATTAGAGCCTCGTTAACAGGGCATTTGGTATTATCAACAATTCATACAAATTCAGCTTGGGCTACTGTGTCGAGGCTAATTGATATGGGAGTACCTCCTTTTTTAATAGCTAGTACACTAAATGTTAGTGTGGCTCAGCGTTTAGTTAGAAAATTATGTAATTCATGTAAGCAAGAGGTTTCAATCAATGATGAGGATTTACCAACAGAATACAAAGATATGTTAGGAAAAACTCATTATAAAGCAGTTGGCTGTGGAGATTGTTATCATACAGGTTATAAAGGAAGAAAAGCAATTTATGAAATCATTCCTATAACTAAAGAATTGGTGAAGTGTATTGAAGAAAAAGAATCAGATGTATCAATGTATTTAAGAGAAAATAAAATAGCAACATTAAAAGATAATGCTATTTCATTGGTAGCTGATGGTACTACATCTATTGAAGAAATTTATCCTTTATTAATATCGTAACAATGACAAAGCAACAAAAAACAACGTTATTATTAGTAGCTGTACTTGCAATTTGGGGAGCTATTGGATATCAAATTTATAGTAAGTTAGATACAGATGAAGCTATTGTAATTACTAACAGTATTGTTGAAAATTACAAACCAGAAAAAATAGAAAAAAGAATTGCTTACACAGTTAATGACGATTACAGAGATCCTTTTTTAGGAACGATTAAAACAGAAAAAAAGAAGGTAAAAAAGAAATCAGTTCCTAAAAGTAATCCAAGTATTCCATTTCCTAATATTATTTATAATGGAGTTGTAACGGGTGGAGGAACTAAATCATATGTACTAACAATTCAAGGAAAACAAGAGTTGTTTAAAAAAGGAGAAACTATAAAAAAGATAAAGTTGCTTCAGGCGAATGATGAAAAAATTAAAGTACGCTTTAATGGTGTTACTAAATCTTTCGAATTAAAATAATGTGGATTTTTAAAAAAGTTAAAGCAGGTGCATTGCAATATGTGCTGGTAATATCAGTGGTAATAGCATTGATTGTTTTTGCTTTTATTCAATTAATACATCTTCAACAAAGGGTTAACATAAAAAATATTTTTTTTAAAGAAGCTGTCCGAAATGTTCAAGAGGGATTTGATTATTTACATGATACCAAGGTAGACTATGGAGAAAGTCAAGTACAACTTTCAAGCAATCAGCAAGAGCAAACTTCTTTTAACAAAAAGCATTGGGGTGTTTTTGATTTGGTAACTATTACATCAAAAGTGAAAAACGAAATATTTCAGAAAAGTGCAATTGTTGGAAATCATAATCCTAAACAAAATGCACTGTATTTGAAAGAGAATAATATGCCTTTAATAGTTGTAGGAAACACTAAAATTACTGGAAATGCATCTTTACCAAAGCAAGGAGTAAATACAGGAAATATTTCTGGGAATTCATACTACAATAATTTGCTTATTTATGGTAGGCAGAAGTTAAGTAGTACTTCATTACCAGCAGTAAAAAACCTATCGTATTTAAAAACAATGCGTACTTCTGTTTTTACAAATGCATCAGATTCGTATTTTGAGTTGGAAGAAGGTTTAGAAAAAGAGCAATCTTTTTCAGAAAAAACACTGTACACAATTGCGAATGCTTTTTTGAATGTTCGAGATGTTACCTTAAAAGGAAATATAATTTTGTGTTCAAATACTAAAATAAAAGTAAGTAATTCTGCTGTTTTAGAGGATGTAATTTTAGTTGCTCCGGTAATTGAAATAGCAGCTAATACAAAAGGTACTTTTCAAGCAATTGCTAGTCAAGAATTAAAAGTAGGAAAAGGATGTCAGTTAAATTACCCATCAGCATTAGTGGTTATTTCTAAAGAAAATAAAGTATCTGCAACTAATCAAAAGCCACCTCTTTTTATAGATAGTAAATCTAAAATAAAAGGAGTTGTACTTTTTAATGCTGATGATATTAAAAAAAGTAATTTTAATCAGCAAGTTGTAATTTCTAAAGATGTAGAAGTTAAAGGAGAAGTTTTTTGTAATCGAAATTTAGAATTATTAGGTACTGTTATAGGTTCAGTGTATACCAATAAATTTATCACCAAACAGTTTGGTAGTACTTATGTAAACCATTTGTATAATGCTATAATTAATAGGAAAAAACTTTCCAATCAATATGCTGGTATGTTAATTGAAAATCAACAACAAAAAGTAGCAAAATGGGTACAATAGGTTGGTTACAAAAAAAAGTAAAAGCATCTTCCTTAACAGAAGTACTTACAGCTTCTGTAATTATGATGATTGTTTTTGGGATTGCAGTAACGGTTTTAGGAGCGTTAATAGAATCATTAGTTAATAAAAACACACAGTATATAGAGAATGAATTAAATGAAATTCATTATTTATTAGAGCACCAGCAGATAAAAATTCCTTTTGAAGAAGAAATGAAAGATTGGAATGTAACAGTAGAGAAGGAAAGTGATTCTGACTTTATTATTATACAAGCTGTACATCTTAAAACAAAGAAAAAGGTACACCGTAAAATTATTTCGTATGAGAAATTTTAAAAAAGTAAAAGGTTTTACATTAAGTGAAATGTTGGTGGTATTAGTAATTTCTAGTATTGTTATCTCTATTGCTTTTTTATCATTATCTATGGTTCAAAAACAGGTGCAATCTATTCGTAAAAACTTAAATGTAAAACAAGAGCTTCAATTTTTAGAACGCTCATTGTGGGGAGATTTTAATTTATTTGAAGTAACATATTTAAATAGAGAAGATGTTTTATCGTTTAAAACATCAAAGGGTGAAATTATTTACGAGTTTTACGATGACTATATTTTAAAAGATCAAGATACATTTTTAATAAAAATAAATGATAAACGTATGTATTTGGATGGTGTAGAGGTAAAAGAAGGAACTATAGATGCTATTCAGCTTGAAACTTCTCCAATTTTCGGAAATACAAACGTGTTTGTTTTTAAAAATAAAGATGCTTCTTTTTATATCAATAATGAATAATGGCTTTTCAATTAGATAATAAAACAAAAAAAAGTAGTAAAGAGTCTTCTTTTGATATAGATTCTTTACTAAAAAAAGAGATTAATATATTCGGTAGTTCTTTTTCTAATAAAAAGAAGGAAGCTTTTTACATAGAATTAAGTGTACTTTTAAATGCAGGTTTAGAGTTAAAAGATGCTTTAGAATTAATAGGAGCAGAGCAAAAAAAAGAAGCTGATAAAAAGATTTTTACATTAATTGTAGAAGAGTTGATAAGTGGAAGAAATTTATCAGACGCTATAAAAAAGCAGAAACATTTTACAGAGTACGAGTATTATTCTGTACAAATAGGGGAGCGTACAGGTACTTTAAATAAAGTTTTTGAAGATTTAGGTGTTTTTTATCAGAGAAAAAATGAGCAAAGAAGATTAGTGGTTAATGCTTTTTCTTATCCAATAGTTGTTGTTTGTACGGCTATGTTAGCATTAATTTTTATGCTGCGATTTGTAGTACCTATGTTTGCTGATATTTTTAAGCAAAATAAAGTAGAGTTACCATGGATTACTCAAAAAATTATAATCTTATCCAATACATTTGGTAAGTATTACGGATTTGTTTTTCTTTTCATTTTTGCTCTTATTATTGCAGTAAATGTTTTTAAAAATAAATTATGGTACAAGAAATTATACACTAGTATTCTTTTAAAAATTCCTTTTGTAGGAAATTTTGTTAGAAAAATAAAGATAGCTCAGTTTACACAAGCTATAACTTTATTAGTGAGTGCTAAAGTTCCTTTGTTAAACGGAATTCAGTTGACTGAAAAAATGATAGACTTTTATCCTTTACAAAGAGCATTGAAAAGAGTGGAGGAGGGAATTTTACAAGGAAAAAGTTTACACGAAAGTATCAGTAGTGAATCAATTTTTGATCCTAAAATGGGATCATTAATTAAAGTAGCAGAAGAAACAAATCAGGTAGAAACTATTTTTAATAGGTTAACCTACCAGTATACACAAGAAATAGAACACAAATCAAAAATGCTAAGTGCCACAGTTGAACCTTTAATGATTTTAGTTTTAGGTGCCATTGTAGCAACTATCTTAGTAGCTATGTATTTGCCAATGTTTAAATTAAGTACTGTTATAGGATAAAAAAAGAAATGAAATGAATTTATCACAAAAATTAGCTAGAAAAATAATTAAAAAATCGTTTGATTTTTCAGTGTCATTTATAGAGAAAAATCATGATATGAGACCTTATAAAAAGATTGTTTTCGACTTGAAAAAGTGTAAAGAAGACACTTTAGGAAAAGAAATAGCGAATTGTTTAGATGCATATGGCTTAAATTTAGTTCCAAAATTTGAAAGTCACGATTTAAAACATATACTATTAGAGTACAAAATGACTCCTGAAGATGAAATTAGAATGCAGGCTTTTATGATTGGAAATGGTAATTACTCTATTCCTTCTTTTACAATTTTTATTTTCGGAGCATTTTTACTTCCTGATTTATGGAAGACTTTTTATAAAGATTTTAAAAAAGGAAGAAAAACAAAGTCAATTTCTAATTGGACCATTGAAGAGTATGCTAATAGAAATTTAAAAGAATTAAAAAAAGAGTTAATAGAATCAAGATTAAATAATAAATTAAGTTCAACTATTAACATAATTAAAATTGTAAAAATGGGAGCTTTTACATCGATTTTATCAGGAATATTTGGAATGATATTTTGCTTACCTTTTTTGTTTTCTTCTAATATAGCTGATTTAGTTGGAGCCGGTTTTCCTTTTATAGGTGGAGCAATTTTATTTGTAGGAGGGCTTTTGATATTATCTAATTTATCTCAGCCAAATAAAAGGATTTTATCAATTACACAAACAAATTAAATGAACGAATTAGAAGAAGAATTTGGTAATAAAAAAGAAACAAACTACAAAAAGTGGGCTTTTAGATTTTTAATCTATTTAGTTATAATGCAAATATTAACTTTTTATGTGTCTGTAAAACTGCTTAATGTTTTAATCAATCCAGAAGATTTGCTAAAAAAACTAACAATGATTTCTATAATATCTAAAGTGATATTAGTTGTTGGAATATGTATGACGGTAATGAGTATTGTAAAAAAAGAGAAAGAGAATTATCAATACTATATTTCCATTGTTGGTTACTGTATTTTTACAATATTAACATTGTTACCGTTAGTAATTAGCTATATAAAATAGGTCTCATTAGAGTTCTTTTTTTAAATATATAAACCTCAAAATAGAATTGTGGGATAGTGTAGGTATAGGAATTATTATCGAATATCCAACAGGAGTTTTGATTTCTAACCAAATAGGAGGAACATCATGTCTACACCCTAAAGTAGAAGGTATTTACTTGCCTTTGTGTAATGATTTTTCAGAAGAAGAACACAAATTTTTGAGTCCAGAAATAGAACTTTCAAATTATTTTATAGGAGATAAATATAAAGGAAGTGGTGCTGTGAATGGTATAGATTTAGAAGATGTAGAAAATCTGAATAAGATACTGTCCAAGAATAATTTAAATAGCTTCTTAAAAATAGATACAGAAATGAATCACATGAAGCGTGGATTAGAATTGATATTTATACAAGAAACAATAAAGACTTAATTAAAGGTTTTGAAGAAGAAATTTTAAAAGGTGTTTTAACTTGGTCTAATAGTGATTAGTAGTTTTTCTATTTTAATAAGGTTGATTTAAAATCCGTCTCTGAAATAAAAAATATAAAAAGCTGTAAAAGCTAAAAATAAAATCATCATCATAAAAGATCTCTCAACAGTTGTAATCAATTTATAGGAGAGAAAAAGAAAAACCAAACAAAAAACAACTTTCCAAGTTTGAGAATGTATTTCATCAGTTCCAATAATACTAAATATAATTGCTGGAATGAATACGAGTCTATAGAAAATTGCTTTCAATCAATTAGGAACGATAAAAAATATTTCAGGCATTGCCATGTACAAAATATGTATACTAGCAATTGATGATACTATAAAAATAAATAGCGAAAGTTCCATATTTTAATTCTTACTAATTTTTTGTAGATATATTATAACAGTAAGATAATTTCTATTAGTTCTGTAATTCTTTTTCTTTTCAAAGTGTGTAGATAATAATTTACCTAACTGCTCTTGTTCAATAAAGTTAATTAATTTTAAAAGAGTATGATAATCACCCCTAGCTTCAAAAGTTAATGTTTCCGTAATTGTATTATTGTTTGTATATAAATGCGGAGCATTAAAATTTACAATCTGAATATTTTCAGAAGCAGAAAACCTTGTAATATTTTGTAATATGGTTTGCTGAAAAGAGTTTTCTATTGAAATATTTTTTGAAGTTAAAATAGAATCAATATGTCTGTTCTTACGCTGTAAGAAATTAATTTTAGATTCAGCATTATTTAATAAATCCTTTTCCTTTAATAATTTTTTATACTGATTCTTATAATTGAAAGTGTTTTTAATTGCAAAATTATACACCAAAAATAAAGAAACAATAAAACCAATTATCAACCCTATGTTCTTTTGTTTACTAGTCATTCTGTTGATCTATTAAAAGTTCAAATGAGTTGGTTGCGTTTCTGTTTTTACTAAAACTGTTAATTATCACATTATCTATCCAGTTTTTAGATTCTAACAAATCAACAAAAACAGTAAAATCAGATTCTTTTTTCACAACACCTCTAATTAAAATTCTATTTAAATCTACCTTAATCTGTTTACCTTTTTTAAAACGACTAGTAATAGGTTGATAATTTATTTCAGATAAAGAAATAGTATTTGGTACCAATTGACCAACTTCATCTAAGTAAATAGCTAACTTCGATTGAGAAACAGATTGAATACTTTCTAAAACAGTTTCTTTCGTTTTTACTTCTTCTTGTAATGAAATCAATTGATTTTTATAAACTTCATTAATAGATAATTCAGACTCTAAAGCTGTGACTTTTGAATAATAATTATTAAAAACAAAGAAGTTAATCAGTAAGCTAAAAAGTAAAAAGCCAAGAATAAGAGTTAAATTAATAGTAAACTCTCTTTTTTTCTCATAATTACCAGCTAGTGTACTATTTAAATCTTCCAAGCCTAAAAAAGAACCAGTATAATACGATAGAATTCCTCCTAAAGATAAAGTATCTAAATTAGAAATTTCTAAACCGTTAATAGAGAAATAACTTTTATCTAAATTAGTTTTTCTGATATCGATAATTTTAGCATCTTCAATAGAAACAATACTATTAGAAGTATTAATAGAAGTATCAGGCTTAATAAAATTGAGTAAATTTTTAATAACCAAACTGCCTAAGCCAACTCCAACTACAGCAATTCCTTTTTTCTCATATTCATCAATTAAAGTATCAATATAAGTTTTTCTTGCAATAGCAATAAAAGAATCTTCATCATTACTATAAGTATCAAAATAAAAATCTTGAAGCGCAATATTAGGAAAAGCCTCTTGAACTAAAATAAGAGGATCTTCATTTAAAAAATCAACTTTTTTAGTAATAACCTGTGAATTATTAATAACTAAAAAGAAATGTTTAACATCATCTTTTTTTATTTCATCAATGCTCAAAAAGCTCTGATTGTTTTTAACAACCAATTCTTTTTTCTTTTTCTCTAGCTGTAAAAGCTGTAAAGTTTCTTTTCCATTATAGTTAGCATACTCAACAGCACTAAAAACAGAACCATATGTGAATTTACGAGGATACACTAACGAATAATTGTTGGTTTAATTAATACAGATAATTTACTCTTAGAAGCAGTTCTTGTACGTTTACTAAAAAACCATTTAAGAACAGGAATTCTAGCCAGTAAAGGCACACCAGAACCCACACTATTTTTTCTATTCTCTTCTAAACCACCTAAAACTACTACATCTTGGTCACCTACTCTAATAGTAGAAGTAAACTCGCGGATGTTCATTCCAGGAGGCGCATTTGGGTCTACTCTGTCACCATCGTTAAAAGCAGACTGCATTACATTTATATTTAACGTGATTTGTTGATCACCAGAAACAATAGGACGAATGCCAATAGTTAAATCAGCATCAATAGGCACATAGTTGTTAGTTTGAATTGTTTGCGGATTTTGCGCTCCAATTACATCTGTTCTTTCAATTCTATAATACGAACGCTCACCGTTTGATAAAGTTGCTTGATGACCATTTAAGGTAGATAATTTAGGTGTAGAACGAACTTTTACATCTCCATTACTCTCTAAAAATTGAATTTTAGCAAAGAAATTAGGAACAACTTTCCCAACATTTAAAGAACCAAAACCATTAAATCCACCTATAATTTTATTAATAGACGATGCACCCAAAGTTACATTAGCAGAAGGAAATAAACTACCAGAATCGTTTACTGGATTTTCACCCAAACCTAAATCAATACCTGTAGAAATACTAGATGAATTATTCACTTCTAAAATCATAACTTCAATAAGTACAACAGGTACAGGTTTATCTATTTTATTAATAAACTCTTTTAATTTTTCAATTTTTTGAGCATCACCACTCACAATAAAAGTATTGTGTTCAATATCTGTTTTAATCTCTAAATCTTTAGTTACATCTGATGGAAGAATATTAATTAAAGCTTCAGATTTAGAACTATAGTTTCCAAAAGTTTGGTTACTTCTAGTGTTAATACGTTGCTGGTTGTTAAAGTTAGAATTTCTATTATTACCGATACTACCTCCGTTATTAATATTATTATTGAAGTTACCATTATTCCCATTAATTCCACCATTATTAAAACCAGAATTAAATCCACCACCAATACCTCCAGAAGAAAAACTACTTCTTCCTCCACCAGAACTTAAAGGTTGATTCATAACTTCAATAGAGCGGTGCATTAAAGGAATCACTACCGAACTACGTAAAGATGCTTGATCATTTTTACCAAAGTAGTAAATGTTATTTCTCTTTTTAAAAGTAAAATCAGAATCCTCTAAAATTCTAGCCAATAAATCTTCATAAGCAATACGTTTAGCTTTTACAGAAGCCTTACCAATATCTTTTAAAGGAGCATTGGTAAACATATTTACATTTAGTTGGTTTCCTATATCTTTAATAATAGAAGAAATTGGAGTATTTTCAAAGTCAACTTCAACAATTTGTTTAGTACTATCAATTACTTTAAAAAAGAAGTTAGAACTCTGATATCTCCTAGGTCTAGTAACTCCTCCTGTGTTTCTTCCGTTTCTATTTCCTCTATTGTTTGT
The DNA here is from genome assembly GCF_004337695.1 of Tenacibaculum sp. M341. Lineage (GTDB taxonomy): Bacteria > Bacteroidota > Bacteroidia > Flavobacteriales > Flavobacteriaceae > Polaribacter. The sequence continues at coordinate 94,012 of NZ_SJXJ01000016.1, forward strand.
AGAGGTACTAGCTTGATTGTATTCAGGAGTATCACTTTCAAATAAAAAATAACCATCTTTAGTTTCCGTAACTAATAAATTATTAGAAAAAGCTAATTTATCCATAGCACTTTTAAAAGGCTTGTTCTTAATATATCCAGAGATTTGTTTTTTTTCTAAACCAGGAGCAAAAACTAAGTTTTTACTGGTAACATCAGTAATTTTCTTAAAAGCAACAGCCAAACTATCACCTTTTAAATCAACAGAAAACAAATCATTTAAATTATCGTAATCAACATAAATTGATCTAGGTGTTGGTTTTTTAGGTATTGTAATTGGAGAATACTTTTTTAAAGCAATAATATTACCAGTAATGTCAAACGTAAATTTATGTTCTTTACATAAGTATAGTATAATGTCTTTTACTTTTGCATTCGAAAAATTATGAGTTAAAGTTGTTGATTGTATATCATTAGTAACACTAATATTTACTTTTTTTGATTTTCCAACTGCTCTTACAAACGTTGAAAGTTCTGTATCACTAACATTAAAATCAACAGTTTCAGTAAGGCCACCAACTTTATTAGACAATGCATCTAATTCCGATTTTAATTTTTCTATTCGTTGAGTTTCTTTATCATTAATTTCTTGTGCAAAAACAACAGCACATGAAAACCATAAAAAAGATATTATAATATATTTCTTAAGCATTTGTTTTTATTTAACTGTAAAACTTAAAGTAGTGTAGCTAGTTTCTGAGTTTGCATTTATTGCTTTAACTCTCCATTCATATTCTCCAACAGGCAAATCTCTATTAAAAGTAGCAGTGTCAACAGTTTCATCAACAACAAAACTAGTAGCAGTAGCAAAATTAGGAGTTGCTATTTGAATTTGGTATTCATCTGTATTATCCAAAGCTTCCCAAGAAAAAGCAATAGTACCAGCATCAATTTCACTTTCGTTAGCAGGAGTAGTTAAAGAAACTGTTTCTCCAGAAATATCTACAGGTTTAACCGTAAAATTAGTAGTAGTATATCTTGTTTCAAAACCAGAATTAAGCGCTTTAATTCTCCATTGGTAAGTGCCTTCAGCTAAACTAGTGTTAAAGAAAGCGGTTTCTACACGAGTATCTACTACAAAACTGGTAGCAGAATCAAAATCAGGAGTTGCTATTTGCAGTTGATATTCATCTGCATCATTCAATTCATTCCATGTAAATTCAACAGTTCCCACACCAACTTCACTATTTTCTACAGGAGCTGTAATAGTAACAATACCAGCAGATATATCTTCAGCTTTAACAATAAAACTAGCAGTAGTATAATTGGTTTCAAATTCAGCATTTACACCACTAATACGCCATTGATATTCACCAGAAGCTAAATCACTACCAAAAGTAGTGGAAGTAACCAAACTATCTAGTACCACCTGAGTAGCAGATGTAAAACTAGGTTTGGCAATTTGTAAACGATATTTATCTACATTTTCTAATGAATTCCAATTAAAATTAATAGTACCTTTATCTAACACACTACCATCTGTAGGAGCTATAATCGTAACTTCTTCATTAGAAATATCTTCAATAAAGATAGCTTCACAAGCCATGAAAATTGATAATACTAATGATGAAAATAATAACTTTTTCATAGGGTTTAAAGTTTAAAAATCAAAACTACTTTTAGTAAGTTCTTGTTCAAGTTTTTCAGGATTTCTCTTCGTCATTTTCGTACAAACACTACCTTCATCCACAATAGTAGCGATTTTAATTTTTCTCCTTTCAGTGGCTTCCCAACAAAAAGAAGATAGCTTATAACCAAAAATGGTAGAATTATTTAAATCTATTTTCTCTATTAATTTTCCTTTCTTATAAAAAAGAAACCATTGTTTATCATGATGATCGGTTTCTAAGTAAACAGCATCAGCATTCTTATATGATTTCATAAAAGAATTACTAGGTACAATTTGTAATCCAGATACAATAGTAGCTTGTGGACTTCTCTTTAAATAATTAAAAACAGGTTTTTGTGCATTAATGTTACTAACAACAGAAACCCTATCTTCAATATCAATATTTAAAAAAGTCGGTTTAGGTGCAATACTATCATTGTAAACTACATTAGTAGTAACACGACTAAGTTTTGCGGCCTTTGTATACTTTTTAAAATAAGACTTAGAAAAATCTTTTTGAATAACTTTTAACCGAACTTTGTTTTCATACTTTGGAATTCCAAAAGCTTTAAATTCAGTCTGATGAACAGATTTTTGTTTTTTACCAACAAAACCTAATTCCACGTACGAAACAGGTACGTAGTAATCATACTTTTGTGGAAGTGTGCCACAAGAAACCAAGGCACTAAGACCTAATAAAAACAGCAATTTTCTCATATATACTTATAAATTGTATAAAAAATATCGGCAAAAATAGTATAAATATTTATACTTTTGACATTTCTAAACATAAACTATGAATTTTAAAGGAAAAATAGTAACTAAAAGAGTAGCAGCATTTAACCTACAAGAGTTGTTGGTAGTGTTGGTAATTATAGGTATTCTTATACTAATAGCATTACCTAACATAATGCCTCTAATTGCAAATGCAAGAAGTCTTGAAGCTAAAACACAATTAAAACATGCTTTTAGAATGCAGAGAAATCATTTTTTTATGCATTCTAAGTATTCTAACGATTTTAATGCGATCGATTTTATTCCACCAAAAACAGTTCAAGAGAATGGTAATGCCAACTATAGTTATGAAATTATTGAAGCAACTAATAATTCATTTAAAGTAAAAGCTGTGGCTGTGACAGATTTTGACGGAGATGGTGTTTTCAATGTTTGGCAAATAGATCAAGAAGAAAAATTGACGGAGTTAGTTCGAGATTAACTCTCATACCAAACATTGAGTTTGATAATTGTTCACTGATAACTGACAACTTTTTATGTACGTTCCCTGGAGGTCGGGCTTTACGCAGTCGCTTTTTAAATTTTATTGATTAAAATTAAAAAGAGCTCCAACAAACGCTTCAATCCCTAACGCAACTTTATAAACGTATTTACACTTAATAATAAGAATTAATAGTTGGAAAATATATCTTAATAGGAGTAAGTAGTGTTTTTCCTAATTTATAATATTACTTAAATCTCACAAAAATAGGTTTGTCAAAATGATAACTCGGAGTATAAACAGGGGTGTTTTCATTAAAAGTATACCAAGGAGAGATGTCAGGTTCTTCAAAATTCTTAAGTAGACACACATTTTGAGCAGGAGTATTCCCCTGTGCTAATAAGAATAGTTTCTCTCCTTTATCATTTATAACTTCATCAATAATAATTTCTATATGTCCAGGGGTTCCTGGTTTAACTAGCATATCACCAATCTTTATTTTTGATAGAGGAACTTTAGGTAATTCTGTATGTAATGACAAAGTTCCAGCATACATATATATAAGGTTTAAATATTTGTAGAAATTCTTTTTAGAATTATCAGCAGTTGCCGTCTTATGAAAGCTAACTTTATTACCATTAACTTTAGGTCTATAACCTTTAGAATATTCTTTCCAAGAACAATAATGACCAGATGTAAACTTAAAACCAATCTCATTTTTTCGATTATGATCCCATAAATACTCAGATCTAATTCTCATCAAAGCATCAGCACATTGTTGCAAACCATTTTTAGGAACAGGTATTTCTAAAATAGCATCATGCCAATGTTGAGCAAAATACTCCGAACCATCATAATTAATAATAGGACTACCATAAGCTTTTAAAGAATAATTGCGAAGATACTCTTCAAAAGAGTCTTTTTTATATGTAGTTCTTGTGTATCCCTCAGGAATAAGAACTCTTGTTTTTATAGAATTCCCTTCTTTATTAATGTAATTGTTAGAGTTCGAAACTGTGTTTTGTACAATTCCTTTCAATTGATTCGATACTATTTTCCCTTTTTGAGTTTTAAATAAAAGGAATAGAGTAGAGGCAATTGCTATACACAGAAATACTTTTTTCATAGTTTATGTTTATTTTGAGAATAAAAGTAAACAAAAAATCAAAGCTATAATTACAGTATTTGTTAAATAAGTCTTTAAGTTGCTCTATTAGATTAAAAATGCTCCTTTTTTATATGTTTGAAAGTCTGTTGATTATAAAATAATTCAAAAAAAGGCTTAAGAAAGTTTGGTAGGTTTGTAAAGAGTGTGTAGTTTTGCACCCGCAAATAACAAAACACAGTTTTAGAATTTGCATAAGTTCATTAACAGAGTGTAAGTAAAGAGTGAAATTTAAGTTAAAAAATAATTAAAATTTTACTTGCGGGTTTAAAAATAAAGCTTGTATATTTGCAGTCCGTTTTTGGCGGGAGTTCATTGATTTATTGTGAGAAAATAACTTTAAAAAAAACTTCAAAAAAAGTTTTGTCAGAATAAAAAAAGGTTATAGTTTTGCATCCGCTTTCAGAAACGAAAGCACACGATCACAGAGATTTTGGAATAACAGATAAGATGTTAACTAGTTCGATTCTAGTGTTTCTACAAGAGTAAGTTGATTGCGATTTTGGTTGAGATAGACTAAATATTAAGATTGACGAAGTTCATTGATATTATTGAAATTGACAGCGTAATTAGAGAGTAAGAAATAACCATAACTTCAGACGAAGTTAAATTCTTTTGAAACTATTCATTATAATATTTAAAATATACAATGAAGAGTTTGATCCTGGCTCAGGATGAACGCTAGCGGCAGGCTTAACACATGCAAGTCGAGGGGTAACATTGTAGCTTGCTGCAGATGACGACCGGCGAACGGGTGCGTAACGCGTATAGAATCTGCCTTGTACAGGAGGATAGCCTTTAGAAATGAAGATTAATACTCCATAATGTTGGTGAGTGGCATCGCTTACTAATTA
>NZ_SJXJ01000114.1 GCF_004337695.1 Tenacibaculum sp. M341
ATCACTATTTAAATAAATATATGATAATTTAATAGGTTCAATAGTTACTTTTTTATTATAATAATAACTTAAAATATTACATAAATTATTATTTATATTATTATTTATAATATTTATTAATTTATTTATTATATTTATATAATAATTATTATTATTATTATTATTATTATTATTAATATCATTATTATAATAATAAAATTTAATATTTAATTCATTTAAACTATGTTGATTAATAAGTTTACTTATAATAATTTTATTAATATTTATATTATTTAATTTTAAAGTTATTATTTTATATAATAATTTATTAAT
>NZ_SJXJ01000115.1 GCF_004337695.1 Tenacibaculum sp. M341
AGTGGCGATTTAGATGGAAGTCACACAACAGCATTACGAGGCGGACAAGAGGTGGGTTATCAAGGAAGGAAAAAACGTACAACCACCAATGCTATTTACCTTACGGATAGGCAAGGATTACCAATAGCTATGTCAGAGCCTGTTTCAGGAAACCACAACGATTTGTTTGATATAGAAGCGCAATTTCAAGAAATTGTTGGTACAGTGGAAGAAGCAGAGATCAGTGTTGATGGGCTTTTTGTTTATGCTGATGCTGGTTTTGATTCTCAAAAGCTCAGAGATAAATGTGAGGCCAAGGGCATCATTGCCAA
>NZ_SJXJ01000116.1 GCF_004337695.1 Tenacibaculum sp. M341
AATATAATCCAATGAATAATTAATTTAATACATAATTTAATATATGAAATTATATATATATATACTTTATTAAAAAAAAATTATATAATAATTATATCTTAATTTTAAATATATTTATATATATATATAAATAAATAAATAATAATAATAATTATAATTATAATTATAATTAATTAATTAATAAATAAATAATAATTTATATTATCTTTATAATATATATATATACTTTTATAAAAAAAATATAAATAATTCTAAAATGTATATTTTTATTAATAAAATTAATAATAAAATAATTATTATCTGTATTTAA
>NZ_SJXJ01000117.1 GCF_004337695.1 Tenacibaculum sp. M341
AATAAAATTATTAATAATAATAATACTTTAATAATATTCTTAAAAATAATATATCTCTAATTTATAAAAATTAAATAATAATAATAAAAAAAAATATTATAAAATATAAATTAATTAATAATGAAAATAATATACTTATTAAATTAATATAAATAAATGAATAATATAATATAACTATATTGAATTATAATCTATCTATCTTTTTTTTCATATAATTATAATATATATATTAATATATATAATTATTATTTTATATATTATAGATTTATTAATTATTATTATCATTATTATTTTTTATTTAATCTTAT
>NZ_SJXJ01000118.1 GCF_004337695.1 Tenacibaculum sp. M341
AGAAAACAAAAACAGAAAAAGCCAAAGACAAAAAAATAGCTGATGAACAAAAAGAAGCTATTAAAAAAGTAGAGCAAGAAGTACTTAAAAAAGTAGTTAAAGTTAGACAAGAAAAAAAGGTAGAAGCTAAGAAAATAGCAGAAGAAAGAGCTAGTTATGTTTTTAAAGTAGGAGATAGAGTTCGTTTGATCGACGGAAACTCTGTTGGTACTATTGATAAAGTAGAAAAGAAGAGTGTATTTATAAATTATGGTTTGTTTACTACAAAAGCTACTTTAGATAGGTTAGAGTTGGTAGAGAAAGCTAAG
>NZ_SJXJ01000017.1 GCF_004337695.1 Tenacibaculum sp. M341
TTCGTTCTTTATTGAATAGATTTGACACCACAATTACTAGTTGGAAAGGCTTTAATTTCCTAGCATTTATTGTAATCGGATTAAAGAAATTTCATAAAATTGAAAAGTCAAGATGACTTCGTAGTATGATAATCCAAAAAATAAATCAGACGATTGTAAATTAAAAGAGAAACTTTCATTATGACGAGTAAAAACACCTGTACTTGGACCAGCATATGTATTTTCAGAATTTCGATATCCTAGTGAACCAAAAGTTGTTTCTAAAGCAAGGTTTTTAGAAACGAAAAATGTAATACCTGGTTTAATTCCTATAAAGTATGAGTTAGTATAAATGTCATTAACAGTATCAAAATCATTATTTCGAGTATTAATGCGTGCGTAACTAGCTTCTCCTTTTAGTGATAAACTTACTTTTTTACCAATAGCAAAGTATTTTTTTACAAACGGAGCTATAGAGTAAGAATTGCTAGTTCTAGTATCGTTGGGTGCACTCAATTCAGAAAAAGCGTGTCCAAAACCGACTCCTAATCCTACAGAAAGATTATCACTTATAAAATAACTGGTACTGGGTAGTATATTGTATGCAAAATTTTTAGATTCATTAAACGTGCTGTAAGGGTATTGACTATAATTTTGCCTTTAGTTATTTGAAAAACCTAATGATAAATTTCCTGCGATATTCCAAGTTCCTTTTTTAATAACTAATTTTTCGCTTTTTTCTTGAGCATTTGCAATTGCTGTAAATAATAGTACAGCGGCTAATAATGTTTTTTTCATAAAAATAATTTATAATGATTATTGAAACTCGAAAGTAATCATCAATAATTATTCTTAGCTAATTGAAAAAAGTAAAATAATGTTAATTAACGATTTTAAGAAAAAATTAATTAAAGGTAAAATATTGTTTTTAAGTGTGTTGAATTGAGTTTAAATGAAGCCTTTTTCTCGAGCTGTTAAAATTAACTCACGGTCATCAGCATCCTCTATCTCAAAAATATGTTTAATTTGTTGTTTTCGCTTTTCTATACTGCGTAAAGAAAGATTGATAATATTAGGTAAATCTTTAGTCTTCGTACCGATAGAAAGTTCGTAAATAATTTTACGATCAGCGTCATCAAGTAAGTAATCACTTGAAACTTCATTTCTAACTAATTTCATTACAGTTTTACTGTAATATGGGGTATTACTTAATACGTTTTTAATAGCTAAAACAAGTTCGTTAGGAGTAAGGTCATTTTTTACTAAAAAACCATCAGGATTGATGTTTTTTAGAATACTATGCACTCTATAATTATCATTAAAAGTTGTTGAAACAATGATGCTTGTTTCTGGAAGCATTTTGTTTATTTGAATACCTAAATCTTCACCAGAAAGAATAGTTCCGTCTTTTGAAGGTGGTAATCTCATATCTAAAAAAACTATATGTAATGGAGTTTCACCAGCAGCAAATTCCTTTAAAATTTCACAAGCACTATCACAATCTACAGCAGTTTGTATAGAAAATGCTATATTTTCATCTTGACTTTGAATAAACTTAAAAGCACTTTTGTAAGCTTCAGCAATAAGGGGATGATCGTCTATTAATAAAGCATTATACTTTTTTAATTGCATTATATGAGGGTATAAGGTATTATAATTTTTAATTCAGTACCTTCATTTAATTTTGAATCAAATAATAAGGTACCATCCAGTTTTTTAACTCTTGTGTTTATATTTTTAATTCCTATTCCTTTTTTGCCTTTTTTGGTGTCAAAACCAACACCATCATCTTTAATTTTTATAGCCAAACTTTCATTGTCAAGATAAAAAATTAAATGCACATTTTTGGCATTTGCATGCTTAATTATATTTTGTAATGCTTCTTGTATGATTCTGTATACATTAGCTTTTGTAATCTCATTTATTTTGGTCCAAGCAATGTTTTTGTCAGATGAGAAATGAGTCTGAAAACTTCCTATCACGCCTTTTTCTTCTAGTAGCTGTTGTATAATTGTTACAAAATTTATGTTAGAATCATCAAAATTATCACTTAATTTATGAGAAACTTCTCTAATCTCTTTTTCTATGTCTTGAAGATCATCTAAAAACTTTTGGTGGCTTTCTTGAGTATCTGTAGTCATTTGCATACCCAGAAAACCTAGGTTTACACGTGTGCCAAATAGTTTTCCTAAAATACCATCATGAAGTTCTGCTGAAATACGATTACGTTCTTTTACGCGCTCTTCTTCTAATTTGGCTTGTTGTTGTAAAGTTAAAACGTATACCTCTTCGTTTGCTTTTTGTTGCTCACTTTCTAAACGTAGTTTTTCATTTTGTACTTTCTGTACCCTTAAAAAATATAATAAGCTTAAAATAAGTAATAAAGAAATACTACCACCTACAATCCAAATACGTTGTTGACTTAATATTTCGGCTTTTAAAGCTAAGCGTTCACTTTCTTCTTTTATTTCATCAGTTTCAAATTCTATACGTGTGAACTTATTTTGGGTTCTACGTTCTACCATTATCAAACTGTCATTAAACTCAATGTAACGGTCTAAGTATTTTTTTGAGTTTTTAGTATCTAATTTAGAAAGCTGTTGTAAAGTTGTTAAGTAATCTTCTCCGCTTTTTAATTCTTTTGCTAGTTTATGTGCTTCATTAGAATATCTTAAAGCATTGATAGTATCTTTTTTATATAAATAATAATCAGAGATATGAATTTTATTAAAAGTTATATCAGTTTTATTATTTATACGTTCTCTAATATCCAATGCTTTGAAAAAAAGTGTTTTAACTCCAGTGGTATCGTTCATTTTCAATTTACAATAAGCTAGGTTATCAGTTGTTCTAGCGTATTGCTCTTCACTTATGTTTTTTTCAAATTCTTTATTGTAAAATTCAATAGCTTTTTTATAATCTTTTTTCTTGAAGTAAATATTACCAATATTATTGTAGATACTTAAATATCTTTTATTGTTGTTATCTACTTTTTTATAGTAAGACAAGGCTTTGTTGTAATATTTTAAGGCTTTGTCGAATTCTTTAATTTGTTCTTGTATGATTGCTAGATAATTATACAAAACATATAAGTCATAATATTTATCAAGGTTTTTGAATATCTCTATAGATTTAATAGTTAATATCTCACTACTGATGTAATCCCTATATATTCCCTTAATGTCAGCCATTCCATATAACATCTTAGCAGACTCATATTTATAATTACCTTTATTAAAAGCTTTAAATCCCTCATTGAAATGCAGAAATGCTTTTTCATGCATTTCGAGATTTATATAATAAGATGCATAATTCCAATGTGCGTCTCCAATAACAAATAGATTATTATTTTTTTTAGCTAAGTTCAATAGCTCTTTATTAAGTTCAAGGAAACGAAGCGTATCTTTAAGTTTGTAATATCTAAAAGTGATAGAGCTATACTCTTTTAAATAACTTTCTTTTCTGTTTTTAATATATAGGTAAGCTTTATTTAGATTTTTCTTTCTGAAATTAAAATCTAATTTTTTATTCTTTGCGTTTTTAATCCATTTTTTTAAACTATCATTTTCAATAAAAAAATGAGTCTTTTTTGTAGATGAATTAGAAATCTTTAAAATAAAAAAAAAGTATATTAAGTATTTGATTTTGATAACTGAAAATTTTTGTCAAAAACAAATCTAAAAAAAAACCTCTAATAGATATTAGAGGTTTGTATAAATAATTATTCTTTACCAGTTCCTCCTTTGTCACTACCACCAGTAGGAATATACAAGGTAGAAGCTTCATTTAGTTGATCAAGAGGAATATCTGTGTTTTGAGTAGTTGTAATTAGTTCGTCTGTGTTATCTGTACAACTTGTAGTGATAACGAATAGGACGATGATCATTAGCAATAATTTTAAATTTCTCATAACTTAACTTTCTTATTTATTAGACAATAGTTTTCCTTGCCGCATTATGCAGCTGTTTTTAGTTTTTATATTTAATTTCTATTCTTAAGGCATCAGAAAAACTGAGGCAATAAGCATCCAGCCCGAGTAAATCAGGTGGTTTTGTAGAATTGAATTGAAAGAATATCAATTCGTGAAGACTTGAACTACCAAGGCCTATTGAGCACAGGCTTCAGGAATTCTACATTATCGTTATTTTTAAGGAAGCGTTTTGCAATTTTTACGTGAACGCTAGTCAATTTTAAAATTAAATTACATTAGATAGTATTAATACCAAATATAATTTTAGTGACTGCTACGTTTTAATGAGTAAACGTCCTTTTTCATTTAGGATTAGCAATATCGATGGATTCATAACTTTTTTATCTTTTTTCATTACTTAGCAAAAGTAAACAATATTTTTGATGCGCTTTGTAATAAAGCAAAAAAGACATCTTATTACAAGATGTCTTTGTGTTTTGTATATATTTTAGAATTTAAATTGTTAGTTATTTTCTTAAATATTGAAAATTACAAAAAACATCTTTACTCATCGATACGCTTGAATGAACAGCTCTAATCGGCGACCCCTCTATGTTTGTACGTAAATAAATTAGTTTCATAATTCTGTGTGTTTTTAAATTGTGTATTTATAATAATAGTTTTATTTGATTACAATACAAATATACGACTTTTTTTCAATGTTTGCAACTTTATTTTGAATTTATTTATTTGATTTACAGTGTTTTAAGTCGGGTTTTTGCAATAGGAATCCTGTCCAGATTTTTAGGTCTAGATGATAAATATTTAAACTTTTTTCAGCCTTTATTTAGCTGTTTTCTGTTAAATAAATCTTTCACAGATTATGTATATTGTTCTATCTTCATTAATAACTATAAATTAAAAAAGGCGTCCGAATAATTTCGAACGCCTTTTTTATATGGTAATTTTTATTTTTTAATAATCATTATATATCATAAAATAACATTCGAAGGTGCAAAAACATAGGTTTTGCTCCTCTAAAACTGTCAATAACTATTACGTTACTTGATGTTGTATGTATATTTAATTGTACCATTCCGAGACAAATATACAAAATTTAATTGAAATGTTAAAAAACGTTAAAAAAATAGAAAAAAAGCAGATTTGCGGTTTTACCGCACAAAAAGTGCGGTAAAACCGCACAGGTTTGTAAAACATATCAAATATCTTTGTATCAGTTAAAAAGCCTATTACATTTTTAGGTCGGGTATAAAAGACTTTATATCATAGTCGTTCGAGGGGGGAATTCTATGAAAAAAAAGGAAAGAAAAGTATCTTTAGCTCACAAAAGGAAAATTTTAAAAGATACCAAAACAAAAAAAACGCCTTAAGTAAGGTGTTTTTTTTTGTTTTTATATGATATGGTTTTATTAAAAACTCTATTAATTAGTCTTTAGAGCTTACAATAGATAGTATTATTAAGGTATGTTTAAGTATTTATGTGTTTGTAATGAAACTTTCCATTTAGGATTGTTCATTACATAATCAATAATTAAAGGAATCATTTTTTCTCGTTTACTCCATTCAGGTTGTAAAAAAAGTAAACTCTTACTGTTAACCTTTGCCGCTTGTTCTTCAGCAAATTTAAAATCACTCTTATTATGAATAATTATTTTTAATTCATCAGCTTCTTCATAAGCTCTATCTAAAGGTAATTTTGTTTTTTTAGGAGATAAGCAAAACCAATCCCAAGTTCCAGAAAAAGCATATGCTCCAGAAGTTTCAATATGTGTTTTGATATCCTGATTTTTTAATTGTTCAGTAATATAGTCTAAACTCCACATTAAAGGTTCACCACCAGTTATAACAACTGTTTCAGCATATTTTTTTGCATTTTCAACAATAATATCAGCATGTGTTGGAGGATGCAGTTTTGCATTCCAACTTTCTTTAACATCGCACCAATGGCAACCTACATCACAACCACCAATTCTTATAAAATAAGCAGCAGTACCAGTGTAAGCACCTTCACCTTGTATGGTGTAAAACTCTTCCATTAACGGAAGCATTTTTCCTTCTTTAATTAACTCTTGCGTCTTTAAATCCATCTACCTTTACAGCTATTACGTCTATTTCAATTTTTGCTCCTACGAGTAAATCGCCTGCAAATGTAGTTCTTGCAGGTTTATTTTTAGGAAAATATTCACGAAAAATTTTATTAAAATTACTAAAATCATCTGTAGTAGATAAAATAACAGTACATTTTACTACATGTTCAAGATTAGAACCATGATGTTTTAATACTTCTTTTATGTTTTCTAAGGTTTGCCTTGTTTCAGCTTCAATACCGCCTTCCGGTAATTTACCTGTTGTAGGATTAATACCAACTTGTCCTGCTAAATATAAAGTATTACCCACTTCAACAGCATCAGAAAAAGGAGCATCTTTTTTGCGTTCTAATTTAGATGAATGATATATGAGATCCTTCTTTGTTGCTTTTTCAACAATTATTTCTTTTTGAATGGTTTCTTTGCAAGCCCCCATCATAATAAGTGAACCAATGCTTAAAATTTTAATAAGTCTCATAATCAGTATGTTTTTTGGTTGATTAACAAAAGTAATTAAAAGGATGTAAAGTTAGATACAATAAATAGGTACGCATTTTTTTTAAAATGCTAATATTAATAGTATTTTTATCGAAAATAAACTACCATGAGTCAAAAAGAAGCTTTCTTTAATTACATTAATGATGGATATGCTTGTGAAGGTGATTTTATTACCCTTGGAGCAGGAATGTTAGAAGAGGAAACCGTTACAAATGCATTGGTAAATATTCCTTTAAAAACTTTAAATAGACATGGACTAATAGCTGGTGCTACAGGTACTGGAAAAACGAAAACACTACAAGTGTTGGCAGAAAATATGTCTGATAAAGGAATACCAGTACTTTTAATGGATGTTAAAGGAGATTTAAGTGGTTTGGCGCAGGCGAGTGATGGGCATCCGAAGATAGATGAAAGGCATCAGAAAATTGGAATTCCATTTAATGCTCAAAAATTTCCTGTTGAAATACTATCAATTTCTGAACAAGATGGAGTACGATTAAGAGCAACAGTTTCTGAATTTGGCCCAGTTTTATTATCTAGAATATTAGATTTAACCGAGACTCAATCGGGTATAGTAGCAATTATTTTTAAATACTGTGATGATAATCAATTACCTTTATTAGATTTAAAGGATTTTAAGAAAATGTTACAGTTTATAACAGCAGAAGGGAAAGAAGAGATTTCTGCTGAATATGGACGTATTTCTTCTTCAAGTACTGGAGCTATTTTACGTAAAATTGTTGAGTTAGAACAGCAAGGAGGAGAATTATTTTTTGGTGAAAAGTCTTTTGAAGTTGATGATTTAACCAGAATAAATGAAGATGGTAAAGGTGTAATATCTGTATTAAGATTAACTGATATACAAGATAAGCCTAAGTTGTTTTCAACCTTTATGTTACAATTATTGGCGGAAGTATATGAAACTTTTCCTGAACAAGGAGATAGTGGGCGCCCTGAATTAATTATATTTATAGATGAAGCACATTTGGTATTTGATGAAGCTTCAAAAGCTTTGTTGAGTCAAATAGAAAGTATTGTAAAGTTAATTAGATCTAAAGGAATTGGTTTATACTTTGTAACTCAGAACCCGAAAGATGTACCAGAAGATGTATTGGCACAGTTGGGAATGAAAGTACAACATGCATTACGTGCTTTTACAGCCAAAGATAGAAAAGCATTGAAGTTGGCTGCTGAAAACTATCCTGATTCTGATTTTTACAACACTAGTGAAGTTTTAACTCAATTAGGAATAGGAGAAGCTTTTGTAACTGCATTAAATGAAAAAGGAATTCCAACTCCGTTAGCTAGAACAATGTTAAGAGCGCCTATGAGTAGAATGGATATTCTTTCAGAAAGAGAAATTCAAGATGTTTTAAACGCTTCTAAGTTGGTCAAAAAGTATAATGATACTGTTGATAGAGAAAGTGCATATGAATTATTAGGAGAAAAAATCAAGAAAATAAACGAAGAAAAATCTGCAGAAGATGAACGAAAAGAAGAGGAGAAAATAAGAAAGAGAAGAACATCAAGTTCTAGCAGAAGTAGTAGACAAAATCCAGTAGTAAAAGTATTAACAAGTGCTACTTTTATAAGAGCAGTATTTGGTATTTTAAAGAAAGTATTATAAACTAAAAGGTAAAACGAATCGTTATATTTAGAAATCAAGCATCATATGAGAAAACTATTTAACACTATTTTAATTGTATCAATTTCAATTCTTTTTGTTCAATGTGGAAAGGATAAATACACAATATCTAAAGGTAAAGTAGGGGAGTTAACAACAGAAACTACTATTGAACAATTAGATAAAATTTTTGCAAAAGATTCTATTGTTAAAATTTTAAGTGAAGGAGCTAAAGGAAATTATTCTTTTCAAGATGAGGATGAATATCAGATTTATGAAAAAGGAGGGAAGCATTTATTAACGATTGTACCTAAACAAGAATTAGATTCTACCTCTACTATAAAAAGTATTGAAATTTTTGACGAACGTTACGCTACAGAAAGTGGATTGAATATTAAATCTTCTTTCAGAGAAATTAATGCAAACAATGCAATTAGTAAAATAGAAACATCTTTTAAATCTGCTACTATTTTTATAGACGATTTAAATGCTACTATTTCTATTGATAAAGAGCAATTAGGTTTGGCTGATTTTAGCATGCAAAAAGTAAGTATAGAACAAATACCAGATTTAGCAAAAGTAAAATCGTTTATCGTTTGGTTTAATTAATGGTTTGAAATTCAGTGTTTTTTATGCTGATTGTTTAAAATCAAGATTAAAATATTTCACACTAAGTTAATTTATAGAATATGTTTTTAATGATTAACTTAAGTTAAAATTAAAGAATCCCAATTTTTTTGGGATTTTTTTATTGCAATTTTACATTAAATTTATTTTAACCCAACTATATTTGCATATCAAAAATTAGAAAATGAAGTACGCAAAAAACATACTTGAAACCATAGGGAATACGCCTTTAGTTAAAATAAATGCGTTGGCAAATGAATTACCTTGCTTGGTTTTAGCTAAATATGAAACTTTTAATCCTGGAAATTCTGTTAAAGATCGTATGGCATTGAAGATGATTGAAGATGCTGAAGTAGATGGAAGACTGAAACCAGGTGGTACTATTATAGAAGGAACTTCA
Organism: Tenacibaculum sp. M341; assembly: GCF_004337695.1. Classification (GTDB taxonomy): domain Bacteria; phylum Bacteroidota; class Bacteroidia; order Flavobacteriales; family Flavobacteriaceae; genus Polaribacter. The sequence goes on from NZ_SJXJ01000017.1 coordinate 9,147, forward strand.
GGAAATACAGGAATGGGCTTAGCTTTAGCAGCAATTGTAAAAGGTTACAAGTGTATTTTTGTAATGGCAGATAAACAAAGTAAAGAGAAAATAGATATTCTTAGAGCGGTAGGAGCAGAGGTAGTAGTTTGTCCTACGAATGTTGAGCCAGATGATCCAAGAAGTTATTATTCTGTTTCTAAAAGAATGGCAGAAGAAACTGAAAATGCATGGTATGTAAATCAGTATGATAATCCTAGTAATGCAATAGCACACTATGAAAGCACTGGTCCAGAAATATGGAAACAAACTGAAGGAAAGATAACTCACTTTATAGTAGGTGTTGGTACAGGAGGTACTATTTCTGGTGTTGGAAAATATTTAAAAGAGCAAAATCCTGATGTTAAGGTATGGGGAATTGATACGTACGGTTCTGTATTTAAAAAATATCACGAAACAGGTATTTTTGATGAGAATGAAATTTACCCATATGTTACCGAAGGTATTGGAGAAGATATTTTACCTAAAAATGTAAACTTTGATATTATTGATGGATTTACAAAAGTAACTGATAAAGATGCAGCTGTTTATACTCAATTGTTAGCAAAGGAAGAGGGAATGTTTTTAGGAAACTCAGCAGGAGCAGCTATGAAAGGAGTTTTACAATTAAAAGAGCATTTTACAAAAGATGATGTCGTTGTGGTACTTTTCCATGATCACGGAAGTCGTTACGTTGGTAAAATGTTCAATGATGATTGGATGAGAGAAAAAGGATACATCGAATAAGATACTTTAGAAGAGTAATTTGAATACTCAAAATAAAAAATCCATCAAATTAATTGATGGATTTTTTTATGTCAAATGCTTAACGTATTAAATATTTTCAATTCTATAAATCTTCTAAAGAGAAATTAATAGGGAAACCATATTTTATTGATACTGGCTCACCATTAACTGTTGCTGGTTCAAATTTAGGTAAATGAGAAACTACTCTAATAGCTTCTTCTTTTAATATTTTACCACCTTTAGGTCCTAAAGCTTTAATGTTAGTAACATTACCTTCTTTATCTATGATAAAACGAACCCAAACTTCACCTTCTAATTTATTTACAATAGCTTCATCAGGATATACGAAGTATTCTTGAATGTGCTTGATCATTTCGTCATTAAAACAACTTAATTGATCTCCAGTACCTTTACAATCTGGGAAAGCAGCTAAATTATCAACTTCGTTAAATTTTTGAGCACTTCTAACTTCTTCTCTAGTTAATCTATTAGTTAAAGCATCAAGATTCGTTTTAATTTTTAAAGATTTAGAGATATTTGAACCTTGTTGGATGTCAGAGATACCAGCTCCGCTTAAATCATTACTTGTAGCAGCAAGATTTCTTTTTCTCTTTTTTAAGAAACGCTTTTTAGATGCAGATACTCTTACCGTTAATTGTCTAGATTTTTTCTTGTCTTTCTTTTCAGTTTCTTGAACAGTACATTTAGTAATGCTATTTAAACTTTCAATAGTGTTTTGATCAGATTCACAAGTATCTTTTTGTGCATAACTACTTATAGCAAAAGCTATAAATAAAGTGTATAATACTTTTTTCATGGGATGAGGGATTTTGTTTGTTTTATACTTACATTTTTAAGACACATAATTGGCTGTTAGGTCACTTGGTTGCTAATCAATCAATTAATGGGCTTGTACAAATAAAACATTTTTTTATTGAATTATGCAAATTTTATCGATAATTGGTAGTATTTTAACTATAAATGGTATTTTTTAACAGTTTTTTCGCCGAGTTGAATGGAGTAGATGTTCCATTTTCTAATTTTTTGATTTCTTTTTCTAGTTCAATAACCACGTTAGGATTCTTGTAAAATTGTTGTTTTAGAGCTTCTTCAATTGTAGAAAATAACCAGTTTTTATTTTGTTTTGTTCTTTTGCTTTCAAAAAAACCTGATTCTTTTGCATCTTTAATATAATCTGAAATCATGGTATGGATTTCTTCTATACCTTTATTGTTTAATGCACTAGCAATCATTGTTTTTGGAGTCCATCCATTTTCTTTGGGCGGATATAAATGTAATGCTCTGTTAAATTCAACTTTTGCAATTTTAGCATTTTTAACATTATCTCCATCAGCTTTATTAATTACAATAGCATCTGCCATTTCAATAATACCACGTTTAATCCCCTGGAGTTCATCACCAGCTCCAGATAGTTTCAGTAGCAAGAAAAAGTCTACCATTGAATGTACTGCAGTTTCACTTTGTCCAACACCCACAGTTTCAATAATAATAGTATCAAAACCAGCAGCTTCACACAGTATAATGCTTTCTCTTGTTTTTTGAGCGACACCTCCTAAAGAAGTTCCAGAAGGAGAAGGACGAATAAAAGCATTTTCATCAGTAACTAATTGTTCCATTCTAGTTTTATCACCTAAAATACTTCCACTATTAACAGAACTACTTGGGTCTACTGCTAAAACAGCTACCTTTTTACCTTGGGCGGTCAAATATTTACCAAAAGCTTCTATAAAAGTACTTTTTCCAACACCAGGCACTCCTGTAATTCCAATTCTTACTGATTTGTTAGCGTGGGGTAAACAAGCTTCTAAAATAGTATTTGCCTTTTGTTGATGTTTGGCATTCGTACTTTCAATAAGTGTAATAGCTTTACTTAAAAAAGGAATGCTACCGTCTAAAATTTTTGAGATATAAGTGGAAGCTTCTACTTGTTTTCTTCGGCTTGCTTTTATTTTTTTAGCAGCATTCATGCTAGTGGTTTCAGGTTGTGAAACTCCTGCCTTTTCAGATAAATTTGATTTTGAAGCCTTTGCCATTACATTAAAAAAAGAATACTATGTTGTAAATTTAGAAATAAATTAGTGAAGTTATTTCAACTTTTTTAATTACTTGAAATTAAAAATGCAACGCTAAGAAAAAATAATCGTCTTTATGGCAAGAAACTAATAAATGTCACCAAACAAAGAAATACATCAAAAGCTCATTAATGAGTGTAAGAAACAAAAACCAAAAGCACAAATTCAATTATATAATTTGTATTGTAAGTCAATGTTTTATGTAGCGGTAAGATATGTGAAAGATACAGCTGTAGCTGAGGATGTAATGCAAGATGCTTTTATAAAAGCATTTAAAAATATTCAGTCTTATAAAAAAGAAGTTGCTTTTGGTGCTTGGTTAAAGAGAATTGTAATTAATCAGAGTATAGATGAGTTAAAGAAAAAGAGACTATCATTAGTAGCAATTAATGAAGAAGTATTGAATGTTAGTGAAGACAATGATTGGGAGGTTGAAGACGAAGTTTCTACCGAAATGATTGTATCGGCAATTAAAGCTCAAAAAGAAAAATATCGATTGGTGTTAATGTTGTATTTAATAGAAGGATATGATCATAGTGAAATAGCCGAGGTTTTAGGAATTACAGTTGTAACTTCAAGAACACATTTGTTAAGAGGAAAAAAATTAGTTAGACAATATTTAAAAACAATGAACTATGCCGAAGGATATTAGAAATATAATGAAAGAATTTAAGGAGGAACAATTTTCTCTTTCAACCGAGCACGAGCAAAAATTCTTAGGAAAACTTCATAAAGAATTTCCTGAAAAGAAGAAATCATATAAATGGTTATATGTAGCAGCATCTGTTATTATTTTAATAAGTGTTGGAGTGTCTTTCTTTTTGAAAGAAACTACTGTAAATCCATCAGAAAATAACCTAAAAGAAATTAATTTAGGAACGATTTCTCCAGAAATGAAAAAAATAGAGAACTACTATTTAACAGCAATTAATTATGAAATAGCTAGTTTACAAGTTACTCCAGAAAATAAGACCTTATTGGACGAGTATTTAGAGAAGGTTAATAAGTTAGATATTGATTATAAAAGGTTGAGTAAAAAGCTTACTGCAGAAGTGTTAGATACCAATACTATTGATGCCTTGATTATCAATCTTCAGTTACGTTTGCAGTTGTTAATTCAACTGAAAGATCAAATTAAAGAGTTACAAACTAAAGAAAAAAACAATGAAAATAGTACCATATAAAATAATCACATTACTAATTTTTAGTATGGGAGTTTTACAAGCTCAAAAATCAAAACATAATTTTAAAGAAGAGTTTAAAGTAAATTCAGATGTTGTAATTGATATTAATTCAAGACATTCAGATATAGAAATAGAAACATGGAATAAAGACAAGGTTGTTATAGAGACCGAAATGATTATTGAAGGAGAAGGTGTTACTGATGAAATGAAAAAAGAGTTTTATGAGAAGTGGGATTTTGATGTGAAAGGAAATAAAGAAAGAATTAGTATCACTTCAAGATCTAATAATAGAATTAATTTATCGCATTTTGATTTTGACATACCAGATTATAGTTCTTTAGCAAATTCATTATCAGAATTATCAATAGGGAGTTTAGATATTTTAGATTCGGTAGATTTTGAAATGCCAGAGATGCCTGAAATGATATTTGAATTACCTGAATTTAAAATGCCAGAGATATTTTTAAGTTTTGATTTTGATGAATACAAGAAAAACAAAAAGTATTTAGAAGAATGGAAAAAGAAAAATGAAAAACTTTTAGGGGAAGAAGTAGAAGTAAAAGTTGATGGAAATTCTGTTACTATAAAAAATAAGGAAACTAACAAAACGATACAGTTTTTTAAAGATTGGGAAGGGTTTAAAGCATTCGATTTTAAAGAGTTTAATGCTGAAGAATTAAGCGAAAGGTTAAAAGAGTTCAAAGAAGAAAGAAAAGATCAAAGGAGAAAGTTGGTTGAAATACAAAAAGAAGCACTTGAAAAAGCGAAAATAAAGATGAAAGGGTATGCTAAAGAAAAAAAAGAAGCGAATAAAAAGAGAAAAGAAGAGATAAAGAAATATATAAAAGAAAGAAAAGAGATTAAAAGTATTCTAAAAAACAAAAGTAAATTCAAAATAAAAAAGATAATTAAAATAAAGGTTCCTAAAAATGCAACTTTTGATATGGATGTTAAGTATGGAGCATTAAAGTTTTCAAAATAATAAAAGTTATAATAAATAATTACACCTCAAATGTTTGGACGCATTTGAGGTGTTTTTGTATGCTATTATCTTGATATATCTTTTGTAAATCAAAGAGTTAAAGCTAATGTTTAATTTCAAACAAAAAACGAGTAAAATAAGTTGTTTCCTTTAGAAAAGTTTATGATTTAACTTGATAAAAAAGTGCCTATATTTACATTTTAAACACAGTACAAAAATCATGGAGCTATACAAAGACAATCAGCTTAAAATTTATAACTCGTTATCAAAATCAAAAGAAGTTTTTAAAACAGTTACCGAAGGTAGGGTTGGAATGTATGTGTGTGGACCAACAGTATATAGTCATGTACATTTAGGGAATTTAAGAACTTTCATGTCTTTTGATATGGTATTCCGCTATTTGTTACATTTAGGATACAAAGTTCGCTATGTACGTAATATTACTGATGCTGGACATTTAGAAAGTGATTCTGAAGATGGAGAAGATAAAATTGCAAAAAAAGCACGTTTAGAGCAAATAGAGCCAATGGAAGTAGTTCAGCGTTATACTGTAGACTTTCATGAAATTACTAAGAAATATAACTTTTTACCTCCAAGTATCGAGCCTACAGCTACAGGTCATATAGTTGAACAAATTGAAATGATTAAAGAAATCATGGATAAAGATTTGGCTTATGAGGTAAACGGATCTGTATATTTTGATGTTCTAAAATATAATGAAACAAGTAATTATGGTATTCTTTCTGGTAGAAATATTGAAGATGCTATACATAATACAAGAACTTTAGACGGACAGTCAGAAAAGAGAAATCCACAAGATTTTGCACTTTGGAAAAAAGCTAGTGATGCTCATATTATGCGTTGGCCTTCGCCTTGGAGTGATGGTTTTCCAGGGTGGCATTTAGAGTGTTCTGTAATGAGTTCTAAATATTTAGGAGAACAAATAGATATTCATGGAGGAGGAATGGATTTGAAGTTTCCTCATCATGAATGTGAAATAGCGCAATCTCATGCTTGTTCTGGTGTTCAGCCTGTAAATTACTGGATGCATGCTAATATGTTATTGTTGAATAGTCAAAAAATGGCAAAATCAACAGGGAATAGTATTTTACCTGGTGAAATTTTATCTGGGGAAAATAAAATTTTGAGTAAGGCATTTGGAGTAGGAGTTGTTCGTTTTTTCGTAATGCAGGCTCATTACCGTAGTATTTTAGATTTTTCTAATGATGCGTTATTAGCATCTGAAAAAGGATTTCAAAAGTTAATGCAGGCGGTAAAAGCATTGAAAACAGTTACAACAGCTAAAAGTTCATCGTTTAATGTTTCTGAATGGAAGCAAAAGTGTTATGATGCGATGAATGATGACTTTAATACACCAATTTTAATTTCTCACCTTTTTGAAGCTGTTAAATTTATCAATCAGTTAAAAGATAACAAAGCAACTATAACTTCTGATGATTTAGAAGTATTAAAAGTTACTTTAAATGCTTTTGTTTTTGATGTACTAGGTTTAGTAGATGATACGCAAGAGCAAGGTTCAGATAAACTTGATGGTGTTGTAGAGTTATTAATAAAGTTACGTAAAGAAGCCAGAGATAATAAAGATTGGGCTTTATCTGATCAAATTCGAGACGAATTATTAGCACTGGGTATTCAATTAAAAGATGGTAGAGAAGGCACAACTTTTTCTGTAAACTAATATAATTCAGGTACGTTGAAAAAAATCTTAATATATCCGTTTGTATTATTAATTCGTTTTTATCAAACAGCAATTTCTCCATTTACACCAGCTACGTGTAGGTATCATCCTACTTGTTCTTCTTATGCTTTAGAAGCATTAAAAAAGCATGGTTTGTTTTACGGAGGTTGGTTAGCGGTAAAGAGAATTTTTAGTTGCCATCCATGGGGAGGAAGCGGTTATGATCCTGTGCCTGAAAAGAAACAAAATAAAAATTAACTAAATAGATTAAATGAACTACTTAGCAATTACTTGGGATTGGAATCCTGAGATTTTTAATGTTGGCGGATTTAGTATTCGATGGTATAGTTTAATGTTTGTAATAGCATTTATACTAGGAACGCAATTAATGAAGAAGATTTTTCTAGAAGATAAAATTCCACAAGAAAAAATGGACCCTCTTTTCATGTATACGTTTGTATCAATGCTTATTGGTATGCGTTTAGGAGAAGTCTTTTTTTACAGTTGGTCTGATTATCAAGACAATTTACTACAGATAATTTTACCTTTTAGAAGGCAAGAAGGAGCAGAAATGTTATTTGGAATTGTAAAAGGGTGGAAATTTACTGGGATTTCTGGGTTTGCAAGTCATGGTGCAGCAGTTTCTATTCCTATAGCGTTATACTTTTATACCAAAAAACATTTAGATAAATCTTGGTTATTTATACTTGACAGAATGGGGATAATGGTTGCTTTAGCAGGTTTCTTTATTAGATTAGGAAACTTCTTCAATTCTGAAATCTACGGAAAGCCAACAGGGTCTAGTTTTGGAGTAATTTTTAAGAGAGCGGGAGAGAAGGTGCCAGCACATCCAACACAATTATATGAAGCGTTTAGTTACCTAATATTATTCTTCATTTTATGGCGTTTGTATTGGAAAACAGATAAAAAACTGAAAGAAGGATATTTGTTTGGAGTTTTTATGATTGCTTTATGGTCGTTACGTTTCTTTATAGAGTTTGTAAAGAAAGCTCAAGTAGCAACCAGAGAAGATTGGGTATTCAATTCATTAAATACAGGACAAGTTTTAAGTATCCCATTGGTATTGATAGGTGTTTGGTTAGTGTTTAGAAAATCAAAAACTGAAACAAATAATTAATTAGCATACAGCTATTAATAATAACAATAGTAAAAAATCCATTCTAGAATTTCACTAGAATGGATTTTTTGTTTTTACAAAAACGTTGTAAATTTTAGTAATTATTTTAATTAACCAAATAAAAATTTTCAATTATTTTTAAAAACGTAGAGAAATTAGGAAAAAAACTAACTAAATCAGAACAAAAAACAGTTAACGGAGGTGTTACATTATTTTGTTTCACATGGCAAGATTGCTATGATTTAGATCCAACAGCTAGTATAGGAGATTATTCTTGTGTAAGAAGTCCTTACGAAGGATATGGATATTGTGTTTATAATTAAGAAAGCATAATAGTTTACAAAATAAAAAGTCCCATTTTAAATTTTAAAATGGGACTTTTCTTATTTAAAAGTTTTAAAAGGCTATTTAAGCTGTTTTTATATTTTAAAGTTCATCATCTTTGTAGCTATCTACCAAACTCATTACTTTTAATGCATTTTTAAAATCACTAATTGTGTTATAATTACCTTTTTTAATCTTTATAGTTTTTTGTGTGTTAGGTAACAAGTTAAAGTAGTTGTCAGAAAAATTTTCATCAAAATTACCCGCAGCAAATACTCCTATTGCTAGTTTTTTGTTTTCAATAGTTATTGAATAAGAATCATTGTTTTCAGTAACACTAAATGAAATTTCTGGATCAGGCAACACTAATTCTTTAAAAGGAACTATAAAGAACTGTTTATCGTCAATAATATTATTATTTGTAGAAAGAGTTGCTTGTAAAAATGAATTGTTAAACTTATCTTTAAATAGATCAAGTTCTTTTTTAGATAATTTGATATAAGTTTCAGAACTGTTAGCCTTAACAAGAATGTCTTTTTTCCATGATTTAAGCTCTTCACCATTAAAATTTAATAGTTGTATCGTTAAGTTTGTATTTAAGTCTTGGAGAGAGTCAGTAGCAATTACAACGGCAATATCATCTTCTTGTTTATCGAAGCTAACAATTGTCTTTTTAAAAGATTTTTTTACACCATAATGTAATGCTTTCCATTTACCAAAATAATCAATACTAGACCACGAAGCTACAGGCCAACAGTCGTTAATTTGCCAGTATAATGATCCCATACAACGAGCTCTATTTTTACGGTGCGCTTCTATACCAGTAGAAATTCCGTAAGCTTGTAATAAATGACTAACATATAAGAAGCTTTCAAAGTCTTTAGGTTTTTTGTAATGGCGCAACATATACTCTTCTATAGTGCCATTTCCAATACTTGATCTTTGATGTGATTTCATTACTTCAGAAAAGATATCATGATCTTCAGGTAAAGCATATTTATTTACAGTTGAAAGTTCTGGAAAAGATTGAAATCCAAATTCCGACATAAATCGAGGGATTTTTACATTATAGTTTTCAAAAGGTTCTTTACCCCACCATACGCCCCAATAATGAGCATCACCATCAGTATGAGATTCTGGAACACCTAGTTCACTACTAGGAGAGGATGCCCAGTATCTTCTATCAGCATCATATTTCTCTACTACCTCAGGAAGTACTTTATGGAAAATATCGGTATATGCTTTCCAAACTATTTCAGCCTTTTCTTTCGATTGCTTTTCTTCGGTTTGTTGTTTCCAACCCCAACGTTCCCATGCCGATAATACTTCGTTGTTACCGCACCATAACGCTATAGAGGTATGGTTTCGTAATCTTTTCACATTGTCTATAGCCTCTTGTTTTACGCTTTCTAAGAAATTGTCATCACCAGGGTACATAGCACAAGCAAACATAAAATCTTGCCAAACTAATAATCCTTTTTCATCGCAAAGTTTGTAAAAGTCTTGATGTTCATATACACCACCACCCCAAACACGAATCATATTCATGTTTGCATCTTTAGCAGATTGTAAAATGTGTTCATAATTAGATTTATCAACACGTGGTAAAAAAATGTCTTGTGGTATGTAATTAGCCCCTTTCATAAAAGTAGGTTTTCCATTTACTTTAAAGTAAAAAGAGCTTCCAATAGAATCTTTTTCGGTAATTAACTCTACAGTTCTTAAACCAACTTTATGAGAAAAACTATCCGAATGTTTATCAGCAGAAATTTTTATGTCAACATTGTATAAATGTTGTTTTCCCATTCCATTTGGCCACCATAATTCAGGATTTTCAATTTCAAAAGGGATATTGATAGAATTCATACCAGATTTAAGAGTATGTTCTTCTTTTTTTACTGGTTGGTTGTTTACAAAAACCTCAATAGTACTCTTTTCAAAAGGTTTATTAACATTCAGTGCTATTTTAGCATTTAAAGAAGCTTTTGTATCAATACTTTTTTGCTGAATAAAAACATCATCTATTTTAAAAGAATTCCAACTTCTTAAAATTACAGGTCTCCAAATACCTGAAGTAACCAATCTTGGTCCCCAGTCCCATCCAAAATGATATCCAGCTTTTCTTGAGAAGATACTTACTTTTTTATTCTCTTCAACTTTACCTATTTCAGCAAGATCATTATCAGAAACAGTTATGTTATAATCAATAGCATCGTGTTTTTTAATTCCTTCTTTAATAGGTGATATTAATAATACACGTAATTCATTTGTCTCTTTTTTTACATAGGGTTTTACATCTACTTTATAGCTTCTGAACATATTATCTGTTTCTAAAATAAGAGAATCGTTCACAAAAATTTTAGCATAAGTATCTAAGCCTTTAAATTCTAGTTCAATATTTTCGTTTGATAACTCTTCTTCGGTTACAGAGAAATTAGTTTTATATTCCCAATCTTCTTTGTCTATCCATTGAACATCATGTTCATTTAATCTGTAAAAAGGATCTTTTATTTCTTTGTTAGCTAGTAAATCAGTATGAACAGTTCCTGGTACCGTAGCGTTTTTCCATTCGCTATCATCAGCTTTTTTAAACTGCCAATTAGTATGAAGCTCTTTTACATTTACAAAGGATGCTTTTTTACATCCAATGGTGGCAAAAAGGATAAAAAGAGCACCATAAATATGCCAATATGTTTTCATAAGTTAAATTGATTTGGTTTGTAAACTTAATCTACCAAGTTAATCAAATTAAAAAGAAAAAAGTTTGACTTTTTCTGACATATTATTAGCCTATTTTAACTTTAAAGGTTTAATATAGAAAGAATTATTTTTGTAACGATTTGATTATAAGTTTTGAAAAAAACAATAACGAATATGAAATAGATTGTTTCATTTATTTCTTATTGTGTATTTAGATGAAAATTAAGACTTTGAAAGGAATATTAATTAATCATATAATTTAAAACAAATGAAAAAAATATTAACCATTGGGAAGACTTTAAGTAAAAAGTAACAAGAAGAGATTACAGGAGGTATATTACCTATACTTATTGATACACGTAGTTGTGTAGAAGTATGTAGAGCTGCAACTACTCGTACTAAATGTGTAAGAGAACATTGTGTTTACTTCTGTGATGGTAAAGGAGGATATGTAATAGCATAGTTTACCTTTTCATAAAGAAATATCCATATAAAGTGAAAAACCATCTGCATTGCAGATGGTTTTTTATTTTTTGATAAGAATAAGTAATCTAAAACTTCATTTTAAGTTTTACATTTAATACTCTACCAGTCATAAAATTAGGAATACCTATTTGTTGTCTACTAAAAATATCTCTAACCCAAGTGTTTGTGATAGAGTTTTGAATGTCAAACATGTTGAATAATTCTAAACCAGCGGTTAATTCTTCAAAATTACCTAAAAAGTTACTGGTAGCTTTTTTATTAGCATCCACAAAAACATATGAAACACCAATATCGGCACGCCTGTAATCTCTTAATCTATTCTGAAAATTATATACATCTGCATAAGCAGGTGCTCCACCAGGTACACCAGAATTATATACTAAATTCAGGTAAGCCTTTAAGTCAGGTAGGTTAGGAACATAATCTTGAAAAAGTACTCCAAACTTAATTCTTTGATCCGTAGGACGTGCAATGTAACCTCTGTTACCAATATTTTCTTCTGTTTTTAAATACCCAAAACTTACCCAGCTATCATTTCCAGGAACAAATTCACCATTCAATCTAACATCTAAACCATAAGCATAAGCAGCGGTAATATTATCAGCTCTATAACGAATACGAACATTATCTATAGAATATGCATTTACATCGCTTAAATCTTTATAATACAATTCTGTTACAAGTTTAAAAGGGCGATTCCACATGGTAAAACTATAATCGTTTCCTAAGACAGCGTGAATTGATTTTTGAGCTTTTACATTCGGATTTACATTTCCGTCATATCCTCTTAATTCTTTATAAAAAGGAGGTTGTGCGTACATACCACCAGATATTCTAAAAAGTATGTCTTTGTCCCAGTCTGGCTTGATGGCAAATTGTACTCTAGGACTAATAATGGTTTGGTTAACAGCTGCTGAAATTCCATCATTTACAGACCAATGTTGAGCTCTAACACCAAGGTTAAACCATATTTGATGATCATTCCAATTTGTTTTTCTGCTAAATTGAACAAAACCAGTAACCCTGTTAATGTCTACATTATTTTGAGCTCTTACTTGTTGGAAAGGTTCTAAAGGTCCCGTAAAAGGTGTGTATGGTTGATCGTTTATGATATTTAATAATGGAGGACGCACAGAAAAACCAACACTATCAATAACAATCCATTCTCTAATTCGGTCTTTTATATTTTCTGTTTGATATTTTACACCAGCTCTCCATTCGTTATCGTTGTCTTTTAAAGTAGCTCTAACTTGTACATTGCTAATTAATGCATCTAAATCGTTACGAGCATGATCAAATTGAGATCCTATACCTTGTGTAAATTCAGCTTCACCAAAGTTTTCATCTCCAATATTAGTGTTTACTTCTCCTAATCTGTAAGCGGCAAAAATATCAAAGTATTCTTCTTCTTGTGTATTGAAAGAAGAAACAGTTCCGGTTAATTTTAGATTATCGTTAACCTCATAATCAGCAGAAATAGCACCAAATAAAGTTTGAAAAGCATCTTTTTCTTGTCCTTGGTAAAGAATTGTCAACTGAATAGGGTCTGCTACTGTACCAGCACGAGTTTGTCGTGTTAATGGTTGGTAATTATAATTGTTTAGTGAAAAATTACCTAAAAAGTTTAAAGTTAATTTTTTATTTAATTCATAAGATAAATAAGTTTGTACATCTGTAAAATTAGGTCTAAAGTTAACTTCAGTTTGCTTATTATTTACAAGTAAACTATTATCTCTGTAGCGAGCACTTACAATAGCACTTAATTTATTATTAAGAAAAACACCTTCTGTAGTGGCACTTGCTCCTAATAAACTTAAGTCAATTTGTGTTTGAAATTTTTTGGGTTTCCTGTAGGTAATATCTAAAACAGAAGATAAACGATCTCCATATTTTGCTTGAAAACCACCAGCAGAAAAATCAATATTTTGTACCATGTGAGGATTTATAAAACTTAATCCTTCTTGTTGACCAGATCTAATTAAAAAAGGTCTGTAAACTTCAATACCGTTTACATATACTAAATTTTCATCAAAGTTTCCTCCTCTAACATTATATTGTGTACTTAATTCATTATTGTTACTTACTCCAGGTAATGTCATTAAAACGGATTCAACTCCAGCATTAGGTCCTACAATAGTTTCAACTTTCTGGGTGTCTATTTTTGTAATACCTTGTGCTTCTTTTCTTTGATCTTTTACTATAATTTCATCTAATTCTTCATTTTTATTAGATAAAATAGGGGAGAAGGTAATAGTTTTTTGTCCTCTAGTAGTAAACTTTTTTACGATGGTTTTATATGAAACATGGGTAAAAGTAACTGCTACTGTTTTTCTAATAGGAATTTTAAATTCATAATTCCCGTTGTTATCAGTAGTGGTTCCTTTGTTTAAAAAACTAATGGCAACTCCTTCTATGGGTTTATTTGATTTGTCAACTATTTGTCCTTTTACAGTTGACATTCTTTGACCAAAAATAATAAGAGGAAATAAAAGTGTAAGTAATAATGTTCTCAAAATAATCTATTCTTTACGGTAAAATGTGGTTGAAAGTGTTTTTGTATTTCCCACATTATCTGAAACTACAATTTTAAAAATATGTTTAGACCCTACCAACTTTTTATCGGTAAAATCGTATGTTAAAATACCTTTTTTATGATTGTATTCCATAAGAATCCACTCATTATCTATAGTACCTCTAAAACTTTTAATGCCCGATTCTTTATCCTTTATTTTGACTTTCAGTGTTTTGTTCTGAGAAATCCATTTTCCATTAGAAAAATTAACTAATGAAATTGTAGGTTTTATCGAATCGTACTTTAAAGTATAGCTTCCTAAAGATTTTTGATTTGTGTATACTTTATTTTGCTTTTTCTTGGTTGATACATACCTTGGGTATTTAGGTTTACTAACGTTTGCTATGTAAACTTGTTGTCTTTGGGTAGCATTTAAATTTGATGTGTTAAATGTAAGTGTGAATTTTTTGTCTAAAGGTATAATAGGTTCATGAATTTTAGCAACTCCATTTTCCACTTCAAAATCTAAGAAAGTATCATAGTAAAAACTATTTTTAGGAATAGCTATAGATACGTTTTCTTTTGTAAACTTGTGAAACTTTCCCGTTGTTATTTTATATTCGGTAGTGTCTTTTTCATACATTATTGGAGAACTTTCTACTCCTTTAATCGGAATTCGTAAAGTAGAGGTATTACCTTCATAATCTTTAGCAATAATATCTACTTTATAATTTTCGTGAGGATTTACAATTATTTTACCATCGTTTACTAAATCTTCATAAAGACTAAGTTTGTTTTTAGCTACTTTATGAGTTTTCTGAAATCTGTTTTTATATTTAGCATAATGTTCATAATCAATTAAAAGATTTATGTATTTACTTTCAGCAAATGAAAAAGTTTCTAAATCATGATAATATACTTTTTCTCCATTTACGTTCATTTGTAAACTATAAATTCCATTTTTATTAGGAGCATCATCTAAACGATCAAAAACACTTACCCCAAAACCAATATTACCGCTAGCTGTAAAATGCTCAGCTACGTAATTTCCTTTGCCTAAGTTTTTAATAGGAATAATCGTTTTATTATTAGAATTATTAATTCTTGAATCTTTATCCAATGGAAAAATCATTAACTTTTGAATAGATGGAGACTTGGTATCTTTAGCTGTTAATCCAAAATGCATTGGATTGATTATTTTTTCAGTTTTAGAATCTCTTATTTCGTAGTGTAAATGTGGACCACCTGAACTACCTGTATCTCCAGAATAAGCTATTAAATCACCCTTTTCAAATACAAATTTATCTTCAGCAGGAAACAAATTACCAGTGTAATAATTTTGTTTACTATACTGTGTTTTTTTTACATATTCTTGAATTTCTGGCGAAAACTTTTGTAAATGAGCATACACTGTGGTATGACCACTAGGGTGTTTCATGTACAATACTTTACCAAAACCATATTGAGCAACTTTAATTCTATAAATATATCCGCTTGCGGGTGCATAAATAGGAATTCCTTCGCGTTGTTGTGTTTTAATATCAATACCAGAATGAAAATGATTACTTCTTAATTCACCAAAAGTACCTGCAAGTACGATGGGGATTTTCATAGGCGGAGCAAAATACTCTTGTGGGTATTTCTTTTGAGAAGTTCCCAACACGCAAAAAGATAAGAATAGGAGTGTAAAATAATATTTCAAATCGTCTCAGTTTACTAACAAAAGTACTAAAATAATGCCAAAATTTATTTTACTGGAAACCAGTGGTTTGATAAAAAAACTACAAACAGTTGCGATTTTTAAATGAGATTGTTAACTTTGTTGAAATAGTTTATTCACATCAAATAAATGAATGATACATTAGAAGCAATTCATTTACTGGAAGTTAAAATTAAAGATCTGGTAACGAAATATGAATTTTTAAAAAAGGAAAACGAAATATTGCTTCAACAAAATGGTCAAACGCAAATTTTATTAAGTGAAACTAGGCAGCAATTAGATAATCAAAGAAAACAATTTGATATTTTAAAAGTTGCAAAAACTATGGAAGGCAGTAGTGAAGATACGAGAAATACAAAACTCAAGATAAATGCTTTAATAAGAGAAATAGATAAATGTATATTACTCTTAAACGCATAATAAGTTCTTTGTAAAAATGGAAAAAATTAAAGTTAATGTTATCATAGCTGGCAGAAGTTACCCTCTTATTGTAAATAATGAACAAGAAGAGGAAGGAATGAGGAAAGCAGCTAAAAATATCAATGATTTAATTTTGAATTTTGAACAAAACTATGCGGTAGCAGACAAACAAGATGTGTTAGCAATGTGCGCACTTCAGTTTGCTTCTAAGTTAGAAATTAATACTATCAAAGAAGCAGATGATGCTATAAAAGCATTAAGTAAAATAAATGAGATAGCTAATTTGTTGGATCATCATTTAAAATAAGTTCATCAATATAAAACATTAAGATACTGCCTATATTAGTATTATAGTTTAATAAACTCAACACTATTCAATTAAAAAGAATGAGTCTAGGTTACTAAAGCACGCCGTAATTACTACGGATCCTTGATCAGCCAGTTAGTTCTAAACCTGTTTTAAAGGAGTTTATAAAACCTTACTAGTATAGGCTTTTTTTATTTAAGAATATTTATTCAAATTATAGATATGGGAGATTTAGTAGTGCCAATTTTACTTGGCCTTGTAGGTATAGTTGTTGGTTTTGTGATCGCAAAAATGTTAGAGAAAACAAAAGCAAACAAGTTATTAAGAGAAACAGATAAGGAAGCAAAAAACATCATAAAAGAAGCCAAGGTAGAGGCTGAAGCGGTAAAAAAAGATAAAATATTACAGGCAAAAGAAAAGTTTATTGAACTTAAAGCCGAGCATGAAAAAGTAATTTTAGGAAGAGAAAAGAAAATGTCTGATGTAGAAAAGCGCATTAGAGATAAAGAATCAAGAGTTTCTTCTGAATTAGATAAAAATAAAAAGCTAACCCAATCTTTAGAGAAAAAAGAGTCTGAATTAGACTACAAATTAGAGTTTCTTGATAAAAGAGAGTCTGAGATAGAAAAATTGCACAAACGTCATGTAGACATGTTAGAGCAAATTTCTGGTTTTTCTGCTGATGAAGCAAAAACAGAATTAGTAGCTTCATTAAAAGAAGAAGCCAAAGCAGATGCAATGAGTTTTATTCAAGAGAGTATTGAAGAAGCTAAAATGACAGCTCAGCAAGAAGCTAGAAAAGTTGTTTTAAATACAATTCAAAGAGTAGGAGTAGAGCAAGCTATTGAAAACTGTGTATCTGTATTTAATCTTGAATCTGATGACGTAAAAGGAAGAATCATTGGTAGAGAAGGTCGTAATATTAGAGCTTTAGAAGCAGCAACAGGGGTAGAAATTATTGTTGATGATACTCCAGAGGCAATTATATTATCTTGTTTTGATCCTGTTCGTAGAGAGATTGCTCGTTTAGCAATGCATAAACTAGTTACTGACGGTAGAATTCACCCAGCAAGAATTGAAGAGATTGTTAAGAAGACTGAAAAACAAATCAATCAAGAGATTATTGAAGTAGGTAAGAGAACTGTTATTGATTTAGGAATTCATGGATTACACCCTGAATTAATTAAAACAGTTGGTAGAATGAAGTATCGTTCTTCTTACGGACAAAATTTATTACAGCACTCAAGAGAAGTCGCTAATTTATGTGGAATAATGGCTGCTGAAATGGGATTAAACGCTAAAGCTGCTAAGAGAGCTGGTTTATTACATGATATTGGTAAAGTACCAGATACAGAAAGCGAATTACCTCACGCATTATTAGGAATGCAATGGGCAGAGAAATATGGAGAGAAGAAAGATGTATGTAATGCTATTGGAGCTCACCATGACGAAATTGAAATGAAGAGTTTATTAGCTCCTATTGTTCAGGTGTGTGATGCTATTTCTGGAGCAAGACCAGGTGCAAGACGTCAAGTTTTAGATAGCTATATTCAAAGATTAAAAGATTTAGAAGATATTGCTTTTGGATTTAATGGTGTACAAAAAGCTTATGCGATACAAGCAGGTAGAGAATTACGTGTTATGGTAGAAAGTACTAAGGTAAATGATGAAAAAGCATCAGAATTATCGTTTAATATCTCTCAAAAGATACAAAATGATATGACATATCCAGGACAAGTAAAAGTTACTGTAATTAGAGAAACTAGAGCTGTAAATGTAGCGAAGTAAGTTTCTACTAAACAAAAACAAATAAAAAATCCTGCAAATTAATATTTGCAGGATTTTTTTATAGTTAGAAGTTGAAATTAACAATCAGCTAGTCCTACTGTTACTGCTAATCCTCCTTCTGAAGTTTCTTTATAGTTTTTATTCATGTCTTTAGCAGTTTCCCACATGGTTTCAATAACTTTATCCAAAGGAACAACTGCTTCGTCTGGATTTGTTTCTAGAGCTAATTCTGCAGCGTTGATGGCTTTAATAGCTCCCATAGCATTACGTTCTATACAAGGTATCTGTACCAAACCACCAATAGGATCACACGTTAAACCTAAATGATGCTCCATTGCTATTTCAGAAGCTTCTAAACATTGAGAAGGAGTTCCTCCTAATAGTTCAGTTAAGGCTGCTGCAGCCATAGCAGATGATACTCCAATTTCAGCCTGACAACCACCCATAGCAGCTGAAATCGTTGCGTTTTTCTTAAAAATACTACCAATCTCCCCAGCAACTAATAAAAATCGTCTAACATGATCTATTGTTGCCTCATGGTTTTCAATAACCATGTAATACATTAAAACAGCAGGAATAACTCCAGCACTACCATTAGTTGGTGCTGTAACTACACGACCTAAAGAAGCATTGACTTCATTTACAGATAAAGCAAGACAACTTACCCATTTTAATATTTCTCTAAACTTTACTTCAGTTTTTCTAATACCAGCTAGCCATTCTTCTTTGTTACTGTATATGGTGTCTTTAATTAATTTTTCATGTGTAGCAAAAGCTCTACGTTTTACATTTAAACCGCCAGGTAATATCCCCTCAGTATGACAGCCAATATACATGCATTCTAACATGGTATTCCAAACGCCATCTAACTTCGAGTATATTTCTTCTTTACTTCTTATAACCGATTCATTTTCAAATACAATTTCTGAAATTGTTTTATTAAATTTTTTACAATAACTATCAAGTTCAGCAGCTTTGGTAATTGGATAAGGAAAAGAAACATCTTCTTTTTCAAGAGTTTCTATTTTAGCATCCTCTTGCATAACAAATCCTCCTCCAATAGAGTAAAAAGTTTCAGATGAGATTTCTGTATTTTCATTATCAAAACCTCTAAAAGTGAGACCATTTGCATGAAAAGGTAAAAATTCTCTGTTAAATACTACATTTCCTATAGTAAAATTTAGCTGCTTTTCACCGTTAAATAAAAGTGAATTGGTGTTTTTTATTTTTTCAATAATGATATTAATATCATCTATAGGTATAAATTCAGGATCAGTACCACTTAATCCTAAAAGTACAGCTAAGTCTGTAGCATGACCTTTACCAGTTAGAGAAAGAGATCCGTATAAATCTACTTTTATAGTAGTTATTTGATCGAACTTAGAATTTTGCTTTAGTTTCTTTATCCATTGCTGTGCTGCTCTCCAGGGACCCAGTGTGTGTGAGCTAGATGGACCCACACCAATCTTCAGCATATCGAAAACACTAATAAATTGAGACATAAAGTTTGTTGTTTGTTATTGCAAAAATAGAAAAACCTGTATTTAAAAAATACAGGTTTTTCTATTTTATTTAAAAAAAAGGCTATTTAAATGTAGAAATCACATTTATAGCTACTTCATTCCAAGTTTTTGATACTCCGTCAGCACCTTTGTGTAAATCTTTACAAACTACATTTAAAGAGTCAATAGCACTTTGAGCATTCCATTTATTAACATCCATAATAGTGTTCATTGTAAAAACTTTACCATCAATTGAATAAGTGAAAGGTAACTTGGTAGTTAATCCGTTCATAGTAAAATCGGCAGTACCTGTACTATCATTGTCAATCATTAATTTTCCAGTTAGAGAAACTGTATTTTCCATAACACCAAAGAAAAATTTTCTAATTTTTAAGTTTCTTCCGTTGTCTTTAGTTTCTATACTGCTAATAGGAATTTCAAATTCAGTACCATTGATAGCTTCTTTAACAGAATTTCCTTCGCCACCTTTTAATACATTCACTTTTTTAAATACACCTTTAACAGGTACTTTTTCTGTTGTTTTGTATGCGGTAAAGTTGATGCTATTTTCAGCTGTTTTTAATGAATATGGAGCTGTTTTTTCTACTACAGTGGTAGTAGTTTCTTCTTTTTTCTCTTCTTTCTTAGCTTCACTTTTACAAGATGTTGCTGTGATAGTTAAAAGAGCAAAACTTACATATACTAAGATTTTTTTCATTACGTGTTATTTTAAGATTGAGTTAACGAGTTTGATATAATTTTCTTTTGCTTCGGTTTCATTCATACCTTTTAATTGAATCCAGGCATTGAACTTAAATGCATTTTTTAAATTATCCTCTTCATTATTAAAATCAAATTGATCTCCTTTCGTTGCTTGTTTATAGTAAGCGTATAATCTCAATAAAACATCAGGAGCAAATTTCTCCTCTGTTTCTGAAACCTTTTTAACAGCGTTACTAAATTGAATGTCTAAGTCTGAATTCATTTTTACAATAAAAAATGCAAATACAAATATACGAAGGGAGCAAGGAAAAACAAGCTATCTAGTCGATCTAATAAACCTCCATGACCAGGCATAATTGTTCCACTATCCTTAACATTGGCTTGTCTTTTAAATTTACTTTCAACTAAATCACCAAAAGTTCCCAGTATGGATACTATTATTGAAATAATAATCCAATTCATAAGTGTATATGATAAAGAGAATTGACTAACAATACATCCAGTAATTATAGAGAAAACTAATCCACCAATAAAACCTTCAATAGTTTTTTTAGGTGAAATACGTTCGAAAAGTTTATGTTTTCCAAAATTCTTACCAATCAGATAGGCAAAACTATCGTTAGCCCAAATAATAAGAATAATAAATATAATTACATTAGGTTGGTAAATTCCTTCTTTAAAAGGTAAATAAGTTAAAAAGAAGAAAGACATCAAAACATACGCTGTAAGTAATATAAATCTTTGAAGTTCTCTTAGCGGTATGTAAGATTTACTATATAAGTTCAGAATCAAATAAGTTGAAACTAACAACGATATTGCTAGCAAAACAGAAAGAATGTTTTGTGGAATTAAATTATAGTATTTTAAAGCTACTAAACCTATTGAGAATAATAAGTATACAATTGTAGCTTTTGAATTTATAATTTTGGAGAATTCCCAAATACATACACAAGCAAAAAAAGCTATTAAAAGAATATAAGTTTGCTCTGAAAAAAGAATAGCAAAAATAAATATACCAGCATATACTAGTGCAGAAATACTACGAGTGACAAAATTATTCATACTAGAGATCTTCAAAAAGAAGCAAATATAAATTTTTAGAATTACTATTACCGTGACTTAAAATATCATCGACTTCAGAAATTACATATTTTTTGATAGAACAGATGTTTGTAGGAATATTACCTTTAAAGTTCATCTTAATTCCAGTCAAACCTTCTCCAATATTCTTTACTAATTGGCTAGTTGTAGCATACACAATAAAATCATCAGATAATGATGGAAGTTTATTTCCTCCAATTTGATTTGATGATAGGAGTATTTCTCCTGAGTTAGCAATTAAATGCTCACAAGGAATAAATACAGGTATTCCAGTTTTAAATGTAGGAACTACTTTTACCTTTGTTTTTTTTAACAATGTAAGTAAATCAAAATCATTACAAACAACTTCATTCCAATTGTTTTCTACTAATATATGATTAAGATTTACTGTTACTTCATCAATTTTAGTAGAATATAGAAATTTGCCTCCTTTATTTATAAAATGATGTACAAAAGAATCGTCTAAAGATAAGTTTACAGGTTGTTTGTTAATCTGCTTATCTTTATCCGATTCTTGAAATGATCTAAATAACTTTCTTAAAAAGTTCATTAAAAAGTTACTTTATTTATTTTATTCTTCTTGTTTATTTAATTCAGGGTTTTCTGTTTCAAAAGGTCTTTTACCAAAGATTTCAACTAAATCATCTTTGAAAATCACCTCTTTTTCTAGAAGCTTTTGAGCTAAAATATCCAATTTATCTCTATGTTGATCTAAGATTTCTATAGCTCTAACATATTGACCTTCTATAATTTTAGAAATCTCTTCATCAATAGTTTTAGCTGTTTCTTCACTGTACGGCTTTACGAAAGAATCGTTTCCAGAAGAATCGTAATAAGTAACATTACCAACTTCTTCGTTTAAACCGTAAACAGTTACCATTGCTCGAGCTTGTTTTGTAACTTTTTCTAAATCACTTAAAGCTCCTGTAGATATTTTATCGAAAATTAATTTTTCAGCAGCACGTCCACCCATTGTAGCACACATCTCATCTAGCATTTGTTCTGTCTGTACAATTTTTCTTTCTTCAGGTAAATACCAAGCTGCACCTAAAGATTGACCTCTTGGAACAATTGTTACTTTTACTAATGGAGCAGCATATTTTAACATCCAACTAACAGTAGCATGACCCGCTTCGTGGTAAGCAATTACTTTCTTTTCTTTAGGAGTAATTACTTTGTTTTTCTTTTCTAAACCACCTACAATTCTATCTACAGCGTCTAAGAAATCTTGATGGTGGATAGCTGATTTATTATTTCTAGCAGCAATTAAAGCAGCTTCATTACATAAGTTTGCAATATCAGCTCCAGAAAAACCAGGAGTTTGTTGCGCTAAGAATTCTAAATTAACGTCGTCAGATAATTTTAAAGGCTTAATATGTACTTCAAAAATTTCTCTACGTTCGTGTAAATCTGGTAAGTCAACATAAATCTGTCTATCAAATCTACCAGCACGCATTAAGGCTTTATCTAAAATTTCAGCACGGTTTGTAGCAGCCAATACAATTACATTTGTATCTGTACCAAAACCATCCATTTCAGTTAATAATTGGTTTAATGTGTTTTCACGTTCATCGTTACCACCTGTCATACTATTTTTACCACGAGCACGTCCAATAGCATCAATCTCATCAATAAAGATAATTGATGGCGATTTTTGTTGTGCTTGTTTAAATAAGTCTCTTACACGAGAAGCACCAACACCTACAAACATTTCTACAAAATCTGAACCAGAAAGTGAGAAGAAAGGTACTCCAGCTTCACCCGCAACAGCTTTAGCTAATAAAGTTTTACCTGTACCTGGAGGTCCTACTAATAAAGCTCCTTTTGGTATTTTTCCACCTAATTTGGTGTATTTTTCAGGGTTCTTTAAGAAGTCAACAATTTCTTGAACTTCTTCTTTAGCACCTTCTAAACCTGCAACGTTTTTAAATGTAGTTTTAACCTTAGTGTTTTCATCAAAAAGTTTAGCACGAGATTTTCCAATGTTAAATATTTGACCACCACCGCCAGTACCACCACTAGCTCCAGACATTCTTCTCATGAAGAATAACCAGATAGCGATTAGCAGTATAAAAGGTAAAAAGTTAATTAGTGTTTCAGCAAAACTAGTACGTTCAGTATTATCATAATCGAATGATAAGTTATACTGTTTTTTTGCTTGATCTAATTTGTTTTCAAAATTTTGAAGATCTCCAAAATTATATTCATATAAAGAAGATCCTTTTCTGTAAAACGTAGACTTTGTAATTTTTTCGTATCTCTCTTTCTTTAAAGCTTCTTCTTTAATGTAAATTTCAGCTTTAGAATTGTTTACGATGATAATTTTTTTGATGTCATTAGCCTCTAATATTTCTTTAAAGTCGTAGGTTGATATATTCCTAGAAGATAAAGCAGAAGAGTTGCTAAATAAGCTCATCGCTAGAAGAAACAATACGATAGGTATGTAAATCCAGTAAGAATTTAATTTTATTTTAGGTTTGTTATTTTTCTTTTCGCTCATAAAAGATGTATTATGAAAAGGTTATAAATTAAGCTGGGTTTATTTGAGTGATTTTAGCATCTCCCCAAAGACTCTCTATATCGTAGTAATCACGAACATGTTTTTGAAATATATGAACAACAATATTCACATAATCCATTAAAACCCATTCAGAATTACCTTGCCCTTCAACATTGAAAGGTTTGTCTTTAAGTTCTTTGCTAACCACTTTGTGCACCGAGCCGGAGATAGCGTTAACTTGAGTGTTTGAATTTCCTGTGCAAATTACAAAATAATCACAAACGGTATTTTCAATTTTCCTTAAATCTAACAATTGAATGTTCTCTCCTTTTACATCATCTATACCTTTAATAATTGCTGCAATTAGTTCGTCTGTACTTGCTTGTGTTTTTGTCATTAAATGTTTTTAGTTTTTTAGCAAAGTTATTGTTTTTTTGCGAGTAATTTACGTAATATTGAAATGAGTTAAATCTCATTTACAACGATATGATATTGATCAAACTTGATGCCACCGAATCTACGAATTCTTTTTTGAAAAATTTGTCAGTTAAATCTGAAATTAAAGACTTTACAGTTGTTACCACAAATAACCAAACATCAGGTAGGGGACAAATGAATACAACTTGGGTTTCAGAAGTTGGGAAAAACTTGATATTTAGTGTGTTTGTGAAACATAATCAATTTAAAATAATTGATCAGCCTTACTTAAATTTTGCGGTAAGTGTGGCTATTTATGAGGCGTTAAAATCATTTGATTTACCTAAACTGTCAGTAAAATGGCCTAACGACATTCTGTCAGAAAAAAATAAGATTTGTGGAGTGCTTATTGAGAATAATTTAAAAGGAAGTTTTGTGTCATCATCAATAATAGGAATTGGATTAAATGTAAATCAAATTGATTTTGGAGTAGATTTGCCAAATGCATCTTCTTTAAAGAAAATAACTAATAAAGAAATAGACTTAGATCAACTTTTGGTTGCTGTTATTAATAGTTTAAAATCAACTATTGATTATTTAAGAAAAGGGCAATTTCAGCTATTGGAAAGAAAATATTTAGAAGTATTATTCAAAAAAAATGTTCCAAGCATGTTTAAAGATGCTCAAAACATTTTTTTCATGGGTAAAATAATTGGAGTAAATACCCAAAATGGTAAATTAAAAATTGAATTAGATGATGAAACGATTAAAGAATATGCTTTAAAAGAAGTTTCTTTTGCCTAAGTCAATTATAATTTCTGTAAATTATCGGTAAGAGTTTCAATAAATTTAGTTAATGGTTTTTTAACCATCATTGCCATCATAGGATTGAAACTACTTTCAAATTTTAATTGTACGTTACTTTCGTTTTCCGATGCTTCTTCTATGTTTGCAGCTAAAGTAAAAGGTAATTTACTACTTGCAGCTCCTAATGTAACATTAGAAAATTCAGTTTTTTCCTTCATAACTAATCTTATTTCAGGCATTCCTTTTAATCCAAAAACAAAAGATTCTCCTTCTACTTCAAATTTCTCAGTGTTTTCAGGCATTAATTGTCTAAAATTTTCAAGTTTAGTTAAAAATTCAAATAATTCTTTTGGTGATTTTTGTACAGTAATGTTATTTCCGTCAATATTCATTGTGCTGCTAATATATTTGTTAATGATTTTTTATTGTTTCCAAGTGCTTGGAGATTTCCTCCAGTCCTCTAACGTATGTAATTCCTTTTCTGTTATGTAATTGCTTTCTAAAGCTTGTTCTAAAAGAACATTGTAATTACTTAATGTAGTGAAATCTAAATTATGAGGAGCAAAAGTTTCTTCAGCAATAGTAAAACCATAAGAAAAAATGGCTACCATACCTTTTACAGTTGCGCCAGCTTCTTTTAAAGCTTTAATAGCATTTAAACTACTTTTTCCAGTACTAATTAAATCTTCAACAACAACTACATTTTGTCCGCTTTCTAAAAAACCTTCAATTTGATTTTTTCTTCCGTGTTTTTTAGGTTCAGGTCTAACATATACGAAAGGTACGCCTAATTCTTGTGCTACTAAAACACCAATAGCAATAGCTCCAGTAGCAACTCCAGCAATAACATCTGGTTTACCATGTTTTTCTTCAACCAATTTTGCTATCTTTTCTTTTAAGAAATTTCTAACAGAAGGATAAGAAAGTGTAACTCTATTGTCGCAATAAATTGGTGATTTCCAACCTGAAGCCCAAGTAAAAGGTTCATTTGGTTGTAATTTTATAGCTTTTATCTGTAAAAGAAGTTCGGCAGTTTTTTTTGCTGTATCTTTGTTTAAAATCATACCGCAAATGTATAAAGTTTTTGTGAATGATAGACCTATAATTTTTACATCTTCTTCTAAAAAAGCAGAAGATTATAAGTTTTTGCACTCAAAAAATATTCTAATTGCTGATGTTATTGAAAAAGTAAAAGTAGGAGATTTAAGAGGAGCTTATATTTACACCCCAAATTTAAACACAGCATGGCAGCAATTTTGTCAAGATTATAACTTACTAAGTGCAGGAGGTGGGCTTGTTGTCAATAAAAAGAAAGAAATATTATTTATTTACCGCTCTAATAAATGGGATTTACCAAAAGGAAGAGCAGAAGGAAATGAAAGTATTGAAGCAGCAGCTATGAGAGAAGTAAGAGAAGAGTGTGGTGTGGATGATTTAGAAATTCAGAATTTTTTATTGAAAACCTACCATTTATTTTATGAAAAGAAACAACAACGATTAAAGGAGGTGTATTGGTTTTTAATGCATACAAATTATAAAGGTAAGCCAAGACCATTACTAAAAGAAGGAATTAAAAAAGCAGTATTTAAAAAAGAAGAAGAAATTACAGAAGCGCTACTTAATACCTATACCAATGTAAAATCTGTGATACAATCTTATAAATTGATTGAATAGTTAGACATACTAATTAGGTAAAATTGACTTGAAATTTGTCTTAATTATGACACCCTGTCATTAAATAATAGTGAAAACTGTCAAAAAAAATAAAAAATACTGTTGGCATAACCTTTGACTTATCCTCATCGTAAAATTGAATAAAAAAATTAAATCGATAATAAAATTATGAGTAAAATTATAGGAATAGATTTAGGTACAACCAACTCTTGTGTTTCTGTAATGGAAGGAAACGAGCCAGTGGTAATTCCTAATTCAGAAGGAAAAAGAACAACACCATCTGTTGTGGCATTTGTTGAAGGAGGAGAGCGTAAAGTAGGAGATCCAGCAAAGCGTCAAGCAGTAACTAACCCAACTAAAACTGTATACTCTATTAAGCGTTTTATGGGGAATAAATACTCAGAGTCAGAAAGAGAAGCTGACAGAGTGCCTTATGAAGTAGTAAAGGGAGACAACGATACACCACGTGTAAAAATTGATGATCGTTTATATACACCACAAGAAATTTCTGCGATGGTGTTACAAAAGATGAAAAAGACAGCTGAAGATTATTTAGGACAAGATGTTTCTGAAGCAGTAATTACTGTACCAGCTTATTTTAACGATGCACAACGTCAGGCTACTAAAGAAGCTGGAGAAATTGCAGGTTTAACAGTTCGTCGTATTATTAACGAACCAACAGCTGCAGCTTTAGCTTACGGTTTAGATAAAGCAAATGATGATAAGAAAATTGTAGTATTTGACTTTGGTGGAGGTACACATGATGTTTCTATTCTTGAATTAGGAGATGGAGTATTTGAAGTATTAGCTACTGATGGAGATACTCACTTAGGTGGAGATGATGTTGATGAAAAAATTATCAATTGGTTAGCTGAAGAGTTTAAAGCTGATGAGAACATGGATTTACGTCAAGATCCAATGGCTTTACAGCGTTTAAAAGAAGCTGCTGAAAAAGCTAAGATTGAATTATCTAGTACTACATCTACAGAAATTAACTTACCATATATTACTGCTACAGCAAGTGGACCTAAGCACTTAGTTCGTACTTTAAGTAGAGCGAAGTTTGAGCAGTTAATTGATGATTTAGTAAAAAGAACTATTGAGCCATGTCAAACAGCTTTAAAGAATGCTGATTTATCAACTTCTGATATTGATGAGGTAATCTTAGTTGGAGGTTCTACTCGTATTCCTGCAATTCAAGAAGCAGTTGAGAAGTTCTTCGGAAAAGCACCAAGTAAAGGAGTGAACCCAGATGAGGTTGTATCTTTAGGAGCAGCTATTCAAGGTGGAGTTTTAACAGGTGATGTAAAAGACGTTCTTTTATTAGATGTAACTCCATTATCTTTAGGTATTGAAACTATGGGTAATGTATTTACTAAGTTAATCGATGCAAATACTACGATTCCTACTAAAAAATCTCAGGTATTCTCTACAGCTGCTGATAACCAGCCTTCTGTTGATATTCACGTATTACAGGGAGAAAGAGCAATGGCTGCAGATAATAAAACAATTGGACGTTTCCAATTAGCAGATATTCCACCAGCACCAAGAGGAGTTCCTCAAATTGAAGTAACTTTTGATATTGATGCGAATGGTATTATTAATGTATCAGCTTCTGATAAAGCGACAGGAAAAGTTCAAAATATCCGTATTGAAGCTTCATCTGGATTAACAGACGAAGAAATTCAAAAGATGAAAGCTGATGCTGAAGCTAACGCAGAAGCTGATGCTAAAGCTAAAGAAACTATTGATAAAATCAATGGAGCTGATTCTATGATTTTCCAAACGGAGAAGCAATTAAAAGAATTTGGTGATAAATTATCTGACGATAAGAAAGCTCCAATTGAGGCTGCTTTAGAAGAGTTGAAAAAAGCTCATGAGAGCAAAGATTTAGCTCAAATTGATGTAGCAATGGAGAAAATCAATGAAGCATGGAAAGTAGCTTCTGAAGAAATGTATGCAGCTCAGCAACAAGCAGGAGGTGCTGCTGGAGGAGCTCAAGGACAACCAGAAGGAAATGCTCAAGGAGCAACTGAAAATAATGATAATGTAGAAGATGTAGATTTCGAAGAAGTGAAGTAATCAAACATTATCTTAAATAATTTAAAAAGCCATTGTATTTTTTACAATGGCTTTTTTTGTTACATTATAATTCAATATGTTAAAAAAATATAGAATTATTTGTTTTATTTAAGGTGTTGTTTTTTAGTGTTTTATTTTGGTTTTGGTGAGAACTTTATTTTTAGTTAAAATAAAAAGACGTATTAAACGTTAACATATGTAGACTTAAATTAAAAAATAAAACAGAATAAATAATTTTATTTATTAGTTTAATAAATGTTTTATGCTTACTTTTAATCTAAGCAATTTATATAAGATATATATTAGTTCTGTCGGGGAACTTAAACATATTACATGTAGGTAACGTCAGTAAGGTAGGGTGTGAGTAAAAGTTAATAATTTAACTTACAAATAATCCCTAATAATAACATCACTCTACCTGTACTGACATCAGTAGAGATTCTTTTTACTTACTACTAACTCTGTTTTTAATACAAATAATTACAATTTATATATAAAAAAAGACCGTTTAAACTTAATTTAAACAGTCTTTATATTTTATAATTTGAAATAATAAAGTATTAACTTCTTCTTCGTCTTCCAAATTGTTTATTTCCTTGTTTTTTAGATTGGAATTTGTTTTCACTTCTGTCTCTGTCACTTCTATTTCTTCCAAATCCTTTACTAGGGCTATCTCCACGTCTTCTTCTTCCGCCAGATCCTCCACCAGATCTTCTTCTTCCGCCACCTTTACGCTCATTTTTAGTAATTTCAACGTTTACTCTTCTACCGTTAAATTCAGCGTTATTAGCAGAGAATGCATCTAATGTGTCATTTTCAAAGTTTTTATCTATTTCAAAGAAAGAGAACGTATCTAAAATATCGATAGCTCCAATTTCAACACTTTTAGAAATCCCTTGCTCATTAATTAATCCCATCAATTTAGCTGGGTTTAATCTATCTTTTCTACCTAAATTAATAAAGAAACGCGACATGTTTTCATTCGTTTCTCTTCTTCTTCCTGAAGAAGATCTATCGTCTCTATCTCTAGAAGTAGCGTTATTTAAATCAGGTGCATTTTCGTAGTATGATAAGAAAGAATTAAATTCAAGAGAAACAAACTTCTGAATTAATTCTTCTCTACTGAAGTCATTTAATTTTTCGTAAATACTAGGTAAAAAAGGATCAATTTTACCAGTTTCTACTTCTGAGTTTTCTACTTTGTCAATTAAGTGGAAAAGTTGTTTTTTACAAATCTCTTCACCAGTTGGAATAGGAGTGTGGACAAACTTTTTCTTTAAGATTCTCTCTATAGGATTCAGTTTGTAACGCTCTTTTTTATTTACTAAAGCAATAGAAACCCCTTTGTTACCAGCTCTACCAGTTCTACCACTTCGGTGGTTGTAATTTTCAATTTGATCTGGTAATTTATGGTTAATTACATGTGTAAGATTGTTTACATCTAAACCACGTGCAGCAACATCAGTAGCAACAAGTATTTGAATGTTCTTTTTTCTGAATTTTTCCATAACACTATCTCTTTGCGCTTGAGATAAATCACCATGCAATGAGTCAGCATTATATCCATCTTGAATTAGTTTGTCAGCTACTTCTTGAGTTTCTCTTCTTGTTCTACAAAAAACAATTGCATAAATATCAGGATTAACATCTGCAACTCTCTTTAGAGCAGGGTATCTTGTTCTTTCTGTAACTAAATAATATTCGTGACTTACATTATCAGAACCTTGATTTTTTTCACCAGAAGCTACTTCAACTGGGTTCGTCATGTAATTACTTGCAATAGCTTCTACTTCTCTAGGGAATGTAGCAGAAAATAAAAGTGTTTGTTTTTCATCTGGAGTAGCTTCTAAAACTTTGTCAAGTTCGTCTTTAAAGCCCATGTTTAACATTTCATCAGCTTCATCTAAAACTAACCATTTTACACTACCTAATCTTAAAGCTCTTCTTCTAATTAAGTCAACAGTTCTACCAGGAGTACCAACAACAATTTGAGCTCCTCTTTTAAGTTGCTTAATTTGTTGGTCAATGTTTGCTCCTCCGTATACTGTTACAACTTTTAAATTAGGAATGTATTTAGAGAAATCTTCAATGTTTTTTCCTATTTGTACAGCTAATTCTCTTGTAGGAGATAAAATAATAGCTTGTGTAGCTTTGTTATCAGTATCAGCTAACTCAACAATAGGTAAACTAAAAGCTGCTGTTTTACCAGTACCAGTTTGTGCAAAAGCTTTTAAATCTTCTGAAGATGATAATATTTGTGGAATTGCTTTTTCTTGAATTACCGTAGGTTTTTCATAACCTAAATCATTCAACGCATCATTGATAGGTTGTTTTAAACCTAAATCAGAGAATGTTATAGACATAAATCTATGAGTTTTTTATCGAACTCATAGATGCCCTATCTATGAATTCTAATTATATTTTATTTTTAGGACGGCACAAAAGTAATTAAATAAAATAACGTAAAGCCATTAAGATGGTTATTTTTTATAACTCAGTGATTTGTTTTTCAATAGCTTTAGAAGATAAAGCACAAAAACCGTTTTCAACAATTCCTTTTTTGTTGATTAAAACCATTCTAGGAAATTTACTGCTTAAGAAGTTATGAGCATTACTTTCTGAATTTAAATAATACTGATGTTTGATATCAAGTTCTTTAATGTATTGGTTTTTTTCATTGTTAATATTAATAACAAGAAATTCAATGTTTGGATTGTTATTTATTAAATAGTTCATTCTAGAAGCTACCCAACTATCAGAAGAGTATTGTTTGTTTCTAAAATAAATAACTGCGTTCTTATGCTTAATAACACTATTTATATTTTCAATAGCACCATCAGGAGCAGTAACAGAAAAATTAGGAATTCGTTTGTGCTTTTTGATGCCTTTAACATCTTTCACTAATAAAGAGATTTCTTCTTTATCTTTTTCATTAGTAGATGAAGAAATGAAAGTATCAAATGCTTTTTTGTTAATACTACAACTTTTTTTATTGTAAAAATGTCTGATAGTAGTTTCTTTAAGTAATTTATTCTTTAGTTTTTCAGAATCTATCTTTTCATTAATCGCGTTAAGTAACGCAATTGTGAATTCATCACTATCATCTTCTATTTTTTTCTTGTAAATATCCGAGTATAAATGATTGTATACATATTCGCGATAAGGAGTGTAAAACATCAACTGAGAGTTGTTGATTGAAGCTGTATTTCTATGTTCAACAAATGAACTATCAATCTGCTCTGGTTGATCTTTCAAACTATTATCTATAATAAAGCTTTCGATTTTTGTATATAAAGGGTAGTGTAGCGCTACATTTAAAATATCAATAAACTTTTCAGAATAATCAGTGTTATTAAGTTTATATTCTTCTATAAAATCTTTTTTTGTTTGCTCTAAAGAATCAACTTTATGTTTAAACTCTTTGGCTGGTAAGTTGTAGTATTTATAAAAGTTTCTTTGTTCTTCTTCGTTAGATAAAAAACTTTCAACTAGTAAATTATTCCTATCCGCATTGGTACCACTAAAGACTAAAGACTCATCAAAATCCCAAGTATTTAATCGAATTAACAAACTATCTTTAGGTTCTAAAAAAACATATTGTAACTCTGCACCATGCTTAAAGTAGTATAAACCAGAATGAATATTTTCTAGTTTCCCCATAAAAGTGTGATTTTTTTCGATGGCAATAGAATCAACGATTTCATCATTGTGATCGAAAAGAAGTACAAAGCTATCTTTTGGATTTATGATCTTTCCTCCAAAATAAGTAAGCTTTTTGTTTTCTTTAGAATTACATCCTATTAATAAGATTGAAATAAAAAAAGTAAAGTATTTTATCATATATATTATTAGAAACACGTAATTATCAACACCCAAAAATAGAAATAACACTCAAAAATAGGTGTTAATTCGATGTTAATATTAATTTTAGTAAGAAATTTTTAACGATTGTAAAATATCTGTCTCAATGCTTTAAAAAGATTATAGATTTTATACTTTTGCATCGAATTTAAAAAAAAGAAGAATGTTATCAGTTTCTAATCTATCAGTTCAGTTTGGTAAACGTGTTTTATTTGATGAAGTTAATACAAAATTTACGCAAGGAAATTGTTACGGAATTATCGGAGCAAACGGAGCAGGTAAATCTACCTTTTTAAAAATATTATCAGGACAAATTGATCCTACATCTGGTCAGGTACATTTAGAGCCAGGTAAAAGAATGTCTGTTTTATCTCAGGATCATTATGCATTTGATGAGTTTACAGTTTTAGAAACTGTAATAATGGGAAATAAAGATTTATACAAAATCAAAAAAGAAATTGATGCTTTGTATGCTGATTATACAGATGAGAATGCTGAAAAAATTGGTGAATTACAAGTGCAATTTGAGGAGATGAATGGATGGAACGCCGATTCTGAAGCAGCTGCAATGTTATCGAATCTTGGCATCAAAGAAGATGTACATTATTCTTTAGTGAAAGATTTAGATGGTAAACAAAAAGTACGTGTGTTATTAGCACAAGCTTTATTTGGTTCTCCAGATGTATTAATCATGGATGAGCCTACCAATGATTTAGATTTTGAAACAATTTCTTGGTTAGAGAACTTCTTAGCAAATTACGACAATACTGTAATTGTGGTTTCTCACGACCGTCACTTTTTAGATTCAGTTTGTACTCATATTTCTGATATTGATTTTGGTAAAATCAATCATTTCTCAGGAAACTATACTTTCTGGTATGAGTCAAGTCAATTAGCAGCAAAACAACGTGCACAACAAAATAAAAAGGCAGAAGACAAAAAGAAAGAATTAGAAGAATTTATCCGTCGTTTCTCTGCAAACGTTGCAAAGTCTAAGCAAGCAACTTCTCGTAAAAAAATGATAGAGAAGTTAAATGTTGAAGAAATTAAACCATCAAGTCGTAGATATCCTGCAATTATTTTTGATAGAGATAGAGAAGCTGGAGATCAAATATTAAATGTTGAAGGCTTATCTAAAACTGATGCTGAAGGAGAGTTATTATTCTCTAATGTAGATATCAATTTAAATAGAGGAGATAAAGTAGCAGTTTTATCTAAAAACTCTAAAGCTACAACGGCATTTTATCAAATTATATCTGGAAATGTAGAAGCTGATGCAGGTAAATTTGACTGGGGGGTAACAACCACACAATCTTATTTACCATCAGATAACTCTGAGTTTTTCCAAAATGGAGATTTAAATTTAGTAGACTGGTTACGTCAGTATGCAAAAACAGAAGAGGAAAGAGAAGAGGTTTTCTTAAGAGGATTTTTAGGAAAAATGATTTTCTCAGGAGAAGAAGCGTTAAAAAAGAGTAATGTATTATCTGGGGGAGAAAAAGTTCGTTGTATGCTATCTAGAATGATGATGACTAGAGCGAATATTTTAAAGTTAGATGAACCAACTAACCACCTTGATCTAGAATCGATTCAATCATTAAACAATTCTTTAATCAATTTTAAAGGAACTGTTTTATTCACAACGCATGATCATGAGTTTGCTCAAACAGTAGCAAATAGAATTATAGAAATTACACCAAAAGGAGTAATTGATAAGTATGCAACTTTTGACGATTATTTAGATGATCCAAAAGTTAAAGAATTAAGAGAAAAAATGTACTCATAAATAAAAAAGGAAGCTGAAAAGCTTCCTTTTTTATTTTATAAATTCTTGTTTTTTATTTTCTAATA
This sequence comes from Tenacibaculum sp. M341, assembly GCF_004337695.1. GTDB lineage: Bacteria > Bacteroidota > Bacteroidia > Flavobacteriales > Flavobacteriaceae > Polaribacter. The sequence goes on from NZ_SJXJ01000017.1 coordinate 43,783, forward strand.
GGACTAATAATTTCTACATCACTAAAAGCAATAGCTCCTCTTATAATTCCATCAATACTACTTTTTAAAGCTTCAATTAATTGCATTTTTAATTGAGATTTATGGTAAATTAAACTTACTTCTCTTGCCGGTGGAGGTGTAGTAAATTCTCTTAAATGACTTTTGTCTTCTTCATTTAAATCTAAAGTATTTAAATAAGGTAATAATGTCATGCCAAGTCCATCTTTGGATAGTTTAATTAAAGTGTCAAAACTTCCGCTTTCTAAATGAAAAGGTTTGTCGTCTTCCTTTCTATTTAATTTACATAAGTTGATAACACTATTTTTAAAACAATGTCCATCTTCCAATAAAAGAACATCTTCTAATTCTAAATCTTCAACTTCTAGTTTTTGCTTTTCATATAATCGGTGTTCTTTCGGAATTAAACCAACAAAAGGTTCATAATATAATACACGTTCTTTAATAGCTTCATTACCTAAAGGAGTAGCGGCAATGGCAGCATCAATATATCCATCTGAAAGCTTTCTTATAATTTCATCAGTTGTTAATTCTTCAATGATAAGTTTTACTTTCGGGTAGTTTCGTGTAAAATGTTTTAAAAACATAGGTAACAGCGTAGGCATAATTGTTGGAATTATCCCTAACTTAAACTCTCCACCAACATATCCTTTCTGCTGATGTACAATATCTACAATTCGATTACTTTCATCTACAATAACTTTTGCTTGTTCAATAATTTTTTCACCAACAGGAGTTAATTCGATTGGTTTTTTAGATCGATTAAAAATTTTAGCATCTAATTCTTCCTCTAATTTTTGTATTTGCATACTTAACGTAGGTTGAGTTACAAAACAATGTTCAGCAGCAACTGTAAAGTTTTTATGCTCAGCAACTGCTAATGTGTACTTTAATTGAGTAATCGTCATTAATAATATTTTTTGATAAAGATATTAATTCTATCGATAAAACTAATAGTAGTTCTGATTTAATATGAAGTAATTTTGAATCACAATTTAAAAACAAATAATCATGAATAATACAATATTAGGTTTAGATAAAGAGAAAACAAAAGAAGAATCGCAAGAGTTAAATATCCTTTTAGCAAATTTTCAAGTATTTTACCAAACTTTAAGAGGACTACACTGGAATATAAAAGGAAAAAACTTTTTTGAGTTACATGCAAAATTTGAAGAATTGTATTTAGATGCTCAAGAAAAAATAGATTTAATAGCAGAAAGAGTGTTAACCTTACAAGGAACGCCAATGCATACATTTAAAGACTATACTATGAACGCTACTGTTGAGGTAGGAGAGAATGTTTTTAAAGATGAAGAAGCTGTAGCTTTAATTGTAAGATCTCTATCTGAGTTATTAAAAATAGAAAGAGGAATCCTTGAATTATCTGATGAGATTGGAGATGAGGGAACTAACTCTATGATGAGTGATTTTATTGCAGAACAAGAAAAAACAATATGGATGTTTAATGCATGGTTGAACTAAAAAGCTACTATTTATAACTAATCTAATTATTAAACTTAAGTTTAATTTGGTAACTTTTTTTTAAAAGCAAATTAAAGTCAAGTTGACGGAAACTTTAATTTGACATTGTTGTTTTGTGCTGGGAATATAAAAACTAAATAAATCCAATTACAACAATGAAAAAATTAAAATTAAGTATAGTTGCTTTATTAGCATTATCTATTTGTACTACTACATTTTACTCTTGTGAAGACGGTATGAATGGTATGGATGGTGTTGACGGAGTAGACGGACAAAACGGGGCAGATGGTCAAGACGGTCAAGATGGTCAAGACGCTACTCCAGTATTAACATCTTCTAAAACACCAAACTTTTTAAAAGTAACTAGTGATTTTGTAGGATTAAAGATAACTCCAATTTTATCTTCGGAGGATGTAATTCCTAATACTCCAGATTTCGTTTACGGATCTATGGCTGATGGTGCTGGGTTATTAAGTGAAGCAGATGGAACTTTTACGTTAATTAATAATATAGAAGCTGATTATTCTGTAGCTAGAATTAAATTAGATGAAAACTTAAGACCTATTGCAGGAGATTATATTTTAAATGCTGCTGCAACTGCAGAAACTGCTCAATGTTCAGGATCAATGATCAGTCCAGAAGAGCATGGTTTCGGACCATTATATTTATCTGGTGGAGAATGGGGAGGATCTTCTAAAGGAGTTTTCGCTACAGATCCATACAAATCAGCTGATGACGCTGGAACAGGAAGATTATTACCAGCTTTAGGTCAATGGTCTACAGAAAATGCTGTTGTTATTGGTAAAGATGCTTACCCAAATAAAACAGTTGCTTTTATAGGAGATGATCATTCAGATAACGACGTTCCTTCTGGACAATTAGGAATGTATGTTGGAGATAGAGGAGATTTAGAAACAGGTAAATTATACGGATTAAAAGTTACTACTGCTGGAGTAGACTATGAAGTTGATATGGTAGAAGGAACTGAGTATGATGCTGAGTTCGTTGAGTTAACTGAAACTGAAATTAGTGCTTTAGATGCTGAAGCTAAATCTAAAGGAGTTATGGGATTCTCTCGTTTAGAAGATATCGACTGGAGAAGAGGTGCTGCAGGTAACCAAAGAGAGCTTTACTTTGCTGTTACAGGTAGAAATAAATCTGGATTAATGGGTAAAGGTACTTTCTTAGGACGTATTTATAAAGTTGTATTAAATGATACAGATCCAACAGGAGCAGCTAAAATTACTTGTATTTTAGATGGTGATAAAGTTGGAGGAAAAGCTGAAGGATTCCATTCTCCAGATAATATTTTAGTAACTGAAAATTATGCTTACATTCAAGAAGATCCAAATGGATATTTAGATACTGCAGTAAACGGATTTGCTAAATTATACCAATACAATTTAAATACAGGGGAAATCAAAACTGTATTAGAGTGTGATCAAAATAGAGCTGCTGATATGGGATATGGTTCTAACACAAGAAATTGGGAAATTACAGGTATGATTGATGTAACTGACATTGTTAACAATGGTAAAAACACATTCATCGTAATTACTCAAAATCATGGATGGGAGCCTGCAGATGGAACATCATTTACAGATCCATTAGCGAATCCTGATTTAGGAAACAGAAAAGAAGGTTCAGTATTACACGTTATCACTGGGTTAGAAAGATAAAAAAATGAAAGACATATTAAGTCGAGCTAAGGCATACCTCTGTGTATGTCTTTTGCTTTTGTTAGTTGGATGTGGTAAAGAAGATAAAAAATATGTAGCTGTAGCTGATTTTTCTACAGATATTTCTGTTTTATATAATGACTATTTATCTAATGCGATAACTCATTTAGATAAGATAAATTTAGAAAGTACATCTTCTTCAGAAAGAAAAGAATTTTACAAAACAGCCAGAAAGTATTTTAAACTAATGGAGCCAATTTTGGCGTATTCAGATAAGAATAATTACAAATCGTTGAATGCACCAAATATTATTCAAGTTAAAGGAGAGGAATCTCAAGACACAAGAGTTATCAATCCAATAGGTTTTCAGGTAATTGAAGAAAATTTATACGAAGATCAAATTGATACACTTGTATTGAATAGAGCCGTTAATGTAACTAGAGATCGATTAAAATTAATTCAGAAGAATGTTGCGTTGAAACTAAAGGATTATCATATCATTTGGATGTTAAGAGATCAAATAGTAAGAATTGCAACTACTGGTATTACAGGATTTGATTCACCAGTATTAAGTCAATCTTTATTAGAAAGTAACTATACTTATAATACAATAATTGAAATTGTAAAAATGAATGAAAACAAGTTCAAATCAAAAGAACTAAAAGATAAATTCATTGAAGAAATTATTGTAGCACAAAAAGATTTAGATCATGATTTTGATACTTTCGATCGTTTTACATTTATAAAAAAACATACCGATTATCAGTTGAAATTATTAGTTGACATTCAAAAAGATTGGAATGTAACATTTCCTTTTGAAATGGCATTATCAAACTCAATGACAACACTTTTTTCTGATACAGCTTTCAATATTGATTATTTTTCTGATCAACTAAGCGACACCACAAAGCTTTCTGAGAAAATAATTTTCGGTAAAGAATTATTTAACGATAAATCTTTATCTAAAGATTATTCAATGGCTTGTGCAACATGTCATGTAAAAGATTTAGCTTTTACCGATGGTAAGAAAACATTTGATAAAAATCAAACTAGAAATACACCAACAGTTACATATTCGGCTTATCAGCAAGCTTTTTTTATGGATGCCAGAGCTGGTAGTTTAGAAGGACAAGTCGTTGGTGTTGTAAAAAATCATAATGAGTTCAATATGTCTATGGATTCAGTAGTAGCTAGAGTAATGAGTAATGAAACTTACAAGAATAAGTTATCAGATTTATATAAAAATAAAAGAGTTGATTATAATATTAGACATGCAATTGCATCTTACATAAGAAGCTTAAATTCATTCGATTCTAAGTTTGATAAAAATATTAGAGGAGAAGAAAATACTTTAACAAAAGAAGAACAATTAGGTTTTAATTTATTTATGGGAAAAGCAATGTGTGCAACTTGTCATTTTGCTCCTGTTTTTAATGGAACTGTTCCTCCAAATTATACAGATACAGAATTAGAGTTTATTGGAGTTCCGGCTACAAAAGATACTTTAAATGCAAAGTTATCTCCAGATTTAGGAAGGTATGAATTGTTTAAAACACCAGAACGTAAGCATTTCTTTAAAACACCTACCATCAGAAATGCAGGAGTTACAGCTCCATACATGCATAACGGAGTGTATACAACTTTAGATGAGGTTATGGATTTTTATAATAAAGGAGGTGGAGCAGGATTAGGAATTGAAAATGATTATCAAACCTTACCTTTTGATAATCTTAAGCTTTCTAAAGAAGAAATAGCAGCAGTAATAGCATTTATGGAAACATTAAACGATAGTAAAAACTAAGTTTGCATTTACAGCTAATTAGCGCAATAAGAAAAAAAAGCCTCATAAATTTATGAGGCTTTTGTTATTTTATCGTATTGGTCTATCACTTGTATAAGTTGTAGAAAAATTGGTCCAATTGTATTTGTCTTTTAAAAATTTGGCAGGATTTGTACATACAGTTCCGCCTTTCCAGCCCCAAGGTGCATTTGCTCTGTTTGAACCATTACCATTGTCGCCAACAAATGAAGCGCCTGCAAAAGTTAAAGGATTGTTTCTTTGTTGCCATAAAGTAGCTGACAATGAAGTAAGGTTGTAGTTAATGTTTTGAGGTAGATTTCTTGAGTTTTTATCAGGGCTCACTCCAGGTTGACCGTTAAAATAGTATTTAATATATGATCCATCTCTATCAGAAGAACCTGCATAAGCTCTCATACCATGTCCTTTAGCTTCAATAAACATTTGTGGTTGATTTCCTTCTAATAAAATTTCGTTTTTATTATAATCATAAATAGAAGAGTGCCATATTGTTTGCGCATTAATTATTTCTCCAAATTCGCCACTTTCTCCTTTGTTTGCGGTTATTAAAACACCTTCCATGTCATTTTCATGAGAGTCTAATGAGCATAAAAAAGGTACATCAGTCCAATCTCTTGGATGATAAACGCTGTATAAAATAAAGTAGTTAGTTTCGGTATATGTTACATAGTAGTAAACATGCGGAATTAATTTTCCATTATCTCTACCAGAAACCATGTTTTCCCAATTGTTTTTGGTATTCCAGTCATTATCATAATTAACAGCAGTAATCCAATCGGCAGAACCGCTTTTAGATTGATTTCTACATAAACCATCAGTAGTATCAACATCTTGAAAAAATACGGGTGCGTAATTAACAGCAATTTGATAGTCTGTTTTTTCAGAAGTTTTATTGATAGTTGTTGAGGTAAGTTCAGTGTCGTTTTCTATAATTTCATCATTACAAGAAACACACATGAAGCATGCTGAAATTAAATAACTTAAAATGTTTTTTGTTTTCATTGAGTATAATTTTGGGTTAAAAAAGGATAGCAATAATAACAATGATAATGGAGATAAACATTAAGTAAAAGTTAGAAAATTGTAGAAATTTGAAAGAAAAAAAGGAAAATTTGTAATTTTACGAATGTGCTGCGACCAAATAGGCTTGTACAAAATCAATTATTAAAAATGAAAAAAGCAATCGCATTATCGATAATGGCTTTATTAGCTATTTCGTGTAAACAAGAACAAAAAACTGAAACTAAAAAAGAAACACCTAAAGAAGTTGTAAAAGAAGACAAGTTTCCAAAGGTATTAGGAGAGGTTTTTGAAAAACACGGAGGATTAAATGCTTGGAGAAAAGCCAATTTTGTGTCATACAAAGTAAATGGTGAAGAGCATACTACCGAATTAAAATCTAGAAAATCATTAATTACAGCAGAAAAATATGCTTTAGGTTTTGACGGAAAAGATGTATGGTTAAGTCAAAAAGACACTACAGCTTTTAAAGGTAACCCTGAGTTTTATCACAATTTATATTTCTATTTTTATGCAATGCCTTTTGTATTGGCTGATGATGGAATTATTTATTCAGAAACGGCACCATTAGAGTTTGAAGGTGTATCGTACCCAGGTATAAAAATTTCTTACGAAGCAAATGTGGGTGTTTCACCAGATGATAATTATTACATTTATTACCACCCAGAAACTAAGCAAATGGCTTGGCTAGGGTATACGGTAACTTATTTTTCAAAGAAGCCAGCAGAGAAGTTTAATATTATTAGATATAATGATTGGGAAAATGTTAACGGTTTCTTATTACCAAAATCTATAACTTGGTTCAAAAAAGATGATAATGGTAAATTGTTAGAGCCAGCTCGTGATCCTATTCAGTTTTCATCAGCATTGGTAAGTCAAGCACCATTAGCAGATAATTTTTTCAAAAATCAACAAAAATAACCTAATCTAAATTACATTATGAGTAAAAAGTATATATGGAAAAAAGAATACACCATAGTTCTGTTAGCAAACGTCGTTTACATTGTTTTCTTTTATTTAATAACTAACCTGTATACTAAATAACTCATGCAAAATTTAGATTGGATTGTACTTTCAATAACATTATTGTTTATTGTTTTTTACGGCGCTTGGAAAACTAAAGGAAGTAAAAACGTAGAAGAGTACATTAAAGGAGGAAATGAAACAAAGTGGTGGACTATAGGGTTGTCTGTAATGGCTACTCAGGCTAGTGCCATCACTTTTTTATCTACACCAGGACAAGCTTTTCATAGTGGTATGGGCTTTGTTCAGTTTTATTTTGGATTACCTATTGCAATGGTAATTATTTGTTTGGTATTTATTCCTATTTATCATAAACTTCAAGTATACACAGCTTATGAATATTTAGAGAGTAGATTCGATTTAAAAACAAGAACTTTAGCTGCGATACTTTTTTTAATTCAAAGAGGATTAGCAGCTGGTATAACAATTTTTGCACCAGCAATTATTTTATCTGCTGTATTAGGGTGGGATTTGATTATCTTAAATATCATCATAGGTGTTTTGGTAATTGTTTACACAGTAAGTGGAGGTACTAAAGCAGTAAGTGTTACTCAAAAGCAACAAATGGGAATTATTTTCTCAGGTATGTTTATTGCTTTTTACTTAATATTAGATTATTTACCTGATGGAATTACATTTACTAAAGCCCTAGAAATAGCCGGGGCTAGTGATAAAATGAAAGTATTAGACTTTTCTTGGGATTTGAATAATCGTTACACTGTATGGACAGGTATTTTAGGAGGCACATTTTTAATGCTTTCTTACTTCGGAACCGATCAAAGTCAGGTACAACGTTATTTATCAGGAAAATCAGTAAAAGAAAGCCAATTAGGTTTAATATTTAATGGTTTGTTAAAAGTACCAATGCAATTTTTTATTCTACTGGTAGGGGTAATGGTATTTGTGTTTTATCAATTTAATGCGTCACCATTGAATTTTAATCCGAAAGCTGAAGAAGCTGTTGTTAATTCAGCATATGCTCAAGAATATAAAGTTTTAGAAGATAAACACAGAGAGATTGAGAGCAAGAAAAAAACATTGATTTTAGCTGGATTAACGGATAAAAGCAAGGCGCAGTTACAAGATTTAAATGAGCAAGACAAATTACTTAAAACGCAAGCAAAAACAATTATTGATAAAACAGAACAAAAGGTAGAGACAAATGATAAGGATTATGTTTTTATTCATTTTATATTGAATAATTTACCTAAAGGTTTAATCGGTTTATTGTTAGCTGTGATTTTATCAGCTGCAATGTCATCAACTGCATCAGAATTAAATGCTTTAGCTTCTACAACGGCTATCGATTTATATAAAAGAAATCAGAAAAAAGAGAAGAGTGAAGAGCATTATGTGAAAATGTCTAAATGGTTTACTTTAGGTTGGGGAGTATTAGCTATACTCGTTGCCTGTGTAGCAAATTTATTTGATAATTTAATACAGTTAGTAAATATTATTGGATCTATTTTCTACGGAAATGTACTAGGTATTTTCTTGTTAGCTTTCTTTATAAAAGCTGTAAAATCAAATGCAGTATTTATTGGAGCTATTATAACGCAATTGATAATTATAGTTGTGTGGTATTTAGATATACTTCCTTATTTGTGGTTAAATGCATTAGGTTGCGCATTAGTAATGGGAATTTCAACAATTCTCCAAGCTCTTGATACATCAACAACAATAGAAGAATAAAAATAAAAAAGGTCGGAAATTATCCGACCTTTTTTATTCGCAAAAAGCATTGTATTGATCTACAATTTCTTTATTAGAGTATTTTCTAAATTCATTGGTTTCAAACATCTCTTTAATTGTTTCACAATCGTCAAAATACTTCAATCCTACTTTTTTAAATTTTTTGGTTGCGTTAGTAGCGATTTTTTCATTTTCTCTTTTTAGATAGAATTTGTAAGTAACTTCATTTCTATTCCTCGGAATATTGTGTAGATCATTAAACATATTTGAGGGATTCTGATTGAAACCAATACCGATGTTACCAATTTGAATGCCAATTCCTGAGTTTTTTTTTATTTCTCGATATAAGTTTACTTTCCCCATTGAAATGGCTTCAAGTAATTTTGGAGGTAAATGTTGTTTTGTTTTAACGTATTCAAAATACTTGGTATCTATGCTGTTATTTAAATAAATTCCCTTAACCACATAGTGCTCCCAAACTTCTAATTCATCTTCAGGTTCTACTCTAAACATAATTTTGTTTTTAGAAGTAATAGTTCCGTAGCCTTCTACTGAAGTACCATCTGTAAAAATTAACTCTGCTTGAAGCGTTTGAGAAAACAAATGAAATGTAAATAATAGAAAGAATGCCAAAAAGATATTTTTCATAGTTTTAATTTTTTGCAAATATATTCTTTCGAATTAAAAAAAACTATTCTGTAAGAGATCTTTATAAGAAAAAGGTCGGAAACTATCCGACCTTTATTTTTATCATTTCAAGTTTGTTTTACTTTTTTATAAAGCTTTTTGAAATTGTTTTAGAATCTGAAACGATTTTAATGAAGTAAATACCTCTAGGTAACTTTTGTAAATTAATCTTAGTTTCAGAAATATCTAATTTACCTTTTTGTATAATAGTACCAGAGAAATCGTGAATACTATAAACACCTTCTTTTAAAGTAGATAGTTTTAGGTAAAAAGAGCCATTGTTCGGGTTTGGAATAACTTGTAGTTCATCATCATAATTAGTTGTAGTCGTTTTGTTATCATCTTTTAAAGATCTTTTAAAAACAAAACGTTCACCACCCTGAACAATTTCTTCTTCTGCACTTTGCTGAAGTACATCAAAAATAACTTCTTCTTTATCATCAATTTTTTCTAAGTTAAATTTAAATTGTAATAAAAAGCTTTCTTGATATTTTAAAGGAACCTTTCTAAAAGCAGCTTCATTCGAATAGATTAATACTTTGTTTTTATCTAGTATTTTAATTCCTTCACCTTCTAGAGAACCGTATTCTAACATAATCTCAAAATATCTTTCGTCTATAGTTACTTCAACAGTTCCGCCTCTTTCAAAAAAAGAACCATCAATTTTATCACCTTTAAAACCTTTATCAGTAAATAGTACATTAATAAATTCTGAATTTCTTTCCACACCTCTAAAAAATAAACCTAAAGGCGAGTTATCAGGATCAACATCTTGAACACTAATATTCTTTTGAATAATGTTATTGTTGTTACGAGCATTAGGTTCAATTCTACCATTCACTTCATTTGCCATAGGATCATCTGCTGAAATTATTCGAGCAGTTAAGCAAAAATGATGAATATCAGAAGCAAAATCATCAGGGTTTGGAGGAAACCATGGAAGCTCTATGATAGTAGAACCACCTGGAGCAATAGCAGGTATTTGAGCTGTACCAAGAATATCACCATGCAACACAGGTGATCCACTTACGTTTTGAAAGAAATTTATAAAGTTTGTAGGCCATAATAATCCGGCAGAAGCTTTTGTCCAATATACTTTTAACGTAGCACAGTCTGATGTTTGACTTCCTCTGTTACGAACTCTTACGTATACACCATTAGGAGTTGCAGTTTTATACTCTGCATTTTGATGAGTGGTACCACCATCTAAATTTTGACGAATCCACATATCTTGACTAGTCCAAGTAACACCATCAGGATTTGGTTCAGCACCAGTATCGGCAGGTTTGTCTTTCATGTATAAATCGAAATTAGTACCACTAGCAACACAACTATCACAATCGGTTAAACACGCGGCATTAGCTACGTTACTTCTAAGTACGTTTCCAGGTTGAGGTCCAAAACCATTCGCAAAATTAATTCCGACCGATGGAATTTGATGACAATAACTCATCATAGTTCCTCCAGAAGCAGGATTCCCAGGGTTTGCGCATGAACCTTCTGTAGATCCAGAACAACTATCAATAGCAGTGTTGTTTCCATTCCAAACGCAAGCATGTGTATGTCTTGAACCAAATAAATGACCAAACTCGTGAGTAACTACCATCACTGTCCATGTATAAGTGGGTACATTGGTAACAGTACTATTTAAACTACCAGAAACAGACAAACTATTATCTACATTAGAATTACACAATCCGTTAAAGCTAGCAGCCCAACCACTATTGATATTTCTAAAAGTTAATAGTTGTCCTAAATCTCCATTAATAGCGCTTGTATTATTTTGAAATTCACCAAGCAAAGGCAATGCATGATTTGCTGTATACGGATCAGTTGAGGTCCAAACATTTATTTCAGAAATAGTAGTGTCAATGCCTTCGTTATAATATAAAATGGCTACTTGGTTGTATAAAGCAGTAACATAATTTTCAACATTAGCAACAGAGCCTAGTGTTGTAAACATATCCTCTTCAGTTTCAAAATAAAAGCGAACACAGTTTGTTCCGTAAGCATCAGCAGAAATACCACTACCATTTAGCACATTTGGGTCATATCCTTCAAAATGATCATCTTTAACACCACATTCAAATTTATTAGTATTAATTAAATCTTTATCGTCATAAATAATAAACACAGATGTGTCTATTAATTTACCGAGATTATAATTACTTTCTCCGTAAGAAATAATTCCTTTTACATCTCCATCAAAAAAGCTAATAGCTACTAAACTATTTTGTTCAATACCTCTTATAATACCTCTGTAATGTTTTGCGCTTTCTCTATTGGGTTTGTAACGTTCTTCTTTGTTGGTTACTAAATTGTAAGAATAAAATTTATCTTCTACTTCAATAAGATCAAGTTTTGCTTTATTTCCATTTATAGGTACTTCAATAGAAATATGAGAAGATTGTATTTCTTTTGGATGAATATTATAATTCAATAACGATACATTTTTTAAACTTCTAAAAGCTTCTTTGTCAATTAGTTTTTCTTTTGGAATCTCAGAAGGAGAAAAAATATTGATGTTTTCGAATTTTATTCCCTCAGTTTTAGCTGAAGAAATTTGCTTTGCCATTCTCTGTTGTCCATAAGTAGTAAATGGGCTTACTACAAATAGGAGTATTGTTAGGTAAGAGAGTGTTTTTTTCATTTTATTGTTTTTTAGTTGTTCCTACTCGTTCGCTTTTCGGATTTCCGCGATTGTGATTATGAAGACACGTATCTAAAAACAATTGTTTAATGGCTATCTTTTAATGGTTTAATTATAAATAGCGTTGTAATTACAGTACAAATTTCTGAATAAAAAATAGTTTAAACATTGGGTAAAAACCTAGTATTTAAAGGGGAGAAAAAACTGAAAAACGGGTATAAAACCTTTGTTTTTTAAAAAGATGTTTTTAATCGTAAAATTTAAAGAGTAGTTTTGTTTAAAATATTGTATTAAAGAAGAATAAGGTTACTTTAGTTAATAAAATTGTATAATATGTTTGTTTACTGTTTAGTTATTGAATTGTTATTATTTGTTTGGTATCTTACTGAATTTTACAAGTTTTATAGGTATAAATATGAATCAGTAGAAGTGATTGCTACAGTTGTAAATAAAGAAAGAAGTATTTTATTTCAAAGAGCTTCAACTAAATTTTTTACGGGTGAAAAAAGAGTTTTGAGCATAACTTTTGAATATAATATTAATGAGAGAACTTTTAGGAAAGAGGAAAAAATTCTCGAAGAAGCATATAAAGAAATTGATGAAAACTGTATTAAAGTTTTAGTTTTAAAAAAGTTTCCTATTAAATGTACATTGAAATCACATAATTTAAGGTTTCAAAATGCTTTACTGGTTTTAGTTGTATTTATTTTTTGGACTTTGTTGATTGTAATTTTAAGTAAATGAAAATAGATAAAAGTAAATTAGATAAAATTGATGTTTTTAGATATGTGCAGAACGTTGAAAATACCAAAGAGTATTTTTTTACAGGAGAAGACCAAAACATACTAAAAGGTTTAAAAAAAGAATGTTTTTTACCAAAAGAAAAGTTTGAGTTAAGTATTGTAGATTGGTTATATGATGAGCTTTATATTTTTAAAACATCGATAAATAGTTTTACAGATTTAGAAGAATTTTTTTTCTATGCAAATCATTCAACACTTAATAATGATGATTGGGTAAGTAAAGCTGAAAATTTTGATGTAAAGGTGGTGTATCTAACTTCAGAAAAATTGAAAGAAACAATTAATTTGGGAATTGAAGCAACACTGTTAGAAAGTAGTAGTTTAAAGGTGTTTTTAGAGTTTGATAAAATTGAAACACCCATTTGGTTATTAAATTCATACAATCCATTATTTTTAGGTTTTATTTATAAAAAGCATTATTACTATTTAAATTACAATGGATATATTTAGGTGTGTTTTTTTGTTTGAAAAAGAGATAATTAAAAGGGTAAAGGTAATATTTTGAACGATTTATATGTTTTTTTATTCATTCTAGGTGTATTAAATACTTTTTTGGGTTATAAGTTGATTAGAGGAATTGTAACTATTTATAACTTTAAAAAAGGGGCTATTATCCAAGGTGAAGTTTTAAAGATTTCATGGAAACCTGTTGTTTTGATAAAAATGAGTTATCTGTTTCCTAAAGAACAACTAAAAGTTTCTTTTAAGTTTAAATTAAATGAAGTTTTTTATGAAAAAACAGAAGAGGATGTTTATTTTGTGTTTAGGAGAATAGGGATAAAATCACCACCTAAAGTAGGAAAAGAAATTCAGCTTTATGTTCCTAAAAATAATAACCCCAACAATGTAACAATTAACAATCCCAATAAAAGTATAAAACCTTTAATTCTCTTAGCTTTTTTATTTATATTTTCTCTTTCAGTTATGAGTTTGGTATTACTAAATATTTAGGAAATAAAATCAGAAAAGCATCAGTAAAAACATTAAACAAAACATAATTATATAAAAAGTAAATAATCAAAAGTATTTCATTACTTTTGGTTTAGCTAACGCCCCCATGCATTTCATATTTTTTGTAGCATAACTATAAGAATACAACATAAACTTCGTTGTAGAAAAGGTGTGATTCAAGGCATTTATAAGCTAGAATATTAAATAAAAAACAACAAATAATTACTAGATTCTTACAAATCTATAGTACGTAATTCAAAATTGGTAATTAATTACTACTTTGCAACAAATACTTAATTGATAATGACGTTTGATTTAGAATACAACTCAGAAAGAACAAAATTAATTATTCCTGAATACGGAAGACATATACAAAAGTTGGTCAATCATTGTGTTGACTTACCTACAAAAGAAGAAAGAAATACCATGGCTAAAGCCATTATAGATGTAATGGGTAATCTACAGCCGCATTTAAGAGATGTGCCTGATTTTAAACATAAGTTATGGGATCAATTATACATCATGTCTGATTTTAAATTAGATGTTGATTCTCAATATGAAAAACCTTCAGAAGAAGAACTAAAAGAAAAACCAAGTCCTTTACCTTACCCAAAGTCAGCTTCAAAATATAGGTTTTACGGAACCAATATTCAAACTATGATCGATGTTGCTTTAACTTGGGAAAAAGGAGATAAAAGAGAAGCTTTAGAGTTTACAATAGCCAACCACATGAAAAAGTGTTATTTAAACTGGAATAAAGATACTGTAGAAGATGCTGTTATTTACGATCATTTATTTGAATTGTCTGATTGTGAGATAGATTTAAGAGGAAGAGAAGACGAATTAGCAGACACTAAAAGTTTATTACGAAGCAGAAGTTCTCAAGGAAAAAAGAAATCAACAAACAATAATCATAAAAACAATAAAAACAGAAAAAGGTAAATGGCATCATTTAAAATAGAGGGAGGTCATAAACTAAGTGGCGTAATAACACCTCAAGGAGCTAAAAATGAAGCATTACAAGTAATTTGTGCTGTTTTATTAACCTCTGAAAAAGTAATCATCAATAATATACCAGATATTATTGATGTTAATAAGCTAATATTTATTTTAGGAGAATTAGGCGTAAAAATTGAAAAACTTAGTGCCAATTCTTACAGCTTTCAGGCAGATGATATCAACCTTAAATATTTAGAGAGTCCAGAGTTTAAAAGAGATGGAAGTTCGTTAAGAGGTTCAATCATGATTGTTGGACCATTATTGGCTCGCTTTGGAAAAGGATATATTCCAAGACCTGGTGGAGATAAAATAGGTAGAAGAAGATTAGATACTCATTTTGAAGGATTCATAAATTTAGGTGCTAAGTTCCGTTATAATCGTGAAGAATATTTTTATGGTGTAGAAGCAGAAGACGGATTAACGGGTACTAATATGTTATTAGACGAAGCTTCTGTAACAGGTACAGCCAACATTATAATGGCAGCTGTATTGGCAAAAGGAACAACGACTATATATAATGCAGCTTGCGAGCCTTACATTCAACAATTGTCAAAAATGTTGAATAGTATGGGAGCTAAAATATCAGGAGTTGGCTCTAATTTACTAACTATTGAAGGAGTAGAGGTTTTAGGTGGTTGTGAGCATAGAATTTTGCCTGATATGATTGAGATTGGTAGTTGGATTGGTATGGCAGCAATGACTCAATCTGAATTAACAATTAAAGATGTTAGTTGGAAAGATTTAGGTCAAATTCCAGATGTTTTTAGAAAACTAGGAATTCAATTAGAAAAAAAGAACGACGATATTTATATCCCTTCTCAAGATAGCTACGAGATTCAAAACTATATAGATGGATCTGTGTTAACAGTTGCAGATGCACCTTGGCCTGGGTTTACTCCAGATTTATTAAGTATTGTTTTAGTGGTAGCTACACAGGCTAAAGGAACAGTATTAATACACCAAAAGATGTTTGAGAGTAGATTGTTCTTTGTAGACAAATTGATAGATATGGGCGCTAAAGTAATTTTATGCGACCCTCACAGAGCTACAGTAATTGGGCACGATCGTCAGTCTCAATTAAAAGCAACAAAAATGACTTCACCAGATATTCGTGCAGGAATATCTTTATTAATAGCAGCTTTATCAGCTAAAGGTACTAGTATTATCAATAATATAGAGCAAATTGATAGAGGGTACGAACGTATTGTAGAACGATTGACTGCAATAGGAGCTAAGATAGAGCGTATAGAAGATTAAGAAATATATAAATTCAACGATAAAAAAATAAGGCGTAGTTTACTAACTATGCCTTATTTTTTATCATAAAGTTAACTTTTAAAAAGAGCAGTTTTGCCAAGCAAAATAATTTATTTCGCTAAATTTGATAGATTATTAAAACCAAATAGGATAATGAAAAAACTAATATTATCAGCCTCAATTTTTTTCTTCTGTGCAAGTTTATTAGGGCAAAAAACTACTGAAAACTTTACAAAATCCATAGAGAAAAGTCATAGTAAAGAAATGTTTTTAAGTCAAAAATATATTTCTTACGAAATTGATATAAAGTTTGGAGGGAAAGACTACATGACCGGAACTATTATTCAGGAAACAGGTGGCGGAAAAATTAAAATCCTAAAGAAAGACGGATCTATAATTTTATTCGATGGAGAAAGTGTTTATGGAAAAGGCATTGTAGAAAAAGGAGAGTCAGGTGCTCGATTTGATATTTTTACATGGTCATATTTTTTGAGTCTACCTTATAAATTGAATGACAAAGGAACCATTTGGTCTGATTTTTCGAAACATAAATGGGGAAAAGAACAATTAGAAACAGGAAAGTTATCGTTTCAATCAGGAACTGGAGATGCGCCAGATGATTGGTACGTAATTTATAAAAATGATAAAAATAAACTTGTTGGGGCTGCATATATTGTAAGTTTTGGTAAAGGAAAAAAAGAAGCAGAGAAAGAACCTCATGCGATTAAGTATAATAATTTTACTGATGTAAAAGGAATATCATTTGCTACAGATTGGACTTTTCATATGTGGAATTTAAAAGAAGGATACACAACATTAATTGGAGAAGTTAAATTAAATAATATATCATTCTTAAAATCAGCAGATTTTTCTGTACCAGAAGGGAGCAAGAAAATTGAAGCGCCTAAATTTTAATTTTGGACAAAAAATATTTATCAAAATAGTGTCAACTTGACACTATTTTTTTATTGGCAGTATTCTTGCTTAAAAAAAGTAAATAAAATTAAGAAAACGATTTACAATGAGTAAAGACGAATATACTAAAGAAGACGAGCTAAAAGACGCTATTAATAATGGTGATGTAGAAATAAATCAGGAAGAGGTTAAAAATACTGACGAAAAAGAAGTAACAGAGCCTACTTCAGAAGAACTTTTACAAGCTGAAAAAGATAAATATTTACGTCTTTTTGCTGAATTTGAAAATTATAAAAAGAGAACAACCAAAGAAAGGATAGAATTATTTAAAACGGCAAATCAGGAAGTAATGACAGTTTTACTGCCAATTTTAGATGATTTTGAAAGAGCTTTGACACATATAGATGATGATAAAGAAGCTGAGGAGTTAAGAAAAGGAGTGTTGTTAATATATCAAAAGCTATTAAAAACATTAGAACAAAAAGGTTTAGTAGCTATTGAAGTAAAGCAAGGAGATGATTTTGATGCAGATACTCATGATGCGATTACACAAATACCAGCACCATCTGACGATTTAAAAGGTAAAATCATTGACTGTGTAGAGAAAGGATATAAGTTAGGAGAAAAAATTATACGTCACCCTAAAGTAGTTGTAGGACAAGCGTAAATATTTATCAGTTATCAATTATCGATGATCAATGATCATTGTTAATTGTTAATAGTTAATTGAATAAAATGGCAAAACAAGATTATTACGAAGTATTAGGAGTAACTAAATCTGCAAGCGCAGCTGAGATAAAGAAAGCATATCGTAAGATGGCTATTAAGTATCATCCTGACAAAAATCCAGATGATAAAGAGGCAGAAGAAAAATTTAAACTTTGTGCAGAGGCTTACGAAGTATTAAGTGACGATAATAAGAAAGCTCGCTACGATCAATTTGGACATGCAGCTTTTGAAGGCGGTCAAGGTGGATTTGGCGGTGGCGGTATGAATATGGATGACATATTTAGCCAGTTTGGAGATATTTTTGGAGGTGCTTTTGGTGGCGGCTTTGGAGGTTTCGGTGGCGGAGGTCAACGACAAGCTAGAGTAAAAGGAAGTAATCTTCGTATTCGTGTAAAGTTAACATTAGCTGATATTGCAAATGGTGTAGAGAAAAAAGTAAAAGTTCGTCGTAAAGTTCAGGCTGACGGAGTTACTTATAAAACTTGTACTACTTGTAATGGATCTGGTCAGCAGATGAGAGTTACAAACACAATACTAGGTAGAATGCAAACAGCTACTACTTGTAGTACTTGTCACGGAGCTGGTCAAATAATAGACAAGAAGCCGTCAGGTGCAGATGCACAAGGTATGACTGTTAAAGAAGAAACGGTTTCAATAAATATACCTGAAGGAGTAGTTGAAGGAGTTCAATTAAAAGTAGGAGGTAAGGGTAATGAAGCACCTGGTAAAAACTCTATTCCAGGAGATTTATTAGTTGTTATAGAAGAAGTACCTCACGAAACATTAAAAAGAGAGGGTAGTAATATTCACTACGATTTATATGTAAGTTTTTCTGAGGCTGTCTTAGGAGCTTCTAAGGAAGTAGATACGGTAACAGGAAAAGTAAAAATTAAAATAGATCCAGGAACACAATCTGGAAAAATTTTAAGATTAAAAGGAAAAGGATTACCAAGTATTGAAAGATATGGTAGTGGAGATTTCTTAATACATATAAATGTGTGGACACCACAAGAACTAACCAAAGATCAGCGTAAGTTTTTTGAGTCTATGATGAAAGATGAAAATTTTTCACCAAACCCTCAAAAATCAGATAAGTCGTTTTTTGATAAAGTAAAAGATATGTTTTCTTAATAGAAAGTATAAATCAATATAAAGACCACCTCAAGAGTTGAAGATTCTTGAGGTGGTTTTTGTTTGTAGAAACATTAAATAGTGATAAAACCAATGTTGTCAATGCTTTAGTTAAATTTGTGTGATATTTAAGTTGTTGTAAATTAAATAATTATGTTTCTGTATGGTGAAAAAGTCTGTTTTTTCATGAAAAAAGTATAATATTTTTTTGTGTAAATATAAATATGTTGTATATTTGTAGTGTCTAGGAGACGTTCTAGACACTTTTTCTTTTTCATAGCAATTTTCCCACTCAATTTTTTGAGTGGGTTTTTTTTATGAAAGAAATTGTTTAAAATATAAATATAAGCAGATCAGTCTTATCGCTATTTTGTGTATGCAAAGTAGAGGAAAGTCCGGACACCACAGAGTAAGCATAGCGGATAACATCCGTCCAGTGTAAACTGAGGACAAGTGCAACAGAAAGAATGTACAGGTAATGCTGTAGTGAAATCAGGTAAACTCTATGCGGTGCAATGCCACGTATATTAGAGCTCGAGTGCTACTCGCACGATTCTAAGGGGTAGGCAGATTGATTCTAATAGTAATATTAGAACTAGATAAATGATAAGAACTTTTGAAGTTACAGAATCCGGCTTATTGGTCTGCTTTTCTTTTTAAAACCTTATTTAGAATTAATTTAAAGAACAAATTAATAAAAAAGACATCTTTAAATTATCATTTTAATAAAAAAGAGGCTTTCAATTATGATTTTATTACTAAAACGTTTTCGTTAATTCATTTTTTTAGAGATTTTTTATTAATACGGTTATTCTGTTGTTTATTTTTTAAATAGTAGGTAAAATTGTACTTTTGTTCACCAAACAAAAACAATACATTACTTTGTTAGGATGAATTTTACATACAAGTTGTTTTATAAAAGAATTCCCTATAAAGTAAACATATAAAAAATAGGTATTGCAAGTTGGTAGTTTAACTAAAAACATTGTAATAATTAATTCGGGTATAATAGGAAAAAGACGTTAAAAATGACTATTTCTGAACTAACCTTTAACAATTGAAAAGACTTCTATATATGAGCATTTACGTAGATTACATTGAGGAGATTGAAGAAAGAAAAAAATTAGGACTTCACCCTAAGCCGATTGATGGAGCAGAGCTATTAAGCGAAATTATTAAGCAAATTAAAGATGTAAATAATGAAAACAGAGAAGATTCTCTAAAGTTTTTTATTTATAATGCTTTACCAGGTACTACTAGTGCTGCTGGTGTAAAAGCTAAATTTTTAAAAGAAATAATTTTAGGAGAATCTGTTGTAGCAGAAATTACTCCAGCTTTTGCTTTTGAACAATTGTCACACATGAAGGGAGGACCTTCTGTAGAGGTTCTTTTAGATTTAGCCTTAGGTGCAGATGCTTCTATAGCAGCTGAAGCAGCTAAAGTTCTTAAAACTCAAGTGTTTTTATACGAAGCAGATACAGAGCGTTTAGAAAAAGCAATGAAATCTGGAAGCGCTATTGCTAAGGAGATTATAGAAAGTTATGCAAATGCAGAATTTTTCACAAAGTTACCAGAGATAGATGAGAAGATAGAAGTTGTAACTTATGTAGCTGGAGTTGGAGATATTTCTACTGATTTACTTTCTCCTGGTGCAGATGCACACTCTAGATCTGATCGTGAATTACATGGTCAATCTATGTTTGAGCATAATAAAGATATGCAAAATGAATTATTAGCATTACAAAAGCAACACCCAGATAAGCGTGTAATGTTAATTGCAGAAAAAGGAACAATGGGAGTAGGTTCGTCAAGAATGTCAGGTGTAAATAACGTGGCTTTATGGACAGGTATTCCTTCTAGTCCATATGTACCTTTTATCAATATTGCACCAGTAATTGCTGGTACTAATGGTATTGCTCCAATTTTCTTAACTACAGTTGGTGTAACAGGAGGTATTGGTATCGATCTTAAAAACTGGGTGAAACAAAAAGATGAAAATGGAAATACTATCGTAGATGAAGATGGTGATCCAATTTTAAAAGAAGTTTATTCAGTTAAAACAGGTACAGTTTTAACAATCAATACAAAAGAAAAGAAATTATATAACGGAGATACTGAATTAAAAGATATTTCTACTGCGTTAACTCCTCAAAAAATGGAGTTTATTAAAGCTGGAGGTTCTTATGCAGTTGTTTTCGGTAAAAAATTACAAACTTTCGCATGTAAATCATTAGGTATTGATGTACCTCAAGTATATGCACCTTCTAAAGAAATTTCTATTGAAGGGCAAGGTTTAACTGCAGTAGAGAAAATTTTCAATAGAAATGCTGTAGGTAATACACCAGGTGTTACTTTACATGCAGGATCAAATACTCGTGTAGAGGTTAATATCGTAGGATCTCAAGATACTACTGGTTTAATGACTTCTCAAGAGTTAGAAATGATGGCTGCGACTATTATTTCTCCAATTGTAGATGCTGGTTATCAGTCAGGATGTCACACAGCTTCTGTATGGGATGATAAGTCAAAAGCTAACATTCCAAGATTAATGAAGTTTATGAATGACTTCGGTTTAATCACTGGACGTGATCCTAAAGGAGTTTACCATGCAATGACAGATGTAATTCATAAAGTATTAAATGATATCGCTGTTGATGATTGGGATGTAATTATTGGTGGTGATTCACATACAAGAATGGCAAAAGGTGTTGCTTTCGGAGCAGATTCTGGAACAGTAGCTTTAGCTTTAGCAACAGGAGAGGCTACTATGCCAATTCCTCAGTCTGTTAAAGTAACATTCAAAGGAAACATGGTTCCTTACATGGATTTCCGTGATGTAGTACATGCTACACAACAACAAATGTTAGATCAATTTGAAGGAGAAAATGTATTCCAAGGTAAGATTATTGAAGTACATATTGGAACTTTAACTTCTGATCAAGCATTTACATTTACAGATTGGACTGCTGAAATGAAAGCAAAAGCTTCTATCTGTATTTCTGAAGATGAAACATTAATTGAATCATTAGTAATTTCAAGAGATCGTATCCAAATTATGATCGATAAAGGAATGGATAATGAAAAGCAAGTATTACAAGGTTTAGTTGACAAAGCTAACAATCGTATTGCTGAATTAGAGTCTGGAAGCAGACCAGCTTTAAGACCAGATGCTGATGCTAAATATTATGCTGAAGTTGTTATTGACTTAGACAAGATTGTTGAGCCAATGATTGCTGATCCAGATGTAAATAATGAAGATGTATCTAAGCGTTATACACACGATAATATTCAACCATTATCTTTCTACGGAGGAACTAAAAAAGTTGATTTAGGTTTCGTAGGATCTTGTATGATTCACAAAGGAGATATGAAAATTTTAGCTCAAATGTTAAAGAACATTGAAGCACAACAAGGTGAAGTTAAATTCAATGCTCCATTAGTTGTTGCACCTCCAACATATAACATTGTTGACGAGTTAAAAGCAGAAGGTGATTGGGATGTTTTAGCTAAGTATTCAGGTTTTGTATTTGACGATGATGCACCAAAAGGAGCAGCACGTACAAAATATGAAAACGTATTATACTTAGAGCGTCCAGGATGTAACTTATGTATGGGGAACCAAGAAAAAGCAGAACCAGGAGATACAGTAATGGCTACATCTACACGTTTATTCCAAGGTCGTGTGGTAAGAGATTCTCAAGAGAAAAAAGGAGAATCTTTATTATCATCAACACCAGTAGTTGTGTTATCTTCAATTTTAGGTAGAACTCCTACTTTAGAAGAGTATCAAGCAGCTGTTGAAGGTATTGTGTTAACTAAATTTAAGCCATCACAAAAATTATTAGTAGTTTAATTACTAATTGAAATAAATATAAAAAAGCCTGTCTAAATAATTTTAGATAGGCTTTTTATTTTTAAACCATATTTTGCAAGTAATTCTGTAAGTTCAGGGGCTGATGGTTTTGAAGCTTCTGCTGAAATGATTTTCCTTCATTATTTAATAATAAACAAATTAGTTATTAAAATAGTTAGAGTTCCATGATATGTAATTTCGAGTGTTTATAAGTGATATTTAAAAATTGTTATAGAAAAAACTTATTTGAGATTAATTTAATTAAATAGTAGACTCATTTTTAGCATTGTAATTTTTATTAAATTACGTTGATAAATAAAAAAACAAACAAATACCATGGCTTTCGATATTGAAATGATAAAAAAGGTATATGGTAAAATGGTAGAGAAAGTAGATGCTGCTCGCCAAATTACTGGAAAACCTTTAACCTTAGCAGAGAAAATTTTATATGCACACTTGTGGGATGGCAAACCAACAACTGCTTACCAAAGAGGTAAAGATTATGTAGATTTTGCACCAGATAGAGTTGCCTGTCAAGATGCAACCGCTCAGATGGCTTTATTACAGTTTATGCAAGCTGGAAAAACTAAAGTAGCAGTGCCAACAACAGTTCACTGTGATCACTTAATTCAAGCTAAAGAAGGTGCAGATAAAGATTTACAAAATGCTTTAAACAATAGTAACGAAGTTTTTAATTTTTTAGAGTCTGTATCCGATAAATATGGAATAGGGTTTTGGAAACCAGGCGCAGGTATTATTCATCAAGTAGTATTAGAAAATTATGCTTTTCCTGGAGGTATGATGATTGGAACAGATTCTCATACAGTAAATGCAGGAGGATTAGGAATGGTAGCCATTGGAGTAGGTGGAGCAGATGCTGTGGATGTTATGGCAGGAATGGCTTGGGAATTAAAGTTTCCTAAATTAATAGGAGTGAAGTTAACAGGTAAATTATCTGGATGGACAGCCCCTAAAGATGTTATATTAAAAGTTGCTGAAATTTTAACTGTAAAAGGAGGAACAGGAGCTATTGTTGAATATTTTGGTCCTGGTGCAACAGCAATGTCTTGTACTGGTAAAGGTACTATCTGTAACATGGGAGCTGAAATAGGAGCAACTACTTCTACTTTTGGTTATGATGATTCAATGGAACGATATTTACGTGCTACAGAAAGAGCAGATGTAGCAGATGCTGCGAATGAAATAAAAGAGTATTTAACAGCAGATGCTGAGGTGTATGCAAATCCTGAAAAGTATTTCGATCAAGTTATAGAAATCAATTTATCGGAATTAAAACCGTTGTTAAACGGACCTTTTACTCCAGATTTATCTACTGCAGCTGGTAGTGACATGACAGAGAAGGCAAATGCAAACGATTGGCCTTTAAAAGTAGAATGGGGACTAATAGGTTCTTGTACAAATTCATCTTATGAAGATTTATCTCGTGCGGCTTCTATCGCTCAACAAGCATTAGACAAAGGTTTAAAAACTAAAGCTGAGTTCGGAATTAATCCTGGTTCTGAACAAGTGCGTTATACCGCAGAGAGAGACGGAATTTTACAAGTATTTGAAAAATTAGATGCAAAAATATTTACCAATGCATGTGGTCCTTGTATTGGGCAATGGGCACGTTATAAGGATCCGAAAAATGCACCTAAAAATAGTATTATACATTCTTTTAACAGAAATTTTGCCAAGCGTGCAGATGGTAATCCAAACACACATGCCTTTGTAGCATCACCAGAAATGGTAGCTGCAATTGCTATAGCAGGTCGTTTAGATTTTAATCCGTTAACAGATAAGTTAATTAATGAAAATGGAGAAGAAGTATTATTAGATGAGCCAACAGGATGGGAATTACCTCCAAAAGGGTTTGAGGTAAAAGAAAATGGATATTTAGCACCATCAGCTGATGGAAGTAATGTTGAGGTAGTGGTAAATCCTGATTCAGAACGTTTAGAATTACTAACACCATTTACTCCAATAGGTAATGAAATTAAAGGAGCAAAGTTATTAATTAAGGCTTTTGGTAAGTGTACTACAGATCATATATCTATGGCAGGACCATGGTTACGCTACAGAGGACACTTAGATAACATTTCTAATAATTGTTTAATAGGTGCAGTAAATGCTTATAATAAACATACCAACTTTGTTAAAAGTCAATTAACAGGAGAGTATGATGCTGTACCAGCCACACAAAGAGCCTATAAGGCAGCAGGAATTCCTACTATTGTAGTTGGTGATCATAATTATGGAGAAGGATCTTCGCGTGAGCACGCTGCAATGGAACCACGTCATTTAGGAGTAGTTGCTGTAATTGTAAAATCGTTTGCACGTATTCATGAAACGAATTTGAAAAAGCAAGGGATGTTAGGATTAACTTTTACTAATGAAGCTGATTATGATTTAATTCAAGAAGATGATACTTTTAACTTTTTAGATTTACATGAATTTGCTCCAGGTAAACCTTTAACTATTGAAGTTGTTCATGCCGATGGAAGCAAAGATGAATTTAAAGTGAATCATACATATAACCAAGGGCAAATTGAATGGTACAATGAAGGTTCGGCTCTAAACTTAATCAAAAAACAAAATTCTTAAATAAAATTATCTATTTCACGTACTAAATTTTAAACTCCCATATTTTTTGGGAGTTTTTTTGTAGATTTATTAAAATTAATGAACAAAACAAAACTAAATTAAGAGATGAGAAGATTTTTTATAGGAGTATTAGCTATCGCTTTTTTAGCTACTACAACAAGTTGTGACGATGGAAGAGAACAAGTAATTCCAGAGTCAGGTACACTAAGTTCAAATCCTTTCTTTTTTGTAATTGATGACGGCGCTGCAGATAATGTATCAGGTATTACTGTAGGAGGTGTACAAGAAGGAAAAAACACTTCTTTTATAATTACAGATGCAGATAAAAACATACTAGGTTTACCAAAAACTATGGAAGACTTAGAAAATGAGAATTTTGAAGGTGCAAGTGCTGGTGATTGCTACATTTGGTACATTAGTTATAATGATAGCGTAACAGGTTTAGATGTAGGAAATAGTATTGAAAGTATTACTGGACTTTTTGATATTTCAAACTCTATAAAAATAGAAAGAGTAAATACTCCAGAAGCAGGAATGTTAACTGGTGGACCTTTCACATTTACTGTTGGAGATGGAATGGCTGATACTGTTTCTGGAATTGCAAATTCTTCAACTGCTTTATCAGGTAAAACTGAATCTTATTTAATTACAGATGATGCAGGTAAAATTTTAGAAGTAATTAAAGAAGGTGTAGATGCAGACACAGAAGAAGAATTAACAGCTTTAGAGGTGTTAGAGAAATTTGACTTTGATGGAGCAGCTCCAGGAGATTGTTTAATCTGGTATATCCGTTATGAAGGAGAGTTAGATGGTTTAGAAAAAGATAAAATGGCTGCCGATATTGCTGGGAAAACTAATGATAACGGAGCAGTAATTGGAATCTATGATTTATCTAATTCTATAACAGTAACAAGAAACTAGAATATTCTTATATATTTTGAACAACAAAGGTCGGCTTTTTATGAAGTCGACCTTTTGTTTTATATGAAATACTATTTTAGATGATATCTAAAATACTTTCAGGTGGTCTACCCACAACAGCTTTTTTACCGTTTACAACTATAGGTCTTTCTATTAGTTTAGGATTTTCAACCATCGCTTTGATAACTTCGGCATCAGATAACTCTTTCCCTTTGAATTGCTCTTTCCATATTTTCTCATTCTTTCTTACTAAATCTACAGGAGCAATGTTTAAAAGACCAATAATTTCTGATAATTCTTCTTCAGAAAGTAATTCATCTAAATATTTTACAATGGTAAAATCGGCTTTTTGTTCTTCTAAGATAGCAACTCCCTGACGAGATTTTGAGCATCTTGGATTATGATATATTTGAATCATTTTATTTTTGATATTTAGTTTCTTTTATTAAATCTTTTAATCCTTTTTCACTTAAAAAATGACCACTTACAGTAAAGTTTATTTGTTCAATTTCAGATTTAAAATTAATAAAGGTAACCTTTGTGTATTTCATACCTAATAATCTCCATAATAGTTCACCTTGAAGTTGAGCATTTCTAATTTTAACTTTTCTCGTGTATGGCTTGTTTAAATTTAGTTCATTAATAACAATGCCAAAAATATTTCTAACAATTAGTTTGTTGTTAAGAATTTCTATGCAATACTTTAATAAGAACACTGATAAAAAAGTCAAACTCAAAGAATAAATACAAGCCAAATTAAAACTGATATTAAAAAGTCCTCCAGTAAAACTCTCAAAAAGCAATAGAATAAAAACAAAAAGGATAAAAATTAAAATTATTCTAAAAATAAAAGCAGGTACATCTTTTTCAAACTTCATTTGAAATTATTTATTTGAATAGTTTCTAACTTCGCACACAGCAAAAAATATTGATCACCGATAACAGGTAATTGATCACTGAAATCAATTTTCCTTCTGTCCCATGCTCATTAAGTATGCTTTTAAAAACGGATTTATATTCCCGTCCATCACAGCGTCTACATTACCAGTCTCATGAGCTGTTCTAACATCTTTTACTAATTTATAAGGATGCATTACGTAATTACGAATTTGACTTCCCCATTCATTTTTCAATTTATTAGCTTCAATATCAGCTCTAGCCGCTAATCTTTTTTGTAATTCAATTTCGTATAACTGCGATTTCAGCATTTGCATAGCTGTAGCTCTGTTATCGTGTTGTGAACGCGAATTAGAACACTGAATTTGAATTCCAGTAGGTTTATGTAATAACTGAACTTTAGTTTCAACTTTGTTTACATTCTGTCCACCAGCTCCACTTGATCTAGCTGTTGTAATTTCAATATCAGCAGGATTTACTTCAATTTCAATCGTATCATCAGCTACAGGATACACATACACAGAAGCAAAAGAAGTATGACGCTTAGCATTACTATCAAAAGGAGAAATACGAACTAAACGATGTACACCATTTTCACCTTTTAACCATCCGAAGGCAAAATCACCATCAAACTCTAAGGTAACCGTTTTAATACCTGCAACATCACCAGCTTGATAATTTAAAGTTTTAACTTTCAAACCTTGCTTTTCAGCCCACATCGTATACATACGTGTCAACATTTCTGCCCAATCACAACTTTCAGTACCACCAGCACCTGCAGTAATTTGAATAGTAGCACTTAAATTATCACCTTCATCAGAAAGCATGTTTTTAAATTCAATATCTTCTAAAAAAGTACTCGTTTTTTCAAATTGCTCATCTACTTCAGCATCTTCAACTTCTCCTTCTTTATAAAAATCGTATAGTACATTTAAATCTTCATATAAAGAAACAACCTCATTGTAATCATTTACCCACTTTTTCTTTAAACGCAAAGATTTCATTAGTGTTTCAGCCTCTTTTGGATTGTTCCAAAAATTAGGATCAGCAGTTTTTTCTTCTTCATTAGATATTTCAATTAATTTCTTATCAATATCTAAATACCCTTTTAATTTGTCAACGCGTTCAGCGATATTTTTAAGCTGTTCATGTGTAATCATAGCTGCAAAAATAACTTAAAAAAAAGATTTAGTATTTTTATTCGCGCTTAAATCTAACCAAAAAGTAAAATGAAAAAAATAACTACTTTTTTAACGATATTCTTAGTCTCAATATCTGTATACAGTCAGTTTTTTTCTAATAAAAAAGGAATTACCAAATATGAAGGATATATTCCGTTTTATTACGATGAAAATACCGATAAAATATACTTAGAAGTATCAAAATTAAACACTGAATTTTTATATGTAAACGCTTTATCTGAAGGAGTTGGTTCTAATGACATTGGGTTGGATAGAGGACAGTTAGGGGGAGGAGTTGTGGTAAAATTTCAAAAAGCAGGAAATAAATTATTATTGATTCAGCCCAACCAAGATTACAGAGCAATAACAGATAATGAAGAAGAAAAACAATCGGTAAAAGAAGCGTTTGCAAAGTCTGTTTTATTCGGATTTAAAATTAAAGAACAACAAAACGGACGCTATTTAATTGATGCAACAGACTTTTTAATGAGAGATGCACATGGAGTGGTAGATAGATTATCTGGAAGAAATCAAGGTAATTATAAATTAGATAAAAGTAAAAGTGCGATTCATTTAGAAAGAACAAAAGCATTTCCTAAAAATGTAGAGTTTGATGTATTATTAACTTTTAAAGGAAAAGCGAAAGGATATAACATAAGAAGTGTAACTCCAAACTCATCGTTGGTATCTGTACATCAACATCATTCGTTTGTTGAATTACCAGATGCTAATTACACACCAAGAATTTATGATCCTCGTTGTGGCTCATGGCAAATGACTTATATGGATTATGCTACACCTATTGATCAACCAATTGTAAAACGATTTATTTATCGTCATCGATTAGAAAAGAAAAATCCGAAGGCAAAAATTAGTGAAGCTAAAGAACCGATTATTTATTATTTAGACAGAGGAACTCCTGAACCTGTAAGATCAGCTTTATTAGAAGGAGGAAGATGGTGGAATCAAGCATTTGAAGCTATTGGTTATAAAGATGCTTTTCAGGTAAAAATGTTACCAAAAGAAGCAGATCCGTTAGATGTTCGTTATAATGTAATACAATGGGTACACCGTTCAACAAGAGGATGGAGTTATGGAGGTAGTATTTCTGATCCTAGAACAGGAGAAATTATAAAAGGTCATGTAAGCTTAGGTTCATTGCGTATTCGTCAGGATTTTTTAATTGCTCAAGCATTAAAGGCTCCTTATAAAAAGAATGATGGAGATGATACTTTTGCATTAGAAATGGCATTGGCAAGAATTCGTCAATTATCTGCTCATGAAATAGGACATACTTTAGGATTTGCACACAACTTTGCAGCAAGTACCAATAATAGAGCTTCTGTGATGGATTATCCGCACCCAAAATTCACATTAAAAAATGGAAAAATTGATTTTTCTGATGCTTATGATACTAAAATAGGAGATTGGGATAAGGTAACAGTTGCTTATGCGTATCAAGATTTTGTTAGTAATGAGGAAGAAGAATTACAGAAAATTTTAACTAGTGCTTTTAGTAGAGGTTTACGATTCATAACTGATGCAGATGCCCGACCAAAAGGAAGTGCACATGCATATGCTCATTTATGGGATAATGGAGAAAACGCTGCGGACGAACTAAAGAAAGTGTTAGCATTGAGAAAAGAAGCGATCACAAACTTTTCTTTAGACAATATTAAAACGAAACAACCATATTCAGTTTTAGAAGATGTTTTTGTGCCGTTGTATTTTTTTCATAGATACCAAGTAGATGCAGCTTCAAAGTTGGTTGGAGGTTTAGATTATACCTATGCAGTAAAAGGGCAAAAAGAGGTTGTGGTTAAAAGAATTGAAGGTAGTATTGAAAGGCAAGCATTGAAAGCATTATTACAAACAATTGATGTAAATGAAATAGCAATTCCTAAACGATTATTAAAACTTTTTCCACCAAGAGCTTATGGTTATAACAGAACCAGGGAAAGTTTTAAAAGTAATACTGGTGTAGCTTTTGATGCGTATGGAGCAGTACAAACTGCAAGTGAGTTTACTTTAGGTTTTTTATTACATCCTCAGAGAGTAAATCGATTGATTCAGCATAAAAGTTTAGATAATAATCAACTAGGATTAGAAGAAGTTATAGATGAGTTATTAAAAATAACTTTTCATCAAAGTTTTAAAAATACATATTATCAGGCTTTGCATGAGATTGTTAAGAAGGAGGTATTACAAGCATTATTTGTTTTAAATAGTGATGAATCTCTTTATTTTCAGGCGAAGGCAATTTTAAATTACAAATTAGATAATTTAGCTTCTCAATTAAAACAAGATCAAAAATCATTGATGAACAAAGAATATGTGAAAATGATTAATGACTATCAAAAGAATCCATCTAAATTTAAAAAGAAAAAGGCTCCTAAAATTCCAGATGGATCTCCAATTGGGATGGATTAGTTTAGTACTAAGTACTCAGTATTTAGTACAAAGTTTAAAGATATAAAGCGATTATAAAAAATAAAGGTTGTTTAAAAATATGGTGTCAGTTCGAGCGCAGTCGAGAACAGTATTATGAAGAGTTTTATTACAGACAACTTAATTTAAAATAAAAAATAATTACCAAATAATAAAATATAAGAATGACAATAAACTTAATAAGCGATACCGTTACAAAACCTACTAAAGGTATGTTGGATGCTATGATGACTGCCGAGGTAGGAGATGATGTTTTTAATGCTGACCCTACGGTAAATAAGTTACAAGAAAAAGTAGCTGCTATGTTTGGAAAGGAAGATGCTTTATTTTTTCCTTCTGGAACGATGGCAAATCAAACAGCGATAAAGTTACATACGCAACCTGGAGATCGAATGTTTTGTGATAAATGGGCGCATGTATATAATTATGAAGGTGGAGGTGCGGCTTTTAATTCGGGAGTAACTTCTTGTTTAATTGATGGTCATAGAGGAATGTTTACAGCAGATCAATTAAAAAGTTTAGTATCTGGAAGAAATGATATTCACACACCGTATAGTAGATTGGTTTGTGCTGAAAATACTACGAATAAAGGAGGAGGAGCTTGTTGGGATTTTGAAGAGTTAAAAAAGATTCATAAAGTAGCTAAAGACAATAATTTGGCATATCATTTAGATGGAGCTCGTTTGTTTAATGCCTTAGTAGCTAAAAATGAAACTACTTTACAATATGGAGAATTATTTGATACAGTTTCAATTTGTTTATCTAAAGGTTTAGGAGCTCCCGTAGGTTCTATATTAGTAGGAAGTAAAACAGATATGGAAAAAGCATTGCGTGTTCGTAAGTTATTTGGTGGAGGAATGCGTCAGGCTGGATATTTAGCAGCAGCAGCAATTTATGCATTAGATAATCAAGTAGAACGTTTAGCAGAAGATCATAAAAAAGCCAAGGAAATAGGTAAGGTTCTTGAAAGTTGTAACTATGTTAAAAAAGTAGAGCCTATTGAAACAAATATTGTCATTTTTTATGTAGAAGATTCTATGAATCCGGATGATTTTATGCATAAACTTCAAGAGAAAGGAATTTTATTAATTTCTATGGGAGAAGGAAAAATTAGAATTGTAACACATTTAGATTATACTGATGATATGCATGAGGAGTTATTAAAAGAGTTGAAGAGTTTTTAATGTAACAATGTTTTTTCAGTTATCAAGTATCAATAAGCAATGCTGATTTTTGATAACTGTTTACTGATAATTTTTAAAAGAAAAAAGTCCTCACAAGTTTCAAAAAGCTGTGAGGACTTTTTATATAAACAGAACGATGCTATTTAAACTAATTAGGAGTTGCTTTTTGATACTGGTGTTGCGTATTAAAAAACTTCAAGCTTCTGGTCAAAAATAGTATCATCCCTCTTTTCTCTTCTCTGAAATACACCAAAACTTAGATAAAAAAAACTATTTTTATGGAATATCAATCATAAAATCTATGCGAAACACTATTTATTTTCTGTTACTAATTGTAGTTTTCTTTTCATGTAAAAAAGAAGAAGTAAAGAAGAATTTACAGCCGTCGAAAATAGTTGTAAAAGAGTTTCAGAAAATTATTGATGAAGCCAATGTTTCAGGATCTATTCTTATGTATGATGTTCAGGAAAAGAAATGGTTTTCAAATGATTTTGATTGGGCAGCAATAGGAAGGTTGCCAGCTTCTACATACAAAATAACAAATTCAATAATCGCTTTGGAAACAGGAGTTGTAGAGAATGATAGCACTATATTGAAATGGAATGGAGAAGAACGAAGAATGAAAGTTTGGGAGCAAGATTTAATTTTTAGAAAAGCATTTC
Organism: Tenacibaculum sp. M341; assembly: GCF_004337695.1. Lineage (GTDB taxonomy): Bacteria > Bacteroidota > Bacteroidia > Flavobacteriales > Flavobacteriaceae > Polaribacter. The sequence continues at coordinate 76,388 of NZ_SJXJ01000017.1, forward strand.
ATTATTCATGTGTGCCTTGTTATCAGGAAATAGCAAGAAAAATAGGTGTAGAAAGAATGAATTTGTATTTGAATAAATTACAATATCATGATATGAAAGTGGATTCCACTTCAATAGATACGTTTTGGTTGGTAGGAGATTCTAAAATTAATCAATATGAACAGATAGATTTTTTAAAGAGATTTTACGAATCTAAATTGCCTATAGCAAAACGTACCGAAAATATAATGAAAAAATTAATGGTTATAGAGGAGAATAATCGATATAAAATTAGTGGGAAAACAGGTTGGGCAATTAGAAATGGGAAAAATAACGGTTGGTTTGTTGGATATGTTGAAGTGAAAAATAAAGTATATTACTTTGCAACTAATATAGCTCCAAAAGAAAGTTTTAATATGGAATTATTTCCTAAAATAAGAAAAGAAATTACTCATAAAGCCCTTGAATATATGAAGGTATTATAATCTTTTGATTAATGAAAAAAGTTAAAATAAGAGTTGAAAAATGATATTTTTTCAACTCTTATTTTTTTATCCTCTATTTATTTGACTTGTAATTGTAGTATCGGTTATTTTGGTGTCTTCAGCCAATAAAAAAGCTTTACTTAATACAATAGACAATCCTCGATCACCTTCAAAAGGAATGAATAATTTATCAGTTGTACTATCGGCAGATCTGGAAGGGACAATACATAAATATTGATCGTTAGGTTCCATTAAAATATTACCACTACCAATATGAATTTTATAGGTTCTTAAATCTCCTCTAACAATCAAGAATTTTCCATCAATATGGGCTTTCTTCTTAATCTTAGTAAGTCTAGGTAACAGTCTTTCTAAAATTGTTTTTCTCGTTTTAGCAATTTCATTTAAGTCACCAAAAGAATAAGACGTCCAGTAATCTCGGTGTGTTTGTCTAGCGCCATTATTATCTCTCCATTCAGGATCATTACCAACACTAGCTACACCTACAAAGAGATCTACATCTCTCATAATTTCTGAGAACACAATTTTAGGAACGTTTATTAAATCTATGATATTTCCATCGGCATCGTTAAACCGAACCTGATCTGTAGCAATATATAGCCAAATACCAGTATCATTAATAGCATCATAATCGTTTAATTCATCTATCCAAAATTCAGCAGTAATATTATGTTCAGGTAAAAACTTAGCACAAATTTGATTTTCAATACCATCGTCATAAGCTCCCATTAAAGAGTATTTCCAATCTCTCATAACAGCCAATGTTTTAAATTGATGTTGTTTTAAAATATGAGCTGCCATTCTATTTGAATAGTTTCTGGTATTTATTTCAGCATCAGTAAGTATGTATAATTCGCGATATGCTTGTTTAATAGGTTGTTTTAATTGAATTGACATCATTTTTTCGCGCCAATCAATAATTTCTTGTTCATTTGAAAATACAGGATGCCAAAGTTGTACTTGACAATCACTGTCAATCCAGTCAATTATTTCGCCATTACTATTTGTCCACTTGTTATCAATAAGAAGTACGTTTTCACTTTTATCATTTTTAATGAAAGTCCAAATTAATTTTGTAGCAATGTATTGTACTAAACCATGTTTTAGATAGTATTTTTCAAAAGAGGTATAATCCCAAGTTCTATTTAAAATAAATTGGTTGTCTATTCTTTGTTTTTGAGAAGAAAAAACTTTCTGAATTTCTTTTACTTCTTTTCTTACTTCTTTTAATTTAGTGGTAAGTGAAGCAGTGTTTTTAACAACTGAAGGAACCGATTTAATGGTAGTACCATCGGGTTTAAACCATTGTTGTTTTACTTTGGTTCCATCAATAAAAACAGTTAATTTATAATCGTTAAAATCAATTGTTTTTTCACTATAGACCAATCCAAAATCAGGAACCGACATTTCTTTTAACTCTTCAACAGAAACATTGTATTTTTTAGCTCCTTCGGATAGATATTTGTCAATTGTTTTTTTGATGTTATTTTGTTTTAACTTCAATTTTAAACGAGATAACGCACCTAAACCATCTTTTCCTCTCATATTACCCAGCGTATAGGCGCAGGCATTACCAACTCCAGCAGCAGCAGGTCCAATGCCTGGCATTTTAGTGTATGCTTTTTCAAGTAATCGACTAATGATGGCTATAGTTTCTTTGTCAGAAAATATATCCATTGTCCAAACAACACCTTTGATAAACTGTTTAGAAGGATCGCATAAATATTCATAGTAAGTATAATCATGTTCAGATCCGTTCTGATATGTATAGGTTTCAGTTTGCTCTAAAATAGCCTTGTTTAATGCTGCATTTAGAATTTTTTGTCCTATTTTTCTATAGTTATCTTTCCCAAAAGCGTTGATATATTCTGAGACTTCTTGTTTAAATTTCTGAGTAGGTTTTCCTCCGTTAGCATTATTTACGAGCGTTAATAAATTATGGAGTTCTTTAGATTCGTTGTAATCACTAATCACATCATTAACTTCTTCACCAATATCTTTTGTCATTAATTTAAAAACAACAAAATCATCCTTAGATTGAATGATGTTAAATAGTTTAGTTAATGATTTTTTTAAGTCCGTACCCCAATAACGATTGCTTTTTTCTTGAAAAGCTTTCCACTGAACAACTTCTTGAATATAATTTTTCAAGTTTTCAGAAAGCTCATTCTTTTTTAAGTATTTTTCTATTTGTTGTATAGCGTAGTTAATCGGATATTCTTCTAAAGAAACATAATTTTTATAATTATTTAATTTAGTAAGAGAATCATTTAATGTTTTGAAAAATAAAATCCATTCATCTTCATTGTAAGAATGATTTCTTCTCATTAAGATATTTAATAAAGCAGTGGAAGCATCACCATTCCTTTTGTGTTCATACCTTTGTTCATCTGTTATATCTTTATGAAGTTGTAACAATCGTTCTTTTTCAATATAACCGATTAAGCTTAACATAAACGGTTTTAAGAAAGCTGATTTTTCTTTTTTTAATTTTTCACAAACTTCTATACCAGAAATATCACTCGGAGAATAGATATACATTCTTTTAGCGTTAATTTTTTTAACGGCAGCCTCTATTTTTTCAAAATTTTGCATAGCCAAATGGTTTACCCTCCAACAAGAGGAGTTAGTTTTACAAAAGAAACGGTAGTAGCTTTGTCTACTAATATTTTTTGATCTAAACTTTCAACTTGCTCATCATCAACTAAAATAAAAAAGCCATTATTTTGAAAGGCATCTAAAGCAACATATACTTGCTTTTCAATATCAATTTTAGGTCGTTTTTTATTATTTAGTCTTGTTTCTAAATTTGAAGGTTGTACCAAGCCTTTTTTGTAAGTATCAGCATTTTGTAAATATTTTTCTACTTCTTCTGTTACTCTAGCTTTTATTAATTCAGATACACTAATATATTCTTCTTGAAATTTTAAAGTAATTTCATTTAAAATGTCACCGTTTAAGGCTTCATCTTTAATACTAATACTATTCATAAGTCAATAATTTCCTACTAAAATAGTTAAAAATTATATAACCAGTTTGTATGAATTTGTTTGATTTGAGTGGTCGGAAGTAAATAAATCAACTCTTAAAATTTTAAAAAAATGTTCATTTATGAGATAGTTTTAATCTCTCTGGTAATCCAACCAAATACATTTCTTTTTTTTGAGGCTAGGTAGAATATATTAAATCGACCAATGATAAGTTTATTTTTTTCAGGATTCTCTAATGTAGCTTTAAAATTGAGAGTTTTTGATCGTATAAAGTCAAATTCAATTTTTTTAATAACAGCATTCTCCAAATAATCACGATTGGTAGAGTCTTTAAAAATTATAAATTGATTTTCGTCAATTAAAATTCTTTTATCGATCTGTTTTGAAAAACTAAAATCAGGAATGTCAGTAATTGTAATTAGAAAGTTACTGTCTATTATTTTTTTATGTTGATATATTCTTTCTCCTTTTATGTTTATTATCCCTAAATTATTACCGATTTTGATAGGAGCAGTAGAGGTAATAGAATCAAATGTTATTTTTTGAGATGAAATAACTTGTTTGTTATTAAATAAAATTATCTTATATGGCTTTGTGAAATAGATTGATATCGATAATAATATTGCTGATAATATTGTTTTCATAACTGTAATTTTTAATCTTTACTATAGTCTGATTAAAAATAAGCAATAATTATTGCAATACTATGTATTTAATGATTTTCAGTTAAAATTTGGTATACTAAATCTTTAGTTAATGGTTGTCCGGCAGCTAATTCCTTAATTTTGGCAAAAGGAAAAACAAATGTACACCCGTTTTTATGTTCAGAACACCCATAAGCAGTTTTACCTTTTAAAATGGTTCCTTTATTACATTTTGGACATGTAATTTTATCAGAATTGGAATCCGTACTTGACTGATTTTGAACTGACGTTTTTTGTACAGCTGATGCTTTCGGTTCTAATTTTAATTTGAAATTGTCATCAAAACGAATTAAACCTTCAATTTTTCCATTGTCAGTTTTCCAACCTTTTAAGTTTGTTGTACTGCCTTTTTCTAATAATCTGATGTATTGATTCTCGGAAATCTTCTTTTCTAAAAAAGAAAAAGGTAATTTTAAATCACAACCATTTTTAAAGTTAGAACAACCATAGGCACTACTTCCTTTAAGAAGTTTACCTTGTTTACATTTAGGACATTCTTTGCCTACAATTGTTTTTTTAGTCGTTTTCTTCTTTTTTGTTTCAGTGGTATTTACAGCTACATTATTTTCAGCAGATAAACGAACTGTTTTTTTACTAGATCTAACTTCATAAACCAATTGATCTACCATTCTTTTCATCTGATTAATGAAGGTAGCAGCATGGTAATCACCGCGTTCAATTTCTTTTAATCGTTTTTCCCATAGACCAGTTAATTCGGCAGACTTTAATAATTCATTATCAATTAATCCAATTAAGTCGATACCTGTTTTAGTAGGAATGATTAATTTTTTTTGACGCTCTATGTATTTTCGTTTGAATAATGTTTCAATAATACTTGCACGAGTAGAAGGTCTTCCAATACCATTTTCCTTCATCAAATCGCGCATTTCATCATCTTCTACTTGTTTACCAGCCGTTTCCATTGCTCTTAATAAACTAGCTTCTGTGTAGTTACGTGGAGGTTTGGTTTCTTTTTCTAGGAAACTAGGTTCGTGTGGACCTTTTTCTCCTTTTTCGAAGTTTGGAAGTAAACTTTGTTCTGTGTTTACTTTCTTAGGTTCTTCGTTGTATTCAAAAACTACCCGCCATCCTTTGGTAAGAATTTCTTTACCGGTGGTTTTAAAAGAAACTTCATCAGCTTTACCAACAACAGCAGTGTTTGAAATATCACTATCAGGATAAAAAACAGCAATAAATCTTCTTACTATGATATCGTATACTTGTTGTTGATTGTATTGTAAGTGCGTTTGTATTCCAGTTGGAATAATAGCGTGGTGATCCGTTACTTTTTTATCGTTAAAAACTCGTGATGATTTCTTTATTTTTTTACCAAGTAGAAGAGTGGTAATTTCACTATACTCAGTTAATTTTTGTAGAATTCCAGCAACTTTCGGATAAATATCATTCGGAAGAAATGTAGTATCTACCCTCGGATAGGTAACTACTTTCATTTCGTATAATTTCTGAACAATTTTCAGTGTTTCATCCGCAGAAAATCCAAATTTATTATTACAATATACCTGTAACCCTGTTAAATCAAATAGTTTAGGAGCATAGTCTTTTCCTTTCTTTTTGGTTACAGAAACAATTTCAAAATCACTTTCTTTTACTTTATCAGCAAAAGCTTGTCCTTCTTCTTTCTTTAAAAAACGACCTTCTTCACAATTAAAAACGGTGTTTCTATAAGTGGTTTGTAGTTCCCAATAAGGTTGAGGTTTGAAATTTTGAATTTCTAAGTATCTATTTACCAACATTGCCAAGGTTGGTGTTTGAACACGACCAATAGATAGTACTTGTTTGTATCCGCCAAATTTAACGGTGTATAATCTAGTGGCATTTAACCCTAACAACCAATCGCCAATGGCACGAGAAAAACCTGCGTAGTACAGATTATTATATTTTTCGTCTTTTTCTAAGTTGTTAAAACCTTCTTTAATGGCTTCTTCTGTAAGAGAGGAAATCCAAAGACGCTGTACTTCACCCTTATATTCAGCCTGATTTATTACCCAACGCTGAATTAATTCTCCCTCTTGTCCGGCATCCCCACAGTTTATAACCACATCTGCTTTTTCAAATAATGATTTTACAATTTTAAACTGTTTTTGAATCCCGCTATCTTCGGTAACTTTCGTATTGAATTTTTCAGGAAGCATGGGAAGATTATTTAAATCCCAGCTTTTCCAATGTGGTTTGTAATCTTTAGGTTCTAAAAGAGTACATAAATGACCAAACGTATAAGTAACCGCATAACCGTTACCTTCAAAATATCCATCATGTTTTGTTTTAGCCCCTAAAATATTAGCAATTTCTCTTGCTACACTAGGCTTTTCGGCAATACAAACCTTCATAGTTCCGTCATTTTTCAGCTACGAAAATAATAAAAAGTGGTAGAATTAAATTTTATTATTTATCAACATTATACCCAATACTAATATAGCCATCATTTAATTATTTTGCTAATAAAGGTTTTTCAATCTCTTTTATAGTTTTAGTGTGCATAGATTTTTCTGTTTCTTGGTTGATTTCCTAGTATTTATTAAAATTTGAATTTACTTTTTAAGTATATCTTTGTACCTGCTAAAAATATTATGCATGGAAGGAATAACACTTATAGAGAGTTTTATAACAAATGATATTGAACTGTTTTGTTATTTGAAAGAGAAGGTTCACTGGGATGAAAGAATGTCTGCTAGAAAAACAGCTAGTTATGGAGAAGCATATAATTATTCACAAATAAATTACCCGTATCAAAAGTTTACTGTAGAGTTGGAAGAAATAGTAAGAAAAATTGACGAAGTATTAGGTTTTAAACCTAATAACTGTTTAATAAATTACTATTTAGATGGTCGGCCTAAAATGGGGTTTCATTCAGATCAAACAGATATTTTGTATGAAGATACAGGAGTTGTAATTATATCTGTAGGCGAACCTCGTATTTTGAGATTTAGAAACATAGAAAATAGAGAAGTGAAAAAAGATTTTACACTCTCATCAGGATCACTTTTTTATATGACTAATGATGTTCAAGATAAATGGCAGCATGCAATTCCGAAAGCTGACACTGAAAAAGCTAGAATGAGTTTAACTTTTAGAAAGATTAAGCAATAGTTAAAGTTGAAATATGAAAAATATAGTAGGATTTTTTTTATTGATGTTTGTGTTTTTTTGTTGTGAATCAAAAAGGAAAGAAACAAAAGATAATACCAAAATATTGTTTTCTGATTTTATTTACGGTAAAGAGTTTTCTTTAGATACAGTATACGATATCAATTTATTTGCTAATAAAAGTGAGATTTTAAAAGCGATTTATAAAAGAAACACTGGTTTTACGAATATTTCAATGGTAAAAGTTGTAATAGACAGTATAGGTTATATTTTTGATATTAATTGTGTCCCAAATAATTGTTTTAGTGGTCCTTTTATTAAATCTAAGAATGAGTTGTTAGTTTATGAAGATTCTGTTGTAAAACCTAGTTATAGTAATAGAAAAGTAAAATATTCGATTGATAGTTTAGAATATGCGTATCAAAAAGATATTTTAAATAATGGAAAAGAGTTTTATTTATCTGATTCTCCTGAACATTTGGTATTAGGGATCGTTTTTGAGGATACTACTTCTGTAAAAAGAATGAAAAAGGTGTTGAGTAGCGTAATTAAAAGTCATCAAAAAATAGAGGAGAAGCTCAGTTGTTCGCTTCCGTTGAATATATCAATAGATCATATTATTCCTCCTGAGCCACCACCTTTATTAGAAGAGTAGCGTTTATATAACTATTATTGGTCAACCCATTTTATATTGGTTTTGTTTTTAGGGTCTTGTAATATAAATACGGTATCATTTTTAGAAAACCAACGATAAGCTTTTGAAGGAATTCCAATTTCTTTGATTTTATATTTACCATTTACATTGAATTTTACCGTTAAATAATAACTGTAGCTTACAGGTTTTCCTCCTAAAACTTTGTCCTTTTTAACAACAATAGCTTTTGTTTTAATGCCGTTTTTGTTTAAAAAATATTGATTTATGGCAGTATAAATTGGAAATCCAATAATAAAAGAAAGTCCAATTATTAAAGCAAAAATTTTTAGTTTATCTTCTTTTGTGTTCAATAGAGAAATAAAGATTTAATTTATTGAGGGTTATAATATAGTTTATTAAAAAACGGTTTGAAAGTAAACTCAAACCGCGATTAGTTTTTTAGTTAGCTGGAATTTTTATTGAAAGCCATTTTTCAAGTGTTGAAATTAATCTACTCTTTTCATCAGGAGTCATTGATTTAATTCTAGCATTTCCATGGTGTTTTCCTTTCAATATAAACCATTCTGCATCTACATTATTATTTTCAGGAACAGCTGTGGCTGACCAAGTATCAATTTCTCCATAAATGTATATGAATTTATTTCCATTTTTTTGTAGCCAAAGTTCAGTGTCTTTTAAAAGAGTTTCATTAAAAGTATTGTTAAATTGAGCCAACTGTGATGGAATGAAAAGTGCCATTGGATTTTTATCGGTAGGTAGGTCTTTTAAGTATTCCTTAAACTTACTTGTTTCATATCCATAATATCCCATTTCTGTAGCAGCCTGATAATAATGTGAACTATAATGCCAAACAGAGCGATCACTAAAAAATGTAAGATCGGATGTATTTATCAAATAATCGGTTAATTCTTCTATTGTAGCTGCTTCAGTTGGTATGCTATTACAATCATAACCCCATTGCCAAAACGAAAAAGGATATTCCATTACAGCATATTCGAAAGCTTCACCAAAAGACACAAATTGATATTGTGCTCTAGCTCCTTTGCTGTAAAATTTTAATAATGGTAATATTTTGTCTCTGTTTTTTAAAACTCGTATCTGAAAATCGGTTATTTTCTTTCTGCATTCATCAGTACCTACTGTGCTTAGGAAATCATAGATTCTTTTGTCTTCATATGAATTGTTTAAAGGAGCTACATAAGGAACGCTGACATCAACATCATTTGGATAAAAATATCTGTAAAATATGGTGGTTGAACCTCCTTTACTGATTCCTGTGCTGATCCATTTTTTTTGATAAATAGTAGCAAATAGTTGTTTTATTTTATGAAGATCGGCAGTAGCTTGCTTCAGATTTAAAAAAGTGAAATCCGGAGATTCTGGTATGCTATTACCAAAGTAACGATGCTCAACCATTATTTGATTAGATTGTAAAAGTTCAGTCAATTCTGACATTCTGTTTCTACCAGCATTGTATCCTGAAGTAACCATTACGGTTGGTTGCTGAAATCCTTTGTGCGATAGATATACTTTTTGATTGAAATATCCTTTACTAGCATCAGAATGATCTACAGGTTGCTTTACAAGCAATTCATATATTTCATAATTATTTTTTTCTTTTATTTTCTTAAAAGTGATGTCAGAAATTTCTGAAAGCACTGAGGCTATTGAGTTTTCTTGTGCCTGATTATTAAAAGAAACAAATAAGAGTAGTACTAAAAAATAGATTTTTTTCATAAATATAAAATGAAATATTTTGAGCTGATAAATTTAGGAATTAGTTATAACTTTTTAATAAAGTAAACTTTGCTAGTGTGATTTGTGTTTATTCTTTATCGAGAAATTGATGATAGTTTTCAATTTTGTTTTTAAGTCGATTAGCTAAATAGGAGTTTCCATCTTTTAAATGATCATAAATCATAGTAGCTTCAGCAATATATTTTTCTTTTTTATCATTATTCCAGTAGAAGGGAGGATGGTAAAGATTACAAATTCGATCTGCCATTTTAACAGCCCAAACCTCTTTTGGTTGTTTTTTGATTCTTTCTAAACTATCAAGCATCATTTCCTTTTTACTAGACAGACTTTCATTTTTGGTAAGTGCAGCTACACCATTGGCTATTTGTTCACCAAAAATTTCTTTAGCTTTATTGTAATTAAAATCAGTATCTTCTATGGTGTCATGTAGCACTGCACAATGCATGGCTAAATCAGTATCAAAATCTTCACTTATATTGGAAGCATTCAATACCTCAAAAACAACACTTCCAATGTGGTTGATGTATTCTACTTTTTCGCCTTCTTTTACACCACCATATTTTTGACCATCGTGTAATTTTGAAGCCAGTTGCCAAGCATCTTGTAATTTATCTATAGACCATTTTTTATTCATAATTGTTTTCTTTTAAAAGATTTAGCATTTAAGAAAAATCTAATTTAGGCTTATTTATTGTCCCATTCAATATCGTAACCAACTTCACCCTCTTCAATTTCTCCGACTTTAAAACCTAAAATTTCGGTTGCTATTTGTTTAAAATAAATAAATCAAGCACATACTAAGTAATGAGACAGACGATATTGTTATCCCTAAAAAAATAGCACATCCTGCACTTAAGCAACCAGCAGTTTTACCCACACCATCAACAATATCAAGACTATTTCCAATAATAGAAGAGCTATTACTAAGATCATATCCGCAATTAACGCATGTTTTTGCGGTATCACTTACCTTGTGTCCACACTCTTTACATTTAATTAAAGCCATGTTTTTTAATTTTATTCTAATTTTACAACTGAAACTGTTCTACATTATACCCTTTATTTTTAAGTTTTGAAAGTAATCCATCTTCACCATGAAGGTGTAATGCACCAACAATTACAAATTCTACTTTTTTATCAGATAAAAAGCCTTCTATTTTTGGAAGCCAATTGTTATTTCTTTCTACTAATAAGGATTCATAAATACTTGGAAACTCAGTTTTCATGTCTTTTAATTGCTTTTTCATAGTTTTAGAAGTACCATCTCTCCAAGTTGAAATTAAATCTGATAAGTGCTTTTGCATATTCTTAAAGTCTTTTAAAGAATATTTTACAAAGTTATCTTCATCACCTTCTCCCATGGATGTTAGTACTTCTAGTTGTTTGTCTACAGATTCTAAATAAGAAAGTTCTTTTTCATTTTCTTTAGATTTAGAAAAGAAATATTTGTCTACACCTTGTGATGACATTCCTGATTTTTGCATTTTTAGCATTGTTAATGTTAAAACAATCATAGAAGGTTTAAATTTTCCCATGTTTGCTAACGGTAATGATACTTTTGACGCTTCGGCTTCTAAAAGTTTATATACGTCATCGCTAATTAAATCTTTTAAAGTTTTATCTCCTTTAATAATACTTTTCATCATTAATGATTGTGCAACTTGTGGATCTTCTAGTTTTGAAATATCAGTTTCAAATACCACTTTTTTAGCGTTTTTAAAAGCAGCGTCAAACTCACTAGGTAAAGGATAATCACTAGGTCTTAATATGTGAACAGAGCCTCCAAGGTATAATTCTTTTCCATCTTTGCTAACTTTCCAAATAGAAGTTTGTGCAAATGCAGCTAATATAAGTAAGTTGAAGATTAAAGTGAGTTGTAATTTTTTCATATTATTTTAGGTTGTTTGTGTTTTAGTTTTAAATGAAACTTTTTATCTATTGTAAGTTTAGGTTTTTTGAGACCTCTTTAAATGAACTAATTTTTTCATTATCTCCTAGTTCTAAAAGGTGATCTAATATAGTTTTTACTAAATCTGATGGTAATTTAACTATTTCATTTTTTCTTTTTTCATAAAAATCTCCTGAGGAAAAAAATCTAGCCATACCATGTTTTTGTTCTTCAGATAAGTTAGAAATATTATCAACTATCAGTAGTTTTTTTGTCTCGAATTTTAGAAGTACTTCATGAGGTATTAATTCAATAACAGGGAATCCATTCCAAGAAGTAAATCCACAACCATAAAGATTGTACATTTCTAAAATTAAATCGTTTTCATTTGGAATTTCTTTAATTAGTTCAGAATAGATTTTATCATAATCGAATATGTAATCATTATTGATAGCGTTAATAATAGCTTGTGGAGATTTATCAGTCCAATTCTTAAACTCAATTTGATACTTTTCTTCTCTAATTAAAGCTTCGTTGTATTCAATTAAAGGTTTTTCAATACCTAAATTATTAAACCATTCTAGTAGAGCAACATGATCTTTTAATTCTGCATCATCTTTCCATTTTTCTTTCCATCTAATATGGGTTTTAGCTATATATTCAATTTGGTGTTTTTTTACCATCTTTAGTTATAAAATTAAAGAAAAAGTCACCTCCGTCTAAAATATGACCAAATAAATCTGTTTTTATTTCAAGTTTTTTTCCAATAGTTTTAATACCCTGTCTAGTATTTGTACTATAAACTATTGGATACTCAATTTTTCCATTTTTTATAGATCTTTCGGATATTGTAAGCTTATCAGTTTTTTCAATTAGTTTTTCTAAATCTAGAGGTTTTGGTGAGGGAAGTTTACTGTTGTAGAATTCCATAACTTCTGGGCTAACAAGTGTTTTACTTCCGTTTTTTTCAATTAGAGTCCATTCCTTTTTTTTCTTAAAAAAATCGGTAATCCAATTTATTATTTTCATAGTTTTTAATTTCAGTAATTATGTTTTTTTTACCACAAAGTTAATTAAAAAGAAGAAAAGCGATTTTTAAGTGTATTCAAATGAATAAAATAGAGGAGAACAAGTTTAAATATTCTAAGATTTACGAATCATATAAACTCCAATCCAAATAAACCAAACAATTTGAGAAACTCCGAATATTTCTGTAAAAATATCCAAAGGATAAACAGACAAAATTCCTGAAAGACCTACTATACAACCAAGAATATTTAAAGATTTAGTGAATATATCATTCTTCAAAGCAAAAACACTGATCAGTAGTACCCAAATACCTCCGACAATTTCATTACCACCACCGAGGTCTTTGGTAATAATACTAACGCTAGACCAAATTAGCATAGTGTTTTCGGGAGTATTGGCATTGTTAGTAACAACATGGTGTAAACCAATATTAGAAATCATTCCGCAAGCAATGACAAGCCCCACCCATAAGATTCCAAAAGAAAAAGTCAATTTAGATAAAGCTGGATGATAAGTTTTTAATCGTTGGTGAATAGCTACCACCAGAATAGCTAAAAGTATTCCGAATAAAATATAGCTAATAAAATTTAGAATAGATAACGTATTATAATTGTTAGTTAAGAAGTTTAATTTTTCGTTTGCAGAAGCATTTACGCTAGGAAATACTATAATACCTCCATAAAAAATAAAGGCTGTAATGTATATAAAAACTTCTAAAATGGCACAAATGCTCTCAATTTTCTGTAGTTTGCTTAATTCGTTTATTGATAATTTGTCTAACAATCAACGATTTAGTTTGTGTTACAAAAGAGAGCTTTAGGATTGCTTTTTATTGGTCTTAAAAATAGTTAAAACTATGCACTTTAGTGCATCTCGCTTTAGCTTCTAAAAACTTTCATTACATTTATAGGATGTCAGTTATTCAAAGAAGTAATAGTCATTCAGTAAGTCGTTTAACAGTACATTTAGTTTGGAGTACGAAGTATAGGTATGATGTTTTGCATGGAGATATAAAAATAAGGTGTCGTACAATTTTGAAACAGGTTTGTGAATCTGAGAATGGACATATTTTGAAAGGAGTAGTTTCAAAGAATCATGTTCATATGCATGTAGAATATCGTCCTTCGTTGTCAGTTAGTGATTTGGTTAAGAGGTTAAAGGGTAGGAGTTCAAGGAGATTACAGCAAGAGTTTCCTGAATTAAATAAGCGTTACTGGGGTCGTCATTTCTGGGGTATAGGTTATGGATGTTGGAGTACAGGTAATATTACAGATGAAATGGTAAATGAATATCTAGAGCATCATAGAAAGCCTGATGATGACGGTTCAAATTTCATATTAGAATGACTTTCAGTCGTAACAAAAACTATGGCACTTTCAGGCCATAGTGGTTTATTTTAAAAATTGACAGTAAATTGTATGTAAAATGATTTTATAACTACCAAGTTTTGTTCCAATTTATGAATTCAATAAAGTTAGCAATTAATTCTATTCCTATACATTTTTTCTTCCAAGTAATTGGTTTATAAGTATCTTCTTTATTATCTATAAAATCCCAATCAGAATACTCCATGGAATATAATAATGTTTCAAAATCAAGTTCAATTTTAAGTGTTTGTTGGTAGTTTAATTGTCCATTGGGTAAAGGTTTACTAATAAGTAATCTCCAGGTTGATGAAGCAGCAAAAAGTTCATTACTATAATCGGTTTTTAAAACCCACTCAATAAAGTTGGTAAATCCATAATCAGTAATTTTAGATTTGTTAAGTTTCTTAAAAATAATCAACTGATTTTTCCAAGAACTCTTTAACATTTCTCTATTAAAAATTTGTGTCTCAAATCCAGTTTTCATTTCTTTCTTTTTTACCATTGCATTTTGTGTTGAAGATTACTGTGTAATTGTTGTTTTATTCTTCTGGTTTTGATACCATTCAAAGAAAATATTATAATCGTTATCAATACAATTAGTCCAAAAATCACCAGTTTTACTTTTCCAATTATGTGAATCAGCATTCCATTCAAAGCAGTGTGAAATACGATTTTTATATACTAATTCAATACGTGAGATATTACTTTTTTTATATTTTTTAGAGTTAAATAGCACATAATTAACAATATCTAAGTTCTTTTTTCCGAACTTTTCAGTTGCTTCAATATCATGAATACAACCGTCTGCAAACAAAATAGTGTCTAAAGGTTCATTACGATTACCCTTCATAGAATAAAAAAGATCAAATCTATCATTAGCAGCGGTGTAAACGAGTTTTTGATTCAATATGTAACAATTATTCTTTACTTCAATAGGTGACTTGAATAGTTTATAAAAGTAACTTTCAAGCTCTTCTTTCACACCATAAAATCGAATCTCATCTGCTTGATAACAGTTTTTAGAAGAGTAATTGTAAAAAGGATTTTCATTTGTTTTGTAAAATAATGATTGTCCCATTATAGTATCTTTATCATAACTTTCATCAGCGCCAATTTCCCAATAATGGAATCTTTTTAAAACATCATCTAGAAAAAACTTAATCCATCTTTTAGACATGTAAAGAATATCTAAATAACAATCTTCATTGTTCCAGTAGTAGTAACAAAATGAAACAAGATTAATTTGTTTGATGATTTCTTCAATCTCTTGATTTTCTATTTTAAAATCAATAGGAAATAATCTGACATATCTTGATGTGTAATTCATTTTAATGTTTTGATAATAATAACCCGTTGTGCATTTAGGCAATATTAACTTTTAGATTATTTATTTTTCGTTTTTCTATGAATTTATTAATGTATTGAATAGTTGTCAATGCTGTTATTTTGGCTAGAATCCTAGTTTTAA
>NZ_SJXJ01000119.1 GCF_004337695.1 Tenacibaculum sp. M341
AATAATTTATATATGAATAATTTTATAAAATAAAATATTATAATTTTATATATAAAAATATTATAAAATAAAATATATCATAATATTATTAAAATATATATATAAATATATAAATATATATATATATATATAAATATAAAGAATTATTAATTATTTATAATTTTTAATATATTATTATTAATTAATAAAATAAAATCCCTTCTTAAGAATAAAAAAGGGGTTCCCATGGGGTCTCGCACTCCTTCAGTCGGACTCCTTCGGGGTCCGCCCCGCGGGGCGGGCCGGACTATTATATAAATAATAT
>NZ_SJXJ01000120.1 GCF_004337695.1 Tenacibaculum sp. M341
TAGCCATTTTAACTATAACCCAATTTTATTATTCTTTTTTATTAAAGTAGATATTGAACCTGCCAAAATTGCCATGGTAGAAAAAACAACAAAAGAGACAAGAATAAAAATTCCGCCTAAAACATAAAATTGAATAAAACTTGAGATAGTCTCAGAAAATAAAAAACGAGGAAAAAAAGCTAAAAAGAATATTGTTAATTTCGGATTTAATACATTCATCCAAAAACCCGTTTTGAATAATTGTAAAGTTGTTTTAGTCTCTATATTATCAGTAGAAAAGGCAATTTTTGCATCACTCTTATAA
>NZ_SJXJ01000121.1 GCF_004337695.1 Tenacibaculum sp. M341
GGAACATACAAAACTTACAAAATATACCTTTCTCACGCAAGAAATATATGCTACTTGCAAAATATCATACCAAAAAACTTTTCACAACCGAAACCAAAACCAACGGATATCATACATTACACTACCACCATTCAAACTTTACTACTATCCTCCCTTCAGTTTCCCTTTTTCTGCCTTTTTCGGTGACGGAAATACGCTTCAGAGACCCTAAAGGGAAATCCATGCCATAACAGGAAAGTAACATCCCAATGCGGACTATACCACCCCACCACACTCCTACCAATAATGGTAACTATTCTATGTT
>NZ_SJXJ01000122.1 GCF_004337695.1 Tenacibaculum sp. M341
TAATGTTACCTAAAATCGATTTAAAAACGATGTTACTTAAATAATAAGAACCAATAGGGATAAACGCATAAGGCAATGAGTCAGTATATATATGTAAATTAAAAATGTTTTTTATATAAGCAAGAACAGCATAAGCTATACAAATACCTAAAATTAGAGTAAAATGAATAACTTGTAATAAACTAATTTTTTGACTCATTGTTGCTAGTTAAGTAATTAACTTAAAAAATCATTAACTGTTTTAGTAATAAAAGCTAATTGTTCTTCATCTAGTTCGTTATGCATTGGAAGAGAAATTACAGTA
>NZ_SJXJ01000123.1 GCF_004337695.1 Tenacibaculum sp. M341
TATTTTTATTATATAAAAATATAAAAAAAAAGATATAATTTTCATAATAAAATTATAATTTAATTTAATATATAAATATATATTTATATAAAATTATTATATTATTATTATATTATATAATATTATTAATAATATATTTTATTTATAAATATATTTTTATAAAATATTAATTAATTAATTAAAGAAAAAAAAGAAATAATAATTATTTGATAATATATATTATTATTATATATAATTATAAAAAAGATTATAATTATTTTTATTTATAAAATATTAAGTATATTATTTAAATTATTAATTAAG
>NZ_SJXJ01000124.1 GCF_004337695.1 Tenacibaculum sp. M341
TTTTTTAGTAGATAAAGCTTTTCCTAAGCAGTTTTTAAAAGACGAACAAGCGAAGGTTGATGATGCAACTTTTAATTTTAAAATTAAAAAAATGAAAGATTTTGCAGAGGCTGGTTTTTACGATTATCAAATTCATCAGCTAGCCAAGGGAAAAGAATTAAAGCCTGATTATAATCCTTATCTTGCCGTTTTAAGACTAACAACAAACGAATTACGTAAAGGCTGGTTTTAAATAATTAATGGGAAGAAAGTCAATAGATAAAGAGCGAAAACCGCTATCAAAAAAAGCTACATTATGGGTTG
>NZ_SJXJ01000125.1 GCF_004337695.1 Tenacibaculum sp. M341
TTTAATATTTTTATTTAAATAAATATTTATATAATATAAATATGAAATAATGATAATAAATATTAAGATTATTAAATTATTAATATATAAATTAGATTTATTTAAAATTATTAAAATATTATTTATATTTATCTTCTTGATAATATATTAAATAATATATTATTATTATTATTATTATATAATATATATATATTTATATCTTATTAGTTTGTTGGACCTCATAAAGAGTAATATTTAAACATAATATTATAATAAGAAGATTATTTATTAAATTATTGATTATAAAATGTTTTATTATAA
>NZ_SJXJ01000126.1 GCF_004337695.1 Tenacibaculum sp. M341
GATTTATGAGCGGTCGATTTATTGTTTTTTGGATTTTTCTTTAACCAATGAGTCAATGTGTTTTTTTTTCGGAGAAGGTTCTTTTTTTACAACAGCCCAATAAGTTTTATTAACTTCTTTGTCACGCAACATTTTATTTAAACGCTCTAAAGCTTTAGAAGTACGTGCAAAAATAACAATACCAGAAGTAGGTCTGTCAAGACGATGAAGAGTTCCTAAAAAAACATTACCAGGTTTTTCGTATTTATCTTTAATATATTCTTTTACAACATCACTTAAAGGTTTGTCGCCAGTTTTATC
>NZ_SJXJ01000127.1 GCF_004337695.1 Tenacibaculum sp. M341
GTAATAACTCCTGCCCTAGCTTTACTTTTCGGGTCTTTATTTTTTAAATCAAACTGCATAGAACGCAAAGATACATATGTAAGTTGAATGTTAATGTTTAGAAAGTTAAAAGTTTCTTATTAAATCTTATTTTCTTCTTTGTCTTCCAGACTTAGACTTAAAATTACTTTTAGGTTTGTTATTTTTTTTTTTTGGTGATTTTTCTACAGAAGCTTCTTCTGTTTTTACAGATACTTTAACCAATTCATTAATCTTTGTTATCTCAGTATCGGTGAGTTCTCTCCATTCTCCCCTTTTCAA
>NZ_SJXJ01000018.1 GCF_004337695.1 Tenacibaculum sp. M341
TATAGCAATGGGGCTCACCTCTTACCATTCCGAACAGAGAAGTTAAGCCCATTAGCGCCGATGGTACTGCCACTGGTGGGAGAGTAGGTCGTCGCCTTTCTTTATAACAAAACCGTTCAATACATATTGAACGGTTTTTCGTTTTTATAATAATTTCATTTTTTATAACTCACAAACTCATAAAATAAAAATCACGTGCTTATAACCTGTAATAAGTTAAATGTGTTTTTGTTAAATCTAATAATATGTTTATTTTCACTATTGTTAAATAAAATAGTTATGAAGATTAGCGTGTTTCTATTAGTGTTAAATTTATTAAGTATCTCCATTCAGAGTCAAGATCTCAATAGAGTAGACAAGATTATTAGATCTTATAAAGATCCTGCTTCTATAGAGGAGTTATCTCAAAGAATTAATTTTGATTTTAAAAGTCCTATAGAAAAAGCTAGAGCAGCTTTTTCATGGGTAGCTATGAATATAAATTATTATAAATATGATGCTAACTTAATAAAAATTCCTGCAAAAATTCAATATTACACTAAAGTTGATTTAGAAAGACAAAGAAAAAAAAATCAAGAAAAAAAAGCTTTACAAGCTTTCAATAAAAGAGAAGGTGTTTGTGAAGAGTTCGCTTTTCTATTAAAGAAGCTGTATGACTATTTAGAGTTTGAAAATGAATTAGTTTTTGGTTACACAAAATCTTCTGTAAACGACATAGGATATATACCTGTTAAAAAAAATCATGTTTGGAATGTTTTAAGGATAGAAAATAGGTGGATTATGTGTGATGTTACATTTGCTTCGGGTGAAGGTAGTTTAGGTATATGGAGAAAAAAGTTCAATCCATTATATTTTAATTCTAATAAGGATTTTATTAGGATAACTCATTTTCCAGAAAAAAAGAAATGGAGAGATTATTTAGAGCAGAAAGAACTAAAAGAGTTTTGTGATGACCCTATTATACAGAAAGCTTTTTTAGATAGTAAAGCAGAAATAATTTGTCCTAGTAATGGAAGGTTATTAGTTAATAAGAATAAAAAGGTTTTGTTTAAGATAAAAGGGATTAATAAAAAACAAACCTTAAGTTATAGATATAAGGGAGAAAGTAAGTCAAGAATAGCAAAGACTATTGATGTAAATGGTATTATAGAGTTTTATGTGAAAGTTCCTAGAAAAGATACTATACTAAGTATATATTTAGAGAATAATTTAGCGCTGCAATACAAAATAGAAACTCCTTTTTAATATTTCAAATAAAAGGGAATGTATAAATGAGTTTTTATTGCTAATTTATAATCAAATACACTGTTAATACATAAAAAATTATATTTGTATCTCGCATTAACATTTCATAATGAGTTTACAAATAAAGTTTAGTTTATTATTTTTCATAACAGTATTATCACTTTTTTCTCAAACAACTGATAGAGTATTAAAATATCCTGAAGAATGGAAGTTTGAAAGAATAGATTTTCCTTTGGATTACGCTAAAGATATCACTTGGAAAGGATTTGAAGAGCTACGTTTTTCGCCAGGAATGTTTGATAATTCAAGTGAAGATTATTTTAAGTATTATTTTTGTGTTTCAATAGAGGACGATAAAAGTATAAATAAGGAAGAAATAACTAATTTTCTTAATAGTTATTATAAAGGATTGTGTAAGGCTGTAAATGCAAAGAAAAAGTATGTTATAGATTATAATAAAATTAGAGCTAGTGTTAAAAGTCTTTCAGATAGTTCTTATCAAGCTAGTGTAATTTTCTTTGATAGTTTTACTAATGGGGATCAAGTGGTTTTAGAGATGTCACTAGAGATTCAAAAACGCTCTAATACAACTATTATATTAGCAACTGTTATTGCTAATGAAGAAAGTGATAAATTAAAGATTTTACATCAAAATAATTTAAGTAATAATTTGCCAGATTAGTTTAGGCATATTATTTGATAATGAATTTCAAAACTTATCCTATGCATCGTTTTATATTAGTTTTCTTTCTTTTTACTCTCCATAGTTTTAGTCAGGATTTTTCTTCAGTTAAAGAAAAAGTGAATGCCTACAAAGGAATCTCCACTTCGGAAAAGCTAGCATTACAGTTGAAAAAGGATTTTAAGTCAAATGAAAATAAAATAAAGGCTTTATATTATTGGTTGACAAATAATATTCGCTATGATCTTGAAGAGTTTTATAATCCTAATAGAGAAAAAGTAACGGTATTTAGATATCAAACTTTAGAAGAGAGAGAAAGGAAAATAAAGGCAATGAATGATAAGATTATAAAAGAGACATTGCTAAGAAGAAGAGCTGTTTGTGAAGGTTATGCTAGAACGTTTGCAGATGTTTGTACTTTATTGAATATAGAAAACGAAGTTATTACAGGATATGTAAGGGCTTCAATCAATTATATTAATAAACCATTGGAACAGCCTAATCATGCTTGGAATGCTGTTAAACTAAATAATAAGTGGATTTATATTGACGCTACTTGGGGAGCAGGCTTTGAATTTAATGGTAAGTGGTTGAAAAAATTTAACCCTTATTTTTATAATATTCCTAATAAGAAATATTTTAAAACGCATTTACCTGAAAAAAGTGTTTGGAGGTTAAGAGTAGGGAATATTGATAAACAAAAATTCTATGAGCAGCCTATTCTTAGCAATGATTTTTTGAGTACAAATATTGAGTTGTCAGAAAATATTAAAGGAGTTCTAAGAAAAGATAGTAATAATAAGATTCAATTTAATTTAAAAAATATAGAAAGTGAAGAAATTTTTATTGGGTTTTTAGGAATTTCAACTGCTTTTACTCCTGCCATAGAGCCTATTAAGAATAATGAAATTAGTGTTTCAATTGAAGTTCCTGATAATGTTAGAGAATGTTTTTTGTTAATTAATAGACAGGTAGCCGTTCAGTTTTTGGTTGAATAATTTTAATAAAATAGAAATTGAAACAAATAAACTAAAATTACGCTGGGAGTATAATTATCATAAGCTTGTTGAATACAAAGTAAACTTACCCAATTAATTCTGATGAGACTTGATTTAAAATTTGAATTAAGATTGTACTATCGATATCTTCAAATTTAAAATACCTTAATGATTTTACCTTTTTTCTTGATTCTGAAATAAGTATTTCGTTGTAATCTTCATAATTACCATTGGCATAAAAAGCCACATCTACATACCCTTTTTTTATAGAAGCATTTAAATAGCAGAAAGGTTTATCATTCAAATAATAAAAAGGAATTTTCCATTTAAATTTTAATACTGATTGAGGAAAATGTTGTTCTATTAATTGTTGTACTTGTAATAGAATAGTTTTAAAAGGTTCCTCTTTATTTAAAATGTAAGCTTCAGCTGGTTTCATAAATTAAAAATAACATATTTTTTTCTTGCAAGAACTGTTTTTTTAATTTTACTTTGTAATTCAAAGTTCTTTACTATGAGTTCAGAAGATTATTTAAAAGACATTTCAGAAATTAAAAATTTAATGAATAAATCATCTAGATTTATTTCATTGAGTGGTTTAGCTGGTATTTTTGCAGGTTTTTATGCTTTAATAGGAGCAGGTTATGCATATTGGCTTGTGACTAGTAGTACTAGGGGCTATTTAATTTTAGATGGCAAAATTTTTAAAATCATATTAATAGATTTACTACTTGTTTTGTTTTTTAGTGTGGGAACAGCAATTTATCTGACAACGAAAAGAGCGAAGCAAAACGGAGAAAGAATTTGGGACGCTACAACGAAAAGATTATTAGTAAGTTTTTTAGTACCGTTAATTTCTGGAGGATTATATATCATTATTATTCTTAGTCAAGGAAAATATGGACATACAGGTGCTTTAATGTTACTTTTTTATGGTTTGGCACTTTTAAATGCATCAAAATATACAGTAAGTAACGTTAAGTATTTAGGTTACACCGAAATAATATTAGGTTTAATAGGAGCTGTTTTTCCTGGTTATGATTTTTGGTTTTGGGTGATAGGTTTTGGGATAATGCATATTATTTACGGTGGAATAGTATATGTTAAACATGAAAGAAAGCAGTAAAGCTTTTATAAAATGTAAGTGTTGTGAAAAATATACTAAACAATATAAATAAAGCTTTTGATCATAGAATCAGATTGGGTATTATGTCTATTCTGGTAGTAAATGAGTATGCTGATTTTAAAACTTTGAAAGATTTGCTAGGAGTTACTGATGGAAACCTTGCTAGTCATACCAAAGCGTTGGAAAAGGTTGAATTTGTAAGAGTAGAAAAACAGTTTATTGGTCGTAAACCCAATACCAAATATTATGCAACTAAATTAGGAAAAGAAGAATTTAAAAAACATGTGGAAGCTCTTGAGAAGCTTCTTAAGAACACATAAATTTTTTTATAATAAAACTTTGAATTTCAAAGTTCTTTTAAGTCGTTAAAACGGGGAAATTGCTAATTAAAACTACCTGAGCATTTTTTATGAAATAGTTTGGGTAGTTTTTAAGAAAAACAGGTTGAAAATTTAAAAAAGAAGAGTATCATGGAAAAAAATCAAGAACAATCAGGAAAATTAGGAAAATGGGTTAAAACATCTATATCTGTTAGAATGCTAACAGTAGGAATGTTGATTGTATTACTGTTAATACCTTTATCTTATGTAAAAAGTTTGATAAAAGAAAGACAGAGTAGGCAAAAGGAAGTAGTATATGAGATTAATAAAAAATGGGGAAAAGAAGTGTTGTTATATGGTCCTATTTTAAAGGTTCCTTATAAAACATATGAAGTAAAGAAAATATTTAATCAGGCAAATACAAAGTATACTAAAGAAGTTAAGGAGACTATTAAGAATGCATATTTTTTTCCGAAGAAATTAAATATAAACTCAAACATAAATCCTGAAGAAAAAAAACGAGGTATTTATAAAACAGCAGTGTATACAAGTACAATTGATATACAAGGAAGTTTTCCAAAACCTGATTTTAGTGAGAAAGAAATTAAAGAGAAAGACATTTTATGGGAAAAAGCAAAATTGATAGTACAAACTTCTAATTTAAAAGGGGTGAATGAATTAGTAGAAGTGAAGTTTCATAAAAACAATTATTCTTTTGAATCTAATTATAACGAAGGAGTAACAACTAGTTCGCATGAGAATATAAATTCTACTAGTTATTTACATAAGTTAGAAACTAAATTTATAAACAAAGAAGATCTTCCTAGTAAAAATGAAGTGAACTTTTCTATGAAAATAAATACGAACGGAAGTGAACAAGTAAGATTTATTCCAATAGGAAAAGAAACCGATGTAAGAATTGTATCTGATTGGAAAACTGCGAATTTTACTGGTGAATATTTACCTTATAATAGTGAGAAGATAACTTATAATGGGTTTGACGCAAAATGGAAAGTATTAGATATCAACAGACCTTTTCCTCAACAATATTTTAGTGGAATTCCTAACCTAAAAAAATACGCATTTGGAGTTAACTTTATGATTCCTGTAGATGAGTATCAAAAAAGTGAACGTTCTTCTAAATATGGTTTTTTAGTAATAGGACTTACATTTTTAATTTTCTTTTTAATTCAAACAATTAGTAAAATTCAAATTCATCCTTTTCAATATTTAATGATAGGGGTAGCACTAGTCCTTTTTTATACACTGTTAATTTCCATATCTGAGCATAGTGATTTCTTTAAAGCATATTTAATTGCCGGAATTTCAGTGATTGTTTTAATATCTCTTTATGCAAAATCTATTTTAAAGACAGTGAAGTTTTCATCATTTATAGGTATTTCTTTAACCTTATTATACACATTCATTTTTATCATTATTCAACTAGAAAGCTATGCTTTATTGGTAGGAAGTGTTGGATTATTTGTAATACTAGCTTCGGTTATGTATGCTTCAAGACAGATAGATTGGCATAATAGTTAATATGAAAAACAACATAAAATGAGAAAGAAATTAATTTATTTATTATTTGAATGGACTCAAAAAATATATATCAAACATAAAAAGAAAGATCCTTGGAATATTACAAAAACTGAATTATTGACATATCCAAAATATACATTAGGCTATAAAATTGGCAATTTTCTTCATCAAAATAACTTTGATTTATTACCTAAAGTAGAACGTCATGATGCTTATCACGTTATAACAGGTTATGGAACAAAAGTAGAAGATGAAGTAGCATTACAATATGTTTGTATGGGAAATGGAAAGAGAAGTTGGTATTCTTATGGAACAGTTATAATTGGCACTATTTTATTGCCAGAATATTTGTCCTATTTTTTTAAGTCTTATAAATTAGGAAAAGAATGTAATGTGTTTCATTACTTTGATTTTAAAAAATTGTTGAATGAAGATTTTAAAGAATTACAAAAGATTATTTTCACCAAAAAACAGATGTATGAATTTTCGATTTGATAAAAAGAGTTTTATGATTGCTATTTCAATTTTTTTAGTTGAAATATTAATAGCAAAAACCTCAGGTTTTTTAAGGCATACAGTGGGAGACTACTTAGTGGTTATTTTGCTGTATTATTTGGTGAAATCATTTATAAATGCTCAACCTAAATACATAGCAATAGGAGTGTTACTGTTTTCGTTTACAATAGAAATAATGCAAGCTTTTAAACTTGTAGAGTTGTTAGGTTTAGAACATAACAGATTAGCAACTATTGTAATAGGAACTACATTTAGTTACGGAGATCTTATAGCTTACACCTTGGGTGTAATAACAGTATATTTAGTTGAAAAAAAGTTTAGTTAGTAGGCTTTCTAAGATCATAGCGTTTTAATGAATTTTTAGAATGCTATGTTCTTTTTAATTTTCAAATTGAAGCCTGTCAAGCTGCACTAATTCTTTTTCGGTTAAAAATGAAGACGATGGGTTGTTTTCTAAAGTATTTAATGTTTCCATTAGTATTAAAACTTCTTTAGTACTAATGTCCTTCAGATTTAACTTTCTAATTAATATCGAGTTGGTTGCCATGGTAAAACAATTTAGTGGATTATGTCATAAATATAGCTTTAATCTAAAAGATAAATAGCCGATTATAGACGAACAGTAAAAATCCATCGATAGTAGGTTGAAATTAAAAAGATTAAAATAGTATTAGGTAATTAGCTTTTAGTATTAATAACAAGGCTTTTCTCTTTTATTAATACAAAAAGAGGTACTAATCCATGCGGCAAACGATACAAGACTTGATGTAAATTTTGATGCAACGATTGTAAAGGGAAATCAATATAAAAGTTTGCAACAATTCTAGCAAAAGCAGTTAACAATCCCCATATAATAGCGTAAATAATAGCGTATTTATCTATTTTTGGAATAAAAATAACGACAGCTAATATAAAATCAATAATTCCTGCAATGTATAAGAATGTTATGGCAAAAGATTCAGAACATCCGAATATTTGAATAACCATGTCTACAAATTTCCCAGGAACAGGATACGCACCAAAAGCATATAATCCATGGGAGAAAAAAGTAATAGCCACTAATACTTTTAAAATCAATAAAGCTTTAGCTTTATTATAGTTATCCTTTAAAAAATATAAGAATAAAAAAGGAGTTCCAAATTGTATGCTATGCTCAAAGAATTGCGCTATATGATAAAATTTTTCTTTTGTTAGTAATACAGAAAGAATTATTAAGCTAACACCTCCTAAAAAAATAGGGATTTGAAAGATTTTTTTATTAACCTTAGTAATCAGTAGTGTTGAAATAGCAGCTAAAAGATATAAAATACCTTTTCCTTTAATTACACCTTGAACAAAACTATCTGTTTTTGGACTTGTAGCATAGGTTGTCCAAGACATATCAAACCAATTTTCAATAAAAGGTTTTAATAAAGATTCATCCCAAAAAAAGGTTCTGTATGGAGCATCCCAAAATAAATGTTGCCAGGCTCTACCTATAAAAATTAAAAAAACAGCGATTCTAATGAGGTTAAATTTTTTCATGACGACAAAATAAGTATATTGTAAGTTAAGATAGCTATGTTATATTGTTATCTTATTTTAAACGAATAGTTAAGTGATTTAATTTTTAATTAACAATGAAAAATGTTTTTTAAAGCTATAAGATCTTTTCTAATTTCACAACCTCAAATTAAAATCAAAAAATAATTAACCCTCTAAATCATGAAGAAAATATTTCTTTTATTATTATCTATCGTAAGTATTAGTATTTACGCTTCAAATGATAAGTATCGATTAACTTTAAGAGACGACCCTGCTACAACTATTGTTATAGGCTGGAATCAAATTTCTGGTAGTAACCCAAGAGTATATTATGGAACAACAGATTTTGGTACAAACTATAGTAGTTATCCTTTTTCAATGGCACCAACCAAAGCTGTTTCTTATAAAGGAATGAATAATAATTTTGCTAGGTTAACAGGTTTACAACCTAATACAGCTTACTATTTTGTAATTAGAGATAGCCAAGGAACAAGTAGACGTTTATGGTTTAAAACGGCACCTGCAAATAATAGTAGATTGTCTTTTATTGCAGGAGGAGATTCTAGAAACAACAGAACTCCAAGAAGAAACGCTAATTTATTAGTATCTAAATTAAAACCACACGCAGTTTTATTTGGAGGAGATATGACAGACGACGATACCAATAGTCAATGGCAAACATGGTTTAATGATTGGCAGTTAACTATTGCAAGTGACGGAAGAATGTTTCCTATTATTGCTGCAAGAGGTAATCATGAAGATAGTAATAACAGTATTTATAATTTATTTGATGTGCCTTCATCAAGTATCTATTATGCAATTACTTTCGGAAATAATTTAGTTAGAACATATACTTTGAATACTGAAATTTCAATTTCAGGAAATCAAACAAATTGGTTACGTAACGATTTAACTTCAACTAATACTATTTGGAAAATAGCACAGTATCATAAACCAATGCGTCCACACGTTCGTTTCAAATCAGAAGGAAACAGTCAATATGGTAATTGGGCACGTTTATTTTATGATAATAATGTAAAGCTAGTAGTTGAATGTGATGCGCATACGGTAAAAACGACTTGGCCAGTTCGTCCATCATCTTCTTCAGGAAATGACGAAGGATTTAAAAGAGATGCTAACGGAACTACTTATGTAGGAGAAGGATGTTGGGGTGCACCGTTACGTTCTAACGACGATAATAAAGATTGGACACGTAATTCAGGTAGATTTAATCAATTTAAATGGATTTTTGTTGACGAGAATAAAATTGAAACAAGAACTATTAGAGTTGATAATGCTTCTAGTGTAGGTTCGGTATCTAATAGTAATGTATTTCAAATTCCTTCAAATTTAGATATTTGGAGTCCTTCAAATGGTAGTGTGGTAACTATTAATAAAGATGATAACGGGGGAGGATCTGGTGGTGGTTCTGATAGTGGAACAATGGAAGTTGCTATTGCAAATGGTAGTGATGATGTGGAAGAGAGAGAGAATGGAACTATTTACGCAAATAGTAGCGATTTAGAAATGGTATATGATAGTTATGAAGATAACGGATATCAAAAAGTAGGTTTGCGTTTTAGAGGAGTAAATCTACCTAAAAATGCAACTATTACAAGTGCATATCTTCAATTTAATGCGGATGAAAGTAACAGTACAAGTGCTGAGTTAGAAATTAGTTTACATGACAGTTCAAATTCGCCAGCGTTTTCAAATTCTAATAATGTATCTGATAGAGCTACTTTTTCATCGAAAGTAATATGGAATCCAAGCAGTTGGTCAAGTGGACAAAACGGAAGTGCTCAACGTTCTCCTAACTTAAAAACTATGGTTCAGAGTTTAGTGAATAAAAGTAGTTGGAATTCTGGTAATAGCGCTAGTTTCTTAATTAAAGGACGTGGAAATAGTTTAACAAGTACTTCAGCAAAAAGAGTTGCAGATTCTTATGAAGGTGGTTCAGCAAAAGCAGCAAGATTAATAGTAAATTATACTTCAGGAAATAACACTCCACCAGATATTTGTGCAGGAGTAAGTAATTGGCAAAGCGGTGTTAGTTATTCAGTAGGTAGTAAAGTTGTATATCAAGGATTTTTATTTGAAAGAACTTCATCTGGTTGGACTAATTTAGGAGCTTGTGGATCTAGCAGATCAGCAGAGGTAAGAAAAATAGCATATCCACCGTTAGTTGAAGCGACTTCTTTTGATGTGTATCCGAATCCTTTTGACAATCAAATCAAAATATCATTAAAAAATACTCTTTTAGAAGGGATTGTAAATGTTAAAGTTTTTGATGTTACTGGAAAAGAAGTTTACAAAGAATCTTTTGAGATACATAAGAATATTGAAAAAACAATAACACCAAATATTAAGGCTGCGGGTATATATTTCCTGAATATACAGCAAGGAGAGCGAAATATTAAAACCCAAATGTTGATTAAAAAATAAATTTAATCAAAGAAAATCGGGAGAATTTTATTTGATTTATATGTAGCCAATTTGTTAAGAATTGGCTACTTTTTAAATTAAGCTTGGAATATTTATTCTAATCTTAGTACATTTGTATCTGTGAGTAAGAAGAATGATATTGTATTAGCAGCGTTAAATTTACTAGGCAGAAATGGGGTACATGCGACACCAATGTCTGCAATAGCTAAAGAAGCTGGAACGGGAATGGGAACAATTTACAATTACTTTCCTACGAAAGAAATACTAATCAATTATATTTTTGTTTACATTAAAACAGAAGAGAAGAAGCTTTTCAGTACTTTTGTGTCTACAAAAGATTTGAGAGTTCAGTTTAAAGAGTACTATAGCGTAGCTGTGCAGTTTTACAAAGACAATGTGCAGTATTTTCAGTTTATAGAGCAATTACACGCTTCTCCGATAATTACTGAAGAAAGTAGAGATTTTGCTTTGAAAGCAATTGGTAGTGTTTACCATTTAATTGAAAAAGGAAAAGAGCTGGGGGTTGTTAAAGATATGCAAACGAAGGAATTACTACAGTTTATAGCTGGTTCGGTTATTTCACATTTGCGTTGGCATTTTAGAGATGAGAGTGAAGATAAGGCATCTCTTTCAAATTTAGTCCAAATGGTTTGGGACGCTATAAAAAAATAAAATATTTAATGGAACGAATGATCATTCCAAAAAAATATAAACAAAAGCACATAGGGTAGGTAATAATTTAAATACCCGATGATCTAATTGTAATCCCCATGTTAACTAGGAGTTACTTGTGCAATAACTCCGCAATGAGAACCCCGTAATTTTTAATTATGGGGTTTCTCATTTAATATAAGTAAATAATTACAACAAATTAAAAGAGAGATATTATACAACAAAAAAGAGGAGCATTTTGCTCCTCTTTCGATTTCTAAATTATATACTATTGTAATTATATGCTATTCACAAAATCAGTGAAAACTTTCTTGTGAAGTTCTAAATCTAAATCAGGAGAAAGAGATACACGAGCAATATAATCTTTATCAGCTTCTTTTGTTGTACCTTGAGTAGAGGTAGCAGGAATGGTCCAATAACAACCTTTTAATTGACCGTAACTAACACAATACTTACTTTCGTTTGGTATTTCAGTAATCATTAGGTTAATAAGCTTGTTGTTTAAGGCTCTTTTATAAGTTTCTCTTTCTTCAGGAGTATCTCCTTTTGTAGGAAGATCTAAAGAAAAAACAGAAGGTGTAAAACCTTGTTCAGCTAATTCTTCAGAAACAAAGTTAATTTTAGCCTCAGGCAAAGTTTCTTCAATAAAACTAACAAAGCTACGAGTGTTTTTATAAGCATCACTAATTCTCTGAATCATTGAAGGCATTTGTGCAGCCAAAATCTCGTATTGTAAAGCTGTTGCTTCATTATCACATAAAATCAAATGTTTTTCAATAGGATTCATTAAAGTAGCAGCTTTATCATTTGCTGTAGCATATCCTGCAGTACATTTCCCTCCACTAGGAAACTTAGATCCACTTACGTAAGAAATGGTTCTAACAGAAGAAAGAATATCATTTGCACCTAAAAAATGAACATTTGGACAAAATGTTTGATCTAAAATAAACACAGGATCAATAGCTGTAGTACCAGCAGGAGTTGTACGTTCTTTACTTAATGCTTCTTTTAATTTGATAAGATCAGGAACTTCTACTCTTGGATTTGTAGGAATTTCAGCAATAATATAAGGTACTGCATCTAACTCCGCTATTTTATCTAATACAATATGTACACTATCTACCATATCATTACCAGCATCTACAGGTAAATCCATAATTTCAACATTATCAATACAAGCAGCTACACGTCTTGCTTGATCATTAGTTCCTCCATAACAGTTAGGCGGCACAATAATTTTGATGTCTTTACCAGCATGATGCTCTAACGCATGATCTATCAATCCCATTACAATAGCATATTGAATTGACAACCCACTAGAACCTACCACTGCCTTAGCATCGGTATTTGTAATTTCTTTGATGGTATTTAATACTTTGGCTTTATTGGTTGCAACAGCATCTATATTAACTTCTAATGGAGCTTTACTTACGAACGATTTTAAAACGGTGTAACAATTAGCAGGTGTCATAGCAATAGTTTCTCTTCTTCTCACATGTTGAATTTCAGAAACATATTCCTCGTTTTTTTCACCATTAATAACTAAAATACTACCTAAGTTATCGTATAAAGTGATTTCAAAATCAAAAGCCTCAGTTAGGTTATTAATATCTATTGAGTTTTTAGAAGTAACTAGTACAGTACTACCTTCAAATTCAGGAATTTCATTAACCGTTTCAATTTTAACCGTTTCAAAAGTATATCCGTATACTTTTTTCACAGCTTCAATATCAAAGCTAGCAGGTAAGGTACCTGTATAAACAATTTGAGTATTCTTATTTGAAAGTAAGTTTTTTCTTAAAACAGCCAATATTGGAGTTACTTGAGAAGAAAAACTAATTACATTTTGCGGCTTTGTATTGTACAAGTTAGCAATTCCCCATTCTAGTACAGTAGATAAAGGATGTCCTAATCTAATATAATCATATGCCGTAGGTAATTCGCTAAGTGCAGCAGTTGTAAAATTATTGTTGTTAAATAATGCTTCAAACTGATCTAAAAATTCAGTTTTAGCTAATGATTCATTATATATATCTAAACGATGTGTGGTTAAATTAAGCCAATCTGATGGCATATTATTTAAAACATCGTTAATGTAATTTAATACGTTATTATCTTTCATGCTTTTACCTTTTGATAGGTGGACACTTTAGTTTTTTATTTAATAATTAGAGTTCACTAAGAACTCTAAGAAACTACAAATTTACAGGTTTTTTGACGAAGATTTTACTAGAAAATTACAATGAGTTTGTATTAATAAAAAAGATGACAATCAATTTTGAAAGTCATCTTTTTTTAAGTTTTTATTTGGTTAATATTGTAATGACTTATACCAACATACCGTCTACTATATTGTTTACAAGTATAGTATTAGATTCTGTATTAAATACTGCATTATTAATAAAATTATCTTTATAAATAAAAGCACTAGTGCTATTTCCTGAAAAACTGAATAAGTTAGCTTTATTTGTAGGTAACTCAACAAAATTATTTATAAATCTAAATATAAAGGGGCAGTAATTTTTTTAAAAAGGATCATTAGTATAATATGTACCTGAAATAATTATTTTAGTACTACTAGATAAGTTTGTACCATTCCATTCTTGAGGAGAATTATCAGATGTATTTATAAGCCCTAACCATATTTGGTTAGTACCAAAATGTACAGCTTGAATAGTTACTTCAGCCTTAGAGTTAGTAATGCTAGCTGAATCAAAAGATAGAGAAAAAGAACCATTCGAATTAACAGGTTTGTAAGGTAATGTTTTTTGGTACAGATAATAAGAGTTGTTACGATCACATAAGCCTGACATTTCGCATACAACTTCAAAACTAACTAATCCTCCTATTCTATAATAAGAACCCGAATAATTACCTGTTAAACCATTAAAAGTTACAGGAGCCGAAAAAGATAAATCTCCAAAAGATTCATTTATAGTAGTACCACTAGAAGAATCTCCTGAGGTATTTATAGATGCTATAGCATCATCTATATACTTCTTATTAGGTATATCATTATCTTCCAGTATAGCTATAGGATCATCACTAACTGATCTATATCGCCATGCTCTACCATTCTTATCAGAACCTATACTAAGTTCGTTTATCCTATCTACATTATTTTCTGCTATTCGATTTAAGAGTAAGCCGTCTCCCGAACCTGTCTCTAGTGTAACTTGACTATCACTTGTAGATCGTAGTACTATATGACTGGCTGCATGCATATTAATAATATTTTTTGAAGTGATATTAAAACCATCAATATTAGCACTTAATCCATTACCTATACTAAGTCTATCACCACTATTTTCAGAACTTGTAAAACTAAATGTAGAATTGGGATTTACTTCTACAGTAGTATGACTATCAAGTACTCCACCTAATTTAATACTATGGTTATTGCCTATACTTAATCCATTAGATGCTGTAAAAGTATTAATTGTTTCCAAAGTAGAAGTTATAGCATCATCTACATATTGTTTATGAACAACAGCACCATTACCTAGCAGATTAATATCTTCAATACTAGTATAAGGTAAAATAGCTCCGTTGTCTCTAACAGAAAGTATTGTATTACCAAAGCTATTAAAGTTATGAAAACCTTCAGCTGTATAATCAATTTTCTGATCTGATTGTAAAAGTACTGAAGCTAACTTAGCTTTTAATTCTAAGGGGTTTCCTTCGGAAGATAATTGTACAGAATTTTCTCCATCAGGACCATTGATACGTAAACCAAAATTACCCTGCTCACCAATAATAATTTGAGCATCATCTTCCAATAAAACTTCAGAATTTTGACCACTTGATAATACGCCACTTGTAAAGATTGTAGCGATATTTGGTGGCGTTTTTACAGCATCATCAACATATTTTTTATTAGGAATATCGTTATCTTCTGTAATTTTAAGTGTTCCATTTACATGATATCTAAAAGCTTTAGCATTAGAAGCATTTAAAAGATTCACTTTATCTGATTGTAAACTATCTGCTTGATTTAATAACAAACCTCCTGACTTTGATAAAATCTCTAAAGTACCATTACTAAATCTAGGATTGTTATTCGGTGCAGTTCTGATTGATATTGAAGCATCATCATTTGTATTGGTAGCGGTTCTTATTTTCAAATCATCCGTAAACACATCAACATTTCCAGAATTAACAATTCTGTGTCTACTACCACCAGCATCAAATCCGTCAGCTGTGATGGAAAAACCTCTAGCAGTGCCATAATTTAAGAAAGAGATTGAATTATCGGTTACATCTACGTAAGTGTTTTCTTGCATTTTTCCACCTAATACAACTTCGCCTGTACTATTTACATTTAAACCGTTAGAAGCACTCACGCTATTAGTTAATGAGCTAAAATCAATGGTGAATGTAGAATTATCATCTCTTTTAAAAGTAGCAATACCAGTAGTGTTATTCAAAGTTCCAGATGTTAAACGAGCTAAGTTAGTATCGTCTAAATAAGGGGTAAGATCTATTTGTTTAATAACCTTAGCATCTTTTAAAAAGTAAAGTCTATTATTACTCAAGGTTAAATCATATTCAGCACCATTATTTTCTGAAGTTAACGTTACTTCACCATTTTCATCAATTACAAATCGTCTATTAGCAACTCCTTTAGGTTGTTGAGCGTCAATATAACTATCTATTAAATCGGAAAACTGTTCTTCTGTAGGTATATCACCAGTTTCAAAAAATGTTTTTAATTCTTTTTTACTTTTTTTCATTTGTATTATAATTTAGGTTATTATTATTTTGAAGGGAGGAAGTATTAATTCTACTTTAGAAAACAAATATTGTGTAAAAAAAGAGTTTAATAAAGAAAATGAAGTATCGCTAATTGTAGTTGCAGTTATTTTTTATTGAAAAAAAGAAAACCTTTAAAAACATTAAAAACTCTTTGTTAATAAGGTGGGGAGTTGATAAACTTACTGTTAAGGAAATTATGAAAAAACAATAAAGTCGATTTTTTTTAATAAATTATGTAACATTTTGGATTCTAGGTATTCATATTATATAACATCTATTAAATAAGTACAAAAAATGAAAAATTTAAAAACATTATTATTTGCATTCGTTCTAACCTTTTCAATTGGTAGTTATGCGCAAACAGCAGAAGAAATTGTAGACACTTATCTTGAAAATATTGGAGGTAAAGAAAAGTTATCGCAATTAAAAGGAGTAAAAATGATGGGAAGTATGAAAATGGGAAATATGTCAATTCCATTTGAAATGGTTTCTACTAAAGATGGAAAACAATTAGTAACGATTGAATTACAAGGAAATAAAATGGTATGGTCTGCTTTTGATGGAGAAGTATCTTGGCAAAGAAATCAAATGACGATGGAACCAGAAAAGAGTGATAACGAAGCAACTCAAAACTTAAAAAATGAAATGGAGCAATTTCCAGATCCATTTTTAAACTACAAAGAAAAAGGATATACTGTTGAGTTAATAGGAAAAGAAACTATTGACGGAGCAGAAACTTTTAAAATTAAATTAACTAAAAAACCTATTTTAGTTAATGGAGAATCTAAACCAAACATTTCTCACTATTATTTTGATACAGAAAACTTCGTACCAATTGTAACTGAAACACAGGTAAACGAAGGACCAATGAAAGGACAAACTATAAAATCTACATTAAGTGATTATCAAGAGGTAGACGGTATTTATTTCCCATTTAGTATTGGAAACAAATTTCAAACAATGGAGTTTAAAGAAATGAAGTTAAACCCAGAATTAGAGGCAGCTTCTTTTGCTTTACCTAAACCAGCAGCTAAAAAATAGTCTTTTTTACCTAACTAAACTCAATATGATACAACATCATTCTTAAACTAATGATGTTGTATTACTACCTATCTATTATGTACAAAATTTTAAAAACAGTTGCTTGTAGTATTGTTATCATGTCTACAAGTGTAAACGCCCAAGAAATTGTTTTAAAAGGGAAACAACTTTTTGGAGATATGAAAGCGCGCCATATTGGTCCAGCTTTAATGAGTGGTCGAATTATCGACTTAGAAAACCACCCTACCAATCCTAAAATTATATATACAGGTACTGCTGGTGGAGGTGTATGGAAATCAGAAAATGCAGGAGCTACTTTTACTCCTATTTTTGATGAATACGCACAATCTATTGGAGCAGTAGCTTTAGATCCAAGTGATCCTGACAATACCGTTTGGGTAGGAACAGGAGAAATATGGACAAGAAACAGTGTTTCTCTAGGAGACGGTTTATACAAATCTAAAGATGGTGGAACAAACTGGAAAAAAATTGGATTTGATAAATCAGAAAGAATCAGTAGTATTAAAATAAATCCTAAAAACTCTAATGAAGTATATGTTGCCATTATGGGAGCACTTTGGAGTGATAGCGATGAACGTGGTGTATACAAAACATTAGACGGAGGTAAAACATGGAATAAAATTCTGTATGTAGATCAAAAAACAGGAGCTAGTGATTTAATTATGGATCCTCAAAATCCAAATATATTATATGCTTCTATGTGGGAATTTAGAAGAACCGGATGGGGATTCAATTCTGGTGGAGCAGGTAGTGCATTATATAAATCAACAGATGCAGGTAAAACATGGAACAAAATTCATAATGGATTTCCAAAAGGAGATTTAGGAAGATTTGCAATTGCAATAGCACCATCAAAACCAAACTTAATATTTGCAGTTGTTGAAAGTAAAGAAAACAAAGGATTGTACAGATCTGATGATGCTGGAGCTAACTGGAAGTTATTAAACAGTGATTTCGGATTGGTAGTTCGTCCGTTTTATTTTTCAAGATTAGTAGTACATCCAACTAATCCTGATATTTTAGTAAAAGGAGGTTTATTTGGATCTATTTCTAGAGATGGAGGTAAAACCTTTAAAAATCTAGGAAACATGCACTCAGATATTCATGATATTACATTCGATATCAAAAACCCAGAAGCCATGTATGTAGGTACTGATGGAGGTGTGTACAGAAGCTGGGATGGAGGTGCAACTATGGATATGGTTGACGATTTACCACTGTCACAATTTTATCATATTAGTGTAGATAATGAAGAACCGTACAATATTTACGGAGGATTACAAGATAATGGATCGTGGTACGGACCTTCTTCTTCTCCTGGAGGAATTGAAGCAAGAGACTGGAAACGTGTTGGAGTAGGTGACGGGTTTAGAGTGTTAAGACACCCAACTAAAAAGATCATTTATTCAGAAATGCAAGGAGCGCAACAAGTTTGGAGATATGATGTAGAAAGAAACTATACTAAAAACATTCAACCATTGCCTATTAAAGGAGAAGCAGATTTACGTTTCAACTGGAACGCTCCAATGGCAGTAAGTGCTCATAAACCAGATCGTTTTTACATGGCAAGTCAGTTTTTACATGTAAGTGATGATATGGGAGATAACTGGAAAAAGATTTCTCCAGATTTAACAACAAACGATCCAGCAAAACAAGATAAAGAGTCTGGTGGAATATCAGTAGACAAATCAGGTGCAGAAACACATACCACTATTTTTACCATTGCAGAATCGCCACTTGATGAAAATGTAATTTGGATAGGTACCGATGATGGTAATGTACAAGTAACACAAGATGGTGGAAAAACCTGGACAAATACGGTGGCTAATATTTCAGGATTACCAAAAAACACTTGGGTATATCATATTGAAGCAAGCTCGCATAACAAAGGAACAGCGTATGCAGTTTTTGATGGGCATACTACTGGTGACATGAATACGTATGTATACAAAACGTCAAATTTTGGTAAAACATGGAAGTCGATAGCAACTAAAGACATTGTTGGTTTTGCAAGAAACATTCAGGAAGATTATGTAAATGAAGATTTATTATTCTTAGGTACAGAATTCGGATTGTTTATTACGATTGATGGAGGTAAAAACTGGTCACGTTTTACAAATAATATGCCAGCTACTGCTGTTCATTTTATCGATTTACAGAAAAAAACTAACGATTTAGTTTTAGGAACACACGGACGTGGGGTTATTATTATTGATGATATTTCTCCGTTACGTGAAATTAATCAAACTACGTTAACTAAAAATGTACATTTCTTTAAAACCAAACCAGGAATAATGAAAGAGAAAGGCGGATTTGGTGGAGGTAGTACTGAGTTACAATTTGTGGGTAATAATCCTACTTCAAATGCTAAAATAATTTACTACCTAAAAAAGCGTCATACTTTTGGTAAAATGACCTTGGCAATTAAAGATCAAAACGACAATGAAATTATACAGTTAGTTCCAGGGAAATCTAAAGGAATTAATGTGGCTAGTTGGAACTTCAGACAAAAAAATCCGAAGGTAGCTGCTGGTAAGAGTTTTACTTTTGGAGGCTTTACAGCACCTCGTGTTGCTGAAGGTACTTATAAAGCAGTATTAAAGAAAGGTAAAAAAGAGTATGTAACTAATATTGAAGTTAAAAATGATCCTAACTCGTTAATTTCAGATAGCGATAGAGCAGCACAAAGAAAAACTACTTTAGCTTTATTTGATGATATGGAAGATTTAGCATATTTAGTATATGTAATTGATACACATATTAAAGATGCGACTGCTTTAAAAGACGATAAAAAGTTTAAAAAGACAGCAACCAAAGTAATTAGTTTATTACAACCATTAAAAGAAAGTTTAGTGGTAACTACTGGAGATAATTATGTAGGTGAGGCTGAACCTGAATTACGTGAAAAGCTTTCTGATTTATATGCAGAGGTAGCGAATCAGTTTGAAAAGCCTTCAGCATCTCAATTAGAAAACAAAGAAGTATTAGAAACCAGATTAAAAAAGGCAAAAGCTGATTTTAAGAAAATTGAATCTAAAGAAGTAGCTAAGTTTTTAAAACTGAAAACAAAACAAGGTAAACAGCCTAAAAACATTTTAAGTAAAAAAGATTTTTTAGCTAAAGAATAGTAAAAAACCTTGTAAATTTTTATTTACAAGGTTTTTTTAAGTAATTTTTATATGTAGAAGAACTGTGTCTGTTAACATTCATAAAAACGTTATAGAATTTTTACAACCATTGTAAAACAATCAGCAAGCTTTGAAATTTAGTTTTGTGTACCGTTCAAAACTTCTTAATATTGTTATACAAAAAGAATACAAATTACTGTAATTTTAAGAATAAAAAGAAAACAAAAAGCCATGAATAAAGTACTTGAAATACATAAACTATATGCTGAAACTTTTATTGAATTAATTTCTTTTAGAAGTACTTTATTAAAAGTTTTTGAAGAATAATGATAGCTTTGTAAAAAAGAATTAAAGACTTAAACAAATATTTAAAAAGACTCAAGCCTTATTGGTTTGAGTTTTTTTATGCATATAACCCAAAGTATAACTTGTTTTTCAAACAAAATAAACCTTATCAAATTAAAAAAACATCAAGATCGAAACTAGTTTCGTTCTTGATGTTTTTAAAAAAAGGTCTTGATCAATTTTTTTCTTCTTAGATATTTAGTAAAATTAAAATAAAGAGGAGTCTCGTTATTAAATAAAATCAATCATTGCTTAAAAAGGTTGTTGTTACTGTAAATAATGCTACAATGATTGTTGAAGGTTTATGTGTAAACAAACAATCTGTTTAACGATGAAAAGATTCCTTAATTTGCTCCACTACTTCAGAACGACTCTTTCAATAACATTGTTGTTTTCTTTCTATTTGTTATTGCAGATTTATAATTTGTAAAGTTATGAACTTTTATTATTATAACTTTTATTGTTGTTATTGTGTTGATTTTTAGTTGGGTAATTGGTGTTTGTGGTGTCGTTTTTAATAATGATTTGTATTTCACTTTCATTGTAGTTTCAAACTGTAAACTAATCTACTGCATACTGCTAACTTTTACTCTAGAGGCTCTGTGGCGTTTTCGGGAGTTGTTTTTTTCATCCCAGAGGTTCTGTGGCGTTTTCGGGAGTTGTTTTTTTTATCCCAGAAGTTCTGTGGCGTTTTTTGAAAACTAACTAACGATAAAAACAAGGCAGTTCATCTACTTTTTTAAACTATTCATCTTAATTAGCTGCAGATAAGTTAGTTAAAGTGTAATTTGTGTTCCCGTTTAAAACGTTCATTAACAGTTAGAAAACAAGTTTTACACCTAAGAAATAAGCTCAGCTAATATGAATTTCTTAAATGTAAAAAGTCATAAATACCCCATATTATGAAAATAAAATTATTGAAATCAGTTTTAGTACTATTAGCTTTTGTGTTTACAGCTAATACCTCATTGTTTGCTCAAGAAAAGTCAAAAAAAGAAGAGATGATTGAGCGTAGAAAAGAGAAGAAAGAAAGTATGAGGCAAGAGCGAGAGATTATAAAAGCAGATCGTTTAAAGCAACGTGAACTTAGAAATAGAAAAAGAACAGAATTACAAGAAGAAAGAAAAAAGTTAGCTATTGAAAAACGTGAACAAAGAAGAAAACGAATGGAAGAACAAAGAGCATTATTAAAAGAAAGGCAAGAAAAATTAAGAGACGAGCGAAAAAAACAAAGAAGTAAGTAATTTGTGTCTCAGACATGTGAAATCCCTGTTAAAGTAAGTTTGCAGGGATTTTTTTATGCTTATACATAATATTAGCTCACACGCTAAAAATAATTGATAAACTCCTTATAATCATGCTAAAAAGAATTTAAATATTTGTAAAGTAATAGTTTAAGTTGTATCTTAGAACAGAAGAGTTTATGCTTTAAGTGCATAAAAATTACTGCAACTAACGTAAATAGCATAGCAATAAAATTTGCTTTTTCTTAATAACAAACAAATCACACAAACACCATCTTATGAAGTTAAAATTTTTAAAAACAGCTTTCGTATTATTAGCGTTTATATTTACAGCTAATACCTCATTATTTGCTCAAGAAAATTCTAAAAAAGAAGAAATGAAAGAGCTTCGAAAAGAGAAAAAAGAGAATCGTAAGAAAGAGCGAGAGCTTAAAAAGCAAAAGAAAAAAGAAATGAAAGAGCAAAAAAAGAAAACAATGGAAAGACAAAGGGCTTTGCTAAAAGAAAGAAATGAAAAAATGAAAGAAAAGAAAGCCAAAATGAAGAATAAATAATTTAAATTAAATAAAATAGAAAACCCTGTAAGTATTATGTTTACAGGTTTTTTTGTGAGGTTACAGTTTTTTGATCTCGACTGCGCTCGATCTGACACAGAATGATACTTGGTGATGAAGTAGAAAATCTTTTTAAACTGTCAACTTCGCTAAATCTGACAAGATCATCATTTTTATAGTTTGCGGTATGCAGTAAGTTAGTTTACAGTTTTAAAACAATTGAATACTCTCTTTTGTCTCCTCGAGCATTATTGAGTTTAAAAGCTTTTAAACGAAGATAGCTTACAAAGTAAGTCGAGAGGTTGTTTAGTAAACGTATTACTCATTGATCTCGACTCCGCTCGATCTGACACAGAATGACACTTGGTGATGAAGTAGAAAATCTTTTTAAACTATCAACTTCGCTCAATCTGACATGATCATCATTTTTATAGTTTACAGTATGCAGTAGGTTAGTTTACAGTTTTAAAGTTGGCTATTTTTACTGTAGTAGTTTAATTTAAAATTTTTAATGCAAAATGCTACCATCTTTTTTTAATCTGGGAGGGTGACCATTTCTTCCTTTTAAATGCCAAAAAATATATTCTTTTTCGTACTCAGAAATT
Source organism: Tenacibaculum sp. M341 (assembly GCF_004337695.1). Lineage (GTDB taxonomy): Bacteria > Bacteroidota > Bacteroidia > Flavobacteriales > Flavobacteriaceae > Polaribacter. The sequence goes on from NZ_SJXJ01000018.1 coordinate 22,764, forward strand.
CTACCTAATTCATATTCTGAAGAAATTAAGGAAGCTATTTTAGAGTGATATTTTTGAGGTGAGTGAACAAATATAAAATAAGCAGATGCTTTTTTTGCTTTTAACCTATGCATGCCAGGAAAACCATATTTTTTGGTAAGTTGAATTAGTTTTTTAGTGTTTGATGCATCAATTTTATCTCTTAATAGTAAAATACTGTCTTGTGCCTTTTTATAGTTTGTAAACCTGTTGCCTAGTTTAGCTTTCTTTTCGTTGTAAAAAAGGTGTTTTCCATTACTTTTTCTATCAACTTTATAAGCAGAGTCTAATTTAATAGCGCTATATCTTATGTTTTGATCTATTAAATACATAGAATCAACAACTTTATTTAAATAAATTAAGTTGTTGCTGTTAAGTTTTTTTATAGAAGTACATGCGCATAGTTTACATAATACACAAACCCTAAAAGTATGTACTAAAACATTTTTCATAGTTTCAAGGTAAACATTAAAGTAATAGAAGCCATTTTGTGGCTACCCATAAAGATACTTTTTTTGTAGTATATGAAAAAAATGTACCATTAAAATCAAGCTTTAAAGTAGCCATATATAAGTATATTTACATACTTATAAAACGAACCTCCGTTTATGACCAACAGTAAACATGCGCATCTTAGATATAATATTTTAGATTATTGCTTTAGAAAAAAGGCATTTACATTTAATCAATTACTAACCTATGTAAATGAAAAGATAGCACAACATTATCCTGAAGAAAATATATCAGAAAGAACGTTAAGAGACGATTTAAAATTATTTAGAGATTCAAAAAAAGGTTTTGGCGCTCCTTTACCCAGTAAAGCCAGAATTTTACAATACGAAAACCTTAACTTTTCAATTGCAAGCAAGCCATTATTAGCCTACGAACAATATTTAATAGATGCTTCTGTACAACTTTTAGAACGATTTGAAAACCATCCTAAATATGATAGACTAGCCGAAGCACTTTTTAAGTTTCAAGACAATGAAACTCTAGCAAATAACACAGATATTAGCAAGGTTGTTTTTTTTGATCATAATGAAGAGTATAAAGGAATACATCATTTAAAACCTTTGTATCATGCCATTCATAATAAAAACGTTTTAAAAATTACCTACAAAGGGTTTAAAGATAGTACCCCTAATTCATACAAATTTCATCCGTATTACTTAAAGCAGTATGATAACCGTTGGTTTTCATTTGGTCAAAACCCAAATTTTGATAACATTACTAATTTGACATTAGACCGTATAATTAATATTGAAATATCAGATAAGCAATATGCAGAAACCCGTATCGATTTTAAAGAATACTTTGAAGGTATTATAGGTGTAACTTTTGACGAAAATCAAAACCCTATTGAAATAATCATTAGTATTGAAAAATCATTATGGACATATATTAAAACAAAACCATTACACGGTTCTCAAAAGGTTAAGCAAGAACATCAAGACCATATTGATATAAGCTTACAGCTCATTCCAAATTACGAATTAGAAAGTATGCTATTACAATACGGAGAAAGACTAACAGTATTAGAACCCGAAACATTAAGGAAGTCTTTAAAAGAAAGAACTAAAATGATGATGGCAAACTATAACAGTGTAGATACAATGCACTAATAAGAACAATATTTGAAAAAATGAATAAACAAACAAAAGGTATTGCCTTTAAAAATTTCAGACGTTTCCAAAACTTCCCAATGCTTCAATTTGGAGACATTACATACTTAGTTGGTCGAAACAATTCAGGAAAATCCACAATGGTTAAAGCACAGCTTTTAATGATGGATTATTTACAAAATCAACTATACAATACATTTTCTTTTGATAATTCGGTACTTGAAGATGCTAATATTGTAACCTTTGGTAGAGCAAAAAATAATAAGTCAACCTCTGATTTAATTGAGTTTAAAGTCATACTAAATAATATAGAGTTTTCTGTAGTTATTACAGGTAAAGATGATAATACCAAAGCAAAAGTTCAAACCTTTACTGTTAACGATCCTAATGATGCTATTTCTTTAAAGGTCGATTATATAGAAGAAAACATAAACTTAAAAAAAGGGCAAAAACTTATTGATTCAAATGCTCAAGAAATCGATAAGCAAAAGCAACGCTTATCTGAAGATCTTTTGAAAATTGAACAAGAACTTGTAAATATACCTTCTAAAGCATCAAAAGAATATTTAGCACTTAATGATAAAAAAAATGGGATTTTAAAACAAATCGAAAAAATCGATAAACTAAATAAAGATGTAAAAGAGGAAGAAGCCTATGACTATGATGTCACGTATCCACTCAAATTTCTGCGTGTAGAGGATATGTATGAGATAAAGGAAGATGATGATGATTTTGACAATATTGTATTATCTGAAGACACGATGATACAAGAGTTTATAAGTATTGTACTATGGTTTAATAATATTCAATATAAAAAAGATGCAGAAGCAGCTAGAAATAATATAGATGTTGATTTTAACCCTAACTCTATTGAAGTACATCAAAATAAAGGAAAACTAGAAAAATGGGCAAATAAAGTGAGTAACGTCATTAACGAGCAATCTTTTAATTATATACCAGCAAATCCTAGCAAGCAATCTGCCTTATTTGCTTTGCGAGATAAGAATAATGATTTAGCGCAAGCCATACATAATTTTAAACAAGCGGGATTAGATAAAAAAGCTGATTCGAAAAAATTTGTAAAGTATTGGATGAAGGAATTTGAAGTTGGCGAAGATTTTTCAATAAAGTTTTATGCTGGAGAGGCTTACGAATTTCACGTTTTAGAAGATGGTGCTCAAAATCACTTATCCGATAAAGGAATGGGTTCACTTCAAGTGATGAGTCTTATTTTAAAGTTAGCTACGATTCTTTATGATAAAAGGACCAATAACAAGTATACGCCCACAGTATTAATCGAAGAACCTGAACTTAATTTACATCCAGAATTACAATCAAAATTAAGTGACTTTTTGTTAGAAGTATCTAAAAAGAATGTGCAGTTTTTAGTAGAAACACATTCCGAATACATTATTAGAAAAGCTCAGTTAATTGCAATTCAAGAAGATTATTTGTCTAATCAAGAACTAAACCCTAATCCTTTTAAAATATTTTATTTTCATAAAAAAGAAGGACCTTACGAAATGAAATTCAACTCAAAAGGAAAGTTTGATAGAGACTTTGGTCCTGGATTTTACAATGAAGCAGGTAGTTTGACAATGAAGATGATTAAAGAACTACGTAAAAAACAAGCTTAATGACAACCTTATATACCGAAAAAGAAATATTGGAGGACATAGCTTTGTTTTCTGAAGAGTTTCCTCACTGGCACAAAGTTATTACAAGTGGTTTACCTGTATATGTTAATATTAATGATAGTGATTTGGAGGAGAAATTATTAGATCCCGAAGATCCAATTTTTATGGCATATAATGCTTCGGCTACAATGGAGTTGCCAGTAGCGTTAGATACTTATTTTACAAACATAAAAACAGATTTAACTCAAATTGTAGATAAGCCAAAATCAATTTTTTTATTAGATATAGAAGATAATTTAGCTCTAAATGTGCGTAAAGATTATGGAATGGCAGTATATTCAACTAGTAATCTTCCTGAGAGTATTTTTACTTTTGCATTCTCTTTAGACTTAGAAAAAGCACAAACAATTGATACAAATTGGAAAGGAATTTTAAGTTTTGAAAAACCATTATCAAATAGTTTAATTATAACAGATAATTATTTTTTCAATAATGAAGATAATAATTTAAATAGAGGGTTTAGTAATTTGGTTAATTTCCTTGATGCTTATCTACCAAATAAATTGGCTATTGATTATCACGTAACAATTTTTGCAGAAGATAATGACAGAACTAATGAATGGTGGATTAAAGAATATGGGAAATTAGTAGCGTTAATAAAACCATTAAGAGAATTCGAAATTAACCTTGAATTAGTGCTTGGATCCACAATTCATAGAAGACGTCTAATAAGTAATTATGTTTTTGGTAAAACCGATCAAGGTTATGATGTTTTTCACGCAAAAAAAATCGAAGACGTAAGGTTTGATAATGAATTTGAACATTTTGAAATATTTTCGAATTTAGATAATCTTGGCACAAAATATTTTCAAGCATCAGATAATACTATAATAAAATTGGAAAAAATTTCCAACAGTGTATGTGAGTATGTAAGTGTTAATGGGAATTCCTCAGGAAGAATGTTATTCGGATGTAACAAAAACAAAACAATCAAAAACCGATTATTAAATTAATTAAAATAATGTGTGCACTAAAAATGCACACATTATTCCCATATTTGCAATGTCAAACAAAATAAAAGACAACAAACACTCAAAATGAGCAACCAAAATAATAAAGTAGAAGTAGGATTTATTTGGCAGATTACAGATGATGTTTTACGTGATGCCTTCAAAAAAAATGAGATTGGCGATGTCGTATTACCATTTGTAGTGATCCGTAGATTAGATTGTATTTTACAACCTGTAAATGCCAAAGTACGTGATACCTTTGTAAAATTTCACGACAAATTATCTTCAGAAAAATTAATTCCTGTACTGCGTAAAGCAGCAGGTGGCTTAAAGTTTTACAACACATCCAAGCATACCTTACAGTCTTTAAAAGACGAACCGCAATACATAGAAATCAACTTTAACAACTACTTGCAAAGTTTTAACCCAGAAGTACAAGAAATTTTAGAGAGTTTCCAATTCGATAAAATTGTAGCGCGCTTGGTAAAAAACAGGTTGTTATACGAAATGATTGATGCTATCTGTAAAATTGATTTACATACAGAAGCTATCGACAATCACGGTATGGGTTATGTTTTCGAGGAGTTAATTCGTATATCAAACGAGCAATCTAACGAAACCGCTGGAGAACATTTTACACCTCGAGATGTGATTGAAATTATGAACAATTTCTTGTTTGCAGGCGAAAAAGAAAAGCTATCACAACCAGGTATCATTCGTACCATTTTTGACCCTGCCTGTGGTACTGGTGGTATGGTGAATTTAGGTAAAAAGTTTATTCTCGATAAGGTATGTGCCGATAGTAATCATAAACCAACATTGGTAACTTATGGACAAGAAATTAACGAACAATCGTATGCCATAGCAAAATCGGAAGCCTTAATTACAGGAGAAAATGCCAATAATATTAAACACGGTAACTCATTTAGCGAAGACTGTTTTCAAGGGAAATCCTTTCATTATATGATGGCAAATCCACCGTATGGTGTTACGTGGAAAAAAGACCGAAAGTTTATAGAGAATGAAGCCTTAAACCCTTCTGGACGTTTTTATGCAGGTACACCAAGAGTAAGTGATGGGCAATTACTGTTCTTACAACATATGTTATCTAAAATGGAACGTGAAGGTTCTCGTATTGGTGTGGTTACCAATGGATCACCTTTGTTTACAGGTTCTGCGGGTAGTGGCGAGAGCGATATTCGTCGTTGGATTATAGAAAACGATTGGTTAGAATGTATCGTAGCATTACCTAAAGATTTGTTTTATAATACAGGTATTAACACGTACATCTGGTTTTTAACCAATAATAAAGCACCACATCGTAAAGGTAAAATTCAGTTGATAAATGGTGATGCTAAAGAAACCATAATTACAGAAGGTAATGGTAAAGACAAAGAAAAACACCTATTCTGCCAACCCAACAAAAAGAGTTTGGGTAACAAACGAAACGAAATCACATCACAACACATTGCGCAATTGTTGGAGTTGTACCAAAACTTCGAGGAGGATGAAGATGGTCACTCTAAAATATTCGATAACGAATACTTTGGTTACTACCAGCTAACGGTAGAACAGCCTAAAGTGGACGAAAACGGTAAAATGGTATTAGACAAAAAAGGCAACCCAAAACCAGATACCAAAAAACGTGATAATGAAAGTGTTCCATTGACCGAAGATGTAGAGACCTATTTTGAAACCGAAGTAAAACCACACGTACCGAACGCTTGGATAGATTACGATAAAACCCGTATTGGTTACGAAATTAACTTTACCAAGTATTTTTACAACTATACACCATTACGACCTGCAAAAGAGATTAAAAGCGAGATTATAACCTTGGAGAATGACATTGCTAACTTATTAAAAGATTTGATTAGCTAATGGAAAAGGTATATGAGACATATAAGGATAGTGGTCTTAATTATTTAGGTGATATTCCTTCACATTGGGAAACTGTGAAATTAAAGTATATAGGAGAAGCTATAACGGGTATAACTTATTCACCAAACGATATAGTTGACGACGAAAATGGACTTTTGGTATTGCGCTCATCTAACATTCAAGATGGTAAATTATCTTTAGATAATAATGTGTATGTTAATAAAGAAATAAAAGAAAAATATTTAACTAAAATTGGAGATATTCTCCTATGCTCAAGAAATGGGAGTAGAAATTTAATTGGTAAGAACATACTTATAGACGAAAAAGTAGCTAATGAAACTTGGGGTGCTTTTATGACTATCTATAGAACACAACATTCAAAGTTTGCTTATTATTTTTTTAATAGCCCAATATTTGATGCACTGTCTAGCCTATTTTTATCTTCAACTATAAATCAATTGACAATTGGTGTAATCAATAATTTTATTCTTGCATTACCACCAAAACAAGAACAAACCCAAATAGCAGCTTATCTCGATTACCACACTAGTAAAATAGATGCGCTTATTACTAAAAAAGAAACTCTAATACAAAAACTACAAGAGCAGCGGCAAGCCGTTATTAACGAGGCTGTTACCAAAGGATTGAACAAAAATGTAGCCTTAAAAGATAGTGGCATTGAGTGGTTAGGTGACATTCCAGCACATTGGAGTGCATCTTATTTAAAGAGATTTTCTGAAAAAATTACCGATGGTGCTCACCATTCACCAAAAACTGAATTAGAAGGGAAAAATTATGTTTCAGTTAAAGATGTTGATGAATTTGGAAATGTTGATTTAAAAGGATGTAAAAAAATATCAGAAGATGATTTTGAGCTTTTAGTACGCAATGGATGTCAACCCGAAATAGGAGATGTTCTTTTAACAAAAGATGGAACAATTGGAAGGGCAGCAATAGTTGAGAATAATGACTTCGTTATTTTGTCTTCACTTGGTTTGATAAGACCAAAAAAAGAAATTTTAAATGAGGGATATTTAAGATATTTTCTTATTTCAGGTTTAAATGTAACTCAAATGTATTCAATGATTGCTGGTGCAGCATTAACTCGATTAACTATTGAAAAAATAAAGCATTTAGTAATCACTATTCCACCCTTAGAAGAACAAAATGAGATTGTATCTACATTAGATAATAAAATACACCAAATGGATATAACTATTAAAGAAGTTAAAACCTCAATCCAAAAACTCAAAGACTATCGTCAATCTTTAATTTCAGAAGCAGTAACAGGTAAAATAGATGTTAGAGAGTGGCAACAACCAGAAAATAAATCATAAAAAATGGAAAAGTATATTTATCTAATTATTGGTCTGTTACTTGGTGCTGTTATTGTTTTTTTATGGCTAAAGCAAAAGTTTGCTACAGAAAATGCGAGGTTATCAGCCCATAAAGAACAAGCTGAAAACGAATTAGCTTTAACTATCAAAAAACTTGAAAGTAAAGAGAAAGATTACGAAGCACTAAATATTAAAAATAACGATGCTATTATAAAGTTAAGAGAGAACCAAGTAGAAATTTCAGCTTTAAATAAAGACATACTTAAACACCAAGAAGACTTTACAAAAATTGAGAAACAAAAAGAGCAATTAGATAAAGACTTAAAAGAAGTAAATGAAAAACTATCACTCGCTAAATCTTTTAACAAAGGGCTAGAAGCAACTATTGAAAAAAACAAACAATCAGAAGCGAAACTCGAAAAAAGTATTGTTGAACTTAATGAGCGTTTAACTAAAAAAACTAACGAATTTAATGAGGTTAACAAACAATTAGCTTCGGCTTTAGCAGATAACAAAGCATTAAAAGCAAATCTAGAAACCCAAAAGAAAGAAATAGAGGAGCTTGGTAAAAAATTCAATACAGAATTTGAAAACATTGCTAGTAAAATATTAAAAGATAATACAAAGTCCTTTTCAGAAGTGAACGAAGCTAAAATTAATGAGTTACTAAAACCTTTAAATAAAGATATAGCAGCATTTAAAACCAAAGTAGAAGAAGTTTACGATAAGGAAGCAAAAGAACGTTTTTCATTAGGTGAAAAAGTAAAAGAATTAGCAGAGAAAAGCGATAAAATTAGTAAAGACGCTATTAACCTAACGAATGCCCTAAAAGGTGAAGCAAAAACACAAGGAAATTGGGGTGAAATGATTTTAGAAACCATACTTGAAAAATCGGGCTTACGTAAAGACGAAGAGTACTTTATGGAGCACCAGTTAAGGGATGAAAAAGGCAAACCTTTACGTTCTGATTCCGAAAATAAAAAAATGCGTCCCGATGCAGTCATTAAATATCCAGATAACAGAAATGTAATCATAGATTCGAAAGTGTCTTTAAATGCATTTACTCGCTATTTGGCAACATCAGATGTAGATGAACAGAAAAGGGAATTAGATGCTCACGTAACAGCTGTTAAAAACCATATAATTGCTTTAAGTACGAAAGGTTATGACGACTATGATAAAGCGCTAGATTTTGTTATGATGTTCATACCTAGTGAACCTGCTTATATTGCTGCAATGCAAGCAGACCCGAACTTATGGAATTATGCTTATGATAAGCGTATTTTATTAATGAATCCAACAAACTTAATTACTGCTTTAAAATTAATTGTGGATTTATGGAAACGCGAATACCAAAATCAAAATGCAATTGCTATTGCTGATAGAGGGGCAAAACTGTACGATAAATTCGTAGGTTTTGTAGAAAATTTAGAAAAAGTAGGTACTCATATAGAAAGAGCACAATCGTCTTACACAGATTCTTTTAAACAATTAAGTACGGGTAATGATAACCTAGTTTTACAGGCTACAAAACTTAAAAACCTAGGGATTAAAAATAAAAAAGAGTTAAATCAAAGCATTGTCAACGATGCAGAGATTCATAAACTTACAGAATAGTTATGGCAGGAGGCACTAAGGAAATACATTTTGAAGACCATATTGTAAATTATTTAACCCAAGAGGTTAAAGAGTATAATTTGGTAAATACAAACAAGTACGATAAAAAATTATGTATCATACCAGAAGATGTATTGGCATTCATTAAAGAAAGTCAACCCAAGAAATACCAAAACATACAAACGCATTTAGGTGCATCTACAGATACTAAAATTGTAGAAGCGGTTGCTAAAAGTGTTCGCAACAACAAAACCTTAAAAACCTTACGTAGTAAATTACGCATTTCGGGAGAGCGTTTAGATTTGGTATATTTTCAACCTGCTAATAACAAAACACCAGAGCACGAAACGTGGTATAGGCAAAACCGTTTATCTGTCATTAGGCAATTAGCGTATTCTACTAAAAATAATAATGAATTAGACTTATGCTTTTTTATAAACGGTATTCCTGTAGCCACAGCAGAATTAAAAAATGCACTTACAGGGCAAAATCATCACAATGCCATTAAACAATATATGCAAGACCGCGACCCTAATGGAGAACCACTATTAGAGTTTCAGCGTTGTTTGGTACACTTTGCTATGGGTACAGAAAAAGTATTTATGACAACCAAATTAGCAGGTAAGTCAACCTTCTTTTTACCATTTAATCAAGGATTGAGAAATTATAACCCTAATGGCTTTGCCACAGCCTATGTTTGGGAAGATATTTTACGAAAAGAGTCTTTGTTAGATTTGATTCAAAACTTTATTAATCTACAAGAAGATGTAGACAAAGCTTACGACCCAAAAACAAAAGCAATTGTAGAAAAGAAATCTACCAAGTTATTATTTCCTAGATTTCATCAATTAAAAGCGGTTAGGCGTTTATTAGACCAATTAAAAATTGATGGTACAGGCACTAACTATTTAATACAACATTCAGCTGGTTCAGGTAAATCCAATACTATTACGTGGTTAGCATATCGTTTGGCTAATTTCTACCAAAATTATACAGATAATGCTGCTTTATTCGATTCTATCATTGTAGTAACCGATAGGCGTGTATTAAATACGCAGATACAAAATAATATCAGGCAAATAGACAATGTGCCTGGTATGGTAGAATATGTAGATGAGAAAAAAACGTCGCAAGATTTAAAAACTGCCATCAAAGAAGGGAAAAGAATTATAATTACGACCATTCAAAAATTCCCAGTCATTTCAGATGCTGCAAGTGAATTCCCAGACCGTAAATATGCGGTTATTATTGATGAAGCACATAGTTCACAATCAGGTGAGACCTCAAGGCATATGCGTAAAGCTTTAAGTTTAGAAGATGCAGCTATATTAGACACACCTGAAAAGGATTTAGATGAGGTAATAGCAGATGAAATCAGTAAAAAAGGACAACAACCTAATATCTCACAATTTGCTTTTACAGCTACACCTAAACCTAAAACCATAGAGTTATTTGGTACAGTACAGCCAGATGGTGGTAAAGAACCATTTGATATTTACTCAATGGAGCAAGCCATTAAAGAAGGTTTTATTTTAGATGTGTTAGAAAACTATATGTCATTTAAACGCTATTACAGATTAATAAAGCGTAGTGATATAGAAGATAAAGAATACGAAAAGAAAAAAACCGTACGTGTTTTAGGAAATTATGTCGATTTACAAGATCACGGAATTGAAAAGAAAGCACGTATTATTTTAGAACATTTTTCAGCAGAAACCCAAAATAAAATTCAGGGGAAAGCAAGAGGAATGCTCGTTACTAAATCACGTTTACACGCAGTACGTTTTAAAAGAAAATTTGACGATGTAATGCGAGAAATGAAACTACCTTACGAAGCTTTAGTAGCGTTTTCAGGTACGGTAAAAGATGATGAAACAGGTGAGGAATACACCGAAACCAATATGAATGATTTAGGTGGTAAAATTAGCATTCCTGATGCGCTTAAACTACCTAAATACCGCTTGTTAATTGTTGCAAACAAATACCAAACTGGGTTCGATGAACCTATGATGCACACAATGTTTGTGGATAAAAAATTAGGAGGTACGAGCACAGTACAAACCTTATCGCGTTTAAATAGAAATGCGCGAGGTAAAGAATCTACTATGGTATTAGATTTTGTAAATGACCCAGAAGATGTACAAGCAGATTTTCAAAAATATTACGGTAAAAACTTTATTCAGGAAGAAAACTTAACAGACCCTAATGCGATTTATGATAGCTTAAATCAAGTAGAGAGTTTTGAAGTGTACTACCCTCAAGAAGTTGAAGCTTTTGCCAATATATTCTTTACGGAAGAGGATAACTTTGAAAAACTACAACCTATTTTAGAAGAGATAGCGGCTCGTTTTGTAGATAACTTACAAGAGGAAGACCAAGCAGCCTTTAAAAGTGCTGCAAGTTCTTTTGTGAAACTGTATCGTTTTTTAAGCCAAATCATCACATTTACCGATGTAGAATTGGAAAAGGTATATGTGTTTTTAACAGCTTTAATAAAAAAGTTGCCTTATGCCAAAACATCTTTACCATTAGATGTAGTAAACGATGTAGAGTTAGATAGTTATAAAATTCAACATAAGTACACAACCCAATTAAAGTTAGAATCAGCAGATGGAGAGCAAGAAGGTATGCAACCAAGTGGAGCATCTGGAGCAAAAGATGAAGAGTTTGATTTTCTTACTAAAATCATCAAAGTTTTAAATGAAACCTATGGTATAGAATTAACCGATGAAGATAAGGTCGAGTTTAAAAGAATGAAAGAGAATATTTATTCGAATGCAGAGTTAATGTCTTTCTTTAATAAAGGAAACTCAAAGGATAATATCAAAGATAAGTTTAGTGAAGAAGTAGATTCAGAGTTATTAAACTTCATTGATAAGAAGTTGGATTTTTACAATAAAATGACAGAAGATAAGATTAACACGCTATTTAAAACAATGTGGTTTAACGAATTATATGATGCTCGTGTTAGAGGTATTGGTAAATAAAATTAAATTTTAAAAAATGAGAAATCCTAATTGGTCAAGAATACACGAGCTTTTCGATGAATTTATCAATTCATTTATAATTAATAAAAACAGCATTTTAACGGATGATACTATTTATACTTTCTATTGAAACTATAAATAGTATTCAAGGTAGGTTTATTGAAAATTATAATGATGAAAAGGACTTAAAATTTCAAGAAAAATTAGCAAGTCAATTTGAAGGTGCATCATACAATGAAAAACTTGTATTTGCACACGCCGAATGGTTATGGTCTTATTCGGTGAATGACTTGCAAACAGCAACAAAGAAAAATTACACAAAAACAATAACCGGTTTAGAGGATTCAAAAATAAAAGATGAACCTTATAAATACGGTTTTGGTAGTGCTGGTCAATTTCATAAAACCAATAAATATTGGGAGATAGCATTTAATATTGAATTAATAAAAACACTTGTTGAAAAACAATCTGAAGGTGCAGATTTAGAAGAATTAAAAAATTGGGTTGAAGCCATTTGCTTATATCTTAAATACTATCAAGAGAAAGAGAAATATCCTGTAGATGCAAAATTTAGAGAAAGATTTCAAGATAAGGCTCTAACGATGTATAATATATTAACATATTGTGCTTTTCCAGATCGTTACGAAAGAATTGCTTCTAATGGTCATAAAGCTCAAATTTACCATACATTTAGGTCGCTAATTAAGGAAGAAGAAGGTGAAAACACCAATGCTGATGAATGTATTTTATTAATAAGAGAAAAGCTAAATAAATGGAGGAATAATGGTTTTGACTTCTACGAAAATGACCTAAAAAAGCTATGGAATTATAGTGCAAGTGATATACCTTATGATGAATTACAAGCAATATTATACAAAAAAGCGATTGTTTTATATGGCCCACCAGGCACAAGTAAAACGCATTCTGCAAATACAATAGCAAATGCACTTATAAAAGAAAGCTATCTTAAAAATAAAGGAAATCTTGATACCTTCTTTTCAAATAGTGAATCAATTGTTAATAATAGAATACATAGACTTCAATTACACGCAAATTATACATACGAAGATTTTGTTGCAGGTGTGCAATTGGTTGAAGACCAAACCAAACCACAAAAAGGTAAACTGTTTGAGTATTGTGCTTTAGCAAAAAATGATACTGGCAATCTACCTCACGTTTTAATATTAGACGAAATCAATCGTGTTGATTTATCAAGAGTCTTTGGGGAAGTTTTTTCAGCAATGGAAAATAGAAATGAAGATATTGTAACAGCAGTTGGTAACTTTAAATTAAACATTCCAGATAATTTATACATAATTGGTACAATGAATGAAATCGACTTTTCTTTAGAGCAAATAGATTTCGCTTTAAGACGTCGTTTTTTATGGTTCCCTTACGGTTACAATTCAGGTATCTTACAAGGTATTGTTTATTTAAAAAATGAAAAACAAAAGGCAGGCTTATCACATAGAGATATTGAACGTTTAGTAAATGCTGCTAATGCTTTAAATATTGCCATATCTAATGCGGATGAATTAGGAAAACAGTTTGAAATTGGTCATACATTTTTTGCTGAAATAGTTGATATATATTCGTCTTTTAAAGCTATCAACAATAAAACAAATAGAATTAAAGATAAATTATTCAGAGCTAATGGTCCTGCATCTATTCTTTGGGATATTTCTATTCAACCCATTTTAGAAGCCTATTTGGGCAACGTTGAAGAAGATGAAAAAAAGAAAACAATTAATGATTTAAACAACACCTTCTTTAAAGCATCACTTGAATAATACTATTAAGCATATAGTTCATTTAAAAGAAAGCACTTGTATTGGTAATAAGTTGAGTTATGACATAATTCAATTTGTTAATGCTCAAGTTATTTCTAAAAATTCATTTTTTCATTTTTCTGATAAAGAAAGAGAAGCTGAACCTGTTTTTAATTATTACAATAATCAATGGAGGGTAAATAGATTTGTTGGTGAAATTTCATTTACATTTCAAGAGAAAGAATATCAAATTATTATTAAACCAAGGTTTGGTGAATTGTTTTTATTTGAATTATTAGAAGTCATTTTTAATTTCAAATTCGCAAAGAGCAAACAATCATTAAGTAAATCTGACATCACAGATAATTACATAAAACGTATAATAGCTAAAATTTGGTTATCAAAATTAATACAGGCAAATAAGTATGGTTTACCTCGTACAAATAAGAAAAGAGTTTTTTCTGGAGCACAAATAAAAGGGTAAGTTAGAGGTTAGAAACAGTATGTTATCTTACAAAAACAACAATAAGTTAATATCGTCAAGCTATGAAAAAACGATCAACCCAGATATAGCATCATTGTTATATGAAGCGTTTAAAAAACTATTAAAAAGTTACGGTTTACCACAAATAAATAGACTACCAAAAAACGCAATTCAAATAATACACCAATTAGAATTAGCGAGAGGTAAATCTTTAAAACGACAATCATTTTACGATACTTCTAAATTGCCAAAAATATACCAATCCTTCAAAGAAGTATTAGATTTATCAATATCCATTTTAACTAACAAAACAATGAATAACCAAGCTTCAAATAAGCACGGTTACTCATGCTTTTTAGATATGGCTGAAATTTGGGAAATGTATTTATTGAAAATTTTTCAAGTAAAGTTCAAACTTGAAGGTTGGCAAGTAGAATCTGAAACAATACAATCTTATAAGGGAAGCTTTTATTCACGTAAATTAATTCCAGATATCGTATTAAGTAAAGGTAATAAAGTAGCTGTTTTTGATGCTAAGTACAAATTTATGAAAGGTCATTATTCAGATGTTGATAGATCAGATTTCTTTCAAATTCATACTTATAAGGCATATTACAATAAGAAGAATAAATTAGTAATTTCAGGTTTGTTATATCCTATTACTTCAAACAATATCAAAAAAGAATCTGTAAATAGCATTTTGAATGATTACACAAAGTTTTTAATAGGTGGAATAAATATTGAAGAGTTTACTAATACCGAGGAGACAATTTTAAAGTTTAGAAAATCTGCAAACGAACTATTATTTTATATAGAAAAAGAATTGATAAATTAATACATTATACGAAGAAAAAAGTCAGTTTTATACCTGATAATTTGATTAATAAAACAACAAACCCTGTAAACATAATGCTTACAGGGTTTATTTGTGGAGACGCCGATATTCAAACAGGTTTTTTTATAAAAACTTATCAAGCTTTAAAAATGGCTTTAAACCTATTGTTTTTAATGTATGTAGCTTTTTTATGTCTTTTTTACTATTAATTAAAATTAAGTAAAACATAACTAAATAAAGCTATAGTTGTACAACGGTTGTACAAAACTATTATATTTGCCATGCTCAAAATACTTCATCTTATGGCTACTGTTAAATTTCTTACAAGAAGTAAGAAAAACCCAACAAAAATTTATATCCGTTTTATCAATGGTAGGGCAGAGAATCTAATGCGCTCTACTCCTTTAGTTGTGAATCCTGAATACTTCAATAACAAAACGGGAAAGGTTAGACAAATATCACACTATAAAGAGAGAACCAATTTAGAAGCTTCTTTAGCTAGTCTAAAATCTTTGGTTTTAAAAAAACACATGGAAGCTGTTGAAAACAATATTTTTATTAATTCTGAGTGGTTACAAAATTGTATTAACCAACATTTTAATCTTGTCAAAGTAACTGATAATAATTTTATAGCTAATTACTGCGATTATTTTATCGAACGTTTACCGTTAAAAGTGAATGATAAAACTGGAGAACTGGGAGTAACAAAAGCCACAGAAAAGAAATACGCCACTATTAAAAGAAAAATAGTAAACTTTGATAATTACAAACGAAAAAGACATCGTTTAACAGATGTTAATTTATCTTATAGAAATGAGTTTTTAAAGTATTTATTAGAAGTTGACAAATTAGGACGAAATACGGCAGGACGTTATATAAAATTTTTAAAAAGTATTTGTTTAGATGCTCAAAAAAATGGTTTTCATGTTAGCAACGAGCTAATACAAATTAAAGGTTTTTCATTAAAAGTTGATAAAATATATTTAGACTTTAAAGACTTAGAAAAAATTGAAAACACCACTTTTGAAGATGAACGCTTTAACAATGCTAAAGATTGGCTTTTAATAGGTTGCTATATTGGTCAGCGTGCAGGAGATTTACTACAGCTAACCAAAGAAAACATAAAATTTAATGGAAACTTAGAATTTATTGAGTTGATACAGCAAAAAACGCAAAAACGAGTATCTATACTAATACACCCCAAAGTTAAAAGTATATTAGAAAAAAGAAATGAGAACTTTCCACCTGCTTATACTGCAAACCCTAGTAGTTCAGTAACTATGTTTAACAGAGCGATAAAAGAAGTTTGTAAAAAAGCAGAGCTAAACTATGTTGTTAGTGGTTCTAAAATAAATAAGGAAACTAAGAGAAAAGAAAAAGGAGAATTTCCAAAATACGAACTTATAACCTCACATATTTGCAGACGCTCTTTTGCTACCAATTATTACGGTGATATTCCAACACCTTTACTTTTAAATATTACTGGTCATAGTAATGAAAAAGAGTTTTTAAACTACATAGGTAAAACTGCAATAGACTACGCACAGCAAATGGCTACATATTGGAATATAGAGAGTCAAAAACAACAAATAAAAGAAGGAAAACAAGAAACACCAATGCGTGTTGCTAATTAATTAAAAAAATAATATGAAGATACTTGGTGTTGAAATAAAATCGGATAAGTATACATCAAATGCTTACAGTATGTATGTTTTTATTGATAATGAAAAGAAGAATGAATTAAATAGGGAATTAACGAAGACTTACTACATAGAAGATAAAAAAGAAAGATTAAAAAAAGTAAGAGAGTTGTTGAAAAATAATGATGATAATAGACTAGGTGTAACGGTTACAACTCCATCTATATCTAAGTTTGAGTTGATTGAAGAGTTAGGGTTTGAGAATATTGATACATTTATAGAACAACAAAATAAGAGTATGTTTTTTAATGTTTGGGTTGAAGTATCTAATAAAAGGGCTTTAGAAATAGAGGTTTATATTAATGACATTTTCAATAATTTAGAAAAAGAAAATAGTAATTATGATAAAATATGTTATTTAATAGATCAACAATATATAGAACATACTAATATTTTCGATCATTATAAAAGTGATGTTTTATATAGAGAGCAATACAATAGTCTCATATATGATATATTACAGAAAAAAATTAATGAAATATCTAGTTTTTCAATTAAAGAGTTAAGAAGACCTGTTGAATCAACTGTTCGAAAAAAATTAGCTTGGAAAGCATCTAAAACATCTATTGGAACGCTATTCGGATTATTACATAAACATGGAATAATTGAGGGAGCTAAAGTAGATATTAATAGAGGACTTACTGATATGTTTTCTAATTTGAGTAAAGAAACTTTAACCGATAATATAGCTTTGAAAGAAAATCATAAAGAAGCTAAAATTAATTATGATATAAAAACAAAAGAGCTAGTAAATGAATGGATAGAGTATTTGAAGAATAAATAGCACCCTATTTTTAAAAAAATAAAGCACAACGAAAAAGTGTTTAAGTTGTTGTTTGTTAGTGTTTTATTTTTACCCTTTTTTTGGGTTTGTTTTTTTTAGGGTGTTTCAAGGGGATTAAAAACAATACACTTTTGCATTGTAATTAACATTAAAAGTAAGTTAATATGAATGCAAATTTAATACCTGCTATTCAGATACAAGGTATCACAGCAGAAACCCTAATCGGGCAAATTAAAGAGGTTTTAAAAGATTTAAACCCAACACAACAACCACAAACTACAACCGATAAACTTCTAACAAGGAAAGAAGTTTGTAAACTCCTACAAGTATCTTTAGTTACAGTACATAACTGGACTAAACAAGGTATACTAAACCCCTATCGTATAGGTAATAAACTACGTTTTAAGGAAAGTGAAGTTTTAGAAGCCCTACAAGCTGTTAACCCTAAAAACGTATAGCTATGAACTTAGAAAGAATCAATACTAAAAAGGTTAACATTTTACAATCTATTATCGATGAAGTTGCCAGTATAGGTACACAATCGGAATGCTACGAAAAACTAGAGACCTCTAAAGTTGTTTATAGTCTTTTAAGAGACTATCCACACAATAGAAGCTTAGAGCCTGAGAGCATAGACAGTGTACATATATGTTTAGCTAAAAGTTACTTAGAAATAGGCATACTTGCTAGCAATCAATTAACCAATAGCTTGGATTTAGCTATTACATGCATTGAGTGTGCTTTGTCTGAACTTGTAGACAGTTTTAAGAAAAACGAAACTAAGTACAACTAAAACAAGTTTTGTTGCTTTGATTGACGGGATTAAAATACAATTACCAAGTCGAACAGCTACAATGTGGTTGTCTAATAGCTTGCTTGATTTTCATACATATACCAATGTAAATACAGGTGAATTATTAGACAATACAATTGTAGCAAAATATAAAGGCTTAGTATTTATTATAACGCAATCCCAAAAAGATGAAAACACACATTATTGTTATGTTCGTGGCTCACTACACAAATACTTTAATAACGGTAAACATAATTACAATGAATTTAGTTTTAATGATTTACAAAATGTAATTACAGACCTTAAAAATAAATTTAGTATAGAGCCTGAAACTGCAATTTTACGTAACGTCGAATTTGGTGTAAATATTAATACTCCTATATCTGCAAAACAATTATTAAAAGATTTAGTTGCATATGGAAATTACACATTTGGAACTCTTACAGTAGCAAATAAAAAAGTTGGCAAGATGATAAGCCAACAACAAGTGAAACTAAAGATTTATGATAAAGGAACTCAATACAAAACTAAAACAAACAATTTAACTCGTATTGAAATAGCTGTAAAGAAAATGGAATATTTAAAGAAGTATAATATTTCAACACTTACCGACATACTTAATTTAAAGAAATTAAAGCCTTTAGGTACACTTTTACAATTTTACTGGGATAAAATAATTTATTTCGATAAAAGCATAAAATATAAGAACCTAACCAATTTTGAACGTAAGAAACTACTTTACTACGCTACTCCTAGAAACTGGGTAGAGTTTAACCGTACTCAACGAATGAGAGCTAAAAAACATTACTCAAAATTAGTACAAACATACGGTTCTACAACACAGCTTCAAATATCAAATTTAATAAATGAAAAATGGGAGGAACTAACAGCAAAAAAGTGTATACGAATTAACCATAATATTAATAGTATTTCACAGCAAGGGAATGTATACGAATTAACTGTTAGTATAGATGGTCAAAATGTAAACAAAACCTCATTAAAAGGAATTGATAAAATTTTGCCCGAAAACACCATCGAAAAACAATCAAAAAAACAAGACAAGAAATATAGTTGTACAATATGTAAAAGTGACATTTCACAAAAGAGAAAGGGCGCAAAATATTGTAGTAAAAAATGTAATAATAAATCAAACGGTATGCAGAGAACAAAGAAAAGGCAAAAAAGAATATTAGAGGAAAAAAAGTATTTTCAAAACCTTATTAAAAAACTACATAAAAACGATTTAAACCTAATTATTAGCTATAAAGTGGGAACATCTATTTACACAGATAATTTATTACAATCTGAAATAAACACCACTTTAGAATGGATTCAAAATATAGTAGAAGTATCGGTAACTCAATCCAAAAAGAATAATAACAAAATAATACTAACTAGTTACCGTGCAAGAAAATTAATTAAATATATAAATAGAATAAACAAATAACATTATGAGATTAACAGATGAAAAACGTCGAGAATTATTAAAAAGAGCAAAAGAATTATTAAAAAAAGATTTAACCTATAAAGAAATAGCTAATGCAATAGGTATAAATGAGAAAACAGCTAGTAAATGGTTAAAGCCTTATAAAGAAACTGAAAACATTGAAAAAAAATTAATACAGCGTATAAGCAAGGCGTTAGCGGATGAGAATACATCTGTAAGAGACATATTTTGTTTATTTCAAGCATTAAGCGTATATAAAAAATACTAAAACTTCATAAAGAAGCCCCTTTTTAAGTTAAAAACTTTTAGGGGGCATACTTATAAAATTAACAAGTTAAAGTACGTTAATAAACTTGTTTCTAAATGCGCTTTAAAAATTTCTATTAATTACCTTTTATTACAATGTAATTACCTCTTTTAAATTAAAAAATTACTCAAAAATGACTTTTAAAAACAAAATTGACACAAAAAAAGCATACAAATATTACTGCTTAGGCTTGAATAGCAAAGAAATAGCTAAACTTTTAGATTGTAGTTATCGAACAATACAAAATTATATGACAAAGCAAAATTGGAAGAAAAAAAGAGCTAATTTAAAATAGCATGATTGACAATAATCTCTAGTAGATAATTCATTTTTCTATATCTTTGGTAATTCCTAAAAGCAAAATATTATGACATTAAAAAATACAATCTTGCCCGTGTGGTATGGTGGCGGTCTTGGAAACAACCGCAACACTCTATTTTGCAGTGTAGGACACCTAAACTATTACGGGCTTTTATATATCCTAAAAGCAAAATATTATGAGTACAGAAAACGTAAAACGACCGTTAACACTGGAACGCATTAATGAGTTAAAAGAAATTTATTTCACATCTTTAAAACCTGACAAGAATAATAGAAATGTTGCTTTTTTTCAATTACGGCTAGATTATGATTACACTTCTTTGTTAGATGTTATCAGCTCTTTAATTTCAATTAGCCAAAATGCAATAGAAGGGAAAAACGAATCAGAAATACCGTATTGTGATACTTATGATATTACCAACACTTTGGAAATAGCTAAACAGTTACTCCCTTATTCTGAAAGTGAATTTTTAGACCTAATGAAATAAACATTTATTATAAAACCTCGATTGTGTCGGGGTTTATTTTTCTTTATTTAGTAAGTTAACTTCTAAAACTTAAAACAATATTAAAGCGTAAATACAAGGCTTTCCCCTTACTTTTTATCATTTCATGTTATTTTGATATTCATTATGATAAACATTTTGAATTTCAAAACTTCCGTAAATAGCAATTTCTACGTCTAAAAGTTAAGCTAATAGACATCTTTTATTAATTCTCAGGACATAAAAAAGGAATACGAATAAGTATCCCTTTATAATATTGCTCAAAAACTTCTCCTAATAGGATAAGCTTGTACAAATATATATATAACTTCAAATTTATAGTAAAATAACTCTTTTTTCGTGAGGTTGTACAAATGTTGTGCAAAACAAAATAAAAAATCCTGCAAAGAATTAAAAATCAATTATTTACAGGATTTTATTGTGGAGACGCCGAGAATCGAACTCGGGTCCAAACAAGCAGCTCAAAAGCTTTCTACATACTTAGTTTTTGTTTAATTTTCGACCAAAGCCTGACCAAAAACCGCCTAACTTTAGCTTATCTTCTTTAATTTCGAAAACCTATCGAAGTACTAAGTTTTCTATGTTTACTTTTACGATGCCCAAAAGTGAAACGCCGTAAACCAAGGCTTTTCGTGGACATAAAGCTTGCGCACCTTGTGCGCCGAGGCTAGAATCTTACTGTAATTCAGATTATTAAGCAGCTAAAGCGTAATTATTTTCGCCGTTTAAAAAGTTGAAATAAGTTTAACGAGTTTTCATTTCAGTCCTCGGTATGCTTACATTATCACTGATCTCGCTGTCAAAACCAGTCGTCCCCAAAATGTCAAAGAATACTATTATTTATAAAATAATAGACCGTTTTTAATTCCAAACGGGCGACAAAGATAAAAAAACAAGTTTGTACAAACTTATAAAAACTTGTAATTTCGTACATCTTTCAAGAAAACAATAAACAAACCAACTAAAAAACGCATACAATCCATGAAATTTGGAATTATAAAAGAACGTAAAAATCCGCCAGATAAGAGGGTGGTGTTTTCTCCCAATAAATTAAAAGAATTAAAAGCACAATTTCCAGCAGCTGAAATAGTTGTGGAGAGTTCAGATATTAGAGTGTTTTCAGATGAGGCATATAAAGATGCAGGTTTTGAAGTAACCAATGATGTATCTGATTGTGATGTTTTGTTAGGGGTAAAAGAAGTACCAACAGAAAACTTAATTCCTAATAAAAAATACTTTTTCTTTAGTCATACCATCAAAAAACAGCCATATAACCGTAAATTATTACAAGCAATGTTGGCTAAAAACATTGAAATGTACGATCATGAGACCATTATTAAAGAAAATGGCGCACGTTTAATTGGTTTTGGTCGTTATGCTGGTTTGGTAGGAGCTTATAACGGATTTAGAGCTATTGGACTAAAAGAAGGTTTATTTTCGTTACCAAAAGCAGAAACTTTAGATGGTTTAGATGCCATGAAAAGTGAATTAGATAAGATACAATTACCGAACCTAAAAATTGTACTTTCTGGTACAGGAAAGGTAGCGTATGGTGCTAAAGAAATATTAGATCATTTACAAATAAAACAAGTAAGTGATGCTTTATATTTAACTACAAAGTTTACAGAGCCAGTATATTGTTTAATTGATGTAATGGAGTACAACAAGCGTACCGATGGTAAAGTAGGAGACAAGTTTGCTTTTTATAAAGACCCAACAGGATATGAAAGTAACTTTATGCCATATGCTAAAGAATCAGACTTTTTTATAGCAGGTCATTTTTATGGTGATGGTGCTCCGTATTTATTTACAAGAGAAGATGCAAAGTCAGCAGATTTTAATATAAAGTATGTAGCCGATATTTCTTGTGATGTTGACGGACCTGTAGCAACTACACTAAGAGCTTCTACTATTGCTGATCCTATTTATGGGTATGATGCAGAAAACGAAAAGGAAGTAGATTTTAACAATGAAAATGCGATAGTGGTAATGGCAGTTGATAATTTACCTTGTGAATTACCAAAAGATGCCAGTGAAGGTTTTGGAGATATGTTTTTAGAACATGTGATTCCTGCTTTTTATAATAATGATGCTGACGGAATTTTAGCGCGTGCTAAAATGACTACCAATGAAGGAAAGTTAGCAGATCGTTATGCGTATTTACAAGATTATGTAGACGGTAAAGAGTAAGATGCTTCTTATAAAAAAAATATGTAAGTACACAGCATACCTAGTTTTAGGTGTGCTGTTGTATTTATTACTTTCTATTGTGGTGAGTTTATTTATAGCAAATTCTGATGTTAAGATTGATCCATTAACTCAAAAAACTTTTTACTTAGATACCAATGGTGTGCATTTAAGCATTATTATACCTGTAGATTTACTTTCTGAGGAAGTAAAAAAGGGACTTCCATTACAACAGCATCATAAATTTATGTCATTTGGTTGGGGAGATGAAAACTTTTATTTGAATACTCCTACATGGAATGAGTTTCAATTTAAATATGCATTCGGAGCTTTCTTTTTGAACAATCCCACTGCAATTCATACTAAAACCTACTATAGAGAAAGAAAAGACTGGGTAGCGGTTGCTTTAGATGCTGAAAAATTAGCCAAATTAAATCAATACATTACCAATACATTTGTGTTAGATTCCTTAGGAAAAAAGATAGAAATACCACAACAGATTTACGGTAAAGGAAATCATTTTTATAAAGCCAAAGGATCGTATTCTCCTGCAAAAACTTGTAATACTTGGGCAAATAATGCTTTTAAAGAAAGTGATTTAAAAGCTTGTTATTGGACATTGTTTGATTTTGGGTTGATGCGTAAATATGAGTAATAATTTAGTAATTTTGACAACTGAAAGACTAAACAAATTACTCAAAAAATAAGCAATGAAAGATTTATCAAATAAAGTTTCTTTAAGAAAAGACAGAAAGAATTTATATATAGAGTTAGCTGTATCATCTTCAACTGGAGCAAGAATTGCGTTATTAGCTTTATCAATACTAATTCTATTGTTTCTATTTTATTTTATGTTTTTTATAGCAGATCATAATGAAATGTCAGCAGATTCATTTGTGCCCTTTTTAGGGATTTTAGGTCTTGATATTTGGTTTATTAGAAGTTATTTATGGAATAAGTTCGGAAAAGAATATTTAATTATTTCAAAAAAGACATTTGGTTATTACTATGATTATGGGATATTACAAACAAGAAGAGAAACTTTCAAATGTTCTGAATTATCTGTTAACTATGTCAAATTAAGTGAAAACCATCCTGATGGAAAATTAGTCTTTTTAAATTATAATGAGGAAACCAATATACAGGAGGAAATTCACCCAACATCAATAGTTATAACTAATGAAGAGTGTGAGTATTTAATTAGAGAAATTTATTCTTTCTTAGATATTAATATTGAAGAAGATAAAGATTCTGTAGGATTTCATTACAACAAATAATTATCAAGAATATTTTGAACGACAAACAATTTTTAATTGACACAGCTCTTATGAAAATGCCTTTTGGTAAGTATAAAAATGTATACTTAGTAGACATACCAGAGTACTATTTAGTTTGGTATAAAAACAAAGGTTTTCCGAATGGAAAGTTAGGTAAGATGATGGCGTTGGTGTATGAGTTACAATTAAATGGATTGGAAGATATTCTTAGAAAGATTAAATCTGATGTACAACTTCATAATCGTCAGAGATAAAAAATAAAAAAAGCACTTTACAAAGGTTGTAAAGTACTTTTTTAAAGTATATAGAAATAACATAATATTTCTTAGGATTATTTTAAAGATACGTTGTAAGTAAGTCCAGCACTAAAAGTAGTTGCATCACTTAAGTTACGTCCGTCTATTACTTTTCCAAAACCTAAGCTTACTCCTAATTGAGGAATAATGTTTTTGTAAACAGTAATACCTATTTGGCTATAATCTACATTTGTTTCAGGTAAGTTTCCTGTAAAACTAGGAGTACCAATATCCACTCCTTCTTCAGAGTTAGAATAATCAGCCCAAGCCTCAACGTAAATAAAACTGCTGCTGTAACCAATTTTACCAGTAGTTACAAAAGCATTAGGCACACCAAATTGACCACCAGGAGTTAAATTATTATCTGCATCACCTCTAAAATTGTAACTAGTAAGTAACGTAGAGAAAAAGCCTACTTCAGTATTTAAATGTAAACCAGCAGTAACATCAAATCCCAAAGCGCCACTACCAACAGATAAAATACCATTAGGTTCATAACCAGTAGGAATAACAGCAGTAACTCCAGTAATCACATTTAAATCAGCCTTTTTTAAATTAAATTTAAAAGCATTTAATTTTAAGGCAATAGAAATGTCTTGCAACTCAGCAATAGAAGTTTCTCCGTTAATAGGATCAGGAACATTACTAGTGTTCTCAGCACTAATAAAAGGTAAGCTAACAATAGCAGTAAGCTTATCTGTAACACCATACTTTGTATACAAAGAAAAAATGTTCTGATTAATTTCTTCGTGAGCAGGAATTCCATCAGTTTTGGTTTCACCTACATAAAAAGCATCAAACTGACTTCTTGCATAGGAAGCAGAAACAGATAAATCTCCTTTTTTCTGACTAAAACCATCTAACAGACCTTGAGCATTTAGGGTTAATGCGCCACCCAATAACATAAAAATAGGTAAGGTTAATAAATTGTTTTTTTTCATTTTTTAAAATATTAAATTGATAGGCATCTTCGTCGAGAAAAAAAATGAAAAATTACTCCTTAGACACAGGTATTTTATCTATTTAGATGTTTTTTTTATATGCTTTTGTAAATGAGGTTTATAAAAGATGTTTTGATATGTTTTTTTACAGATATTTTACTGTTTTATAATTTTAAAAACCATTTTTTTTGATACAAAAAGTACAAGCCACTATATAAAATAAGTAAGAAGGTGAAAGAAAATAAAAAAGATCCCCATTGAGCTGAGTTTACTAAGTTTTTAAAGAATTCAAATCCATTTTGTCTAATTGATAGTTCACTAAAAATAGGCATGTCCATAATTGGCATAAACAAATTCCCAATAATAAAAGCCAATAAAGCATTAGAACCAAACACAATAAAAGGATCATATACTTTTTTAAATGTAGGGGCTTTAGTGAGCGATAATTGAATAAAAGCTAGTAATATTAAAGAAAAACCACTACTAAACAAGGCAAAACTACTAGTCCATATTTTTTTAATCATTGGCATTATTCCAGTACTATGAAAAATATAACCAATGAGTAATAACACAAAACCAGTTAAAAAAATATATGCTGGTTGGTACCATTTTGAATTTTGTAGATACAACTGTCCAAAAACAACTCCGAAAATAACATTAATGGTAGCAGGCAAAGAAGCTAAAATACCTTCAGGATCATAGGTGACAATTCCATTAGAGGTACCGTATATCCATAAATGTTGAATACCGAATATATTTTGATCAATATAAGAAGCCCAACTATTAGCAGCACTATGTCCTGTAACACCAAAACTAGGAACAGGAATAAAATAAAGGAGTACAAAGTAACTAATAGCAATAGTCAAAGCAATTAGTAAAATAGTTAGTAAAGGGTTTGTTATTTTTTTTGATTGTACACTATAAAGCCATATAAACGATACCAAACAATAACAAATAGCAATACGTTGTAAAACTCCAGGAATGCGAATGTTTTGCCAATTAAAATTAGGAAAGCCATTTATAAAAACACCAATTGCAAATAATAATATTGTACGAGTAATTATTTTTCTAATGATGTTAGTGTTGCTAATATTAAGTTTTCTTTTTTTGTTTAAAGAAATAGCGATAGACATACCAACACAAAACAAGAAAGAGGGAAAAATCATATCAGACAAAGGGTAGCCAATCCATTCAGCATGATTCATCCATTGAAAACGTTGAGACCAATCGCCTGGGGTAATGACAAGAATCATCCCTAAAATACTCAGTCCTCTTAAAATATCTAGTTCAAGTAAGCGCTGTTTCATAATTAATTTGGTTGTGAAACAATTAAAGTAACTAAAAAACAACACGCATTTTTAACAAAATAAAGCTATTCTTTGAACAATTTCCTCATAAACTAAACAAAGATGAATTATATAGCTTTTAAATCATCAGGATCAATGCTTGTATTTATAAAATCACACTTTTGTTGTAAAGTTTCTTTGGTTAAAAGTCCCATTCTATAACAACGCATAAGAAAGTAATAAGCAGCATCAGTTAATTCTCTTTTAGCACTGTCTAAATTTGAGCTCGATGTTCGTTTGGGAGCAGCAGGGGATCCATTAGATAATTCGCATTTACCATTGCAGAAAGGACAATAATCGTAAACCTCAGTATCATGATTATCAATCCAGATTTCTTGTGCTTTTTTCATTGTTTTAAATCGAGTGCCATAAGCATCAATGGTTTTTTTAGCCTCATTTACTTCATGTAACCAAAAATCAATATTAGCAAATTGTCCCACAACATGATGTGCATACCCAGTGGTAAAACGTTTCAATTGTTCGGTAATCATGTTTGCTTTTTCAATAGTATAAATCATAGTGCTTTTTTTCTTTATTATAAATACAAAGATGATTAAAAAATATTATAATATTTAAAATCCTGAGTTTACAAATAAAACTCAGGATTTTTTGTTTTACCACTCGTCATAAATAATATTCCGTTAGTCATAATTCTGTTTGAAAAGAATCAGTTTGAAAGTAGTTTTGAATTGAATTTAAATGCAAACAAAATGAAAAATAAACTGATACTACTAGTCTTTGTAGTAATAATAATAGTTAGCTGTAATATTAAAGAAAAAGAGAAAACAACTATTGTAACAGACGATATCACAAATTTTTGGAAAGCTTATGATGCCATACAAATAACACAGGATACAGTGTTACAGAAAGCGTATTTATCAACGCTTTTTTTTAATAAAGCAACCGATGGTTTGAAAGCCATTATGAAAACCAAGAATTATAAGGAACAAGATTATTATACAGCGATTAAAAAGTATCCTAAGTTTTGGGAATCAGTTAGAGAAAATACATTAAGAGCGAATGAATTTGGGAAAGAACTTGACGAAGGCGTTGAAAAATTAAAAGAAATATATCCGAAGTTAACACCAGCAAAAATCTACTTTACGATGAGTCCGTTAAGATCAAATGGAACAACCTTAAACGACCTAGTATTAATAGGAAGTGAATTAGCTATGACAGATGAAAACACTATTTCAGAAGAATTGCCAGAAATAATAAGAAAGAACCGACGATTTTTTTTTGATAGTAATCCGATTGAGAATTTAGTACAATTGAATGTGCACGAATATGTACATACACAACAAAAAATGGCAGAAGACTATTTATTGTCATACGTAATTAGAGAAGGTGTTGCTGAGTTTATATCAGTCATAGCATTGGGAAAACCTTCAACAGTACCCGCTATTGCTTATGGTGAAAAAAACAAGAGGGTACGAGAAAAGTTTGAGGAAGATATGTTTAAAGGAAATAATATAAATCAATGGTTATGGAGTGATGCTCCCAATGAATTTGGTGTGAGAGATCTAGGCTATTATATTGGTTATGCAATGTGTAAAAAATATTATGAACAATCAGAAAATAAAAGCGAAGCAATACAAGAATTAATAGAACTAGATTACAGCAACACAACAGCTATTGAAAATTTTGTAAATGTATCCGGATATTTTTCTGATACCTTAGAAAACTTATATCAGAAGTTTGAAAATTCTAGACCATTTGTTACAAACATACAGCCTTTTAAAAATAAAAATGAGGAGGTAGATTATAAGGTAAACAAACTGACTATTGAGTTTTCTGAACCAATGAATCAACAATATAGAAACTTCGATTTTGGTCCCTTAGGAAAAGAAGCAGCCATACAAATACAAAAAGTAATAGGTTTTTCAGAAGATGGTACTTCAATTACTGTTGAAATAGCACCCTTACAACCTAATAAAAGATATCAATTGGTGATTGGTACTCGTTTTAAAAGTTTGAAAAATATGCCTTTAAAAAGTTACTTGATAGATTTTAAAACTAATAAATAAGTTTTATAGATTTGTTTCAGATCAAATTATACGAAGATTTTAGTCGTAAATCGTATTGAATAATGAATTATTTCTTCTCAAAAAAAGCTATTCCCAATTATGTAGTATGGATCGTTACCATGTTGCCTGCTTATTTTATAAAATTTAGCGATTTAGGTAATAGTAAGGCTATTATTCATTATTTAACTGTAGAGTTGATTATTTGGTTTGTGTTAGGTGTAGTATTAACTGCCGGAATTCAGTTAGCAATAGAAAAACTAGCAACAAAGTATACGTTAAAAATTAGAATTATTTACTTGTTGCTATCCATGCTCATAGCATCTGTAGTTTTTTACATTATATTTTGGCCATTAATAGATGTTTCGTATGAGTATTTTATGCATAAGCAAAGTTATCATGGTTATTTTGCTACTCGAATTTTTAATTGGTTTAATTGGATTGTATGGTTTGTTAGTATTACTGCACTAGATTTATTTGAAGAGGTAAAGGCAAGTAAAATTAAAAATATAGCATTACAAGCAACTTTAAAAGACGCTCAATTAAATACCTTAAAGGGACAAATAAATCCTCATTTTATGTTTAATAGCCTAAATAATATAAGAGGATTAATGTTAGAAGATGTACCTAAAGCAAGATATATGCTAACAACATTATCTGAAACATTAAGATACGCATTGACACAGAATACCACCGATGCAATATCTTTAAGCGCAGAGTTAGACATGGTGAAAAAATATGTAGACTTGTGTAAAATTCAGTTTGAAGATAGACTAGAGTTTACATTGAATGCTGAAGAAGCAACTTTATCAAAAGAAATTCCGCCAATGCTTTTACAAATTTTAGTAGAAAATGCAATTAAACACGGAATAGCAAATTTAAAAAGTGGAGGAGTAGTAGCTATAAATACTGAAATAGAAGGTGGAGATTTATTAATAAAAGTGATCAATTCTGGAAAGTTAATAGCACCAGAAAATACTACTCAATTGGGAGTAAACAATGTTAAACAAAGATTAGATTTGCTTTATAATAACAAAGCTTCTTTCACTTTAAAACAAATTAAAGAAGAGGTAGTAGCAACCATTAAAATTCCTTTAAAATGAAAACAGTAAAAGTTGTTATTGTTGAAGACTCTCGTTTGGCAAGAAATGAGTTAAAAGAATTAATGAAAAGCCACAAACAATTAGTACTTGTAGGTGAAGCTGCGAATGTAGATGATGGTTTTGAGTTAATACAAAAAGAGCAACCAGATGTATTGTTCTTGGATATTAATATGCCTGAAAAAAATGGTTTTGAACTGTTAGAAATGTTAGACGAGGTACCCATAACTATTTTTACTACAGCATACGATGAATATGCAATACAGTCTTTTGAATACAATACACTTGATTATTTATTAAAACCTATTAGTGAAGAACGTTTTTCTGTTGCAGTACAAAAATTGATGAACAATTTAGAAAAAGAACAAACATCAGAAGAAAAGGAAGAGAAAGTATTCAATTTAGAGAAGCAAATTTTTATTAAAGACGGAGAAAAGTGTTGGCTGGTGAAAATTAAAAGCATCACAATGTTTGAGATTGTGGGCAACTATACACGCGTGTTTTTTGAAAATAACAAAACATTGATTTATAAATCGCTTACACAAATAGAAAACAAACTACCACAAGATGTTTTTTTTAGAGCAAATAGGCAGCAGATTATAAATATTAATCATGTAAAGAAAGTAGTTTCTTGGTTTAATGGAAAATTAAAAATAGAAATGATTTCTGGTGAGGAAGTTGAAATTTCTCGAAGACAATCTGCCGTTTTTAAAGAACAATTAAGTTTTTAGCCAAGGTTAGATTTTTAATAGATCTATATTTAGTATGAATGTCACTCCTCGCATAACGTGAATGTCACTCCCCGTATAATGTGAATGTCACTCCCCGTATAACGTGAATGTCACTCCCTGTATAACGTGAATGTCACTCCCTGTATAACGTGAATGTCACTCCCCGCATAACGTGAATGTTATTCTCCGTATAATGTGAATGTCATTAACAGCCTAATGCAAGTATTACTATAAAACAAAGAATTTATGACAGTTTTAAATAAAAAGAGGAGAGATTAAACTTCTGAAACATTATTCTTAATACTTTTAAAGAATAAGATATATGGAGCGAATAACATAACAAATAAAGGGATAACACTTATAGATACACCAGCTTGAGATGAAGCTACAGAAGTTCCTATTGCAATACCATTTAAAAATAAACATACTGCAATAAGAGATACTGCTTTAGAGTTGAATATTAAGTTTCCGATTTTTAAAGATTTCATATTGCTTTATTATAATTTAGATGCTAATAAGTAGTCAGTTTTAAATTTTTGTTACAAATTATTTATTAGTAAGCTGAGTTGGAGTTTAAAAATATTGATTTAAGTCGCTGTTGTCTCTTCCAGCAAAGTCGAGAACTTGTTTAAAGTTATGAATACAGTTTATAGAATGTATTAAAACTATGATCTTTTAATGTTAGAATTACAGAGTATTATTAGAAATTCAAAATAGTAAGATCTCGACTGCGTTCGATCGGACAGATTTATAAATGATAAAAATAACATCTAAGATTAATCATACTTAGGTTAATGGTAATTTGATTTTTAGAGTCTAGAGTTCAATTGATAAACTTTTAATCTTTTGAAGATTAGTAAAGAGTATTAAGTATTAATACAAGAACTTCTAGCTACCACCTTCAGACTTCTAACTAAATTATTTAACAATAACCCTCACACCTTCAGAATGACTACTAAATTCAGGCGCATACATACTTTGAATAGAGGTAATACCATTACTAAAACTTCCTTTATTATTTACTCTAACATCGTACTCAAAAACATAAGTGCCTTTAGCTAAACGATTAAAAAAGAAATGAGTAGCAGCATCTTTAGTACTCTGATAATAACCTAAACCATCTTGCCATTTATATTTAGAAAGCACATCTACAGGCTCAAAAGCCGAAGCTCGCATGTCTTTCATATGAATAAACTCCATAGTTCTATCTGCACGTAACTCAATTCGAACTGTAACCAAATCACCAACGGCTAAATTTTCATTAGAAACAGCGATCAGTTTTTTACCAGTATCAGCATTCACCTTTTTAAATAATTGTTTAGTTAGCTGTAACGGAGTTTTAGCTGAAGTAATTTTATCTAAATCTTCAAAATATTGCCAATACAATCCGCCCCAAGCAATACCTTCATCTTTTTTAGTAAGCGTAACATTAGCCATTGAAGGTTTTATGTTATTACCACTCCATGAAGTTTTAAAATACCCAGTGCCCGCCTCAACTTTAGTGTTTTCTATTTTCTTCGGATCTAATGTGGTATCTCCAATTTTTACAGTAACTATCTCGGTTGAAGAAATCCAATTGGTTCCTTGTAACAATAAAGCATATACAGCGTCAGAAGTAGCCTTTGTGGTTTTCCATCTACTAACTTGTTTATTCTTTAACAACCATATTTTTAAGTTATCTATAGTTTTAGTGTCTTTAGAAACTTCAGAAAAAGCTTCAATTAATAAAGCTTGAGTTTCAATTGGGGCTTGATGCCAATACCAACCTGATTTATTTTCTTTCCAATACATTCCTAATTCCTCAGAAGTAATACTATTCTCTTCTAAAGACTTTAGTATTTTGTTAGCTATTGTAGTATTCGTATTTCTAAAAGAAGTCAATGCAATTTGACCTTTAGCATACAAATTAAAATCGTTCCAAAACATTTCAGCTTGCTTAGTATAATACGTTACAGCTTTTTGAACACGATCATTCATAGTAATATCTTTAAAGAAACTACGCATGTATAAGTATTGAATTTGTGTATAACCAATCTGTTTTTTCTGTAAAAAGGCATCTGCTTCTTTCTTTCCTTTTTGCTTACGGATTTTTTCAGCTTGTTTTAACAATCGCTTGTAGGTATCTTCAAACTCTTCATCTAAAAAACGAACGGTTTTAGGAAGCATTACTTCGGTAGTTTTATCAAACTTTTCTATGCCTAATTTTCTTAAATGACCAAAACCTGTAGCAATATGATTTGTGATATGAATGCTAGGATAGCGTCCACCTTTAAACCAAGGGAAACCACCTTCAGGCATTTGCATGTTCTTTAATTTTTGAATTGTTTTATGTTGTTCGTTTTTCATTTTATTTAAATCGAATAACAAAGCAATACGTTTCTTTTGTTCACTTTCAGATTGTGCATCGCGTAACCAAGGAGTTTCTTGGATAATCAAAGATTTTAATTCCTCGTTTTTTTCTAAATTACTAATTAAAGCGTCGCTAGTTTTCCACTGATTAAATACATTTTGAATTCGTGGATTTGAATTGGCTATAAAACTAGCTAAGGTATTGGCATAATAACGTGCAAAAGTTTGCTCGGCACATTCATGTGGATATTCCATTAAATAAGGAAGTGCTTGTACTGCATACCAAGCAGGATTTGAAGTAACTTCTAAGCTTAACTTATGATGCTTTAAAGTATTAGAGGTATTATTTTTTAATTTATTTAATGTAAATGTTTTTGATTGGTTTGAACGTACCCACATTGGTAACGTTTCTGTAACTAACATTCTGT
Source organism: Tenacibaculum sp. M341 (assembly GCF_004337695.1). GTDB lineage: Bacteria > Bacteroidota > Bacteroidia > Flavobacteriales > Flavobacteriaceae > Polaribacter. Next base: position 56,498 of record NZ_SJXJ01000018.1, read on the forward strand.
TAGATAATACTGGTAGTACACTTTGTTCACCATCAGAAAAATCACCCGCTTTGGCAATTATTTTATATTGAATAGCTTGCGCAGTATCGGAAACATTTAACTTCCAAGATACATTGGTGTTTCCATCTTTATCAACACTAAAAGATTTTGTAATGTCATCAGAAAATAGGTTACTGAGCGGAGCCGAAGTAACAGCATCTGTTAATACCAATTGGCAAACTCCTACTAATTTTCGATCACTTAAATTACTAATTTTTGCACTTAAGGTAATTACATCACCTTCACGTAAAAAGCGAGGTGCATTTGGTATTACCATTAATTCTTTTTGCGTAACGGTAGAAAATGATTTTACAGCAGCATGTAATTCTTTTGTATGTGCTAATAATTGTAAACTCCATCTTGTTAAGGCTTCTGGAGCAGTAAAAGAAAAAGAAACATTTCCGTTAGCATCAGTGGTTAAATGTGGATAAAAGAAAGCAGTTTCTTGCAGGTTTTTACGTACAGGTATAGCTTTTAAACCAGTACCTGTGGTGATTATTATAACACCGTCTTTTGCACGTGATCCATATATAGCCATTGCTTTTGCTCCTTTTAAAACTTCAAGAGTAAGAATGTCTTTTTCGTTAATATTAGAAATGTCATCTACTATTTTTCCGTCTACCACATATAATGGTTGTTCACCAGTGGTTACACTTTCGGCTCCACGAATTTGAATATTTTCAGGTGATCCTGGTGCAGCATAAGTCAAATTACTTGCATCATCTTCAGATTCTACCATTACATCAGCAGCTCTACCTTCAAGTTTAGAGTGTATTTTATTAGTAGCGCTTCCTGTATATGCTCGTTTTCTTTTGGTAGCATACCCAGCTACTACAACTTCATCTAATGTATTAGCTTCTTCTAAAGTGATTAATATATTAGAAAAATCACCTACAGTTTTCTCTACAGTTTTATAACCTACAAAGCTAAAAACGACGACATCGCCTTTATTAACTTTTAAACTAAACCTACCATTAAAGTCTGTTTCGGTACCAAAAACTGTTCCTTTAATAATTACGGTTGCACCTGGTAATGGACCACTTTCATCTTCAATAATACCTGAAATTACGCCACCAAAATTCGTTTTTTGAACAATCAGGTTCCTTACATAGCTTTTTTGTGCCCATTGTTGATTATAGAAATCAAATCCAAACCAATTTAATTCATCATAGCCAAGGGATAGGAGAGGAACAGCTCTATTCTGAGAGGTGCTATTAAAATGAAAACGAGCATCAGTAAAACTAATATAAGCGTTGGTGTTATTATACAAATTATAGCTAGGTTTTTGTATTGGATTAAATCGCCATTGATGTTTTTTAAACTGATCTAAAGAAGTATCGTACATACCAGCTAATAATTCGGCAGTAACTTTATCCTTTTGACTACCTTTAACTGTAAAACTCCACGTTTCATTAGCGCCAGGTTGTAATTTGTCCCTAAAAGTATTCGTAGTAATTTCTAAGTCGGTTGAAGGATAGGGAACATTGATTACTAAAGAACCATTTTCAAAATCGTTGTAATTCACAAAATGATAACGAATTCCAAATCCGCCAACATCTTCGCTTGTTACGGGTACTTTAATTGTTTTACTATTTTTATTTAATTGGATGTAATGAGAAGCAATTAGTTTGTGTTTCTTTTCAACAAAAACCATCATGGTTATAGCTTCAGAATTACTGCTAAAAGTAATTTCGGCGGTGTCATTTACATTGTAAGTATCTTTATTTGTAGTTACCGTAAACAACTTATTATCGGCAGGAAGTTTATCTTTTTCAGAAAAAAGAGAAAAGTATTTTTTATCTGTTACCTTTTGATTGAATTTATCTTGAGAAGTAAGCTCTATGATATACTTACCAGAAGTCCATTTTTTAAGATTAGGTAATTCAATTTCTTTGGAGGTATTGGTATTAAAATCACTAGAAAATACTTTTTCACCCTTTTTCCATTGTAACGGATTGTCTTCATTTTTATAAGCTTCATTAGGAAACTTTTCGTTGAATTCATCCTCAGAAATTGTTTGATAATATGGAGCAGCCCACGGACGTTTGCGCAAAGGCTTTTTAGGAGCGACTAATTTATAAATTGAAACTTCTCCAGAAGCAGCTGTAAATTCGCCATTTAAATTTTGAGTATCTATAGTTACAATTTGCTTTTTAATTGCTTTGTTAATGTTTTCACTCACCGCAACAGTAGCTAATAAACTGTGATATCCTACTTTTACCAATGAAGTAGCACTTCTGGTTTCTCCATTAATATCAGTTACATCAGCAGTAACTTCATAAGTGAAAACAGGTAGATTTTCTTTGTTAGCACTTTCATCTCGTAATGCTTTAAAAGTAATTTCAAAGTCTCCCTTATTATTTGTAGTAGTTTCTCCATTAATAATTTCTTGAGGAGAACTGTTTAAATACGGACGATACCAATAACACCAACTTGGATACTGTATTTTTCTATGAACTCTGTATACAACCTTTCCATCTGTAATAGCACTACCTGCAAAAGCTTTTGCATTTCCATTCACTTTTATTTCATCATTCACACGGTAGGTTTCTGTAACTGGCTTAAAAGTAGTTTCAAATTTAGGGCGCTTGTATTCTTCTACAGATATAGATTGTTGACCTTTTCTATCTTTAACAGATACTTCAATAGTAAAATTACCCGTTAATCCTGAATTTGGTATGATGAATTCCCCTGAAAAGGAACCATATTCATTAGTCGTTAATTCAAGTTTTTTAACTTCTTGATAGTTGACATCTCTTAAAATAACAGTGGCTTTTTTATTACTAATAACTTTTGTTTCTTTTTTAAAGGCTTCCATAGAAATTCCTTTAAAATAAACAGTTTGACCAGGTCTATAAATACTTCTATCAGTAAATAAAAAAGTACGGATTTGTTTGTTTGGTCGCTCGTTGTAATCGTCTTGTTTTCTTAAATAATAATTACCAAAAGAAGCATTATCATTTTTATAATTAACAAAAGCTTTTACATTGTCATAGTAAGTATTTGGATTGTAACTAAACTCTCCGTTTTTATCGGTTGTAAAGGTTTTATTAATAGATTTTCTATATCTACGGTTACTCTTATTAGAAAAACGAACATTAGCACCTGTTAAAGGTGTTCCTGTAACTCTATCAAGTAACTGGTAAATGCTCTTTCCATCTTCATTTCTGGTAATTAAACTTAGGTTGGTAACCTGTATAAAACAAGTTCCGTAAATAGTGTTATCAGATAAAGATTCATTATTAGCGGTAACAATTAAATATTGACCTTGAGAAAGTTTAGGAAGTATAACTTCGGTACTATGGTTTAAATAATCGAATTCATTTGGTAATGTTGAATTCCAGTTGTTTACCTTTTTAAGTTTTTGAATGAAAGCCTTTTTCTCTTTGAGTTTATATAAATTTTTGAATGAAGTTTTTTGTTGCTGATCTATTTGATATACTGAAAAATAAAGAGTTTTTATATTGTTAAAATTGATTAACAGTCTAGAGTACGAATCAATAGGAATGTATTTTTCTGAGGTAATTTTAATTTGTTTTTCTTTAATTTTTTCGGTAAGTACTTTACATTCTTTAGCAGCTCTACTTTCAGGAAATTGTTTGATTACTTTTTCGCATAACTCTAAAGCTTCTTTATTTTTAAAACGGTATTGTTTGTTGGTTTCGTTGGAATATTTTCTGGCTTGAGAATGATACACTTTTGCAATTTTAAAAGTATACAATCCGCTTACTGCTTGCTTGGTGTAATTGTTTTCTGATGTTTTTAATGTTTCTAAAAAAACAGCTTGTTTATCTTTAAAGGTAGCATTTTTATGCACAAAATCTAAACGTTCTAAATCTACATTAACTAATGCTTCGGTATTTCCTTTTTCATAATGAAAGTCTATTAATTCTTGATGAATTTTTAGTGCATTGAATTGTAGAGATAAAGTATCTTTTGTTTGTATGTTTAATTTAGAAAAGAAAACAGCATCACAAAGTAAGTCTGAATTATCTATTTTAAATTGATAGTTAGGTTTTGTAATACTTGTTTCATCAGTTTTATAAAACGTTAATGCATTGTGTGCTAAAAAATCATAAAGAGTAGGACGATATTTTTTAGAACCTTTAACAGTATTTAGTATGTCAGAAAATTTATGGATATCTGTTTTTTGTAGTGTTTCTTTATCTGTAAGTGAGTTTTGATAATGTGTATGTATTTCAGTAAACAATGTTTCCAAATCCCAAGTTCTAAAATCTGTTTCATCAACTTTTGAATTGGTTTTAGTTCTGTTATAAAACTTCCAACGATGTTGATTAAAGTACTGCCAGTATAAGTTTGCTAAAATGTTTTCTAATACATTTTTTGTTGGCGTATTGTTGGTTTGTATGTGCTTTTTAAATTCGTTAATTACCTTTAATTGTGCATCTTCTTCAATAATTAGAGCAAATTTACTTTTGAAAAGAAGTGTTTTAATTAACTGAGGACTGTTATTTTCTTTTATAGCTTTACCATAAATTTCTTCTACAACCTTTAAAGCTGATTTAGGAAGGTCTTCTTTTTCAAATTGACTTACTTTTTCCCATAAACTTTCATAGTTGTTTTGAGCTTTTATAGAGGTTGAGAATAATACTAACATTGTGAATACAAACAGTTTTTTCATGATGTAAATTTTATCTGGCTGAAAGATACTTTACTTACTACAATATAAGAAAGTTTAAATAAGTAAAAAGGTGTTTTCAGTATGTTAACGTGTTGTTTTAATTAGTTTGTTTAATAGCTGTAAACAAAAAACGAGCCATTGGCTCGTTTTTGTATTTTATGAATTGTTTTATAATTACTTGTTTAGTAATTTTTGAACTAAAACTTTTAACTCAGCTATTTCTTTTTCTTGCTTTTCTATTTTAGCATTTTGTTTTTTTAATGCTTTAATTTCTTTTTGCTGCTGAATGGTGTATAAAGTTAACTCTTCTATTTTTTGAAGTAATTTACTATCCATTTCACCTAAAAAGATTCCATTTTTTTCAACTTCTTTAGCACTAGGAATATCTTTCAAATGTCCGTTTTCTGCAATATGATTTTCAACTTCGTCTAAAGTTGGTAGTTTGTAATTATCGTAAAAAACAAAGTCTGACCATCCATCTAAAGAAACTTTTATTTCTTTGGTTTTAATTTTACCGTTTACAGCTAGTTTCCATTCACCAGGTGTTACAGTTCCTATACCAACGTTACCATTAGCACCCTCTAAAAATAAAACAGATTTCATACCTTTTCCAGCAACATTAGATTGAAAGTTGTAATCACCACCACCAGATGTATTTCTTAAAAGAAGTTGCTTGTTTTCATTTACTCGCATGAAAAAGCTTTCTGCACCATCTTTTCTTTTAAAACCGATTTGACTTACTCCTTCTGTATAACCAATAGATAATTTAGAAAGAGGTTTTAGTGTTCCTATTCCCAAATTACCGTTATTTTCAAAAGTAAAACGTACATTTTTGTTTGGTTCATAAATTCCGCTAGATAATCTTAAAATTGGTTTCGTTTCGTCTGTAGAAACTTGATTTATGTATACCGCAGCACCACCACCAACACGTGTGAAATGATTAAAATCAGTATTAGAATTTTTAGTTTTTATAGCTTTTGATACAATACCACCTTCTACATCAAGTTTTGCTTTAGGATTAGTTGTACCAATTCCTACTTTAAAATCATTGATTCTCATAACAGACGAACCATTATGATCGGTAAAGTTAAAACCTCCGTCAGGATTGCTTTGTCCTTCTCCCATAGAGTTTTTAAAACGAATCATTCTGCTAACTCCACCTGAAGAATATTCTTCGATTGTTCGATCTTTCCAACTCCAATAAAGTTTTCCTTCCCTAGCTAATCTAAGGTTCCCGTTTATATCCAATTTTTCGGTAGGAGTAGTTGTATTGATACCAATATTACCATTAGCACCTTCCATGAACAAAACAGATTTCATGCCTTTTCCAGCAACATTAGATTGAAAATTATAATCACCACCACCAGATGTATTTCTTAAAAGAAGTTGATTGTTTTCATTTACTTGCATGAAAAAGCTTTCCGCACCATCTTTTCTTTTAAAACCGATTTGGCTTACACCTTCTGTATAACCAATAGATAATTTAGAAAGAGGTTTTAGTGTTCCAATCCCTACATAACCATTGTTCTCAACAGTAAAACGTACATTTTTATTTGGTTCATAAATTCCGCTAGATAGTCTTAAAATTGGAAAACTACTGTCAGAAGAAATTTGATTGATATAAACAGCAGCACCACCACCAACACGTGTTAAATGATTAAAATCGGTATTAGTATCAGGTGTCTTAAATGATTGAGCATTGATTCCTAGAGAAAAACTAGCTAGAGCTATAAAAGCAATTTTGATTTTCATAATAATTATTGTTTTAAAAAAGTATATAGAGTAAAGCAATGAAAGAATTAAATCATAGCTTTTTAGGGCAAATTTATAAATAATAATTGATTAAAGAATAGTTTGTAAACACTAAAGGCAAAATAAACTCAATATTTATTTTGCCTTTGATTTGTGTTATTTATCTTTAAAAGAATTGAAGAGTTACAACAGCTTTTTAACTACAAATTCACAACGTCTATTAATTTCGTGTTGTTCTTCTGTACAAGCATCTTCAGTTTTACATTTAATTAATGGTTGAGTTTCTCCGTAGCCAATAGCCGTAATTCTATCAGGTTCTATACCATTTTCTAAAAAGTACATGCGCACAGAAGTAGCTCTTTTTTGAGAAAGCTCTAAGTTATAACGATTGTTTCCTCTAATATCTGAGTGAGTTCCAACTTCAACAACCATATCAGGATATTTTTTCATTAAGGTAATTACTTTGTCAATAGCTTTTTTACTATCTCTTCGTAAATACCATAACTTATAATCGAAGTTAATTTCATCGGTTTTAACAATTACTTTTCCTTTCTCCTTTTCTATATCCTCTTCATCTGCAATTATCTTTTCTTTCTTTTTAGCAATGGTAACTTTTAGTGCTTCTTGCTCTTTTAACTTTTGCTCTTGTTCCTTTTTTTGTTGTAAAGCTAAAGCTTCTCGTTCTTTCAATTTTTTTAATTCTAAGGCTTTTTGTTCTTCTTCGGCTATAATGGCTAAAGATTTTAATTCCATAGAAGCGTCGTTATTTTTATTACGCTCTTTTTTAACAATAACCGTTTTTTGTTCTTTGGTATATCCTTCTTTTGATGCTTTTACTACATAAGTAACTTTACAGGCTACAGTGAATTTAAAATCACCATTATCATTTGTTGTATGTTTATTAAGAACTTTACCATTGGCATCAGTAAGTACCACTAAAGTATTAGGTAATAAAACACCAGAATCTATATCAGTAATTGTACCCGAGATAAACTGTTGGCATTTTTGAATTTTTAAAGGTCTTTCTTCAAATATTTTATAAATATCGTCACTACCTTTTCCTCCAGTTCTATTAGAAGCGAAAAAACCTTCTTTGGTAGTGGGATTTATGTTAAATGAAAAATCATCATAACCAGAATTTACAGGAAAACCAACATTATCTGGCTTAGAAAAACTATTTTTTGAAATAGTACTCACAAAAACGTCAAGCGAACCAAAGCTTGGATGCCCATCTGATGAAAAATAGAATTTATTGTCATTACTAACAAAAGGAAATTGCTCTCTATTTTCTGTGTTAATAGTTGGACCTAAATTTTTAGGCTCTCCAAAATTTCCGTCGTTATAAATTTCTACAGCATATAAATCAAAAGAACCAAATCCGTTAGGCATATCAGAAGCAAAGTATAATGTTTTTTCATCTACACTTAACGCAGGATGCTCTGTTGAATATTCATTAGAATTAAAAGGTAGCGGTTGAATGTTTTGCCATTTACCATCAACTAATTCAGCTTTGTATAATTGAATGTGAGTTACTTTTTTGTTGTCTGTTTTTCTTTTTCCTTTTTCTGAATTATTTCTGTTGAAATAAGCTGTTTTACCATCTTTGGTAAAAACAATATTGGATTCGTGTAATTTAGAGTTGATGTTTTTAGAAAAAGATGTAACGACACTATCATTTAAATAAATATTGTTGATGTGAGTTTGATAAATATCTAAATAATGCTGACCATTCCAACCAAAACTTTTGCCATATTGTTCTTTTCTAGGAGCAGAAAAAATAAAAGTATCTCCTTGTCTAATCGCACCAAACTCAGATTCAGGAGTGTTAATTCCTAAATTTTCAATAGTAAAACGATTACCCAATGCCTGAATATCTTCTAAGTATTCTATTTCTTCGATTAAACTTGGTAGTTTTTCTTTATTCTTTTTCTTGTAATAGTTTCGTAATAAATTATGAGCATTTTTGTACTTTCCAAGTGCTTTTAAGGTATTAGCATACTTTATGTAATAACTTTCATCTACATATTTACTGTAGTTTTTTAAAAGGTATTTATAATTTACCGCAGCTTTTCCCATGTTATTAGTGTAGTAATATGAGTCCGCTAAGTTTTTAACAGCATCTATGCCTTCACCGTCTTTTAAAGCTTTTTCATATAAAGGAATAGCTTCTGCATAAAATGTTCTTTCAAAATATTTATTAGCTCTTTTCAAATTATGATTTTGAGCCTGTATTGTTAAAATTGAAATTAGTGTGAATAATACGATGGTAATTTTTTTCATAATCCGTTTTTTAGAAGAATCTTGGTGATTTATCGTATCCTTTTTGTAAACCTAAAGTGTCAAAATCAAATAACACCATAATTTCGTGTGTACCAGAATTAAAGTTACTAAGATTGGTAGTAGTGAAATCAAAAGCATATCCGATTCGTAATGAATCAAAAGCTTTTACATTAAACATAGCACTAAAAGAATCATTTAATCTGTAAGACAAACCTCCTTCAAAGCGATTATTGAATAATACATTTAAAGAAGTATCTAATACTATAGGAGAACCTTTTACAGCTTTCATCATAAATGAAGGTTTTAGTTTTACTACATCACTCATTTTAAAAACGTATCCACCGTTTACAAATAAGTGTAACTCTTCGCCACCTAAACTGTTTAAACCGTTACGTTCTTCTATGTGTTGAGACCTTAATAAATTAGGCACTGCTACACCTAAATAATAGTTTTCAGTAAAGTAAAATGCTCCTGTACCAAAATTGGGTAAGGTTTTATTTTGATTAACGAAAGCTAGATCATTAGGTACAAATCCTGTTAAAATATCTTCATCAGGGAATCTAAAATTATTAAAGTTGGTATTAAAATTAGTAACACCAGCTTTTAAACCTAATGATAATTTATGTCCTTCTGCTAATTTTAACACATATGCAAAATCAGCATAAATATTATTTTCTTTTAAAACTCCATCACCAATATCATCAGTAACTATCGAAAGTCCTACTTCTATTTTATTACTTAAAGGAGCATGGACAAAGAAATTATAGGTTTTTGGAGAACCTACAGCAGAAGACCATTGAGTTCTGTGCATAGCACCAAAATTAATAACTCCTAATTCGTTTGTGGCATAGGCAGGGTTTACAACACTTTGATTGTACATATACTGCGTATACTGAGGATCTTGTTGTCCGAAAACTGAACTAACAACATTTATAAATATGATTAAGAATACTTTTTTCATGAATTTTTAATTATTTGCTTAGATAAATACGACCTTGTTTAGGTTTTAATACACCATCATTATATCTAAGAATATAAAAATATACACCGCTGGTTACTTCTGATCCAGTAGAACTTTGTCCATTCCATTTAGGATTATTGATGTCACCTTTAAATAAAGATTGACCATATCTGTTAAAAATCTCTAATTCGTACTTCGGATAGAAATATTGAATATTAGGGATGTAATATTGGTCATTGGTTCCATCATCATTAGGTGAGAATCCATCTGGAATAAAGAAGTCATATTTATCAGGATCGCATACAGAAGTATTAAAAACGATTTCAGTTCTATTTCCTTCACAATTTGTTGTTGGATATACATAGGCAACAAAGTAAGAAACTCCTTCTTCTATAATATCTGCGTTACTCAATTCATCTCCATCAGTAGCCGCATCAAACCAAATCAATTCGAAACTACTACTTACAGGTGTAATATCAGTTTCTAAATCAAGTAAGGTTAACTCTTCTAAAGCACAGAAAGATATATTTCCATTGTAGACAGGTGTTGGAGGATTGATAACAATCGCACTAAATTCAAGTCTTATATGGTGTTCACAACCATCTATACTTTGTACAGCAAAATAACTATCCCCTCCAATAACAGGAGTACTGTCTGGTAAAATATTTCCACCAGTAGCCGCATCATACCAAATTAAATCGCCAGTACTAATGGTAGTATCAAAATCTGCAAGTGTAAGATTGGTTACGTTACAAAAAGTTGGATTGGTATCTGAAGATGTAACTAGTTCTGTAGTTATAACTCTTACTGTTACTATTGCTCTATTACTTTCACAGGTATTGGTTGGATCTTTAGTAGTTACAAAATAACTAGTTCCATCTGTAAGAACTGTATTAGTGTTTAGTGGTGTAGTAGTGGTGTTATCTGCATACCAAGTAAGATTGGTTCCTTCATCTACTACAATATCTGCTATTGTAGGTTGGTTGGGGTGAAAATCAGATACACAAAAAGTTTGATTTGGGTTTACCACCAAATTAGGAGGAGTAATTACTGTTGCGATAAATTCTAATCGTGTATGATGTTCGCATCCGCCAATATTTTGAACGGCAAAATAGCTTCTTCCATCTTCAACTTCAGTTGTATCTGGCAGTATATTTCCACCAGTAGCTGCATCGTACCAAATTAAATCACCAGCAGTAACAGTGGCATCAAAATTAGCTAGTGTAATTGTAGTGATATTACAAAAAGTTGGATTTCTATCACTAGAATTTACAATATCAGTAGTTGTTAATTGTATGTTTACAACGGCTCTTGCTGAACTTTCACAACTATTTACAGGATCGCTAGCCGTTACATAATAGTTTGTGTTATTTGTTAAAATAGTAGTTGTAGCAAGTGGAGTAGTAGTTGTTAAGTCTGCATACCAAGTTAAATTAGCACCTGTAGTTACTACAATATCTGCTACTGTAGGCTGGTTAGGATGAAAGTTAGCTAAACAAAAAGTTTGAGTAGCATCTAATGTTGGCATATCTGGAATTCCTCCGATGGAAAAATTGTCTCTAACTTCAAAATTACGTTGAACTCTACAAGGATTGGTATCATTTTGAGTACTTTTTAAAATGATTTCATAATCACCTTCATCTAAACTAGCAATGTCTACATTTAAAACAGTAGTAAGACTGTTAGTAACAATAGGAAAATCAATAACAAATGTTGTGTCTCCAATTTTTCTAACCTGATAAGTAATAGTGTAATTACCATCACCAAGTAGAGGAGCATCAATAGAAGCTTCTACTTTTGTTGCATCACAAGAATTATCAATTAAAACTTCCAATTCGATATCTTCAGGAATTAAAGAAGCAGTAAAATTAAAATCGGAACAATTTAAGCCAATATCATCTGGATCTGTAATTCGTATGTTAAAATTTGTTGCATTTCCTGGGAATATAGAAATATCAATAGGTATTTCTGCATAACCATCGGTAAAAGAAATCATTTGATTTTCAATATTACGAGGAATACCGTTTGTTAAATCCTCAATGGTATAATCGATATTTATAGTTTCGTTAGAAAGCATTCCTGCGCTATTATAAAAATCACTAATTTCTAAAATAGCTTCATTGCCAGTAAAACAATTCGTATCAATATTATAGTTGATTTTATTATAAACAAAAGTATCGTCTGCAATATCTAAGGTATTACAAATAATACCATTTATATTAGTGATTTCTTTTACTGTTATATAGTATGAACCAGGAGTGAGTAAAGGATTTGGATCAACTGAAAAAATAAAATTATCTTCAAAATCAGGAAAAGTAGGATTTACTCTAATAAAGTTTGTATCTGTATATGCTAATGCATCGGTTACCGTATTTCGTATTTCATATTCTAAATCGAAATTAAAAGGGATAGCATCTGAACTAGTAAAATCAATTTGTATAGTTAAAGGCTCAGTATCACAAACATTTTGAACATTAAATGTTCCTGAGACTTTAGGTAGTGAAACTCTTACTATGGTAGACTCTTCTTCACATACGGGAGATTTTGGAAAAACAGTGTATTCAAAATCGTAGTTTCCATTTCCTCTAGTGTTAAAAATTTCTTGAATATTAATAGTAGAATCTGTTATACCAGTAATTTGACCAGTTGCATTTATATCTGTCCATATACCATCTGCATCTTCACCAATTAAATAATCGTTTAAATTAACATCTGTGTAAATAGATAAATCCTCAGTATCACATAAAATAAGATCAATACCAACACCAGGTTCAGGTGATCTGTGTACTTCTAGTTTAACAGTTGCAGATTCTGAAGGGCAAGTTTCAACTTCTTTAGTGGTGTAAATAAAGGTATAAGTACCTTCTCCTGCTACTTCTGCATTAAAAAATTGATCAGTTAAAAGTCCTGTTCTAGTAGTTGGGTCTTCGGTCCATTTACCATTGGTATCTACATTTAAACCAGGTAAGTCATTATCTAAAAAAGCAAATAAATTTACAGCAGGATTGTCACTACATGCATTAGCTCCTCCATCAACATTATCTTCACCTTGATAACCTCCTAAAAAAACAGTTACCGTAGCACTTTCTCCACAAGCAGTATTTGTATATGTAAATAGGTGTTCGCCAGCTCTGTTAATACTCCATAAATTTACTTCTCCTGTAGTTGTATTTAAAGCAAAGTTATTAGCAGGGTTAGCACTAGTCCATTCACCACCAGCTATTGGGGTACCCGATAGTTGGCTAAAAAGGTCATAGGTTTGTAAGCCTGTATTAGTTTCTTTATCACAAATAATAACACTATTGTCAGTACCTGCACATTGGGATAAACTTGTCCAAATATTGAACAGGGTAAAGATGAAAAGAATAAAGGATTTCTGTAATGAATGTTTTTTATTCTGAGATTTGCAATTTGGTGAGTCGATCATGGTTGTAACGTAAAATGTTTCTCAACAATTTTTCAATGTTTTTCTTTGTACAAAAGTAACATATTTATTTAATTTTCAATTTCTTTTAAAAAGTACTAGCTACTTACAGTATATTTACAGTGTTAATTTAGATAATTTATGAACATACATTTTATTGCTATTGGGGGAAGTGCAATGCATAATTTAGCTTTAGCGCTTCATAATAAAGGATATAATATTACAGGAAGTGATGATACTATTCATGATCCTTCTAAATCTAGATTAGTAAATAAAGGATTATTACCAGATGAATTTGGATGGTTTCCAGATAAAATTTCATCAGATTTAGATGCTGTTATTCTTGGTATGCATGCTAAAGAAGATAATCCAGAATTATTAAGAGCTCAAGAATTAAATTTAAAGATTTATTCTTACCCAGAGTTTTTGTACGAACAATCAAAATACAAAACAAGAGTAGTTATTGGTGGTTCGCATGGAAAAACGACTATTACATCAATGATTTTACATGTATTGAATTATCATGATAGAGAAGTAGATTATATGGTCGGTGCTCAATTAGAAGGTTTTGATACGATGGTTCATCTTACTGAAGAGAATGATTTTATAGTATTAGAAGGGGATGAATATTTGAGTTCTCCTATTGATAGAAGACCTAAGTTTCATTTATACAAACCTAACATAGCTTTATTGAGTGGTATTGCTTGGGATCATATTAATGTTTTTCCTACTTACGAAAATTATGTAGAGCAGTTTTCGATTTTTACTGATTCGTTAATCAATGGAGGAATCATGGTGTATAATGAGCAAGACGAAGAAGTAAAAAAAGTAGTTGAAGGTTCAACGAACTCTATAAAGAAATATCCGTATGAAACTCCAGATTTTTTTATAGATAATGGTACAACATTTTTAAATACAGAAGAAGGAGCTTTACCACTAGAAATTTTCGGAGATCATAATTTACAGAATTTAGCAGGAGCAAAGTGGATTTGCCAGCATATGGGAATTGATGAAGAAGATTTTTATGAAGCTATAGTTAGTTTCAAAGGAGCAAGTAAAAGATTAGAAAAAATAGCTGAAGACAAATCAACAGTAATATTTAAAGATTTTGCACATTCGCCATCTAAGGTAAAAGCTACTACAGAAGCAGTAAAAAAGCAATATAAAAATAGAAAACTGCTAGGTTGTTTAGAACTTCATACGTTTAGTAGTTTGAATACAGAATTCTTAAATGAATACAAAGGGGCTTTAGAAGGTGCTGATACAGCTGTTGTTTTTTACTCTCCAAAAGCATTAGAGATTAAGAAATTAGAAGCTATTACGAAAGAGCAAATAGCAAAAGCTTTTGAAAGAGAAGATTTAATAATTTATACAAACCCTAGAGAGTTTAAAGAATATCTTTTTTCTCAGAATTTAGAGGATACTGCTCTTTTATTAATGAGTTCTGGTAATTATGGAGGTTTGGATTTTGATGAGGTTAAAAGTTTGATTTAATTCGATTAATTATATAATTTCTATATTCTTTATTGTAAATAGCTTTTATTAAAACAGAAACTCTGTGAGTAAATTGTATCCTTTTTTTTATAAATAACTGTTTTATTTTGTTTGAATTTTCAATGTTCTGAATTTGTTTTTGGAAAAAGTATCTAGCTTTTCTATTATCAATAAAATTAATATGCTTAGGGCTTCCTAATATCTGAAAGCTACTAAATAGAAAAGGATTTAGATTTTTAAAATGAGTGATTTTTTTTATTGCATTTAAAGTGTCTGTTCTTAAAGAAAGTAAAAATAAATCGTAAGAGTTTCTAAGACCAAAATGAAAAAGCAGGTCGGATTTATCATTTAAGTGTTTATTAATAGAGGTCATTATTATTTTATCTTCATCTGAAAGGACATGATAAAGATTTTTTTTTAGGACGTTTTTTTCTATAAATGAAAAATTAAATTCAGTAAATTTCTTCCTGCTAACCATTTTATAATGTACCTCAACTATAGAAACACGATCTTTCTTTATCATCTTAGGATAATGCCTGCTAACTACGGTTGTATCTATTTTGTTTTTAGAATGTGTTGAATAACCATTCTGTTTTAATATAGAAATACATTTGTTAAGTTGATTATTATTGACTAAGAAGTCAATATCTCCGACCATTCTCTCGGCTATATCATCATATAATCCTTCTAATAAATTACCTGTGCCTTTTAAAAATACAGGAGTAATATCATTGGCTAGTAGTAAATCATTAATTTCTTTGGCTTGTGCAATGATTTGTGTATTACGTTCTCTGTTTAAATCTGTAATATGCTTCATGTAGGCAACTAAATCTTCTGGGAGATAATGCAGGAGATTAGCTTTTTTAATATTACAATATAGTGCAGGAAATACATAGTGACTAGTGCTTACTTTGACAATAGCTTCCCAATCGATTTTATCATTCTTTAAATCTTCTTCAACAAGTTTTTTGTTATGTTCTTCATGGTTGATTGTAAGGCATTTTCCAGTAAAAAATAAAGCTTCTTTATACGTCATCACTCAATAACTTTTTTATTGTTGCAATCATTTTGTCGTTTTCAGAATATTTTAATTGAAAACACTCTAAAGAAGCAAACCAATTTAAAAAGACACGAACATTTTCTGGTTTTGAAGAAATCCACGAATCAGGTACCAATTGTTCAAAAGCTTCAAGTTTTGAAATTGGATTAAATTTAATTCCAGATTCTTTTTCGTATTTAATAAATACAATATGATTACATGGTAAATTCTTTGTATAATCATTAATCTTTGGAGGTAAAAAACGTACAATTTTATTAAGAGTTTTAAAATGAAATTCCGCAGAGTTTTCTAATTCAGGATAAAAAGGTAATAGAGTAGGCAAACTATTTTTCTTTATCGAAATAGCAGAAGGAAAGGTATGAATGTGTTGCTTCTTACTATCTACAGGGACAAAATCATCAGCTAAACAAGTAAGTCCATTGGCTTGGAGTAATGCTAAAGAAGTACTTTTTCCATTTCCAGAGTCGCCCAATAAAAGTAGTGATTTACTGTTGTAACTAACACCAGAGGCATGGAAAACACCCAGCCATTCGTCTTCATTTTTTTGATGCATTTGCTGTACAATATACATCGATAATTTTCCTTGAAAATAATGTATATCTTTTCGGTGCCAAGTGTCTATTACATTATTATCTATGACTAAAGTTGTAAACTCATTTTGAGTAAAAACTTGATAGTGATGATCAAATTTATTTGAAGTTTTTGTTTCTAAATGAGAAAACTTTGGATGAATTAAATAAATTTCAAAATCTGATTGATAATCTATTTTAAAAATAAAGTCTCCAATTGTATAGTATTTAGTACTTTCAAAGGTAATGTTACTAATTTTAGGCAATTGTTTTACTTCAATATCTTTATGTTTCATGTTTTTTAAGTACAAATCACTATAAGTATCATGTACAAAACTTAAAGAGTTCTCAAGAGATTCATTAAATTCTTTAGAAAGTTTGAGTGCGATTGTTTCTTGAGATATACCTTTATTAAAATCAATTAAAATATTAGCTACAGTATCGTTAACTACCAAATATCTGTTTGTAGGTGAAAACCATACAGCAGTATTTGAATTATCGATAGATTTAGTAATAATTAGATCCTTCATCATGGTGCCTAAAGTAACAAAAACAGTAAGAATTAAGAATTATTTTTATTCTTTTTTAGACAATCATAAAACTATTTTTTTTGAGATAATTTTAGAGTCATACTCTAGTTTGATAAAGTACATACCCTCACTAAAGTTTGATACGTTAATTTTTTTATAATCGTTGAATTCTCCTTTGTAAGTTTTAACTTCTTCACCAAGTATTGAGTAAACTCTTAGAATAGCATTTTGATTTAGCCCTTTTACAGTAATTTCATTTCGATTAGATTTAAATATATCAACAGTTACAGCATCATTTTTAGTCAAATCAACATTTGTTTTTTTAGTAGTCAAGTGAATAGAGAATCTATTAGGTTCATTAACACTATTTGTTAATAGAACACTATAATTGTTTTCAGATAAATTAATGAAACTATTTTCTTTTTTATCTTCTAGAAAAATAGTTGTTTCTGAAGGTAAATTATGAGTTTTTACAGAAAATTCGACTTTTTGATTATTATCACAAATAAGACCAATAGGTATAGCTATGTTCTGATAATTTGAGTTAGACAAAGATTGAATTGCAAGTTTTTTCTCACTTTTTAGATTTGCCAGTCTTGTGTAAATGGAAAAATTAAGATTTGATTCTAAAAAAAGACTACTATCATATCCATTGTCAAAGTCGATGGTTGCATTTTCATTGAAGAAAACTTTAGTAGATTTTACATTGTCTTTCGATGACATATAAAGTTGGAAAGAAAACTCCTTGGAATCCTTTAGAAAGGTATTCGATGTTTGATGTGAAAGCATACTATTATCAATAATAATATTATCATTGGCTTTCACTTTAATAAAGAATCCTTGCGTTGGAGCAATTTGAAAACTTTCAGTCAAATTTTTTGTTATATATTCTGTTCCATTCCAAAACCAAATTGTTTGTTCTTCAAGTACAGAAATGTTTTCAGGGGCATTTAAAAAGTTAATCGAATTAAGATATGAAGTATATGGATTTCCAATTAAGTTAAAGTTACTATGATCTCCCATTTTAATTGGAACAGTAGTGTCTTCTGTATGTAAATTTCCTTCAAATAGTACAGCATTATTGTTTGTTTTTACTGCCATACCTTTAAAGTTAGATAAAGATCCATTGGAAGAAGTATTTTGATATTCCCAAGGAGTATTATTGTCATTGTTGTAAAAACCTATACCAATATTATTACCAGAGCCTGTTGAAAAGTCATTGTTAAGAATAAAATCTTCAATTGTTTGATTTTTTAAAGGAGTACTAATTAGGTGCCAATCAGACACTAGTTCTCTGATATATCTAACATTAGCATTTATAGAATTGTTAGAGGTTAATGAAGCACTTGATTCTAAAGTAATAGAATTAACAGTAATATCATTTGTAATTGTAGGGTAGTTAGTGATTTCTTTTGGAATTAAAACATCAGAACTAGAAGAGGGAATTGTTTTTTTAGACCAATTTTCAATATTATTCCAATCATTATTAATTGTACCATTCCATTTGTTTACAGAGGAAAAAGCAATGTTGGTTGTGTTATTTCTTCCAGGAGAAAATAAAATAGGATTACTTGTTATTTCTGAATGTAAGCCAAAATAATTTGTAAGACCTTCTTTTTTTGCAATCGATTGATTTTGAGAAGCAATACTATTATATGCTTCTTCAACCATTATGTTACCTGTATTAGTTATTATCTGAATAACATCTTTACTGTTATTCAAACTTAAGCGACCTGAGCTAGCTGTTTGAACTACACCAGGTATATTATTTGGGGTTCCACCACCAAACACAACAATGGATTCTTTAGAAGGAATGATAGTATTTTCTTCAAAAATATGTCTAACAGAAGTTTCGTCAGCTAAAGACCAGTTCGAAATGTCTAAGTCAGAGTTTGAAGAATTATAAATTTCTATAAATTCATCTTGACTAGGACTTATAATACCATCATTATTTGCATCTCCATTGTTATTATCAGGGTCTGCATGAATTTCATTAATAGTTATAGCGCTTGTTTCATTATCAATATTAAAAAGAGTAAAAAATGAACTAATTCCTTTGTAAGTGTTATCTGATGTAATATCATTAACAGATACAGTTATAGTGACTTTTACTGCTCCATCAATGATGTTATCATCAACTCCTGTTAATATTATAGATTGAGGTACATTCCAATTTGAGTCAGTAAATGTTACTGAGGAATGATTAGGAATAATTTCACTAGTATTGTTACTATTAATATCAATAACAATGTTTGCTGATGGTTGTGCATCTAATACAATAGAGAAGGAGGTATTTGAAGTATTTTCTGAAGTATTTTCTGAAGGAAAACTTATAGATAAACCTGGTTTTATTGCTCCAATCCATTTTCCAGGATCGAAATCTTGTGTGTTTACAAAGCTATCGTTATGAGAAGGGCATCCTACAACTTCATTATCAGCCCAAACATTCCACTCTGATGCTATCCAAGAGGAATTTCCATTGGTTACGCCAGTTTTTCTTTCAGCTCTCCCATCTTTGTATTCATGACAAGTATTGGTGCCGTCTTGCCCAGGAACACCAAAAATATCTATGATATTATCATCTTTAACTAAAGCAATATGATCATCTCCATTTGTACTAACAATAGTATTACTTTGATTTGGATTGATAAAATAAGTTTCTTTAAAATCAATTTCTTTAGCCGCTATAATGTAAAAACTTTTGGCAGCTATAATTCCAGTTAATAAGAAATCGTTGTTAGGCGTTGTGTTATCGTTAGTCCATTTTCTTAGGGAGTGTTTTTCAATACTTAAATCTATATCAGAATTACCAGCATTATATAACTCAACAAACCTAGCATTTATGTTGTCTTTAGGATCGGCAATTTCAGTAATAAAAATTTGGGATGAGACATTGGTTAGTGTAAAAAAAGCACACAATGCCCATATAAAAGGGAATCCTTTTTCTTTTTTCATAGTAATGTAATTTTTTCATTTTCAGACTACAAATTTAATTAAAATAGATTGAAATCCTAATGAAAATAAAAAAAACAATCCTGTCTTTAAAAGACAGGATTGAAGGTTTTGTTAGTTAATTTTTATGATTAAAATCCGTCACCAGGTGGTTCAGGAGAAGCCGCTTGTGCTTTTTTAGGATCTAAAATTAAATATGTTCCTATTGCAGTTAATGCAGTGTATTTGCTATAATTTCCTATTTTTTTCAGAGCCTCTTTACGTGTAATATCTTTTTTATTAGATATGTTTTCTGTACTTTTTTTCATGGTATTGTAAATTTTGAGGTTATTCTAAAACGATTTTCTTAGTGATACTTCCTAACGAAGAATTTAATCTTACGATGTAAATTCCATTAGCAAAATTGTTTAATGCTATAGAACTTGTGCCATTAGATTTAATGTCTGTGTTTAACATTTCTTCTCCTAATAAAGAATAAACATTAACCTTAGCTTCTCCTTGTAACCCAGTAATTGTTATTTCTTTTGAAGAAGATTTATAAATACTAATTTTTTTGATATTTTGATCAATATCTTCACTACTTAAACTTTTAGGACTCATGTGAATGTAGAATTGTCCAATGCCATTGCTATCATTTTTAAGAGTTAAAGAGTAGTTTTCTTGAGAAAGATTAGTAAAAGTATTATTACTCCTATCTTCTAGATAAATATCTACACCTGTTGGAATGCTTTGAGAGTTGATAGAGAAATCAATTTTTTTACCTTGGTTGGCAGTCAATCCAACAGGAATAACAATAGCATCGTAGTTATTATCTGGTAATGTTTGAATCGCTAATTTTTCACCATTATCATCAGAAGCTAGTTGAGTAAATACAGCAAAATTATAATTGGTTCCTCCAAACATTTTAGAATCGTAACCATAATCATAACCTGTTGTTTTATCTTTTATAAAAAATACTTTAGTAGAGCTTTTATTACTGTCACTCTCAACAAATAAGTCAAAAGAAGCTTTTGGACCTTGTCTCATAAAAGTGTTGGTTGTTTTATGGATTTGATTTGCAGTTGAAAAAGTAACATTTGTATTTGTGTTTGCTTCAATAAAGAATCCTTGAGCAGGTGCAATATTAATAGGACTAGCATTGTTGTAAGTTACATACTGACTACCATCCCATAACCAAAAAGTAGCATTATCAATTACAACATTACTACCTGCTAAAACAGAAGAATTGATGTAAGATGTAAATGGGTTACCAATTAAATTGAAATTATTTCTACTACCCGTTTCAACAAAGACAGATACATTGGTAACATTTAAATTACCTGTAATAGATACATCGCCAGCTGCAGCTAATTTCATAGATACACCTGCACCAGCTATTACTGGTCCAGTGGTACCTGCATTAGAATAGGTCCACGGATCAGTTGCGCTATCATTATCAAAAGCACCAATACCTATATTTCCACCAGTGCCAGAAGCAAATGTATGATTAGCAATAATATCTTGTGTAGTTTCACCACTAACTGGAGCAGCTACTAAATACCAGTTTGTAGTTGGTAAATTTCTATTGTAAGTTACAGTTCCTGTAACTGAAGCATTTGCTATTAAAGAAGCATTTGAAGCTATGTTTATAGAGTTTACCGTTACAGCTGAAGATATTGTTGGATAGTTGGTTACTCCGTCAGGAATCATAACATTTGCAGAACTATTAGGGATAGAGTTTGTGTTCCAGTTTCCAGCGGTATTCCAAGAACTACTTGTTGTTCCTGTCCAAGTTATTGTTGAGGTTTGTGTAATTGTAGGAACATCAACATCACTAGAAGCGTTTCCAGCGTTATCTTCAGCTCTGACTACAAAATTATTGTCACTATCAGCCGTAAGGTTTACGGAAAAACTCCAAGTATTACCACTAACAACCGCAGACCCTAAAGAACTAGTATTATCAGCGGTACCATCATTATCAGCATCAGCATAAGCATGGACAGTTACTCCATTTTCAGTAAGTGTACCAGATAATGTTTGTGTGACAGCATTTACAGTTATAGCGGCACTAGGTGTATTTACTACAGGATTAGCTGGGCTTGTTGAATCTTCAGTAATTGTAGGAATATCTACATCGCTTGAAGTATTACCAGCGCTATCTTCGGCTCTTACCACAAAATTATTGTCAGCATCAGCATTAAGGTTTACAGAAAAACTCCAAGCATTACCACTAACAGTAGCAGAACCTAGAGAGGTTGTATTATCAGCTACTCCATTATTATCAGCATCAGCATAAGCATGAACAGTTACACCATTTTCAGTAAGTGTACCAGATAATGTTTGTGTGGCAACATTTACAGTTATAGCGGCACTAGGTGTATTTACTACAGGATTCGCAGGGCTTGTTGAATCTTCAGTAATTGTAGGAATATCAACATCACTAGAAGCGTTTCCAGCGTTATCTTCAGCTCTTACCACAAAATTATTGTCACTATCAGTATTAAGGTTTACAGAAAAACTCCAAGTATTACCACTAACAACTGCAGAACCTAGAGAGGTTGAGTTATCGGCTACTCCATTGTTATCTGCATCAGCATAAGCATGAACAGTTACACCATTTTCAGTAAGAGTACCAGATAATGTTTGTGTGGCAGCATTCACAGTTATAGCAGCACTAGGTGTATTTACTACAGGATTAGCTGGGCTTGTTGAATCTTCAGTAATTGTAGGAATATCAACATCACTAGAAGCGTTTCCAGCGTTATCTTCGGCTCTTACTACAAAATTATTGTCAGCATCAGCATTAAGATTTACAGAAAAACTCCAAGCATTACCACTAACAGTAGCAGAACCTAGAGAGGTTGTGTTATCAGCTACTCCATTATTATCTGCATCAGCATAAGCATGAACAGTTACACCATTTTCAGTAAGTGTACCAGATAATGTTTGTGTGGCAGCATTTACAGTTATAGCAGCACTAGGTGTATTTACTACAGGATTCGCAGGGCTTGTTGAATCTTCAGTAATTGTAGGAATGTCTACATCACTAGAAGCGTTTCCAGCGTTATCTTCAGCCCTTACGACAAAATTATTGTCACTATCAGCTGTAAGGTTTACAGAAAAACTCCAAGCATTGCCACTAACAGTAGCAGAACCTAGAGAGGTTGCGTTATCAGCGGTACCATCATTATCAGCATCAGCATAAGCATGAACAGTTACACCATTTTCAGTAAGAGTACCAGATAATGTTTGTGTTGCTGCATTCACAGTTATAGCAGCACTAGGTGTGTTTACTATAGGATTAGCTGGGTTTGTTGAATCTTCAGTAATTGTGGGTACATCTGCGTCGCTAGAAGTATCAACTCCATCTGTAGCACTTACTACAAAATTATTATCAGCATCAGCATTAAGGTTTACAGAAAAACTCCAAGCGTTACCAGTAACAGTAGCTGAACCTAAAGAGCTTGTATTATCTGCGACACCATCGTTATTAGCATCGGCGTATGCGTGAACAGTTACACCATTTTCAGGATGTGATCCGGCGATTGTTTGTGTTGCTGCATTAACTGTAATAGCAGCACTAGGTGTATTCACTGTAGGTGTTGCTGGGGCAACAGTAGCTATACTAACAATTCTTGTATCATTAGCAGAACCTCCGTTATTATCATTTGCCGTAATATTTATAGTTCTGTTAGCAGTACCAGGTGTTGTGGAAGTATTTCTATATCGTAATGATTGTAAAACTTCTTGCACGTTTGCGTTTGTAGCATTACTATCAAAAGTAATGGTTAAAATAGTACCATTAGTAACAATACCATTCATAACACTTAGATCACCAATATCTGTTCCATTGGCAAGAATATTTGTTCCGCTAACAGTAATTGCAGTTCCGTCTCCATCTGTATCTGAAATACTAATTTCATCCGCAGCTTCGTTGTTGACAACTATTTGAGCAGTCAAAGTACCACTATTCCAATCAGCATCGCCATCAGCATCATTCACGGTAGCAGAAGCATCTATCTGAGTAGCAGTGTTTCCTTCTGTATAGCTTAATGCTAAATTGTTAATAGAGATTGAAGGATCAGTATTTGGAGCACTTCCAGTAATGACTAAATCAAATACAACTTGCTGAAATGAAGATGAAGCATTTGATACAGAAGATATATTTAGTGTTACGCCTATTCCTGAACCAGCTACAGATGCACTGACTCCAGATGTGTCTGCTACGGTTGAAGCTCCAGTATTAACAGCTATGCTTGTGATTCCAGTGACAGTCCCTCCTGTAAATGTAAAATTTATAGGAATAGCAACACTACTACTGTTTCTTAAACTAAAGATTATTTGATTACCATCAATATCAAAAGAAAGATCAGGACTAACTTCAAATTCTCCAGGTACAGAAGCATCACCATCAACAACAGTTTCTGTTTGACTTAATTCTTGCAGTGTAACGCTAGAGCCTTCTAGTGTTTGAGAATGTAAAAAGTTATTGAAAATTAATGTTAAGAAAAGAAAGCTTAACGTAAGAGTAGTTTTTTTCATAAATAAAGTTAATTAGTTGTTTACTAATATACTAAAAAACTCTCGTTGTGTTGTTACGAGAGTTTTTTTGATGTTTTAAAAGAATTATTAATTTCTAGGAGGAAAGGTTCCTTGCATACAAATTATATATCTTACAACAGCTGAAGGTTGTACAATATCAACTGCAGAGTTGTTACCTGTGTTACCTATAGTAACTATAGGGTTTGTCCCTCCAGATATTGACTGACCATTAACGGTATTAGTTGCAGGTCCATAAGATTTAACTTTTTTTGTAGATATTCCTTCTGTAAAGTTACTTACAGCAAACACATCACCAGCTTGTGGAGTATCTCTTACAGCATTAGTAGTACTTAATAAAATATTGCTATTTGCTGAAGATCCACCAGTTACGGTAGCTACATGTGTATGTGAAGGTAGGTTTAAATTGTTTAAAGTTACATCTTCCCAGCCAACTAAGCTTCCTTGAACTCTAGTAGTAAGTCCAGGACCAGTTCCTGCTCCCATAGCAACTCTACCACGTAAATCAGGTAATTTAAATGTAGTTCTACAGTCGCCACCATATTGACAACCAATTAAAGAAAATAACGCTTGGTTTGAAGAAATAGCTAATGTTTGTCCTTCACAAAAAGCCCATCCTCTAGGAGCGTAAGTTCCTGCATAAACTCTAATTTCACTTATAAAACCTTCTTGTGCAGTAGCAGAGGTGTTTGACAGAAATAGAAATACGAATAATAGTCCGATAATTTTTTTTGTAGAATTCATAATAAATAGTTTTTGTTAGTTAATCCCTTATATTTTCTACAACAAAAGTACCTTCGTATTAGAGGTGAAATTTTTAAAAAGTAATGAACGAATGATTTTAAGCCATTAGTGCGATATTTTTTATCACGAGTGTGTTTTAAATGTTAAAGTTAAAATTTCGATTGTTTTAATTTCTTTTCCAGAAGAAAGGAGAAAACAAAATAAGAACTGTAAATAGCTCTAAACGACCTATTAGCATTAAGAAAGAACAGAAAAGTTTAGCACTCATAGAAAGGTGAGCAAAACTATCTACTGGACTTACACTACCTACTGCAGGACCAATATTTCCCAAAGAAGAAGCACATGCACCAAGAGCAGATTCAAAATCTAGTCCCATCATGGCTAAAATAACAGACCCAATGATGAAAATAAGCATGTATAATATAAAAAAGGAAATAATATTAAATACAATAGTTTGTTTTACAGCTTTACCATCGTACCTAACAGGTATAATAGCGTTAGGGTGTAATGCTTTTTTAAATTCTAAAAAACTATTTTTTAGCATTACAATGTGTCTTACAATTTTAACACCACCTGATGTTGAACCAGCAGATCCACCTGTAAAAAACAAGGCAAAAAAGATAGCTGTAACAAAAAAGCTCCACATTGTAAAATCGGCAGTTACAAAACCAGTAGTTGTTACTACAGATATAACAGAGAATAAAGCATGTCTTACAGTACTCTCGGTATGACCAAGAACTTCAGGGTGATTTATACTTGTTACTAAAGCAGGATCTTTAAAGAAAAGGATAGAAACACTTATAATTGCAGTAATTAATATGATTCCTAAGAAGTAATAACGAAACTCTTCACTTTGTATCACTTTTTTAACTTTTCCTTTTAAAGCAAAATAAGTAAGGACAAAGTTAGCTCCTGCAATAAACATGAAAAATATGATGATGTATTGAATTAAAGGAGCGTGATTCCAGTGAGCAACACTTGCATTTTTAGTTGAGAATCCACCAGTACTTACTGTTGCCATAGCATGATTGATAGCATCAAACCAGGTCATTCCAGCTACTTTAAGTAAAAGGAATTCAGTTATAGTCAAACCAACATAAATCAACCATAATCTTTTTGCGGTATCGGTAATTCTTGGGTGTAGTTTATCAGCCGAAGGACCAGGTGCTTCAGCCATAAATAACTGCATACCACCAATACCTAAGAGAGGTAATATAGCAATAGTTAATACTACAATTCCCATTCCGCCAATCCAATGCGTAGCACTTCTCCAGAATAAAATTCCTTTGGGCATACTTTCAATATCTGATAGAATAGAAGAACCTGTTGTTGAGTAACCAGAAATTGTTTCAAAAATAGCATCAACAACTGAAGGAATACTTCCTGTTAATAAGTAAGGTAACATTCCTGTTATGGTTAGTGTAAACCAACCTAATGTTACAATTAAATACCCTTCTTTCTTTTGTAAATTTTTGTTAGTAGGTTTATTAAAAAAATATAATATTAAACCTAATGATATGGTAATAATACCTGAATTAAGAATTCCAAGTACCGCTTTTTCTTCAAAATACAGACTAAAAGGAATAGCAAGCCACATGAAAAAACCATTTAAAATGGCAGTTATTCCTAAAAACCGGAAGATAAGTTTGAGATTTAAATGTTCCATTAGTTAAATAAATCTTCTACAATAGATATAGCTTCTGGTAAACAGAAAACAATTACATGATCACCAGCTACAATTTGCATATTACCAAAAGACATTAAAGCTTCTCCATTTCTAATGATTCCACCAAAAACAGCTTCCCTAGGAAAACGCAAGTCTCTAATAGGCTTTTCTGTTACTTTAGCATTTGGTTGTACTTCAAATTCAAAAACTTCTGCATCTACATTGTGTAAGTTTGCTAAAGCTAAAATTTCTCCTTTTCTAATATGTCTAAAAATATTACTAGCAGCAATTAATTTTTTGTTAATCAAAGTATCAATTCCAATGGTTTGAGAAATATTGATGTAATCCATATTCTCAACCAAAGCGACTGTTTTTTTAACTCCTTTTGATTTTGCTACTAAACAAGACATGATATTCGTTTCAGAATCACCTGTAACAGCAATAAAAGCATCCATATCTCTAATGTTTTCTTCTTCAAGTAATTCTAAATCTCTACCATCTCCATTAATTACAAGAGTAGTTCGTAAATCTTCAGCAAGAGTTAAAGCTTTCTCTCTACTTTTTTCAATAAGTTTTACCTTAAAGTTATCTTTACAAAGATTACGAGCTGTTTTTTTACCAATACTACTCCCTCCCAGAATCATTACATTTTTAATATCTAAATGCTCTTTTCCGATGATAGGATATAATTTTTCAATACTGTAATTTGGAACCGAAAAATATACTTGATCGTTCATTTTATATACAGTATCTCCTCTAGGGATGATTGTTTGAGCAATTCCTTCTCTTTTTATAGCTATGGTAATAAAATCTACCATATTGAATTTTTCTTTCGCTTCTTTTACAGTTAAATCTAAAATTGGCGATTTATAACTCAGGGTAGTACCCATTACGTTAAACAATCCGTTTTCAAAAGCAACCGTATCATTGAAAGAAGATTGGTGTAGTAATAATTTAATTTCTTCGGCAGCTAATTCTTCCGGAGAAATCATAAAATCAACACCAAAGTCTTTAAAGTCAATAGTATCACTATTTAAAAATTCTGGGTTTTTTATTCTAGCAATTGTTTTTTTAACCCCTAAGGCTTTACCTATAACAGAGATTGTAAAATTTGTATTCTGATTTTCAGTTACAGCTAATAATAAATCAGCTGAGTTTGCTCCAATCTCTTTTAATAATTTCATAGATGTAGCATCACCTTTTTTAGTAATAACATCTAAATGATTATTAATATAATTCAATTTATCACCGTCTAAATCGACTATGTAAGTATCTTGAGATTCGTAAGAGAGGAGTTTAGCCAGATGAAAACCCACATCACCAGCTCCGGCTATTACAATTTTCATAATAAAATTTATAGTATAGGATACAAAGGTACGTTTTTAATGTGAAAAAAGTTAAATACTATTTGATATTATCTGTAATGAAGGGAGATTTTCTTTTACATAAGATCGATCAAAGTGTTTCGTTTTCATAAGATTATTAGCTGAGAAAATCTTGAAAAGAAGAATTGATTTTGATTACATTTGCGGCTAAATTAAAAATTATAAAATGAAAAAAATGATTCAAAAGTTAACCAAATTACTTGCTTTATTTACAGTTGTATCTTTAATGTTTTCATGTACAGATGATCAAGTTACAACTCCTGAAAAAGAACCTATTGTAGCAGATTTTGAGATAACAATTATTAGTGATGATTCTTCTCCTGTTATTGTTAGTGTAGAAAATAAAACAACAGGTGCTACATCATACGAATGGTCATTTCCAGGAGCTGATGGAGAAAGTTCTAATAAGGAAAATCCAGATTACATTTATTATCTTCAAGTAAAAGGAGATTTTACAATAACTTTAAAAGCTTCAAATGGATCAGAAACAGAAACTGTATCTAAAACTTTTAGTATAAATGTGCCTCTAGTTGCTGACTTTGAACCGAATCCAGATAGTTTTTTGTCATCATCAAATGTAACTTTAGTAAATAAATCTAGAGGAGCAACATCTTATAAATGGTCTTTTCCAGGAGGAGCACCTGAAAGCTCAACGGAGAAAGAGCCAGAAGCTATTTATTATGCAACACCAGGTACTTATGATATTACTTTAGAGGTGTCTAATGGAGTGGAAACAGATTCTAGAACATTAAGTTTCGTTATAAGCGAAGAGATTAATATTGATTTTGATTTAATTTTAAATAGTGAAGTTGTTCCAGCTGAATTACAAATAGTAAACAAAACTACAGGGGCGAATCAGTACAAATGGACTTTCTCAGGAGGTAAAGGAGAAAGTACATTAGAAAACCCTGGATTTTTACTTTATGAAGAAGCAGGAGAATTTGAGGTTACATTAGAGGCTTCTAATTATGTTCAAACAAAAGAGCTTACTAAAAGTTTTACTTTAAATACAAATGAAATTTTATCATTCCAGAATATTGTTTTAGGAGGTATTGATGCACAATCTACATTAGGTTCAGTATTTTCTACTGAATTAGGGACTGTAATAAAAAGTGATGATATCAACGATTCTAATGGAGAAAAAATTGACATAGTATTTGTTGGCGAATCTGGTTTGTTGTTTTTTGAGTCTCCTCAAAAAGCTTCTGGTTGGGGATTAAAAGAAATACCTAATGCAACTAACACTAATTTTATAAACTATATAGAAGGAAGTTCTGTTAGTTTTTCGGTAGAAGATTTTGATAACATGACTAATAGTGATCCTTTAAATGGTATAAATATTACGAATGACGAAGAGTCTTTTCCTAGCTCAGGTTTACCAAGAATAATCTTGTTTCAAAATTCAAAAGGAAAAAAAGGAGCTATAAAAATTACGAATATCGCTTCTGGTAGATCAGGTAGTATTACTTTTGATTTGAAGGTTCAGAAATAAAAATTTCTAATACTTTATAACTGATTAAAAACTTCTCCTTTCATTTTAGAAAGGAGAAGTTTTTTGTATACATTTGTAATGTAAAACAATATACTTGTCAGTATATCTATTTAAAATTGAAAAAGATAAATAGATGTTTACTGTTAAAATTTAAAATTGCAATATGAAAAAGTTAAGTATAAAGTCTTGGGCTTTAGATGATAGACCCAGAGAGAAAATGCTGTTTAAAGGACAAACTTCATTGTCTGATGCTGAGTTAATAGCTATTTTAATTGGATCTGGAAATAGAGATGAAAGTGCAGTAGCATTATCTAAACGTATTTTAGGTTCTGTAAATAATAATCTACATCAGTTATCAAAACTTTCTATTAATGAGTTGATGCATTTTAAAGGAGTAGGAGAGGCAAAGGCTATTTCCATTATTACAGCTTTAGAATTAGGTAAAAGAAGACATTTTGAACACATACCAAATGCCGAGAAAATAAAGTCCTCTAAAGATGCATTTTTAATAATGCAGCCATTTCTATCAGATTTACAACATGAAGAATTTTGGGTAGTGTATTTAAATAATGCAAACAAAGTATTATCAAAAAAACAAATTAGCAAGGGAGGATTAAATAGTACACTTGTAGATGTTCGGTTAATTTTTAAAAAAGCATTAGAACTTTTAGCAGTTGGAGTCATTTTATATCACAATCATCCTTCAGGAAAATTAAGTCCAAGTTTATCAGATAAACAATTGACACAAAAAATAAAAGAAGCAGGAGCTAGTTTGGATATAAAAGTATTGGATCATTTAATTATAACTGAAAAAACTTATTTTAGCTTTGCAGATGAATCAATTCTGTAATTAAAATAAGCATTTGATACTTATATATACACATAAAATAACACCTAGAGTTCGTTACATTTTTAAACATGTTTTTGCAAGGATTCTTTCTATTGATATAGATTTTACTTCTAAGGTAGAGGATTTTGTTGCACATAATGGACCAAAACTATCTTATACCAAAGTAGCTTTAGGTAATGAGTTTTTTATAAAAAGTACGAAATTATTGTTTCAACAAGGGGTTAGTGATTTAGAAATAAAAATGTCTGATTGGGAAGGTACACCTTGCTTTTTCTTTCAAGGACAAAAATCAACGATTCCTTTTGATATTTTTTCTGCTAGTTTTTATTTAATTACTCGTTATGAAGAGTATTTACCACATATAAAAGATAAGTACGAGCGTTTTTCAGCTAAAGAAAGTTTAGCATTTCAATATGGTTTTTTGGAGAAACCTGTAATTGATATTTGGGCACATAAATTATTAAAAGTACTAAAGGAAAAATTCCCTGATTATGAATATAAGAATAGAAAATATCAGTTTATTTCAACAATTGATATAGACAATGCATATGCCTATAAACATAAAGGAACTATAAGATCGGTTGGAGGTTTTTTAAAAGATTTATATAACTTGAATCTTTTAAATATTGTGGACCGCTTTGCAGTTCGTTTCAATTTGAAAAAAGATCCTTTTAATACATTTGATAAAATACTTGCGCTTAAAGAAAAGTATAAAGTACGTACCGTATTTTTCTTTTTAGTTGCAGATTATTCTACTTTTGATACAAATGTTTCTTATTTGAAATCGAAATTTAGATTGTTGATAAAAGAAATGGTAGACTACGCTAGAGTAGGATTGCATCCATCATATTTTACGATGACAGATATTAAGAAAATGAAGCATGAAAAAGAACGTTTAGAAAGTATTACAAACATGCCTATATTTAGATCAAGGCAACATTATTTGAGATTTGAAATTCCTCAAACACAACAAAATTTAATCGATTTAGAAATAAAAGAAGATTATTCAATGGGATATGCAAGTCATGTTGGCTTTAGAGCAAGTACCAGTATTCCTTTTTATTTTTATGATTTAGATTTTGAAATTCAAACACCTCTAAAAATATTTCCATTTGCATTAATGGATACTACGTTAAA
The DNA here is from genome assembly GCF_004337695.1 of Tenacibaculum sp. M341. GTDB lineage: Bacteria > Bacteroidota > Bacteroidia > Flavobacteriales > Flavobacteriaceae > Polaribacter. The sequence goes on from NZ_SJXJ01000018.1 coordinate 88,014, forward strand.
TGATTATATGCAGTTAACACCCAAGCAATCTCTAGGTAAAATTAATGATCTTAAAAATGAAGTAAAGCGTGTAAATGGTACTTTTATCACATTATTCCATAATGAAAGTATTAGTGGTTACACACGTTGGAAAGGTTGGGAGCGTTTGTATGAATCGATGTTAAAAATAGCTGCGAAGTAAATGATAGAACTTATTTCTAGAAAAAAGTTAGATGTAGAAAAATATGATGACTGTGTTCAAAACTCATTACAGTCTAACATATTTGGTTTTTCTTGGTATTTAGATATTGTTGCCGATAATTGGAGTGTGTTGGTATTAAATGATTATGAAGCAGTAATGCCAATTCCTTGGAGAAGGAAATTATTTATAAAATATACGTACACACCTTTTTGGTTAATTCAGTTAGGAATTTACTCTAAAGAGATTGAGGATGAGAATGAGTTTTTAATTATGCTTTTTAGTGAGTTTAAATATGTAAATATTAGAACTAATGGTGAAAATGCATTTAGTATGTTTCATTCTTATCAAAATCAAAGACAGCTTCAATATGTCTCTTTCACAAAAACGTATGAAGAAATTTATAAAGCTTACAATAGAAATAGAAAAAGAGAACTGAAAAAAGCGGTTAATTTAGATTTAACGGAAAAATGGAATACTGATGCTAAATTATTTATCGACTTGTTTAAAAACAACGTTGGTAAAAGAGTAAAAAAGATAAAAGATGAAGATTATTTGAACTTGTATAAATTAATGAATGCTTGTTTAAGTAGAAATGTAGGGGAGTTGTTGACTGTGCATGATAAAAACAATGAATTAATTTCAGGAGCATTTTTTTTAAAATATAAAAATAAAGTAACTGAATTAGTATGTTCTTCTGATTTTAAAAACAGAGAAAACGGGGCAAATACTTTTATGAACGACAGAGCAATTTTTAAATACGAACGCAATTATAAAGTATTTAATTTTGGAGGTTCATCAATGAAAAATATAGCTAATTATTACAAAAGCTTTGGAGCATCAACTGAGTTTTATACAGAGTTACATTGTAATAAGTTATCCTGGGGATTAAAGCTTTTTAAGCGTTAGTGTTTATAAATGCTACAAAAGAATTTGGGATTTTCTTATTGAAGATAATTTTTGAAAAATCTTCGGTATAAGCTTCTTTCTGTTTAATAATTTTACACGGATTTCCAACGACTATTGAGTTACTTGGAATATCTTTTGAGACTAAAGAATTGGCTCCAATAACTACATTGTTACCAATAGAAACTTCGGGTAAAATAGTTGAGTTAGCACCTATCCAAACATTATTTCCAATAACTATAGGTTTTGCTTTTATATGTTTTTTGAAATTAGCGTTATCATGGTTTGAGGAAATAATATTTACACCAGGACCAAATTCAATATTAGAACCAAAAACAATTCCGTTATTGGCTTGAATATAATTATTTATACTATCTCCCGGATCACACAAAATTCCTTTTTTAATATTCTGCGGAGCCATTACTTTGGAAGTAAAGTGTACAGGCCATTTTACTTTAGGGTTTAACCTGAAAAAAAATTGTGGAATTATATAATGAAAAAATAAAATATAATAACGCTGGTAACCATACTTTGGTCTGTAATATTCAGGATAAAAAAGATTTACAATCCATCCAAAAAATAGAAAATCAATAAATTTAAACATTGAAGTCATCTTGACTTTTTTTGAGAAAAAATTAAGGGTTGTAGATATTTGTGTTGCGAAACATAAAAACACAACCCTATGTACCAAGTACTAAGCAAAGATATGATAGAATTAGAAA
>NZ_SJXJ01000128.1 GCF_004337695.1 Tenacibaculum sp. M341
ATTAACTTCTTCTTTAGGTTTTGCTTCTGTTTTCACATTCACTTTTACCTGGATTGTTTCACTTACTTGTGAGTTAATCGCTTTTTTTATTTCAGTTTCAATTTTCTTTTTTGCCTGTAATGTAGGATTACTTATGGTTACATCTACAATTACCTCATCACCAAACGTTACTATGTTTTTAACGTTTTCATTCCCTACCAAACTTTTCCCTTCTCCAGGAGCAGTTATTGTTCCGAGTGCCTTGTATATGTCTTCTTTTTTAAACTTCATTCTGAATAATTGCTTTACGCTTAATTTACT
>NZ_SJXJ01000019.1:0-21911 GCF_004337695.1 Tenacibaculum sp. M341
GTTCTTTATTGAATAGATTTGACACCACAATTACTAGTTGGAAAGGCTTTAATTTCCTAGCATTTATTGTAATCGGATTAAAGAAATTTCATAAAATTGAAAAGTCAAGATGACTTCAATAACAGATAACTATTAACTGATCATTGTTCACTGAGAAAACTATCCTTATTTTTGTTAAATGGATTTTCAACTAGTATCAGAATTTAAGCCAACAGGAGATCAACCCAGTGCTATCAATCAATTAGTAAATGGAATTGAAGAAAATGAAAAATATCAAACTTTATTAGGTGTTACAGGCTCAGGTAAAACGTTTAGTGTAGCAAATGTTGTAGCTACAGTTAACAGACCTACTCTTGTATTAGCGCATAATAAAACATTAGCTGCTCAATTATACTCTGAGTTTAAACAATTTTTTCCGAATAATGCTGTTGAATATTTTGTTTCCTATTATGATTACTATCAACCTGAAGCATACATTCCTGTAACTGGTACTTACATTGAAAAAGACTTATCTATTAATGATGAAATAGAAAGACTTAGAATTAGCACCTCTTCATCGCTTTTATCAGGAAGAAGAGATGTATTAGTAGTTGCCTCTGTCTCTTGTTTGTATGGTATTGGAAATCCAATAGAATTTAAAAAGAATGTAATTCAAATTGAAGTTGGGCAACAAATTACACGTACTAAATTTTTACATCAATTAGTTACTAGTTTGTATGCTAGATCTGAAGTTGAAATAAAAAGTGGTACGTTTAAAGTTAAAGGTGATGTTGTTACCATTTACCCTTCTTATGGTGATAATGGATATAAAGTCCATTTTTTTGGTGATGAAATTGAAGAAATAGAAGCTTTTGATATTGAAAACAATCAAATTGTTGAAGAATTTGAAAATCTAAACATTTATCCAGCCAACTTATTTGTTACCTCTCCTGATGTTTTACAAACTGCTATCCATCAAATTCAAGACGATTTAATGAAGCAGTTTGATTATTTCAATGAAATAGGAAAACATTTAGAAGCTAAAAGACTAAAAGAACGAACTGAATTCGATTTGGAAATGATTCGTGAACTTGGATACTGTTCTGGTATTGAGAATTATTCTCGTTATTTAGATGGTAGAGAAGCTGGTACAAGACCTTTCTGCTTGTTAGACTATTTTCCAGAAGACTATTTAATGGTTATTGATGAAAGTCATGTTACAGTACCACAAGTTCACGCAATGTATGGTGGAGATAGAAGTAGAAAAGAAAATTTAGTTGAATACGGATTTAGATTACCTGCTGCTATGGATAACAGACCTCTTAAATTTGAGGAGTTTGAAGCATTGCAAAATCAGGTATTATATGTAAGTGCGACTCCTGCTGACTATGAATTAGAAAAAACAGAAGGAGTATTTGTAGAACAAGTAATAAGACCTACTGGATTATTAGACCCTGAAATTGAAGTGCGTCCGAGTTTAAATCAAATTGATGATTTAATTGAAGAAATTCAAATTAGGGTTGAAAAAGATGAACGTACATTAGTTACTACATTAACGAAAAGAATGGCAGAAGAACTAGCCAAATATTTGACTAGAATTCAAGTTCGTTGTAGGTATATTCACTCTGATGTTGATACCTTAGAACGTGTAGAAATAATGCAAGATCTTCGTAAAGGTTTATTTGATGTTTTAATTGGAGTTAACTTATTAAGAGAAGGTTTGGATTTACCTGAAGTTTCATTAGTTGCTATTTTAGACGCTGATAAAGAAGGTTTTTTAAGATCGCATAGATCACTTACCCAAACAGTTGGAAGAGCTGCACGAAATGTAAATGGTAAAGCAATTATGTATGCTGATAAAATTACCAAAAGTATGCAACAAACTATTGATGAAACTAGTAGACGAAGAGAAAAGCAAGTAAACTATAACACTAAGTTTGGTATTACACCAAAGCAAATCAATAAAAAAATAGATGATACGCTTTCTAAAAAAGCAACAACAGCTTATCAATATGATAATGCAACTCAAAAAGCTGCTGAGCAAGATTTAGAATATTTACCTAAAGAAGAAATAGAAAAACGTATTAGAGAAAAACGTAAAGAAATGGAAACGGCTGCTAAAGCACTTGATTTTATGGTTGCTGCACAATTACGTGATGAAATCAATGCGTTAAAAGAACATTTGAGTTAAAAACCTGCTCAATCCTCTAATATTGTTAAATAGTTCTAATTTTAAGTTAAATCTTATAAAGTTTTAAGAATCATTATATAATATTTCGCAATATTAGTGGTTTAATATAATTTTTTTACTTTTGTTTTATTGTGTGATTGCCAGAAGAAGAAAATTTATTTTTACATAAAAACATGAACATAAAATGAGGGGGCTGCTTAAAAAAGGAAATCTTTTACTCTATTTTTTTACTATAGTTTCTTACGCTCAAGAAACACTACCTATTTATCAAGATTACTTATCTGATAATGTGTTTTTAATACATCCTGCTGCTGCCGGAATAGGAAGTTGCGGAAAAATTCGTTTAACAGCTAGAACTCAATGGGCAGGTGTTGAAAATGCTCCTGAATTACAAACATTAAGCTTTCACGCAAGACCAAATGAATATTCAGACTCGGCATATGGAGTCGTTTTATTTAATGATAAAAATGGTTTTCATTCTCAAAAAGCAATACAAGGTACCTACGCATATCATTTAAACTTAAGCAAGGGAAGTACTTTTAATCAATTTTCTTTTGGTTTATCCTTATCAACTGTTGTTAATGAAGTAGATCAAAGAACCTTTGCTGGAGATCCTCAAGTTCAACAAATTATAGAAAGTGATTTTTATGTAAATGCGGACTTTGGTATTGGATATCATTACAAAGATTTTTTCAGTTATTTTACTATCAAAAATATTTTTCTGTCAGTACAACAAAACTTAAGATCAGGATTTAACACATTAGATCTAAGAAATTATGTTATAAATGCAGGTTATTTTTTTAGGAATAACAAAAAACTACAATTCGAGCCTTCTTTTATGTTTCAATTTAAAGAGCAAACGCAAGAGAAGATAATGGATGTAAATATTAAAGCTTATAGAAATTTAGAAAAATCACAGATTTGGGCAGCTCTTTCATATAGGTCTTCTTTTGAAAGTAACTCATTTAGAAATGCTCAATACCTATCTCCTATTGTAGGAATTAACTTTAACAAGTTTATGGCTTCCTACACCTATACAAAACAATATGGAGACATATTATTTACTGATGCTGGTTTCCATCAAATTACTTTAGGTATAGATTTATTATGCAGAAGAAGTGGATTAACTGCTTGTCCTAATATTTCTGGAAGATTGTTTTAATTTTTTTGCAATTTTAACATTTTGACTTAAAATCAGAACAAAACACTTTTACCTTAACAAAATAATATATCTGTTAAAGACAATTACTTGAGTTTTGACTTAAATCGGTATTTTTATGTTTTATTTTTTCCTATAGCTTTGTTCTATTTAACTTCAAAATATACATGAAAAAACTAAATTTTATACTAATAATAATTGTAGTTTCTCAGTTTCTATGTACTTCTCTTTGGTTTGCGGGTAATGGTGTTATTTCTGATTTAATTCAAGTTTTTAACCTTGATACAAATGCGCTGGGACATATAACTTCCTCTGTTCAGTTTGGATTTATTACAGGAACTTTACTTTTTGCTTTACTATCAATTGCTGATAGATATTCTCCTTCAAAAGTATTCTTTGTTTGTGCAATACTTGGAGCACTATGTAACATAGGAATTATATTGAAAAACAACACATTTATCAGCATTATTACACTTCGTTTCTTCACTGGATTCTTTTTAGCTGGAATTTATCCAGTAGGAATGAAAATAGCCTCTGATTATTTTGAAAAAGGACTCGGAAAGTCTCTTGGCTTTTTAGTTGGTGCGTTAGTATTAGGTACAGCCTTTCCGCATTTATTAAAAAATATAAAAGGAACACTTCCATGGGAATTTGTTATTTATACAACTTCTGTATTAGCAGCTTTAGGTGGTATTTTAATGCTTTTATTAATTCCAGATGGTCCATACAGAAAAGCTAGTCAAAAATTACAGTTATCTGCTATTAAAACGATTTTCAAAAAGAAAGATTTTAGAGCTTTTTCATTTGGTTATTTTGCTCACATGTGGGAACTATATACTTTTTGGGCTTTTGTTCCTGTTATGATTAAAATGTATCAAGAAAATTATCCTATGACATCATTCAACACCTCTCTTTTATGTTTTTTAATTATAGGTATTGGAGGCTTATCTTGTATTTTAGCTGGTTTTTTAGCACAAAGGTTAAGTAATAAAACAATAGCTTTTTATGCACTGTTATTCTCTTGTATTTGCTGTATAATCTCTCCTATATTTTTCGCCATTAATTCTCAAGTTTTATTTGTTAGTTTTTTACTTTTTTGGGGAATCGTAGTTATTGCAGACTCTCCCCTATTTTCTACTTTAGTAGCTCAAAATGCTCCTGTAGAATTAAAAGGAACTGCTTTAACAATTGTAACTTCTATTGGTTTTTTTATTTCAATTATAAGCCTACAGCTTATCAATCAACTACAAACAATTACAAATTCAAGTATTATTTTAACTATATTGGCTATCGGTCCCGTTTTAGGGCTTATAGCTCTGAAAAGAAAGAATAAATCTTAAAAGCTGAATTGAAATTCTATGAAATATTTTTTAAAAATTAAATCTGAAATTACAGATGATATTATTGACACTGTTTTTTCCCAGGTTTTTAGAACCAATTATTCTGAAAATGGTTTTGTTGTAATTTCTTTTAACGAATTGATAACATCCGAATATTTAAGAGCCTCTATGGTTGCTTTAAAAAAAGGACTTTCTAAAAAATGTAATGATGTATTTAACGAAACTTTAGACTACTATTGGCTTGGTAGATTCAATCAACAAAATACTACTAAATTTCATCGAGATAATGCTACCGAAAACTCTTTCTTAATGCTCGGCTATGAACCTACTGAAATTGATAGTAAATTGTATTTTGCAGATTATCATCAATTAATTACTGATAAAAAAATCCCAGTAGACCAATACTACGAGTTATACAACCCTATTTTTAAAGAAGGAGAAGAGCTTTTAACCCCATATATATCTTCTATCATAGGATTTAATAAAAACAGTTACAATATTGTTTTAATAAATAATAGTGATATTACTAGTAAGAAAACTTTGGGTGTATTACACAAGGCTAAAATTATAAAAAAAGACACTAATAAGGATCGTATCATTAACTCTATGATGCTGTATTTAAGATCAGCCGAACAAACGAAAGTTGACTTAAAAATAAATGAAAAAGAATTTTTATTTACTAATAATATTAGTGAATAAGACTAAGAATCAACCATTATTTATACCACTAAAACATGAAAAATAAATCCTATTTTTTACTAATAATATTAATTTACACTTCTTGTATTCAAAAAAAGCAAAAAAGTGAAATTGATAAACCTGAAATTAATACAAAAGAAAATATAAAAATTGAAACAGTTGAAGCTAAAACTTCAATAAATAAAGAAAAGCAAGCAATAAATTACAATGGTAAAATCGGTAAAAATCTAGATGTATACTTTCACATCAGTAATAACAATGGAAATTTAACTGGTTTTTATTTTTACAGAAAAACTGGTATTGATATTCAAATTATAGGAAACATTAAAGAAGATAATTTAACCATCTATGAACTGAATTACAAAAAAGATACTACTGCTGTAATTAAAGGTAAAATAGCTAACTCACAAATCACTGGTAAGTGGATCAATGCTACTTCAAACAAAGAATATCCTATAGTATTGCAAAAAACAACACAACAAATAGCTCCATTACCTAACACTATTGAGGGTAAGTATTTTAATGAATATTGTGATTTACTACTCACTTTTTCTAAATCTAAAGGAGAATATTCTTACGGGTATAAGTCTAACAAACGTAATATAACTGGTAAAGTAAATTTTTATAGAGATGTAAATGAGTTTTATATTAATCTTACGAACATAGAATATGCTGAAGATTACTTTGATATTGAATTACCAGAAGAAGATCCTGAAAAAGAAAAGGAATTCGAAAGACTAAAACAAATTGGAAAGCGAACTATGGGAGTAGATTGTTATTTCACCCCTGATGAAATTACGATTCAAAACTATGGTAATGCCATGAATTATTATGTAAAACTATATGATTGCGGAGAAAAATATATTCATTTTAAAAGGCAATAACAAAATAATAAACCAACTATAAACTTCAATTTCACATGAATATTTTTAGAAAGAAAGATGAAATTTTAGCAGCTTTAGGAAACATGAAAGCTATGAAAAGAATCCATGTAGATACTTATACAGAAGAACGAATAAAAAATGTTTCAGGAGTAAAAATTGCAGAATCTAAACAAGGACAAATTTGGGTTGAGTTCCAAGAATTAAACGGTTATCTATTTATGAACGCCACAATACTTAGTAGAGTAGATTTAACTGTTACCCAAAAAGCTAAAATAATATTACTTACCGATGAATATGAAATAGAAATAGATGCTGATCAAACAAGAATTGAATCTGATTTTTCTAATGTTTCAAATACTTGGATAACAGAAGTAAGCTTTACTATAGAAAACAAAGAAATGGAAATCATACAAAATAAAGCTTTTGAAGAAATAGAATACCATTTTAATAAACGAACTATTAGCCTACTTGCTATTAAATAAATAAAATCACAAGAGAAAACGCCTAATAAATTAGGCGTTTATCATAAAGTGTATTCAAAGTTTTATTTAATATTTATTGAAGGCAAGACGGATGAACATCTACACAAATTTGATGCTCAAAAGGTAAACTATTAAATACATCACAATCTCCTCTTCCATAAAATGTAGGTCCATTATAAGCATTACAATCATTACCGTAATAACGATTACCTCCTTTAATTTGCTTTTGTGCTTCTCTTGGTAATGACTCTCCGAGATGTAAAATTGTTTTTTTCATAATTTAAGATTTAGTTTTGGTTAAATCCTCGATTTTTTAAAGACACTCAAGGTGTATGTCTATCCTTCGCGAAAAATATTTTAAAAAGCAGGGAAATATATTGCTATTAAGTGCTTTTATTCAATATTAACAAAGAATAAAAGAGTAAACAATCTAACATGTATAATCGCACTATAAATATTCAAAAGTGTTTAAAACAATATTTAATAAAGTCTAATAACAACAAAAAAGACATCTAAAAAATTAGATGTCTTTTATTTTATAAAATGATATTTAAACTTATCTAGAAGCTACTAATCTTACTGGTAAAGTATAAACCTGAGCTTTTTTTAATTTTTGAGATAATCTCTTGTAGTTTAATCTATACTTAATGTATCCTTCTACTACTGAACTTAACTCTTTAGACTCAACTTGTAATACAACTATTTCATTATTATTGTTGACAGTAAACTTAACTTTTAAAGCCATGTCTTTTTCAATAATAAAGTTTGGATTCTTTAATAATTTATAAACCTCTGCAGTTTCTACATTATCTACATTTTTAGCTGGATTTGTGTTTGAAGCAAAAATTGTAGTTGAAGCGAATAAAATAGTTACTAAGAATAATTTGATAGGTTTCATAATTAATAATGGTTTTTTAATTTCGGGGTAATGGTTAATTAAATTTGTGTTCTTAATTCTTTTAATACGGTTCTATTATATTGATTTGCAAACCACTGCAAATTTACATCACAAATTCATTTAGTATGTTACCTATTTCTTATAAAAAAATAAAGTATAAGTTATCAGATTCAGTATAATCTGTATGAGTAATTAACATTTAGTTAAACAACTAAAAAACAACACTTTAATAAAAACTAAAATATTCATAAGTAATCATTATTTATGTTATAATATCAACACTTAATTAAAGTAAATCATTGATTGATATGCAATAAAAAAACCTCACTTATTAAAAGTGAGGTTTTTTTATATTTAATTAAGAATTAATTTACATTGATTAAGCTTTTAAAACTTCACCAACTTTATCTGCAGCTTCTTGGAACTCAGTAGCTGAGATAATTTCCATTCCACTATTATCAATTAATTCTTTAGCTTCTACAGCGTTTGTTCCTTGTAAACGACAAATGATAGGTACATTAATTTTGTCTCCCATGTTTTTGTATGCGTCTACAACACCTTGTGCAACACGATCACAACGTACAATTCCTCCAAAAATGTTAACTAAGATAGCTTTTACATTAGGATCTTTTAAAATAATACCAAATGCAGTTTCAACACGTTGTGCATCAGCAGTACCACCAACATCTAAGAAGTTTGCTGGATCTCCACCTGCTTGCTTAATTAAGTCCATAGTACCCATTGCTAAACCAGCACCGTTTACCATACAACCAACATTTCCATCTAAATCTACATAGTTTAAACCAGCAGCCTTAGCCTCTACTTCAATTGCATTCTCTTCACGTAAATCACGCATAGCTGCATAATCTTTGTGACGGAATAATGCATTTTCGTCTAAAGTTACTTTAGCATCAACAGCCATAATTTTATCATCAGATGTTTTTAACACTGGGTTAATTTCAAACATAGATGAATCAGACTTAATGTATGCTGTATATAAAGCTGTTACAAACTTTACCATTTCTTTCAATGCTCCTCCGCTTAAACCTAAGTTAAAAGCTACTTTACGAGCTTGGAATGGTAATAAACCTGTAGCAGGATCTATTTCTTCTGTAAAAATTAAATGTGGAGTTTCTTCTGCAACTGTTTCAATATCCATACCTCCTTCAGTAGAATACATAATCATATTTCTACCAGTAGCACGGTTTAATAAAACAGACATGTAAAATTCTTTTGGCTCACTATCTCCTGGATAATACACATCTTCAGCAACTAAAACTTGGTTTACTAACTTTCCTTCAGCTGGAGTTTGTGGTGTAATTAACATCATTCCAATAATATCATTAGAAATGCTCTTTACTTCATCTAAGTTTTTAGCTAACTTAACTCCTCCTCCTTTACCACGACCACCTGCGTGAATTTGAGCTTTTATTACGTGCCAACCAGTTCCTGTTTCTTCAGTTAACTTTTTTGCAGCCTCAACTGCTTCTTCTGGTGTACTTGCCACAATACCACGTTGTGTGCGAACGCCAAAACTACTTAATATTTCTTTACCTTGATATTCGTGTAAGTTCATTCGATATGAATTTTTAAAGTCGAACAAAAATACAAATTCAATCTAAACTTTTATGCTTTTATTGTATTAAAAAATCATGATGCATCTTTACTTCTCTCTGTTTTCTATTATTTAATTCACAAATTATATCTAAACTCTAAAAAATCAATATTTTTTCTCTGTAATATGTAACGATCCTTTTTTTTGTTGGTCTTTAGGTTAATTGTAAGTTAATTAATAATGTAAATAAATTTATGTTGTTAATCTTTCTTAATTATGAAAAAACAAACAATAACTATCTAAATGAAAAACATCACATTCATTGTTTTCCTTACTATATTATTAAATAGTTTTATAGTCAAAGCACAAGTAAATCAAAACCGAAAAAAAATAAATGCTACAAGGGTTACCAAAGCTCCTAAAATAGATGCTAATCTTACTGATGATGTATGGAAAAATGTACCTGTTGCTAACGATTTCATTCAATTTAGACCAGATAATGGAAAAAAAGAAATGAATGATTATAAAACAGAAGTAAAACTTATTTACGACGATAATGCTATTTATATAGCAGCCAAAATGTACGATCCTAATCCTGATAAAATTCCTGCTGAATTTACCAACAGAGATAATTTTGGTAATTCTGACTTTTTTATGATCATGATAAATCCGATTGATGATGGCCAAAATCCTGTTATGTTTATTGTAACAGCCTCTGGTGTGCAATTAGATTCTAAAGTTTCGAATGGAAACAATGAAGATTATAATTGGAGTGCTGTATGGAAAAGTGATGCTAAAATAACTGAATATGGATGGGCTGCTGAATTAAGAATTCCTTACAGAGCTTTACGTTTTGCAAACGCTCCTGTACAATCTTGGGGTATGAATTTTCATAGAGAAATTCGTAATGTAAATGCAAGATATACCTGGAACTATATTGATAATGGTGTTGGTAGATGGACTCAATACGATGGTTTAGTTGAAAACTTTAAAAATATATCTCCTCCTACTCGATTGAGCTTTTACCCATATGCTTCAACCATCAGCATTACTGAAAATGACCATACAATTGTTGATTGGAGTGCTGGAATGGATATTAAATACGGTTTATCTGAAAACTTTACTTTAGATGCTACTCTTATCCCTGATTTTAGTCAGGTTGGTTTTGATAATGTTGTACTTAATCTTGGTCCTTTTGAACAGCAATTTACTGAACAACGTCAGTTTTTTACAGAAGGAACTGAACTCTTTTCAAAAGGTAATTTATTTTACTCTAGAAGAATTGGTGGTTCTCCTTCAGATCAATTTAATGTTGAAGATAACTTAACTAATGATGATGATTTCATAGCAGGCAGAAAAATTACAGAAAAAATCATTAATTCTCCTTCAAAAGTACAAATGTTAAATGCTGTAAAAATTTCTGGACGAACTAAAGATGGTTTAGGAATTGGATTTTTTAACGCTATTACTGAAAAAACAGAAGCTACTATTGAAAGAACAGAAGAAATTCAAACTGGAGGAAATATCACTTCTGATAAAACTCAATATAAAGTAGTTACAGAGCCATTTACAAACTATAATATTTTAGTAGTTGATAAACAGTTTAATCAAAATTCTGCCATTACTTTAATCAATACAAATGTAACAAGAGATGGAAGATTTAGAGATGCAAATGCAACAGGTCTTTTATGGCATATTGAAGATAAAGCTAGTAATTATAATATTGATGGTGGTTTTAGAACTACGCATATTTCTGATGATGTAGATAATGACACTCCAGGTTACAGTTTTGATACAAGTATTGGTAAACAATCTGGAAAATGGCGTTGGGAAGTAGGTTATAATTTTGAAAGTAAAGATTTTAATCCTAATGATTTTGGTATTCTTTTTAGCAACAATGAACAAACAATTTATGGATTTACAGGATTTAGACAATTAAAGCCTGTTGGTATTTTCAATGATTTTGGAGTGAATTGGTGGTATAATGTAAACTTTCAACATTTATCGGGTATTTACACAGGTACAAGCACTGGCTTATCATTTTGGTCAAATACTAAAAATCGCTTTAGCTTTGGTGGTAATTTAAATATTAGAACAAAAACTAAAGACTTTTTTGAACCAAGACAGGGAAGTACTTCTGGGGTTTTCTTTGAAAGACCAACAAGAATAAATTTAAATCACTGGGCTTCTACTGACTATAGAAAAAAATTAGCTTTAGATTATAACTGGTATTACAGTACATTTAAAGGAATCGATAAAAGTGCTTATGGTTTTAGATTGAGTCCTCGTTATAGATTTAATAATCAATTCTCTCTAACCTATTCTTTTAATTATGATCAAGTTGATAACGATTTAGGATATGTGGACGCTGTTGATGACGATATCATTTTTGGTGAAAGAGATAGAAGCACTTATGAAAACTCGTTATCTGGAAAGTATAGTTTTAATACAAATTCTTCTTTATCATTATCATTTAGACATAACTGGAGTAAAGTACCTTATAAAGAAGACTTCTTTACTCTTGATCAAAATAACGGTTCATTATTACCTACAAGTTATAAAGATAATTATGATAGAAACTTTAATAGTTGGAATTTAGACTTAAATTATGTGTGGCAATTTGCTCCTGGAAGTCAACTGATTGCTTTTTACAGAAATTCTATAAATCCGAATTCAGACTTTGCCCCAGCAACCATTAATTTTTCAGATAATATCAACAGATTATTTGATGAATCTATGACGCATACATTCTCTTTAAGATTTGTATATTTCATTGATTACAACGATTTAAAAAACATATTTTAAAAGCTAGTTTATTAAATAAAAAAAGCTGAAGTTATATTTAACTTCAGCTTTTTTTATTTTCCGATATAAAGTTTAAACTTCAACAGTAAACTTTACTATCCTATTTTTCTTTGTATACTCCCATATTAGCATACTTATCCATTCTTTCAGCTATTAAAGTAGCTTCATCTAAGTCTTTAACTTCATCAAAAGCTTTTAATATTTGCTTTCTAACAATGTCAAAAGCACCTTCTCTGTCTGCATGCGCTCCTCCTACTGGTTCTTTAATGATGCCATCAATTAACTTTAGCTTTTTCATATCTTCACTTGTCAATTTTAAAGCTTCAGCTGCTTGCTCTTTAAACTCCCAACTACGCCATAAAATAGAAGAACAAGATTCAGGTGAAATTACAGTATACCAAGTATTTTCCATCATGTATACTCTATCTCCAACACCAATTCCAATAGCACCTCCAGATGCTCCTTCACCAATAACAATAGTTATTATTTGAGTTTTAAGACGAGTCATTTCAAGAATATTACGAGCAATTGCCTCTCCTTGTCCTCTTTCTTCAGCCTCTAAACCAGGATAAGCTCCAGGAGTATCTACAAAAGTTACTACAGGAATTCCGAACTTTTCAGCCATTTTCATTAGACGCAAAGCTTTACGGTATCCTTCTGGGTTTGCCATACCAAAGTTACGGTACTGACGTGTTTTAGTGTTAAAACCTTTTTGTTGACCAATAAACATAAATGATTGGTCTCCAATTTTACCTAAACCACCAATCATAGCCTTATCATCGCTCACATTTCTATCACCATGTAACTCCATAAAAGTATCTCCACAAAGAGCTTTTATATAGTCAAGTGTATATGGTCTATTCGGATGACGAGATAATTGTACTCGCTGCCATGGCGTTAAGTTTTTATAAATATCTTTTTTCGCTTTTTCTAGCTTCTTTTCTATCTTGCTACATGTCTCAGTTACATCTATCTCACTTTCTTTTCCAATCTCAACACATTTTGCCAACTGATCTTCCAATTCTTTAATTGGCATTTCAAAATTTAAATATTCCATTGCTTAAAGTTTGATTTTCTTTGTTGTTTGTTAAAGCAAACATACTAAATTATCGTTGTAATTTCTTTTTAATTTTTGAAGAATTTTTAAGTAAACCGTTTAAAAGAACTACAAACAGTACTATAAAAGCTCCAAAATAGAACGTAGTATTCATTTGCTCCTTTTCTTTAAATATTATGAGAGCCAACACAATAGCATAAATAGGCTCTAAATTTATGGTTAACATTACTGTATACGGACTCAAATATTTCATCACTTTTACAGATACTATAAAAGCATAAGCTGTGCATATACTTCCTAAAATAGTTAAATACACCCAATCTGAAGCCTTTAACACAAAAAATGATGGTGTAAACTGTCCTGTAGCTGCTAAAAAAACTGTAATTCCAAGAACTCCAAAAAGTAATTGATATAATGAAATTGTATCTGCTTCGTATTTTTTTATATATAAACCATTTAAAACAGCGAATAAAGCCGATAAGAAAGCAGAAATCAATGCATAAATTATCCCCATTGTATAATCACTTTCAAAATTAAAAATGATGTACAAACCTAAAATCACCAATGATCCTAGTATCATTTCTACTAAATTTATTTTCCTCTTAAAAAAAAACGGTTCAATTAAAGAGGCAAAAAAAGCTCCGGTACTCATTGTAACTAATGCTACAGATACATTTGAAACTTTAATTGCTTTAAAAAAAGTAATCCAATGTACAGCTATTATGAGTCCAGAAATAAAAAAAGAAAGTGCTGCTTTTGAGGTTATTTTAAAAGATTTCTTTTTAATTAAAAAATAAACAACAATACATGCTACTGCAATTAACATTCTATACCAAACCAAAGGAATAGCATCTATAGAAATTAAGGCTCCTAAAATTGCTGTGAACCCCCAAATAAAAACTATAAAATGTAATAGTAGATAATTTTTTAACTTAACTTTTTGCATTAAAATAGAGATAAACTGCATAACTACCAAAAACTAAGTTTGGCATCCACACACTTAAAAATGAATTTGCTCCAGCTACTGCACCTAATACTTCCGCTACTTTTAAAAAGAATACATATATAAACATTACTCCAATACCAAAAGCTAAATTAACTCCTATTCCTCCCCTTCTTTTACGATATGCTAATGCAACGGCTATGAATGTTAATATGTAACACGCTAAAGGTAAACTTGTTCTTTTATAGAGTTCAACCAAATAAGCATTTAGGTTTTTAACACCTCTTTTTCTAGATAAATCAATAAAATCAGACAATTCATCTGAAGGCATTTCTTGTGCTATGGTTGATTTGTAATTAAAATCTTTAGGGGTAAACGCAAATACAGTATCTAGAGAGTTACCTGCTAAAATACTATCTCTATTTTTAAATATTTTACGTTCTCTCCAATTCAATAACTTAAAAAAGGAATCTTTCCAACGAATATTATCAGCCTCTAGTTTATACTTTAATTTTAAACCACTGTAAGTTTCTGTTGAAAAGTTATATCCTGAATTACGTTCTAAATCAAAGTTTTGAATAAAAATATAGGTACTGTCATTTAGCTGTAAACTAAAATCTTTAACAACTTTATCTTTATATTTTTTCTTGGTTAAATATTTAGCTTCAAATTCTTTTCTAACTTTACTACTGTTAGGCACCACAAAATGATTCATTGCTAAAGCCACTACTGTTACAATAGTCGCTCCTATAAAATATGGATACAAAAATCTTGTAAATGAAATTTGTGAACTATTAATCGCAACTATTTCTGTATTATTTGCTAATCTCGAAGTAAAAATAATTACAGCAATAAATAATGCCAAAGGCATAAATGTATTAGCGTAGTAGATAATAAAATTCTTGTAATGATCATTTGCTACCTCAAAAAAGGTTAAATTCTCATGTCTTAAAAATTTATCTATTTTCTCAGAAATATCAATTGCTACCGCAATTGGTATTAATATTAAAAGCGTAAATAAAAAAGTTTTTAAATACTTTTTAAGTATGTACCAATCTAATATTCTCAAACTATAAACGATTACTCATTTGTTTCACCATTTTATCTTTCCATACTGCAAAATCTCCTTCAATAATATGCTTTCTCGCTTCTCTTACTAACCATAAGTAAAATCCTAAGTTATGAATAGATGCAATTTGCTTACCTAATAATTCTTTAGAAGCAAACAAATGTCTTAAATATGCTTTCGAATACAAGGTATCTACAAACGTTATTCCCATATCATCTATTGCTGAAAAATCATTTTCCCATTTTTTATTTTTAATATTAATGGTTCCATGAGCTGTAAATAACATTCCGTTTCTTGCATTTCTGGTTGGCATTACGCAATCAAACATATCTACACCTAAAGCAATGTTTTCTAAAATATTAATTGGAGTTCCTACTCCCATCAAATATCTTGGTTTATCTTCAGGTAAAATGCTACACACAACATCTGCCATTGCATACATTTCTTCTGCTGGTTCTCCTACAGAAAGTCCACCAATTGCGTTTCCTTCTGCTCCTACTGAAGCTATAAATTCTGCTGATTGTTTTCTTAAATCTGTATAAGTACTACCCTGAACTATTGGAAAAAATGTTTGATTATAATCATACTTTAAAGGAGTTTTCTCTAAGTGATTTATACAACGTTTTAACCAACGGTGCGTCATATGCATAGAATTCTTTGCATAATTATAATCACACGGATATGGTGTACATTCATCAAAAGCCATAATAATATCAGCACCAATAGAACGCTGAATCTCCATCACATTTTCTGGTGTAAAAAAATGAGTAGATCCGTCAATATGACTTTTAAACTTTACTCCTTCTTCATTAATTTTTCTTCTTCCTGATAAAGAATAAACTTGGTACCCTCCACTATCAGTTAAAATATTTCTATCCCAATTCATAAACTTATGCAACCCTCCTGCTTCTTCAAGAATCTTTGTCTTTGGTCGTAAGTATAAATGATATGTATTTCCTAAAATAATATCAGGATTAATTTCATCTTTTAATTCAGATTGGTGAACTCCTTTTACAGAAGCTACCGTTCCTACTGGCATAAAAATAGGAGTTTCTATAGTACCATGGTCAGTAGTAATAACTCCTGCCCTAGCTTTACTTTTCGGGTCTTTATTTTTTAAATCAAACTGCATAGAACGCAAAGATACATATGTAAGTTAAATGTTAATGTTTAGAAAGTTAAAAGTTTCTTATTAAATCTTATTTTCTTCTTTGTCTTCCAAACTTAGACTTAAAATTACTTTTAGGTTTGTTATTTTTTTTTTTTGGTGATTTTTCTACAGAAGCTTCTTCTGTTTTTACAGATACTTTAACCAATTCATTAATCTTTGTCATCTCAGTATCGGTGAGTTCTCTCCATTCTCCCCTTTTCAAATTCCCTAACGATACGTTCATAATTCGAGTACGCTTTAACTTAGTTACATTGTACCCTAAATACTCACACATTCTTCTAATTTGACGATTTAATCCCTGTGTTAAAATAATTTTAAAAGTATTCTCATTTATTTGAGCTACTTTACATTTTTTAGTCACAGTTCCTAAAATAGGAATTCCATTTCCCATTCTAGTAATAAATCTATCTGTAATTTTTTTATCAACAGAAACTATATATTCTTTCTCATGATTATTTCCTGCACGTAAAATTTTATTTACAATATCTCCGTCATTGGTCAAAAAAATAAGCCCTTCAGAAGGTTTATCTAATCTTCCAATTGGAAACAATCTTTGCGGGTGTCCTACAAATTTTACAATATTCTTTTTCTCTTTGCTATCGGTTGTACAAACAATACCTACGGGTTTATTTAATGCTATGTAAATTGTTTTTGGTTTTTGCTTAAGAGCTTTACCATCAACTTTTACAATATCTCCTTCAAAAACCCTATTTCCTAATTGAGTTGGTTTACCGTTAATCGTAACTCTTCCTTCAACAATTAGCTTTTCAGCTTCTCTCCTGGAACATATTCCTGTACTACTAATAAATTTGTTAAGATTAATAGAATCTTGATTATTTGCTTTCATTGCAACAAAATTAAATGAAAAAATCCTCAAGTTTACACTTGAGGATTGATAATTTATATAAGAAATGATTTAGAACATCATCATCTTTCTCGTACATCTAGCTAAACTAGGTCTTCTATCATAATCAAAACCTAAAGTAACCATATGTGTTCCATTATTAAATCCAATAATTTCGTTTGTTGTTATACTGAAACCATAAGAAACGTAAAACTTATTCTTTTTTACTCCAAATAAAGGTGCAATAGCGTTTGGTGTAAAAAACTGATCATTTAAGAAAGTATAACTTAAACCTCCCCAAAAATAACCGTCTCTTATCCTTTTACGCAACTTTACATTTAAATCGGTTCTAGATCTAGAACTTGCTTCAAAATATTCAACGAAAGCAGAAGGTTCAAATTCTGTATCTCTATTTATTCTGAAGTTATAATTCGTGTAAACCGAATATCTACGTAATACTTCAGGCTCATCAGAACCAAACTGAATTACTTTTCTATTTAATAAGTTTACTAAGTTTCCACTAATTGCAAATCGTCCAAAACGATACAACATACTAATATCAAAATTAGAGTTTCCTTGAGTTCTACTAACAGCACCTAATTCAGGTGTGTTATTCTGACTTGTGTCTTGTGAAAACTGAATAAAACTATAACTAATACCAAACGAAAAGAAACTATCGTAAACATCACTTAATATTAAATGACTAGCAAGAGATAACCTTCCTCCTTGCTGCCTTGTAAATCCATTACTATCATTAAACAATGTTAATCCACCTCCAAAACGTTCTGCTAATCTAGCTTCAACAGTTACCGATTGCGTGTCGGGAGCATCTTTTACTCCCAACCATTGACTAACTCCATTTAATCGTATTTGTAATCCTGATCCAATTCCAGCGTAAGCAGGAGAAATTAAAAACGGATTATCTGCCATATGGTTAATATACTGAGGCAAATCGTTTTCTTGACTAGAAACTCGAATTACAATAAATAATAATACTGTTAATAAAAATTTATTCATTTGCTTATTTAATATCTATATAATGTGAAATGACCCATTCTTCTCATCTCTTCACCTGTTATTTCTCTGAACTCTAAAGTATACCAGTAATCTCCTGATGGTAATGGTTTTCCTTGGTATGTACCGTCCCAACCTTGTTGTATTCCTTCAAAAGTTCCTAATAGTCTACCATATCTATCGTAAACAAATACTTTTAATTCGTGATAGTTTTGTACATCTATTGGATACCAATAATCTTGTTGCCCATCTCCATTTGGTGTAAATAGATTTGGTACTTCAATTGTAATGAATACTCCTTCGAAAGTAATTACTTCCTCACATCCTCTAGAATCTCTAACAGTGATTGTATATTCTCTTGATTCACTAATTATAAATTCATTGTCAGAAGTAAATGCACTTCCATCAATACTGTATTCATATGGCGGTATACCTCCAGTTGCATTCACTATTAATGTATTTATTTGTGTATCATCAATAGTAACCTGAATTGGTAATACTTCTTCAACTTCAATGTTATTGATCACTTTAATACAACCAGGTGCTCCAGACGCTTTAACTTCTTCTACTTCTAAAGTATAAATACCAACAGTAGAAACATTAAATATTCCTGTATCATTTGTATCATTCTCTGGACCTGTTAATGTATAAATAACTTGATCTTGGTATTGATCTGCTACCGTACCTGTTATAACGGCAGTTCCGTCACATTCGTATGTCAACTCATGAGTAAACTGTAAATCAGCTGATTCATCAAACTGAATTCTTAAAACATTAGGTAACGCACATCTTCTTGCATCTTCTACTCTTACTGCGTAAGCTTGACCTGCAGTTAAACCAGTAAACGTATAACTTGTTTCCGATGGTGATAATGTTACCGAAGTACCATCACTTAATTCTAAGGTATATGGTGCTGTTCCTCCTACAATATCTACAGTAAATGAAGGTCCTGGATCATCACTACAAATTTGTTGTTGTATAGAACTTGGATCTATACTAGCTTGTAATAATGGTGGTTCAATAATTGTTACATCAATAATTTCAAAACATCCATTTCCATCTTGAACTGTTATAGAATAAGTACCTGCTGGTAAATTGTTAAATACATTTTCAGTTTGGAATCTTCCTGGCTGAAGATCTATCTCATATACATAAGTTCCTGTACCTCCTGTTGCATTTACAGTAATGCTTCCATCAGTATCTCCATTACAACTAATATCTGTAGCTACTCCAACTGCTTCTAATAACGGTGGATCTACTACTACAAATGACGTTGTAGTCTCAATACAATCTAAACTTGTAACTCGTATACTATAAGTACCTGGTCCTACATTTCCAAATGTGTTATCTGATTGAGGTCCTGCAACTGCAGATCCTGAAGCATCTAATAATTCATATGAATAGTTACCTAAACCTCCAGTAGCTGTTGCTGATAATACAGCATTACCATCTCCTGTACAAGTTATGAAACCTAAAGAAGTATCTAAACTAACCATCAATGGTTCTAATGGATCAATTGTGATTAAGAACGGATCTGAAAGACATCCATCTGTATCTCTAACGTAAACTGAATAATCTCCTGCTGTTACAGATATAGTATTTGTTGGAGATGTCATTAACGTTACTCCACCATCATTACTATATAAATACTCATAAGTTCCTGTACCTCCTGTACCTGATATTTCTATTGTAGCATTAGGACTTGTACACGTTATAATTCCTGTAATAGCTCCTGTCGCTTGTGTCTCTGCTGGTTCGTTAACTGTTATATCAAAAGTTTCAAAACAACTGAATTCATCATAAACAGTAATCACATAATCTCCTGCTCTTAAATCGCTAAACACATTAGATGATTGTCTAGCTGATTCTGAACTACCTGCTACATCTTCTCTAATAGTATAGAAGTACGTTGGTGTTGGTAATCCTTGACCTCCTGCTGTTATATCTAATCTTACCGCTCCTGTTTCGTCACCTTGACATAAAATTGGATTAATTACTGAAGCTACACCTACGAATGCTGCTGGATCAGATAATATCAGATTTTGTGAATTCTCACATCCATTAGCATCTCTAACTGTTACAGTATAATCTCCAACTACTAAATCTCTTATTACTGAATTACTTGAATAAGCTTGAACCGTTGTTGAAGTTGTATTGTTTACTAACATATACTCATAACCACCCCAACCTCCGGTTGCATTGATTTGTATTTCACCACTATCACTAGTTACACAATTGATTAAATTAATATCTAAAGTGAAATCTAAAGCAGATGTTGGCTCATCAATTACTATGTCAGCTGTTCTTCTAGTACACTCAGGGAAATCTGTCATAATAACTTCAACATAATATTGCCCTGCAGATAATCCTCCAATAGTAAGAGGTGTATTTCCTGAAGTTCCATTTCCTGTAATCGCAGGAACAACTGGTGCACTTGTAGTTGTATCATATACTGTATAGGTATAAGCTCCTGCATAAGGCGTACCTGAATCAAACACAATACTTACTGCTGCTGTATCTGAACCAACACAGTCTACTGGTGCAGTTTGAGCAATCGTAATTAAGTGATCGTCTAAATCTTCAACTTCATAAACAGTCTCTAACTCACACCCTGTTACTGGATGAACAACACTTATTGTGTATACACCTACTGGTAAACGAGTGGTATTTACAACAACAGCTCCACTATCTACTCCCGTGATGTTTTCAATAATTCCTGTTGTATTACTAATGATAACTTCTGCTCCAGTAACAGCTGCACTTGAAACAAATGTTACATTAACAAGTTCTCCTCCATTAGTACAACTAATTGGATCGTTTGGTGTTACTGAAATGCTTTGTAATTCATCAAAAGCATCTATTTGTACTGAAGTTGAAACTTCTTCACAACCATCACTATCAAGTACTCTTACATAATAATTACCTCCTGCTGGATCTGTAATTGTAAATGTATAATCATCACCTGTAACTGTCAATGCTGTTATAGCAATATCATCAGCTAAATTTGTTGGTGTTCCATTATCATTATACAATTCAACTGTAGGATATGTACCACTACCATCTGTAATTCCTGTAGCTATATTAATAGTTAAACTTGCATTATTCATAACATTTGTACCTGAACTACATCCAAATTGAGCTGGTATTGGTGCAGATACTGTTAATGGATCGTTATCATCAACTATAATACCTGGTACTTCAGCAAAACAATCATTTGATCCTGTAACTCTTACAGTGTAATTACCTGCTGGTACATTAATAAAGGCACTACTTCCTGCATCCCAAACTCCTTGACCTGCTGGTAATGCTGGTGTTAAAGTATATGTAAACGGTGTTAAACCTTGATTAACTGTTAACTCTATTCTTCCTGTTGCACTACCGCTACAAGTTGCATCTACTACTCTATGAGCAAATGCTGGATCGATTGGTGCTACAACATCTATTGTTTTCTCTACAATACAACTTCCTGATCCTATATCAGTCAATCTTACTGTGTAAGTTCCTAAAGGAGTCGTTTGTAATAAAGTAAATGTAGTCGTTACAGTTCCTGTTCCTGTTATATTACCCGTTGGGAAAGTACCTGTACTTCCTGCTGGTGGTATAACCTCATAACTGTAATTACCTGATCCTGTAACTACGCTTATTTCATATTCTGGTCCTGCAGAACAAGATAAAATACTTAACGGTGTTACTACAAAATCTAAATCTTCATTTATTGTTGCTGGTTGTGTTGCTACTGCTCCACAGCCATTACTATCTTCTACCTGAACTATATAATCTCCTGCTGATAAACCTACAAATACATTGTTTGGATCTATCTG
>NZ_SJXJ01000019.1:22007-26177 GCF_004337695.1 Tenacibaculum sp. M341
GTGAAGTTATATTTCCACTATCTACTGATACCGATCCCGCATTCTGAATATCAAATGTGAAATTACCAGAACCTGATAAAATAGCTATCTCGTAAACTCCTACATTAGGGACACAATCTAAACTTGTTACTAAATTTGTAGTAAAGTCTAAATCTTCATTTATTGTTGCTGGTTGTGTTGCTACTGCTCCACAGCCATTACTATCTTCTACCTGAACTATATAATCTCCTGCTGATAAACCTACAAATACATTGTTTGGATCTATCTGGTTTCTTAGTTCTGTTGCTCCAGTTGAATCAAATAAAATATATCTATATGAACCTGTTCCGCCTGTAGCCGTAACTGTAATGTCTCCGCCTGATGGTGAACATGCATTATGAGCTATTGATAAACTAAACCCTACTTGCGTTGGATCTGCTAAAGTAACCTCTGATTGCTCAATACATCCTTCTGAATCTCTAACTGAAACTACATAATTTCCTGCACTTAAGTTCTCAAATAAATTATTTGTCGTATTAGTTGCATAGTCATATCCTGCAACTACTCCTCCTAATGATGCTATAGTTCCTGTGTTTAATTGGTAATTATAATTACCCCAACCTCCAGATGCAACTACTGAAATACTTCCATCGGCTCCTCCTATACAACTGATCGGATTCGCTGTTGGTGTAACCGTAATAGCGGCTGTTGGTCCTGCTATAGTAAATGGTGCTGAAGTTCTAACACAATCTGGTGTAGCTGTCATTGTTAATTCAATAACATAAGTTCCTGCTGATAAGCCTAAACCTGAATCTGCCGAGATTAACTCTGATACATTTCCTACTCCTGATCCTGATACTCCCGCTACAACTGCTCCTCCTGGTGAAGTTAATACTTGATAAGTATAAGCTCCTGTATAAGGTGTACTCGAATCTATGATAAAGCTTGCATCTCCATCTGCTCCTCCAAAACATGATACTGAATTCACTGGAGTTACATTGATGATGTGATCTATTGGCTCTTCAACTGTATAACGTGTGCTTAATTCACACCCTGTACTATGAGATACTGTGATTGTATAAGTATCTGCTGGTAAAGTATAACCTACAGCTATTGGTGTTCCACTACTTACTGAGGTTATTGGTGCATAAACAGCTCCTGTTACATCTCCTACAATAGTAATCGTAGCTCCTGTTACTGTATTTGTCGATGTAAATTCTACACTGATTGACTCATCATTGTTACAATCTAATGGCGTTACCTCTGTTGCGGTAATACCTGTTAAACGTTCAAATGCTGGTAAAGTATCACTTGCCGAAACATTTGTACATCCTTCATTATCTGTTACTCGGATATAGTAATCAGCTCCTGATTCATCAGTTATAGTATAAGTGTAAATTCCTGAACTTATATTTAATCCTGAAGTAACCACTACATCACTTGCTCCTACTACCTCATGTAACTCTATGGTGTAAGTACCACTTCCTCCTGTGATTCCTGTACTATCAAAAACAATGGTAGCTTCATTTGTTACATTATCTGTAGTACAGTTAAATGGATTGATAGTTAAATTTGGAACATCAACTGGATCAAAGTCATCGATTGTGATCGTTTGAACTGCTGATACACATCCATTAGATCCTGTTCCTACAACATCATAAGTTCCTGCTGGTAATCCTAAGATCGCACTCTCTGTAGCATCCCAAGTTCCTGTTACTACTCCGCCTGGATTAGTCGTAGCTTGGTAAGTTACTGGAATTACTCCTGCTGTAGTAGTGATATTAATACGTCCGTTACTATCTCCATCACAAATCGCATCAACTCCAACTGCTGTAAATGTTGGGATTACTGCTGGTGCAACTGTGATTGTCTTAGTAATCGAACATCCTGAACCTGTATCGGTTACGATTACATCATAATCCCCTGGACTTGCCGCTGGAATATCAAATGTAGCTGTAGTAGCTGGTGAAGTTATATTTCCACTATCTACTGATACCGATCCCGCATTCTGAATATCAAATGTGAAATTACCAGAACCTGATAAAATAGCTATCTCGTAAACTCCTACATTAGGGACACAATCTAAACTCGTTACTAAATTTGTAGTAAAGTCAATGTCATCATATAATGAAACCGTTGCTCCAAAAGTAGCAATACATCCATTGTTATCTTGAACTTGAATAGCATTATAATCTCCTGTTGTTAATCCATCTACAGTATAAGTTGTTGCAGTTGTTGCAGCACTATACGTTGCACCTCCATCAACTGAATACATATATGGAGCCGTACCACCTGAAACAGTTATCTCTATCGATTTGTTAGAAGAACAACTATCCCCTGTAGCTCCAGTAATTGTAGGAATTGGGTTTACTGTTAAAACTTGACTAAACATATTAGAACAATTCTTACTATCAGTAACCGTAACATCTATGGTTACAGAAGTAACTGCCGATGCATCAGCATAAGCAACTGAAACTAAATTACCAGATAAGCTACTTGTAATGGTATTAGCTGGAACTCCTGTTTGATATGAATTAACTGAATATGTATATCCTGGGAAACCTCCAGCAACATTATCAATACTTATAACTCCATCTACACTACATGTAATATTATTTACAACATTTAAATCTGCTGTAATTGGTACACCATCAATAATATCTACATCTGCACTAGCCCATCTACAAGTTGGTGTTGTTCCTGGTTCCTCAATGATTAAATAATAAGTTCCTGCTGCTAAAGGCACTGATGTAGTTACTGCAAAAGATGCTCCAGCTGGCACTGTACCGCTTTCTATAGCTGAACCTGACAAAGGATCAGATAACGGTGTACTTCTATCATAAAGATGCCAAGATGCTGAAGTTGCTGTAGCAAGTCCATTTGAATTATCTACGGTAAACTCTATTTCTCCTGTAGCTGCACCACAACCTTCCGTAGTAACTATTGAAGTTATTGGTATTGTATCAGCTGGGTCTGGAGGAGTTACAACTATAGTTTCTTGTTCTATACAACCTGTTACCGTATCAGCTACATAAAATGTATATGTAGCACCTGGTATTAAATTTGGATAAGTTCTTGAATTACCTCCTAAAACATCTGGAGAATCCCATCCAGCTGGTATTGGACCAGGAATAGCATCTCTAGCAAATACATACATGTTACTACCTCCTGAAGCTTGAACTACTACTTCTATTCCATCTTCACAGTTAGAAATATTAAAAGAAGTATTTATAACTAAACCACTAAGTGTATAAGTAGTTTCAAAATCTACAAACTGTCTAAAACAAACTTGAGTTTCAACTCCTGATACAGGATCTCTATGGATAATTCGAACTGCTGGTGAAATAGTAGTTTCTGGTGGAATACTTGTAAAAGTATTTACACCATCATCATCAAACCATGTTCCTGAATTATCTCTTACTTGTACAAAATATGGCGCTGCTAACGCACTCAATGCTGCTGGTAGATCATAGTCAAAACCAAACTGTGATTCATTTCCTGTATATGGTATACATGACATAGGAACTACACCTGAAATAATCGCGTCTATTTCTGGTAATTCATCAATTGTTAAATTAAAAGTTGCTGCTGGACTTGGACACCCATTAGCATCAGTTAAAGTAACTGTATATGTATCTCCTGATAAACCTGGGAAATTAACAGTAGTTGTACTTGTACTTACTGTTTGATTCACTGAACCTCCGTTAGTAATATTTACACTATAAGGTGCTAAACCATCACTTATGGTTACAGTCACAACTGATGTTTCACCAAAACATACTGGGTTTGGTGCAGATGTCACTACCATACTTGGATCAATGAATTCATTCACTACCACATCTTGAATAACAAAAGGACATCCGTCACCGTCTAATACATATACATCATATGTATTAGCAGCTGCTACAGGTATAGGGTTGGTCGTTGAATATGTTCCTGCTGGATTTCCGTCAGGAACTACTGAGAATTGATATCCTGATCCAGAACCTGTTCCTCCTGTGTTCACTAAAATTTGACCTGCTGTACTACAGCTTATATCTGTAGGTGTAGCTGTAGCAACTAACTCTGTATTGATATCATCATTTGCTGTTGCTGTACATCCATTATTATCGGTAATATTTACTACATGATTCTGTGCGCCTAATCCTGTAAAGGTATATGTTAACGTATTTATTGAAACTGGAGTTGCTC
>NZ_SJXJ01000019.1:26275-82026 GCF_004337695.1 Tenacibaculum sp. M341
ATTGCATATTCATAACCTGTTCCTGTTCCTGTGCCTGGTGTAACATTGACTTCTATCAATCCTGAATTTACACCACAATTCGCATCTGTTAAATCAATCGATGCCGCTAATTGTGGATTGATATCATCATTTGCTGTTGCTGTACATCCATTATTATCGGTAATATTTACTACATGATTCTGTGCGCCTAATCCTGTAAAGGTATATGTTAACGTATTTATTGAAACTGGAGTTGCTCCATTTAATGAAACTAAATATGGTGCTTCTCCTCCTGTGATAGTTACATCTAACTCTCCATTCGTTCCATTATAACATGGCTCTGGACTAACTGAAACTGATAATGGTGTAGGTGCTGTTACTACTACTGCAAATGGTGCTGAACTACAAAGTGTTGTAACATCTGTTGCTACAACCCAATAGTTTCCTGCTGCTACATCTGTAAATGGTACTGATGTCTGTATTGGAGCTCCTGTTCCTGCTGGGTTTGTAAATAATCCGTAAGTATAAGCTGGTCCGTTTCCGCCTGTGGCACTAGGATCTAAAGTAGCACCTGTAGCTGGACTACAAGTAACTCCTTTTAATTCTGCTACTCCTGTAACTACTACTGGATCTGGCTGAGTGATAACAACTGTTCCTGCTGATACCTCACATGAAGTATTTCCTGTCTCTCTTACTTCTACATTATATGTATTAGCACTTAATCCTGTTACTGTAAATGGATTAGTGCTTGTTCCTGATCCACCTATTGGTAACCAAGTAGCTCCTCCGTCTATACTATATTCAAATGTGCCTGCTGCTGTACTTGTTAAGTTATCTACTACAATCTCAATAGTTCCATCACTTAATCCATTACAACTTACTGGTGTTCCTGATGAACTTGCCATTAACTCTCTATTGGCTTCTACTCGAACAGCTATAGTAGTCTCACAATTTTGTCCATAATCTAAAGTGATCGTGTAATCCCCTACTGGTACTGCTGTGAAAACTCCTGTAGTATTCGTACTTCCACTTGCTATAGCTGGTGAAATTGTATAATTATGTGTAAATGTTGTTGGTCCTGGAACTGCTGTAATCGTTACTGTTGCACTTCCATCACAATTATAATCTACAACTTCGCTTAATGTTGGCTCTGCTGGTAAAGCATCGATCGTTACATCTGGATAATCTAAGAAACATCCATTAGCATCTTCTACACGTACATCATAAACTCCTGCTGGTAATCCAGTTACTGTAGTCGATGTCGTAGATGTAAATGCTGCTCCACTTCCATCTATTCTATAATAATAGGTATAAGTTCCACTTCCTGTTCCACCTGTTGGCTCTGTGAAAGTAATACTTCCTTGAACTACTCCTGTTACTGAACATTCTAAATCTGTTGCTGTTGGATCGGTAGTAGATACAATTGGTGTTGGATTTGTGATTACTGCCTGAGCTGTTGCCGTACATCCATTTGCATCTTCTACTGTAATATCGTAAGTACCTGCTGATAAATTAGGGAAGTTTAATGGACTTGCACCTAAAGTTACTCCTGTTTGTGGAGCTATAGCATCTCCTCCTCCTGAACTTACTACACTTATATCATATGGCCCTTCGCCTGATCCAAATGTCAAACTAAAACTTCCATCATTTCCATCACATAATGGCTCTGTTACTACAACACTTGCTGTTGGATTTGGTATTTGATTAATTACTACGTCTTGTATAACTAACGGACAACCTGCACTATCGCGTACATAAACATCATAAGTACCGGCTGATACTGATAATGAATTACTTGTTACATAACTTGCTGGAGTTACTCCATCAGCTACTATTGCATATTCATAACCTGTTCCTGTTCCTGTGCCTGGTGTAACATTGACTTCTATCAATCCTGAATTTACACCACAATTCGCATCTGTTAAATCAATCGATGCCGCTAATTGTGGATTGATTAAAGCTGTTAATGTATTCTCACAACCTTTCCCGTCAACTACTCGTACTGAATTATTACTTCCTATTAATAATCCTGAATTGATTGTATATGTTAATGGTGTTCCTGAACTTGCAGAACCACTTACACTTGTTAAAGCTGTTGTAGAACCATTTAAGAAAATTTCAAATGGAGATTCTCCACTTGTAATACTAACTTCAATTGACTCATTACTACCATCATAACATGTTACCGGATCCAATGTAAAAATTACATCCTCAGGAGGATCAACTACTACTTCAAAAGGAACACATCCAACTTTAGTTACCGTAATACTTACATTATCTATAAAATTACCAACTGATAAACTTCCTGTTGCTGTAGAAATAGCTTCAAAAGCAATTACTGTTGATGTTTGACCTACTGGTACAGTATAGCTTCCTCTGTAAGTACCCCAAGCTGTATTATCATCTGACATATTCTGTGTAAAATCAGAAGCAGAAGATGTTATACTTCCTCCAATTCTTACTTGAGCTACATCGACTCCAGATCTACCTCTATGATTTAAAGACCAATTGATTATATCTCCAGGTATTGTACAAAACTCTTGATATAATGCTGATGGTAAATTTGCATTTAACTCAGCAAAATATTGTCCATCTGCAGCTGGTACTCCTTGGTATCCAGCTCTCCACAATTCTATTCTATTATCTGCATCTGTATCCCAACCTTCCACAGAAGTTTCTGGGAATATTCTGAATGTTGAAAAAGAACTTGGTACGTTTTCAAAACTTCCGTTTACAAATGCATCAGTTGAACAACCACATTCTGTACAATTATTATCATCTCGAATATTAACTGTATAAGTACCAGTCCCTAAACCTGAAAAAACATTCGATGTCTGCCAAGTAGCTCCTCCATCTATACTAAATTCGTAAGGAGGAATTCCTCCTGAACCTTGAACTGTAATTGATGCTGTATTTGCTGCTGTACAATTTGCTGTAGTTGTTACTGAACCAGTTACGTTTAAAAGGTCTGGTTCTGTAGTTACTACACTTCCTAAATCTCTTAAACATACTATTGCCCCAGAAGTTTCACGAATACTTACATCGTGAGTTCCTGCTGCAACCCCTACAATTCTAAATGGATTATCTGAAGTTGATGCCCATGTAGTACCTCCATCAATACTGTATTCATAACTTCCTCCGTTAAAATTACTTGCTTGAATTGTAATTGTCCCATTGTCAGAACCATTACATTCAGAATTTGTACTTCCTATAATACTACCAGTAAATTGTTGGTTTTGAAGAACATTTACTAAAAAGTCTCTTGGACAAGCTCTATCAGCTCTTACTGTAAATGTATGAGTAGCTGGATTTACATTTGTAAAAACATTAGAAGCTTGAGGTGTAGCACCGTTCCAACTATATGTATAAGTTAAAGCTGGTGTTGCAGGTGGATTGAACGTTACTGTAGCTGTTCCATCACAATTGTAATCAACAGTTGCTGGAATATCTGGAATAACAGGATGAGGATCTACCACTATTGTATCTACTGGTGACTCACAACCGTTACTATCTCTTACTGTTAACACATAAGTACCAGGTGTAATATTGTTCTTAATTAAAGAACTAGAATAAACTCCATTAATTCCATATTGATAAGGTCCTACTCCTCCAGTTGCAGCAGTAAAAGTTATTACTCCGTTTGGTTGAGGACATGTTGAATCTTGTGTTAAAGAAGCTGTACTACTTGGTGATGAAATTGTTTCAATAGTTATTGTACCAACAGAATAACTACATGAGAATCCGTTCTTTGTAGCTCTGATATCTATATCATAATCTCCTGCTGCTAAACCGTTAAATATATTTGAACTTCCAAAAGCACCTCCATTTAAACTATATTCTAAAGTGTGTCCAATTGTTCCAGGTGGATCTACTGTTGTTATTGTTATTGTTCCTCCAGTTGTACAAGTAACATCTGTATGAGATTCAGTAAACTGTAATGGTTCTTCAACAATCATTGTTAAAGGAGAAGAAACACTAGAACAGTTGTTATTGTCAACTATAATAAACTCGTATGTTCCCTCTGCTCCAGATGGAATATTATAAGTTGTACCAGTAGTAAAACCTAATAAATCATCTGCTGTTCCAGCTACACCATCTAAATTTATGCTAGAAGGTATACTAGAAACATTTGTATATGAAACTGCTGAAGCTGTTGCTGTTGCTGCAGGCGTGTAAGACCATAAAGCATAATTATAGCCTGGTGTTCCTCCAGCACCTGATAAATTTATAATTCCATCAGTACAATTAATATCTTTAGTATTAACAGCTGTTATTGTTAATGCACTTGGAACAGTAAAAGGTATCACACTACTCGTAAATGAACAATCACTTGTAGTTACTTGAACTGTGTAATTACCTGATGTTGTTATAGAAAAATCTCTTGATCTATCTGTTGTAGGTCCATGACTATTAACAACTGACGTACCATTTAAAACAGTGTAAGTATAAGGACCTGGAATTGCACTATTAATTTGAACATTAATTTCTCCTGTATCTCCTGCACACAATATTGGAGTAGATCCTACAGTTACATCTATGTCAATATTACTTATAGATACATCCTCTGGACCATAAACACAATTAGTTGCATTATTTCTAAAATAAACTTGATAATTTCCTGCTGTAGTTACTGAAAAAACATTTGATGTTTGGTATGCACCTGCTGCTGGTGCTGGTGAACCAGCTGTTACTAATGCATATACATAACCTGCAGGAACATTATTTACAGTAATACTACCTGGTGTAGAACAAATAATATTTTCTTCTACAATTGTAGGGTTTACTGTAGCTTTAAAAATTCTGAAGTAAAAAGTTTGTGGACAAATTCCTCCTCCAGAAGAAGGTGTTTCTAAAAGTAACCTATACCTTCCTTCATCTGAAAATGTTCTGGTTGGGTCATTTGCATTTGTTGCTACATCTACCCAACAAGCATCCGTAAAATTAGGACAGTCAACACTTGACTCTGGGGCACAAGATGTATCTAATTGCTGCCATCTCACTACTGTAGGAGCACTAACACCTGCCGATAAACTTCTTACATCTGCGTCACCACACAGATATATTTCTGACGTTCTTGTAACACCATCTGCAGGACAAATAACATGTCCATCTTCTGAAGCTATTAAAGGATTAGTACCAGCTCCAATATTAACTACGTTAAAAGTTTCTGTTGCAGTAACACAAGCCGCAGGAACTCCTGCTGGATTAGTTCTTTCAACAGTATAAGTACCTACAGCATTTACTGTAATTGTTGGTACATTACCTGTAGCAATAACAGTTCCAGAACCATCTCTCCATGTATAAGAAGCGAATCCTGAACCTGCTGTTAAATCTACAGAAGCACCACAAAATGGGACATCTGAAGTAAACGAACAACCACTTGTATCTACTAAAAAGTTAGAAGCTCCTATTATACCAAAATTACAAGCATCAATTCCAGATACACTAGGTGAATTATCAACGCTAACCCCACCTGTTCGTCCATCATACTCTGCAAAAGCCTGATTTTCTACAATATTAGAACAGACATCTCTTAATTGACTACAATCTGAAACTACTTGTACTCTAAATCTAATACTGTGTACTGCACCTCCCTCTTCAACTAAATTATCAGGAATTTCAAATTCTAATCTTCCTCCTGTTAAACCTGTTGGTGGTGTATATGTATAATTTATTGGTGTTCCTGTATCAGGATTTATAGGTAAAACAAGCGTAGATTCATCTAAATCAACATTTGCAGGTAAATCATCTGTTATAATTGTATTTACAGAATCGTCGGTACCTACATTCTGGAAGCTTATATCATACCATAATGTATCACCTAAATTAACTGTTGTTCCAGAGATATCATTTCCGATAGTTCCATCATCAATAGCTTTTACTAACTGAATATCAGGCTGAATAATTTCTATTGCCATTACATTTAAAAATGGCCAATACACATCTCCACTTGTTGTAAACCTAACATCTAATTCTGTTTGACCGTTTGTAATCAAAGAATTTCCTGCATTTAAAGCATCTACATCAAATAAATCTACATCAAATCCTAATGTATTTTCACTATCTGGTGTTCTATCAGTTACAAAATTATCATAACGAGTTATACTACCATTAAAAAAGTTTGTTGCTGGATTTCTATTAGGTGTGTTTACATTAATATAAGTTCCAGAAGTATTTTCTATTTGAAAGCTATCTCCAGGAATAAAACCATCACCTTCTAAAGCTGCTGTTAAAAACTGAGCTCTTACTGGTCCCGATGGAATAGTTACAAAATCTTGGAATCTAACATCTGCACTATTTGAACCATCAATTGTTGCAAAACCATCAAATACGTTTATATTTTTACTTGACTCAGTTTGATTTTCATATATAACAACCATTACCCAACCGGCTGCACCACCTAAACCATAATTATCATCTCTACCAGTTGTAGCTCTAATATCTGCAGCGTAGTATTCCCCTTCAGGATTGGATAATCCTTGAACTAATGCAGTAACATCTTTATAGCACACATAAGGGCGCTGATTTACAGCACCTCCATCATATATTACCTGATCACTAGTTATATCTAAATAATTTTGACCTGGCATTTTAAACTTTATATTCCTATAGTCACCTGGTCTTGCATTTTCTGTTTCCCAAGATTGATAAGGAAAAACCCCTGCCCAATATAATCCCGCATAAACAATTCTTGAACAATCTGGTAAATCTACCGTAGACTTAGATGATGAAAAAGTAGCTGCACTCCCCGCTATGCCGTCTGCATCATCAATATCTATATAATCCATAAATACATCTCCATTGTTCACTTGATCTAGTCTTGTGAAAAAAGATCTTCCACAACCATTAGTAAATGTTAATACATACAAATCACTTCTATTTGGATGCGGTGTATTAGGATCTATTGAAGTTGTTACAGGTATATATTCATAGTCACGATAACGATTACCACAACGATCTCTCCATCTGAAGAATCCTCCTCTTCTATATAGATCATTGGTATGACGCCTGTTCAAAATATTATTCCCTGCAAATGTAACATTACCTGTTACATTTATACCACCACTACCTAGCCTTTGAGTAAAGTCTACATCTGGTAGCCTTGATTTCATTGCGTCCGCGTGGGTTGCTTCTAATAATTTGTTTTTTACTACTGATTCTTTTGCGAAATCTTTACTCTGGGGTTGGATTTCTTCTAACTTAGTCACGTTTATTTTGCTTTGAGCAAAACCTAAGGTAGCATAAAGAATTACTAATACAAAAAGTATTTTTTTATTCATCATTTGGGGATTTAAGAATAAATATTTAACCGTTATAATTTAATAAATTAAAATATAATACCATTAAAAATAGCATTATATTTTAATTTAACACATAAGCTATCTTATATGTATGATGCTTTTTCTATCATAATATGATCCATTTAAATTATTATTATACAACTTAATAATTTCAGCACGATCACTTGTTTTATGAATATATATATGTCTATTACCTGTCTTAGGGTTTATGTAATATCCTGCATTAATTCCATCATTTTCTAATTCATCCAAGAATCTGTCAGCATAAGATTTCTTAGAGAAAACACCTACCTGCATATAATAACCTTCTTCTAAGTTACCAGTCTTTTTAACTGTAGTAACTCTCGCTCTTGGTTGAGTTTTAGGTTCTTTATATGTCTCTCCTTTAGCTCCCAATGTAATTTTCATCACATAAATAGGGTCTCCTTTTCCTCCTCCTTTGGCAGCTTTTAAGCTTCCTAAATCACTATCTTCAGAAGTATTTTCTTTTTCGAACCTAGCATCACCTTTTTTATTTACTTCTTCTACAATCTCTTCAGCATCTTCTTTCTTTGCAAAACGCTTAAAGTATACCACATAAGAATTATACTTAGGATCCTTTACATATCTTGCCTTAACTTTTCTTCTCTTGTACTCATTAACTTTATCTTTAGCCTTCTGAATATCTCTAAACTGATCAAAAGCAACATAATACATTGTACCACCTCCACCAGTTCTTGTTATTGTACTAGTTCTCCATGGTCTTGCTCTTCTTCTAGGTAAGGTTTGATCTCTCTCCTCTTCAGGTAATACTTGCTCTTCGTTATTTTCTTCTGTACTAGGAACATCTGTAACCTTTTTTGGTGGGGTGTTCTCTAATAACTTCAAGATATCATTTACCCTTTTATTTAATTTGATAATTGAATCTTGTGCTGTACGTATTTCATCAGATAAGCCCTCATGTTCAGGATCTTCGTATACATTCTTTCTGGTATCTATTGCTGGTGGCGGTGGAGCATTGTCTGGTAAAATTACTTTTACTTCGCTCGTTCTTGAATCTACTCTTCTTCCTCTTCTTCTTCCGAGAGAATAAATTAATCCAACTTCATTTGTTCCACTTAGGTTTTCTGGCTTTTCATACGAAAAACCAATAGATAAACGTTTATTTAAATTAATGCCAAAACCTGCGTTTATTCCAAATCTATTATCGTAACCTACTTTAATCCAACCTGCTTTTGGTAAGTCTGCTAAAACAGTTGCTCCATAAGAAAAGCTTTCTTGCAGTTCACTTTCTGGACCTCTTCTAGCAACCCCAATAGCTCTAACTGTTGTATCTTCAAAAAAACCTTTCATTGAATTTAACTTGAATGAATAAGCTGCATGAGCCGATATTGTTTTATCGGCAAAGTCAGTAACCATTTCACTGGTTTTCAAGTTAAAATCTCCTAAGTTTTCAAAAAATATTCCTACATCAAAATTACCGAATGATACTGTTGCTGCTGGCTGAAAAACCACAACAGGCTTATCTTGATAGTTATTGATTAGCGGATCAACACCATTAGATAAAATTCTAGGTTGATCTATACTTCTTCTGCTATATAAAAAGTTAAACCCAAAAGTTAATTTAGTTTTATCATTTAATTTTAATTGGTAAGCATAATTTCCAATTGCTCCAAAATCTTTAAAAACACCTATTTCTTGTTGAAAAACAGCAATACCTGCTCCTACATTTGAACGCATTTTCCCTGAATAACTTACTAAATGAAGCCTTGAAGCATCTTCAAATTCTATATTAGAACTTCTTGAAATAGCCTCTATTGTAGATCCATTTCTGTGTAATAAAGAAAACGTAGGTACAGACATGAAATTATTAAACTTCATGAAACCTCTTGATGAAAACGCATTATACTGATCGTCACTTATAGCTTGTGAAAAGCCTAATAAATGAATCGTAATAAATAGTACTAAAGTAATTTTCTTTACCATAAATCTTATCTCAAAATAGAAATTGTTCCTGCTTTAACTAAATCTTCGTTTTTAATAACTCTGAAATAGAATAACATTCCGTCTTTTAAATTATTGTCTAAAGGCCAATCATTTTGATAATCAGTAGTATTTAATACTTCTTTACCCCCAGAATTATAAATAATTACCTGAACATCAGTTTGAAATGCAAATCTGTTAGGTAATTCCCATGTATCATTTACACCGTCTCCGTTAAAAGGAGATATTATATTAGGAATCATTAGTTTCCCATCATCTTCTACTACATTCAATTCTCTTTCAGCTCTACACGAATCTACAAAACCTACTAACGTATATGTCCCTAATATATCTACTTCTAGTGCGTCTGACGAAGATAGTAAATCTCCGTTTTCATTATACCATTCATATGAATCTGCTCCTGTAGCTTCAAATCTTACTGTTTCTCCTGGCTCTAAAACAGCTGTTGATGAAGGTGTTACTTCTAAAACAGTTTCATCAAATTCAACTACTTCTATCTCTGGTACATCTATAAGACAACCAAATCCTTCAAAAGTCACTCTATAAACACCTACTTCACTAATAACTAAAGTACTAGGATCTGCAACCGTTAATTCTACATCATCTTTAAACCATCTATATGTAAATCCTGGTTCTACTGGAATACTAAACGTAATCGTTCCTCCAGGACATAGCTTATTTGAAATAGAAGATGATGTTATTTCAGCATTTTCTAATGTAAGAAGTATATCTATTTCATCTGACAATCCTACTAAAGAAGGACTTAAATCTGCTTCTAAACTATAACTCCCATTATCATTGTAAGAATCTAAGGATAATTGAGTTAGTGTTTCTCCTGTAATTTCAACACCGTCCTTTAACCATTGGTATCTTATATAATCAGGATGATTTATTTGTTCATCTGTAAGGTCGTATTCATTTCCGTCAGATGCTATCACTTTAATTCCTTGTATAGTTAAATCTGTATCTCCATTTGAACAATCAGCATAACCATTTCCTGGTCTTATTATAGGTGTTACAGCCGTAACATCCAATACTGTGATTTCTGGTGAAGTATCTGACACAGGACATGTTGACGTGTTATCTGTTACAACTGCAGTATAAACACCTTCTTGAACTGCATTCCATTCTGTTGAGTTACTTCCAGGTAATTCAACTCCATCTAAGAACCATGCAATTGTAGCAGAGCTAGGAGCGTTGTTTATCTCTAAAGTCGCTGTTTCTCTTGGTAACCTTATAACAGTAGCACTACCTTCAATACCAATGTCAAAACCAGCAGCTGATCGTTGTTGAATTGTCACATCATTTTGAGACCTTGTTACACAACCTCCTACCGAAATTTCTAAATGAAAAACTCCAAATTGGTTTCCTACTGGCGGTTCATATGTACTACTATTGATTCCTGTAATTTCAGCTCCGTCTTTGTACCATATATATGTATAGCTAGGATCTGTAATACTAGATTCTAATTCATAAGTTTCATTAGCACAAATTTCAATTAAATCAGGACCGTTTATCCTAACACTTGAAGGTGCTACCCCTGTGGTTACTGGTATAATAATAGATTGATTACTAACACCACTCGCTGTACAAGCTCCATAATCTATTGCTACATAATATTGACCTGGTTGAGAAACTACCAACGAAGGTCCTGTTTCTCCAGGAACCTCTATAGTATCTTTAAACCATGTATATGTATATTCTGATTTTGGATTTGCTAAAGCAATAGTTTTAGTTTCTCCACCACATAATGTCTCTGCACCTGCATTTACAAGACTCATATCCTCAGGAACAATATAATAAGCTTCAAAAGGATCTGAAGGAGCACTTGTTACTGCTGGATTACTTGCAACTAATCTTATTCTGTAGTTAGGACTGTAAGAACCTGCTGGTAAATCGAACCTTGCTCCATCAACGAAAAAAGCTTGATTGGTATCAACTCCTCCAATAACTCTGGCTACAGCACCAACATCTTGATGCATATCAGCAGGGTCATCAAATACCCCATCAGCATTTGATAACTCAATTCTAAATTCATTATCGTTTGGAAACGCAAGATTGAACCTAAAACCAAACTCTATACTAGTGTTTGTTGGTTCTTTACAATTAGTATTAGTCACCAAAGTTGGTGGTCCATTAAAGTCTTGCCCATGGGTATATACACCGCACAACAAGAACAGTAATAAAAAAACTAATTTTTCTATTTTAACATACTTATACATCATAAATAGATGGGGACTATAAAAATTTTAAGTATCAAAAAGATACATTTAACAAACAAATATATATATTTTATAAAAAAAAAGTGCATTTATTTATTTATTTTTTTATTTTATAAACACTTTTACTCAAATTATTACGTTAATTTTACCATATTATTGTACACTATATGCGTAAAATTTACATATACTTCTTAATATTTTTCCCTTTTATCATACAAGCCCAAACTGGAGGAACGAATGCTTTCTCTTTTTTAAATACTTCTACTAACGCTAGACAAACTGCTTTAGGAGGGAAAATTTTCACTTTAGTAGATGATGTTGATCAACCTAAATGGAATCCTGCAAGTATTAATTTAGACATAGATAGAAAACTTTCAGTAAACTACACTGGTTACTTAGCAGATATTTCTATAGGTTCAGTTTCTTATGCACATCGTTTTAGTAGATACTCTAAAACGATTCACTCTAATATAACCTACTTAAATTATGGTACTTTAATTGCTGCCGATGCCGATGGAACAGAAACTGGAACTTTTAATGCAAGTGATATTGCACTCTCTGTTGGGTATGCATATCAAATACCTAATACGGATATTCATGTAGGTGCTAATTTTAAATTTATTTACAGTACTATTGCTTCTTTTTCTTCTACAGGAATTGCGGGGGATTTAGGTATCATGTATTACACTCCTCATAAACCTTATATTTTTTCGTTAGTACTACGAAACATTGGAACTCAACTTAGTTCTTTTAATGGAACTTCTGAAAAACTACCTTTTGAAATTGCTTTGGGAGCTTCTTACATGTTAGAAAATGTTCCTATTAGAGGATATCTTACAATAGATAATCTTCAGAAATGGAATGTAAGTGTACCAAATCCATCAAATAGTACTTCTGATTTAGACGGGAACACTACAGAAGAGAATATATCATTTCTTAATAATGCTTTTAGACATGTAATTATTGGTGCCGAACTTTTTCCAAAAAGAGCTATTAATCTTAGAGTTGGATATAATTTTAGACGAGGAAGTGAACTTCAGTTACAAAACGTTAGAACTTTTGGAGGTATTTCTTTTGGTTTTGGATTAAGAATGAACAAAATAAAGATTAATTATGCTTATTCTAAATTTCACTTTGCTTCAGATGTGAGTACTTTTGGTATCTCTATTGACCTCAACAAGGAAAGATCTTTAGACAATAAAACTAAGTATTAAAATATTTCATACTAAAACAAGATCACAGATTATCTTTTTAATACACTAATGTAATTGAAGATATACAAGTATATTTGTACTATCAATTTTTTAAAATGAACAAAGGAATTACAATAGCTATAGACGGATTTTCTTCAACAGGAAAAAGCACTATAGCAAAGCAACTTGCGAAGCATTTGAATTATATTTATGTAGATACTGGAGCTATGTATAGAGCTGTAGCCCTTTATGCTATTAATAACAATTTAATACAAGAAGACTTAAAAAAAGAACTACTTATAAATGATTTAGACAAGATTAAATTGAATTTTGTTTATAACGATTCTTTAGGTTTTGCTGAAATGTATTTAAACGACATTAATGTTGAGAAAGAAATACGCACTATAGAAGTTTCTAAATGGGTAAGTAAAGTAGCGGCTATTTCAGAGGTAAGAAAAAAACTAGTTTCTGCACAACAAGAAATGGGTAAGAATAAAGGAATTGTAATGGATGGTAGAGATATTGGAACTGTTGTTTTTCCTGATGCTGAATTAAAATTATTTATGACAGCTTCTGCCGATAAGCGTGCTAAAAGAAGGTACAAAGAACTTATTGATCGTGGTGACGATGTTAACTATGAAGAAATTTTAGAAAATGTTCAAGAACGTGATAGAATAGATTCTACTCGAGAAGATTCTCCTTTGGTTAAAGCTTCGGATGCAGTTGAATTTGACAACTCTGATATGGGATTAAAAGAACAATTTGAAAGAATTCTTAGTTTAGTCAATGATATTATTTAAGAAATAAAATCTCTGAGAATCGCGTATTTGTTTTTTTCTTTACATATGTACGAAATACTCGATTCTCAGAAATCATTAAAATTTTAGCTTTTCTCTATAATTATTGTAAAATCGAAATTGTTCCTGCTTTTACTAAATTTTCGTTTTTTATAACTTTAAAATAAAAAAGCATCCCTTCTTTCAAATTATTTTCTAAAGGCCAATCGTTCTGATAATCGTTTGTATTCAAAACTTCTTTTCCATTAGAATTATAAATAACAACATTTACATCGGTTTGAAAAGCAAACTTATTTGGTAATTCCCATGTATCATTTACACCATCATCATTTAAAGGACTCAGAATATTAGGTATCATTAATTTTCCGTCATCCTCC
Organism: Tenacibaculum sp. M341; assembly: GCF_004337695.1. Classification (GTDB taxonomy): domain Bacteria; phylum Bacteroidota; class Bacteroidia; order Flavobacteriales; family Flavobacteriaceae; genus Polaribacter. The sequence goes on from NZ_SJXJ01000019.1 coordinate 40,128, forward strand.
ACTACTTTCAATTCTTTCTCTACTCTACATGAATCTACAAAACCAACCAGAGTATAATTACCTAAAATATCAACCTCTAATACATCTGTAGACGAAAGTAAAACTCCTGATTCATTATACCATTCATACGAATCTGCTCCCGAAGCTTGAAATCTCACAGTTTCTCCAGGATTTAACAATGCAGTTGAAGATGGTGTTACTTGTAACACTGTTTCATCAAACTCTTTTACTTCAATTTCTGGTAAACTCACCAAACAACCAAAACCTTCGTAACTTAAAGTATACACTCCGACTTCATCAACCTTTAAATTACTCGGATCAGCTACTACTAACTCTTCTTCATTTTTGAACCACCTATAGGTAAAACCTGAAGTTAAATCTACTTCAAAAGTAATTTCTCCTCCTGGACATAGTGTATTTGATACAGAAGAAGAAAGAATTTCTACATTTTCTAATGTAAGTAATGTATCTAAATCTTCTGATCTATCAATAACAGAAGGACTCGCGTTTGCTTCTAAAGTATACGTTCCATTTTCATTATATGAAGCTAAAGATAAAAATGTAGATGTTTCTCCTATTATCTCACTACCTTCTTTAAACCATTTATATCGAATATAATCTGGGTGATTTATCTGCTCAAATGATAAATTATATGTATTACCATCTGTAGCTCCAACTTCAATACCTTCTATCTCTATGTCTGTTGACGCATTAGAACAATCTCTGTAACTATTCTTATGACGAATTTTCGGATTTATAGACACTACATCAAGAACTGTAACTATAGGAGATGTATCAGAAACAGGGCAAGTAAAAGAATTATCAACAACTACGGCTCTATACTCACCTTCTTCTACAGCTAACCATTCCGTAACATTACTACCGTCTAACTGTCTTGTTCCATTAAACCAAGTAATGGTTGAGTTGCTAGGAACATTAGTTAGTTTTAATACTGGTGATTCTCTGGGAAGCCTAACGATGGTTGCAGGTCCTTCAATACCAATATCAAAATTTGCAGATGCTCTTTGACGTATAGTTACGTCGTTCATTGACCGTGTTACACAATTACCTACTAAAACTTCTAAATGAAAAACTCCAAACTGATTTCCTATTGGAGGTGTATAAGTTTCACTATTTATCCCTCTTATTTCTGATCCGTCTTTATACCATTTATATGTATAACTTTGATCAATTACACTCGATTTCAATTCAAAACTTTCATTTGCACATAGCTCTACTATATTGCTAGAAGGAGCTTCAATTCTCAAACCTGAAGGAGCTGTAGCCCTAGTTACAGGAATACGTAGAGATGAGTTGGCTATAGCAGGAGTTGTTCCATTACAATTTCCATAATTAACAAAAACCTGGTATTGTCCAGGTTCTGTTATAACTAACGAAGACTGAACTTCACCGGGAATCTCTGTAAAATCTTTGTACCAAACATACTCATACTCAGCATTTGGATTTTTTAAAGCTAAAGTAACCGTTTCACCAGCACATAATACTTGTGCTTGATCTTCAGTTACCAAAGTCATATCCTCTTCTTCAATAAAATATGCTGCAAATTTATCCGATTCTGGACTCTCTATTGATGTATCGGTAGATGATACTATTCGTAACCGGTAATCATCTCCTCTAGTTCCAATTGGAATATCAAATCGTACTACTCCCCCAGTACCAAAAGGATCATCATTTCTATCGTTTATCCTACCTAGAATAGTAGGGGATGTAAAATCTCCTGATTCATCTGATAATTGCATTATAAACTCATTATCATCAGGAAAATCCCCTCGAAATTCTAGCGTAAACTCAATACTTCTATTTCTTAAAGTTTTACAGTTTGTACTGGTTTCTAAAACAGGCTTTAGTATTCTTTGCCCATAGGTACAAATTGTACATAATAAACAAAATAATAGAATTAATAATTTTTCTTTTTTAATATTTTTAGACATAACATTTGGAGATTTATATTATACACTCTTGTGTATGCCTAACAAATATAACTATTAATTTAATTCTTAGTATCTGTACAATGTAAAGTGTCCCATTTGTTCTTTTCGTTCTCCTGTTATTTCTTCAAACTCTAACCTATACCAATAATCACCAGATGGTAATGGTCTCTGTTGATAAGTACCATCCCAACCTTGTTGAACTCCTCTAAATTCAGTTAGGAACCTTCCATATCTATCATAGATATAAACTTTCAAGTTATGATAAGGTTGTACATCTATAGGATACCAGAAATCTTGTTGTCCATCTCCATTAGGAGTAAATAAATTAGGTACTTCAATAGTAATAAACTCTCCAGGAACTGTAAGTGTTTCTTTACATCCTCTATCATCTCTTACTACAATTACATAATCTCTAGTTTCACTGATTATAAATTCATTATTAGAAGTAAAAGCACTACCATCAATACTGTATTCATATGGAGGTATACCTCCTGTAGCATTTACAATTAATGTATTTATTTGAGAATCATCTACTGTGAATTGTAATGGTTGAATATCTTCTACTTCAATATCATTTATCACCTGAATACAACCAGGATCACCTGAAGCTTTTATTAGCTCTACTTCTAAACTATAAAAACCTACTGAGGATACATTGAATATACCTGTATCATTAGTTCCACTTTCTGGTCCTGATAAGGTATAAATTACTTGATCTTTATATCTATCAGCTACTGTACCTGTAATGATTGCATTTTCATTACAATCATAAGTTACTTCATGTGTAAACTGTAAATCTGCAGCTTCATCAAATGATATCCTTAATAATTCTGGTGCCTCACATCTTTGACTATCTGAAACCTTAACCACATATGATTGCCCTGCATTTAATCCTGTAAACGTATAACTAGTTTCTGAGATTCCTAAAGTAATCACTGTACCATCACTTAACTCTAAAGTATATGGTGCAGTTCCTCCAATTACATCTACTTTGAAAGAAGGTGCTGGATCATCAATACATAATTGCTCTTGTACCGAACTCATATCTATGCTTGCTTCTAATAATGCTGGCTCAATTATTTTTACATCAACAGTATCATTACAACCTCTTTCATCTTGAACAGTAACTACATAATCACCTGGTGGTAAGTTGAAGAACTGATTTTCTGTTTGGAATCTACCAGGTTGCAAATCTATTTCATATGTATAATTACCTGTTCCTCCAACTGTGTTAATCGTTACACTTCCGTCATTAGCTCCGTTACAAGTAATATTTTCAATGACTGCGGTTGCTTCTAATAATGGTGGATCAACTACTACAAAACTAGTGGTAGTTTCTTCACAATCTAAACTAGTAACTTTAATACTATAAGTACCTGGAGCAATATTTGAAAAAGTATTATCTGCTTGAGGACCTTGCACAGTTGCTCCTGCACTATCTAAAAGCTCAAAACTATAATTTCCTAACCCTCCACTAACATTTGCTGATAAAACAGCATTAGCATTACCAGTACATGTTATAATTCCTAAAGAAGTATCTAAATCAACAACTAAAGGCTCCAAAGGCTCTACAGTTATTAAAAATGGATCTGACAAACAACTTTCAGTATCTCTAACATATACTTGATAATTTCCTGCTGGAACTGCAAAAGTATTTAAAGTTAAAGTAACTAAAGTAGCTCCTCCATCTGCACTATATAAATATTCATAAGGTCCAGTTCCACCAGCTCCTGTTATTTCAATATTTGCATTAGGACTGGTACAAGTAATACCACTATTAATTGTTGCTGTAGCTTTTGTTTCTGTTGGTTCAATTATTACTACATCATAAGTTTCAAAACAACTGTACTCGTCATAAACTGTAATAATATAGTTTCCTGCACCTAGATTACTAAATGTATTTGAAGATTGCCTTGCTGATTCAAAACTTCCAGCGATATCTTCTCTAATTGTATAATAATAAACTGGTGATGTTCCTTGTCCTCCAGCAGTAACATCTAATCTAACACTAGCTGTTTCATCTCCTTCACAAAGAATAGTGCTTAATATTACTGGGGTAGCAACAAAAGCAGCAGGATCTGATAAAGTAAATGTATCGGTATCTTCACATCCATTTACATCTTTAACTGTTACAGTATAATTACCTGCAGTTAGACCTCTTATTACTGAATTACCATTAAAGCTTTGAACTGTAGTTGAAGTAGTATTATTAACTAACATATACTCATAACCTCCCCAACCACCAGTGGCGTTTATTTTGATTTCTCCACTATCATTTCTAACACAACTTATTAAATTGGTATCTAAAGTAAAATCAAGAGCATTCGTAGGTTCATCAATTTTAATATCTGATGTCCTTCTTGTACATTCAGGTAAATCAGTCATAACAACTTGCACAAAATATTCACCTGCAGATAATCCTCCAATAGTAAGAGGTGTATTTCCAGAAACTCCATTTCCTGTAATTGCTGGTGTTACTGGTAAACCAGAAACTGCATTATGAACTGTGTAAGTATATGCCCCAGCATAAGGTGTACTTGCATCAAAAACAATACTTACTTCTGCTGTATCAGATCCAACACATACTACAGGTGCAGTTTGCTTAATATTAATTAAATGATCAATTAAATCTTTCACCTCATAACTAGTATCTAACTGACAACCTGTAACAGGATGTACAACACTTATTGTATATAATCCTGGAGCTAAACGATTAGAATTTAATACCGCTCCACTATTTGCTCCTGTTATATTTTGAACAGCACCTGTACTGTTACTGATAGTAACTGTAGCTCCTGTTATAGGAACTGTAGATGTAAAAGTGATATCAATTACTTCTCCTCCATTTACACAACTTATAGCTTCATTAAGTGTAGCGGAAATATTTGTTAATTTTTCATAAGGAGCTATAACTTCTGTGTTTGATACATTTAAATCTCCCCCACAACCTTTACTATCTACTACTCTCACATAATAACTCCCTCCAGATTCATCTGAAATTGTATATGTATACACTCCACTTACAACACTTACTCCTGAAGTTATTTTAATATCTCCTGAAGGATCTACCTTATATAAATCTATAGTATAAGCTCCACTACCACCTGTAATAAGATTACTATTAAATGTAATTGTAGCATCATTTGCAAAGTTTGTTCCGGTGTTACAAGTAAATCCATTTGCAGCAATATTTGGAACTCTTATTGGATCAAAATCGTTAATTGTTACCGTTGTTGGTAATACAAAAGTACATGAGTTCGCTCCGACTGCTGTAACTGTATATGTTCCTGCCTCTAATCCTGTTATTGAACTAGTAGCAGCAACCCAAGTTCCAGATACTGTTCCTGCAATATTAGTAGCTGTGTATACTACTGGATCTACCCCCGATAATGGCGTAATTTTAATTGTTCCATTATCATTTCCATCACAGACTGCGTCTACTCCAATAGCTGTAAAATTAGGAAATACTGGAGCTGGTACCTCAATTGTTTTTGTTACCGAACAATTTGGTGTTTCTGCTAAATCATATATTGTTACAGTATAAGTATCAGGAATTGATGTAGTAAATGGCGAAGCAAATGCAGTTCTTGGCACTACTACTACAGGAGTTCCTGAATTATCTCTTGAAATTTCATACTCATAACTACCAGAACCTGAAATTATATTTATATCAAAACTAGCTTCTGATGCCAAAGGAGAAACACAATCAATCAACTGTGTTAATTTTAATTCAAAATCCAATGTATTTTGAATTACAACCCCTGTTATTGTATCAGTACAACCATTTGCGTCTTTAACTGTTACATTATAACTATCTGGAAGTAATCCTTCAATTAAAAAAGCAGTGCTTGTAGACGCACTAAATGTACCTCCATTTACAGAATATTGATATGGAGCTTTTCCTCCTGTTGCCGAAACTTCTATTGTTTTATTAGCTCCACAACTATTTGGTGTTGCTGTTAAAACTGGTAAAGTACTTACAGATATTACTTGACTAAATGTTTCATTACAAGATTTACTATCAGTAATTGTAACATCTACAGTTAATGAAGTAACTCCAACTGGCACCGCTGAATATGGTAAAGTAACCACATTACCTGTTAAACTATAATCTGCTGTTGGAACTACATTCGTAATATCACCTGTTTCATATACATTAGATACAAAAGAATATCCTGCAATACCTCCACGAATATTATCAATACTAATAACACCATCAACTGTACATGTTATATCTCTCACTTTTTTAAGATCAGCTTCTATAGGAGTTCCATCTTTTATCTCAACATCTTCACTTGACCATCTACATGTTGGAGTTCCTCCTGGTTCTTCTAATATTAAATAATAAGTCCCTGCTGATAAAGCCACTGAACTAGTAATAGTAAATGTAGTACTTGTTGGTACAAGACCAGATTCTTCTGCTCCTGTTGCTAAAGGAGTGGTTAACGGCTTAGTTGCATCGTATATATACCAACTAGCAGTTCCTCCTGTTACATTAGCACTAGAGTTATCAACTAAAAACTCTATTTCTCCATCCGCTGTTCCACAACTGTCAGAAATTACTGTAGGTGTTATTGGAATGTTATCCGTAGCTATAGTTGGATTAAAAGTTCCTTCTTGTTGCTCAATACATCCACTTACCATATCTCTGACATAGAAAATATGCGTGCTACCAGGAATTAAGTTCAGGTAATCTATAAAATCAAATCCTGTAACAGTCCAACCTGCAACAGTTGCTGGTACAGCATCAATGGCAAATCCGTAGTTACCAGATCCTCCTGAGCCTCCTACTCTCACTGTCATTCCATTCTCACATCTAGTTCCATCAAAAGAAATGAATCTTACTAAACTATTTAAATTGAAAGATGTTTTAAAATCATCCAACACCTTAATACAAACCTCAGTTTCTACTCCAGTCACTGGATCTCTATTTATTATACGTACCGCAGGACTTAAAGTAGTTTCTGGAGGAATTCTTGTAAATTCATTAACTGAATCATCATCAAACCAAGTTCCTGCTTCGTCTCTTACTTGTACTACATAAGGTAAAGAAAGTGACGAAAGTGCTGCTGGTAAATCATATTTGAATCCAAAATCATCTTCGTTACCAACATATGGTTTACAATCTGTTGGTAAAAGACTACTAATTGCAGCATCTATCTCTGGTAACTCTACTAAAGTTATAGTTCTTGTAATTGCAGGATTTGGACATCCATTAACGTCTGTCAAACGCACTGTATAAGTTTCATTCAATGGCAATGCAAAGAAATTAACTTCGTCAGTATTTGTTGACTGTGTTTGATTTACTGTTCCGCTAGGATTCGTAATATTTACAGTGTAAGGAATAGCTCCATCACTTAACTTCACTGTTACCGTTCCTGTACCTCCAAAACATGTTGGATCACTTCCAGTTACTACCATTGATGGATCTGTAACTGTACCGATTATTACATCTTGAATTATATACTGACAGTTTTTATCGTCTCTTACATAAACATCATAAGTACCTACTGGTAAACCTGTAGTAACAGGGTTAGTTGTTGAGAAAGTTCCTGCAGGACTTCCATCAGTTACTACCGAAAATTCATAACCTGTACCAGAACCTCCATTTGGAGTAATACTTATTTCTCCTGAAGTTGTATTACAGTTTACATCTTTATGATCAGCTGTTGCTGTTAACTCTGGATTAATTGTTACTGGAATTGTTTTTTCACACCCTTTTTGATCTTTAACCGTAATATTATAATTTACATTCGCTGCTAAGCCAGTAAAAGTAAAATCATTTGGTGTTCCTGTTGCTGGACTCTGCCATGGATTCGTATCTAATCTAAATTGATAGTTACCGTTTCCATCTAATACATTTACATTAATAACTCCATCTGCTCCATCAAAACATTCTGGCTCAGCTGTAAAATCAACATCATCTTTATCAATTACTGTTACCGGAAATGGAACAGAAGTACACACTGTAGAACCATCAGTTGCTACAATTGTATAAGTATCTGCTGGTACATTTGTAAACTCAGTTGTTGTTGTTCCTAATGATCCTCCAGTACTATTGAATAACTCAAATGAATAAACTGGTCCATTACCTCCTTTAGCTGAAGGTACAAGTGTAGCTCCTGTATTAGGCACACAAGTAACTAATTTTGTTTGTTCTACTTTTTCAACAACTACTACCTCTGGTTGTGTCACTGAAAAAGTTTTAGTTATAATACATGAAGTTATTGTTGCACCTGTTGGTCTGATTTGAATTGTATGATTACCAAAACCTAAACTACCAACTCCTGTTGGTGTTACTGTTAAAGGACTTGTTGTATTGGTTGTTGCATTTCCAATAACCCAACCCGTACCGTTTATATTGTAATCAAATGAAGTACCAAAATTAGTTGCTATAATTTCAACACTTCCGTCACTTCCTCCATTACATGATAAAATTGATCCGTTTGCTGAAGCTACAAACTCCTTATTAGCTAATACTTCTACAGAAACATCAGTGGTACAAGATGATCCGTAAGCCACTTCTATAGTATACCTTCCTACTGGTTGATTACTGAAGTTTCCTGAATTATTAGTAGCAACAACTCCTGTTGCATTAGATAATTCATAAGTATATATACCAGTTGGTGCTGTTCCAACACTAATATTTCCAGATCCATCACAGTTATAATCTACTAATGGTGTTAATACTGGTGTAGTTGGTAATGGATCAATTGTAACAGTATCTGTAAATCCTAAACAATTATTTGTATCCTCTATCTTAACATCATAGTCACCACTTGATAATTCTACTTGTAAAGTACCTGCAGGCAACATTATAAATGGTGTTGTACTTCCTGCTGTTTTGTAAAAATATTCATATACTCCTGTTCCTCCTGATGTAGGAGCTGTAAATATTATGCTTCCAAGATTTGTTCCTCCTGTAGTATTACAAGTAGGATTTGTTGTAGAAGCATTACCTCCATTTAAAGGATCTGGTGATGTAACTTTTATATCTTTTATTGAATAACTACATGAAAAGCCTCCTTTTGTAGCTCTAATATCGATGGTATATCCTCCAGCAATTTCCTCTAACCCTGAGAAAATATTTGAGGGTCCAAAAGCGCCTCCGTTGATACTATACTCAAGTGTATACCCAGATAAGTCAGGAGGTGTTATAGCATTTACTGTTATTGAGCCATCTTTTCCACCTGAACAAGTTGGATTTGTTACAACAGCATCAAATCTTAAAGGCTCTTCTAAATTTACAGTTACAGGATTTGATATTTTTCTACAGTTATTGTTGTCTACAACTACAAATTCATAAACTCCCTCTGCTCCAGCTGAAACCGTAAAATCTGTATTTAAAAAATATGTTTTAGGATCTGTACTTAAAACTACTGGAGCAGTTGCCGTAGCTGCAGGTGTGTATGTCCAAACTGCATAACGATAACCTGTTCCTCCTACTGTTCCTCCACTTGCTACTAACTTAATTTGAGCATCTGTACAATCAATATCTTTTATAGCAGTTGCAGTAAACTTTAATTCATCTGGAATTGTAAAAGTAATGTTTGGACTCGTAAAAGAACAATCTGTCGTTGTAACACTTGCTGTATAAGTATTTGATGACGCTACATCAAATTCAACAGATCTATCAGTTGTAGTAGCTGTAGCCACAACTGAAGTTCCTTCAAAAATCTCGTATTTATACAAAGTAGTACTTGGTAACGAAGTAGTAACTTCTAATCTTATTTTACCTTTATCATCAAAACAATTAGGATCTGTTAATTTTACATCTACATCTAAATCTATCTTACTAATTGATATTTTTTGAGGTCCAAAAACACAACCTGTAGCATCATTCTTTACGTAAACGTCATAATTATTTGCTATGATACCTGTATTGAAAACATTAGAAGTAGTGTAAGATGAAGCTCCTGGTGTAGGTGAACCAGCAACAACATACGCATACTGATAATCAACTGGTACTCCATTAACTGTGATGTTTCCTGGTGTATTACATACAATATCTTTTTTACTAAAAGTAGGGCTTATCGAAGGCTTTAATATTCTGAAATAATAGGTTTTAGGACAAATACCTCCACCTGAAGATGGTGTTTCTAATAATAATCTATATCTACCTTCGTCAGAAAAAGGTCTTGTAGTAGCATTAGGACTTACTGCTACATCTTCCCAACATGAATCATTAAAAATTGGACAATCTGATAATGGGTCTGGTACACATGAAGCTTTTAATTGTTGCCATCTTACTACTGTAGGTGCACTTACTCCTGTTGCAATATCTATTGAATCTCCACTTCCACATAAAAATATTTCAGAAGTTCTTGTTACCCCGTCTGAAGAACATATTTCGTGACTATCTTCAAATGGTATTAATGGATTCACTCCCGCTCCAACTGGAATAACGTTAAATACCTCATCAGCTGCAACACAGGCTGCAAAAACTCCTGGTGGATTTGTTTTTTCTACTGTATATCTTCCAGTACTACTAACTGTAATTTTTTGAGTATTTCCAATTACTGCACCTGTACTATCTTTCCATGTATAAGACGCAAAACCTAAACCGGCTGCTAACTCAACAGAAGCTCCACAAAACTCAATATCTGTTTCAAAAGCACACCCACTTGTATCTATTAAAAAATTAGAAGAACCCGCAATTCCAAAATCACAAGCATCTATACCAGAGACACTTGGTGCATTATCAATTGTTATACCTCCTCGTAACCCTTTGTATGCTGCAAAAGCCTGATTCTCTATTACATTAGAACAAACATCTCTTAACTGACTACAGTCAGAAACAACTCTAACATGAAAACGAATATCATGTAAAGCTCCTCCTTCTTTTACCAAACTATTATCAACACTAAATTTCAACTCTCCTCTAAATTCAGGTGCAGTTGGTGGTGCATAGCTTAATAATGTAACTCCTGTTGGTAAAGTAACATCTCCTGGAATTAAATCTACATTCTTAGGTAATTTATCTGTGATAATTGTGTTGATTGCATCATCTGTTCCTTTATTTTGGAAACTTACATTATACCATAAATCACTACCTAAACCTACAGGTGTTCCTGATATATCATTCCCTTTGATTCCATCATCTATAGATTTTACCAACTGAATATCTGGTTCAATCACCTCAATTGCAAGCGCATTTAAAAATGTCCAATAAGAATCACTATCTGTAACAAAACGTATTTTAGCTGAAGTCTGATTATTATCTATAACCTTATTATCAATATTGCTGATTTCAAACAAATCAGCATCAAATCCTAATGTATTTGAACTGGCAGGAAATCTATCAGTTAAAGGCGCATTATTTAATGTTATTGATGAATTAAAAAAGTTTGTAGCTGGATTTAAACTATTTGATTGAGGTTGAAAAACACCCGCTGTGTCTTCTATTTCAAATCTATCTCTTTCTAAATTTAAATCTCCCTCTAAAGTACTAACAATCATATTAGCCCTTACAGGAGCTGGGTTTGCAGGATCTGGTCCTACAGGTACCGTTTTAAATCCCTTATATTCAATTGTCACTGGCGCATCTCCTCTTTGTATTGAAGAAAAACCATTAAAAACACTAAAGTGTTTACTTGATTCTGTTTGATTTCTATAAATAACTACCATTGTCCAACCTGCTGCTGTCCCACCACAACAAGCTCCTCCAACTGTAGCTTTAATATTAGCTGCGTAATAATCTCCATTTGGATTGGAAAGTGCCTTAACCTCGTTTGTCATTTCTTTAAAACAAGCATAAGGTCTTCTATTGACTATATCTGTTCTAGCGATGATATCTCCTTTGATATCCTTATAATCTTGACCAGGTAGTCTAAATTTTATTTCATCTACAGGGTCTGTAGGAATTACACCACTAGTAGCATTGACACGTGGATAAATCCCCGCCCAATATAAACCAGCCCAAACAACCTCAGAACAACCTGGCAAGGTTAATTTTGAACCTGATGATGAAAATGTAGATCCATTTCCTGACAACCCCAAGTCATCATCTATGTCTATATATTCAATATTATAACTATTGTTGTTTCCCGCATTATTAAAAGGAATGTTAGCAGTAGTAACATCTGTTCCAATTCGTCTATTGGTAATACTATTGGCTATGAAAGTCATATTACCTTTTAAAGTAATACCATCAGTACCAGGGAGTACTTGTTTAAATTCTACCTCTGATACCTTTGACGCTCTTATAGCTGAAGTTTCTTCTAAAGCATGCTTCCTAATCTCTTCAAGAGGTAATTGGTCCTGAGCATAAACAGCACTAAAACTTAAAAAAAATGCAGCAATTACTACAAATAATTTTTTATCCATTTTAAGGGATTTTTTTGGGATTATATGTAAAACTCAAATTCTTTACAATTGGTATAAATCATTCAATGTTTTTTTCAACAAAAAGAAAAACTAACTTCAATGCTTGTAAATAATTACAAACAAATTTATTACTCTAATCATTTTTGTTTGAAACAAAAATCACCAGAATACAGAGATATTATAAATTTTGGGGGTAGTTTTAAAAAGTGTCAATTGATTTATAATGTAATATGACACCTATAATTTAATGTATTTAGGAAGTAGGGATTTACCTAAATATATTAATAGCAAATAATGTTATAGTTTTTCTTTCACTGTAATAACTTATTGAAAATTATTAACCTATGTATATAGAACTTTTAAATTCTGTCCAAAATTAATTAATTTAGGAACGGCTAAACTAATACTTTTTTTACAATAAACAATATTTTTTTAACACTAACAAGCAAATTAGTTAATTTTTACAGCTATCTCTCAAAAAAGAAAACCATCTAATAACCAATACTTAAAGCATCAACCACTTTATTAATTAATCATTTTCCAAAGAGTTCACGGCATAACGCCTCCACTTTTCAAGACAATCTTCAATATCTTTTGGTATATCAGAATTGAATTGCATGAATTCTCCAGTGGTTGGATGAACAAATCCTAATGTTTTTGCATGTAAAGCCTGTCTAGGTAATACTTTAAAGCAATTTTCAACAAACTGTTTGTATTTAGTAAAAGTTGTTCCTTTTAATATTAGATCTCCACCATAGCGTTCGTCATTAAAAAGAGTATGACCTATATACTTGAAGTGTGCACGTATTTGATGCGTTCGTCCTGTTTCTAATTTACATTGCACTAATGTTACATATGTAAAACGTTCTACCACTTTATAATGAGTAACAGCTTCTTTACCGAATTCTCCATCAGGAAAAACAGTCATTTGTAGTCTATTTTTTAAACTTCTACCAATATGACCTTCAATAGTTCCTGAATCTTCTTCTACATTACCCCAAACTAAAGCATAGTATAAACGCTCTGTAGTTTTATCAAAAAATTGTTTTGATAAATGCGCCATAGCATACTCAGTTTTAGCTACTACTAATAAACCACTTGTATCTTTATCAATACGATGAACTAAACCTGGTCTTTCGTTACTATTTGTTGGCAAGTTTTCTATATGATGTATCAATCCGTTTACTAAAGTACCAGAATAATTTCCGTGACCTGGATGTACTACCATTCCTGGTTCTTTGTTCACTACAATTACATCATCATCTTCATAAACAATGTTAATCGGAATATCTTCAGCTACTAATAAATTTTCATGAGGTGGATACGATAAGACAACTCTAACAACATCTTTTGGCTTAACTTTATAGTTAGATTTTACGGCAAAGTCATTTACCAAAATATTTCCAGCTTTAGCTGCTTGTTGAATTTTATTTCGGGTAGCATTTTCGATAAAATTCATTAAAAACTTATCTACTCGTAAAGGTACCTGACCATCGTTTGCTTCAAACCTGTAGTGTTCGTACAAATCTGAGCTTTCATTTATATCATTCGTCTCCTGCATGTTGTTGTTTTCAATTATCAGTAATCAGTAATCAGTAATCAGTAATCAGTAATCAGTAATCAGTAATCAGTAATCAGTAATCAAAAGTATTTTTTTTACTTTTTCTGTATTAAAGAATTACAAATTATAATTCTTAATTAGTTTCTAGATCCGTCACCTAAAATTAAGTTTATAACTGATTTTTTTGGTAGTTTATCTCCTAAACCTACTTGTTTTCCTTTGTATTTTAATCCTCTAACTACATCTTTACCTATATCTGGAACATATGTAAAGTTTTCTCCAACTAAAAAACCTATTGATCTAAGGTGTGTTATTGCTTGACGTTTAGTTTTTCCATTTAAGTCTGGAATTACTACATCTCTATATTTAGAAGGATTTAATGTTAAATAAATCTTACGCTTTTCTTTTACAAAATCTCCTGCCTCCGGATTTTGTTCTATTACAGATTTCTTTGGGTAATCAGGATTGTAACTAGCACTATCAATTACTATAAAATCTAAATTTAGTTCGTTTAATTGATCTGCTACTTTTTCTAAACTCATTTTTTGTAAATCTGGCACCTGTATTTTTTGGTTATGATTTGTAGTATAACCTAACCACCACCTCAATAAAAAGATAGCTAATACAAAGCCTATAACAGCAATTATTATTTGTTTTAAAAATGTCTTGCTCTTTAAAAATTGGAATATTTTCATTGTCGATTTTTTGTAAAACGTAACAAATGTACACTAAAATTCATATTAATGCCATTTGATCCTTTTAAAAGATTAAATTTTAAAATACTTTTTTGGTAAGTTTGTAGTATAAAAGTCAACCATGAAAAAAAATATTGCCATTATTATGGGCGGTTACTCATCTGAAGTAGCTATTTCAATTAAAAGTGGAAATGTTGTTTACAAACATTTAGATAGAGAAAAATACAATCCTTTTAGAATTCATATTTTAAAAGAAGGATGGTTTTATGTAAATGATTCTGATGATAAATTACCTGTAAATAAACATGACTTTTCCATTGAAGTAAACAAGCAAAAGATCTCTTTTGATTGTGTTTTTAATGCTATTCATGGTGCACCTGGTGAAAATGGAGCTATTTTAGCTTACTTTGATTTACTGAATATTAAACATACTTCAGCTCCTTTTTATCAAATGGCACTTACTTTTAACAAAAGAGATACACTTAGTATTTTAAAAAAGTATGACATTCCAACCGCCAAATCTGTTTATTTAAATAAAGGAAATAATATTGATATTGATTCGATTATCGATAATGTTGGATTACCTTGTTTTGTAAAACCAAATAATGCTGGATCTAGTTTTGGAATTTCAAAAGTGCATACTAAAAGTGAATTCCCAGCAGCTTTAGAAAAAGCATACAAAGAAGATAGTGAAATACTTATTGAAAGTTTTTTAGATGGAACTGAAGTTTCTGTTGGTGTTATAAATTACCAAAAAGAAACAATCGTATTACCTATTACAGAAATAGTAAGTGAAAATGACTTTTTTGATTACGAAGCTAAATACGAAGGTAAATCTCAAGAAATAACTCCTGCCAGAATTAATAAAAAACAGGAGGAAAAAGTAAGAGCAATTGCAAAAAAAGTGTATACTGTTTTAAATATGTCAGGTTTTTCTAGGTCGGAATATATTTTAGTTAACGATATTCCTCATTTCTTAGAAATGAATACTGTTCCAGGACTAACAGAAGAAAGTATTTTACCTCAACAAGCCAGTGAAGCAGGAATTAGCTTAACTGCACTTTTTGATAACGCAATTACTGAAGCATTGATATAATTTTTATAAAAAACTGAAAAACAAATATTTTTAATCTTTTTTTCTACAAGATTAAACAAGAAAACATAAACAGAACAAATTATGAAAAGAGCTATTTTTCCAGGATCATTTGATCCTATAACGTTAGGGCATTATGACATTATTCATAGAGGTGTTACTCTTTTTGATGAACTTGTAATTGCCATTGGTGTAAATTCTGATAAAAAATATATGTTTCCGCTAGAAAAGCGTAAGCAATTTATTGAGGAAGCTTTTAAAGATGAACCAAAAATTAAAGTTGTTACTTATGAAGGTTTAACTGTAAACTTTTGTAAAGAAATTGATGCTCAATTTATTTTAAGAGGTTTAAGAAATCCAGCTGATTTTGAATTTGAAAAGGCTATTGCACACACAAATAGAAAATTATCTGAAATAGAAACAGTATTCTTATTAACGTCATCTGGGAAAAGTTATATTTCTTCTTCTATTGTTCGTGATGTTATTAGAAATAATGGAGATTATACTGGATTAGTTCCTAATTCTGTGAGAATTTAAAAGCTGTAAATCATTACTTATTTAAGTATTATTACATACTAATTACCATCATCTTTATCCAAATGAGAAACTTACTTTTTATTTTGCTATTGACTTTCTTTATTTCTTGTAATAAAAGCAGTAAAGAAACATCAAAAGAAGACTTCACTACTCTTTTTGAAACTTCAAAAGGAATGGAAACGCCAACCTATGACGAAGTAATTTCTTTTTATGATAAACTAGCAAAAAACTATTCTGAAATTTCTCTATTTGAATTTGGAAAAACTGATAGTGGAAAACCTCTACATTTAGCGGTGTTTAATAGTGATGGTAAAATTGCTAAAAATAAGATTCATACATCTTCAAAAAATAGGATTTTAATTAATAACGGAATTCATCCCGGAGAATCTGATGGTATTGACGCTTCTATGCTGTTATTAAGAGATATTGTTCAGAATGATTCTTTAAAAAAAATCTATAAAAACACGATTGTTTGCATAATTCCTGTATACAATATTGGAGGTTCTTTAAATAGAAATTCGCATACAAGAGCGAATCAAAATGGTCCTAAAGAATATGGTTTTAGAGGTAATTCTCGTAATTTTGATTTGAATAGAGATTTTGTAAAGCAAGACACTAAAAATACACAAGTTTTCGCTGATATTTTTCACACTGTCAATCCGGATGTTTTTATAGACAATCATGTTAGTAATGGTGCAGATTATCAGTATGCCATCACTCATTTATTTACACAACACAATAAATTAGGCGGAAAATTAGGTGCATTTTTAGAAGATGAAATGCGCCCATATTTAGAAAAGTCTTTAGAAGAAAAAGGAGTACCTATTACTCCCTATGTGAATGTTTGGGGAACAACGCCTGACAAAGGATGGTCACAATTTATGGACAGTCCAAGATATTCTACAGGGTACACTACGCTATTCAATACTTTTGGTATGATGGTAGAAACTCACATGTTAAAACCTTATAAAATTAGAGTTGAGCAAACTTATGATTTAATGGTATCTATGTTTGACTTCACTGAAACAAACAGCGCTAAAATAAAAGAACTTCGCAAAAATGCCGTTAGTGATATTTTAGCCAAAAAAGTATATCCTATTCAGTATAAAAATGACAAAGAAAATCCCTCAAAATTCAATTTTAAAGGATATGTAGGTGAATATATTGACAGTAAAGTTACTAATGGAAAAAGATTATTTTATGATAAAAATAAACCTTATGAACAAGAAGTAAACTATTACAATAACTTCAAAACAACTAAAACTATAAATATTCCTAAAGCATATATAATCCCTAAAGGTTGGTATAAAGTAATAGAGCGTTTAAAAACGAATCACATTAATTTTAAAGCACTTAGCAAAGACAGTGTAATAGAAGTAACAGTTAATCACATAAAAGACTTTAAAACTGTTAATTCTCCATTTGAAGGTCATTATTTACATTATAATACTGAAGTTAATGTTTCAATAGAAAAAATTAAATTTAGTGAAGGCGATATTTTTATTCCGACAAATCAAGAAGGAATACGCTACTTATTAGAAACTTTAGAAGCAGAAGCTGTAGATAGTTTTTTTAACTGGAACTTTTTCGATACTATTTTACAAAGAAAAGAAGGTTTTTCCAGTTATGTTTTTGAAGATATCGCTGAAGAATTTCTACAAAAAAATCCTCTAATCAAAGCTGATTTTGAAACTAAAATAAAAACTGACAGTAGTTTTGCAAAAAGTACTAGAATGCAATTAGATTGGATTTATAAACAAACTCCGCACTACGAAAAAGCACATTTAAGACTGCCTGTTTATAAACTTTTTTAAACATT
Organism: Tenacibaculum sp. M341; assembly: GCF_004337695.1. GTDB lineage: Bacteria > Bacteroidota > Bacteroidia > Flavobacteriales > Flavobacteriaceae > Polaribacter. The sequence goes on from NZ_SJXJ01000019.1 coordinate 58,111, forward strand.
CATTAATGTAAACCAACTTTATACAAATAAAAGTTGAGTTCTATCATTTATCCATTAACAAGTATTGCATAAGAATATTATTTGTAATTTGTGATGTGAGACTCATAATCAGATTTGTAATGAAATTATACTTTTTTGTTATCATCACTTTTATTTTGCTTTTAAGTTGTAAAACTTCAACAAAAACAGAGAAAAATAAGAGCATTATACATTCATCTAAAGAAATTAAGAAAGAATGGTGGGATAATGGTCAATTAGCTACCGAAGGCACTTATGCTAACGGCAAAGCTAACGGACATATGAAATGGTATCATGAAAACGAATATCTTGCAGGAGAAGGTTTTATGTTAAACGATAAAAGAGATGGTGTTTGGAAAGTTTACAATGCTGAAAATGGCATTATGAGTGCTGAAGGAAGCTTTAACCTAGACATGAAACATGGTAAATGGGAATTGTACTATGAAAATGGTGCTTTAAGAAAAAAACAAAATTGGGAATTAAATACATTAATCGATGAAAATTGTTGGGATGAAAATGGAAACACTAAAGACTGTGAATAAAATTATTTTAAAAATAACTTTCATTCTTTCTTTATTTTTAAGCCTTTGGGGTTTTACTCAAAACAATATTGAATTAAACACCATTCTAAAACAACTTAAACTTACAAAAAAACAATGCGAATTAAGTTTAATAGTTACCAAACCTTTTCCAAATAATAAAAATGAAACAATAGTTGTTATTCCTGAAATAGCAGAAGAAGAAAATGGTTACTATGAATTTCATAGCCATGTTTTAGTTGTTGATACAAAAACTAATAAAATTATTCATAAATATTATGAAAGTGCTGAGGATAATGACTGGATTTCTGATGCTGTTATGCTTGCTGAAATAAAAATAGATACTGCGCCCTACATGGTTGGTAAAAACACCAGAGCTTTTGGAGTTCGAGTTTATTTTTACAATCAATCAAAACCTAATCCTTACAGCCGAGAATCAATGTCTCTTTTCATAAAAAAAACAAATGTTCTAAATAAAGTTTTAGACAACCATACTATGATGGAATATTCTGGTGAAGGAGATGCTTCTTGCTATGGTGAGTTTTTGAAATCTGAAAAAATTTTCATTATGACTTCTAACAAAACAAATGGTTACTACGATATTTTAGCAAAAAATAAATTTACTAGCATAACAAATAATATTGACAAAAATGGTAAGTGTATTAGAGAAAATGAAGTGAATTTAATCAAAAGTACTTTAAAATTTGATGGTCATATTTACAAAAAGATTCAGTAAACTAACAATATAAAAACAGAAAGCCAGTACCCCCCCAGATACTGGCATCTAAAACTGATAAAATTTATAAGACAATTATTTATTTAAGGGATTATAAAAAATAAGGGTAATTATCTTATCAGTTATCATCGTTCAATCCAAAAGTACAAAACAAATACATTTACTACCTAAAAATGACGGTGACAAAAAGTGACAAACCCTTAAAACCCTACAAAACAAACAATTAACAACTAAAAACCATATAATCACCTAATAAACATCAGGCTTAAGATTTTCACTATAAAATAAACACATATTCTTGAAACAATAGATGCAAAATTGAAATTAAAAACAACTTCTTATTTTTATTTCATCTGTTATTTAACAATAAGAAAAATGATTTTGATTATATGCAAAAGTAAAGCCAGCATACCCCCATACGCTGGCTTTTAAACTGGTAATTTGTCAGATAATTAATTATTTAAGGGATTATTATAAATAAGGGTAACTATCTCAACAGTTAATATCTCTGATTCAAAAGTACAAAACATAAACACCTCTATTGCAAAAATAGCAGTGACAAAAGGTGACACTCCTTTAAAAACTAAGGAAAAGAGAAAAAACACTGGATAAAAAATATTAATAACTCTTAAAATTCCAACTGTAGGTTATCTTTTGGTTTGTGTGAAAGAAATTACACCATAAACCATACAGCAAAAGTAAAGCCAGCGTACCCCCATACGCTGGCTTTTAAACTGGTAATTTGTCAGATAATTAATTATTTAAGGGATTATTATAAATAAGGGTAACTATCTCAACAGTTAATATCTCTGGTTCAAAAGTACAAAACATAAATACCTCAATAACAATGTATACAGTAACAAAAAGTGACAGGGTTAAAAATTTTATAAAATGTACCTAAAAACAGACGTGAAAGACTTTTGAAAACAACCTAATAGATTGCAAGTTTATTGTTTAACTAAAAAATTAATGATAAAATATTTATGTGTAGAGTAACAACAACATGAAGTATATACAAAAGTAAAGCCAGCATACCCTCATACGCTGGCTTTTAAACTGGTAATTTGTCAAATAATTAATTATTTAAGGGATTATTATAAATAAGGGTAATTATTCTAACAGTTAATATCTCTGGTTCAAAATTACAAAACACAAACACCTCTGTAACAATATATACAGTAACAAAAAGTGACAACTTCTAAAAAACATTAAATACTGATAAAAAAGTTCAGAAATCAGTTATAACATTCTAATTAAATTTTGATCTTATTGTCAATCTAACTGAGAAAACATGCATTAGATTCAACATAAGATTATATAAAAGAAAAAACCAGCATACCCCCATATGCTGGTTTTTAACTGGTAAAATTGTCAGATAATTAATTATTCAAGGGATTATATAATAAATAAGGGTAACTATCTTAACAGCTAATATCTCTGATCCAAAATTACAAAACGTATATATTTCAATCACAATAAGTTCAGTAACAAAAAGTGACAGGTTTGTTAAATTTAAATTCTTTAACTGGTATACATGAGTATACACATAATTTGCAACATATTAAAAATCAATCAACAAAAAAGTATACAACATACTTTTTTTGTTAATTAGGCAAACGATCTCTATCTTTTTTACTTCTATTAAAACGGTATGCAAATGTGATACTTAATCTTCTTCCACTATATTTTTGATTGCTTACAACATTATAATCTTCACCTGTAACTAATTGTTCCTGAACTAAAGAATCAAAAATATTTCTAACATTGAATGTCAAAGATGCTCTTTCCATAAATAAATCTTTATTTAAACCAAAATCTGCTCTGTAAATTGCACTGGTTAATGTTTGACCACTGTTACGTTCTCCTTGATAAACAAAACTCATTTGAAAATTAAACTTTGGAAACCTCACATTAGAATTCACTCGAGTATACCAAGCATTATCTTTCACATTATAAATTCCTTGTTGACTAAAAGTGTAATAATTAAATTCATTAGATAAACGCCACCATTTAAAAGGCGAATACTGAATCGCTAATTCTGCTCCAAAACGATCTTCTTCTCCAGAATTTATAGGCTTTGATATTATCGCTCCTGCTCCATTTGAGGTAATTTGAGTTTCAAACAATTGTACTGTTCTTTGATAGTAAACAGATGGATTTAGCGTAACTTTTTTCCAACGTTTTAAAAAACCAGCTTCAAATGAATTTGTAAACATCGGATTCAAATCAGGATTTCCTATACGAATATTACGCCTGTCTGCTATACCTCCAAATGGATTCAACTGCCAAAATCTTGGTCTGCGAATACGCCTACTATAACTAACTTGCATATTCGTTTTTTGATTGAAATTATACGTTAAATGAACAGTTGGAAATAAATTGGTATAGCTTTTATCCGTTTTAAACTGATCTTTCCTATCTGTACTCCCTGTATTTGAATGTTCTGCACGTAAACCAATTAAATATTGTAGTTTATTCTTTCTATTTCCATATTGTAAATACGCCCCGTAAATGCGCTCTTTATATTTTAATAAGTTATCTAAACTATCGATTAACACATTATTGTCCCACACTTTATAATCACTATCAATATTCCTTACTTCTCCCTTTAATCCAATTTCTAAATGTGTTTTTTCTGTAACAGGTAATTTAAAATCAGTTTGAAATAAAAAATCTTTACTGCTCTCAATATCTCTACTTTTTAATGTGCTTATGCCACCACCTCTGTTCTCTTCAACAAATTCATTCTCATCATCATTCCAAAAGTCATACTGAAAATCTAAAGTCAACTTTTGTCCTTTCTTTTCAAACGTTTTAACATGATTCAGTTCTATTCTATTGGCTGTTTGTGGCTCCCTGTAAGTCTCAACAGCTGTTACAACATCATCTATATTTTTAAAGGCATCTAAAAAGTTAAATTGATAATTTACATTATTATCATTTGTGTTTTTTCTGAAGAAATAACTAAAAGTTGTTGTATTTGAATCGTTGAAATAATAATCGCTACCAACGTATAGATTGAATACTTTTCTATCTCTTTCACGAATAATCGTTTGGTCTAAGAAAGAACTCTCTACATTATTCTGATAATTTGTTCTGAATAAACTCCCATCCCCTAAAAACTTTAAATGTTGATACCTAACATTTGAAAATAAATTAAATTTTTCTGTTTTAAAATTCGCATTATAATTAACTCCGTGATTCGCTCTATGACCTGTTGTAAGTTGTAAACTACTGCTAAAACCTCCAATCTTATTCTTCTTCAAAATAATATTTAAAATTCCTGCTGTACCATCAGCATCATATTTAGCGGACGGATTGGTAATCACCTCTATTTTTTCAATCGTTTCTGCTGGTATTTGATCCAATCCATTATTATTTGTTAGTACTGATGGTTTTCCATTAATTAAAATTCTAACATTTGTATTACCTCGCAAACTCACACCTCCTTCTATATCAACATTTACAGATGGTACATTACTTAAAATATCGGTAGCTGAGCCGCTTTTTGATAAAATATCTTTACCAACATTAAAAACTCGCTTATCTAACTTATACTCTGTAGTAGATTTTTCTGCTACAATTTCAACATCATCTAGTTTTTCTGTACTCTCTTTTAGTTTTATTATAGGTAATGTTGTGCTTTTATTTAATAAAACTGCTTTTTGAATGTACGATTGAAAACCTATAAACTCAATCTTTAAATCATAGCTATTTGGTTTTATATTCAAAGAAAATTCTCCTTTAGCATCTGTTGTAGCACCCGTAACTATTTCTTCTGAATTTAGTTTCATAATAATTACGGTAGCAAATTCTAAAGGCTGATTTGAGCTTTCTTCAACTATTTTTCCTTTTACTTGTATCTGCGATAAAGCTATTGCTGCTTGAAATACAAACAACAATAAAAAAATGTTTCTCTTCATTGTTTTGTTTTAAGTTCGATACAAAGATGTTGTGAAGATCAAAGTCAAATTTTAGAAGTAGACCAATTAGTAGAATTAATCGACGTTTTTAGACTTTTAAAAACGTTAAAAAATTCGTCGACGATTTATTATAATTTAGTATCAAAAAATCTAAATTCGTCGATTCCATACTTTAAATATCACTAATAAGTTTACATTTGTTTTAATGGAAATAACTAGTAAAACAGTAGCCTTTTTTAGAAAACATAGAGTGATCAAACACATCCTTTTTTGGGCCATCCTCTTTATTTCTTCTATTTTTCAGGACTTGATTATACTAAATGATCAGAACCCTTATAACACTGGTATTAAAGAGGAGTTGATTTACAATTCTTGCGGATTCTTTGTTAAAATAATAGCCTCATATTTTATCGTTTATTTTTTAATACCTCGGTATGTAAAAACAAAAAAATATGTATTAGCTATTCTTATTTTTTCTATAGGAATCTACTTATTAGCTGTTGTTAGTAGAATTCTTATTGTATATGTTGCAGAACCTTTAACTATAACCCAACCTTTCCGACAAGAATCTATATTAGAAATATTTGGACATTATGCATGGCTACTAAAAAAATACATTCCTAATATTCTATTCCCTAGCTTCATTTTTGTTGCAGTTAAGTTTTTTTTAAATGAAGAAAAAGAAAAAGAGAAAAAACTGAAGTTGGCTAAGGAGAAAGCAGAAATAGAATTAAAAACCTTAAAAGGTCAATTAAATCCACACTTTTTATTCAATACACTTAACAATATTTACTCATTATCCATAGACAATTCACCAAAAACCTCTACCTCTATCGCCAAACTATCTGAAATTTTAGACCAAGTTTTGTATAAGAGTGATAGTAAATTGGTTCCTTTACAAAATGAATTAACACTGATTGAAAATTATATAGAGCTAGAAAAGTTAAGATATGACGAACGTTTAAAAGTATCTGTAAACAGTAATATTATTGAAGAGACTAACGTACCTCCTTTAATTTTGCTTTCTTTAGTTGAAAATGCTTTTAAACATGGTGCTGGTGAAGATGATGGTTCTCCAAGTGTTGAGATTTCTGTAGAAAGTTTTGATGAAAAATTGACTTTTTGTATCCAAAATTCAGTTTCTAAATATTATCAAAATCAACATAAAAAAGCAATTGGTTTGTTGAATATTAGAAAACAATTAGACTTGATTTATGAAAATAATTATAATTTAGATATTGAACAAACATCGAATGAATTTACTGTAACCTTAACTATTACCAAATAATAAATGCCTTTAAAATGTTTACTTGTTGACGATGAGCCATTGGCTATTAAACTTTTAGAAAATCATATTGCTAAAATTGATTCTTTAGAAGTAGTAGCTACCTGTAATAGCGCTATCAAAGCATTTGAAAAATTAAATACAGAAACAGTAGATGTACTGTTTTTAGACATCAAAATGCCACAACTTACTGGTATTGATTTTTTAAAAACATTAAAAAATCCTCCAAAAACAATTCTAACAACCGCATATAGAGATTACGCTACAGAAAGTTACGATTTAGAGGTGATAGATTATTTATTAAAGCCCATCACTTTTGAACGCTTTTTAAAAGCTACAGATAAATTATTGAGAAATAACAAAACAGTTGTTTTTGAACCTCCAAAACAAGTGAATGAATTCATTTTTATAAAATCAGGCAACAAACACCATAAAGTTTTTACAAACGATATCTTATACATTGAAAGTTTAAAAGATTACATTAAAATTCATTTAAGTAACGATAAACGTATCGTTGCTAAATATAAAATCAGTGATATTGAACATGAGCTAAGGAACAAAGACTTTCTTCGAACACATCGTTCTTACTTGTTAAACACTGAAAAAATAACTGCTTTTTCTACAAACAACATAGAAATTGACTCCGTAGAAATTCCGATTGGAGTTAGTTATCGAGATGAAGTAACCAGCTTCTTAAAAAGCTTTAAAGAATAGTTTTACTTTAAAATAATCTCTGCTAACGAGCTTATAAAATAAAAAGTCCCAAAATGAAATTTTCATTTTGGGACTTTTTATTTAAATCTTACTGATTTTTAAAACTCATATTCATGTAATGATTTTGGAAAAGCTTCAGGATTTTCTGCTAAATGATAACGAGGATCATCTACATCTTCAATAATAACATCATGAAACTTATCACTAGCTTTATACATTAATACTTTAGAATCTTCATTTAAATGTTTTAGTCTAATGTTTTTACCAGCTGCCTGATACTTTTCTACTAAAACAAATAATGCCTCTAAAGCAGAATGATCAGATACTCTACTCTCTACAAAATCAATTTCCACATTTTGAGGATCATTTTTTATGTCAAATTTCTCATTGAATGAAGTAATGCTTCCAAAAAATAAAGGTCCCCAAATTTCATATACTTTAGTACCATCTTTACGCATACGTTTACGCGCTCTAATTCGTTTTGCATTCTCCCAAGAGAATGATAATGCTGAAATAATAACCCCTACAAATACTGCAATTGCTAAATCGAAAAACACAGTAACCGCAGATACAATAATTAAAACAAAAGCATCTGATTTTGGTATCTTCTTCATAATTCGGAAACTAGACCAAGCAAATGTTTCAATAACCATCATAAACATTACTCCTACTAACGCAGCAATTGGCACTTGCTCTATATACTTATCTGCAAATAAAATAAATATCAATAATGTAACTGCCATTGTTGCTCCAGATAATCTTCCTCTACCACCTGCATTAATATTAATAACTGTTTGTCCAATCATACCACATCCTCCGGTACCACCAAATAAACCACTCAATATATTACCTGCTCCTTGTGCAACACATTCCTTGTTTCCATTACCTCTAGAATCTGTTAATTCATCTACTAAATTCATCGTCATTAAAGTTTCTATCAAACCAACAGAAGCCGCTAAAAATGCATACGGAGCAATAAACTTAAGTGTATCAAAATTAAAAGGAAGATGACTCCAAGTACTGAAAATATTTAATTTACTAGATATTTCATCAAAACCATTTAATCCTGCTCCTCCTCCATCTCTAATAAAATCACCTACATTAATTGAGTTCAATCCACCAAAAATTGAAATTAATGTCACAATTAAAATAGCTGTTAATGCAGCTGGAACTTTCTTTGTTAATTTAGGCAGTCCCCAAACAATAAGCATTGTTAACAGAACTAAGCCTATCATTGTGTATAATGTATTTCCTTGCATCCAAGACTTCACTACTCCACTATCTTTTACAGAAAAGAATCCTTCATCATTTATATTAAATACCACTTTTTTAGTATTAATATCAAATACTTGCCCGTTTGAAATTTTAAATACTTGATTGTTTGTTTGAGTATTTATAACTGATGAATTGTTGATTGAAAATAAAGTAGCTCCTGACACAACATCTTTAACTTGGTTATTTTCTACTTTATAAACTAACTCTTTAGATTCAGTTTTACGCATGTTACTTCCATAAACGTTTTTCACGTTCTCTTTAAACATTCCTAACTGAGCCATAAAAATTACAATAGCCAAACCATTTACAAATCCCATCATTACTGGGTGCGGAATTAATCTAACAAATTTACCAAGCTTAAATATACCTGCTAACACTTGTATTATTCCCATTAATACCACAGCTGCTAGCAAATAGAAATACCCCATATTTTCAACTGACTGATCAAATAATAATCCTTTTGCATGTCCTTCTTGTATCATATGAACAAAAATTACTGCTACTGCTCCAGCTGCTCCAGATATTAATCCAGGTCTACCTCCAAAAAGTGCTGCTATCAATCCTATAACAAAAGCACCAAACAAAGCTACTATTGGACTAATTTGTGCCACAAATGCAAATGCCACTACTTCTGGTATCATTGCCAAAGAAACAGTAACCCCTGCTAAAGTATCATCCTTTATGTTAATCTTCTTATTTCTAATATATTTCATCATAATAACACAAGTATTTTGTAAAAGTTGGCAAATATAGTTATTATTTAAAGTATTGATGTTTCTTTAAGTTTAATTTTGCCTTCAAGTATTTTTGTCATAATTTTGTTGTCTGTAACTATCAATTAAATTGATAGCCATAATGAGCAGAAAAACACTACTTACGTCAAAGGAAATTGAGATAATTTTACATCGATTAGCTTGCCAGTTAATTGAAAATCATGGCGATTTTTCCAATACCGTTCTTATCGGTTTACAACCTAAAGGCATTTATTTAGCTGAAAGAATTCATCAAATTTTAACTAATAACTACAATATAAAAGATTTAAAAGTAGGAATACTTGACATCACCTTTTATCGTGATGATTTTAGAAGGAAAAATGCTCCTTTAGAAGCTACTCCTACTAAAATAGATTTTTTAATAGAAAATAAGAAAGTAGTTATTATTGACGATGTTTTATATTCTGGTAGAAGTGTACGTGCAGCTTTAACTGCATTACAAGCGTATGGTCGTCCTACTTTAATTGAACTTCTTGTTTTAATAGATAGAAGATTTAGTAGACACTTACCTATTCAGCCAAATTACAGAGGTAGACAAGTAGATGCCATTAATGACGAAAAAGTAGTAGTGCATTGGAAAGAAAAGCACGAAAAAGACGAAATATACATAGTACCAAAACAAGCTAAGACAGACTATTAATGAAGCAGTTAAGTGTAGAACATTTATTAGGAATAAAGTACTTAAACAAAAATGATTTAGAACTTATTTTTGAAACTGCAGCGCATTTTAAAGAAGTTATCAATCGTCCTATTAAGAAAGTTCCTTCTTTAAGAGATATAACAATTGCCAACTTATTTTTTGAAAACAGTACACGTACAAAATTATCTTTTGAACTGGCTGAAAAAAGGTTATCTGCAGATGTTATTAACTTTTCAGCAGGACAATCATCCGTAAAAAAAGGAGAAACACTAATTGATACTGTTAACAACATTTTGTCTATGAAAGTAGATATTGTAGTGATGCGTCATTCAAATGTTGGTGCTGGAGTTTTCTTATCTAAACATGTAGATGCTAAGATTGTAAATGCAGGAGACGGTACTCATGAACATCCTACTCAAGCTTTATTAGATAGCTTTTCTATGCGTGAAGCTTTAAACAGCAACTTAAAAGGTAAAAAAATAGTTATTGTTGGTGATATTTTACATTCTCGTGTAGCATTATCTAATATTTTTGCACTTCAATTACAAGGAGCACAAGTTAAAGTTTGTGGTCCTACAACACTTATTCCTAGATATATTACTAGCTTAGGTGTAGAAGTTGAAACTGATTTAAAAAAGGCTTTAGAATGGTGTGATGTTGCCAATGTACTTCGTGTACAACACGAACGTATGGCTATTAAATATTTTCCATCTACTAGAGAGTACACTCAGTTGTTTGGTATTAATAAACAGATACTAGATAATGTTGGTAAGGATATTGTTATTATGCACCCTGGTCCTATTAATCGTGGTGTAGAATTGACAAGTGATGTTGCTGATAGTTCACAGTCTATTATATTAGATCAGGTTGAAAATGGAGTTGCGGTTCGTATGGCAGTTATATACTTGTTAGCACAGCAAATAAAAAGGTAATGTTATGAAACACGAACAGAAAAATGATTATGTTTTATTTTCTTTAGAAGAAGGGGGATTTCCTGCTTTTGGGACTTATTTTGAAGATCATCATCATAAATTTGCTAAAAACAATATATTTATATACCTTTCATCGAAACTAGATATAAGTTTCGACGAAATTTCTTTATTTTTGAAATATTCTGATTTACACCAAGATAACGGCACAACTTTTGTAGTTGTTTACCCAAATATTGACGTAGATCGTTTTCCGGAGCAGTTTAACATTGTTCCAACGTTGCAAGAAGCTGAAGATGTTTTAGAGATGGAGAATATTCAACGTGACTTAGGTTTTTAATAATTACCCAATCCCCAATAAATATGATTAGAAAATTACTATTAATTTTTTGCTTCCTAAGCACCATTGCTATTTTTTCCCAGGAAAAATCAGTAAACAAGCTGGTGGCATCACCAAATCCGTTTTTTAACAACACTACTATTTCATTTAATTCAACTAACAAACAAGAGGTTTTGATTAGTGTTAAAAATGTACTCGGGAAAACCGTATACTTAAAAAAAGTTACTGCCCATAGAGGAGAAAACAAGCTCCCCTTTAAACGTAATGACTTAAGTTCAGGTATGTACATCTATGCTATACAAACTAGTAAAGAGATTATATCTAAACGATTTGTCATTAAATAAAATAGATGAGTATACATTTAACAATTTTAGGATGTCATTCTGCTACACCAAGAGTAAATGCACATCCAACATCTCAGTATCTTGAAATTAACAATCGTCACTTCTTAATTGATTGTGGTGAAGGCACTCAACGTCAGATGCGAAAATATAAAGTTGGTTTTTCTAAAATCAATCATATTTTTATTTCTCATCTTCATGGCGATCACTTTTTTGGTCTTATTGGTTTATTATCCACTTTTGGTATTTTAAATAGAGAAAGACCTTTACATGTTTTTGGACCTAAAGGAATTAAGGAAGTTACTGAATTACAGTTAAAGCTTTCTATGTCACATGTACGATATGAAATTGTTTTTCATGAATTATCTTCAAAAAATAGCGAATTAATTTTTGAAGATGATAAGGTGACTGTGCATACAATTCCTTTAACTCATAGAGTGTATACTAATGGTTTTTTATTTACTGAAAAACCAAAAGCAAGAAAATTACATATTGACAATATTAAAATGTACGATGAAATTGAAACCTGCGATTATCATAATTTAAAAGCAGGAAAAGATTTCACTTTAGAATCTGGAGAAGTAATTCCTAATGAAGAACTTACTATCGATCCAGAAAAACCTAAGAGTTTTGCTTTTTGTAGCGATACAATGTACAAACCCGATATTGTACCAATTATACAAAACGTAGATTTACTTTACCATGAAGCTACTTTTTTGAAAGATTTAGAACATTTGTGTTTAAAAACAAAGCACTCTACAGCGGAACAAGCTGCTATGATAGCCAAACAAGCAAATGTTGGTAAATTAATTGTAGGACATTATTCTAGTAGATATTCAGATGTAACTTGTTTTAAAGAAGAAGCAGAAAAGGTATTTGAAAATGTAGTTGCTGCTGAAACAGGTAAAAAATATTCATTAGATCGTTCTGAGAAATTAATTAAAATTGTTTCGTAGATAATAAAACCAAAGTACATGCTATTTCAGCATGTATTTTTTCTTTTTGCAAGATTTCAATTAATTCCATGTTTTCTGTACCTGGATTAAATATAACACGTCTTGGTTGTAATTCTTTTATATAATCGTAATATTGTTGTTGGTTTTTCGGACTTAAATACAAAGTGATTGTATCAATATCAGAAAGTAATATTGGTGATACTTCAATAGTTACTCCAGAAACTTCTCCTCTCTTTGCTCCTAAAGCTACTACCTCTATATTATTATCTAACAATCTTTTTATAGCAATATTAGAATATCTTTCTTGTTTTAAAGAAGCTCCTAATACTAATGTTTTTTGATTTTTCATTATTTATAATTTAACAACAATTAAGTGCATTTATTCTCTAGTCGTAATTGAACTAAAAATATTTCAATAAAGAAACTAAAAAACTTTTAAATCACCATCAAACTCTAAAAAAGAAAACCTCAACACTTAAGTATTGAGGAATTCATTTTTAATAATCTTTTATAGTTACAATGAACACAAAGGTACTTTAACTAATTCATATTTACTTTCACTAACATCTAGTATAGATATAAACATAAATTCGTTATGAAAAGAAAAATCATGAAGTTGAAAGTTATAATCTTCACCAACTTTATCTATCGAAGAAGCACTATCTAAAGTATTAATTTTCCCTATCCAATTACCAACCCAATCGTCAGCTGCATCTTTATTTTTAAAAAGAAGATATAAATCATCTCCATATAATTCTATACTATTTGATTCCTTCATATTAGAAATAATTATTGTAGGTGTTAAACTAGCATCATTTAAATCTACTTTAATAACGTGGTAACCATCAGCTTTACTTCTTGCCAATATATATAACTCATTTCCTTTAGATACCATATCTAATGTCCATGTTCTTTCTTCAAAAGGATCCTTTTTTCCAAAAGTAGTAAGTTCATCCAATTCAAAAGTTGTTTTAGTTAAATCAGACTTGTATAATTTAGCTCTTAACATGCTTACAGAATACATATCATTCCCCTTCACATTCATTCCTAAAATTTGATTTTTAAATTTTAAGTCTAACACTTCAACTAGTGTTGGGTTTGCCACACTAGTATCTACTTTAAATACTTTTGAATGAAGAACAATATGAGCTAATGAAATATATAGAATATCATCTTTGAAAACCAAATCTTTCACATCTCCAAATATATTTTCCTCTACATTCAATATTTGTGTAGGAGTAGCATTTTTATCTGTAAGATTCAATTTATAAATTGCTAATTTTGAAATATTCAAAAAATTTAATTGCTGTTTTGCATAATACATATACCCGTCTTTAAACACTGGCTTTGAATAAACAGCCTTTGGTTTAGAGTCAATTATTTCTTTCTTATTTTCACATGAAAAATTATAAGTAATACATTTTTCAACTCCTTCAGTACAATCCGAAGTTTTTACAGTAACACAAAACTTAGTTTCACCTTCTTCTAATTGCCAAGAAATACTTCCTTTAGAATTACCGTTTACTACTTCTTTACTTCCATTTTTATCTGTTACTTTCCATGTATAAGTTATTCCATCAGTAATTGATGAAGTTGCCTCAACGGTAACTTTTGTTTTATCATTTTCATCTTCTTTTACTTTTAATGAAACCTCCGCACAGCTCTGATTAATATTTACATCATCATCTTTACTACATGAAGTGATTACCAATGTGAATATCAACAAGCATATTTTTGTTATGAAAAACAGCGTTGATTTAGCTTTTAATTGAATAAATAGCTTTTGTGAAAAACTATTACTTTGAGTATTTGTATGCATTTTTGTTATGGTATTATAATTTAATAGATTACAACACACTCATACAAAACCCTACATGTAATTAACATAATAATTAGTTTATTAACTTTTTAAATGATTTTTTATAGAGTTAAACAACTCCATAGCTAAACCTCAAATAAAACATTCAAAAACAAAAAATTAAATCTTTTAAAATCACCCAAAAAAGAAATAAACCAGCTTTTCTTAAAACTGTTAATTTGAGTTAAATAAAACTTAAAAGAGTTTTTTTTAGTAACAATTCATTCTCTAAAATGTCTAGTAAGCAAATAAGAATAACTAACAACAAGTACAATGAAAAGAATTATTTGTGTATTCATACTGCTAATAAGTATGACTTCATTTTCACAAATGAAAAAAGAAAACTTACCAAAACCAGGAAAAATTTCTGGTAAGGTGGTTGACAAAGCTACAAACGAACCTTTACCTTATGTAAATATTATTATTAAAGACACTGCTAATAAAATTTTAACAGGAGGTATTACAGATGAAAAAGGAGCTTTTAACGTTCCTAAAATCCCTGAAGGAAAAAGTATTGTTGAAATACAATTTATTGGTTACAAAACCATTTCTAAAGAAATTATGGTCAGCTCAAAAAATAGAAATATCAAATTAGGTACTATTTTAATTGAAGAAGACTCTACAACATTAGATGAAGTTGAAATTCGTGCCGAAACATCTTCTATCGTTCAAAAAGTAGACCGAAAAGTAATTAATGTAGGTAAAGATTTAACCTCAGCTGGTGCTACCGCTTCTGAACTATTAAACAACGTACAATCTGTAAGTGTTGATAGTCAGACTGGAAATATTAGCTTACGTGGTAATGAAAATGTACGTGTATTAGTTGATGGTAAACCTACAAATATCCCTGCTTCTCAATTATTACGTCAGTTACCTTCAACCTCAATTAAAAGTGTTGAATTAATCACAAATCCATCTGCAAAATACAATCCAGAAGGTATGAGTGGTATTATTAATATTGTGCTTAATAAAAACGCTAATATGGGCTTTAATGGATCTATTAATACCGGAGTAGAAACTGGTCATTATGTAAGATACAATGCCTCTACTAACATGAACTATAAAACTGGAAAAGTTAATTTCTTTGCAAACTATGGTTTTAACGGAGGTGAGCGTTATAATTTTGGATTCGTAAGAAGACCTGGTATTAATACTCAAGATTTCATTTTTGCAAATGATAATGAATCTCATTTAGTAAAATTTGGTGCAGATATATACATCAACGACAAAAACACTTTTTCTTTTTACACAACTCAAAACTGGTTTGATAGTGATGCTGATGGTCGCGCTTTAATTACTGATGCAACTGGTAATGTTTTAAGCAATGCTCCAAACAGTCAAATTTCTGACAACAAAACACAAAACTATAATGTAAATTATAAACATGATTTTGATAAAGAAGGTCATAATATTGAATTTGAGTCTACTTACTCTTTAAACGATTCTCCTCAATTATTAGTTAACAGAGACTTACTTTTAACAAGTACTGATAGAGATTTTAGATTATTAAACTATTTCAATGATATTCGTAATGAAGGAGAAAATGTTTTAATGAATTTAGATTATACTAATCCGATTTCTAAAAAAGGAAAACTTGAGTTAGGATTAGAGTATAGAACAAATAAAACAGATAACATTAACAATACAAATCAGGAAAGAAATACATTTTTAAGAGATGGTAACGGAAATTTAATTTTAGATACTAATGGTAATGTTCAAATTAGTGGAACTACCCCTATTGGAGATTCTAACTTTACCTATGATAGATATGTATACTCTGGATACGTAAATTACGGACATAAATTTGGTAAACTTACAATGCAGTTAGGTGCTCGTTTTGAACAATACGAAATTGAAGGAAACTTCTCTAGCTTAAATGATAGCGGAGTTTTAACTTATGAAAAAGTAACTGATGAAATTTTTACAGTATATCCATCTGCTTTCTTTACATATAATCCATCTGAGAAAAATCAATTTCAATTAAGTTATAGTAAACGTGTTGACAGACCAAGTATTCAGCAAGTAAACCCTATTAGAGAATGGAGTACTCCTTTAATTACCTCTGTAGGAAACGAAAACTTAGTTCCTCAATTCACCAACTCAGTAGAACTAAATTATACAAGAAAAATTAAAGGTGGTTCTATTACTTTAGGTACGTTTTACAGAAATATTAACGATGTAATTTCTCGTGCTACTTTTAGAGATCCATTAGATCCTAGTGAAACCAGACAAATATTAACGTTTCAAAACTTTGATGATACTAATGCATATGGGTTAGAATTATCGGCTAATTACAGAATTGCAAAATGGTGGAGAGCTAATGCAAGTACTGACTTTTATTCTCAAACACAAATTGGAACAACCGACTTAACAAATCCTTCAGCAAATAGATTAGAAGTTCAAAATAATGTTTTCAATGCTAGAATTAGCAATAGTTTTACAGTATCTAAAAAACTTAGATTGCAATTATTTGCTATGTATAGAGGTGCACAAGAAGACATTCAATGGAAAACAGATCCAATGTCTATGGTTAACTTAGGTGCAAACTATACCGTATTAAAAGGAAAAGGAAACTTAACTTTTAGAGTAAATGATATTTTTAATACAATGAGATTCCAATTTAACTCAAGTAATCCATTTGTTCAAAATGGGCGATTTAAATGGGAAAGTAGAACTGCTTACATTGGATTTAACTACAGATTTGGTGGTGGAAAAAACAAAGCTAAATCTAGAAGACGTAGAGATAATAATGAGAAACAAGGCGGTGGCGGTTTCTTTTAATAAACACATACACACTGTTAAACTCATTTAACTAAAATAAAATTCATTTTTAATGATTTTGAATCCTCACATTCATATTGTGGGGATTTTTTTATTTATCTAACTGAAAAAATGAAAGACTTGAAATAAAAGATTACTTAATTTTAGTAACTCCAATATTCATAAACCTACCGTTTAGTGTTCTTCCTGCATTTAAAACATAACGTATTCTAATTTCATCATTAGCATTTAAATTGTACATTAAAACACCTGTACCACCCCACCAATCTTGACTAGATAAACTTACTGAGCCTCTAGTTAAATATCCTATTAAGCCATTATTTCTAAAAGCTCCAATAATATATTTAGTATTACCAGAAGGTATGTTAGATGTAGACAATTCAGCAGAAATTAAATATGTTCCTGATTGTAAAACTCGTATACGACCGTTACCAATTACTGTAAAAACATCAGTATCTATAGATTGAGTATGCGCTGCATTTATAGGAAAATCAAAATAAGTATTCGTAGCATTTGGCAAATTGTAACCACCTGTTCTATTTAATACAACTGTTTTAAGAGAACTAGAAGCATCTGTTCGAATCCATGTTGAGCCATTATACTTGTAAATACCATCATCTGTAGTATTATAAACCATACTTCCAAGGTTTGGAGCAACCACTCCTAACATTTCTGTATTAGTAAGTTTTGGTAACGAAAAAACAGCATCTCCATCAATTTGCGAATAACAAACTGAAATATAGAAGAATAAAAAAAAGCACAAACTAGATCTTACAAACAAACTCATTATAAATGTTTATAAGCTAATTTATGCTTTTTTTAAATAATTTTTGAAGAAGAAAATTTATTATTTACTTAAATACATTTTTCTTCTTGCATATAAATCGTAAAACTGATCATCTCTTAAATTATCAATAAATAAGATACTTTCACCTGTACTCTTCATCTCTGGTCCTAAGTTCTTATTTACATTAGGGAACTTGTTAAAAGAGAATACTGGTTGCTTAATTGCAAATCCTTCTAATTGCGGATTAAAATCAAAATCAGTTACCTTTTTATCTCCTAACATCACTTTAGTTGCATAGTTTACATAAGGCTCTTTATAAGCTTTTGCAATAAAAGGAACCGTTCTTGAAGCTCTTGGATTTGCTTCAATAATGTATACCTTGTCGTCTTTAATTGCAAATTGAATATTGATTAAACCAACAGTGTCTAATGCTAAAGCAATTGTTTTAGTATACTCTCTAATTTGATCTAATACTAACTCTCCTAAATTGAATGCTGGTAATGTAGCATTTGAATCTCCTGAGTGAATTCCACAAGGCTCAATATGCTCCATGATACCAATAATGTAAACATTCTCACCATCACAAATTGCATCTGCCTCTGCTTCAATTGCTCCTTCTAAGTAGTGATCTAATAATAATTTGTTATTAGGAATCTTACGTAATAAATCTACTACATGCTCTAATAATTCTTCTTTATTAATCACAATTTTCATTCCTTGACCTCCTAATACATATGAAGGACGTACTAAGATTGGGAAATCTAACTCGTCTGCTAAAGCTAAAGCTTCATCAGCATTTGTTGCCACACCAAATCTTGGATAAGGAATGTTATTTTCTTTTAATAATGTAGAGAAACTACCTCTATCCTCAGCTAAATCTAAAGCTTTATAGCTTGTTCCAATAATTGGAATACCATATCTATCTAGCTTTTCAGCTAATTTTAAAGCCGTTTGCCCACCTAACTGAACAATTACACCTTCTGGCTTTTCATGTTTGATAATATCATAGATATGCTCCCAGAAAACAGGCTCAAAGTATAACTTATCAGCAGTATCAAAATCAGTAGAAACAGTTTCAGGGTTACAGTTGATCATGATTGTTTCATATCCTGCTTCCTTAGCAGCGTATACTCCGTGTACACAACAATAATCAAACTCAATTCCTTGTCCAATACGGTTTGGTCCAGATCCTAAAACAATGATTTTCTTTTTATCAGAAACAACACTTTCGTTATCTACAAATCTTTCTCCGTTTGCTGTTTCAATCTCTTGTTCAAAAGTAGAATAATAATATGGTGTTTGTGCTTTAAACTCAGCAGCACAAGTATCTACTAATTTGTAAACACGCTTAATTTTAAAGTCTTCACGCTTTTTATACACTTCACTTTCTAAACATTTTAACATATGTGCAATCTGACGATCTCCATATCCTTTTTGCTTAGCTTCTAATAATAACTCTCTATCAAGTGTATCAATAGTATACGTAGAAATTTCTTTCTCTAAATGGAATAATTCTTCGTATTGCTTTAAATACCACATATCAATCTTAGTGATATCGTAGATCTTGCTTAATGGAATTCCCATAGCAATAGCATCGTAAATAGCAAATACACGATCCCAACTTGCATTGGTTAACTTATCTATTACTTGATTGTAATCTTTGTATCCTTTACCATCAGCACCTAAACCGTTACGTTTAATTTCTAATGATTGAGTAGCCTTATGTAATGCTTCTTGGAAAGAACGTCCAATTCCCATTACCTCTCCTACTGCTTTCATTTGAAGTCCTAATGTTCTATCAGAACCTTCAAACTTATCAAAATTCCAACGAGGAATTTTTACAATTACATAATCTAAAGTAGGCTCAAATAAAGCTGAAGTAGACTTTGTAATTTGGTTATTTAATTCATCTAATGTATATCCGATAGCTAATTTAGAAGCGATTTTTGCAATAGGATACCCAGTTGCCTTACTAGCTAATGCAGAAGAACGAGATACACGCGGATTGATTTCAATTGCAATGATATCTTCTTTCTCATCTGGAGAAACTGCAAACTGTACATTACATCCACCTGCAAACTCTCCAATACTACGCATCATTTTAATTGCCATGTCACGCATTCTTTGATACGTTTTGTCAGATAAAGTCATGGCTGGTGCAACCGTAATAGAGTCTCCAGTATGAATTCCCATAGGATCCATATTTTCAATAGAACAGATAATTACTACATTATCGTTATCATCTCTTAATAACTCTAATTCGTACTCTTTCCATCCCATCATTGCCTTGTCAATCATTACCTCGTGGATTGGAGATACTTCTAATCCTCTTGATAATGCTTCTTCAAAGTCTTCTTCGTTGTAAACAATAGCCGCTCCTGCTCCACCTAAAGTAAAAGATGCTCTAATACATAATGGAAAACCAAACTCTTGCGCCACTTCTTTTCCTTTTAAGAATGAAGTTGCTGTAGCTTGAGGTGCCATTGGTACACCAATTTTCTCCATTAGAATACGGAATTGATCTCTATCTTCAGTAATGTTAATAGCATCAATATCTACTCCAATAATTTCAACTCCAAAATCTTTCCAAATTCCTTTTTCGTCTGCTTCAATACACAAATTTAAAGCAGTCTGTCCCCCCATTGTTGGTAAAACAGCATCGATTTGTGGGTGTTCTTTTAAGATTTGAATAATCGATTTCGTATTTAATGGCAATAAGTAAACATGATCAGCCATTGACGGATCTGTCATTATTGTTGCAGGATTAGAATTGATTAATATCGTTTCTATTCCGTCTTCTCTAAGCGAACGTAGGGCTTGTGAACCTGAATAATCGAACTCGCATGCTTGACCAATTACTATAGGTCCTGAACCTATGATTAAAATCGATTTTAACTCTTCTCTTTTAGGCATCTGTAATACGTTGTGTTTTTGTTATGTTGTTGTTGTGTAAAAATAAAAAAAATGATTAGGTATAAAAAAAGGTGCTACTAATAAACAGTAACACCTCTATATGATTAATAATAAATCATTATCTCTTTGGTCTAGTTTCAGATGAAACAGATAGTTTTTTTCTTCCTTTTGCTCTTCTTCTAGCTAACACTTTTCTACCATTAGCAGAAGCCATTCTTTCACGGAAACCATGCTTGTTCCTTCTCTTTCTTTTCGATGGTTGGTATGTTCTTTTCGGCATTAGTTTATATCTTTAAAAAAATTCTTTAATATATGTATTTGCTTTTATGAAATTCCGACTGCTAAAAGCGTTGGCAAATATACAACAGTTTTTTGTTTCAACAAACTAAAAAATATTTTTTTTAGAATATTTTTTTCGCGGACAAATTTAGCAAATTTTCATCGCTTTTTTATTTGCGATATTTGACATTGTTAGTACTTTTGCCCAAACCTAACACTAACATGAACAACACAAAATATGTATTTGTAACAGGAGGCGTTACTTCTTCTCTTGGTAAAGGAATTATTGCTGCTTCTTTAGCCAAGTTACTTCAAGAAAGAGGATATTCTGTTACTATTCAAAAACTAGATCCATACATTAATATTGATCCAGGTACTTTAAATCCGTACGAACATGGTGAATGTTATGTAACTGATGACGGCGCTGAAACTGATTTGGATTTAGGTCACTACGAGCGTTTTTTAAACATTCCAACTTCGCAAGCGAATAATGTTACTACTGGTAGAATATACCAATCGGTAATTAATAAAGAACGTAAAGGTGAATTTTTAGGAAAAACCGTTCAGGTAATTCCTCATATTACTGACGAAATTAAACACCGAATTAAAATTTTAGGCAACACTGGTAATTATGATATTGTAATTACAGAGATTGGTGGTACCGTTGGTGATATTGAATCGTTACCATATATAGAAGCTGTTAGACAATTACAATGGGAATTAGGTGAAGACAATGCTATTGTGATTCACTTAACATTAGTTCCTTATTTAGCAGCAGCCGGTGAATTAAAAACAAAACCAACTCAGCACTCTGTAAAAATGCTAATGCAAAGTGGTATTGGTCCAAATATTTTAGTTTGTAGATCTGAACATGAAATTTCTGAAGACATTAAAAGAAAGCTTGCTTTATTTTGTAATGTAAAAAAGCAAGATGTAATTCAGTCTTTAGATGCTGAAACTATTTATGATGTTCCTAACTTAATGTTTGATCAAGGGTTAGATCGTGTGGTTTTAGAAAAATTAGACTTATGTTCTAAAAAACAACCTGAATTAGTTGCTTGGAACGAGTTTGTTCAAAAATATAAAAATCCAAAGCAAACCATAGAAATTGGTTTAATTGGTAAATATGTTGAACTTCATGATTCTTATAAATCAATTACTGAAGCGTTTATTCACGCAGGTTCTACTCACGAAGTTAAAGTGAATGTTCGTTGGATTCATTCTGAAGAAATAGATACTGATACTGAAAAGCATTTAGAAAATTTAGATGGTATTTTAGTTGCTCCTGGTTTTGGAGAACGTGGAATTGAAGGAAAGATTAAGGCTGTAAAGTATGCGCGTGAAAACAATATTCCGTTTTTAGGTATTTGTTTAGGTATGCAAATGGCAGTAATTGAGTTTGCTCGTAATGTTTTAGGTTTATCTGAAGCAAACTCTACTGAAATGAATGAAAACGCTGCTTGTGCTGTTATTAATTTAATGGAAGAGCAAAAAGATGTTACTGAAAAAGGTGGAACGATGCGTTTAGGTGCATGGGATTGTGAACTTTCTAAAGATTCTAAAGCTTTTGACGCATACCAGAGTACTTTGATTAGCGAAAGACACAGACACCGTTATGAATTTAACAGTGAATTTAAAGAGCAAATTGAAAATGGTGGTATGAAAGCAACTGGTATTAATCCGAAAACTGGATTAGTAGAAGTTGTTGAAATTCCTGAACATCCTTGGTTTGTAGGTGTTCAATATCACCCTGAATATAAAAGTACGGTATTAAATCCGCACCCTTTATTTTTAAGTTTTATTGAGGCTGCTATTGCGCAATCTAAAAAATAAACTTACTACATAAAATATTTAATGACTACTATGGTTGTAACTATAGTAGTCATTTTTTTTATACTATTTTATTGTTTTTTGCTACCAACTTCATTACTTCAAATAAACAATCACTTACAATTTAGCTCTTATATTTTCATGTAATATGATGTAAAATCCTTTTGATGTCATAATACTATTCCCATCTTTATCTTTTACAGGGTCAAATCCAAAATCAATTTTACGTTCAAACCTTAATTTATTTAAAATAGGAAACAGTAAATCATAAGTTTCTCTAAAAAGGAATTCATCTTTATAAGGATGGAACTTTTGTCCGTCAATTTTTTCTGTAGCATCAATAATATCTTGAAAAACCTTTTTTTGATCATCAGAAAATGTAATTGGGTATTTGAAACCTTCTAAATCAAAAATTTGATGCTTTTCTAAATCAGTATCTAAAAATCCCCACATTCCTCGTTTTCCATAACCAAAAAACCATTCATCCGTTTCTATTAATTCCTCTTCTGATTCAAAAAAGTAATTTGGATGCTTCGATTTCCAAAAGAAGTTATAAGTTCCTAAAACCTCCGTTTCTAATTCTATTTTAGCTGTATTGAAACCTACATTTCTTAAAATATGTTCAAACTTTAAAATAAAACTTGTCCAATCATATTCAACCGCCTTATAAGTTCCACCAAACACAATTACCGGATCTTGATAAGATCTTGGTTCTTTTATACCAACACCAAACATTTCTGCATTTAATTGTGGATATGTATCATCGTTTCCTAACGAACGAATAAATTCTTGAGATGCTTTAAAATCTCTATCCAATAGTATTCTACCATGCACAATTGACTGATGCCCCATTCTACTTTTATATTTATTTACTATTAACCCGTTGTGCATTTTGAATTATAAGAAGAAAAAAGTTGAGCATTCTGCTATAAAGCAGTAATTTGTAGTTACCACACCATAATTTAACATGCACAACTTTCAAGCAAATTACGATAAAAT
>NZ_SJXJ01000002.1 GCF_004337695.1 Tenacibaculum sp. M341
GTAATTAATAACTCTGGTAGTATAAATTTTAAAACCTCTAGTGATAATTCCAAGTAATAATCTATTTTTTACAAAAATCAACATTCTATTTTAATTCACACACAACTTTTGGGATTGATCCGTAATAAGTTTTTAGCTTCTTCTACTAAAAATAAATTAATTTGATCTTTAGTAGTAGTACCAGTTTCTATTTTTATAGTATCGCTCATGTAGCGATGACTAACATTTAATTGTTGAGCCATCCATTCAACAGTTGGTATACCTTCTTCAGCAAACAAATTATTGTCAAAGTAAGTATTTAAAATTTCTTTAAATTTAGTGATAAGAGTTTTGTTAATATCAGCACGATTCAAAAATTGCCTTTTATAAAAACGATCTGCATAGTTTAACAATGTTTCTAATTGAGAAATAATAATTTTTTTACTAAACTCATCCTGATTGTTATGATATTCTATTTGAATGCTTTTAAAAATATCTTTTATTATTTGTTCTTCTTTAGGAGATAGGTGCAGGGCTTCGTTTACATTGTAGTTAAAGAAATTATACTTTTTAATTTCTTCATAAATAGGAAAAGTTCTAATGTAATCTTTGTGAAAAGCAATATGAAAACTCTCAGAACTGTAAGTTATATTATTAAATGATAGAGTTTGATTTGGTGCTGTAAATAATAAAGATCCGTTTGTACAATCATATTTTGTTCTGCCGTATGAAATTTCTCCAGAAATTATATTTTTAAGACTGATAGTATAAAATTGACAATTGGTTTCTATAGGTTCATCTAGTGCATATGCCTCACAATTTGCTTTCTCATTTTCATCAAGTTGATTGTGCATTATACTAAATAGTGGGTTCTCTGGAGCTTGTAAATTAAAATAAGCATGAAAATCACTAATATTATCAAATTTAAAACTTGGCATTATTTACAATTTTAAAAACATTTAAATTTACTGTTTATTTAGTACTTAGACCACCAGTTTGTTTGTTCTAGGGTTTCATCTTCTAAAATTATCGATTTTCCTATTTCAGGAATTATCAAGGCTACATTAAGTTCTTCTGCTTTTTTAACAACTCTCTGTATAGGGTCGGTCCATGAGTGTTGTGCTAATTTGAAGGCGCCCCAGTGTATTGGCATCATTTTTTTTGCCTTTATATCAATGCTAGCTTGAGCTGTTTCTTCAGGAAACATATGAATTTCTGACCATAGCTCGTTGTATTGTCCACATTCCATCATGGCAAAATCAAAAGGACCATGAATGTTTCCTATTTCTTTAAAATGAGGTCCATATCCACTGTCTCCACTAAAGAATATTTTTTCGTTTTCAGATTTTACTATCCAAGAGCACCATAGTGTTTTATCTCTATCACCTAATCCTCTTCCTGAAAAATGTTGAGATGGAGTACTTACAAAAGTTAAGTTTTCAAAAGTCGTTTCTTGCCACCAATCAAGCTCGGTAATTTTATCTTCTTTAACTCCCCAAGTTTTTAAATGATTGCTTAAGCCTAACAGCGTAAAAAACTTATCAACTTTATGCTTTAATTTTTTGATAGACTCGTAGTCTAAATGATCATAATGATCATGAGATATTAAAACAGCATCTATTTTTGATAGTTTTTCAATTTCAATTGGTAATTCTTTACTGAAACGCTTATTTCCTAATAATGGATGAGGTGCAGGAACATCACTAAACATAGGATCTATCAAAATATTTTTTCCTTCTATTTGAAATAAAAAAGCCGAATGACCAAACCAAATAAAACGAGTTTTTGAGCTTTTATAATCTGCGATATTTATAGAGTCTGTTTTCTGAATTTGGATTGCTGATTTAGGTAAAGCATTTGGGATGCTTTTAAACATGCCTCCAATAGCTTTAAAGATATCGCCAGCACTCATTTCTTGTTTAACTCCACCTAAGTTTACAAACTTTCCATCTTTATTGTTTGGAGATTTAGCATATTTTTTTTGTTGTTCTTTAGAAGCACTTCCTCCAAATTGTGGACTTAAGTTTACAAACAAAACTCCGGTAAATACTATAACAGTTACAACTATTCCTATAAATACTAACATTCTTTTTATGATTTTACGTATCGTTTTCATTTTAGTTTTAAACGAGTTTTATTTTCTCGATTATAACATTATGTTTTTTACAGAAAAAATAACTCTTTAATTTATAGGATGCAAAGTTACCTTCAGTAGTAAATTTTAAAATTAAACTTTTTGGTATTAAACTTATACGTTTTGGGAATTATTAGTTTTAATAAGTGTTTATAAATAGTAAAAAGCATCGCAAATAGCGATGCTTTTTGATGGTATGAATTGTAGTAGTTTATCAGTATTTATTGGCAAGTTCTTTAGCTAAGTCAGTGGTGCTAATTATGCCAATTAAAATACCATTGTCAACAACTGGTAATGCATGGAATTTTTTTTCTGATAACATTTGTGCTGCATGTTTTATAGTATTTTTACTATTTACAAAGGTCACATTCTCTGTCATTACTTGTTTTACAGTGAAAATAGGTTGTAGTACCACATCTACTTCTGTTTGATATTTCTGTACAGCTTCAGTACAACTTACTCTCATTAAATCAGTATAACTTAACATTCCAATGATTTTGTTGTTTTCAACCACAGGTAAATGTCTTATTTGATAGCGTTCAAATAATTCTTCAGCTTTGGTTAAATTATCTTCAGGATTTAATGTAAAAACATTGTGAGTCATGATTTCAGACACAAGTTCTCTTTTTTGCATACTATTTTTTTGAAAGTTGTTATATTTTAATTGTTAGTACAGGTAGTGAAGCATGATTTACGACATCTTCAGCAATACTTCCTTCAAAAAAGTGTTCTATCCCATGTTTACCATGTGTAGGCATTACAATTAAATCGTTATTATTAGATCTTGCGTACTCTAAAATACCATCTTCAATATTAAAGTCTGATACTTCTACTGTTTTAGGATGTTTTTCATTTTGGATACTGATTTTATTTAAAAATCGTGTAATTCTCTCTTCTTTTTCCTTAGTAGTTCTAAATTTAGTTCCAGGTGTATTAACATATACCAATTGTAAGTCGCATTCAAAAAGATCTAAAATTTGTTTAGCTTGCTTGTAAGGTTCAATAAAATCATCAGAAAAATCACAAGCAAAAATCGCTTTTTTAAAGGTGTTTGAAATTGGTAAACCTTTTATTACTAATACAGGTATGGTTGAGTTTCTAACAACCACCTCAGTATTTGATCCAACAAATATTTCTCTTATTCCAGAAACACCTTGAGATGACATAATAATAATATCAGCATTTTCTTCAATCGCTATTTTATGAAAGTCTGTAAAACTTTTATAATGATGAATTATAGGAGTTACTTTTATGTTAGAGATGTATGGTTTGTTTAAAAAATCATTGAATTTTTGTTCTGCTATTTTAAACTGAAAAGCTGCTTGTTCTTTAATATACGATTGAGATACAGTCATTACTGCGCTAGATAATTCTAGCATATGTACAACAATAATTTCTGCTTCATGTTTTTTAGCAAAATATGAAGCTGTTCTTAAAGCGTTTTCTGAATTCAAAGAGAAATCTACGGGTACTATTATTTTTTTCATTGTAGAGAGATTTAATATTTACAATGTAAAATTATAGATCGCTCTGAAAGAAAACTATGACATTGGTCATGTTAAACAGTAGGATAGATTACTCTACCATTTTTAAGGCTTTAAGATCTATTATTTTAATATTACGTCCTTCAATTTCTATAATTCCTTGTTTTTTTAATTTAGAAATACTTCGTATTAAAGTTTCTGTAGCAATACCAGCAACACTAGCTAAATCGTGTCTGGCTATTCTAATAATATCATCAGGATTTTTATTCATTCTTTCAGCAAACTTTAATAAAGTATCGGCAGTTTTTTTGTGCACCGAGTTGTATGCCATGTCTAACAACTGCTCTTTTACATCTTTTAAATTATCCGCTAGTAAATCAACCAAAGCCAATACAACTTTATGGTTTTTGTGTAATACTTCTATTAAAGTAGATTTTTTAACACCAACTAATTGAGTTGCTTCAATAGCAATAGCGGTCTCTTGATAAGGTATGTTTTGAAGAAAAGAAGTGTAGCCAAATAAATCATCTTCCTTGTGTAAGGAAGTGGTTAATACTTTTCCTTGTTCATTAAGTTTAGAGCATTTTATAGTTCCTTTAGTAACTAAATAAATGTAATTTGAATTATCTCCTTCTGCGTAAACTTGTGCTTCTTTTTGAAATGAAAAAGAGGTACCATTATCATCAAAAAAGTTTTTTAAATCGTTTAAGTCTCTTAGTTCTTCCTCTTCACTAACAGTTTTTTCAGTTATTTGAAGTCTTTGTTCTTGTAAAATAGACGATTTGGCTAATCTGCTTTCAATAGCACTTATCAGTTCTTCTTCGGTAAAAGGTTTGGTAATATAATCATCTGCACCTAAGTTCATTCCTTTTCTAACATCACTTCGTTCGGTTTTAGCAGAAAGAAAAATGAAAGGAATAAATTGTGTTTTTGGGTTTTTAGATAATGTTTCTAAAACACCGTAGCCATCTACTTCAGGCATCATAATATCACAAATAATAATATCTGGTAATTCATTTATTGCTGCTGTAATACCTAATTTACCATTGGCAGCGGTAATTACATCATAATTATCGGTAAGTTCTAATAATTCAGCTGTATTTTCTCTTAAAGTTACATCGTCTTCAATAAGTAGTATTTTTTTCATATTTCAGCTTTGTTAGGGATGTTAACGGTAAAGGTTGAACCAACATTTTCTTCACTTATAAATGATATAGATCCGCCTAAATTTTCTAAATGACTTTTAACTATGTTTAAACCAATACCAGTACCTTGATTTAATAACACATTTTCGGCTCTAAAATAACGTTGAAAAATGTTTTTTTGATCTTTTTCAGGAATTCCAAAACCTTCATCTTTCACATTAATAATAGTATTTGTTGGAGTTTGAGAAACCGTAATGGTAATGGACGTGCTTTCTGACGAATATTTTACAGCATTACTTAATAAATTGGAAAAAGTAAGGTCTAATATTTTTTGATCTTGTGTTAGTGTAATGTTTTCTAAATTAGATGAACAAGAAACTTGTTGACCAGGTTTAAGAATAAGATTTACACTAGTAATTGCTTCTTTAATTACGTTGTCTAAATCAAAAGTTGTGATGTTATATTTTATTTCACCTTTTTCTAATTTTTCTACAGATAAGAAATCATTTAAAATATTATTTAAATAATGAACCTTATTTTTTATTACAGAAAGATGTTTTTCTCTTCTTTCTTGTTGTTCAGTAAGTTTATATTTTGATAATAACATTGTAGACGTTAAAATTCCACTTAAAGGAGTTTTAAATTCATGAGATACTAACGATAAAAATTTGGTTTTAAGTTCGTTTAATTCTCTTTCTCTTTTTAAAGCGGTTTTAACTTTGTTTTCTGCAGCAATCCTTTTTTGGTTTTCATCATCAAGCTGTTGATTCATCTTTTCAAGTTCATCAACTGTTTTACTTAAGCTTTTGGTACGTTCTATTACTTTGTTTTCTAGCTTGGTATTTAATTCAAGAATTTCAAGTTCTTGGTGTTTTCTCAAAGAAATATCTATTATCAAAGCCATGATGTATTTTTCTCCTTGAATTTCAAAAGGATTTAATCCAGCTTCAATAGGAAAAACGTTTCCGTTTTTATGAGCCGCATATAAATCTCTTCCAT
This sequence comes from Tenacibaculum sp. M341, assembly GCF_004337695.1. Lineage (GTDB taxonomy): Bacteria > Bacteroidota > Bacteroidia > Flavobacteriales > Flavobacteriaceae > Polaribacter. The sequence continues at coordinate 5,742 of NZ_SJXJ01000002.1, forward strand.
GTCCCATTTGTCTTTTTTGTCTAGCTTTTAAAAAAGAACTCACATGTTTGTCATGATCTTTTTTATATTTTTTAGGAATAAGAATATCTAAGTGTTCATCAATCAATTCGTCGGTATTATAACCAAACATTTCTTCAGCAGATGAGTTAATCGCTTTGATTTTTTGAGTGTTATCAACAACAATAACAGCTTCAGATACAGCTTCAAAAAGGGTGTCAAAAATAATCTTACCTTCTTTGTTAATCATAAAATGAATTTTACATAAAGATAAATTTTATTGCGATACTATAACTGATATTTATCATTTATTAAGCCTTAGTTGCTTTGTAATTTTGACTAGAACATATAAGTATGATGGAAACAAATAAGTTAAACATAAAGTTTTATCAAAATATAGCTAAGGTGTTTTATGCAGTAGCCAAAGCTGACCATGTTATTCATGTAAATGAAGTAAAGGTATTAAAAAAAGTAGTAAAAGATAAGTGGTTAATGATAGATGAAACATATGATGTTTTTGGTACTGATACAGCTTATCAAATAGAAATTGTTTTTGATTGGTTACATAGTAAGAATGCTACAGCTGATGATTGTTTTGATGATTTTGTAACGTATTACTATAACTATCCTTATTTTTTTACAAGTCAGGTAAAAAAGTTGATTATAGAAACATGTTCTCTTATAGCAAATGCGTTTAGAGGAACAAATAAATCTGAGTTGTTGATTATAGAAAAATTAGAGACCACACTCGAGAATTTAAATTTCACAAAATGATAATTGTCATAGTTCTTTGTTTATCATTGGTTTAATTTTGAATTGTATTCACCAGAAAACGTTAAAATTATGGAAGCACTAACAAAAATTAAAACAAATTGGAATCACGAAGAGTTAAAAGCTTATACATTGATTTATTGTATGAATGCTGATGTGAAAGTGATTGATAAAGAAGTTGAAACAATACTTAGTTCTGTAAATGAAAGTATTTATGAAAAAATGGTAGAAGAATTTTCGAAAGACAATGATTTTGAGAGTATTCAGAAAATTAGCAACACAGTTAAAGATTTGAATTACACAAAAGATCAAATACAATCACTATTTGATGAGATACGAAAAGTTTTTTATGCCGATAATGAACTTTCAATCATGGAAAGAAATATTGCATTAGGTTTAAAAAGAGTTTTAGGTTTTTAAGAAGGAAAAAATGACAGTTCAATTGTTAATATTCTTTTAAAAAGTAAAATCGTTTTAACGGATGATTAACAGTTGATGGTCACTTTGACATTCAATTACAATTGGTATAAGATTGGTAGTTTATTTAGAAGAAGATTTTATGAATTATTAATTTTTAAAAAACTTAAAAATCTAGATTATGGAAAAAACTAAAGTAAAATTCTTAGGTAAAGAAAATAATAATTTCAAGGTTAAATTTCCTTATTTAAATGTTCCTGTAATACTCAATAAGTATTATTTCAATAAAATGCGTAATAGTGATGAATATGTGTTTACAAATATTTAAAAACACACGTTTGTAATTAATCGATATGTTAAAAATAAGTGAAAATGCAGGCTTTTTATAGGTAAAGATTAAACCTCTTTAAAAAAAAGAAGTCAAAATAATAATAACCAAAACAATACAGTAAATAGGGGATTGTTTACAAAATGCAGGAAGGAGTGAGTTTGTGGTTACAACTCTTCCTGCATTTAAAAAATAAATACAAATTTAAGAATATGAAGTTTGAGTAATCAATAATATCAAAAATACTTTTCTCCAGAGACGTTTGGAGATAGTTTTTCTTTTTCATAGCAATTTTCCAAACCCACTCATTTGAGTGGGTTTGGTTTTTAATGTTACTAAAATTAGTATATAAAAGCAAAAGACTATCTATAAAAATAGATAGCCTTTTTTAATGTCTACATTGATTCTAAAATTCCTTTCGGAACAGGTTTGTAAGAATCCATATGAAGATTTACAGATCCTCTACCGCTTGTAAGCGTTCTAATTGTTGAAATATACCCAAAGGTTTCTTTTAAAGGTATTTCGGCAACAATCTTTTGTTTCTGTTCGCCTTCAATAGATTTTATGATTCCTCTTCTGCGATTAATATCTCCAGTAATTTTACCTAAATATTCATCAGGACAGCTAATATCGGCAATCATTATAGGTTCTAATAATTCAGCTTTTGCTTTTTGAGCAGCAGCTTTAAACCCATGCATTGCAGCGATTTCAAAATCATAACCATGAGAATCTTGTTCATGTGTTCCACCGTCAAAAAGAACAACTTTCATACTTTCAATAGGATATCCTAAAAGAATACCATTTTTCATGGCTTCAATAAATCCTTTTTCTACATTAGAAATGAATTCTCTAGGAATAACTCCACCTTTTATTTTATCAATAAACAAAAGACCTTTTTCATTGTCATCTCTCGGACCAATTTCAAAAGAAATATCAGCATATTGCCCATCTCCACCAGATTGTTTTTTAAAAACTTCTCTATGTGAAACAGTGGCTGTTAATTGCTCTCTATAAGAAACTTTAGGATCACCTTGATTTACTTCAATTCCAAATTGAGCTCTTAAAGCTTCCATACGAACCTCTAAATGTAATTCACCCATTCCTTGTAATAAAGTTTGACCAGTTTGCTGATCAATTTTTACTTTTAAAGAAGGATCTTCACTAGCTATTTTAACCAAAGCATCTACAAATTTCTTCTCATCATTTTTAGATTTAGGTTCAATAGCTAAGCTAATTACAGGTTCTGGAAATTGAATAGCTTCCAAAACAAAAGGTTCATTAAGAGCTGTTAAAGTATCACCAGTAGTAACATCTTTAACACCAATTAAACCACAAATATCTCCAGCAACGGCTGTACTCATTTCGTCCATTTTATCAGCCTGAATTCGTATGATACGACTTACTCTTTCTTTTTTACCAGTTCTAGTGTTTAACAAGAAACTACCAGAAGAAACAGCTCCTGCATATAATCGAACCATGGCTAATTTTCCAACATATTTATCTGTTAATACTTTAAATACAAAGCCTGTACAAATTTCATCCTCTTTTCGTTGTCTTATTTTAGCTTCATCTTCATCAGGATGATAACCAGTAACAGTTTCAATATCTAAAGGAGAAGGTAAATATCTACCTACCGCATTTAACAAAGGTTGTACTCCAATGTTTCTAAAAGCAGAACCACATAGAATGGCAATAGCATTTCTTTGTAAAGTGATATTACGAATAGCCTTATGAATCATGCTTTCTGAAATTTCACGTTCTTCAATATATGCTTCCATAAATTCATCATCATATCCAGCTATTTTTTCTAATAATTCGGCTTTACTTTTCTGAACAATAGTGATATAATCTTCAGGTATAGCTTCATTTCTCCATGTGTTTCCAGAATCAGAAGTATTCCAATACATTGCTTTTTCAGTAATAATATCTATAATACCTTCAAAATCATCTCCACTACCAATAGGTATTTGAATAACTAATGTATCTACACTAAAAGTATCTTCTATTTGCTGAACTGTTTTATCAAAATCAGCACCTATTCTGTCCATTTTATTTATAAATCCAATCTTGGCAACTTCATATTTGTCAGATTGAGTCCATACAGATTCAGATTGAGATTGTACACCAGAAGCTCCACAAAAAACAGCAATGGCTCCGTCTAAAACTCTTAGAGAACGTTCTACTTCAACAGCAAAATCAACGTGACCAGGAGTATCTATAATATTAATGTCATATAAATCTTCATTTAAAGACCATTGTGTAGAAATAGCAGACGAAGAAATAGTAATACCTCTTTTTGATTCTTGCGGATCACTATCGGTAACGGTATTTCCATCATCTACATTTCCTAATTTATGTATAAGTCCGGTGTAATATAATATGCGCTCTGTTACAGTTGTTTTACCAGCATCTACGTGAGCAATAATTCCTATATTTCTTAAATTTAATGTCTTTTTCATCTTTCTAAAATTAATAATTAATAAAAAAAGCCCCCAAAATGGAGGCTTCTATATGAGTTAAACAAAAACAATAGCTACCTCTCCCAAGTATTTAGGATAGAAAAAAATAGTATGTTAAATTGTAGCATCATAAATAATAAATTAATGTTTTTGTTATAAATTGAAATTGTAATTTGCTGAGTAGGTAGTACAAAAAAACCTTTCTAAACGAAAGGTCTTAATTTATTATATATATAGAAATTCTTCGTCTAGACTTGTTTTTCAATACTACCATAGTACACAGCTCTGATAGCTCTGTTTAAGGCAGTTACATTGATGTTTTTTGTAAATAATTTCATTTTAAAATCTATTAACGTCTGCAAAACTACAAAAAAAAGTATGATTTCAAAAAAAATATTTTTGTAAGTGCTTAAATAGTATGCAATTGTAGGTTTTATAAGTCTTTCGGTAATTTAAAATAAAGTATTGAATTGTTATTGCGATTAAATTGCATTTAATAAGGATTGTTTATTTTTGGAGAGATTTAATCTAAGTTATGTATTAGCTAGCAAAGTCATAAATATTAGTATTGATTTTACTTAATAAGTTCTTTTAAGAGTTTTATGAAAACAATAAGTATAACTAAAAATTGGATAGAAGGAGATTGTCCAGAAGTACACAAAAATATTCATGAGAAAAACGTGAATATAACAATATGGAATAGAGCTATACATGAGTTTGAAGAGGAAATTAATACTTTATTAAATGCAGATATTCATCTTAATTTATCTGGAAATAAAGAAATAATATTGAGTAAAATGAAAGAGGTTATTTCTGTAGATAAGTTTCCAATAATTTTTAAAGATATCGAGTATTTATTATCTCTTTTCAAGGAAGTTACTAATGCAAGTAGTTTTAGATTTTTATTAGGAACTGTACAAACTAATATGTGTAGAAAGTTCCATGCAGATGCTAACGATTTAAGATTATTATGCACTTATGAAGGTTTAGGAACTTTATGGCTTACTGATGATAACATTAATAAAGAAGCATTGAAAAATAGGGCAGGAAACGATATGATTGTTGTTGATGAAAGTAAAATAAAAGAAGCAGAAACAGGCTCAGTAATCATTTTAAAAGGGACAAAATATCCAGAAAATAATGAGAATGCAGTAGTTCATAAAAGTCCAATGATTGAACACCATATAGAGAAAAGATTATTATTTCGAATTGATACCAATCAATTCTTAAAATAAAAAGCAGACACAAGTTTAAAGAGAATTAAAATGACATCGGAATTAACAATTGAATTGGAAGAGGGATTAAAGTTAAATCCACAATTTGAAAAACGTGGAGGTTTATTGCCTGTTGCAGTACAAGAAACAAATACAGGTCAAGTATTAATGTTGGCTTCTGTAAATAAAGAAGCTTTATCTAAAACATTAAAAACTAAAATGGCTACATTTTGGAGTACTTCTCGTAATCAATTGTGGACAAAAGGAGAAACTTCTGGTGATTATCTTCAAATAGATAAAATATTGATTGATTGTGATCAAGATGCCTTTGTTTATCAAGTTTCTTTAGTAGGGAACGGAGTATGTCATACCTTCGATGCTGAAGGTAAGCATCGTAAAGCTTGTTTTTATAGAGAGCTTGATTTAGAAGAAAACAGTCTTCAGTTTATAAAGAACATGAAATAACGAATCAATTATTAAAATGATTACAGAAAAAAAACTTCCAGTAACAGTTTTAAGTGGTTTTCTAGGAGCAGGAAAAACAACATTACTCAATCATGTTTTACATAATAAAGAAGGTCTAAAAGTAGCTGTTATTGTGAATGATATGAGTGAGGTTAATGTAGATGCTGAATTAGTGAAGAGCGAAAATACCTTATCACGTACTGAAGAGAAATTAGTAGAAATGAGTAATGGTTGCATTTGTTGTACGTTACGTGAAGATTTAATGGTAGAGGTAGAGCGTTTAGCAAAAGAAGATCGTTTTGAGTATTTGTTAATTGAAAGTACAGGAATTAGTGAACCTGTTCCAGTAGCTCAAACTTTCTCGTTTGTAGATGATAACAACGGAATAGATCTTTCTCGTTTCAGTTATATTGATACTATGGTTACTGTTGTAGATGCGTTCAGCTTTTTTGACGATTTTGGAAGTCCAGAAAGATTAATGGATAGAGAGTTGACCGATATTGAGGAAGATTATAGAACAATAGCCGATTTATTAACTGATCAGGTTGAGTTTGCAAATGTTATTATTTTAAATAAAACAGATTTAGTAACTAAAGAACATTTGAAAACGTTAAAAGGAGCTATTTATAACTTAAATCCATCTGCCAGAATTATTGAATCGGAATACAGTAAGGTAGCTCTTGAAACAATTATAAATACAGGATTATTTGATTTTGATGAAGCGCAGCAAAATGCAGGTTGGATAGATGAACTACAGAAAGGTGAACATACTCCCGAAACGGAAGAATATGGAATTTCATCTTTTGTTTTTAAAGCTAAAAAGCCTTTTGACCCTAGAAGATTTTTAAATTTTGCTCATGAATTTCCAGATACAATTATAAGAAGTAAAGGATTGTTTTGGTTGGCTTCAAGATCAGATCAGGCTTTGGTTTGGGGGCAAGCAGGAGGTTCTTTAAAGGCACATAGTGCAGGAGTTTGGTGGAGTAGTATGCCTGTGAAGCAACGAATTCAATTTTCATCTTACATAGATAATCAAGATATAATTGAAGAGACTTGGGATAGAACTTTTGGCGATAGAAAGATTGAACTTGTGTTTATAGGTCAAGAAATGGATAAAGAAAATATCATAGAGCAACTAAATAGTTGTCTTGCAACAGATGAAGAATTATCAACCTTAGAATGGCGATTCGGTTATGAAGATACTTGGTCAATACCAAGAGCGCGTCCTTTAGAAGATTAACACTTTTAAATATTAAATAAAAAGAAACGGTTTATGAGTAATCTTAAACCGTTTTTGTGTTACTTTGTGTAATAACTTTCAACCTGAAAATTTATCAACAGATCATTTAAAATGAATAACAAATTAGTAGCTCAAATAGGAATTATTACTGTAAGCGATAGGGCAAGTGCAGGGGTTTATGAAGATTTAAGTGGAAAAGCAATTATTGATACGTTAAATGATTATTTAACTTCTGATTGGGAAGCAAATTATAAAGTTATTCCTGATGAACAAAAGGTTATTGAAGAAACAATAATTCGCATGGTTGATGAAGAAAATTGTTGTTTGGTAATAACAACAGGAGGTACTGGTCCTGCAAAAAGAGACGTTACTCCAGAGGCAACCGAAGCTGTATGCGATAGAATGATGCCAGGTTTTGGAGAACTAATGAGAGCTGAATCATTAAAATATGTTCCAACAGCTATTCTTTCGAGGCAAACTGCTGGACTTCGAAATGAAAGTTTAATTGTTAATTTACCAGGAAAACCAAAGTCAATAAGAGAGTGTTTAGATGCAGTTTTTCCTGCAATACCTTATTGTATAGATTTAATGAATGGCCCTTTTTTAGAGTGTAATGAAGAGGTGATAAAACCATTCAGACCAAAAAAGAAAAAAGTATAGTCTTATTGAGTTCTATGACAGCAGTTTATTAAAAAATAATAAACTATGTTTAATATTATGTTCCCAATAAGACCATTCATGTTTTCCTGAAAACTCTTCATAGATATGTGGTATATTTTGATGTAACAATTCTTCATGTAATTTTCGATTGTAAGCGATTAATTCGTCATTTTCACCACAGTCAAATCTGAATGGAGCAATGGAGTTTTTATTCTTTTTAATAATTTCAAAGACAGACGTTTCTTTAGAGGTTGTTTGTTGGTAATGCTCCAAGTCTTCTTCAACAAATAAACTCATTTGTGGCAAATCTGTAATAGAACTAAGTCCAGAAAAACCAGAAAAAATATTGGGATATTTAGCCCCTATTCTTAAAGCGCCATATCCTCCCATAGAAAGACCGCTGATAAAGATTTTAGAATTATCAGTAACTTCTTTTACGCCCTCTTTTACAGCATTAATAACATCTTCTGCGATCCATTTTTCGAAATTTAAATTATTGTGAGACAAATAAGCAGAACCGTCACCCCAAAGTCCATCAGAAGGCATTGCAATAACCATAGGTTGTATTTTTTGCTCAGAAATCATTTGCTCAGCGGTACGATGAACTCCAGCTTTTTGAGACCAAATCCAAGCGCTACCATATACACCATGTAAAAGTATGACAAGAGGAATGTCAGGTGTAAGTTGAACATTAGGTACATAAACACAAATGTCTCCTCTTCCTTTTAGATTAGGAGTTTTTACAGTGGTAAAACGTAAGTTATCAGATTCAAATTCTGGATTAGAAATTTCAATTGTTCTGAATTTAGAGTTCATAAGATAAGATGGTTTACTTTTGATTTAGTAGAAATATCTCCTTGAAATATTTACAGATGAAAAGTTCAAGGAGATGGGGATTATTCAAAGAACACATATTTTTAGTCAAAAACGATGACACCTTTAGCATTGCGTCCAGCAAGCATGTCATCAAAACCTTGCTGAAGATCCTCTAATTTATAAGTACGCGTGATCATTTCTTCAATTAATAAATCACCTTTATCGTACAATGCTTCAAACTTAGGGAAATCAATATCAGGTTTTGCACCGCCGTATAATGGATTTATATATATTTTATCCCATTCAAACAAACGCATGTCTACCATAATCTCTTCTTCAATACCACTAACTTGTACCGCAGTACCTGCATTACGAATCATGGCTAAAGGAGCTACACCCAAAGCAGGAACAGCAGTACACTCAAAAGCATAATCTGCACCCCTACCATTAGTCATTCCTTTTACAATTTCAGCAGCTTTTAACAAACCTTTGTCTTCTCTATCCGCTAAAATAACATCTGTAGCACCAAATTGCTTTGCCATTTCTAGACGCTTTTCATTAATATCTATTGCGATAATTTTTACTGCTCCAGAAATTCTTGCTGCTTGAACTACATTTAAACCAATTCCTCCAGTACCTAGTACGACTACTGAACTTCCCCATTCTAATTTAGCTGTATTGAAAACCGAACCGCACCCAGTCATTACTGCACAACCAATTGTTGAAGCAGCCTCCATAGACATTTTAGTAGAGTTCTTCTTTACGACACCAGAAGATCTTACCAATGCATATTCAGAAAATGTACCTAAATTAAAAGAACGCTCTATAGGCTCGTTTTTCCAAGTAGTTGATTCGAAGGTTGGATGTCCTCCTGAAATTTTACCTGCGTGACTTGCAATTACAGGTGAATTACATTCACAAATATGTTGATTTCCTATTTGAGATTGGAAACTATCATATTTTGGGGTAGCCCAGTTTAAAATAACTTCATCTCCAACGGCTACTTTTGTAACTTTTTCACCAATAGCTTCTACAATTCCTGCTCCTTCGTGTCCCATAACAATAGGCATTCCCCATGTTAATGAATCATAATCAGTATGACATATAGCAGCTGCTTTAATTTTCACCAATATTTCATCGCCTTTAGGTGCATGAATTTCGGTTTCTTCAATTTTGAAAGTTCCATCACCAGGAGCGATTGCTGCTTTACATTTAATAGGGTTCATTTTTGTTTTGTTAGTTTTTAATTTTGTTTAATTACAACAATTGATTTTAAATCAGATTCAGGATTAGCTAATTCAATTTTATCAATTGCTGCTTTTGTTTTTATGTATTTTGTACCTAAAACATATGATTTAGCATTGTTTATGGAGTCTACGGCTAAAAGTTGATTTCCTTTAAAATACCAAATAGAGAATTTTTTATCATTTTCAATTCTAACAACTTTATTGTCATATCCAGTTGCTAAACCTACAATTTGTAGTTTTATATCGTATTGATCTGACCAAAACCAAGGTAAAGTTTTGTATTCTGTATTTATACCACAAATATTTTTCGCGGCTACTTTTGCTTGGTCAACAGCGTTTTGAACTGATTCTAATCGAATAAATCGATTGTAAAAACTATTATAGTGATAAGAGCAATCACCAATAGCATATATGTTTTTTTGAGAAGTTTCAGTTTGGGTATTTACACAAATACCATCCTCAATTTTAAGTCCTATTTGCTTAGCCAATTTAGTATTCACACGAATACCTACGCCTATAATAATGATATCTGCTTCATATGAAGAACTATCATCACATAATACTGTATCGTTGGTAATTTCACATACATTTTTATTGGTATGAATGGCTACATTATTTGTTTTATGTAGCTTATTGAAGAAGTCAGATAAATAAGGAGTTGTTACCCTTGCTAAAATACGTTCTTCACGTTCTAAAACAGTAACATTAGCACCCATTTTTTGTAATGAAGCAGCCGTTTCTAAACCTATATAACCTCCGCCAATCACAACTACTTTTTTTGAAGCACTTGTGTTTAAAGCTTTACGAATTCCATCTACATCTTTTGCATTTCTAATGCTAAAAATGTTTTTGTTATTATTGATACCTTTTATAGGGGGAATGAAAGCACTAGCTCCTGTAGCAAAAACTAATTTGTCATAGTTTTGGGTACTACTATCATCCAGAGAAACAAATTGTTCTTTAGAGTTGATATCTATAACCGAGATACCTAACTTTAAATCAATTCGATCATTTATATAGCTTTCTTTTGGTTTTAAAAGATTGTTCTCAATACTATCTTCTAACTCTAAATATTTCTTTGAAAGTGTAGGTCTATGATATGGGATGTTAGGATCTTTATCAAATAGAATAATTTTTCCTTTCCATCCTTCTTTTCGAAGTGAAAAAGCTACGTTAACTCCTGCATGGCTAGCGCCAATAATTACACAAGTTTTATCGTTTGACATACCAATGGAATTATTTAGCTACGGTTAATTCAACACCATCAATAGCTTCAGTGATTTCAATTTGACAACAAAGGCGACTAAACTCATTGGCATCATCTGATAACTCTAGCATGTCAACTTCAATACTACTAGCTTTACCTACTTTGTCGATATCTTTTTCAGCAACAAAAACATGACAAGTAGCACAAGAACAAACGCCACCACAATCACCATCAATTCCTTGTACACCATTGTTTACAGCTAATTGCATTACATTGCCTGAGTTTCCTTCTAATATTATCTTTTCTTTATTGTTTGTTATAAAAGTTATGTTAGCCATAATTATTTTATTACTTATTTGTTAAACGTTACATTTAGTTCGTGAAATCCTACTTTGCGATTAAATTCGCCCCACTTTTCAATGTTTTCTTTACTATTTATAATATCTATTGATGTTACTTTATCGGCTAAGAGTGCTAATAGTGTTCGCATTATTTGACGCGCATGAGTTGCACCTAAACAGTTATGATGACTAAATCCGAAAGCTACATGTGGATTTATTTTTCTATCAAAATTTACTTCATTTGGATTTTTAAAAACAGTTTCATCTCTGTTAGCAGATGCCCAGCACAATGAAACTCTAGTATCGTTTTTAATTGCATGTTCACAAATTTGAGTATCTTCTGTAACCACTCTTCCCATATGAGTTAAAGGAGAAAAATATCGGATTAATTCTTCTACAGCTTTGTTAATTTTATCAGGGCTATTTTTAACCTCTAATAAAGATTCAGGATGTTCAGCAAAATAAGCTACAGTATTGGTTACTGCATTTATTACAGTATCTCTGCCACCTGCAAAAGTTAAAATCATAATTCCTTTTATTTCATCATGAGTTAACTTTTTGCCATTTACTTCTGATTGTAATAAAACGGAATATAAATCTTCACCTAAATTATTTCTAGCAGCATTAATTTTTTCGTCTAAATAATCATATAACACGTTCGCTTTTGAAGCATCTAAACTATCGTCTTCACTTCTAAATACATGTGTACCCCAAGAAATAAATGTTTCTGATTCTGATAAAGAAGTGTTTAATAATATTGTAAGCGCTCTAGACTGCAGTTTTAAAGAGAAATCGTGTACAACTTCGATTGTATCTTTTGATAATACTTCATCAAGTAATGTTGAAATTTGATCTTTTAAAACTTCTTGGTACTCTTTGCCATTCGGTCTTTTAAACCAACCGTCTAATAATTCTCTAAAGTCTTTATGTAATGGAGGATCTACTTCAAAAGGAATTTGCCTGATATCACGAATATTTACTTCTGAAGGAACAACAATTCTTCCCGGAGTTGCTCCTGATTGGTATGTTTTCCAATTATGAGCTGTTTTTCTGACATCTTTATGACGTAAAATCATTGCCACAGGATCATTTTGATCATCTATGTGTTCTAAACCAGTTTTTTGTCTAGCTTCTTCAAAAGGATCTGAAAATTCACTTTTCATAAATATCGTGTTGTTTTTTACAAATTTGATAAGATCTCTTTTTTAATCATCGAAGGATATTGTCAATTATTTGAACTATATTTCCGTTGGTTTTAGTTTTTATTTATTTTTAGCGATATATTGGTTTATGAGAGCTATTGAAGAGCAATTATTTTATATAAATCAGCAATCATTTTTAATTTCTGAATTCAATCAGGACTATTTTGATTCTCCATTACATTTTCATCAAGAGTACGAATTAACGTTTGTAGAGTCTGGTTATGGAACTCGATTTGTAGGAACAAGTGTAGAATTATTTTCTGAAGGAGATTTAGTATTAATAGGTCCGCAATTAGCTCACTATTGGCGTTGCGATACAGATTTTTATGAAGAAAAAGGATTAGTAGCCAAGAGTCAAGTGATTCAATTTAAAGACGAATTGTTTTTTGCGAATGAACTTCCAGAAATGAAAAATATTCATTCATTATTAAAAAAATCAATCAGCGGAATTCATTTTGCTAATGGAGAAAAATACAAAGAGCAGATAGCTTTGTTAAAAACATCAACAGGGCTTTCTAGATTATTAGCTTTTTATAAAATTTTAGAAGAATTAAGTTTAGATAGTGATCAACGATTGTTATCTACCACAGAAAGTACTCAATTTTACCAAGCAAAAGATAGTGCTACTTTTCAGAAAATACTAAACTATATTTTTGATAATTTAGAAAATGAGATTTCTTTAGAAGAAGTGGCTAATAAGGTTTTTATGAGTAAGTCTTCTTTCTGTAAGTATTTTAAAAAAAGAACTAAAACTACATTTACAGACTATATAAATAGATTGAGAATAACAAAAGCAGCTAAAATATTAGTAGAATCAGATTTAACAATATCTCAAGTTTGTTTTGCTTCAGGTTTCAATAGTCTAAGTTATTTTAACAGACAGTTTAAAAAACAAAAAAAAGTAAATCCGAAGGAGTATGTAAAATTGTATAAGGCAAAAAAATAACGTGAATCTTACAAAGGAGTTTATCTTGATTAAGGGGATTATTTCAAGATGATTAAAGAGTCCAAGATCCACGTTATGTAATATTGTTAATTGCTAACGGGTTTAAAAACTCTAATCCAATCTACTTTTAAAACATGATCTTCAGGGGCATTGGCTATTTCTTCATCTGTAGGAAATCTATCAGCAGCGGCATTCCAATTTTGAACTTCAGCATTAATAATAATATCCATTTCTTTATGTAATCCTGTTCTTGTATTATCTGCCGTTTGAGTAGGTGAGGTGTACCCTAAAGGATCTATTCCGTCTTTACCGGAAACAGTATCTAGGTTATCCATAACTTTAATAAGATTTCCGTTCACATAATATTCCAAATGAGTTGGAGATTTCCAATAAACACCAATACGAACCCAATCACTTGATACAAATGGGTATCCATCAATTTTTTGCCATGTGCTAGCATCCTTCGGTTGGTAATCTTGAAAAGGATCTCTAATAAAAACATGATGGCTTATATGGAATCGTTCACTAAACCATGTTTGACCATCTCTAGGGTTTTGAGCTCCATATGCTTCTAAAATATCAATTTCTTGGGTGTCATCAGGACTTAACATCCATATATCTGAAGCAAAAAATGCATTCGCAGCTTTTACTTTAGTTTCAACATAAACAGGATATTTTACTCTTTTAGTAGAGGTAATGCAACCTAAACGTGTTGCTTTATCTGTGTATGTTTCTGTTCCAGAAGTATACGTTTTCATTTCTCCTGGTTCTCGTGTTGTAATTAAACGAAGATTTCCACCAGAAACAGTAACATTCTCATGTTTCCAAATGGTAGCTCCTGGTCCATCCCACTGATTGTGATAAAAATTAGTCCATTTACCACTTCCAAATTCAACAAGATTCGGTTCTCCTGCAAATTCATATTCAAAATCATCAGAAAGATCTGCTTGAAATTCCCAAGTCATTCCATCACCTGCATTGGCAGGAACCGGAATGGTCATCCAAGTTTCAGTGGTATTATCGTTGTCATTGTCATTGTCTGTTCCTGAATTACCATCATTTCCAGTATTAATAGGATTATTTGTTGGTGTTTCAGGGCTAGAAGAGCAAGCAACACCTAATGTTATAATTATTATAAAAAATAGATTCTTAAATTGCATATTATTTAAAATTTAGCATGTATTTGCCATCCAAATATAAAATCATGCAAAATGAAATAGTAAAAATTGAACTAGACAAAAACTTAATACCCTTAATTAAATCAAGCTTTTTTGCCATTCCCAGGCAGACTTTAAAGCTTCTTCTAATGTTTTTTCTGTTTTCCAGTTTAATTCGTTTGCTACCTTATTTGTATCAGCATAAGCAGCTGTAACATCTCCTTCTCGTCGAGTAGTGATTTTATAGTTTAGTTTTAAATTATTTGCATGTTCAAAAGCATTTATTATTTCTAAAACAGAACTACCTTTTCCTGTTCCTACATTAAAATATTCAAACTTCTCTTTGTTTTCATTGCTTAACAATCTTTGTAAAGCAGCAGTGTGAGCTTTTGCTAGATCAACAACATGAATATAATCTCTAATAGCAGTTCCATCAGGTGTATCGTAATCATTGCCAAATACTGAAAGTTGTTCTCTAATTCCGGCAGCTGTTTGCGTGATATATGGAATTAAATTTTGAGGTACACCTAGAGGAAGTTCACCAATTTTAATACTATCATGTGCGCCAATTGGATTAAAATATCTTAAAGCAATAGCATTCATATTATGAACTTTACAAGTATCTCTAATAATTTCTTCTCCAATTTGTTTTGTATTACCATAAGGTGAAATTGCAGGTTTTACAGGTGATTTTTCTGTAATAGGAAGTTCAGCAGCTTGTCCGTAAACTGTACATGAAGAGCTGAAGATGAAATGATCAATTTTGTGATCTCTCATTTCTTGTAGTATATAAACTAATGTACCAATATTATTTTCGTAATAATCTAAAGGTTTTTCAACACTTTCACCCACAGCTTTAGAAGCTGCAAAATGAATAATACCATCAATAGTATTTGTATTAAAAAAATGTTTTACCTCTTTCTTATTACGTAAATCTATATTGAAGAATGCTGCTTTTTTAGAAGTAATTTGTTCAATATTATCTAAAACTTCCATTTTAGAATTTGATAAGTTGTCTATGATAATTACATCAAATCCTGTGTTTTGAAGTTCTACTACAGTATGTGATCCAATAAAACCTAAGCCACCAGTTACTAGAATTTTTTTCATTTTTTTATGTCAATTAATTTATTTGATATTTTACTAAAAGAATTAAGCCTAAAAAATTTAGGCTTAATTTCTGAATGACTCCAGTTGAATGAAGTCAATTATACAATATGAAAACTTAATGGATTTGTTTTTATGGACGTAAGTTTACTTTTCTTAATGTTAAGTCGTCCATATAAAATTTTAAAGAAGAATTATTAAATTCATTCCATCCTCTAATGGTAAGTGTTTTTTCTCCAGTTTCATTAAACTTAACAAATACAGAGGTATATACCCATTCTCCTACATTAAAATCAGGAGTGAAACCAGGATTAGGACCCACAGACCAATCAGTGTCAGGGAACCAATATAATCTAACATCTGGAGTAAAAGTAGGGGCAGGGTTTCCTCTATCCACAAGATAGGTCCAAACACCAATTTCATAATCAATACCTGCTTCTGCAGAAAACGTGTAGTCATCTCCTGTATTTGTTTTACCTGCTAAAACCATTCCCTTACCTGCACCGGTCGAAAGGTTTCCATCTAACTCTAGATAAATACTATTTGTTCCAGATTTTGCTTGTGTAGAAGTAACATTGCTCGTAAATGTATTCCAATCTAACCAACCAGCATATACCCAATTGCTATTATTACTGTTTTCAAAACTATGGTCTATGTTAGATTGTGTGTCAAAAATATTTTCAATTCTTTCAAATCCAACTATTGTTTCAGGTATAGCAGTTGCTTGTACTTGATCTGTAGTTGCTAATGCACCTGGATTATATGCTATTTTAACAACATCATCTCTATACACCGTTTCATTTAATGTTATTAATACAACATTTGGATTTGCAGTATCTACGGTTACTTCAGAAATTGTGACAGGAATATTCATTCCTCCATTTTCTAAACTTACAGTAAAGTCATTTGGATTTGTAGTAGCAGCATCCATATCTCTACTAAACTCTAGCCCAATTTTACCATCACGTTCATTCACAGCATCTAATGTAACAGGTTCTGTAGAAGGAACAACTTTGATTAAATTCTTTACAAAAATAGTATCTGCACCTGCTGGTCGGTTTCGACTAGCAATAAAATTAAGATCATGAACACCTAAACTTCTATAAGTAACATCAACATCAACATCAAATCCGTCAAAAGTTTCAGGAGTAGCACCGTTAAATGTCCAGTCAAAAGTATCTGGTTCTCCTTCTGCAATGTAAGAAAAACGTACTTTTTTACTAGCTGTTACTTCATTTTCAGCATTATCAGCAATTACTAGTGGCGCACCTAAAGTACCATCATCATTTAATAAATTGGCGGTTATACCAAGATTTACAGCAGATAATACACTAACAACAATAGTTGTATCAGCAACGTTTGAACCTGTTCCTTTACCGTCAGCAAAAACTTCTCCTTTAAATGTTTGATTTAATGTTACATTGTATTTTCCAGGAGTATTGAAAAAAGCTTTTACAATTTTCTTATTAGAAGTTACATCATTATCAGCCCCATCAATATCTACTACATTTTCAGGAAAAGTCCAAGTTCTAGAAATTACACCAGGAGAGGCATCACCAAAATCAATATCTTGATTTACATTTACTTTATTATCAAAGTCCATTTCTGAAGTGAAAATAGATCTTTGATTTGGTTCTATTAATGGTGTTTCTTCCTTATCACACTGAGTTAAAAAAGTTCCAATAAAAGTGATAAGTGAAACATAAATAATATTTTTAATTTTATTTTTTCTCATCTTTAGTTTGTTATTAGGTTACCGTTAGCCTGAACTTCTCCTGTAGGTATAGGTAAATAGTCGTGCTGACTAGGAGTATATGAACCATTAGCAATTGTAAAATCAGGTCTAATTCGTTCAATAATAAATAATGGAGCTACACCACCACTGTTTATTTGTAAAACAGTTTCTTTGTTAGCCTCTCTCCAAGCTTCATCTGCTGCTAATTCGCTAAAAACATCCGAAACAATTCCCCATCTTACAAGATCGTTCCATCTATGTCCTTCAAAACATAATTCAGAAGGACGTTCTACTCTTCGTAAATGTGTCATTACATTTTCAACAGAAGGAGAAACCATTGGTTGTGTACCATGTACTTCTTTACTAACATGTAACTGAGGAAACATTCCTCCATTATCTGTGATATATGTATCTAAAGCAATTACTCCAGATCTTGTTCTTACTCTGTCTATATAATCGATAGCTGTAGTAACATCTCCACTTTCTTCTAAAACTGCTTCAGCATACATTAGGTATACATCAGCTAGCCTAATATGTCTGAAGTTAATTCCTGATCTACCACTAAATTCAACAGCATCTTCTTGATCTTTATGATACCAATTAGAATGTTTTTTCACATAAGCACTTTGTCCGAATCCCCATCCTGGTCTATCGCCAAAAGGAAGATTATAGTATTCTCCTTCACCATTTATTGGAGCAATTGTAGCAGTCAATCTTTTTGAATGTGTATTTCCATCTGTATTTATTGAATTGGTAGGATCAATAACATCATTCAATAACATTTCATGTAAATAATAAGAAGCTAATAATGTGTTAAATGCGTTAAAACTTAATTGCCCTGTAGCAGACGAAAGGGTAGAAGCTTCTGCACCAACTCCTCCAGGGAAATCATCAACAGCACCACCACCAACACCTTGTGCTAATTCATCATTATAAGCAACTTCAAAAATAGATTCAGAGTTGAACTCTGTATCGTGTCTAAAATTATCCATGATATTGGTAGTTAATGAATAAACTCCAGAGTCAATTACTTCTTTAAAATTTTGAGCAGCCATAGACCAATCTTCTTCATACAAGTATACTTTTCCAAGTAAAGATGTAGCAGCACCCCAAGTAACACGACCTAAATCGTTTTCTGTCCAAGATTCTGGTAAATTAGATTTAGCAAATTCTAAATCAGGTTTAATTACTGTTTCAGTTATTTCTTGAATAGTTGATAAGTCTTTATTAAACTCACCTGCTGCTGGAACAGTGGTGTGAATGATACCTTGACCATATGTGTGTGCAATTTGAAAATAAAAGAAAGCTCTTAAAAAACGAGCCTGTGCTTCTATCTGAGCTTTATTATTATCATTAAAAACAACAGTTGCGTCGGCAGTTTGTATTTGGTTGATCACCTGATTGGCTCTAAATACACCTATGTAAAGTTCGCTCCATTTATCGGTAACATAAAATGTTCCATCATTAAATGTTAAGTTTCTGAATTGTAATGGCCTGTACCAAGGTTCAGTACCAGCAATATCACCTCTAACCATTTGGTGTTGTAATAATCCTCCACTAACAGATTGAAATTGTAGTGCTCCATAAACAGTAGTTAACGCCGCATTAAACTGTTCTTGTGTTTGCCAAAAGGTATCTTCTGTTACCGCATTTGGATTTACTTCTCGTAAGAATTCGTCTTCATCACAACTTACAAAGGTGATCACTAAAATAAGTAATGACAAAAATTTTATTTGTTTAAATTTTTTCATGATAAATAATTTTTTAGAAACCTAATTGAACACCTAAAGAAAACTGTCGAGAAACTGGATAATCTCCACGATCTATTCCTCTAGTAAAAATACCATCACCACCAACTTCAGGGTCAAAACCTGTATATCTGGTAAATGTAAAAGGGTTTACAGATGATATATATAATCTCGCTTTTGTTATTCCTGAACTTTCTAACCCAGGAATAGTGTAGCCTAATGTAATGTTTCTAATTCTCCAATAGGTTCCGTCTTCTAAGAAAAAGTCAGATCTTGCTCTAACATTATTATGAAAAGCACTGATTCTATCTGTTGGAATGTTTGAATTTGGATTTTGTGGAGACCACATATTGAATAAATCTCTGTGCCTTCCTTGTCCGTATGCATGTAATTTTGCCCCATTGTAAATTTCTGCTCCTTGCGAGTAAAAATTTTGAACATATAAATCGAAGTTTTTAAACTCAAAGTTAAAATCTAAACCAACTTCAAAATCAGCTTGTCCTGACCCTTTGTAAATTCTGTCATTATCATCAATTACATTATCTCCGTTTTGATCTACAAACATTAAATCACCCAATTGAGCACTACCATCAATAGGTAAATACGCATCTAGTTGTTCTTGAGTTTTAATAACTCCTGCATTTTCAACTAAGAAAAAAGCACCAGCTTCTCTACCAACTGCTAAGAAAGTAGTGAAATCGATATTAGGACCTTGAGATACTATTGGACGACCATTAGCAAAACCTCTTTGAATACCATTTAAATTTGTAACCGTATTTCTGTTACTAGTAAAGGTAGAAGAGAAGTTGTATTTTAAGCCAAAATTTGTTTCATCTTTATAAGAAACGGCAAATTCTAATCCTTTGTTAATCATGTCTCCAGCATTAATAACCAATACATCAAATACACCAGCACCACCTCCAGGTTGAGATGTACCAGCTGAAGGAGGTAATCGTTGCTCTAATAGCATATCTTCTCGACCATTTTCATAATAATCAGCAGTAAAAGAAAGTCTGTTGTCTAAGAAAGTAGCGTCTAATCCAATATTCTTAGAGATTGTTGTTTCCCAACGAATATTTTCATCAACAAAACGTCGTTGTGTAAAACCGAAATTTAAACTTTCATTAGGTCCAAATGGATAATTTACACCAGATTCAATAACAGGGGTAAATGCGTAGTTAGGAATGTTTTGATTTCCTACTTCAGCCCAACTACCTCTAAGTTTTAAGCTATTGATAAAGTTGATTTTTTCAAAGAATTTTTCTTCATGAATATTCCATCCAGCAGAAAAACCATAAAAATTACCAAATCTGTTTTTTAGCGCAAATCTAGAAGATCCATCTCTTCTGTAGCTTGCAGAAAAAAGATAACGTCCATCAAAGTTATATTGTAAACGTAATAATTTACCTGCTAATGTATTTCTTTGAATAACTTCTCTAGGTCTTGTTGCTTCTGCTCCAGCACTAAGTACTTGTATATCATTACTTGCAGTTTCATCAAAAATAACACCAGCAGCAATGTCTTGACTTTCTTGTTCTTCATAAGAAATTACTCCGGTAAAATTTAAATTATGTTTTCCAAAATCAGTTTTATAATTTACAATACCTTCAACAGTTTCTCTTTTATTAAATATTAAAAACCTATCTAATAAAGCATTTGTTCTAGAGGCAGTAGGATTTATTTGACCGCTAAAATCTCTAACAATGTATTGAGGTCTAAACCATTTTCTTCTAAAATCCCATGTATTTCTACCTAGGTTTAATTTTACATCTAATCCTTTTGTGATTTCATAACTAAAGTTGGCAGCAATATTGGTTGAATTAACTTCTCGTTCATCAATATTTGTTAGGTTTCTAGATAAATTACTAAATAAAATAGCGTTTCTAACTGGTATTGATACTGTATTTTGCCCCACATTTGTAATTTGACTAAGACTAGGTTGCCAAGGATTTTGAGCTACAGCAAATTCATATAAAGCAAAAGGTTCTTGCTCGGTATCTTCTTGATTTATACCTACAGAAGCAAAGGCTTTGAATTTACCTTTGGTATAATCGGCGGTTAATCTATTAGCGATTCTTCTAAAACTTGATTGAATAATAACTCCTTCTTGATCGAAATAAGAGCTACTAAAATTAACTCTTAAATTTTTAGTACCTCCATTTAAATTTAAACCAAGACTTTGAACTAAAGCATTATTGTTTTGAATATCTTCTACAAAATTAGAATTAAAGTCTAAAGCATTCGGATTAAAAAAGAAAACTAAAGGTTCTTGTCCAATAGCATTTAGTCTAGTGTCTTCCGCAAATAACTGTTGTGTTGTATTCATCAAAGGAGTACCTGAGGTAATGTTTTGAATACCTGTATATGCATTCAAATCAATTTGCATTCTACCTTTTTTACCTTTTTTGGTAGTGATTAAAATAACTCCGTTTGAAGCTCTTACTCCATAAACAGATGCAGAAGCACCATCTTTTAGAATGTCGATAGATTCAATTTGTTCTGGTGCGATATTTGGATTGTCTGTAAAAGGAACTCCATCTACTACGTAAAGAGGACCTAATGCTCCTGGATTTACAGAACCTAAACCTCTAATTTGAATATTTGCAGCTTGTCCGGGTCTACCATTAGCTGCTTGAATGTTTACACCTGCTACTTTCCCTTGTAAGGCGGTACCTAAATCGGCTACAGCTAATTTAGTGATGCTTTCTGCTTTTACATTTGCAACAGCTCCAGTGATTTCTTTTTTTCGTTGAGTACCATATCCAACTACTACAATTTCTTCCAATACATTGGCTTCAACTTTTAAGCTTACATTTAAATTGTTTGTTGATTTCGTTACCTTAATTTTTTGAGTTTTGTATCCTATAAAACTAATCACTAATGTGCTGTTTGGAGTAGCAGTAATTTTATAGATACCATCAAAATCGGTTTCGGTACCTGTAGATGTACCTTCTATAATTACACTTGCTCCTGGCAAGGGATTGTTTTGTTCATCAAAAACCTTCCCTTTTACATCAATGTTTTGAGCTTTTGAATAGCCAAAAACAAGCAAAAAGACCAATGTAACTATGAGGTTTTTGAAATGAGAATATTGCAAATTTTCATTCATATTTTTGTTTTTTTATTGGTTATGAGGTTCAAATATTATTAAATTATAAAATTATGTCTAAAATATGCACTAGATAAAAACTTGACAAAAACGTTTTAGTAGCGTAATTACTAAGTTTTTGCTTGAAAATGCCAATAAAACAGCAGTATTAAGATATAATGTTGAGTTTTTATTTTTTTAACATTAAAATTTATGATACATAATTTTTACCTCTTTTTTTTATCGTTTTTTTATTTTGAAATATTGTGTTTTATATTCTAAATTGTTGATAAAAATTATTTCTTATAAATTGTTGTCTTTTAAATTACGATTAATCATGTTTTTGATCACTTTTAAAACTTAAAAAAGAATGTTTGAATCATGTGAATTTAGAGTAGGATTATTGGTTTAATTTTTATTATTTCAGAGGTGAAATTAATAAGTATTTTGGTTAAACTTTACTTTAAATTAAAATGTAGATAACAAAAAAGAGTTCTAATTAAAATAGAACTCTGTGATTATTTAAGATTGAAGTATTGAAAAACTTAGTTTAGTCTTGTTTTCATATTCCTCAGACGGATAAATTAATGTAGAAGGAAAATGAGGTTTGTTTGGAGTATCAGGATATTTTTGAGTTTCAAAACAAATAGCAGGATAATTACTGTAACTACCATTTAAATTAAGATGATTGAAATTTAATGGAGTATAAATAACAACTCCAGGTTGATTGGTTGATATTTCCATTTGAATACCTGTTTCATTAGAGCTTAATATAACACCACTATTTTTTGAATTGAATATAAAGGTATCGTCTAAACCTGAGAATTGATTGTTTCCAATGATTTTTGAATTTCTAAAATCGTAAGATGTATTATTTACGGGTAAAATTTTTCCTGTTGGAATTAATAATTCATCAACTTGAAGGTGTTTATTACAATTTAAATAGAGATGATGGTTTAGTATTGAGTCTTTACCATTTAAATTATAATAATTGTGATTGGTAATGTTTACATGTGTTTTTTTATCTGAAGTGGCTGTGTAAATAATTTCAACTTCATTGTTATCTGTTAATATAAATGTGGCGTTTAAACTAAGATTTCCGGGAAAACCTTCTTCTAAATGGGCACTTTCATATGAAAAAGTAGCTTTAGAAATATGTTTGTTTTGCTTTTCTACTTCTTTAATTTTCCATATTTTTCTATCAAAACCATTGTTACCTCCGTGCAAATGAACACCATTATCATCATGATTTAATGTATACACACAATCGTCAATGGTAAACGATTTCTTGGAAATTCTACCAGCATACCTTCCAACAGTACTGCCTAAATATATTCTTTCGTTTAAATAAGTATTGCTCCAGTAATCTTGTTCTTGTTTTAAATTTAAAATTACATTAGTTAGTGTGTTGTTTTTATTAGGAACTTTTAAGCTAGTAATGGTAGCTCCAAATGAGTTAACGATTAACTCCATTCCATTCTTATTTGTTAACTGAATAGATGATGGAATTGTTGAGGTTAATTGGTTTTTTTTCATTTATAAGGAAGATTGCCTTTTGATAAGATTGGCTTTTAAAACCGTATGTGTAAATGTTTTTGGTGTTTCTGTATTGCCTTCTTGAATTCGTTGTATTAAAGTATTTAATGCTTGTTTGCCCATTTCTTCTTCATTTTGACTTATAATAGATAAAGAAGGAGTTGTGTATTGAGGAATAATTCCATCAGTAAAGCCAATTACAGAAATGTCTTTAGGTACATTAAAACCATTTTCTTGTATCACTTTTAAAGCACAAATAGCTGATAGTTGATCAGAAGTAATTATTGCATCAATGGTGTTGTTTTTTAAATGCTGTATTAATATAGCATCAAACTCATTGTAGTTAGGTATTTCAATAATCAGATTATTTTCTAGTTCTAATTCTTTTAGCGTTTTTAAGTATCCGTCTTTTCTTAGTTTACTTACACTTGTTTGAAAAATAGTCGATAAAAAAGCAATGTTTTTGCATCCCTTGCTGTATAGGTGTTTAGTGGCAGTACAAGTGGCTTCAAAATCGTCAATGGTAATTTTATCACATTCAATTTCATTACAAACCCTATCAAACATTACTACAGGTAATTTTCGTTGACTAAAATTTTTTAAATGAGAGTATTCTTGTAAATCTTCTGTTTCTTGAGATAAAGAAATGATAATTCCATCTACACTACCATTAAATAAAATAGATACTCCTTCAATTTCTTTTTCTAATGAGTCGTTAGATAAGCTAATTAAAATCTTATAGTTCTTTTTAGCAGCTTCCTCTTCAATAGCTCGTATTACTTTAGCAAAAAAATCACTTTCAATATTCGGTAACACAACACCTATTCGTTTGGTAGCATTAGATTTTAAACTTCTAGCTACATCATTAGGTACATAATTTAAAGATTTAGCAATTCTTAGTACATTATTTTTGGTGTAATCACTTATTTCGTGACTATCGTTTAATGCTTTAGATACCGTTGATGTTGAAACCTTTAAAATTTTTGCAATATCTTTTAATGTAACTTGATTACTCATAGTTTAGAAGAGTTTTTTAGGGTGAAATCATTTTATAAACTATAATGTTTGCTACTTAAACCTTTTAAAGTATTAGCAGCTTGCTCTGCGGTAATATCTCGTTGTGGATTGGCAAACATTTCATAACCAACCATAAACTTTTTTACATCTGCAGAACGTAATAAAGGAGGGTAAAAAGACATATGAAAATGCCATTCAGGGTGCCTTTTGTCTGTTGGAGCCTGATGTATTCCAGAAGAATAAGGAAAAGAAGTTTGAAACAAATTATCATATCTAATAGTAACTTCTTTAATTATTTCTGAAAAAGCAACGATTTCTTCTTCGTTTAATTGCTGAATATTGTTGTAATGCTTAATAGGAGCAATCATAACTTCATATGGCCATACAGCCCAAAATGGAACTAAGGCAACAAAGTGCTGGTTTTTAACAATGATGCGTTCATCTAATGATAACTCTTTTTGAATATAACTTTCTAGTAAACTTTTTCCAGTTTTATTGAAGTGTTTTAATTGTTGCGCTTGTTTTTTAAGTACAATTTCAGGAATAGAGTTTTGAGCCCAAATTTGTCCATGCGGATGTGGGTTACTACAGCCCATAATAGCTCCTTTATTTTCAAATATCTGAACGTGGTTAATTTGCTCTTTGCTTCCTAATTCAAGATATTCTTTTCTCCATAATTGTACAACTTCAACAATTTCAGTTACCTTCATTAAAGGCAATGTAAGTGAATGATTTGGGGAAAAACAAACTACCTTGCAAATACCAGATTCTGTTTTTGCTTTTAGCATGTCATCTTCAAAAGTTTCTTCAACTACATCTTGTTGCAGTGCAGCAAAATCATTTGTAAATACAAAAGTAGAGGTGTAATTTGGATTTACTTCTCCGTTTGCTCTAGTATTTCCTGGGCATAAGTAACAATCAGGATCGTACTCTATTTTTGGTAAAGTAGTAGGAACATCTTTTTTTCCTTGCCAAGGTCTTTTAGTCCTATGAGGAGAAACTAACACCCATTCATCTGTTAGTATATTATATCTTCTATGTGATTTATTATTGATAGTCATAATTATATTTTTACCCCGTCACCAATATGAATAGCAATAGGAGTTAAATCTATTGAGAATTGATTTCTATAAGCGATAGACATTTCTTCTATTAAATTTTCTACAAAATCTTTATGGATGATATTAATGGTGCAACCTCCAAAACCACCGCCCATCATTCGTGCTCCTAAAATTTGATCGTAGTTTTTTGAGTATTCCACTAAAAAATCAAGTTCAGGACAGCTCACTTCGTATAATTTACTTAAACCTTCATGAGATTGGTATAACAAGTTTCCCAAAGCGTGTAAATCTTTACAATTAATAGCTTCAACTGCTTTTAAAGTGCGTTGATTTTCTTTAGATGTGTAAAGAGCTCTGTTGTAAATTTTTTCTGGAAGAAGATTTTTAAATTCCTTAACCACTTCAGGTTTTACATCACATAAGTATTTGAGATCGTTATACTTTGCGTTAATTACTTTCATAGCAATTTCGCATTCTCCCCTTCGAACATTGTATTCACTAGAAGCTAAGTTGTGAGAAACATTGGTGTTTAGTAGTATAAGTTTATAGTCACCAAAGTCAACTTTTATGGTTTTATATTCTTGCGTTTTACAGTTTAAAAGTAATAAATGATCTTTTTGACCTTTTACCACGGTAAACTGATCCATAACACCACATTTAGTTCCCACCATTGTGTGTTCAGCATCTTTAGATAATTTAATAATTTCTGTATCAGAAAGTCCTAGTTTGAAAAGTTCATTTAAACCTTTAGCAACACCACATTCTAAGGCAGCCGAAGAGCTTACTCCCGAACCTAATGGTAAATTACTATCAATATAACAGTCAAATCCTTTTACAGCATCGGGTCTTAAAACATTTATGTAAAAAATAACACCTATAATGTAATTGTGCCATTCTATACTGCTTCTGTTTAAGTCAGATAAACTGAAGGTAAATTCACTATCTATATTTTTAGAATATACAGTCACATTGTTACTGTTATTCTTTTTCATTTTAAGAGTGATTTTTTTGTCAATTGCTGCGGGTAAGGCATGACCTCCATTATAATCTACATGTTCTCCTATTAAATTTATTCTACCAGGAGATTTTACCACAAGATCATAAGAATCGTTTTTGTTCATAATTAAAGAAAGATTTAAACACACAAGTGCATCAAGTAAATATATGTATGCAAGGCATTAAAAATTAGAAGAATTAACTTGATAAAAACTAGACAAGATTACGGTAATCCCTTATAAAATAATGGACAATAACTTTTTGCGGATTTTTTTTGACTCTGTTTTATTGTTAATATTGTTTTCTATCAATAATTCTCTACAAAGTTTTTTAAAATGATATATAAGTTATTCCATAGGATATTTTTTCTGTTTTTGATGTTTTTTTTTAGTTTGAGTAATGTTCAAAGTCAAAATGAACAAACAGATAAAATTTATGAAAAAGCAATAAAAATTCGATTGCAGTATCCAGATAGTGCTATCAACTTATTAAACAAAAGTTATGAAAAGTACATTCAAAAAAGTGATACTTTAAAAGCAATTTATAGTATTTTAAATCAAAGTGAGATTTACGAGAATAATGCAAAGTATGCTAAGTCTTACGAAATACTATGGAAAGCAGTTATCATGTTAGATAATTCTAAAAAAGAAAGTTTAAAGTCTGTTTTATATCACAGGTTAGGTAGAATTTTTTCATACCACAAAAGAGAAAAAGAATCTGTAAAATATTTAAAAAAAGCATTAAATATTCAAAAAGGAATAATGGAAGATAATAATTTTTCAAAAGCAGCTTTGGTTCCCTATTATTATTCTTTAGTAGCCACTTACAGAGAATTAAAAAAAGATAAACTTACAGAGGCATATTTAGATAGTTGTTATATGTACTATAAAGATAAAGAATCATTAATGGATAAATCTTTTATTGATTTTGAAAAAGCTTGTCAATTAATAAAAACAGACAGTCGCAAAGCAATAAAGTTATTGGATGAACTTTACCCTTGGTTTAAAGATAATTCACCAACATATTTAGTTTTGTTTAATAAATACAAAGGAGATGCGTATTTAGCTACTTCTAATCTCAATGAAAGTGAGAAATGTTATTTGGAGGCCTTAAAAATATCTAAAGAGTATAATAGTCATGTAGATTTTACAGCACTTATATATCAACAACTTTCTAAATTGTATGCCACAAAAGGGAATTACAAATTGGCATTTGAAAATTTAAATAAAGAGAAAGAATTAGATCAAACGGTATTTGATATCCGTAGTGAAAGAAATCAAAACCATATAGAAATTAAAAATGAATATTTAATAGAAAAGCAAAAACAAAATCAATTATTACAAGAGCAATATTTGAAGCAATTAGAACAAGAGGATAAGATTAAAAACTTACAAAGAATAGTACTTTTAATCTCTATTGTATTTATTATAGGTATTGGTTTTTCTTATGTGAAAAGGTTGAGATACAAACACACTTCTGAAAGACGAATGTTAGAAATGAGTAAAGAGTTAGAAATAAAAAAGAAAAATGAAATGTTAGAGGTAAAGAATAGAGAGTTAGCTACTTCTGCATTACAAATAATTGAGAAGGACGAACTGCTGAAAATGTTGAAGAATAAAATTGAAACATCTGGCACCGATAAGTCTAAGGTACAACAGATTAATAATGTGTTAAGAACGATATCAATCAGTAATAATAAGAATTGGGAAGAGTTTAAATTGCGATTTGTTGATGTTAATAAAGAGTTTTATGATAAAATTTTCGAGCTTTTTCCAAAATTAAGTCAAGGTGATCAAAAGATATGTGCTTTAATTAAACTTAATTTTTCTAGTAAAGATATGGCAAAGTTATTAGGTATTTCTGTAGAATCTGTTCATACATCTCGTCATAGAATTCGTAAAAAAATGAATCTAGATAGAAGTATAAATTTAGAGGATTTTATCAATTCAATTTAACCTATTATTCTACTACAAAAGAGTAAAATTTAAAGAGATTTACAATGGAATGCTAACTGTAAAATCTCAATTAAGTTATGTTTAAATTGAAGATAAGATAAATTTCAAGGTGTTTTTTTAGGAATCATTCATTGCAAAAACACCTTGGAATCTTAATCTAAAATGAACAATAGCTCTGAAACTTCATTTTTAAGTAGGTTTCTCTACTTAGTTTTTCACAAAGAATTATTCTTGGAAATTTAGCTCTTAATCCTAACTAAATTAAAGGATTAAGACGATTTAAGTAACTTCTATTATAACTTTCAAAAAGCATGTATTAAACATGTAAAGTTTTTGTCAAGTACCGTTTCTAACTGATAGGTAGTGTTTTCATCTATTTTTAACTCACACAATCTGGTACTGTAAACTACGATCAATTTTTCAGTCAAGTACCTGGTTCAAGAAATCAATTGAATAATTACATAGAGGTGTTAGGTCTCTAAAGCAAATCAAATTTTAAGTAAATGAAAGCAACTCTTTACGAGGGTAATAAAGTACTGTCTTTAATTGATAAAGATATTGAAACACCCAAAGCAGATGAGGTAAGAATAAAAGTAGCATATGCAGGAGTATGTGGTACAGATATGCATATTTATCATGGAATGATGGATAAAAGAGTAAGTATTCCTTTAACTATTGGTCATGAAATGTCTGGAACTATTGATGCATTAGGCGAAAATGTTACTGATTATAAAGTAGGAGATAAAGTAGTGGTAAGACCTTTAGATGATAGATTAGCTAAACCATCCGATAAAGGCTTTAATCATATTTGTGAAGAATTAAAATTTATCGGAATTGATAGTCCTGGAGCAATGCAACAGTATTGGAATGTTCCAGCTTTTACATTACATAAACTTCCAGAAACAACTGATTTAAAAATAGCCGCATTAGTAGAGCCACTTTCAGTAGCTACGCACGATGTTCGTATGAGTGAATTAAAACCAGGTGAGTATGCAGTTGTGTTAGGTGGTGGACCAATAGGAATGTTAATTGCTTTAGTCGCTAAAGAAATGGGTGCGAATGTTATAATTTCTGAGGTTAATGAAAGTAGAATAGCAAAAGCTAAAGAAATGGGATTAGAAGCTGTGAGTCCTGTGAATACCGATTTGGTAAGTTATGTAAAAGAAAAAACTGATGGAAGATTAGCTGATGTGGTTTTTGAAGTAGCAGGTGTGCAGCCAACCTTAGATGTTATGACAGAAGTAGCAGGAATTAGAGGCCGAATTGTAATGGTGGCTATTCATGGAGAACCAAAACCAGTGAATTTATTTAAATTTTTCTGGAAAGAGTTAAAACTAATAGGGGCAAGAGTTTATGAAAAAGAAGACTACAATAAAGCAATTGAATTAATTAGCGAAAAACCTTCCATTTTTTCTGAGATGATTACAAGTGTACAATCAATAGCCAAAATTCAAGAAATTTTTGAAAGCATCGATGAAAATCCGAATGGAATGAAAACATTAATTGATTGTCAATCTATATAAAAGAGAACAATTCATGGGAATATTAAACAAATTTAGTTTAGAAGGTAAAACAGCTTTAGTAACAGGTTGTAAAAGAGGAATAGGAAAAGCGATGGCGGTAGCTTTAGCAGAGGCAGGAGCAGATATAATTGGAGTTTCAGCGTCATTAGAATTAAATGGAAGCGAGGTTGAAAAAGCAGTAACAGCTACAGGCAAATCTTTTAAAGCATATCAATGTGATTTTGGAGATAGAAAAGCATTATATGAATTTATCAAACAAGTAAAAGAAGAGTTTCCTAAAGTAGATATTCTAGTAAATAATGCAGGAACAATTTTAAGAGCCCCAGCAGTAGAACATTCTGACGAGTACTGGGATAAAGTAATTGAAATTAACCAATCTGCTCAATTTATTTTATCTAGAGAGTTTGGAAAAGAGATGGTAAAAAGAGAAGAAGGTAAAATAATTTTCACAGCCTCTTTATTAACTTTCCAAGGAGGAATTACAGTGCCAGGTTATGCCGCTAGTAAAGGGGCAGTAGGACAATTAACAATGGCTTTTGCTAATGAGTGGGCAGGTAAAGGTGTAAATGTAAACGCAATTGCACCAGGTTATATATCAACAGATAATACAGAAGCTTTAAGAAATAATCCAGAAAGAGCAACTTCAATTTTATCAAGAATTCCTGCTGGTAGATGGGGACAACCAGAAGACTTTGCTGGTCCTGTAGTATTCTTAGCTTCAAAAGCATCAGACTACATGAGTGGTTCTGTAATGTTAGTAGATGGCGGATGGATGGGAAGATAAACTAAACTTAAAACAACTAAATCATGTCAACAGTAAAAGAATATCAATTATTTATAAATGGAGAATGGATTAGCTCAACATCTGGAGAAACTATAGATGTTGTATGTCCATCAACAGAAGAAATAGTAGCCAAAGTACAAAACGGAACTCCTGAAGAAGCTATCGAAGCTCTTAAGGTAGCAGAGAAGGCTCAAAAAGAATGGCGAAAATTACCAGCTCGTACTAGAGGTGAGTATTTATATAAATTGGCAGATGAGATTGATGCTAATTCAGATAGCTTAGCAAAACTTTTGGTAAGCGAACAAGGAAAACTATTAAAAGTAGCAAAAATGGAAGTTGCAGTAACAGCAACTTTTATAAGATATGCAGCTGAAGGAGCAAGAAGAATAGAGGGAGATATTATTCCTTCGGATAATCCAAACGAACAAATTTGGATTCAAAAAATACCAAGAGGGGTTGTAGTAGCCATTACAGCTTGGAATTTTCCATTAGCATTAGCTGGAAGAAAATTAGGTCCAGCTTTAGTAGCAGGTAATACCTTGGTTATTAAACCAACTTCAGAAACACCTTTAGCAACGTTAGAATTAGGGAACTTGGCAAACAAAGTAGGGATTCCTGCGGGAGTTATTAATATTTTAACAGGTCCTGGAAGAGCTATGGGAAATGCTTTAGTTGAAAGTCCTATTACAAAAATGGTAACCATGACAGGGTCTACTCCTGTCGGGCAACAAATTGCAAGAAATGCTGCTCAAAATTTAACACATGTTCAATTAGAATTAGGAGGAAAAGCTCCTTTTATTGTATTTGAAGATGCTGATATAGATGCAGCAGTTGAGGCTGCACTTCACTCTAGATTTGATAATTGTGGACAAGTATGTACTTGTAATGAAAGAATGTACATACACGAAGGAATTTATGATGAGTTTATGGAGAAATTCATAGCAAAAGTTAAGAATCTTAAAGTAGGAGATCCTATGTTGGAAGATACTGATATGGGACCAAAAGTAAATGCTTCCGAATTAAAAAATATGGAACATTTAGTTGCGGTTAGTTTAGAAGAAGGAGCAACTTTAGCAGCAGGAGGAAAAAGACCAGAGGGAACTCAATTTGAAAAAGGGTTTTGGTTTGAGCCAACAGTACTAACTAATGTAACTCAAAGCATGACGATTGTTCACGAAGAATCTTTCGGACCAATTTTACCTGTTCTAAAGTTCAAAACATTTGATGAGGTAATAGGTTATGCTAATGATTGTGATTATGGTTTAGCGGCAATGGTATTTACAAACGATATCAGTACCATTATGAAATGTAATGAAGAGCTAGAGTTTGGAGAAATATATGTAAACCGAGGTCATGGCGAGCAGCACCAAGGATTTCATAACGGTTATAAATTATCTGGTTCAGGAGGTGAAGATGGAAAGTATGGTTTTGAACAGTACTTAGAGAAGAAAACTTTTTATGTAAGACACAAAGCTTAGTTTGAATGAATACTGCAATAAAAAATATTGATGTAAAGCTATTTGAAGTTCCTTTAGCTGAAGTGCTTTCTGATGCCAAACATGGTGATCATCATTACTTTGAATTAGTAACAGTTACCATTACTCTTGAAGACGGATCCGAAGGTACTGGGTATACCTATACTGGAGGTAAAGGAGGGTATGCTATTAAAGCTATGGTTGAACATGATTTTATAAATGTTTTAATAGGTAAAGACGGAACAGATGTAGAAGGGATTTATGATTTTTTAGAGTGGCATATTCATTATGTTGGTAGAGGAGGAATAGCTTCATTTGCCATTTCTGCTGTTGATATTGCGTTATGGGATATTCGTTGTAAAAAAGCGAATAAACCATTATGGCAAATGACTGGTGGAGTAGCAAATACATGTAAAGCGTATTGTGGAGGTATCGATTTAATGTTTCCTATTGAAAAGCTATTAAAAAGTATGGATAATTACTTGTCTAGAGGTTTTAATGCTGTGAAAATTAAAATAGGAAAAGAAAACTTAGATGAAGATATTGCTAGAATTAAAGCGGTACGAGAACATATTGGAACTGAGGTAACTTTTATGGTCGATGCTAATTATTCCATGACAAAGGAAAAAGCTATTGAAGCAATAGAGCGCTTTAAAGAGTTCGATATTACTTGGTTTGAAGAGCCTATTATACCAGATGATTACAAAGGATATGGAGAGATTGTGGAAAAAACAGGTTTTCCTTTAGCAATGGGTGAAAACTTACATACAATCCATGAGTTTGAGTATGCAATGGATCAAGCAAAACTTTCTTTTATACAACCAGATGCTTCCAATTGTGGAGGAGTAACGGGATGGTTAGCAGCAGCAAAACTAGCTAAGGAACATAATATTCCTGTTTGTTCACACGGAATGCAAGAGTTACATGTGAGTTTAGTGGCAGCACAGCCTAATTCAGGTTGGTTAG
This sequence comes from Tenacibaculum sp. M341, assembly GCF_004337695.1. Classification (GTDB taxonomy): domain Bacteria; phylum Bacteroidota; class Bacteroidia; order Flavobacteriales; family Flavobacteriaceae; genus Polaribacter. Next base: position 39,200 of record NZ_SJXJ01000002.1, read on the forward strand.
AGGTGCACAGTTTTCCTATTGATGAATATACGAAAAGACCTTTAGTAGTGGAGGATTTTAAAGCTGTAGCACCGGATGTTCCTGGAACTGGAGTTGAATTTGATTGGCAAAAACTACAGCCATTTGAAAAGTAAAAACAAATGAACAATAATATAACAGACGAACAATTAGATTTCTTAGGAATTACTAATAAAGATAAATTAAGTGCTGCAAGTAAAAGAGCGCTAAAATGGCCTATTGACTTAGGAAACGATTGGTTTTTTGAGTATGAAGTAGAAAATTTAAAAGGAGATTTAGCATATGAAGAAGGTGTGGTGAGAAGAGATCCTAGTGCAATGATAAAACACGATGAAAAATATTTCGTGTGGTATTCTAAATCTGTAGGTCCAACTGATGGGTTCGCAGGAGATATAGAAAAGGAAAAAGTATTTCCATGGGACAGGTGTGATCTTTGGTATGCAACTTCATATGATGGAATTACATGGAAAGAAGAAGGAATAGCAGTAAAAAGAGGAGAGAAAGGAGCTTATGATGATCGATCTGTTTTTACTCCAGAAGTAACGGAGCATGACGGTACTTATTATTTAGTATATCAAACAGTAAAATCACCATATGATGTAAGAGTAAAAAATCAAGTAGGTTTAGCTTGGGCTAATTCTCCTCATGGACCATGGACAAAATCAGAAGCACCAATTTTAAGTCCTGCTGATAATGGGGTTTGGAAAGGAGAAGCCGATAATCGTTTTGCAGTAGAAAAGAAAGGAGATTTCGACAGTCATAAAGTACACGATCCGTGTATCATTCCTTACAATAATAAATTCTATTTGTACTACAAAGGAGAGCAAATGGGAGAAGCAATTACGTTTGGAGGTAGACAAATAAGACATGGTGTAGCTGTTGCTGATGACCCGAAAGGACCTTATATTAAATCTGAATATAATCCTATTTCAAATAGTGGTCATGAAATTTGTGTTTGGAAATACGATGGAGGTATTGCTTCACTAATTACTACAGATGGTCCTGAGAAAAATACGGTTCAGTGGTCACCAGACGGAATTAATTTTGATATAAAGGCAGTTGTAAAAGGAGCTCCACATGCTATCGGACTAAATAGAACTGCTGATATAGAAAAAGAACCTTGTGAAATTCTTAGATGGGGATTAACTCATGAATACATGAATGATGATTATCAGTATATCAGAAGATTTACTACTTGGAAAATGAAGCATCATACAGCAAAAGGAGAAAGAGGGGAGTAAATGAAAAAGGTAGTAACATTTGGTGAAATTTTATTACGACTATCACCACCAGGATATTTAAGATTTTCTCAAGCCAATAGTTTTGATGTTCAATTTGGAGGAGGAGAAGCAAATGCAGCTGTCTCTTTAGCCAATTATGGAATTTCGGTAGATTTTATTACTAGAATTCCAGATAATGATATTGCACAATGTGCTCTTATGGAAATGCATAAGAGAGGGGTTGGTACTAATAATATCATTTTAGGAGGAGATCGATTGGGAATTTATTTTCTGGAAAATGGAGCGGTAAGTAGAGGTAGTAAAGTTGTGTATGATAGAGAAAACTCTTCAATGTCTGAAATTAAACCAGGTATGGTGAATTGGGATAACGTTTTTGAAGGAGTGGAGTGGTTTCATTGGTGTGGAATTACACCTGCTATCTCTAAAAGTGCAGCAGAGGCTTGTTTAGAGGCTGTAAAAGTAGCAGCACAAAAAGGAATCACAATTTCTACTGATTTTAATTATCGAGCAAAGCTTTGGAAATATTGTGATCATGAAGAAAGGCAAGGGATCATGTCTGAATTAACTTCATACAGTAACATCATTTTAGGGAGTGAATATGATGCAAAAATGTTCTTCAATATACTTCCTGAAGATGTCGATGAAGAGTTGTTAAATAAAGAAGAGAAAGAAAGAAAAGAGTTTCTATCAGTTTGTGATCAAACGATGGAAAGATTTCCTTCTATAAAAAAGTTTATCAAAACAAAGCGAGAATCTGTATCAGCTTCTCATAACAATTTAGAAGCAATTTTATATGAAGGAAAGCAACTATACCAATCTCCAAAATATGAGATAACAGATATTGTTGACAGAGTTGGAGGAGGAGATGCTTTTATTGGAGCGTTAATTTATGCTCTTCTAAAAGATGAAAAAGACAATCAAAGAGCTTTAAACTTTGCAATTGCTGCTTCTTGTTTAAAGCATACTATAAAAGGAGATGCCAACTTAGTGACAGTTGAAGAGGTAGAAAGGCTAATGGATGGCGATGCTTCAGGGAGAGTTTCTAGATAACTATTCATTAGAGAAGAATTTTTTCAAATAAAAAATAAGAAATAGTATGGCGAAATATTCAAGATTAGAAGTCATAAATACAATGATAGAAACAGGTTTAGTACCTCTTTTTTATCATGAAGATATCAACATAAGCAAACAGGTATTAAAAGCATGTTACGACGGTGGTGCTCGTTTGTTAGAATTTACCAATAGAGGAGATTTTGCGCATCAAGTATTCGAAGAGTTAAATAAGTATGTACTTAATAATTTACCAGGAATGGTGTTAGGTGTTGGGTCAATAACAGATGCTGGTGCAGCTTCTTTATATATGCAATTAGGAGCAAATTTTATTGTTACTCCAGTTTTAAGAGAAGATATAGCCAAAGCATGTAATAGAAGAAAAGTGTTGTGGTCTCCTGGTTGTGGAAGTTTAACAGAAATAGCAAATGCTGAAGAGTTAGGCTGTGAAATTGTGAAGCTATTTCCGGGAGGTATCTACGGACCCAATTTTGTAAAAGCAATTAAAGCACCACAACCTTGGACTATGGTGATGCCAACAGGAGGAGTATCTACAGATAAAGAAAACCTTAAAGCTTGGTTTAATGCTGGTGTTACCTGCGTTGGCGTAGGGTCTAAACTAATTTCAAAAGAAATCATTGAAAATAAAGATTTTGAAAAACTTACAGATAATGTCGCAACTACTATCAGCTTAATAAAAGAATTAAAAAAACAAACAACCTAAAAAATAAAATATGTCTAGTAAACAATTATATATCGTCCGTATAGCAACTATTGTTGCATTGGGAGGTTTTCTCTTAGGATTTGATGCGTCAGTAATTTCTGGTGTCGTAAAATTTATTGAACCTGAATTTAATTTAACAAAATTACAATTAGGATGGGCAGTAAGTTCAATTACCCTAACAGCTGCATTAGGAATGCTAATAGCAGGACCAATGAGTGACGTCTACGGAAGAAGAAAACTACTTAAATATGCGGCATTATTGTTTACAGTTTCAGCTATAGGTTCTGCATTGGCAGGTAGCTTTGTAGGATTAATTATTTTTAGATTGATTGGAGGGCTTGCAGTTGGAGCTTCTTTAATTATAGCGCCTATGTACATAGCTGAAATAGCACCAGCTGAAAAAAGAGGTCAGCTAGTATCTATCAATCAATTGAATATTGTATTAGGAATTTCAATAGCATTTTTTACAAATTATTTAATTCTAAAATGGGGTGAACTTGATGCAGATTGGGTACATACTTTTGGATTAAAAGAATGGAATTGGAGATGGATGTTAGGTATAGAAGCATTGCCTGCTATTTTATACTTCATAGGTTTGTTTATGGTACCTAGAAGTCCAAGATGGTTAATAATTCAAGATAAAAAAGAAGAAGCACTAGCGGTAATTTCAAAAGTAATTTCAAAAGAAGCCGCTAAAAGTCAAGTAGAAGAAGTAGCAAAAAGTGTATTAGAAGATAAGAATAAAGAGAAAACTAAAATTTCTGATTTGTTTAGTAAATCTATGAGGCGAGTAATTGTCATAGGTTTGGTCGTAGGTGTTTTTCAACAAATAGTAGGTATTAATGCGGTGTTGTTTTATGCTCCTATGATTTTTGAACAAACAGGAATTGGAACTGATGCCTCTTTTGTACAAGCTGTATTGGTAGGATTTACTAATTTACTATTCACAATATTTGCAATTTTTACGATTGATAAATTAGGAAGAAAACCATTATTGATCATTGGCATGGCAGGTATTGCAATTTGTCTCTTTTTGTTAACCTACGGATTTAATTCAGCTACATATTCATTAGATGCTGAAGCAATACAAAATCTTCCTGAAACATTAAGTAAAGAAAAGTTAGCGGTACTTCAAGATAAGGTTTTTGAAAACGATTTAGCGTTTAAAAAAGCAGCTTCATCAATTTTAGGTGAAGAAGTATTTAAGCAACATGAAGGAGCATTGGCTAGTGCCGGAACACATATGAACACAATTTTGATATTGATCGGAATTATAGGATTTGTTGGTTCTTTTGCAATGTCTATTGGACCAGTGATGTGGGTGCTGTTTTCTGAATTATTTCCTAATAAAATTAGAGGTTTAGCAATTTCGTTTGTTGGCTTAATAAACTTAGCAGTATCATTTTTAGTACAATTATTATTTCCGTGGCAACTATCTACGTTAGGTAGTACAAAAACATTTTTAATTTACGGTTTGTTTGCAGTTGTAGGGTTTGTTTTTATCTGGTTTAAAGTTCCTGAAACAAAAGGAAAATCTTTAGAAGAATTAGAAGAAGCATTAGTTAAATAGAATTTACCTCTTTAATAAGAACTACAGCATGAAAACTTTCTTTCAGTACTACGTATTTTTAATGGTGAGTATTTTAATGTTTACCAATTGTGAAACGCAAAAAAAAGACCATAATATTCAAAACAAAGAACACAAATTGATGCTTTTTGATTTTGAAAATATTCAAGAAAAATCGAGAATACAACCTCAAGACGCAACTTTTGAATTTGTAGAAGAAGCAAGTAATAATTATATAAAAGTTAATAATGGGTTTACTATAAAAGAACCTGGTGTAAAATTATTAGCGAAAAAAGAAGCTCCATGGGATTTATCTTCTTTTTTTCAGGTAAAAGCTGATGTAAAGAATATTGGAGAAGAAGATATTCAAGTAGAAATGTTTGTTGGAAACGACCCTAATTTGTTGTTACGTTGGTATTGTTCTGATTATGTTGATTTAAAGCCTGGGGAATCAAAAACGATAATTGTTGATTTAGCTTGGTCTCCTTGGATAAATAAACCTCAAATAGAATTTAAGGGAATGAATGGGGCACCAGGGAAAATAAAGGCAGATTTAACGAAAGTCACAGAAATTACATTCAACTCTCGTTATGCTATGAAACAAAATAATTTTACAGTTGATAATGTAAGAGCTGAAGGAAAATATGAAGAGAAAGACTCAAGTAATTTTTTTCCTTTTGTTGATGAATTCGGTCAGTATAAGCATGCTGATTGGAAAGGTAAAATGCACTCGACTGAAGAGTTACAAGAAACAGCAAATAAAGAACTGGCTATTTTAAATGGAAGTAAAGGGGCTCCAAATATTGGAAAATATGGAGGATGGACCGCAGGACCAAAATTAAAAGCAACTGGTTTTTTTAGAACTGAAAAGTTAGATGGTAAATGGTGGATGGTTGATCCAGAAGGATATTTATTCTGGACAGCTGGTTTAAATTGTGTATCGTCTAGTTCTGTTGCTACAGGAATCACAGATAGAGAAAGTTATTTCTCATCAATGCCGAATAAAGAAGAAAAACTAGGTCAGTTTTATCAAGAAACGAAATTTGTGCCGAATCATGGTTTTTATTTTGATAAAGTCCCATATACTACGTACAACTTTTATCAAAGCAATCTTTATAGAAAATATGGAGATGCTTGGAAGGAAAAATTTCAAGATATAGCTCATAAAAGAATCAAAGATTGGGGGATGAATACCATTGGGTTTATGTCTGATTTTGGAGCTACTCGCCAAGGTAGAACTCCATATGTTGGTTCAATATGGATTAAAGAGACTCCAAAAATTCTGGCTTCAAAAGGGTATTGGGGACCAATGCATGATGTTTTTGATCCTGATTTTAGAAAAGCTGTTAAAGAATCAATTTTAGCACAAAAAGAAGGGGCTAATGATCCTTGGTGTATTGGATATTTTATAGACAATGAATTGTCGTGGGGACTTTTAGGCTCTCTTTCTGTAGGAACTTTAAAAAGTCCAAAAACACAACCCGCCAAAATTCAATTTATTCAAGATTTAAAAGAGAAGTATCAAGATATAAAAAACTTAAATAAAGTTTGGGGATCAGCATATACTTCTTGGGATCAAATGCTGGAGTTACAAAAAGCTCCAAACAAAGAATTAGCAAAAGATGATTTAGTTACTTTTTATAGAAAAATTGCTGATACATATTTTAAAACTATTTATGAAGAAATTAAAAAAGTAGCACCTAATCAGAATTATTTAGGGTGTCGCTTTGCATGGGCTAATAACGATGTTGTTTTGTCAACAGCTAGTAAATATTTAGACATCATGAGTTTTAATAAATACGAATACAGTGTAGAAAAGTTTACGTTACCTAAAGAAGTAGATAAGCCAGTAATGATAGGAGAATTTCACTTTGGAGCTACTGATAGAGGAAGTTTCCATGTTGGGGTAAAAAAGGCAAAAACTCAAGAAGAAAGAGGTCAAATGTATCAAGATTATATTCAAGGAGCACTTAGAAATCCGTATATAATTGGTGCGCATTGGTTTCAGTATATAGATGAACCTAATACAGGGCGTTTTGATGGTGAAAATTACAATGTTGGTTTTATAGATGTTTGCGATAATCCTTTTGAAGAAGTCATAGAAAAAGTGAAAGAAACAACCTATAACATGTATGAATATCGTAGAGATAATCATTCAAAATAAAATGAAATAAAACCAAATCTACCTAAAAAATGAAAAATATTAGTCAAGACGAAAAAGAGAAAATGAGTAGAAAAGGAGTCAATTCCAATAAGAAAATTGTTTTCGATTTAAGTGGAAATAATTGGCAAATGGAAGGGATTCGACCAGGTGAAGGAGTCAAAACAGGTTTTCATGAACTTAACTTTGATATAACAGGAGATTCATTTAATTGGATTTATGCTAAAGTTCCTGGTGATGTTTATACAGACTTATGGAGAGCGGGAAGATTAGATGATCCACATTATGGCAGAAATAGTTTAAAAGCAAAATGGGTTCCAGAGAATGAATGGTGGTACAAACGTCAATTTGATGTTCCTAAAGAAATGTTTGAAAAGAGAATTCAGTTGGTTTTTGATGGAGTTGATTTTGCTTGTGATGTTTGGTTGAATGGGGAGTTTTTAGGAACTCATGAAGGAATGTTTTCTAAATTTAAATTCGATGTGTCAAAGGTCATTCGTTTTGAGAATTTACGTTTTGGAACTAATGTATTAATGGTCCGTTTGCACCCAGCTCCAAGACGTTATAGTCAGGTTGCTGGAAGGAAGCCTGCATGGCACGGAGATTATTGGGTGAGTTTACCTCCAACAGGTATTTGGAAACCTGTGTATTTAGAAGCCATGGGAAATGTTACGGTAGAAGATACTTATGTGCAATCGACTCTGATTTCTGAAGAATCAGCAAAACTTGATATTGAAGTTGAATTAGAAAATCATATTGAAGAAACCAAAACAGTAAATTTAGAAGTAGCAATTGAAGGAGAAAATTTCGATTCTAAAGTCTATGCTGTTTCAAAAGAAGTAAGCCTAAATGCAGGTGTTAATAAAGTTCAATTAGCATTAAATATTGAAGATGCAAAATTTTGGTGGCCTTGGGACTTAGGAGATCAAAATCTATACAAAGCGAAAGTAACTGTTTTAGAAGATGAAAGTTTACATGATACAACAGAAACTATTTTTGGTATTAGAGAAATAAAAATGGAGCATAATCCAGGATTCACCAAAGAACAAGTAGAAAATCCTTGGACAGTTATGATTAATGGAAAACGTCACTTTATGCGTTCAGGTACTTGGGGCGGACCACCAGATATTTTTATGGGAAGAGCACATAAAAGTAAATATGAAGAGTTAATCAGATTAGCTAAAGAGGCAAACTTTAATAACTTGCGAATTTTTGGTTGGCATCCAGAAGAGATACCATATTTCTATGAACTATGTAATAGAGCAGGTATTACAGTATGGCAAGATGTACTACCATTAGCAAGTTTATCTTTACCAAAAGATGAAGAGTTTAAAAAAGCTGTTTTTGAAGAAGCTATAGCATCTGTTAAAGAGCAACGCAATCATCCTTGTATTGTGTTACTTGAAGGTTCAGAAGAATTGTTTATGACTGCATCTGATCCGCAGCACAATCTTAATTTCGTGAATGAATTAGGAGAAGCAATAAAACCATACACTTCTTTGTACTACATTCCGTCTTCGCCTTTAAGTGATGAGGTAGGATTAAACTTAGGTTTTAAACCTAATGAAAGTTATCATGCAAATGATTTGTTTTATGGTGAAGGAGAATTTGTAATGGAAGATTATTTTCCAAGTTTAGATTACGCTGTTATTCCAGAATTAGCTATTTCATCTTGTCCGAATGTAGAGAGTATTAAAAAGTTTATTCCTGAAGATGAAATTTGGCCACCAGGACCAAGTTGGGGGCATCACTGGACAGATTTTGATGCGTTACGAACATTGAATTTTGAAGTACTAGGAGACCAATCTAGAGATGGTTTTGAAAAGTTTGTAGAAGCTACTCAAATTGCGCAAGGTGTCATTTTTCAATATGCATTAGAACATTTCAGAACTAGAAAGCCTAAAACGAGTGCCATTTGTATTTGTCATTATATCACCTTTGCTCCAGATATGAAATGGGGAATTGTAGATTATTATCAAGAAAAAAAACAATCTTTCGGTTATGTTAAAAAAGCATACCAACCGGTTTTAATAACAATGAAACATTATAGCAGACGCTGGTTACCTGGAGAAGAGTTTACAGGTGAATTATGGATTGTAAATGATTATTACAAGTCATTTAAAAATTGTAAAGCAACGATCAAGTTTTTAGACGCAAACAAATCTGTAGTAAAACAAGAGTTTTATGAAATAGACAAAATTTTAGGAGATAGTTCTAGCAAGTTTATAGATGTTTCATGTAATGTACCTGGAAAGTTAGGAGATAAATTCTATGTAGAAATTAATCTGATAGATGAGAAAGGACAAGAATTATCAGTAAATGACTATATGCTTCTGGTAGCAGACAAAGACAAAGATAAAAAAGAGTTAAGAGCCATAGGTAAAGAAGCCTTTGATATTAAGCAAAAGTATGGTTGGGCTAATTACTTTAGGTATTACCCTAGTTTAGGAGGGGAAGAAGGATATAAAGAGGCAGATGAAACAATGCCAATAGCAAGAGGTTTTGAATAATATTTACGAAATCTTATTTAGTAGCGTAATAAGTCACGATACTTTTAGTTTCAATAAACAAATAACCCAATAAATATTAAAATTTTAGATTTATGTTTAACAAAATGAAGTTTATACAAATAGCAAAATCAGTTTTGATGTTGTTTGTATTTCAAATGATAGTAAGTTGTGGGGGTACAGAATCGGAAGATCCTAAAACAACAGATGATACTCCAACTGCAACAGACGATACTTTAACAGTAAAAGAGAATAGTAAAGCAGGAACTTCCAATCAAGTAAATGTTGCAGCGAATGATGAGATTGGAGATGATGGAGGTGATACAGATAATTTTGAAGTAGTTACACAACCAGAAAAAGGAACTGTAAATGAAGTAAGTGATGGAGTATTTGAGTATGTGCCAAATCAAGATTTTTTCGGAACAGATTCGTTCACATACAAAATATCAGATGTAGATGGAGATAATAGTACAGCTAAAGTTACTATTATAGTTGAAGAATTTACACCAACCGCTGATAGTTTTAACAATATAGGATCGGAGTTTCCTTCTTTTACCTATATTGAAGATACAACACCAGAAGGGAAAGAATGGGTAAAGTTTGAGCCTATGTCAGATGAGTTTGATACTTGGGATGCCACAAAATGGTTTAAATCAACATGGAATTATGGAGTGCCAGTTTTTATGTCAGAATCTTCAGATAATTCAGGAGTAACTGACGGAAAGTTATGGATAAAAGCTACTTTAAATGAAAGTAATCTAGATAATAGATGGTTTCAAACAGCAAGAATTCATTCAAGAGAAGAAACAAAATATCCAATGTATACAGAAGCCAGAGTTCAAACTGCTCATATTTCTGCATACAATACATTTTGGTTAAATAATGGAGATATTAATAACAGAGATGAAATTGATATTATTGAAAACAACTCGAAACCTTCATGCGGATGTCAGCCAGATTTTCCTAATCAAATGAACTCACAGTATTTTCAAGCAGATGAAAATGAAACACCACAAACAGTTCGTAATAAAGGAAATTATTTAAGATCTAATTTATCAGATGCAAATCCTTTAAAAAATGTAGGTTGGAATGAAGGGTATCATACTTATGGAGTTTGGTGGAAAGATTCAAAACACATTCAATTTTATTTAGATGGAGAACCAGCAGGGAGTGTTGTCGTTGGTGAGCATAATGATGGAAATACTTACAATAGAGGATTTACTCGTGAGTTAGAAATTATTTTCGATTTATGGACTAGTGATGATGATTGGTTAGGTGGACTTCCTCCAAAAAGTGAATTAGGAGATGACACTATAAATACAATGAAAATAGACTGGGTTAGAACTTGGAAATTGGAAAATAAATAGCAGTAATTTTCATTAAAAAGATTTAAAAAGGGTATGGTTTTTTCGGAATTGAGAAAATCGTGCCCTTTTTTTTGTGTTAATTTTAAGAAAAAGCGAAAAATTTAATTGAAAAAAACTTTACATGCCTGTTATATGCCTTATTTCAAGGCGTTTTTGTCAACGGATTTTGTTTTCTTGCAAGAGAAGAAAATTACCAAATAATCAAAAATAAGCTCTAAATAATGATGAATAATCATTTTTGTTTAGTGCTTTTTTTTAGAAAATGAAATAGTATGACAATTAAAAATCCATGTAATATATTCTTATTACTGCTACTTGCATTTTTTTCTTGTAAAGAGAATAATCAACCAAAATCAACAGCAAAAAAAATATGGAATTATAACTCAGAAATCATCATAAATGATTTTGAAAATAATGCTACTCTTAATTTTGAAAATGTAAATTCCAAACATGAGTTTATAAGTATATCAGAGGATAACAAAGTATTAAAAGTTGCTTTTGAAAAAGACAATAAAACAAGCGGAATATTATTAGCAGCTAAAGAACCATGGGAATTAGATAAAAGTAAAAAGTTTTGTTTGGTTTTTGATGCTAAAAGTGAAGGAGAGCATTCTTCATTTTTAAATGTAGAGGTTAAAAATGATAAAGGACATTTAACAAGAAGATTTGTTAGTATTCGACCTAATGAATTTAATTCTTATTATTTCGAATTAACTACACAACAAGAAGATATAGATAGTGGATTAAGAGATACACCAAAAGCGTGGGATACTGATGCAATTCCACTAAAAATAAGTGGATTATTAGGTAAGATTGATTTTTCTAAAGTGGCTTCTATTAAAATTTTCTCTAATAGTGGTTATAAAGATAAAACAGTGACACTAGATAATATTCGATTTGTAGAAAGTCCAGAAAGGGATCCTAATTTCTTAAAAGGAATTGTTGATAAATACGGACAGAATGCTAAAATGGATTTTCCTATTAAAGTAAGTTCAGATGACGAACTGAAAAACATAGCTGATGAAGAATTAAAGTCTTTAGCAGAATACACATTAATGCCAGATAGAAGTCAGTATGGAGGATGGAAAGATGGACCAAAGTTGAAAGCAACAGGTTTTTTTAGAAAAGAAAAAGTAAATGGAAAATGGGCATTAGTAGATCCTGAAGGATATATTTTCTTTTCAATAGGATTAGCTAACGTTAGAATGGCAAATTCTACAACATATACGGGTATTGATTATACAGATGAAGATATCAAACACAGAGACCCTGAAGATGTAACTCCAGAAGACTCTAAAGGGGTTGTTGCCGTACCTAAAGAAATTATGAAAACTGGGCATGTAACGAATAAACTAAGAAATGATATGTTTGTAAGTCTGCCAGATATTGAAGGACCTTTAGCAGATCATTACAGTTATAGAAAAGAATCTCATTTTGGACCTGTAGAGCATGGACAAACATTTAGTTTTTATAGTGCCAATTTAGAAAGACGTTACGGAGAGCAATACCCAAAATCATACATTGATAAATGGTTACAAGTAACAGAAGATAGAATGAGAAATTGGGGATTTACTTCATTTGGAAACTGGATAGATCCTGCTTTTTATCATAGAAATAAATTGCCATATTTTGCCAATGGATGGATTATTGGAGATTTTCAAAAAGTATATTCAGGTTTAGATTATTGGGGACCAATGCCAGACCCTTTTGATCCTGAATTTGAGCGTAGAGCAAAAAAATCGATAGATGTTGTAGCTGAAGAGGTTAAAAATAATCCATGGTGTATTGGTGTATTTATAGATAATGAAAGAAGCTGGGGAGCTACTAGTGCTAAAAAATATCATTATGGACTAGTATTAGATGGACTTTCAAAAGATATGACTAGTTATTTGAAAAGGCATTCAATGAAAGTTTTAAGAAAAAAGTATGCAACAATTCAAGAATTAAATTCAGCATGGAAAACAGATATCGCATCATGGCAGGTTTTAGAAGAAGGAGTTAATTACAAGACTAAAAAAGACTTTTCTGAAGGAATGATAGCAGATTTATCTGTGCTGTTAGAAGCTTTTGCTACTAAGTATTTTCAAGTTATTCATGATGCTTTAGCTCAAAAAATGCCAAATCATATGTATTTAGGATGTCGTTTCGCAGTTTGGGGAGTTACACCAGAAGTAAGAAAATCAGCAGCAAAATTTGTTGATGTATTTAGTTATAATTATTACAAAGAAGGAATTGGTAAAAAGTACTGGAAGTTTTTAGAAGAAGTTGATATGCCAACATTAATTGGAGAGTATCATATTGGTGCTCCAGATTCAGGATTGTTACATTCTGGTTTAGTGCATGCTACTGATCAAGAAGATCGTGCAAGAATGTGGGAAGACTATGCAAATTCAGTAATTGATAATCCATATTTAGTAGGGTGTCATTGGTTTCAATATTTAGATTCTCCTTTAACTGGTAGGGCGCATGATGGAGAAAATTATAATGTAGGATTTGTATCGGCTACCGATATTCCATATCCTCCAATGATAAAAAAGGCAAAAGAAATAAATTCAGGATTATATACAAGAAGATTTGGAAACCCAGATAAATACAAACAAACAAATAATGATTAACAGTAATAAATTATTTTTCAAAAGAACAATTGTAGTATTCTTGCTAGTATTACTATCATTGAATATTCAAGCACAAAAAAATCTATTAAAGTTGCCTGATTATATAGCTCCTAAAGATAGAATAGCATTTGCGCTTTATACAATTCATGAAAATACATTAAAGCTTACAGCTCAATTTTATCCGATAGAAAACGTAGAACCTTTTGAAGCCAGTTTAGAGGTTTTTATAAATAATGAATGGAAAAAAATAGCTGAAACTAGAATTATATATCCTGGCTATACGGCGCCATTTAGAGTAGGAAATTGGGACGATACCAAAGAGGTGAGGTATAGAGTTAATCATAATAACACAGCTTTTTACGAAGGAATCTTAAGAAAAAATCCTATAGATAAAGAAGAGTTTGTAATGGCAGCATTCACTTGTAATTCTATTTATCCAGGTCATGGAGGTGATATTTCAAGAGAAGACATTGTATCGAATGTAAAAAAGATAAAACCAGATTTATTGTTTTTTTCTGGAGATCAAGTATATGATCATAGCCAGCATTATTTGTATTGGCTGAAGTTTGGTAAAGATTTTGAAGAAATTATTAGAAATACACCAACAATTACAATTCCAGATGATCACGATATTGGTCAAGGAAACCTTTGGGGACAAGGCGGAAAAAAAGCAACATCGAGAAGAGGGAAATCAGGCGGGTATTATATGCCAATTTCTTACATACAGGAAGTAGAAAGGGCACAAACAAGTCATTTGCCTGATCCTTATGATGCAACACCTATAGAAAGAGGTATTGGTGTGTATTATACCGATTTAAAATGGGGAGGTATGAGTTTTGCTATTTTAGAGGATAGAAAATTTAAATCGGGAATTGATGTATTAGCTGAAAAAATTACAGATGTTTTTCCGAATGGTTCTTATGAAGCTATTTTTAATCCGAATGTAGATACTAAAAGAATGGATATTGAGGGATTAAAATTACTAGGTGATAGGCAACTTAAATTTTTAGAAGATTGGACTACCGATTGGAAAGATGCAAGTATGAAAACGGTATTGTCTCAAACTATTTTTTCACAGGTAAATAATTATTCAGGAAAACATGATAGAGAGCTTTTAGCTGATTTTGATACGAATGCTTGGCCGCAAACAGGAAGAAATAAAGCATTGTCTGTAATTAGAAAAAGTTTTTCTGTAATGGTTGCTGGAGATCAACATTTAGGAAGTGTAGTAAAACACGGAATAGATGATTATGGAGATGCTGGATATTCGTTTTGTACACCAGCCATTGCAAATTTTTGGTTACGCTGGTGGGATCCTAAAACACCAGGAGCAAATCAAGAAAAAAATAGTCCGAAATATACAGGAGATTTCTTAGACGGATTTCAAAATAAAATGACAGTAAAAGCTGTAGGAAATCCTACGTTACCAGAAATTAAAGAAGGTGGTAAACTTTCTACTAGAGCTGCTGGTTATGGAATTGTACGCTACAATAAAAGAACAAGAGACATTACTTTTGATTGTTGGGGAAGAAATATAAATATTACAGATCCTAAAAGTAAGCAGTACCCAGGGTGGCCTATTACCATTAATCAAACAGATAATTTTACGATACAATATGGCTATGAGTTACCTGTTTTAAAAATTTCAAAACCAAATCAAGTAGTGACTATTGTAAATAGTTATACCAAAGATGTAATTTCTTCACTAAGGATAAAAGGAACAGATTATCATCCTAAAGTTTTAAAAGAGGGAGAATATGATATTATAGTTGGAGAAGGAACTAGCATGATTGATATGAAAAATCTTAAGGCAAAAAAAATAAATAGAGTAGTTAAAGAAGTTTATGTAAAGTAAAGTTTTGAAAGATCATCGAAAATGAGAAAAGTTAGTTTAATAATATTACTTTTTTGGGAATTGATTTTTTACGCTCAAAAAAAGCAACCAAATATTATCCTTATAGTAGCTGATGATGCAGGTTATGCAGATTTTGGATTTCAGGGTAGTAAAGTTTTAAAAACTCCACATTTAGATAAGCTTGCTAACCAAGGAATGAAATTTACACAAGCTTATGTAACAGCTGCTGTTTGTGGCCCTTCAAGAGCAGGTCTTCTTACAGGTAAATATCAACAAAGGTTTGGATACGAAGAAAACAATGTTCCTGGTTATATGGGGAACTCTAGCTTAAAAGGTGATGAAATGGGATTACCTTTAGATCAAATAACTATGGGGAGTTATATGAAAAAGCTAGGGTATAAAACAGCTATTATAGGAAAATGGCATCTTGGAAATGCAGATAAATATCATCCAACAAAAAGAGGTTTTGATTTTTTTTATGGATTTAGAGGAGGAGCAAGATCTTATTTTGAATTTAATGATCAAAATCCAAACCATAGAGTTGAAGATTATTTAGAGTTTGGCTTTAAAAAGTTCAAAGAGGATTCCGAATATTTAACAGATGCTTTTGCTAATAAAACTATAAACTTTATTGAAACAAATTATAAAAAACCATTTTTTCTGGTGTTAGCTTTTAATGCAGTTCACACACCAATGGAGGCGGAAGAAAAGGATTTAAAAGTGTTTCCAAATCTAAAAGGTAAAAGAAAAACTTTAGCAGCGATGACATTATCTATGGATAGAGCTTGTGGTAGAATTTTTAATAAAATAGAAGAATTAAAAATTGACGAGAATACTATAATTGTATTTATGAATGATAATGGAGGTCCTACAGATACAAATGGAGCTATAAATGATCCTTTGAGCGGAACTAAAGCAAACCATTTAGAAGGAGGTATACGAATACCATTTGTTATGCATTGGGATAAAGTAATTCCTTATAAATCGGTTTATAACTATCCAGTAAGTACAATGGATTTATTACCAACTTTTTATAAAATTGGAGGAGGTAATGTAAAAGATTTGAAAGATATTGATGGTGTTGATTTATTGCCCTTTATCAAAAAAGATAAATTAAACAGACCTCATTCTAAATTATTTTGGAAGAAAGAAAACAGGGCAGCTATTAGAGATGGAGATTGGAAATTATTGCGTTATCCTGATCGTCCTGCTGAACTATATAATTTAAACGAAGATATTTCTGAAGTAAATAATTTGGCTTCTAAATATCCTGAAAGAGTCAAAAAAATGTATAAAAACTTGTTTAATTGGGAACTTACTTTAAAAAGACCTTTATGGCAATTGAAAAGAGAATATGAAGGTAAGGCTATGAAACGTATGGATTCTTATAGAAAGCAAGAGAGAAATAAGTAGTTAAAAAACAAAAATATATTTTCATTTTATGAAAATGTGGGTGTTTATATGCGGAAAAGTAGTTGTTTAAAGTTTATTTAAACAGCTACTTTCTTTTTTGATATTAATACAAGAAAACGAAAAACCATCGTTTACAACGATGGTTTTTGTTTTTAAATTTATTAATGGAATATTTATAAATTCAAAATATGGAATTGATTAAAGATAAGATCGGACTATTCTTTAAGTAGCCCGATCTTACTGAAAGAATAACTAATACTATTATTAAATTAAATTGTTAGAGGTTTACCTTTCAACCTCGCTTCTATCTTACGCTTTTTAAGCGTAATACGCTTCATTATATCCATTAACTTTGAGTCTTTTGTTTTTTTGTAAATCTCATTCAAAGCTAATACTAGTCTTTTTGCTTCTCTAGAAGCTACAACTCTGTCACTAGTAGACATGTTTTTCATTTTAGCCTGTTCAAAGGCAATTGCTTCATTTACGATATCCATAATAAACTATTTTGTTTAACTTATATCAAAAATAAGTAAACAAAATTGATTTTAAAACTAAATCTTAGTGATTTAACAGAATTTTAGATATGTTTAAAAAATCTAAATAAAAATACCTTTTACGTAAAATTATTCCTCATAAGTAATGTAAGCAGAAACCATCCAATAGTTAATTTTATCACCGTCTATTGCTTGTGCTTTAGGAATACTAATTTCTAATTGATGCGAACCCGAATTAATATTTCCAATTTCAATAATTTCTGGATTTACTTTACTTCCAGGACACCAGTTAGATCTGGATAAATCAGAAGAAGCAATTCGTTCATCTATTTCTTTACCTTTCCACATAGTTTTAGAACTCCAAACACCAGAAGAAGGATTGAATCTTCTAAAACTAGCACAGTCATCACGCCAAGGAATAAATTGCTTAATAATGGTATTATCTAGTTTAATAATATTCTCTTTTTGGGTAAATTCATCACCTTCACTATGTCCTCCATGACCTGTAGTTGTGTAATATAACTTTGCATTTTTTAAAGGAGTATCATTTGTAAAACTAACAGTTAATGTACCTTTATTAAAAGCATCATAATATTTTTGATTGGCACTATACTTTATGGTATTTACCAACGGTATTACGTTGGTTTTTTCTTTTTGATGATTTGGAATGTTAGATTCTTTAAAACTTAAATCAGCAGAAATTTGATATCCTTCTTTTGTCCATGTATCAATAAAAACACCAACATAAAATTCGTGTTTTAGAAGAGGTAATAAATGCGTGATATTTTGTTGCCAAACAACATTGTCTTCCCATTTTGGTATGTACACAGGTTTTAATTGTTTTACACGTTCATCGTTGTTAAAAAAGCCTACACCAAAAGGTGTCATAAAACGCAGTAATTCAACAGAAGGTTTATATTCTTTTTTATCATGAGTAAATGAATGCACTCCCCAATTATTATCGTTCAAAATATCTTTAAAACTGGCTTTCTCAAAATCAATAATACTTAAATCAGAAGTAGCAGGAATAATAAACAATGATCCAGATTTGTCCCAAGGATCACCATTTGAGGTTAAAGAAACATTTAAAGTAACTTCAGGTTGTATTTCATAAGAAGGAATGTTAACTTTTTTTAGAAGTACTCTTCCGGCGTCCATTCTATAAAAACCATCGAGTAATTTTATAGAATCACTTTTAATAGCAGGATCAAAGTACAAATTGGTATTGTTAAAAACAGTTATGTGCTGATCTCCAATTGAGGTTAAAGGTTTGGTACAACCGATAATTAAAAGCGTAAAAAAAATGAAAAGATATTTATAACTCATTATTAAGATTGAATTTGAGTGAGTAGTTGTTGTATGATATTAATATCAGAAATACGTTGCGGAATATTTCCAAAATAATCAGATTGCTCTTGTTTTTGTACCGTGGAAGCAGAGCTATGTATCGTAGTAATTTTTGCATCTTTAAAAAGATGAACATTCGTTATGTTTATTCCACTGCCTGCTAAAATGGTAATTTTATTTCCATATTTTTCTTGTAATTCTTTCAAAAGAAGAATACCATCTGCTGCATTAGATTTTTGACCAGAAGTTAACACCGTTTCCACACCAAGTTCAATTAATTGTTCAATTGCAGTATAAGGGTTTGGAGTAATATCAAAAGCACGATGAAAAGTAAAAGGTAATGGTTTAGCTAATTCAATTAACTCTTTAGTTCTGTTAACATCGATGCTATTATCTGCATTTAAAATACCTGAAACAATACCATGCAATCCTAGTTTTTTACAGAGTTCAATATTTTGCTTCATTATTTCAAACTCAGTATTTGAATACATAAAATTTCCACTTCTGGGGCGTATTAAAACAAATGTTGTTATAGATAAGTTTTCTGCAACTTGTTTTAATAAACCATAAGAAGGCGTAATTCCTCCGATACTTAATTCAGAGCAAAGTTCTATTCTGTCAGCACCAGCTAGTTGAGCGTTTAAAGCAGATTGGTATGAGTTAGTGCAAATTTCGAGTTTCATTAATCAATAATTATTTCGTCAATAAATGTCCAAGCTTTGTAGCCTGCACCTTGATTTCCTTCTGGTATTATTCCAAAATTAGGAATGTCAATATCAATTTTAGAAGCGTTAATATTTTGAAACTTCGTATGTACATTACAAAGTAACGAATCTCTATTGTTGATAGTAATAAAGTCAGATGTAGTAATTATAGAATCGTTGAGAAAAAAATCGAATTTAATTTTTTTAGGAGCATAAATCCATTGTCCATTACCATTATGAAAGCGTAATTTAATAGCATTTATGGTTGTAGTATCATCTAAATCAATTGTAATTTTCACATCTTTTCCAGAAAAACCTAACCATTCTTTATCTCCATAGCGTTTGTTGCTACCTGAAATCCCATTGATTAATGCATTTTTACCTCCTGCATTGTAAGAAGAATGTGGATCAGTATTTAAAGTAATTGTTTTTCCAACTCCTTTATGAAGATTTATTGTAGTTGTAAATAAGCTACTAATCTGCTTTTCTTCATCGAAATTAGCTGCATTAAGTATCGTGTTTTTACTGATTGAAATAGGTTGAGTGTATAATTTAGAAGCATAGTTTGGAGTAGATCCATCTAAAGTATATCGTATATTTTTTATTTCTGAAGATGAGTGCAATGAATATGTTGTTCCATTGAATTCTCCACTTACCTCATTTAAGTCATTGGCATATTTTATTTGTTTAGCATCCAAACGCTTTTGAAAATGAATCAATCTCTTTTTAAAATTGTCATAATTTTTTAATTCATTTTTAGACCATACTACTTCAGCCAAAGCAATGGCTCTTGGAAATGCCATATATGCTACTTTTTCAGGAGTTTTCATATATTCTGTCCAAATATTTCCTTGCGCACCTAATACATATTGTTGTTCTTCTTTAGTTAATTCTGGAGGGATTGGATTAAATGTATATACCTTTTCTAAAGGTAAAAATCCACCAATTGCTATAGGTTCATTTTCATTTTCAGATTGATAATAATCAAAATAACAATGAGAGGTAGGAGTTAAAATAACAGGATGTTTTTGTTTGGCGGCTTCAATAGCACCTTTAGTGCCTCGCCAAGACATAACAGTAGCGTTTGGAGCCAAACCTCCTTCTAAAATTTCATCCCAACCAATAATTTGTTTCCCTTTAGAATTAATGTACTTTTCCATTCTGGAAATGAAATAACTTTGTAGTTCATGTTCGTCTTTTAAGTTATTTTCTTTAATCAGCTGTTGGCAAAAAGTACTATTTTTCCATTTAGTTTTAGGGGCTTCATCTCCACCTATATGAATATATTTACTAGGAAATAAAGTAATAACTTCGTCTATAACACCCTCTAAAAATGTAAAAGTGGTTTCTGTAGGGCAATACACTTCATCATACATTCCCCATTTAGTAGCTACTTTCACAGTATCTTTCGTGCAACCTAATTCTGGATAGGCAGCAATTGCAGCTTGAGAATGTCCTGGCATTTCTATTTCAGGAATAATAGTTACAAAACGTTTAGAAGCATAAGCAACAATTTCTTTAATTTCTTCTTGTGTATAATATCCGCCATATTTTTTACCATCAAATTGTTGAGGTTGATCGTTATAATGTCCGATTAAAGTTTCATCTCTGTAAGCGGCAATTTCTTGTAACTTCGGGTATTTTTTAATTTCTATTCTCCATCCTTGGTCTTCAGTTAAATGCCAATGAAAAGTATTCATTTTTAATGAAGCAATTACATCAATATACTTTTTAATAAATGATACAGGAAACATATGTCTAGCAACATCTAAATGCATTCCTCTATATGAAAACTGAGGTTTGTCTTTAATTTCTATACATTGAATAGCGATTTCATTAGCTTCATTTTTAGGAGGTAATAATTGTAGTAATGTTTGTACTCCATAAAAAGCGCCTTTGGCAGTTTTAGACTTAATTTCTATTTTGTTTTTGTTGATAGATAAGTGATATGCTTCATCATTCTGAATTTTTGAATCAATTGAGAAATGAATACTGCTAGTATTTTCATCAGAAGTTGTATTGATATTAAGATTTGTTTTTAAAAAATCATCAAAATAAGTTTGTACAACTGATAAATCGGTATCAGAAGAAAGTTGAGTTTTATTAGAAAGTATAAAAGTTCCTTCTTTTGTATTTTGAAATTCAGGAATAGGAATAATGGATGGTTGAATAGGTTCAGGTAATTTTTTCGCACATTGTATAAGTGTTAATGAGAACGCTATTAAGTACTTGAAAATTTTCATTTTAGTATATTAGAAACCTAAAAATAATAATCCAAACCAAATGAAGCTACAAACTATATTATTTTTATTTGTTCTTAGCGTACTAGGCTGCAAGCAAAAAAAAGAAATTTCTTCAGCTAAAATAACTAAACCTTTAATTTCTTATGTCAATCCGTTTATAGGAACTGGAGGTCATGGACATACATATCCAGGTGCTACGATGCCATTTGGAATGATGCAATTAAGTCCTGATACTCGTTTAGACGGTTGGGATGGTTGTTCTGGTTATCATTATTCCGATGAATACATTTATGGATTTTCTCATACGCATTTAAGTGGAACAGGAGTTTCTGACTACGGAGATATTTTGTTAATGCCTACTAATAAAGTAACGTTTAATAATGGAGGAGATGGTAAAGATGGATACAGGTCTAAATTTTCACATGAAAAAGAAGTAGCAGGAGCTGGTTTTTACAAAGTACATTTGGATGATACTAATATTGATGTTGAATTAACTGTAGCTGAACGAAGTGGTATGCATAAATATCAGTTCCCTTCTTCGGAAAATCAAGTGATTATTTTAGATTTAGAACATAGAGATGAATTGTTAGAAGGGACTTTAAATATAGTTTCTGAAACAGAATTAAGCGGAAAAAGATTTTCAAAGGCGTGGGCTACAAAACAACAACTTTTTTATTCAATCAAGTTATCTCATCCTATTGATACAAGTTTTAAATACTATGCTCAAAAAAATGCGGAACGTTATGCTTTTAAAATTATCAATCCAAATAACGAACCTGTATTTGTGAAAATTGGAATTTCAGCAGTTGATGAAGAAGGAGCAAAGAAAAATTTAGAAGCTGAGATTGGAAATAAACCTTTTTCAGAAATAAAAAAACAAGCACAAGAAACTTGGGAAAAACAATTGCAAAAAATTGTTGTAGAAAGTACAAGCGAAGATGATAAAACAAATTTTTATACCTCGATGTATCATACAATGATTGCTCCGAATATGTATCAAGATGTAGATGGTAGATATAGAGGAATGGATTTAAAAATTCATGAGGCTAAAGATTTCAATTATTATACAGTTTTCTCTCTTTGGGATACCTACAGAGCTACACACCCTCTATATACAATCATTGAGCAAGAAAGAACTAATGATTTTATAAATACTTTTTTAGCAAAATATGATGAAGGAGGTATTATGCCAATTTGGGATTTATCGGCAAATTATACAGGTTGTATGATTGGATATCATGCTGTGCCAGTTATTGCAGATGCATATATAAAAGGAATACGAAATTATGATGCAGAAAAAGCATTAGACGTTATGAAACATTCGGCTACAAGAGATAAGTTAGGATTAAAATCATATAAATCTTTTGGATATATTCCTGTAGAAGAAGAGAGTGAATCGGTTTCTAAAACACTAGAATATGCTTATGATGATTGGACCATTGCACAAATGGCAAAAGCAATGAACAAACAATCAGATTATAAAGAGTTTTTAGAGAGAGCACAGTATTATAAAAACATTTTTGATCCAGAGACTCAATTCATGCGTGGTCGATTTAGAAATACTTGGTTTGCACCTTTCGATCCGTATGAAGTAAATTTTAATTATACTGAAGCCAATGCATGGCAGTATAGTAATTATGTTCCGCAAGATATTTCAGGCTATATAAAGTTACTTGGAGGAAAATCTGTTTTAGAGCGTAATTTAGATACGCTTTTTAAAGCAGAGTCAGAAACATCAGGTCGTCATCAGGTTGATATCACAGGATTAATCGGTCAGTATGCTCATGGAAACGAACCAAGTCATCACATGGCTTATTTGTACAATTTTGTAGGAAAACCTCATAAAACTCAGGAAAAGATAAAACAGATTTTAACAGAGCAATACACAAATACACCTGATGGTATTTCTGGAAATGAAGATTGTGGACAAATGAGTGCTTGGTATATTTTTAGTAGTTTAGGATTTTATCCTGTTACACCTGGTTCAGATCAATATATCATAGGAGTTCCTTTATTTAAAAAAGCGACGATTCGATTAGAAGATGGAAAACAGTTTACAGTAGTAGCCACAGATTTAAATACTAAGAATAGTTATATAAAAGAAGCTTTTTTAAATGGTGAAAAATTAGAACGAACTTACCTGACACATTCAGAAATTGTAAACGGTGGAACATTAGAATTTGTAATGATAGATAAGCCGTCAGATTGGGGAACAAAAGAGTATGAACTACCTTCTTCTGAAATAAAAGAGCATTTAATTGTACCAGCACCATATATTGAAAAAGGAGTAGTAGCATTTAAAGGAAAAACAGAGATTGTATTGGCGAATGTTGATAAAGAAGCTACTATTTTTTATGCCTTAGATGACAATGAGTTCAAACAATATTCAGCACCTTTTATAATTGATAGCAAAACTTCTTTAAAAGTTTATGCATTAAAAGGAGAAAATAAAAGTGCAATTATAAGTACCAACTTTTTTAAGATTGATCCGAATGTTAAAATCACACTAGAAACTAACTATTCAAATCAATACAATGCAGGAGGAGATAATGCTTTAATTGATGGTGTAATTGGTGCCAGAGATTTTAGAACTGGTACTTGGCAAGGGTATTCCAATACAGATGTTACAGCTACAGTTGATTTGGGAAAAGAAAAGTGGGTTGAAAGTATTACAACGAATTATCTTGAAGATCAGCGTAGTTGGATTTTCTTACCAAGGCAAGTAAAATATTTTACCTCTGTAGATGGAAAAAAATACAAAGAAGTAGCTAGTCTAAATTTTGATACAGGAAAGCCAGCAGAAGAAGTTAGCGTGAAGGAAGCAACGATCCATTTAAAAGGTAGTAATGTTAGATATGTAAAAGTAGTGGCTAAAAAGTTAGGAAATTTACCAGAGTGGCATTTAGGATATAAGCACAATGGGAAATCTTGGATATTTATTGATGAAATTATAATTAAATAAAAGAGAAAAGGATATGAGAAAAATACTCTTTTTAAGTTGGTTAGCATTTATAGTTTTTCATAGCTGTAACAAGGTAACTAAAAAGGAAAATCTAACGAATGAGGTTGTAAATACCAAAATAACACCTGTAGTAGTTGGAACATGGAATTTTCCTAAAGCAATTGAGGCAGCAGCAGAGGTAATCAAAAATGGAGGTTCAGCTTTAGATGCTGTAGAGAAAGGTTGTAGAGCTGAAGAAGCGAATATTGAAAATCAGACGGTAGGAATTGGAGGTTTACCTGATAGAGATGGAAGTGTAACTTTAGATGCTTGCGTAATGAATGAAAAAGGTGATTATGGAGCTGTTGTAGGAGTTAAAAACATAAAGCATGTGATTTCTTTAGCTAGAAAAGTAATGGAAGATACACCTCATGCTATTTTAGCAGGAAAAGGAGCGGAACAGTTTGCGATTACCAATGGTTTTCAACAAGAAGATTTGTTAACAGAAGCATCAAAAAAAGCATGGGAAGAGTGGAAAGTAAAATCAGAATACAAACCAATAATCAATATAGAAAATCACGATACAATTGGGATGTTAGCTTTAGATGCTGAAGGTAATATTTCCGGAGCATGTACAACAAGTG
The DNA here is from genome assembly GCF_004337695.1 of Tenacibaculum sp. M341. Taxonomy (GTDB): domain Bacteria; phylum Bacteroidota; class Bacteroidia; order Flavobacteriales; family Flavobacteriaceae; genus Polaribacter. The sequence continues at coordinate 64,091 of NZ_SJXJ01000002.1, forward strand.
GATTGGCTTATAAAATGGCTGGTAGAATAGGGGATTCTCCAATTATAGGAGCTGGTTTATACGTAGATAATGAAGTAGGAGGTGCAGTAGCAACTGGTTTGGGTGAAGAAGTTCTTAAAACTGTGGGAAGTTTTTTAATTGTAGAATTAATGCGTCAGGGTAAATCGCCTCAAGAAGCGTGTGAGGAAGCAATAAAACGAATCGTAAGCAAACCAAATAGTAACTACAAAGATTTTCAAGTTTGTTACATCGCAATTAATAAAAAAGGAGAAGTGGGGAGTTATGCTATTCACGAGTGGTTTAGTTATAATGTGTTTAAAAATGAGGAAATAAAAAATATAAAATCAGACTTTTACTTGAAAACGAAGTAAGTATATTAGAAATTTATTAAAAAGAAAGAAGCTCGCCATATAGCGAGCTTCTTTGTTAAATGTTACTTTATAATTATTGTTCAGGATTTAGTACACCTAATATATAACCCTTAGTTAAATATTTTTTAGCTAATTTTTGTACATCTTTTACAGTTATAGCATTCACTCTATCTTCAAAAGTAAACATGTCGTCAGGATTATCTTTAGAATAATCAATACTTTCAATATAGTCTAACCAGAATTGATTCTTCTTCATGTTCTCTTTGTGCTCAATAATCATCGCTTTTTTAGCTTTAGATAAATCTTCTTTAGAAGGACCATTTTTAATTAATGAATTTACTTCAGCAATAGAAATATCTTTTAATTTTTGAACATTTTCAGGGGCACAAGGGAAACCAATTGAAAAGCTAAATCTTCCATAAGGAACTTTTCTCATGCTGCTACGTGCACCTGCAGAATAAACTCCACTTTCTTTTTCGCGTAACTTTTCAGTTAATTTAATTCCAACTACTTCACCAATAAAATCAAAAGTTAAAGCATCTTTATCATTGTAATCAGCCTCTCCTTGGTAAATGATTCTAACAGTACTTTTAGGATCTTTTCCTTTACTAACAATCTTTTCATGCGAACCAGATAATGGACGAAAGTTGCTTACCTTGTATGATTCGTTAGAGTTTTTACCAGGTAAACCTGCAATATATTTAGTAGCGAATTCAGTTAATTTAGCTTCATCAATGTTTCCTACAAAATAAAAGTTGAAGTCACCAGCATCTGCAAAACGTTCTTGATATTTTTTATAAGCTAAATTATAATCAGCTTTTTCATATTTTTCAGGAGATGGAAAACCTGTGTAACGAGGGTTATTAGCATTAGTGAAATCACTCATTTCTTTTTGAAAGAAGAAATTTGGATTAGCTAATAAGTTTCCTAAAAAACTTTTTTGTTTGTTTATGTAAGAGTTATACGCTTTTTCATCTTTATTTAAAGCAGTAAAGTATAAGTGAATCATTTGGAAAAGTTCTTCTAAGTATTTAGGAGAAGCACTTCCAGAAAAACCTTCACTATAACTTCCTATGTAAGGATTTACTCTTGCAATTTTACCAGACATGATTTTATTGATATCATTCAAGCTAAAGCCATTAATACCTGCTTCAGTTAAACCTCTATTAGCAAAACTAGTAGCGTGAACTTCTTCATCGGTGTATAAAGATGTACCTCCATAGCTAAATGAAGTAAGTAAAATTTCATCATTTTTAAAGTCAGTTTTCTTAAATGTAACTTTAGCACCGTTGCTTAAAATAAGAGTTTTAGTACCTAGTTTTTCATTAGTTTCAATTTTAGTTACTTTACCAGGAGTTGGCGCAGTTGTAATTAAAGAAGAAGCAACTACTTTATCTTCATAAGGTTTTAGTTCTTTTGTCTTTACCTCGTTCAATGCTTTTAAAACTTCAGCTTCAGTTACTGTTTTTTTAGGCCCTGTAATTACTACTACACGATTATCATCATGTAAATAGTTTTTAATAAGGTTATTTACTTCTGATAATTGTATTGAAGGTAACATTTCAAGAGTAGTTTTAAACCTCCAATCTATACTAGGTACTGGACGCTCATCTAAAAAACCTGAAACAAAAGCTCCAATAATTCTTTTAGATTCTCTTTTGTCTTTGTCTTTAAATTCTTTCTCTATTCGAGATACTATATTTTTCTTAGCTCTCTCAAATTCTCCTTCTTTAAAGCCAAATCTTTTAACTCTTTCGTTTTCTGTTAGTAAAGCTTGTAAACCTTTTAATTGTCCCTCAGCACTTGTACCAGCTACAGATTGAAAAGCCATTCTATTCTTAGCTAATGTACCTCCGTAATAACTGAAACCATAAGTAAAAGGTGGATTTTCACTATTTCTTAATTCATCAAATCTATTGTTGATCATTTGATCAAATAAGTTGTTGATTATAGAATTCCTGTAATCTGTAATAGTAGTATTTGGAGTTTTATCTTTACGATCTTTATACATTACTTGCACTCTAGAAAAAGCAGCTTCTTTATCAGCTTCTATTGCAATGAAAGTTTCTTTATGATTTTTTAAAGTAAAGTTTTCACGCTTTCTTGGATTTTTAGCTGCAGGAATTTTAGAAAAATGTTCTTTGATTTTTTGTTCTAAAACAGAAACATCAGCATCACCAACAGCCATTACAGCCATTAAATCTGGACGATACCAATCTTTAAAAAAGCGACGAATACTTTCGTGTTTAAAATTTTCTAGATTTTCTTTAGTACCAATAGGTAATCTTTTAGCATACTTTGAACCGTAAGCAATTTTATCAATGTAGTTTTCTAACATTCTAGAATCTGCATCTCTTCGAGAACGATATTCTTCAAGAACAACACCACGTTCTTCGTCAATATCTTTTCCTTCTAGTAATGCTCCATGTGCCCAATCTTCTACAATTTGAAACCCTTTCTCAAGTTTTTCACTATCGTCACTAGGAATAGGTAAAATATATACTGTTTGATCAAAACCAGTATAAGCGTTTAAATGCGCACCAAACTTAACTCCGATAGATTGTAAGTAATCAACTAATTCATTTTTTTTGAAGTTTTTAGTTCCGTTAAAATTCATGTGCTCCATAAAATGAGCTAATCCCAATTGGTCTTCATCCTCTAAAACAGAACCAGCCTTTACTGCTAATCTTAATTCTACTTTATTAGCAGGTTTAGGGTTTTGTTTTATAAAATAGGTCATACCGTTTGAAAGTACTCCTATTTTCACAGAAGGATCATTAGGTATGTTTTTTGTTTTTTGTGCTATTATTATTTGTGATAATAACAACATCAATGTAAAAAATATTGAAATTTTTTTCATAGTAAATTAAAAATGGTTTAAGGCTACGAATATACATTGAAAGTTAGTTGTTTAACAAATAAATAATATTAATTAGTGTTAATTGTATAGTAAACATTGTGATAGCTTGCCTAAAATGAGTCAAAATTGTTAAATAAATGCGAATTGTTTTGTGTGTGAAGTGTGTAGGTTGATTCATAAAACCAGAATAAAAAAAAAACCACAACATGAAAATGTTGTGGTTATATTATATAAATGACTTTTTGTTAATTAACAAAATTCATCATAAGCTTGAGATAAATTCTCGGCAATCATTTCAGCAGATCTACCTTCAATATGATGTCTCTCTAACATGTGTACTAATTGCCCATCTTTAAATAAAGCAATAGCTGGAGATGAAGGAGGAAAAGGAATCATATATTCACGAGCTTTAGAAGTAGATTCTTTTTCTACTCCTGCAAAAACTGTAGTTAAGTGATCAGGTTTCTTATCAGCATCAATAGAAGCAATTGCTCCTGGTCTAGCAGTTCCAGCTGCACAACCACAAACTGAATTTACCATTACTAAAGTAGTTCCTTTTTTAGCTAAAGCATTATCAACATCTTCAGCAGTATATAAAGCATCAAAACCAGCGTTAATTAATTGGTCACGCATTGGTTTTACTAATTCTTCTGGATACATAATTATTTAATTTTTGAATTACAAAGATACTCATAATCTCATTATCTTTGATATTTCATAAATAATTACAGATGGGGAAATTTACAAAATGGCTAGGAGCAGGTTTAGGTTTTACTTTAGGTGGACCAATAGGTGCAATTATTGGATATGCTATAGGTAGCGTAATTGATGGAGTAAAGGTTAGTGATTACGTACTAGAGCAAGAAGAATACAATAGAAAAGAACAAGAAAGACCAAGGGTACGCAGAAAAACTACTTCAGGAGATTTTGAAATAAGTCTTTTAATATTAGCATCTGTAGTTATTAAGTCTGATGGAAAAATAGATCCTGTAGAATTAGATTTTGTTAGAAAACATTTTATCAACCTTTATGGTCAAGATAGAGCAAACAGAGCATTTAAGTTATTTAACGGAATTATAAAAAAAGATATTTCAACGAGGCAAGTTTGTATTCAAATAAGAGAACACATGTCTCACTCCTCTCGTTTACAATTAATTCATTTCTTATTTGGAATAGCTAAAGCTGATGGAAATGTAACTCCTTCTGAAGAGGAAGCAATCCAGAAAATTTCAAACTATTTGTATATAAGCTCTATAGATTATCAATCGATTAAAGCAATGTTCTATAATGAGTCAGATGCAGCTTATAAAATTTTAGAAATAGAAAAAAATGTATCTGATGACGAAGTAAAAAAGGCTTACAGAAAAATGGCAAAAAAATATCATCCAGATAGATTGCATGATATTGGAGAAGAACACAAAGAAGCTGCTAAAGAAAAGTTTCAGAGCATACAAAAAGCTTATGAAAACATAAAAAAAGAAAGAGATATTTCTTAAAAGCATACTTTTTGTTGCAACTTGTTGGTTTTTTGAGGGTTAATTTATTAAATTAGTGTTGAGTTAACAAAAAGTGTTTTTTATTCTTTATATGGGGAATAGCAAACATTTCTTAATATTTTAATAGCATGACCCCCCGAAACACTCTGTCTTGTAGAGTGAAAAAGGGTAATATATATACATATGTTACTCAAAGTTGTATCTCTACAAATCTTTTACTTTTCGTATTTATAGTATTCTTTTTTAATCTTTCGAATGCTCAGTTGGATAATGTACATTATTTTCCACCAATGAAGCAGCAGTCAAATAATCAGGCTATCAGACAACAAGCCTTTTATTTGTCAACACCTGTAGCAACTCCTTTCGATGTTGATATTTTTCAAGGAACAAACACTACTGCTATAGCAACAGTAACTATTTCTAATGCAGCACCAGGGATATATAATTTAGCTGATGGAGATAATAATATAACTTTAGTTACAGATGCAAATACAGGGGTAAAGTTAATGAACAGTGGACTTAGATTTGAGTCCGTCACGGGAGAAGAGTTTTACGTGAATTATAGAGGACGTTCTTCTTCTCAAGCTGCTTCTTTAACAACAAAAGGGAGTAAAGCATTAGGTAAACTATTTAAATGGGGAGGAATTCCTTTAAGAGGAGGACATTCAACATTGTCTGCTTTTGTAGGAATAATGGCAACAGAAGATGATACTACTATTGATATTGTTGATTATGATCCTGCTTCAGAGTTCAGAAATGGAGCCGATCCTGATGGAATTAAAACCGATGCTGTTCAAATAGTTTTAGATAAGGGAGAAACGTATGTTTTACAGGCATTAAGAAATCTAGCTGCAGGTACAGATGATGGTGATTTAGATGATGCAAACGTTGATGGTTGGTTAGGAGCAACCATTTTATCTGATAAAAATATAGCAATTAGTAATGGTGGTCTTAATATAGGAGTTAGAGTAGGTGCAAATGGTAGAGACGCGGCTATAGATCAACCAGTTGCAGAAAATGCAATTGGTCAAGAGTATGTGTTTATAAGAGGGAATGGAGCAACAAATAACGAAACAGAATTCCCTATAATTATAGCAACACAAGACGGTACAGATATTTTTGTCAATGGTTCAGTTACTCCTATTGCAACTATTGATACAGGAGAGTATTTTGAAATCCCAGGTAGTAATTATTCTTCTAATACAGTAGGAGCAAATATGTATGTAAGAACATCTAGAGATGCCTATGCTTATCAGGTCATTACAGGAGATACGAGTTATATTACCTTAGGATTAAATTTTATAGCTCCAGTAAATTGTTTATTACCTTCTCAACTGAGTAACATACCTAATATAAGAGACGTAGCAGGAGTTAACTTTACGGGAGGTGTAACAATTGTAGCTTCTCAGTTAATTGCTGATGGAGATATAACTGTAACAGATGGTACAGGAACATTTACTGGAGGTACAGATTTTACTTTCTCAAATGCTGCTGGATCAACTTGGAAAACTGCATTTGTGAATGGATTAAGTGGAGATGTAGAGGTCAACTCTACAGGTCCTATAGCTGTAGGTTTTTTAGGAGCAAGTGGAGCAGCAGGAATAGCAGGTTATTTTTCAGGTTTCGATACGATACCTGCTGTAGAGGTAGATATTACAGGAGGTGGGTGTTTTCCAGGTTCTGATTTAAGAGAAATTAACGGCGGCTTTGCTAATTATGCATGGTATAAAGGTATAAACGAATTAACAGGTACTCTTTTAGCAAGTGGTCCAGGGTTACAAACATTTAATCCTAATGCTTCTGGTTTAGGAGAGTATTTTGTTAGAGTTACTGATTTTGGAGGATGTGAATATAATTCCGCAGTCGTTTCTCTTTATAGTTGTGATCCTGATTTACAGGTAACAAAGGTAGATGATGTTGATCCTATAGATGCAGGTTCTAATGTTACTTTTACTATTACAGCAAGAAGTTCTTCTATAGATCCTATGACGAATGTTGTCTTAACAGACGTATTACCAACAGAGTTTGATATTGTGAGCGCAACTCCTGAAGTAGGAACTTGGTCAGCACCTAATTGGACAATCGGAACAATGATTCCAGGAGATGAATTTGAATTAGTAATTGTTGCTAGAGCGAAAGATGATGCTTCTGGTACTGTAACTAACAGTGTAAGTTATAATTTTACTGAAATATCTACAGAAACCAATATTCTAATTGATGATTTAACAGAGGCAGTAACTATTAATCCATGTAATACAGCAAGCTTACCATCTAGTACACCAACACTATGTGTAGGAACAATATTAACTAATATAACTCATTCAACAAATCTAGCAACAGGTATTGCTAGTGACGGGGTTGCTGGTGCAAATGGATTACCAGCAGGAGTGGGTGCCACTTGGTCTGGAGATGTTATTACAATAAGTGGTACTCCAACAGCTTCAGGAATATTTAATTATAGTATTCCATTGACAGGAGGTTGTAATACGGTAAATGCAACAGGTACAATAAGTGTAAATCCATTACCAGTAGCAGATCCAATAACAGGTCTCACTGAGGTTTGCGAAGGAGGAACTATTACATTAACTGAAGGAACTTCAGGAACCATAGTTTGGAGCTCTTCTAATACAGCAGTAGCAACTATAAATGCAAGTGGTGTTGTAACTGGAATAAGTGCTGGTAGTACCAATATCACGTATACAGTTACAGATGGAAATGGATGTATCTCTAATGCTTCATCTGTTTATGCAGTAACAGTAAATCCACTGCCAACATTTACATCGTTAACAACAAACACTGATATATGTGAAGGGGATGATGCTGAGTTTTATATTTCAGGATCTCCATTGGCTGTATTAACTTATAATGTAGACGGAAATCCGAATGAAACTGTAACGCTTGATGCAATGGGAGATGCTACTGTTGTTGTTTCTTCGGTAACAACTAATACTACAATAAATTTGGTTTCACTAGCATTTACAAGTACAAATTGTTCAATTAGTTTAACAAATACAGATACTGTAGTGGTAAATCCAAACCCTACATTGGCAAGTGTAAGTGATATTATTGTTTGTGATGATTTATCAGGAACTCAAGTATTAGACGCAAATAATGGAATAACATTAAATCCAAATACAAGTGTAGTATGGTATGATGCAGCTACAGGAGGAAACATCATTGCTAGTCCAATTGTCAATACAACGAGTCCAAGTACAGATCCTCCAACATCTTATTTTGCACAAATAACAGATACATCTACTTCGTGTATAAATCCAACAAGAGAGGAAGTTAAATTACAAATAGTTTCTCCTCCTTTCCCTGATTTAACAGAAGAAACATGCTCTAGCGTACCATTAAATATAGGTCTTAGTTTTGCAACTACTTACACTGTAGCTTCCTCAGATCCAACAAATGTTCCTCCAGCTTCTGATCGTACCACAGCTACTATTGCAAATATTACAGATACTTATTCTAATACTACAGGTGTTCCTGTGATTGTTACTTATTCCGTAACAATAGCAGATGGTTCAGCTTGTGATGGAGAAACATTTGATATAATGGTAACAGTGTCTCCAGAAAGTGATGGAGGAACAGGTAGTACAAATCAAGTTATTTGTAGTGGAGATACACCAGCAGATATTTCTGTTACAGGAATAATCGGAAGTGTTGAAAAATGGCAGCAGTCCACAAGTCCATCTTTCACAAGTTTTTCCAATGTAGCTGAAACAAGTACTACTTTTGCAGGCAGTACTATTGGAGCATTAACTCAGACTACATTTTTTAGAGCAGTAATTAAAAGTGGAACTTGTGTTTCTACAAATTCTCCTATAATTACAGTAAATGTCGATGTAACTGATCCTTTAATATCAGGAACTCTACCAATACTTACTGAAGAAGGTTGTGATGCAAGCGTAACGCCTTCTGCTTTAACATCGGTAGCTGCATTAGAGGGAGCAGGACTAACAATTTCTGATGATTTTACTATTGATGGTGACTTAATTGTTACTAATAGTGATGCTAGTGCAGCAGGTAGTTGTCCAAATCTTTTAGTGATTACAAGAACATATAAGATAACAGACACTTGTGGTAATGATACTGATATTGTACAAATAATCAATATAGAAGATACAACTTCTCCAATTGTCACAGGAACATTAAATGCAATAACTATTAATAGTTGCGATGTGTTAAGTGTACCAGGAGAAGTAACTACTGTAGCAGGAATAGTTGGATTAGGCGGTGTTACAGCGATTAATGATGCGTGCGATACAATGTTAAGTGTTACTTCTTCAGATACAAATAATGGGGGTAGTGGTTGTAATGGCGATCCATACATTGTTACCAGAACTTATACAGTAATGGATGATTGTGGAAATGATACAGATTTAGTTCAAACAATCACGGTAGAAGATACTACAGCACCAACAGGAACCGCCCCAGGAAACATCACAGGATTGCAATGTATTTCAGATGTACCAGCCAGTGATATTAACTTAATTACTGATGAAGCCGATAATTGTGGAGGAGCGGTAACAGTTACTGTAGCCGATACAAATAATGGCGGTAGCGGATGTAATGGTGATCCCTATATTGTAACTAGAACGTATACTTTAGAAGATTGTGGTGGCTTGACTACAGATTTAGTTCAAACAATCACCGTAGAAGATACTACAGCACCAACAGGAACCGCCCCAGTAAACATTACAGGATTGCAATGTATTTCAGATGTACCATCGAGTGATATTACCTTAATTACTGATGAAGCTGATAATTGTGGAGGAGCGGTAACAGTGACTGTAGCCGATACGAATAATGGCAGTAGCGGCTGTAATGGCGATCCTTATATTGTAACTAGAACTTATACCTTAGAAGATTGCGGTGGTTTGACCACAGATTTAGTTCAAACAATCACCGTAGAGGATACTACAGCTCCAACAGGAACCGCCCCAGCAAACATCACAGGATTGCAATGTGTTTCAGATGTACCAGCCAGTGATATTAACTTAATTACTGATGAAGCCGATAATTGTGGAGGAGTGGTAAGAGTTACTGTAGCCGATACGAATAATGGCGGTAGCGGATGTAATGGTGATCCCTATATTGTAACTAGAACGTATACTTTAGAAGATTGTGGTGGCTTGACTACAGATTTAGTTCAAACAATTACCGTAGAAGATACTGCGGCACCAACAGGAACCGCCCCAGCAAACATTACAGGATTGCAATGTATTTCAGATGTACCATCGAGTGATATTACCTTAATTACTGATGAAGCTGATAATTGTGGAGGAGCGGTAACAGTTACTGTAGCCGATACGAATAATGGCGGCAGTGGCTGTAATGGCGATCCTTATATTGTAACAAGAACGTATACTTTAGAAGATTGCGGTGGCTTGACCACAGATTTAGTTCAAACAATCACCGTAGAGGATACTACGGCACCAACAGGAACCGCTCCAGCGAATATTACAGGATTGCAATGTATTTCCGATGTACCAGCGGGTGACATTAACTTAATTACTGATGAAGCCGATAATTGTGGAGGAGTGGTAACAGTTACTGTAGCCGATACGAATAATGGCGGTAGCGGATGTAATGGTGATCCCTATATTGTAACTAGAACGTATACTTTAGAAGATTGTGGTGGCTTGACTACAGATTTAGTTCAAACAATCACCGTAGAAGATACTACAGCACCAACAGGAACCGCCCCAGCAAACATTACAGGATTGCAATGTATTTTAGATGTACCAGCGGGTGATATTAACTTAATTACTGATGAAGCCGATAATTGTGGAGGAGTGGTAACAGTTACTGTAGCCGACACGAATAATGGCGGTAGCGGATGTAATGGTGATCCCTATATTGTAACTAGAACGTATACTTTAGAAGATTGTGGTGGCTTGACTACAGATTTAGTTCAAACAATCACCGTAGAAGATACTACAGCACCAACAGGAACCACCCCAGCAAACATTACAGGATTGCAATGTATTTTAGATGTACCAGCGGGTGATATTACTTTAATTACTGATGAAACCGATAATTGTGGAGGAGCTGTGACAGTTACTGTAGCCGATACGAATAATGGCGGTAGTGGATGTAATGGCGATCCTTATATTGTAACAAGAACGTATACCTTAGAAGATTGCGGTGGCTTGACCACAGATTTAGTTCAAACAATCACCGTAGAGGATACTACGGCACCAACAGGAACCGCTCCAACAAACATCACAGGATTGCAATGTATTTCAGATGTACCATCGAGTGATATTACCTTAATTACTGATGAAGCCGATAATTGTGGAGGAGCGGTAACGGTGACTGTAGCCGATACGAATAATGGTGGTAGTGGATGTAATGGTGATCCCTATATTGTAACTAGAACGTATACCTTAGAAGATTGTGGTGGTTTGACCACAGATTTAGTTCAAACAATCACCGTAGAAGATACTACAGCACCAACAGGAACTGCCCCAGCGAATATTACAGGATTGCAATGTATTTCAGATGTACCTGCAAGTGATATTAGCTTAATTATAGATGAAGCGGATAATTGTGGAGGAGCGGTAACGGTTACTGTAGCCGATACGAATAATGGGGGTAGTGGATGTAATGGCGATCCCTATATTGTAACTAGAACGTATACCTTAGAAGATTGTGGTGGTTTGACCACAGATTTAGTTCAAACAATCACCATAGAGGATACTATGGCACCAACAGGAACCACTCCAGCAAACATCACAGGATTGCAATGTATTTCAGATGTACCAGCTAGTGATATTACTTTAATTACTGATGAAGCCGATAATTGTGGAGGAGCGGTAACAGTGACTGTAGCCGATACGAATAATGGCGGTAGCGGATGTAATGGCGATCCTTATATTGTAACTAGAACTTATACCTTAGAAGATTGTGGTGGTTTGACCACAGATTTAGTTCAAACAATCACCGTAGAAGATACTACGGCACCAACAGGGACTGCTCCAGCAAACATCACAGGATTGCAATGTATTTCAGATGTACCATCGAGTGATATTAGCTTAATTACTGATGAGGACGATAATTGTGGAGGAGCAGTAACAGTGACTGTAGCCGATACGAATAATGGTGGCAGTGGATGTAATGGTGATCCCTATATTGTAACAAGAACGTATACCTTAGAAGATTGTGGTGGTTTGACCACAGATTTAGTTCAAACAATCACCGTAGAAGATACTATGGCACCAACAGGAACTGCCCCAGCGAATATTACAGGATTGCAATGTGTTTCGGATGTACCATCGAGTGATATTACCTTAATTACCGATGAAGCCGATAATTGTGGAGGAGCAGTAACAGTGACTGTAGCCGATACGAATAATGGTGGCAGTGGATGTAATGATGATCCCTATATTGTAACTAGAACGTATACCTTAGAAGATTGTGGTGGTTTGACCACAGATTTAGTTCAAACAATCACCGTAGAAGATACTATGGCACCAACAGGAACTGCCCCAGCGAATATTACAGGATTGCAATGTATTTCGGATGTACCAGCTAGTGATATCACCTTAATTACCGATGAAGCTGATAATTGTGGAGGAGTGGTAACAGTGACTGTAGCCGATACGAATAATGGTGGCAGTGGATGTAATGGAGATCCTTATATTGTAACTAGAACGTATACCTTAGAAGATTGTGGTGGCTTGACTACAGATTTAGTTCAAACGATCACCGTAGAAGATACTATGGCACCAACAGGAACCGCCCCAGCGAATATCACAGGATTGCAATGTATTTCAGATGTGCCAGCCAGTGATATTACCTTAATTACGGATGAAGCCGATAATTGTGGAGGAGGGGTAACAGTGACTGTAGCCGATATGAATAATGGCGGTAGCGGATGTAATGGCGATCCCTATATTGTAACTAGAACCTATACCTTAGAAGATTGTGGTGGTTTGACCACAGATTTAGTTCAAACAATCACCGTAGAAGATACTGTGGCACCAACAGGGACTGCTCCAGCAAACATCACAGGATTGCAATGTATTTCAGATGTACCATCGAGTGATATTAGCTTAATTACTGATGAAGCTGATAATTGTGGAGGAGGGGTAACAGTGACTGTAGCCGATGCGAATAATGGTGGTAGTGGATGTAATGGTGATCCTTATATTGTAACTAGAACGTATACCTTAGAAGATTGTGGTGGCTTGACTACAGATTTAGTTCAAACAATCACCGTAGAAGATACTACAGCACCGACAGGAACCGCCCCAGCAAACATCACAGGATTGCAATGTGTTTCGGATGTACCATCGAGTGATATTACCTTAATTACTGATGAGGACGATAATTGTGGAGGAGCAGTAACAGTGACTGTAGCCGATACGAATAATGGTGGCAGTGGATGTAATGGTGATCCCTATATTGTAACTAGAACGTATACCTTAGAAGATTGTGGCGGTTTGACCACAGATTTAGTTCAAATAATCACCGTAGAAGATACTACAGCACCAACAGGAACTGCCCCAGCAAACATCACAGGATTGCAATGTATTTCAGATGTACCATCGAGTGATATTACCTTAATTACCGATGAAGCCGATAATTGTGGAGGAGCAGTAACAGTGACTGTAGCCGATACGAATAATGGTGGCAGTGGATGTAATGGTGATCCTTATATTGTAACAAGAACGTATACCTTAGAAGATTGTGGTGGTTTGACCACAGATTTAGTTCAAACAATCACCGTAGAAGATACTATGGCACCAACAGGAACTGCCCCAGCGAATATTACAGGATTGCAATGTATTTCGGATGTACCATCGAGTGATATTACCTTAATTACCGATGAAGCCGATAATTGTGGAGGAGCAGTAACAGTTACTGTAGCCGATACGAATAATGGTGGTAGTGGATGTAATGGCGATCCTTATATTGTAACAAGAACGTATACCTTAGAAGATTGTGGTGGTTTGACCACAGATTTAGTTCAAACAATCACCGTAGAAGATACTACAGCACCAACAGGAACCGCTCCAGCAAACATCACAGGATTGCAATGTATTTCAGATGTACCAGCTAGTGATATTACCTTAATTACTGATGAAGCCGATAATTGTGGAGGAGCGGTAACGGTTACTGTAGCCGATACAAATAATGGTGGTAGTGGATGTAATGGCGATCCCTATATTGTAACTAGAACGTATACCTTAGAAGATTGTGGTGGCTTGACCACAGATTTAGTTCAAACAATCACCGTAGAAGATACTACGGCACCAAACGTCTCTTCAATACCACCAACAACAATTGCTTGTGGAGAAATACCTACTGCCCCAGTTGCAACGGATAATTGTTCGGGTACAGTAATAGGATCGACTTCAACAAGTTTTCCTTTAACTTCAATAGGTTTAAATGTTGTAACATGGATTTTTGAGGATAGTTGTGGGAATTCTGTGTCTGTAGATCAAGAAATAAATGTTATAAATGTACCTGAACCTAATCCGATTACAGGTGCCAATGAAGTTTGTGTAGGCGAGCAAATCAATCTTACAGAAGGAACTACTGGAGGAGTATATTCTTGGTTTTCTTCGGACACAAATATTGCAACGGTAGATAATAACGGTTTAGTAACTGGAGTTGGCTTTGGAACAGTAGAAATTACATACGTTGTTGTTAATTCTAATGGATGTAGTTCTTTACCATCTCCTAGTTTTTTAGTTACAGTTGGAGCAAGTACTGATAGTGATGGAGATGGTTTGACAGATTGTGAAGAAAGTACAGGGATTGACGATCCTAGTACTGTCGGTATTCCAACAAGAATAAGTGATCCATTTGATCCATGTTCGTTTAGTGGAAATCCTGTAGCAGATATAAGTAATGCAATTTGGCAAACCGCAGATTGTGATGGAGATGGTGTAACTAATGAAGTTGAAAGCTTAGACGGAACAAATCCATTGGATGGATGTTCTTTTGAAGTATCAAGTCAAGATGTCGACGAAACAACTTTTGAGTGGGAAGCTTTAGATTGTGATGGAGATGGTTTGAGTAATGGGGATGAAATAGACGAAGAAACAGATCCTTTAAATCCAGATAGTGATGGAGATGGATTAACAGATAATGAAGAAGTAAATGGAGTAGATGATCCATCTACAGAACTAGATCCTACGACATATGTTGAAGGTCCTTCATCTGATCCAAATGATCCTTGTGCACCAGTAGAAGGAGCAGGTTGTAATAATGATACCTGTTTAAGTCCTTATAACTTAATATCTCCATCAGATGGGAATGATGAAAATCAAGTTTTCTTTATTCGCTGTATTGATAATCCTGAGTATGCAAATAATACCGTTGAAATTTTTAATAGATGGGGTAATACAGTATTTAAAGTGCAAGGGTATAGTAATACAGATTCAACAAGAAGATTTGAAGGGGTTTCGGATGGTAGAGCAACGGTGAGTATTGATAGTAAATTACCTGTAGGAACTTATTATTACGTAATTGACCCTGGAAATGGTGAAACTGTAAGAACAGGTTGGTTATATATTAACAGGTAAGGAATTTTATAGATAAGAATAGAATATTCTTAATATTTTTAGAGAAATAAAAGAAATATGTAAAAACGCTTCAAATTTGAAGCGTTTTTTGTTTGTTAAAGATTGCAATTACAATAAAATACTTAATTTTGCAAATTCAATTAATAGAACGTAGATATGAGTAAGAATTTTACTGAATACAAAGGATTAAATCTACCTAAAGTAGCAGAAGAAATCTTAAATTATTGGGAAGAGAAAAATATCTTTGAAAAAAGTATTACTTCCCGAGAAGGAAATGAACCATTTGTGTTTTTCGAAGGACCACCATCAGCGAATGGTTTACCAGGAATTCACCACGTAATGGCACGTTCTATTAAAGATATTTTTTGTCGTTATAAAACACAGAAAGGATATCAAGTAAAGCGTAAAGCAGGTTGGGATACTCATGGTTTACCTGTAGAACTTGGTGTTGAAAAAGAGTTAGGAATTACGAAAGAAGATATAGGTTCTAAAATAACAGTTGAGGAGTACAACCAAGCTTGTAAGAAAGCTGTGATGCGTTACACTGATATTTGGAATGATTTGACTCATAAAATGGGATATTGGGTAGATATGGAAGATCCATATATTACTTACAAACCTAAATATATGGAGTCTGTTTGGTGGTTATTAAAGCAGATTTATAATAAAGATTTATTATACAAAGGATATACAATACAACCTTATTCACCAAAAGCAGGAACAGGTTTAAGTTCTCATGAATTAAACCAACCTGGATGTTATAGAGATGTAACTGATACTACTGTAGTAGCTCAATTTAAAGCGATTGGAGATACATTGCCTGATTTTTTACAAAATGAAGGAGATATTCACTTTTTAGCATGGACGACAACTCCATGGACTTTACCAAGTAATACAGCATTAACGGTAGGACCTAAAATTGAATATGTTTTAGTAGAAACTTACAATCAGTACACATTTAAACCAATGAATGTTGTTTTAGCTAAGAATTTAGTAGGAAAACAATTCACTGGAAAGTATACACAAGTAGAAGAGAAACCAGCCTTATTAGATTATAAAGAAGGAGATAAAAAAATTCCTTTTTATGTAGTTAAAGAATTTATAGGTAAAGATTTAGTAGGAATTAAATACGAACAATTATTACCATTTGTATTGCCTTATGAAAATGCAGAGCATGCATTTAGAGTAATTTCTGGAGATTTTGTAACTACTGAAGATGGTACAGGTATTGTACATACAGCGCCAACTTTTGGTGCAGATGATGCTTTAGTAGCGAAACAGGCTAGTCCAGAAATTCCACCATTATTAGTGTTAGATGAAAATGAGAATCCGGTTCCTTTGGTAGATTTACAAGGTAAATTTAGACCTGAATTGGGAGAGTTTGGAGGTAAGTATGTGAAGAATGAGTACTACAATGATGGTGAAGCTCCTGAAAAATCTATAGATGTAGAGTTAGCAATTAAACTTAAAACGGAGAATAAGGCATTCAAAGTTGAAAAATATGTACACAGTTATCCTCATTGTTGGAGAACCGATAAACCTATTTTATATTATCCATTAGATTCTTGGTTTATCAAAGTAACCGATGTCAAGGATAAAATGCATAGCTTAAACGAAACGATTAACTGGAAACCAAAATCAACAGGAACAGGACGATTTGGTAACTGGTTAAAGAATGCTAATGATTGGAATTTATCGCGTTCGCGTTTTTGGGGTATTCCATTACCAATTTGGAGAACAGAGGATGGTTCAGAGCAACTTTGTATCGGATCAGTTGAAGAATTAAAACAAGAGATAGCAAAATCAGTAGCAGCAGGTGTTGCTAGTGAAGATATTTTTGCAGATTTTGAGATTGGAAACATGTCTGAAGAAAACTATGACAAAGTTGATTTACATAAAAATGTAGTTGATAAAATAGTATTAGTTTCTCCTTCAGGTAAACCAATGTATAGAGAAAGTGATTTAATAGATGTTTGGTTTGATTCAGGGTCTATGCCTTATGCACAGTGGCATTATCCTTTTGAAAATAAAGAATTGATAGATAATAAAGAAAATTATCCAGCAAACTTTATTGCAGAAGGAGTAGATCAAACTCGTGGATGGTTTTATACATTACACGCTATTGGTACAATGGTTTTTGATTCTGTGGCTTACAAAAATGTAGTGTCTAACGGATTGGTACTAGACAAGAATGGACAGAAAATGTCTAAGCGTTTAGGAAATGGAGTAGATCCGTTTAAAACTTTAGGAGAGCACGGACCAGATGCTACACGTTGGTACATGATTTCGAATGCAAATCCGTGGGATAATTTAAAGTTTGATTTAGCAGGTATAGAGGAAGTAAAACGTAAGTTTTTTGGTACTTTGTACAACACATATTCATTCTTTAGTTTATACGCAAATATTGACGGATTTAACTATAGTGAAGTAGAAGTACCATTAAATGAAAGACCAGAAATTGATCGTTGGATTTTATCTGAATTAAATACTTTAATTGATAAAGTAGATAAGTTTTATGCAGACTACGAACCAACAAGAGCAACAAGAGCTATTTCTGATTTTGTTCAAGATCATTTAAGTAATTGGTATGTTCGTTTGTGTAGAAGACGTTTCTGGAAAGGAGAGTATGCTCAAGATAAAATATCTGCATATCAAACATTATATACTTGTATGGTAACTGTTGCTAAATTATCGGCACCAGTAGCTCCATTCTTTATGGATCGTTTGTATAAAGATTTAAATAAAGCAACTCAAAAAGAAACTTTTGAAAGTGTACATTTAGCTAATTTCCCTGTTTATGATGAGTCTGTAGTAGATAAATCATTAGAGCGTAAGATGGAAAATGCACAAACAATCTCATCTTTAGTACTTTCATTAAGAGCTAAAGAAAAAATTAAAGTGCGCCAGCCATTACAAAAAATAATGATTCCTGTACTTGATGATACTCAGAAAGAAGAGATTTTAGCAGTGTCTGATTTAATTAAATCAGAGGTTAATGTTAAGGAAATAGAATTGTTAGATGATGCGTCTGGAATTTTAGTAAAGCAAATTAAGCCAAACTTTAAAGCCTTAGGACCAAAATTCGGAAAAGATATGAAGTTGGTTTCTAGTAAGATACAGTCTTTTGGGCAAAAAGAGATTTCTCAAATAGAAAAAGAGGGTCAGATTTCTGTGGAAATTAATGGAAAATTGATTACCTTAGAAACCAGTGATGTAGAAATTTCATCAAAAGACATAGAGGGCTGGCTAGTTGCAAACGCTGAAGGTTTAACAGTTGCTTTAGATGTTACTATAAATGATGAACTTAAAAAAGAGGGTATTGCAAGAGAGTTGGTAAACCGAATTCAAAATGCCCGTAAAGATTCAGGATTTGAGGTAACAGATAAAATAAAATTAACGTTTTTGAGTTTAGATGAACTACAACAATCTGTGTTGGCAAATGAAAACTATATCAAAGCAGAAACATTAACTAAAGAATTGGTTTTTGTTGATGCATTAGAAAATGGTACAGAAATTGAATTTGACACCATAAAGAGTAGAATGTTAATCGAAAAAGCGTAGTATTATGGCAGAAGATGTAAAAGTTAGGTATTCTGATAGCGATTTAGAAGAATTCAGAGGAATTATCTTAAAAAAGATAGAAAGAGCTGAGGAAGACCTAGAATTATTAAAATCAACCTATAAAAACGGAGCAGATAACGGAACAGAAGATACTTCACCGACATTTAAGTCGTTTGAAGAAGGTACAGACACAATGGCTAAAGAAGCGAACATGCAATTAGCGATTCGTCAAGAAAAGTTTATACGTGACTTAAGGAATGCTATTATTCGAATAGAGAATAAAACATATGGTGTTTGTAGAGTTACCGGTAAATTAATACAAAAAGAGCGTTTAAAGTTAGTACCTCATGCAACTTTAAGTATTGAGGCTAAAAGAAAACAATAAACGTTATACATATAAACATAAATTTTTGACTTCCTTTTTTAAGGAAGTCTTTTTCTTTTATGAGGGATTTATTAGTTTTTTTGAGTTTTATCTTATTGACGCTGTTTTTACAGGCACAAAGTACAGAGTCAAAGAATTTTACTACCACTAAAAATACTATTGAAATACAAGTAGACGGATTAGATGAAGTTCAACTTAAAAATTCAGAAACCGAAGAAGTTGAAGTGTTATTATTTAATGAAGGCGATATACCTCTAAAAATTTTAACAGAGGAACTTTCTGAGATTCAAAAAATAATATTTAAACCAGCGTTTTTTAATCAAGAATCTCCTGTTTTTAGAAAATATATAACCAAAAGATTAAATAGAGCTTCTGTGGTTATTAGTTTACCTAAAAATAAAAATATAACTGTTTTAGGCAAAACTGTAGATGTGGTTTCTGAAAGTTATAAAGGTAACCTAAGAGTATTTATAGATAAAGGTTTGGTTGATTTAAATGAAGTTGGGGGAGATGTGGAGCTTCATCTTTTTCAAGGAAATATTTCAGCGGTAGTAAAGACTTCAGCAATACATATTAGAACAAATAAAGGAAAAATACTTGTTAATGATGAAGAAGAAAAATCACCTTACATAAAGAGTAGCTTAAACTATCAAACTAACTTTGTGATAAACTCAATTAGAGCTAATGTTTTTTTAAAAGACTACTAAATCTATTTTAGGGTTTGTTAATTTTGCTATCCATAAAAGTTAAAAAAGACACAAATAAAGTAACATATACCGTTTTGTAGTGTCTAAAAAAAAATATAAAAACAACTTAGAATGAATAAACAGATATTAACTGCAGCAATAGCGGGAGTATTATTGGTGGGCTGTAGTAGTACAAAATCTACAAAAACAAATGATTTAGCATCTCAAAATCCTATACATACTACCATGGATTTAACAAAAGTTACTAATGATAAATTGCCGGTAACTATAGATCCGGGAAGATTTACACAAGAGAAAGTAATTTATAGATTGCCAAAAGTAGTACAAGGAACTTATTCTGTTAGTGATTTTGGAAAGTTTATAGATGATTTTAAAGCTTTTGATTATTCAGGAAAAGAATTATCGGTAAATAAAATAGATACTAATACATGGGAAATAACAGATGCTAAAAAGTTAGATAAACTAATGTATTGGGTTAACGATACTTTTGATATGGAAAAGCATGGAGGTTTAGATGATGAAGTACCTTTCTCTCCATCAGGAACGAATATTGAAAGTAATAACTATGTTTTAAATCTGCATGGTTTTATAGGATATTTTGATTCTTTAAAGAAAAATCAATATCAATTAGATGTAATTTCACCATCAAACTTTAAGAGAACATCTGCGTTACAAGAAGTAGCGACAATGAATAATAAAGAAGAGAATACAATTACTTCTAGATATTTTGCTCCACGTTATTTTGAAATAACTGATAATCCAATGTTTTATGGAGAGTTAGATGTTGAAGAATTTCAAGTAGGAGATATTAAAATTGTATTAAGTGTATATTCACCAACTAAAAAACATTCAGCAAAGAAAATAAAAGCGACAGTGGAGAAGATGATGCAAGCTCAAAAGTCTTTTTTAGGAAGCATAAACACCACTGCTCGTTATGATATTTATTTGTATTTAGCAGGACAAGATGAAACTTCGCCAAAAGGTTTTGGAGCTTTAGAACACCATACTTCTACTGTTGTTGTTTTACCAGAAATGATGCCAGATGATGCCTTGGCTGAGAGCATGATTGATGTTGTTTCTCATGAGTTTTTTCATATTGTAACACCTTTGAGTGTACATTCTGAAGATGTACATTATTTTGATTACAATGCACCTACTTTTTCTAAGCATTTATGGATGTATGAAGGAGTAACAGAATACTTTGCTACGTTATTTCAAGTAAATAAAGATTTAGTAAGCGAAGATGAATTTTATTCTAAAGTTATGGGGAAAATTGCGGCGGCTTCTAAAATGAATGATGCAATGAGTTTTACCATAATGAGTGAAAATATTCTTGAAAAACAATATCATGATCAGTATTTAAATGTTTACCAAAAAGGAGCTTTAATAGGAATGTGTATAGATATTTTATTAAGAGAAGAGAGTAATGGACAACGAGGAATACTTTCTTTAATGAAAGAATTATCTAATAAATATGGAAAACACAAACCTTTTGATGATGATTCATTAATTGAAGAAATTACAAAAATGACGTATCCATCAATAGGAACGTTTTTAAATACGCACGTAGTTAATGGTACACCAATAGATTATAACGTGTTTTTTGAAAAAGTTGGTTTGGGTATTTCAGAAACTAAGGTTAAAACAAACTATTTACAAAACAACGGAGTTAATATTGTAACAGGAGATCCTGTATCAAGAAGCATTGTTTTTACTGATGATGTTTCAGGAAATAGCTTCTGGGCAGAAAATGGAGCTAAGCCAGGAGATGCAATTAAGAGTGTGAATGGAGAAGAAGTAACTTTTGCAACGGTTAATGATGTATTAGGTAAAGTTTTTATGTGGAGACCAGGAAAGAAAGCAAAAGTTGTTTTATCGAGAAATGGGAAAGAAATTGTGATAGATACTACAACAACTCAATCTTATACAAAAGGAAAAGGTCTAAAACAAAAAGACGCAGCAACAGCTAAGCAAAAAGATCTTTTAAAAGCTTGGTTAAAAGGATAATTTAATAAAAGTAATTGCTTTTATTAAAAACAGATAAAAACCAACAATCTACTTTTTTGATTGTTGGTTTTTTGTATTTATAAATCATACTTTTTTTAATTGATATCTTCTAATACTTAATACAGACAAAGCAAGTGTTGTTACTAATACAAATAGTGTAAAAGTGTAAGAGGTAGAGTTATTAATAGCTCCGAAATAATCTGTAAAAGGAAGTTTATGAACATTAGCATAAGTAATCATAAAAAATAATACTTCAAATAATTTTTTTCCTTTGGTAGTGATACCCAAAAAAGCAGCTAAAAGAGTTATAAAAAATCCTCCTTGTAGTATTGATATAATAGGCAAGAAATTTCCTGTAAAAACAAATCTAAATATCAATGGCATAGCTAAAAGAGTAATTAAAACAATACAAGCAATAATTTGAGAAGTTAGTAATCGACGAATTGGGTTGAATGATGAAAAAGAAAAGTAATGTACTTTATTTGTTATTTCTTTTGTGGTTAATTCAGATAATCTATTTACTTGTAAAAACCATAAAATAGGTAAAACAATTTGATGCGCTATTTCTAAAGGAACGATGGCTAATAGTAACATTCCTATTCCATTTAGCAGCCATAACCATTTATTCCCTTTTCTTATTAATAAAAGGAGTTCGGTTTTGATTAGTGGAAATATTGAAAAATTTACATTTAGTTTGGCAAGTTTAGAAATGTTAATGTCTTTTATTTTTAATTCTTCCATTGGAATTCTTTTCTTTTGAGATGTGTTTTGTGCGATTTTAATACTAAATCTATGAAAAAATATAGCAGAAATATAAAGTAATAGAACACTAATTAAAATCAATATACATCTACTAAAAATGAATGAGTTTGGAAAAGAAACCCCGTTAAATTGGAATTTTTTAGCTTTTGAAACATTTCCAATAACATAACCTACACTTAATGCTTCTATTTTATCTCCATTAGTTACTTCTCTCACTTGTTTTTCTATTTGATGCATAACAATTTGAGTACCTAGTATGTCAAAAGAAAAATTTTCTTGTTTACCATTAGTAGGCATCATAAGCATTGAGAATAAGAAGAAGAAACCGATATTTTGAACAACACTACTTTTATATAAAAATACTTCAAAAATGGTGGCTAAAACGGAAATGAAAAATAAAGCAGGAATTGTTACTAATGCATAAGGTTTTATAAACGGTATAAATTCAAAACTATAACCATCATTATATGCAAAAAAAAGTAATATGTTCATTAAGAATAAAACCGTTAAAATAGTTGCTAAAATTAAAAAGTTACTACAGGTTTTAGAAAGTAAATATTGAAAGTTTTGTATTCTAGAACTGGCAATAATTTGTCCAATTTTAGTATTTAAATCCTTTTTTATACTTCCGTTTACCAAATAAAATCCGATTAAACATAAAAATGTACAACTCATAACAGTAGTAACATAACCAAACCAAGCGGCGTTATAATAGCCAATGTAACCTGCAACTCTTATGGTAGAGTAATTTGCATTTGGACTAGGAATAAATGTATAAGCAATGGCAATACTTACGCACAAAGTGATTAAAAAAGTATAGCTTCTTGTGCGTTGTAGATAGTCGTATTTTATGATAGAAAAAATATTCATAAACGTTATTTTTTAGTGAGCATCGTAAACTCCAATGTAAAAGTTAGTATTAGCTATTATTACTAAGGCAATTATTAAAATGATACTTATAAAGATGATATTTATAACTTTTTTATCCTTTGTTTTCATAATTAATGATGTTTTTTAAATTTTTGTTTAAGAAGCTTTTGTTAAGTATAAATAAGCGTCTTCTAAGTTGGCGATTTGCTGAATAGAGTTTTCTACAGGTTGATCAGAAATATATCTAACCAATAATTTTTCGGTTTTACGATTTGTACTGATTACAATATGTTGTTCCTTGAATTTTTGATAATTTTCTTTAGCAATTGAAATTTCAAATACTTTATTCTTCACTTTTTCAATAATAGCATCTTGATGTCCTTTGGTTATTAAGGTGCCGTTTTTCATAACCGCAACTTCATCAGCAATCGTATCAATATCAGAAACAATGTGCGAAGAAAGTATAATGATAGCGTCATTAGCCAATTCTGAAATTAAGTTTCTAAATCTAACTCGTTCTTCAGGATCTAATCCAACAGTCGGTTCATCAAAAATGATAATTTTAGGATCGTTTAATAAGGCTTGAGCAATTCCGATACGTTGTTTCATTCCTCCAGAAAAACTACCAATAGGTTTTTTAGCAGCATCCATTAAGTTTAAACCATTTAAAAGTTGGTTAATCTTAGTGTTTAAATTTTTTCCACCTACACCTTTCATAGCTGCCATGTATTTTAAAAACTCAAAAGCATTTAAGTTTTGATATACTCCAAAATCTTGAGGCAAAAATCCTAATTGTTTACGCATGTAATTTGCATCTTTAACAATGTTGTTTTTATTTAAAATAATATTGCCTTGAGTAGGGGTACTAACTGTTGCAATCATTTTTAATAATGTTGATTTTCCAGCTCCGTTAGGTCCTAATAAACCTAAAATTCCTTTGTTTATAGTTAAAGAAAAGTCTTTTAAACCGTACTTGTTTCGATCGTATTTTTTAGATACGTTTTGAATTTCTAGTGTCATATTAATTTTTAAGATTTTATACGTTTAATAGTCGTTTCTAGTCCGTTTTGTCTAAAAATTAACTCATTCGGATCTTTTGAATTTATTTCTAACTCTACACCAAAACTTCCGTTATAAAGCTTATTTTTTTCTTTACTAATTAAAATAACTTGTGCTCCTTGTGCAGAAAAATATAAGTGTTTGTTTTGCTCAAGAATTTCCATTTCCATTTTCATTCCGTGCGAATCAAATAAGTAAGAGCCAATTGTACTTTTATAATCAGAAGCAATGTTTTGGTTAAAAGCTACATTTCCTTTTTTACCTTCTACAAAATTGAAAAGTTCTTCTTTTAACATCTTCCCAAATGGAATAATGCGCGAATTGCTAAAAAGTAAAATTAGATTTTTGTTTGTAGGGTTATAATACTCCCTGTACGCATAGCCAATATTGTTACCGCCATGACCTACGTATCCATTTTTAAATTTCATCATTCCTAAACCATAATCAGCATCATCAAAATCAATTAGTTTTTCTAATGAAGATGTATTTAATAAGGTGTTTTCTTCAAACAAATGGTTGTAAAATTTAACCATGTCGTGCAGTGTAGAAGCAACACTTCCTGCGGCATAAGCATAATTAGCAAAAAAACGATAGTCTAAATACGAACTAATATCTTTTTGGCGATTGGTTGGCGGAGCTAAGTTTGGTAGCTTTTTAGAAACATAAGGATATGACTCAGTCATTTTACAAGGAACGAAAATTCGTTCCTTTAACAAATCAAAATAGCTTTTATCAGTTACTCTTTCTAAAATATGACCTAATAAAATGTAATTAGTGTTACAATATTGATATTTGCCAACTTTATCAGGATTTCCTTCAGGAATATTTGTTAAAAAATCTGAGTTATAAAAGCTATCTTTCTTTTCGTAAAATTCTTTTTCTATATTTTTTCCAACAATTTCCCCAAGCCCAGTTCTGTGACGCAATAAAGATTCAATAGTTAAATTACCATTTACATTTTTTATAGCTTGTAAATAAGTGCCTATTGTATCAGATAGTTTTAAGTTTCCTTTTTCAGCTTCTTGCAAAATTAAAATTGCAGTCATTTTTTTAGTAGCACTACCAATATTAAAAACGGTATGTTCATTAAAATTATAATTTCCAGAGTTAGCTAATTTTTGTTTTCCATTTTGTTGAATTAAAACAGCAATTCCTTGATTTAATTCTTTTACATAAGGATCGTATTTCTCTAATTGATTTTGTAATGATTGTGAATAACCATCAAAAAACAGTAGCACTGAAATACAGACCAAAAGTGTTTTTAAAAGTTTCATAATTATTTGATTTTTATAAATAATACTTCAAAAGTGGCATTAAATCAGTGTTTTAAAAAAGAAGAATGATAAAGGAGGTAATAAAAATGACGAAAGTATATTTTTACCAATATCATTAAAATAGCTATGTTCACACAAAAAAAAGTATCTTTCATCATTAAAAAATCCCTTTTTTACCATCAAACAGTAAGTTTGCTTTAAATAAAAAAGAAAAGAATGTCAAAATTTGATAGTTGGGTAGATAACAAATTGGTGCAAAATATTTTTGTATGGTTGTGTTTTTTTATAATTCTAGTAATAGGAGTAACTTCAGATAGCAAAGTTACAACAGCTTTTTTTGCTGTTTTATTTCTTGCGCCAGGAGTATATGCTACTAATTATTTGATTTTACCCTTATTCAATAAAAAGAAATCTTTATTTTTTCTGTTATTTGTAACAATTGGTATTGCTACAACATTTTTACCGCTATTTGCAATTAGTTTTGCTTCACAAGAAGCATTAACAGTGAAAAATTTTTTTAGTCTGTTCGGATTCATTTTATTAGCAATGGTTTTTGGTATGACCATGAAAATTTCACGAGACAGTTTTAGGAGAAGACAAGAAGAAAAAAATGCAGAATTGAAGTTGTTGAAAGCACAATTAAATCCACATTTTTTATTTAATACATTAAACAATCTTTACGGGTTATCTGTGATTAAATCAGACAAATTACCCGATTTAATGTTGAAACTTTCTGATTTACTTCGTTATAGTTTATACGAAACAAAAGAAGTGTTTGTGCCTTTAAAAAGAGAAATCAATTACCTAGAAAATTACATTTCATTAGAAAAAATTAGATTAGAAGAACAAGCAGAAATTATTTTTAATGTAGAAGGAAATATTCAAGACGAAAAAATAGCTCCAATGTTATTTATTGTGTTTGTAGAAAACGCATTCAAACATTTAGCTATTGCCAATGGTATAAAAAGTAAGGTTGTAGTAACAATAAAAATATCTGATGAAAGAATACATTTTACTTGTAGAAACACTTATGAAGAAGTTTATGATGGGGAAGAAAATTTAGAGAAAGGAAAAAGTGGTATTGGTTTAGTAAATGCTAAAAAAAGGCTAGATTTATTATACACAGATGCCCATCAATTAAAAATAAATAAAACTAAAGATGAATTTTTGGTTGACTTAATACTTACAAAATAAAATGAAGGTACTTCGATGTTTAGTTGCAGATGATGAACCTATTGCTCGTCAAATAATTGAAAAATATATTCAAGATATCCCATATTTAGAATTGGTTTTTTCATGTAAAAATGCTTTTGAAGTGATGGAAGTATTAGAAAGGGAATCGATAGATTTACTTTTCTTGGATATTAATATGCCTAAGTTTTCAGGAATTAGTTTATTAAAATCATTAAGTAAAAAGCCAGAAGTAGTTATAACCACAGCGTATTCTGAATATGCTATTGAAGGTTTTGAACTATCTGTTACCGATTATTTACTAAAGCCTTTTTCTTTTGAGCGTTTTTTACAAGCAGTTTTAAAAGTAAAACAAAAAGGTGAAAAAGTTAAAGAGGTTGTTCAAATTAAAGAGTCGGTAGTAGCAGAAAAGTCTGAGTTTATTTTTGTAAAAAGCGATAAAAAAATTGTGAAACTAAATTTTAATGAAATTAACTATGTTGAGGCTTATGGAAATTATATTAAAATTTATACAGAAAACATGATTCTTACTTCACAAACACTTTCAGAATTTTTAGAGAAGTTACCAGATCACTTTTTGAGAATTCATAAATCATACATTATTAATTTTGAAAAGCTAAAAATGATTGATGGCAATCAAATTATTCTTGAAAATGATTCAAAATTACCAGTAGGAAAATCATATAGAAAGTTAGTTTTAGAAAAAATTGATGTTGGCTAAATTTGTTTTTTTAAGAAGCATAATTTTTTGAATATAAAAGCAAAGATTTTCAATCATTAGCTAAATTGATCTAATTATAATATTAACAGTTTTTTATAAAAAAGAACCATTTGTAATAGATTATAAAAATCATTCTTTTTTATTACATTTGTCGCTATTAAATTTTTAGGAATGTCTAAGAAAACCATCGCTATACTTACTGTTGTACTTGCAATTTTGATTGATCAAATCAGTAAAATATATATTAAAACACACTTTTATTTAGGAGAAGAAATAAAAGTATTAGGCTTAGATTGGTTTCGCATTCATTTTACCGAAAATAACGGAATGGCTTGGGGTTTTGAGTTTGGTGGTAAAGCAGGTAAACTGTTTTTAACGTTATTTCGTTTGGTAGCTGTAACAGGAATTGTTTATTGGTTAGGAAAAACAATAAAGAGTAAAATTCATAACGGAGTTGTTATAGCTATTGCATTAATTTTAGCAGGAGCGGTAGGTAATATTATTGATTCTGTTTTTTACGGAGTTATTTTCAATACTCCATCTGGTAGAGGAATTGCTACTATGTTTCCAGATAAACCTTACGGTGATTTGTTCTTTGGAAAAGTAGTTGATATGCTTTATTTTCCTATGTATAAAGGTGAAAGCTTTACTTTTTTTAATGCAATATTTAACGGGGCTGATAGTTGGATTACTATTGGTGTAATTTTATTGTTCATTTTTAATAAACAAGCTTTTCCTAAAGAAGAAAAAAAGGAAATTGAAGACTAACTAAATGAGGTGGTATTTTCAACTTCAAGTCAAAATGTTAAATAGACATTTTAAAGATTTTGGAGTGCCATTATTGATTGCTTATCCACTAATAACTTTTCTTTTTATACTTTTTTCTAGCATTATATTTAATATGTTAGAAATCCAATATGCTATTTACGTTTATTTTTTTTGTGCTTTATCTGTATTAATAAAGTTGAGTGAAAAGAAACGTAATCATTTCTTGAAACTTGGATGTATTAAAAGAAAGTTTTACAAATTAAGAGCTTTAGAAAATGTACTCATATTAACTCCATTTGTATGTTACTTAATTTTTAAAGGAGCGTATTTGTTCATATTGTTACTTTATATTTCTGGGTTATTATTAAGTAGATTTATAATTAGTACACCATCAAATTTTGTAATTCCAACTCCGTTTTGGAGAAAACCATTTGAATTTTCTGTTGGTTTTAGAAAAACCTTTTACGTTTATCCATTCATATATTGGTTAACTTATAAATCTATTGAAGTAGATAATTTTAACCTTGGAGTTTTTTCGATGATAGTACTGTTCTTAACACTAATATCATATTATACAAAAATGGAAAAGGAATATTATGTTTGGATATTTAATAAAAAAGCGAAAGAATTTTTAGTTGAAAAAATCAAAATAGGGGTTATGTATGCTCTTTTGCTCAGCGCTCCAATTTTTATAGCTTTATTATCTTTTAAAGACTACATAGCAATAACTGTCGTATATTTTTTACTATGCTTTATATATTTAATTCAAGCGATTATTGCAAAGTATGTTGATTTTCCTAAGCAGATTAATTTACCAAGTTCTATGATTTATACTTTGAGTTTGGCTTTCCCTTTTTTCATTCTTTTTACTTTTCAATACTTTTATAAAAAATCTATTCAAAAACTAAAATCCATTTTAAATGATAAGAATCAATAACCTGTCAAAAAAATATGGAACAAATACAGTTTTAAACAACATTTCTATTCATTTAGAGAAAGGAAAAGTTTACGGTATTGTAGGCGAAAATGGAGCAGGGAAAACTACATTCTTCAATTGTTTATCTGGAATAGAACAATACCAAGGAAAGATTGATTCAATAAAGAATTTAAAAGATACGATAGGTTTTTTACAAACAGAATCTTATTTCTTCCCAAAAATAACAGGAAAAGAATATTTACAGTTATTAATTAATGCAAGAGAAGTAAAAGTAAAGCATATTGAAGAACGAAATATTTTTGATTTACCTTTAGATAAATATGCTGTAAATTACTCTACAGGAATGAAAAAGAAACTTGCCTTAACAGGAATATTACTTCAACAAAATGAGGTGTTTATTTTAGATGAGCCTTTTAATGGAGTTGATATTCAGAGTAATATTGTAATAACTGAAATTATTCATAAACTAAAATCATTAAATAAATTGATAATCATTTCGTCTCACATTTTCTCTACTCTGGCAGAGACTTGTGATGAAATTCATGTTTTAGAAAATGGAAATTTTTCTGAAAAAGTAATGAAAGAAGACTTTAAAAAGTTAGAAGATGAAATGAAAAAACGAACTGTTGGTAATAAAATTGATAGACTAGATTTAGTTTAGTACATTGTAATTCATTAATAATAAATTAAAATGATACGTTTCTTAAAGTATTTTGTTGCTTTTTTATTTGGTTTTTTAATCGCAAAATTATGGTACGATCAAAAAGAAGTTGTTTATCAGCAAGAAGAGATTAAGGTAATGGTAAACGGAATTAAAAACCTAAGTAAATTAGTAGTTTCAGAAGGAAGTTATTCTGAAATGTATAATTTTTCAGATACTAAAAAGTACTTTTTCGATTACATTCAATTTGAAAAGAAAGCAATGATATCTGTCAATGCAAAAGTAGAGGTTGGGTATGATTTATCAAAGTTAGATATTCAAATTGATAGTGTAGCAAAGCAAATTATAATTAATAAAATTCCTGAAGAGTCTGTTACGATTTCTCCGGATATTAAATATTTTGATTTACAGCAGAGTCAATTTAATAGTTTTTCAACCCAAGAATTGAATTCTCTTAATGATAAAGCGATTAAAACAATAAAAGAAACCGTTGAGTTTACAACTCAAAAGAAAGAAGCTAAAACGCGCTTATTTGAAGAATTATCTAAAGTTTACCAGTTGTCTAAAATATATGGCTGGGAAGTAGTTGATAATACCAATGCCAACTTCTTTGATTTATCTCAGTTAAAAGATTAATAAAAGAAAACTAAAAGTACCATTATTATTAAAACAATAAATGGAACTTTCCAAGGTAACTTTGGGGTTTTAATGAAAGAGTAAGTAGCTGCTGTTATTATTGAAAGAGATAAAATAATGCTGCTAAAAATGACTAGTTTTATAAAACCACCTGGTATATGACTATGACTTTTTTCAGGGAATAAATACCAGGCACTTGAAGCAGTTTGAAGCATTAAAATAAATAAGAACGCTATTTTTTCTTTCATTATTTAGTTTGGTAACTTCTTACTCAGTAATCCGTAAATAAAAGCACCTAATACTGCTCCTAATAAAACAACAAGAATAGATATTATTCCATTTCCTAATAAAACAAAAATAGGACCAGGACAAGCACCAGCCAAAGCCCAACCTAAACCAAATATAGTACCACCTACAAAAGTTCGTATAAAGCCTTTCTTTTTGGCTTTTACAGTTATAATATTTCCTAATGAATCTTTAATAATTCCTTTTTTAAACAAGAACATAAAAATCATAGACAAACTAACAGCAGAACCAATAATACCATACATGTGAAATGATTGAAATTTAAACATTTCAAATATTCGATACCATGATATTGCTTCAGATTTAGTTAATACAATACCAAATAAAACTCCGATGGCTAAAAACTTAATATTTTTCATAACTTAAAAAATTAAAGGAAAAAGAATCCATACCATTATTAAACCACCTACAAAAAATCCAATTACAGCAATTAATGAAGGTAGTTGTAAGCTACTTAAGCCAGTAATTGCATGACCAGAAGTACAACCACCTGCATATCTAGTTCCGAAACCGATTAGCAATCCAGCAATTAATAAAATAGAAAAACCTTTAACAGTAAGTAGCTTGTCTAAGCTAAATAATTCATTCGGTGCATATAAATTTTGATGGTATTCAAAACCTAGCTTTTGTAAATCGTTAATAGTTTCAGGACTAATATTTGTTACCTGTTCTGTAGATAAAAATGAGCGAGTAATAACTCCTCCAATAATTAAACCTATTATCATGGCAATAGCCCAATCTCTTTCTTTCCAATCTTTTTTAAAGTAATCAGAAACTTTTCCTGCACCAGCAATGGTACACATTGTTTCTAAGTTGGTAGATATACCAAAACTTTTTCCAAAGTAAAAGGTTAAAAATGAAACGATAGCTATTAAAGGACCAGTAACATACCACGCCCAAGGCTGTAAAATAAAATCCATATTAAATTATTTGGTTGATATAATTTATAACTATGTCAGTAGCACCTATATTATTTTTTACATAATTTTTATTGATCTCTCCCATAGTTATTCTTAATTCTAAGTTTTTTTTCAGTTCAAAAAAAATACTCGAAAATTCTTCTTGATTTAAAATTGCTTTACTACCACCTAAATCAAGTAAATCGATAGCTTCTTTAAATTTTGTGTGTTTATTACCTCCAAAAATTACAGGCACACCATAGGTAGCAGGCTCTAAAATATTATGCAAACCAGTAGCAAGTCCGCCACCAACATAGGCAGTATTAGCGTATGAGTATATTTTAGTAAGCAAACCTATTGTATCAATTATTAAGACTTGATATTCTTTTAGGTTCACATTATTTCTTTCAGAATATAAGATAGATTTTTTTAAAATTTTATTTCTTAATTCTTCAATTTTTACACTGTTTATATTATGCGGAGCAATAATGAATTTTTCGCTATCCGTAGCTTTGTCATTTATATAGTTTACTAATAGTTCCTCATCTTCAGACCAAGTACTGCCAGCAACAAGCGTGTAGTTTCCATCTTTAAATTCTTCTACAAAATCAATATAATTATCTTGTTGAAGAATTTCAAATACTCTATCAAAACGAGTGTCTCCAGAAACAGTTGTGTTTCTTAAATCAATGTTTTCTAAAAGTTCTTTAGATGAAGT
Source organism: Tenacibaculum sp. M341 (assembly GCF_004337695.1). Taxonomy (GTDB): domain Bacteria; phylum Bacteroidota; class Bacteroidia; order Flavobacteriales; family Flavobacteriaceae; genus Polaribacter. Next base: position 96,824 of record NZ_SJXJ01000002.1, read on the forward strand.
GTTTTGAACAAAAAAGTGATGAAAAGAAGTTAGAAAATTGCGCATCCATTTACCATGTTTCTTAAAAAACAGTTGATCTTTTCTAAAAATCCCAGAAACTAAAATTGTTTTAGTATTTGTTCTTTGTAACTCGTTTAAAAGATTAGGCCAAAATTCGTATTTTACTATAATGGCTATTTTAGGATGTACATGCTTTATAAATTGTTGTACCTTTTTTTTAGTATCAAAAGGAAGGTAACAAACAGTATCTGCTAAATTATAATTTTTTCTAATTTCATATCCTGAAGGAGAAAAGAAAGTGACTACTATTTTATAAGAAGGATATTGTTTTTTTAATCGTTCTATAATTGGTCTAGCTTGCTCGAATTCACCCAAAGAAGCAGCGTGAATCCAAAAAACACTATCAGTAGGGTTAATTGATTTTAATTTATCAAAAGTCTCTTTACGTCCTTCTACAAATAATTTTATTTTAGGATTGAATATTGCAATTATTTTTAGAAAAAAGTATGCTATGTGTAGAACGCAATTGTAAATAAAAATCATAACAACTAAATAGTTAAATAAAAAAATCAGTGACAAAAGCCACTGATTTGATGTTATTAATAAATGAGTTTATTTCATCTCAAATTCTTCCATAAATTTAGTGGTATAGTTACCAGCAACATAATCAGGATGATCCATTAATTGTCTATGGAAAGGAATAGTAGTTTTAACTCCTTCAATTACATACTCATCTAAAGCACGCTTCATTTTGTTAATAGCTTCTTCACGTGTTTGTGCAGTAACAATTAACTTAGAAATCATAGAATCGTAGTTTGGTGGAATCATATAACCAGCATAAACATGTGTGTCAATTCTTACACCATGTCCACCTGGGGCATGATAAGAAGTGATTTTTCCAGGAGCAGGTCTAAATCCATTAAAAGGATCTTCTGCATTAATTCTACACTCAATAGAATGTAATTGAGGTGTGTAGTTTTTACCTGAAATAGGTACTCCAGCAGCGACTAAAATTTGTTCACGAATTAAATCATAATCCACAACTTCTTCAGTAATTGGGTGCTCTACCTGAATACGAGTGTTCATTTCCATGAAGTAGAAATTACGGTGCTTGTCTACTAAAAATTCAACAGTACCAGCTCCTTCATATTTAATGAACTCAGCAGCTTTAATAGCAGCTTCTCCCATTGCATTTCGTAATTCATCAGTCATAAAAGGAGACGGAGTCTCTTCAGTTAATTTCTGATGACGACGTTGAACAGAACAATCTCTTTCAGATAAATGACATGCTTTACCAAATGAATCACCAACAATTTGAATTTCAATATGTCTTGGTTCTTCAATTAATTTCTCCATGTACATATCGTCATTACCAAAAGCAGCTTTTGATTCTTGTCTAGCAGAATCCCAAGCATCTTTTAAGTCCTCTTCTTTCCAAACGGCACGCATACCTTTTCCTCCACCACCAGCAGAAGCTTTTAACATTACTGGATATCCAGTTTCTAAAGCTATTTTCTTACAAGTGTCAAAGTCAGTAATTACACCTTCACTACCAGGAATACAAGGTACACCTGCAGCAATCATGGTAGATTTAGCGTTTGCTTTATCTCCCATTTGGTCAATCATTTCTGCGCTAGCTCCAATAAATTTTATATCGTGCTCTTCACAAAGTTTAGAAAATTTAGCATTTTCAGATAAGAAACCATAACCAGGGTGAATTGCATCAGCATTTGTAATTTCAGCAGCAGCTATAATTCTGTCCATTTTTAAATAAGACTCACTACTAGGCGCTGGTCCAATACAAACAGCTTCATCAGCAAATTTTACGTGTAAACTTTCTGCATCAGCTTTAGAATATACTGCTACAGTTTTAATACCCATTTCTTTACAGGTACGCAACACACGAAGTGCGATTTCGCCTCTATTGGCGATTAATATTTTTTTAAACATCTTGAATCAAATTAGTTAATTAGCTAACTAGTCAATTAGCGCTAGAAAACGATTTCGTCTCTAACTTCTAATTTTCTAATTTAACTTACGATGGGTCTACTAAAAATAATGGTTGATCAAATTCTACAGGAGTAGAATCGTCTACTAATACCTTAACGATTTTACCAGATACTTCTGATTCAATTTCATTAAATAATTTCATTGCTTCGATAACACAAACAGTGTCTCCAACTTTTACTTCTTTACCTACTTCTGTAAATACAGGTTTGTCTGGAGAAGGCTTACGGTAAAAAGTTCCAATAATAGGTGATTTTATAGTAAGATACTTAGACTCATCATCATCACTATTATTAGTAGTAGTAGCAGCTGCAGGAGCTTCCACAACAGGTTGTTGAGCTACAGGTGCTTGCATAATTTGAGGTGCAGCAGCTATAGGAGCAGCCTGAATTATCTTAGTTTCACTTTCAGTTCCTGTTTTGATGGTGATTTTAACATCATCCATTTCTAACTTCACTTCACTAGCACCAGATTTTGCTACGAACTTTATAAGGTTTTGGATTTCTTTAATGTCCATTGTTTATAATTTTAGTTGATTGTGTCTATTTATTATAGGCCCACTTTAAATAGATAGCTCCCCAAGTGAAGCCACCACCAAAAGCGGCAAAAATTAAATTATCTCCTTTTTTTAGTTCTTTTTCATAGTCATTTAGTAACAAAGGTAAAGTAGCAGAAGTTGTATTACCGTACTTATGAATATTCATCATTACTTTGTCGCTATCTAAGCCAATTCTATTGGCTGTTGCTTCTATAATTCTTTTATTAGCTTGATGTGGAACTAACCAATTAACAGTATCTTTAGTTAAGTTGTTTCTATTTAAAATTCCTTCAGAAACATCTGCCATATTTGAAACTGCAAATTTAAAAACGGTTCTTCCTTCTTGATGAACATAGTGTTGTCTGTTGCTTATAGTTTCTTCAGAAGCTGGTAATATAGATCCGCCAGCTTCAATTTTTAAGAAATCTCTACCAATACCATCACTTCTTAAAAGCTCATCTTGTAAACCATACCCTTCTTCATTTGGTTCAAATAAAACAGCACCAGCACCATCACCAAAAATAATACAAGTAGCTCTGTCTGTGTAATCAATAATTGACGACATTTTATCAGAACCAATTAAAAGTACTTTTTTATATCTTCCAGATTCGATATAGCTTGATGCAGTAGACATTCCGTACAAAAAACTAGAACAAGCTGCCTGTAAATCATATGCAAAAGCATTTACAGCGCCTATTTCTGTTGCAGTGTATACTGCTGTAGAAGCCACTGGCATATCAGGAGTAGCTGTTGCTACTATAACTAGATCAATTTCTTTAGGATCAATGTTGTTTTTTTGAATTAAATCTTCAGCTGCTCTAATAGCCATGAAAGAAGTACCCGCATTTTCTTCCTTTAGTATGCGTCTTTCTTTAATACCAGTTCTTGTTGTAATCCACTCATCATTGGTATCTACCATTGTTTCTAACTCTTTATTAGTTAAAATATATTCTGGGAGATATTTTCCTACTGCTGTAATTGCTGCAGTTATTTTAGCCATGTTTGTTACGTATAGTAAATTTAGTTTTCAAAAGTAGTAATTTTTTTTTCACTACATAACGAAAAAAACGCCAAAAACAATTGTTTTTGACGTTAAAAAGTTAAAACCTCGTTTAATAGAGGTCTATTTTATACTAAGCTTCAGCTTCTACAGTGTTATCTAATACTACTTGACCACGGTAATATAACTTACCTTCGTGCCAGTGAGCTCTGTGATATAAATGAGCCTCACCTGTAGTAGGATCAACAGCTATCTGTGGCATAGAAGCTTTATAGTGAGTTCTTCTCTTGTCTCTTCTAGTTTTTGATATTTTTCTCTTAGGATGTGCCATTTTATGTGTTTTTTCCTGTTAATAAATCTTTTAATTTATCCCATCTAGGGTCAGTTGATTTTTCTTCAACTGTTTTCTCTTTGTTAATTTCTAACTCTTTAAGTTTTTTTAAAGTTTCAGATTCCATAGTTCCATCTAATACCTTTGGATGAATTCTCTTACTAGGTACAGAAAGTACTGAAAGTTCGTAAATATATTGAGCTACATTTAATTGATACTCATCTAGAGGAAGAATTAAAATTTCGTCATTATCGTCGTTGAACTCTGGTCCAAACTTCACAACTAACTTAAAATCTCCTTCAATATTTTGATCAAAATACTCACCTGTAACATCGCAAGGTATGTTAACACTACCTTTTAATGAAAAAGTAAGTTCAAATAATGTACTTTTTTTTACAAAATCAATATCTACTGTTAAATCAGTATTATTGAACTCATTATATTGAAACTCTTCAAAGAACTTATTGTCAATCTGGTATTGAAAACTATGATTTCCTTCTTTTAAACCAACAAAAGGAATGTTAAATTGTTTTAAACCTTTCATTTACAATATCAATTTGAGGGCGCAAATATAGTAAAATGTTTTTTAAAAATGAATAAATAAAAATTATTTTACTTTTAACTTATTTGCTTCTAATTCAACATATTCATTTCTATTCTTGAAAATTTTCAAAGAAGTGAATAGTGCTTCTTTGAAAGAATCAGGGTTTGCTTTGTTTTTTCCTGCTATATCAAAACCAGTTCCGTGATCTGGAGAGGTTCTTATTTTTTCTAATCCGGCTGTAAAATTCACACCGTTTCCAAATGATAACGCTTTAAAAGGCGCTAAACCTTGATCGTGGTACATTGCTAAAACTCCATCAAATTGTTTGTAAGTTTTAGATCCGAAGAAACCATCAGCAGCATAAGGTCCAAAAACCATTTTACCAGTCTGTTTAATAGTTTCAATCGTAGGTCGTATAATTTCATCGTCTTCCTTACCAATAGTTCCATTATCTCCACAATGTGGATTTAAACCTAATATTGCTATTTTAGGTTTACTAATGTTAAAGTCTTGTTTCAACGATTGGTGCATAACAGTAACTTTTTCAGTAATTAATTCTGGAGTTATTGTTTCTGCTACTTTAGAAACAGGGATGTGTCCTGTTATTAAACCAACTCTAAGCTCTTCAGTTAATAAAATCATTAAACTTTTACCTTCTAGTTTGTCTTCCAAATATTCTGTATGACCTGGGAATTTATATTCTTTAGATTGAATATTTTCCTTGTTGATAGGTGCAGTAATTAATATGTCTACTTGTTTACTTTTTAAAGCTTCTGTAGCTTCAGTAAATGATTTTATAGCATATTTACCTCCTTGATTAGTTGTTTTGCCTAATTCAATTTTAACTTCTTCTTTCCAAATATTAAGTAAGTTAATTTTGCCATGAACAATTTTATCAATGCTTTGTATTCCGTGAATGTTATTATTCATGTTTAAGGCTTTTTTGTGAAATGAAATCACTTTATTTGAACCAAATAAAACAGGAGTACAAAATTCTAACATTCTTTTGTCTTCAAAAGTTTTTAGAATAACTTCAATACCAATTCCATTAATGTCTCCAATAGAAATACCTACAATTATTTTATCTGTTTTTTCCATAATAGCCTTATGATGTCGTATTTTTGATGTTAACAAAAGTAATTAAATTTTTATTGAATGTTTACAGGTATTATTGAAACACTTGGAAAAGTAAAGAATATAGAGAAAGAAAAAGAAAATGTACATATTACTGTAGAGAGTTCTATTACAGATGAATTAAAAATAGATCAAAGTGTTGCTCATAATGGTGTTTGTTTGACGGTAGTAGAAATTAATGGAGATGAGTATGTGGTTACTGCGATTAAGGAAACTATTGATAAAACAAATATTGGAGATTTACAAATTAACGATATTGTTAATTTAGAGAGAGCTATGAAGCTAGGTGATCGTTTAGATGGTCATATTGTTCAAGGACATGTTGATGAAGTAGGGGTTTGTAAAAATATTCAGGATGAGCAGGGGAGTACTGTTTTTACTTTTGAATATGATAGCAAAAGCGCTAATTTAACTATTGAAAAAGGATCTATAACAGTAAACGGAGTGAGTTTAACTGTTGTAAATTCTAAAAAACATGAATTTAGTGTGGCTATTATACCTTACACATTAGAGCATACTACATTTAAGAATTTTGAAGTAGGAACTAAGATAAATTTAGAGTTTGATGTATTAGGTAAATATGTTACTAAATTACATTCATTGCAAAATTAAAATAAAGGCTATCTAATTCAGATAGCCTTTTTTATATGTTTTTTTGATTAAAAGAAATCTCCTTCTAATCTACAAATACAGCCCATACATAAATATCCACCAGGACATTCATTATCAGAGTGACATTCCAAAACAACACCACCATTAATTAGTGTTTGTTCATTTTTGTTCAATTGTTTTCCTAAGTTTAAAATTGATTTTTTCATAATTTTTTAAAATATAAAAAGTTGATAAAATCCTTGATCATTTTAAAGACACTCAAGGTTTGTGTCTGTTGTTTTATAGATTAATATTTTTACTTGATAACATTTTAAGTTGATAGAAAAAACGTTCTATAAGTCTAAGGTCTTCTGTTATTAAATCAGCATTACCTTGCATTTCTTGTTTAAATTCGATCTATTTATTGTCTGTTGTTTTAAGACTTTTAGGTAATTGTACATCAATTAAATAATTTCCCATCGGTTATTCACAATAAATTCTTACTTGAAAACCATCAGAATCACCAAAAAATGAAGTGCAAGGTTCACATCGAGTACAAGTCGGATTAGCCCCATTTCCTATAGCAGCACTCATAGCTGCATTACAAAATCGTATTTGAGAATAACAGCTACTGCTAATAAGTAGGTTGCCAAACCCTCCGTTTATTTGTTTTTGTTCTGTTTTGTTTAGTTGTTTTCCTAAGTTTAAAATTGATTTTTTCATAATTTTTTAAAATATAAAAAAGATGATAAAATCCTTGATCATTTTAAAGACACTCAAGGTTTGTGTCTAATTCTTTGCGAGAGAATATTTTATTAGTAGAAATAATCTGTGTAAACGCAACGCGGACCATTAAGAACTAGAGACCAGCCTGGGCATTCACAGACGTATCTACCACTGTAGAATCCAGGTGCTCCGCATGCAGTTCCACCATTAATTGTTTTTTGTTCCGTTTTGTTTAATTGTTTTCCTAAGTTTAAAATTGATTTTTTCATAATTTTTTAAAATATAAAAAGTTGATAAAATCCTTGATCATTTTAAAGACACTCAAGGTTTGTGTCTATTCTTCGCGAAATTTTTATAATGAAGTAATTAAATACTTTTTAATATGGACATTTATCAGATAGTAAAACATATCCACTAGGGCAATATCCATAGTGACCACCGTTTTCACAGATGTCTAAAGCTGGTGATCCATCTGGGCAGAAAAATAATCCCCCATTAATATTTTTTAATTCTTGCTTATGAAGCTTTTTACCTAAGTTTAAAATTGATTTTTTCATGATAAAAGGTTAATGATTAATAAAAAAATATTGCTTTTATAAAGCAATTGTATTTAGATAGGTTAACAGTAGATTCTTTGGCAAGTGTCGAAACAATCTCCTAATTCTATTCTGTCTTTTGAATCTATGACGCATTGATTGTAACATTGAATGCAACTCATGCCTCCTAAAATATTTTTTTGAGTGCTTTTAGTTAAGACTTTTCCTAGGTTTAAAATTGAATTTTTCATGATTATTAAGGTTAAAAGAGGTTTGTATTGTTAACAAATAGGTCTAGTACTGTCGTTACATATACTATTACAAGGAACAGAGTATGACCCAAAAGGACTAAAGCATAATCCAGTTGAGTTACCACCTCCTCCGCCATTTCCGTCTAAACAAGGATGGTTAGGAGGAACTTTACAAGGGCATCCAGGAGGAGCTATATCACAACCGCCTATTTGACCATTGACTTTTTTTTGTTCGATTTTGCTAAGTGGTTTTCCTAGATTTAAAATTGATTTTTTCATATTGAGTTGATTTAAAATTGTGGAAATTATTGTACGCTTAAATATCCAGATAAACTCTAAAAGTTCTTATCTGGATAAATAAATGATTTAAAATTTATATTATTAAAATAAATGGGTTTTATCCAAATATTCTTAGTTCAACTCCTTGTTGACCAAACTCAGTGGTGCATTGAAAGCATCTAGTGTTTAAAGGATTAACACCGTTAGAAACAACGCTTTCTAGTAAGCTTTCACAAGTTCTGTTGGATCTACAACCACTACCAATAAAGAAGTCACCGAATCCGAATCCTCCGTTGATTTTTTTTTGGTCAGTTTTACTCAATTTTGTTCCTAAGTTTAAAATTGATTTTTTCATGTTTAAAGATTTAAAAAATTAATTAAATCCTTGATCATTTAAAGACACTCAAGGTTTGTGTCTATTCTTTGCGAGAGAATATTTTTATTTGACAATATTTTTAAGTTGATAGAAAAATCGTTCTATCAATCTAAGGTCTTCAGTAATTATATCTGCAGTTCCCTGCATTTCTTGTTTAAAGTCTATTTCTTTATTATATGTAGTTTCTAGTTTTTTAGGTAGTTGAACATCAATCAAATAATTGCCTTCAAGATCAGGGGTTGATGAGATGAATTTTACTTTTCCATTTAGTTTTCCAAATTCATCTGGAGGGTAGTTAAGTAACTTGATTTGTACTTTTTGACCAACTTCAATTTTACCTGAGTTAGCAATAGGTGCTTTAATTTTACCGATAAAAGAATCGAATTGATCTGGTATAATAGTAAAAATTAAATCCCCGCTATTTACATTTTGATTTTTATTCCAAAATGAAAGAGTAGAAACTTTTCCTCCTATAGAAGTTTTAAGCGCATAAGCATTTTCCCAGTCTTTAATAGCTTTTTTTAAGTATAAAAATGATTGCTCAGCTTTCTTTTTGATTCTTAAATCACTTTGTGTTTTTTTAATAGATGTATTGTCTAAGTTTTTTGCTGAATTATTTATAAGTTCTCTCATTTGAGAAATAGAAGTTTCAAGATTTTTAAAAGCTCTTTCTTCTTGTAGAAATTCAACTTCTTTCATTTCCTTATCTTTCGCAGAAATAACACCTTTAGAAAACATTTTTCTGCTTCTTTCTAAATCTTTCTTTTTAAAGTCTAGTTGTTTTTTATTTAGTTTTTTCTGATAGATTAAATTTTGTAATCTGCCTTTTGCTTCTACAACAGACATTTTGTTAGCAAAAGTTTCAGATTTAAATGGGGTTAATTCATTGTTTAGTTTGTATTCGTAATAATCGTTTTGAAATTGCGAAAAACTAGTGGTAATGTCTCCTAATATTAATGGAGGTAAGCTTTCAATAGGGAACTCAAACTTTTCTTGATCAATAACTACAGTATCTACAATGCTTTTTAATAATAATACATCTTTATAAGAAGCGCTATTTTCTATAACAGCAAGTACTTCATTCCTCTTAACAGTATTTCCTTCTCCAGCTAATAAAACTTCAAATTGTCCGGCAGATTTAGCAAATATTTTTTCTGGCGGTATAGTGGTTGTTACCATCACTTCAGAAGAAATTACATCTGGGTATTTGATAAACCATGAAATAAAAAGTAACATAAATATAAGTATCAATATAAGAGAGTTACCATAACGAATCATCCAATTCGGTACTTTGGTTAGTATCTCTTGTACTTCTTCACTTCTAATTTCTATGTTGTCTTGAGAATTATTTTCTGGCATTTGAGTTTTATTTGTAAAAATAGGGAAGATAACTTCTTCCCTATAAAGTTTTATTTCTAATTAATAAGCTTGTATACAGCAATTTCTGAAACAAGCGATTGGAGCTCCTGGTAAAATTGTGTTTACGCATTCTGAGCAACTGTTCACGTAATAACTTCCAAATCCGGCACAAATATTTGAAATACTTCCGTTAATTTGTTTTAATTCTTGGTTATTAAGTTTTTTTCCTAGGTTTAAAATTGATTTCTTCATTGTTTTGAATATTTAAAATTAAACCATTTCAGGTAATGGACATCCCCAGCAATTTCTGTCACTACTATTGTAAGCACCTCCATTGTTAGCGTAACAAGCTCTACAGTTGCTTCCTCCGTTAATGCTTTGTTGTTGCTTTTTGTTTAAGGTTGTTCCTAAATTTAAGATTGATTTTTTCATAATAATTAAGATTTAAGTTGATTAAATCCTTGATCGTTTAAAGACACTCAAGGTGTATGTCTATTCTTCGCGAAAAAATATTTTAGCTACCTAATTCTAATTGATTTTTAACTAGATGGTAGTAACTTCCTTTTAGTTTAATTAATTCATTATGGTTTCCTTTTTCTACAATTTTACCCTTTTCTAGCACAACAATTTGGTGTGCGTTTTTTACAGTACTTAATCGGTGAGCAATTACAACAGCTGTTTTGTCTGAGAAAAATGTATTTAATTTTTCCATAATTGTTTTCTCATTATTAGCGTCTAATGCAGATGTAGCTTCGTCAAAGAATAAGAATTTAGGGTTTTTGTACACAGATCTAGCGATTAATAATCGTTGTTTTTGTCCTGTACTAAGTCCGCTTCCTTCACTACCAATTTTAGTGTTATAGCCAAGAGGCAGTGCTTCTATATAATCAGAAATGTTCGCAACATCAATTGCATGAGCTAATTTTTCTTTGTCAACATAATCTTCCCCAACAGCTATATTTTTGGCTATAGTATCGTTAAAAATGTATCCTTCTTGCATTACTACACCACAATTTCTTCTCCATTCTTTTTGAGAAATGCTCTTGAAGTTGAAATTACCTAATACAATATCTCCTTTGTCTACTTGATAAAAACCTAATAAAAGTTTCATTAAAGTGGTTTTTCCACTACCACTAGTTCCTACAATAGCAGTTGTTTTATTAGCGGGAATGGTGAGTGTTAAGTCTTTTATAACAGGGTCAAGACCACCGGTATATCTAAAATAAATATCTTTAATTTCTATGTCGTTGTTTGTCGGTATATTAGTTACTTTTTCATCATTAGGATTTTCTTCATCTTCCATGTTATGGATTTCTCCAAGTCTGTCTAGTGAAATTTGAGCGTCTTGTAAATCTCTCATGAAATTTATTAACTGAGTAATAGGACCATTTAATTGACCAACAATGTAGCTAATAGCCATCATCATACCTAAAGTTATGTTTCCATCAATAACTAATTTGGCAGATAAAATTGTGATAAACATATTTTTTAACTCATTGATAAGGTTAGAACCTACACTTTGAGTTTGTTCTAGGGCTAAACTTTTGGTAGCTACTTTAAATAATCTGGCTTGAACATATTCCCAGTTCCATCTCATTCTTCTTTCAGCATTATGCAATTTAATTTCTTGCATACCATTGATAAGTTCTATAACCTTACTTTGTTCTTGACTTACTTCAGAAAATCTTTTGTAGTCTAATTCTTTTCTCTTTTTGAAAAAGAAAAGTACCCATGTGAAATATAGTACACTTCCTATTACAAATACACCGAAAATTTGTAAACTATAATATCCAAGAACAAGACTGAATATTATTAGGTTTACAAATGAAAAGAGTACTGTTAAAGAAGATGTAGTTAGTATTCTTTCTATTCTTTTATGATCGTTTATTCTTTGTAATAAATCTCCAGTCATTCTTACATCAAAATAAGAAATAGGCAATTTCATTAATTTTATAAAGAAATCAGAGATAAGAGAAATGTTGATTCTTGTACTCAAGTGGAGTAAAATCCAGCTTCGAATAATTTCTAAAGAAGCTTTACCAAGGAATAAAAATAGTTGAGCGAATAAAATTAAATAGACAAAATTAATATCTTGATTCTCGATTCCTACATCAACCACACTTTGCGTAAGGAAAGGAAGAATTAATTGTAGTAAACTTCCTGCTAGAAGTCCTATAATTAATTGAGCAATAAATTTCTTGTATTTGATTAAATATTTGAAAATAAATGAAAAACCAAATTTTTGGTCTTCATCAAATTCTTCTTCATAAAATTTTGGCGTAGGTTCTACAAGTAAAGCAATTCCTTCTTCAGTGTTTTCATCTGCGTTATTACCTATCCAGTGCTTTATAAACTCTTCTTTGGTGAATGTGATAAGTCCATGAGCTGGATCAGAAATAAAAACAGTGTCTTTTTTTATTTTATAAAGTACTACATAGTGATTTTTATTCCAGTGTACAATACACGGAAGAGGGGCTTCTCTTAATTTTTCAAAAGCTAATTTAATACCTAAAGATTTAAAACCTATTGATTCAACAGCTTCGCTAAGTCCTAGTAAACTACTACCTTCTCTTGTAGTTTCGCTTAAGTTACGAAGTTGTTGGGTATTTATATTTCTACCGTAATGCTTAGCAATAATTTTTATACATGTAGGTCCGCAATCTTTGGCCTCTGTTTGTTTATAGTGTGGAAATTTTTTCAAACAAGATGATGTTAAATTAACTGGAAGGGTTGATACTTCCAGTTAAAGTTTGTTGATTAATTTTTATGCAAAAATATGTTTTTTATGCGTAAGGTCCGTCACTTCCTCCTCCATTATCGCCACCGCAAATAAAGTGTCCGTTAACAAAGTAAGGTAGTTCTAAGTAACAAGCCTGAGGTTGTCCACCGTCAAGACTAGCTCTACTTCCTGAGCAAGAATATTTGCACCAAATACCTGAATTAGGAGTTCTTCTGTGGAAGAAACTACCTCCTTTAATGTTTTGAAGCTGCTTTTTGTTAAGCGCTTCTCCTATTTTTAAAATTGATTTTTTCATATTCTGTTATTAGTTAAAAAAGACAACATGTGTCACCAGGGTATTCACAAAGAAACTTCATGAAAGTACAACCTGATCCACCTCCGTTATTTCCTCCCCCGTCATTTGATCCATCACTTACACATATGTAGTTGTCACAAAAATAGCCAGAATCACAATCTCCATTGTCATTACAAAAGGCGTTTCCACCTCCATTGATATTTTTTTGTTCAGTTTTATTTAAAAGTTTTCCTAAATTTAAAATTGATTTTTTCATAATTGAGTTTTTTAATTGTTAAAAGCATATACAGTTTGCAGATGTACCATATCCGTAATTTCCAGGGCTCCAAACTCCACCTGTATCACCGCATTCGCTAGGAGTACAACATCTTCGGTCACCATAAGAAACAAGGCACTTAAACTTTATAAGTATTGGATTTCCTCCAATAATTTCTTTTTGTGTGTCTTTTTCTAAGGCTTTACCTAAGTTTAAAATTGTTTTTTTCATAATTGAAATATTAAGACTACATTTGCGGCGAACATTTTAAGACACTCACCGAGTGTGTCTATTCTTCGCGAGAGAATATTGTTCCAAAAAACAAAGTCGTGAAAACGACTTTGTTTGTTTTTATAAGTTAGAGTATTGTGTGCTGTTTTGAAGATTTTCTTCTATTTCTTCAATGAAGTATACTAAATCAGGTCTATCATATTCTTTAGGGAATGACTTTCCGTTTATCAGTATTTCAGGAGTAAAGTTAATGGCATTTTGGTTACACCACTCTTTTTGGTTTTCTAAAACACTGATATATGTGTTTACATTTTTAGCTTTTCCCCATTTTTTTAACCAAGTGTCGTAGTCTACATCTCCGTAAATTTCATCCATTGCTTTTTCTGTAGTCTCAATATCTGTTTCGTTATAAAGCTCTAATAATTTGTTTGTAACAATAACCGATTTGTTATCAGAGTTATCGGTAGGTACATTGAAACGAATGATGATTTTTACAATGTTTGCATATTTTTTTAGTATCTCATTTAAGATAGTGTGAACAGGTCTACAATGACCACAAAATGGATTTGTAATTACAACAATTTCTAAGTTAGCATTTTTGTTACCTAATACAATTTCTTTAGGGTCTTGAATAATAGTGTTTAGTGTGCTGCTTTTTTGTAGAAGATTGTTGAATAAATTGAAGTTTCTTTTAAATTTTACAGAAGCTATTTTGTCTTTTTCTAACTCATTTACCTTGCTAACTAAAGGTTTAAGATACGCCCAAGCAACATAGGTTCCAAGGAAACTAGCTGCAATGATCAGGATTTCTTTTGGGACAATATTGATAATACTATTTAAGTTATCAGAATTATGTAAAAAAATAACAGAAGCTTGCAGCCATAAAACACCAACAATTGATAAACATAGCATACACCAAGTTTTTACAACTTTATATTGGTAGTATATTGAGTAAAAAGTAATAGGCAATGCAAGAAGACTAATGATTAATAACGGATTAAGGTTTGTTAAAAAGAAAGAAGAAATAGTTAGTCCAGTAAAATAAATGATACTTAAATCGCTTAATTTATGACCTTTGATAATTTCTGCTCCTTTAGAGCTTAATACAGCATCACAATCTTTTTTATCGTTATTTCCTGAACAAAACGCATTACCAATAGCAGTACTTTGACCAAGTTCTTGTTTTAGTATACTGTAACTAGCAACAACACCTATTATAGAGAATGCGATGTAAATATAATTTGAGATGTCAATATTGCTGTTAATAAATAAAAGTATTGCAGCAACAGAGAATAAAGATAAAAACAGTGAATTACGAATGTTGTTGTTTGAAGATGTTGCAGTAATTTGATCTGTTTTCTCAACAGCAACAATAATTCCTGTAAATTGTTTTAAAAACTCTCCTTCAGAAATAGTTTTGTCTTTTTCACTTCCAAAGTATAAGTTATACGAGGTTTTATCTTTAGATTTTATAGCTGTAACTAAATGGCTTCCGTTATCTGTGTTTACTTGTGCAATGAAACTGTCAGGTAATTGCTCTAATGTTTCTGCGTTTACAGGAACTTCAGCTGCAATGTTTTCAATATTAAAATGATCTAAAACACCAGTGATAGCATGTAAACTAGGATACGATGGATGACTTTGAATCTGAAAATCTAATTCTTTTTTATCATGAGCAATTTTACTTTTAGATAATAGTTTTAAAACTATCAGTGATAGAGAACTTTTCATAGTTGTAGATCGTTAGGTTGAATTAATGTAATCAAATATAGATTTATTTTAATAAAAATCAATGAAGTTGTGTTTTTTTTAATATTACTTCATTTGTTGTCTCTCTGGTTCAAGTTTTCGGGGTAAGTGTGTCATAATCACACCTACAAGATATCTTTTTTGTTGTTCGTTTTCTATAGAAATTGTATAAGAGTGTAGGTATTTTATATAAACGTACTTGCTTTTTGTTTTTTAGTACGTAGGTGTGGAAGGTTGTAAAAACAAAAAAGCTTCACAAAAAGTGAAGCTTTAAAGGTGGTCCCACATGGGCTCGAACCATGGACCCCCTGATTATGAGTCAGGTGCTCTAACCAACTGAGCTATAGGACCGATTAACGGATGGCAAAAATATAAACTTTTTTTAAATAAACAATGTTTTTTTAAACTTTTCTGAACATTAAATTTTCAGCAAATAATCTAAGTCCTTTTTTTGCCTCTTTTGAAATATTTAATTGAGATAAAAATTCAAAAGATTTTTCAGTATACTCTTTAATTAAGTCACTAGTTAACTTAGGAATATCATTTCTTTCAAAGATTCTGGTAACCTCAGAAATCTTGATAGAGTTATCTTCGGGTTTCTGTTGATAGAAAAATAATAATTTATCCTTGTCTTCAGTATTTGCAACTTCTAAAGCTTTTAGATATAAGAAAGTTTTCTTGTTTTCAATGATGTCTCCACCTATTTGTTTTCCGAAAGTTTCAGGGTTTCCAAAAGTATCTAAATAATCATCTTGTAACTGAAAAGCAATACCTAAATTTAATCCAAAATTATATAAATGGTTTGATTGTTCTTCATCAGCTTCAGCAACAATAGCTCCCATTTTTAAAGCAGCAGCCACTAAAACAGATGTTTTAAGCGTGATCATTTTAATATATTCTTCAATTGTAACGTCATTTCTAGTTTCAAAATCAACATCCAATTGTTGTCCATCACATACTTCAAGAGCAGTTTTACTAAAAAGTTTGGCTAATTTTTGAAAAACAACAGGCTTGTAATTTTCAAAATATTGATAAGCTAAAATTAGCATAGCATCACCAGAAAGAATCCCTGTGTTTATGTCCCATTTTTGATGCACAGTTTCCTTTCCTCTTCTCAAAGGAGCTTCATCCATAATGTCATCATGTACCAATGTGAAATTATGAAAAGTTTCCACAGCCATGGCAGCTGGTAAAGCTTCCTCAAAGCTTTGTTTAAAAACATCGCATGCTATTAAGGTTAATACAGGGCGAAGTCTTTTTCCGCCTAAATGTAAAATATAGTCAACAGGAGCATAAAGGTTGTTAGGCTCTCTTTTAAAGTCTTGTTCTTGTAAATAAGTAAGAAAAGATTCTTGATACTTCGATAAATCCAAAATAAATTTTTTGTAAAAATAAATCAATTCTAACAATTAAAAATGGGTAATGTTAAAAAATCATTAAAACTTAGGAAACTTTTTTTGTTTCTAAAGTTTCCTTGCGTACATTTGCACAGAATTATGAGAGATAAAATTTTAGAAAAGGCTGGGGAGATGTTTTTAAACTTAGGGTTTAAAAGTGTTACAATGGACGATATTGCAAGAGAGCTTGCGATATCTAAAAAGACATTGTATAAATATTTCTCTAACAAAGCATCGTTAGTTGATGCGTCTACAGATTGTCTTCAAAATTCTATAGCAGAAAATATTTCTTTAATTAAAAGTAAAGAATACAATGCCATAGAAGAAGAGTTTATGATTAAGGCAATCTTTAAAGAGATGTTTAAGAATGCGAAAGGATCTCCCATATACCAGCTAAAGAAATACTATCCTGAAATTTATGATAAATTAATGGATAAGGAAGTGTGTATGTTCGAAGAGTGTAATTCTGACAATTTAGAAAAAGGCATCGAACAAGGATTGTACAGAGAAGGAATTGATATAAAGTTAACAATGAATTTCTATTTCACTTTAGTATTCGGTATTTACGATAGCGATTTGTATACAAAGGAAATGAAAGAACTTGTGAAAATAGAATACAAAGTGTTAGAATACCATATTCGAGCTATTGCAACGGAAAAGGGATTAAAAGAATTAGAGAAACAATTAAAAATAACAAATCAAAATTAAAAACTAATGAAAAAATACATACTTAGTGTATTTACGTTCTTCTTAGTAGGTATGTCATTTGCCCAAGATGATGTATTAAGATTATCAATGGAAGAAGCCATTGATTATGCAGTAAAAAACAATTATAATAATTTAATTGCTGCAAAAAACATAGAAGCAGCAGAAGAGCGAAAATGGGAAACGACAACTATAGGTCTTCCTCAAATAAATGGTAAAGTTGATTACCAATATTGGTTAAAGCAACAGATATCATTATTACCAGCTGAAATCTTTGGAGGTCAACAAGGAGAATTTGCAGAAATAGCTTTTGGAACCAAACAAAGTATTAATGCAGCAGTAACTTTAAGTCAGTTAATCTTTGATGGTTCTTATTTGGTAGGACTGCAATCAGCAAAAACCTATTTAAAAATATCAGAACAAGCGAAAGAAAAAACTGAATTAGGGACAAAAGAAGCAGTTATTAATGCCTACGGAAATGTATTAGTTGCTGAAAAATCAATAGAGATTTTAGAAAATAACAAGAAGATTTTATCAAAAAGTTTGTCTGAGACTCAAAAAATCTATGACAATGGTTTAACTGAGTTAGAGAATGTTGAGCAATTACAAATTACTTTAGGAACTCTTGAAAACAATCTTAGAAATACCGTAAGATTAAAGGCAATAGCTTATCAAATGCTAAACATAACTTTAGGTAATGTAACTAATAAAAAGGTAGAGCTAACAGATACTTTAGAAAATTTAGTATTTCAAGAAACGGATTTATCATTATTAGCAAAGTCATTTAATTTAGAAAATCATATTGACTATAAAATGGCTAAAAATGATGAAGAAGCGAATCAATTATTAGTGAAATTAGAAAAAAGTAAAGCATTACCATCACTTTCAGCATTTTTAAACTACGGAGTAAATGCCAACTCTAATAGTTTTACTTTTTTCGATAGCAATCAAGATTGGTTTGATTACTCTTTATTAGGTGTGTCGTTAAATGTACCAATTTTTAGTAGCTTCGGAAGATCATCAAGAACAGCTCAGGCAAAAATCAAGTTAGAAAACTCTTCGATTAGATTACAAGAAATTGAACAAAAACTAAATCTTCAAGCACAAACAGCTAAAAGTGAATATCAATTAAGTATTGAAAATCATGAAACAGCTAAGAAGAATTTATCATTGGCTGAGAGGATAGAAAAGAAGCAGCAAGTAAAGTTTTTTGAAGGACTTTCATCTAGCTTCGATTTATCTCAAGCCCAAAATCAATTATATACCCAACAAAATAATTATGTGCAATCTATGTTAAACGTGATTGCCAAAAAAGCACAATTAGAAACCGCATTAAACGTACCTGTAAAATAACTAACTCAATGAGAAAGATATTCATTATAACAATAGCTTCTTTATATTTAGCTTCATGTGGAGGCAATAAAAAACAATCAGTAGAAGAAGTATTAGCATCTGGTAACTTAGAGTTATTAAGAACTAAAAAAGACGAATTACGTAAAGAAAATCAAGAACTTGTTAAAAATATTGAATTATTAGATACTGAAATAGCAAAGTTAGATACTAATAAAAAAGTACCGTTAGTAACTGTTATTGCTGTTAAAAACAAAGAGTTTGTTCATTACTTAGAGTTACAAGGAGATGTACAAACAAAAAAGAATGTTTTAGTATATCCAGAAGTACCAGGTCAATTAATCAGTGTATACGTTAAAGAAGGTCAAAGAGTAGCAAAAGGTCAATCTTTAGCTAAAATAGATGACGGAGGAATGTCAAATCAATTAGCGCAAGTTGAAGCTAATGCGGCGTTGGCAAAAACTACTTTTGAGCGTCAACAAAGATTATGGGATCAAAAAATTGGTTCAGAAATTCAATACTTACAGGCTAAAACAAATTACGAAGCGCAAAAAAATGCAGTTACTAATTTACGTAAAGCAATTGGTAAATATACAGTAAGAGCACCGTTTGCAGGAATAGTGGATGATGTAATTAAAGAGCAAGGTACAGTGGTTGCTCCTGGAATGGGGGCAGAGATTTTTAGAATTGTAAATTTAGGAGACATGTACATTGAAACAGATGTGCCAGAAGGATTTATTAGTTCTATTAAAAAAGGGAAAGATGTAATGGTTGATTTTCCAATTTTAGGTAAAACTATAGCTTCTAAAGTTCGTCAGGCAGGAAACTTTATCAATCCAGCAAACAGAACATTTAAAGTAGAGGTTGGAGTTCCTAATAAAGATAGAGAAATCAAGCCTAATTTAACAGCGAAGTTAAAAATCAACGATTATACAAATCCAAGCGCAATTTTAATACCTCAAAGTATCATTTCTGAAAATGGAGAAGGAGCACAATATGTATATGTAGTTGATAAAGCTGGTGCTGATAAAGGCACTGCTAAGCAAACTATTATTACAACTGGAAAAACTCAAGGTGACGAAATTGAAATTTTAAGTGGATTAAAAGAAGGAGAGTTAATTATTAATGATGGAGCTAGAAGTGTAAAAGATAAGCAAGAAGTGAAAATTTTAGCATCATCAACTAAATAATTTTAAAAGATATTCTGATGACAGAGCAAGAAAAAAATGTAGATAAAGAGTTTGGTTTATCTTCATGGGCAATAAATAATAAAACAACCATATATGTTTTAATGGTGTTGATATTATATTTTGGAATCTCGGCATTTTTAAATATGCCAAGAGAAAACTTTCCAGAAATAAAAGACACAAAAATATATGTGAGTTCTGTTTTCCCTGGAAACACAGCGGAAGATATTGAAAAGTTAATTACAAATCCGTTAGAAGAAAAGTTAAAAACGGTAAGTAATATGACTAAAATTACTTCTACCTCTCAAGAAAATGTTTCAATGGTAGTAGTAGAATTTAATAGCAATATTACTATTGAAGAAGCAAAGCAGAAGGTAAAAGATGAAATAGATGAAGAAGTATCAGGTGAAGATTGGCCTACGTTTAATGGGGCTAAAGTTGAACCTAATGTTTTTGAACTGAATATTTCGGAAGAAACGCCAATTTTAAATATTAATATTTCTGGAGATTATACTGTTGAACAACTAAAAGAGTATGCAGAATATCTTCAAGATGAAATAGAGGATTTAAAAGAAATAAAGAAAGCTGATATTAGAGGAGCAGAAGATAAGGAAGTTGAAATAGCAGTAGATGTATATAAAATGACAGCTGCTAAAGTTAGTTTTCAAGATATTTTGCAATCAGTAGGAGGAGGAAATGCGACAGTTTCAGCGGGTAATATTATCTCTAGTGGTCAAAGAAGAACGATTAGGGTTTTAGGAGAGATAGAAAAAACCTCTCAATTAGAGAATTTTGTAATCAAATCAGAAAGAGGAAATCCTATTTATTTAAGAGATATTGCTGTAGTTACTTTTAAAGATAAAGACAAAACTACCTATGCTCGTGAAAATGGAGCGTCAGTGGTAATGCTTGATATTAAAAAGAGAACAGGTGAAAACATGGTACGTGCAACAGAGCAAATACGAGAAATTGTAAAGAAAGCTCAAAAAGATGTATTGCCAAGTAATTTAAGAGTAACCTTAGCAAATGATCAGTCTTCAAAAACAATAGGTCAGGTAGATGATTTAGTAAATAACATCATTTTTGGGGTTATTTTAGTAGTAACAGTTTTAATGTTTTTCTTAGGACTTAGAAATGCATTATTCGTAGGTTTTGCAATTCCAATGTCTATGTTCATGTCGTTAATGATATTGAATCTGTTAGGGTACACTATGAATACCATGATTTTATTTGGTTTAATTATGGGACTTGGAATGTTGGTAGATAACGGTATTGTGGTTGTAGAAAACGTATATCGTTTAATGGATGAAGAAGGTATGAGTAGGCTAGAGGCTGCTAAAAAAGGTATTGGTGAAATTGCTTTCCCAATTATCATTTCTACAGCAACTACTGTAGCAGCGTTTGTTCCTTTAGGTATGTGGCCAGGTGTAATGGGGCAGTTTATGATCTATTTCCCAATTACGTTATCAGTAGTATTAGGTTCATCATTATTTGTAGCAATATTCTTTAATTCGGTATTGGTATCTCAGTTTATGAACACTGAGGATAAAAACATGCCATTAAAAAGATTGATTGTTTTAACAGTAGTATTGGCTGTGTTAGGAATATTAATGTTAATTGCTGGTGGAGGTAGAAGTTCATTAGGAGTGTTGTTAGTGTTTGCTGCTGTCAATTTCTGGATTTATAGATATGTTATGCGTCCAGCGGCTAATTATTTCCAAAGAGAAATTTTACCAAGATGGGAGCGTTTTTACGAACGAATCATTAGAGCTTCTTTAAAAGGTTGGAGACCGTATGCAATTACAGGTGTTACTTTTATGATGTTATTTGTAGTGTTTGGAGTATTCGGAAAAAGAATGGGAGAGAAGAAGGTAAAAGTAGAGTTCTTTCCAGATAATACGCCAAACCAAGTAATTGTATATGTTGAATATCCTCAGGGTACAGATATAGAGAAGACCAATCTAATCATGAAAGATTTGGAAGAGCGAGTAACTAAAATTATTAATTCTTCTAAATATGTAGATAATGGGTATAACTTTTTGGTAGAAAGTTCGGTTACTCAAGTGGGAGCAGGTTCTGGAAATCCACAAACTGACGGAGGTTCTACAGCAGAAATGCCACATAGAGGTAAAATTGTAGCTTCTATGAGAGAATACAAATATCGTAGAGGATCTGATAGTAAAGAATTGAAGAAAGAAATTACAGAAGCTTTACAAGGAATTTATCCAGGACTTTCAATTTCTGTTGAAAAAGATCCAGTTGGTCCACCAGCAGGGTACCCAATTAATATTGAATTAGAGGGGAAAGATTATGCTCAGATGATAGAAGTAGCTGAAAAGATGAAAGATTTTATCAATACAAAATCAATTCCAGGAGTTGCTGAAATCAAAGTAGATGTAAATAAAGCTAAGCCTACTATGTTGGTAAATGTAGATAGAAAAAAGGCAGGAGAATTAGGGGTAAGTGCTTCTCAAATTGGTCAGCAGCTTAGGAATTCTGTTTTTGGGGCTAAGGCTGGAGTTTACAAGGAAGATGGTGAAGATTATGATATTTATGTTCGATTTGATAAAGAGAACAGATATAATACAAATGCAATATTTAATCAGAATATCACTTTTAGAGATATGGCAACTGGTCAAGTAAGATCTATTCCTGTATCTACATTAATTAAAAAGGATAATACTTCTGGATTTAGTGCAATTAAACACAAAAACGGAAAAAGAGTGGTAACCGTATATTCTGCTTTAGCTCCAGGTTTTACTGATGCTGGTGCAATTGTAGCTCAAATTAAGGAAGAGATGGGTAGTTTTACTGATTTACCAAAAACTATTAAAGTAGATTATACAGGTCAAATTGAAGAGCAAAATAAACAGCAAGCATTCTTAGGAAGTGCCTTTTTTGCTGGATTAGGATTGATTTTCTTGATTTTAATTTATCAGTTTAACTCTATTTCTAAGCCTACGATTATTATGTTAGCTATTTTCTTGAGTTTGATTGGTGTGTTTGGAGGAATTATGATTAGTGGTTCGCCTTTTGTGATTATGATGACAATGATGGGAATTATCTCTTTAGCGGGTATTGTGGTAAACAATGGTGTGGTACTGCTCGATTATACCGAATTGTTAATTGACAGAAGAAAAGTAGCACTTCGTTTAAATGAAGATGAAATGATTGGAGTAGATGATTTAAATGAGGCAATTGTTACTGGTGGTAAAGCACGTTTACGTCCTGTATTATTAACAGCAATAACAACTATTTTAGGATTGATTCCTTTAGCTACAGGATTAAATATTAATTTCTACACATTAGTATCAGAGTTGAATCCTCATATTTATGTAGGAGGTGATAATGTGATCTTCTGGGGACCATTAGCAT
Organism: Tenacibaculum sp. M341; assembly: GCF_004337695.1. GTDB lineage: Bacteria > Bacteroidota > Bacteroidia > Flavobacteriales > Flavobacteriaceae > Polaribacter. Next base: position 119,781 of record NZ_SJXJ01000002.1, read on the forward strand.
GGGCTGTAATTTATGGACTTGTAGTGGCTACATTCTTAACATTAATAGTAGTTCCAATATTATTCTATTTAGTAAATAGATTTAAAATGTGGATTAAAGGAAGTAGAAGAAATAATATTCAAGAAGAAGAATTGTATGAAATAGGGAATTAGATTTTTTAAAATTAGTTTAATAACAATTAAAACCTTATCGCTTTAAAAGTGATAAGGTTTTATGTTTTACAAAGTTTTTATTTTTAAACTTTTCAATATTTAAGTTTTCATTTGTATTCCATAGTTTTGCTGGTATGAAAAAAGCAGTGACTTCTATTGAAGAGATTAAAAGAAAGCTAGAGAGATATTGTGTGTATCAGGATAGATCACACAAAGAGATTGAAAAAAAATTAGCTGAATATAATTTAATAGAAGAAGCAAAAGGAGTCATCATACTTCATTTATTAGAACATGATTTTTTAAATGAAGAACGTTTTGCTAAGAGTTTTGCAAGAGGAAAGTTTAGAATTAAAAAGTGGGGGAAGCAAAGAATTACGAGAGAGTTGAAGGCTAGAGATATTTCCGCTTACAATATAAAAACAGCTTTAAAAGAGATTGAGGAGACTGATTATTTAGAAAGTTTAGTTGATTTAATTAATAAGAAAAATAAAGAAGTCAAAGAAGAGAATATTTTTAAGAGAAAGAAAAAAATTTATGATTTTCTCGCTTATAGAGGATATGAATCTGATTTGATATTTAAATATATGAACGAAATTATAAATTAAAAAAACGCTGTACCAATAATAGGTACAGCATTTTTTTTAGTTGCAAATATCAGGAAAAACATCACAGATATCTGGTAAAGGAGGAATTGTATGTTCATACCCGCCTTCACAAGGTTCGTTTATTTTATTTCCAAAGTCATCACATTTACATGCGGGATAGTAGTGTCTACTTCCGTTTATTTCTTTTTGTTCTTTTCTGCTTAGGCTTTTTCCTAAGTTTAAAATTGATTTTTTCATGATTTAAAAATTGATTAATTAAGTGTTGAATTTAAAATAACTTTTAACAATTAAGCAATAAAAGATGTTAAAAGGGGAGGTTTTGTTATATTAAAAAAGGTGTGAAATTTCACACCTTTTTTAATTACTGTTAATGTTTAACAAACTTAACAGGCGTGTACTTTGGTATTTTTATAAAGTAAACACCATCAGAAAGTGATTGTACATTAAGTTTTGTTGACTCAATTTTGTCGTTATATATTTCTTCTCCAAGGATGTTGTAAATTTTATACTTCTTACCAATTAATTCAGTAGGAACATTTATAATTTCAGTAGTTGGATTAGGATATATTGTAAAATCAGTTTTCTCTATGTTTTCAGTACTCAAAGTATCAATCTTAAACTCAATAATTGGAGATAAAACTATTTGAGTGTTACTATTGTTCTTAACACTAGTTTGTCCGTTGTAATACTCGGTAGCCTCTTGTGTAACTGTAATTTCAACTTGATATCTTCCTGAAACGGTAGGCTTATACGAACTTTCAGTTGCTCCGGCAATTCTTTCTCCAGAATCAACATTAATCCATTGGTAAGCTGTTGCGTTTTTAAAGGTAACCTCTAACTCCTCTTCATTTTGAGTTACAGAATTATCAATGTCAATTTCATTTAAAGTAACTGTAAATTCAGTAGAAATACAACCATTGCTATCTATTGAAGTAATAGCATAGGTTCCTGGCGCTAAACCAATAAATTCATTTGAGTTTACAGGGATATCTCCGTTTAAACTAAAGCTATAAGGAGCAGTTCCTCCAGATGCACCTGCAATAATAACTCCACTAGGCTCGTTTCCAGAAGGAGTAATTTCTATAGAAGAAATAACAAGAGGAGATGGTTCTATAATTACTGCAGATAAGGTTTGGAAACAACCATTTTCATCTTGTATAGTTACATCGTAAACACCAGCTGAAAGATTGTTAAAAGTATTTTCAGATTGTAATGTTCCAGAAGTAGCACCTACAGGGCTCACATTGTAAACATAATTACCAGTTCCTCCGATAGCGTTTATAACAATACTACCGTCATCGCTACCATTACAAGTTATATCAGTAGTAGTAATAGTTGCTGCTAGTAATGATGGTTCAATAATAGTAACTTCTCTTGTTGCAGTAATGCCGTAGCTGTCAGTTACAGTTACTGTATAAGTGTTAGGACTTAAATTATTAAAAACTTCTACAGTATCATTAGATATTCTGCTGGTTACACCTAAAACATCGTAGCTATAAGGAGGGGTTCCTCCGCTTAAAAATACACCAACAATACCATTATCACTTCCATTACAAGTTACATGAGATGTTGAGAAGGTTATATCAAATGTTTCAGGTTGATCTTCAACAATAATTGTAACAGTAGCTGTACTACAACTAGAAGGATTGTTACGATCGCATAAAGTATAGGTAAAACTATCATTACCAACAAAACTAGGATCTGGTTGATAGGTGATCAAATCATCACTAATATCGTCAGAAGTTCCATTATTTTCTATTGAAATGTTTCCATTACTAGGTTGTGAAAATGTGATAAAGTCATTTAAGGATACATTAGAGTCATTAGCTAATATTGGTATAATTACCGGCGTGTTTTTTATTGTTGTAGCCGAATCATCTATAGTAGCAGGTGATGAAGCAATGTAAATAGGGAATAACTCATAACAACCATTACTATCTTTAACAACAGCATCATACGAATCTTCATTTAAGTTTGTAAATACAAATGATGTAACAAAGGTGTTACCCCCGTCTATGCTATACTCATAAGGAGGGATACCTCCAGTTGTGTTAATTGTTATAGTGTTTCCTGTAATATTTGTAGTTGAAACTATCGGTAATGGATCTTCTAAAATTACAGTTTTAGAAACTGTACAATTATTCGCGTCAACTACGTCAATAGTATATGTGCCGCCAGTTAAGTTGGTAAATTCGTTGTTTGTTTGTAAGAAATCTCCATTTAATGCATAAGTGTATGGAGGAACTCCGTTAATAACATCAACTAAAATTTTACCATTATATTCATCGCTACAATTATTGTTAGTAACTGTTAAATTAACATCAAAACTAGAAGGATCGTTAATAGAAAAGTCCGTAACTATTACTTCTCCGTAGCTATCTGTAATATTTAGTGTGTAAAAACCAGGAGATACAGATATTATATTGCTTGTAGTGTTAGTTATTACTGTACCTGAAGAATCTGATATTTCATAATGATACGGATAAACACCACCGCTTACTAATATTTCAACTCTTCCTTCAGGAGAGTCACATGTAGCATCAGTAACATTTACTTGGTCTATGGTTAAAGGTTTTTCTTTTACTAGAATGGTAACTTCTGCTGAAGCACAATTATGATCATTGTCACATAAAAAGTAAGTAAAAGTATCTATTCCACTAAATCCAGGGTTAGGTACGTAAGTTAAAATATCGTCTGTGATATCGTCAGGAGTTCCGTTAGGATCACTTAAGGTAATATCTCCATAGATAGCAGGGTTAAAGTTTAAAACTCCATCTACAGCAATATTATAATCATTTGTCAATACATCCATTTCTAATATTGATTCCTGAGTAGTTTCAAAACTATCATCAACAGCAGTAGGAGTGGTGTCATTTATTATTACTGTTACAGGAAGAGAGGTACAACCATTGGCATCTCTAGTGGAAATATTATAAATGTTGTTAGGTAAATTATCAAAAACACTGCTAGTCACATAACTAATACCGTCAATAGAATATTCATAAGGAGGTGTTCCTCCTGCAGCTTGTAAATGAAGACTATTAATAGTAGCTTGTGTGTAAGTTGTAAATAATTGATTTGGTTCTGAAACAATAATATTGTCATTGGTTTCAGTTAAACCGCTACTATCAGTAACTTGAATAATATAATTATTTGCTAATAAATTACTGAAAATGTAAGTAGCTTCGCTCGAATTTACAGAATTAACTAAATTATATCCATAATCAAATAATGTATATGTATAAGGAGGAGCACCTCCGTTTACAGTAACAGTGATTGATCCGTTTGAATCTCCAGTACAAATTATGTTTTCTGAAATAGTACTTACAACTAAAGAAGGATCTTCATTAGTTATATTAATTTCATTTAGGGTAATTGAACAATAATTAGAGTCTATAATAACTGGAACGTAGGTTCCTTCGCTTAATTCAGAAAAGATAGAAGTATCTTTGAATGTATTTCCTCCGTCAATACTAAATTGATAAGGTGGATGACCTCCAGAAGCAGAAGAAAACTCAATATCATTTTCTGCTGTTACAATCACTACTCCTTCTAATGCAGGAGGGGTTTCGTCGATAATAACTTCTCTTGTTATATGATTATTTTCTTGGTTTACGTTGAAATAAACATTGTCAATAAAGTTTCCTACTGATAAATTACCTGAAGATGATGATATTGCTTCAAAGGCTATTATAGTAGTCTCTTGTCCAACAGGCACTATATAGGAACCAGAATAAGTTCCCCATTTAACTCCATCTGATACAGTTTGAGAAAAACCATAAGCAGATGTTGTAATGCTACTTCCAATTCTTATTTCAGCACTATCTACTCCAGTTCTTCCACGGTGATCAAAAGACCAACTAATAATGTCTCCAGGAGTTGTTTTTAACTCTTGATATAAAACTGAAGGAATACTGGCGTTAATCTCTACAAGATAATCACCATTAGAAGCACTAGTATTGTTAAACCCACTTTTCCATACTTCAATCTTATTATCAGGAGAAGTAGTTTTCCATCCTTTTAAATTGCTTGCGTCTGTAAGTATAAACGAGTCTGGTTTAGTGTTTATGTCTTCAAAACTTCCATTTCTAAAAACAGTTTTAGAACAATTGCTATTATCTTTAATTAAAACTTGATAAGTTCCGTCAGAAACATCTGTGAAAATATTTGAAGTTTGCCATGTTGCTCCATTGTCAATACTAAATTTATAAGGAGGAATTCCACCTGTAGCTGTAACATTAATCTCAGCAAGTGAGTTAGGATCGCAGACATCATTTTTTGTATAAGCAGTGGTAGCTATTAAAAGGGGAGGATCTATAATAGTAACATCGTCAACATAATATTCACATACTGCTGTTTCATTACTATAAGCTTTAGTACGAACATCATATTCTCCAGGATTTAGTCCATCTATAGTAAGTAGTGATTCAGTGGTTTTTTGCCAAGTAATACCACCATCTATACTATAAGAATATTCATTGTTGAAGTTTTTAGACTCTATGGTAATTGCACCATTGCTAGCATTGTTGCATTTAGCATCTTCTTTAGAAACTAAAGTACTATAGAATCTTTTGTTATTTTCTACAGTAATAAACAAATCATAAGTACAGGAGTTGTCATCACTTACAGTAATAATATATGCACTTGGAGGTATGTTTTCGAAAATATTTGAGCTTTGACTCGTACCATTTAAACTATATGTATACAAGTTTGGACCAGAATTGATGATGGTAATGTTTGCTGAACCATCGCAATTGTATGCTATCTCAGAAGTTATAAAAGGTGCAATATCTTGAAGTTCTTCAATGATGATCTCGCTAATTTGTGTTTCACATCCATTTGCATCTCTAACACTTAATGCATAAGAGTCCGGAGTTAAATTGCTCTTTATTAAATCAGAAGAATAAACTCCATTGATTCCATACGAATAAGGAGCAGTTCCTCCGGTAGCAGGAGAAAAACTAATAATTCCTGTTTGAGTACATGTGTAATCTTGAGTTAAGACAGCATTTGATTGAATAAGTGTTGGATCTATTAGATTTACAGAAGTAAATGTTTCACATCCATTAGTGTCTCTAACTTTAGCAATATAATCTCCCGCAGGTAAATTGTCAAAGTGATTTTCTGAACTATAGGCGTAATAAATAATTCCAGAAAGTTGTTCTTCTATTTGGTATTCATAACCACCCCAGCCTCCAGTGGCGTTTAAGTTGATAGTACCGTTGCTCTCTCCGTCACACATAGGGTGTGTAGAGGCTTCTGTTAATACTAAGTTAGAAGCAGGACTATCAATAATAATATTGTTAGTTCTAATAGTACAGTCAGGGAAACTAGTCATTGTAAGTTCTACAAAATAATTTCCTGCTGCTAAACCTGAAATTGTTTCGTTGTTATTTCCTAATCCGTTTCCGCTTATTCCAGTAACAGTGAATGTGTCAGCATTCATAACTTGATATGTATATGAACCGCTATAAGGAGTATTAAGGTCAAAAGCAATATTTATTTCTGCTGAATCAGTCCCCAAACATGTTACAGGAGAAGCTACAGTTGCATTTACAATGTAATTTGTTACGTCTTCTACAATATAAATTGTACTTAGTTCACAACCTGTTGTGGGGTGTGTTACTGTTATGTTGTAAGTTCCTGCAGTTAATCTGTTAGAGTTTGTAACGTGAATGCCACTATTAGTATTGGTGATAGTTTCAAGTATTGTGCCAGTACCATCTGTAATAGTAATGTTTGCGCCTGTAGCAGACATGCTTGAATTAAAAACAATATCAATAAGCTCACCACCGTTTGTACAACTAATAGCAGTATTTTGAGAGGTGGAAATTGCTAATAACTCATCGAAAGGATAGATGGTCACTGTATTAGATATAGCCTCACAGCCTTCACTATCTATTACTTTTATATAATAATCACCTCCATTAGTATCTGTAATGTTGTAACTACGAATGTTGCCGTTAGTCAATGCTCCTGAAATCTTGATATCATTTCCAGGATTACTTTTGTATAAGTCTACTAAAGAATAATTTCCACTTCCTCCATAGATAGAAGAAATATCAATACTTATAGTTGGATAAATTGAGTTGTTCCCTTCTGAACAATTGAAATTGCTTGTTGTTAAAGGGGGAACGTATAACGGAGCGTTGTCATTGATAATAATATCGTTGATTTCAAAAGAACATCCGTTGCTTCCTGTAACTCTCACTTTATAGCTTCCTGAAGAAACATCTTCAAATGAATTAGTGTTTGGGTTCCATATACCAGAAGTAACATTACCAGTAGATGTAGTTAAATCGTAAGAAAAAGGAGCTGTGCCTTGGTTTACTAAAACTTTAATGTTTCCCGTAGCTTCACCATTGCATGCAGGGTTGGTTGTGTTTACAGTAAAATCAGGTATTATTGCAGGTTGAACTGTAATTTCTCTTGATACTGAGCATTCCGAAACACCGCTTAAACTATATACATTTACAGTGTAAGTGTCGGGTAAAGAAACTGGAAACACTGTGCCTGAGTATGCGGTAGGTGTTCTGTTTATAATGTAGGCTCCAGTGCTATTAAGTACTTCATATTCGTAAATGCCAGATTCAGGTAGTATAGATAATTCAATTTCACTGTAAGGAGTTGTACAGCTAATCTCTTTTGTAAGAGTTAGACCAATTTCATCAATATTACAGTCGTCGGTTGCTGAATTGATCTCAAAAACACATCCGTTAGCATCTCTTACTGTTAAATTATAAAACCCAGGAGTTAATCCGTCAAAGATATTACTACTTTGAAAATATGATCCATTTCCACTAGAATATTCATAAGGTGGTCGTCCTCCAGTAGCTAATATGGTTACGTTGTCCAGGTCAGCGTCTTTTTCTATAGTTGCCGATGCTTGTAATTCAGGGGTGATTTCCGCAATTGATGAAGCGGAACAACCAGCTCTGTCTCTTACTTCTATTGTGTAAACACCAGCTGTTATTCCTTGGAAAGTATAGGTGTTAGAATTAAAAGATATAGGATTTAACCAAGCACCTCCATTTAACCTAAAGTTATAGCCGCCTGCACCAGAATTAACAATAACAGTTATTTCTCCATTGGAGCCATTGTGACATGTTGTAGCATTAGATGTTATTGAGAGATTTTCCGCAGGATTAACAGTGTATGTGTAAGGTGACGAAGAACATCCATTAGCATCTCTAGCTATTATGTTGTAATTACCAGTAGGAATGTTTGTGAAAGAGCCAGTTTGAAAAGTGATTCCATTATCAATAGAGTATTCATAAGGAGGTGTACCTCCTATAGCTTCTATTTCAAATGAAGCACCAGTGTTTGGATTGCATGTAATTTCTTTAGTAAGGTTTACATTAGATATTGTCAAAGCAGGCAATTCTTGTATAACAGCATCTCCAATAGAAACTTCACAAAAGCCATTTGAGTTGCGTAGTATAATGCTATAATTTCCAGCTCCCAGACCATTAATTGTAGTAGGGGTAGGTGATGTACCTGTAATCCAGTTTGTTCCTCCGTCAATACTGTAATCGTATGATGTAATGAAGTTACTAGCGTTAAATGTTATTGTTCCATCAGAACTACCATTACAGCTTGTATTTGTATTTGAAATAATAGTTCCAGAAAATTCTTGATTTTCTTCAATGACAAAAGTTATTTCCTCCGAACAACTACTACCGTAATCAATAGTAACTTCATAAGTTCCTGCAGTGAGGTTGTTGAAAACTCCTGTGCTATTTGATTCGTTGTTGTTTAAAGAATAGAAAAAACTTCCTGATGCATTTTCAGAATTAACAATTATATTACCTGTACCGTCACAATTATAATTAACTGAATAAGAAAAATCAGGTTTTGTAGGTGTTGGAGCTATAGTTAAGTTAGGTAAAATTAATTGGCAACCATCAGTATCTTGTACTTTGATATCATAAGAACCAGCACTCAAATTTGTAATTGTATTAGAGGTTGTGCTAATATATGATGCATTTGTAGTAAGTTTATATTGATATATGTATGGAGGTGTACCACCACTTGGAGGGTTAAATGTTATGCTACCTAGATTGAGTCCGTTACCAGAAATATCGCAGGTTATATCCGTTTGAGTAGCATAAGCTCCTGTTAAAGGTGTTTCTAAAGTAACTGTACTTGTGGATGATATTCTAGAACAGTTGTTATTATCAATTACAATGAATTCATAGTTTCCTTCTTCTCCTGCTTTAACAAGGTAATCGTTGTTAGAGAAAAAATTGTCCGATGGTATTTCGCTTATGCTGGTGAATGAAATAGGTTGTTTGGTTGCTGTTGTTGCAGGAGTATAAGACCATACAGCGTAATGATAACCATTTGTTCCACCAGATGCAGATAAATTGATAAGTCCATCAGTACAACCAATGTTTTTATTGACAATATTAGATATGTTTAATTCATCAGAAAAATGAAGTGTTACAGTTTTGCTAACAGAGCATTCTGGTGTTGTTACTTGTATGTCATATGTTCCAGAATAATTTGCCGAATAGGAGTAGTTTTTGTCAAGTGTTGTAAAAGTGGTTATAGGATTTACGCTATTTAGAATAGCATAAGTATACGGACCAGATATATTAGAGTCAATTTGTATGTTAATTTCTCCAGTGTCTCCATAACATAAATTAGAAGGAGATGTAACACTAATATCTAAGTTGTTTGCACTTATCGAGTTATCAGGAAAACTAAATATACTTGATGTTACAGGGTTTTTAATATATACATTGTAATTACCTTCAGTTAAAATAGAAAAAACATTCGATGTTTGGAATGTGGTTGGCGAGTTGCCAGAAAGAGTAAGGGCAAATTCATAACCATTAGGTACATTGTTAATAGTTATGCTTCCGCTGTCAGAACAAATGATGTCTTCTGTAATAATTACAGGGTTAATAATTTCTTTGAAAACATTAAAATAGTATTGATTTACATCACCAGTTTCAGATTCAATTATCACTCTATATTCGCCAGCTTCAGAGAAACTTCTACTTGTGTTGTTGGTGTTTGTAGATACGTTTGTCCAGCAGTTGTTGTCTGTATTTGGACAGTTCTGATCTGTATTTGAAGAACAAGAAGTTTTTAATTGCTGCCATGTTACAGTATTTGGAAGGGTGATACCTGTATTGATTGTTCTAGAATCACTGTTGCCATTTAAGAAAATTTCTACTAATTCTAAACCATTAGAAGTGCAAGAGCGTACATTATCTGCAAAATTGATTAATGGATTTGTTGTAGCTGTTAAAGTAACATTGAAAATTTCATCACTGCTTAAGCAATACAAAGAGTTACTTGTTTTGGATACAGTGTATGTACCTGAATTATTTATGGTAATTGATCTAGAGTTACCGATCGTATTTCCGTTATTATCTTTCCAAACATAAGAAGAAAAACCTTCTCCAGCTGTTAGAGTTGTATTATTTTCATTTGAAGTTATATCCTGAGTAAAATTACATCCAGAAATATCTACAAAAACGTTAGTGCTGCCAGCAACACCTATGTTACAAGCATCAATTCCAGAAAAACTAGGAGAGTTCTCTATTTGGATACCGCTATTAATTCCTTCGTAGCTTACGAAAGATTGATTTTGAATTAAATTAGCGCACGCGTTTTTATAATTGTTACAATCAGAATTCACCCTAGAGTGTAATCTAATGTTGTGAATGCTGCTACCTTCTTCAACAAGGTTATTTGGAATATTAAATGATATTTCTCCTTTATAGTTATTGGCAGATGAAGGAGGGGTGTAGTTATAAGTTACTCCGTTTGGTACTATAATGTCTCCTTCTATTAAATTAATGTTTTCAGGTAATCTTTTGAAGATAGTAGTATTATTAGCGTCTTCATTTCCTTTGTTTTGAAAGCTGATGTTATGCCAAAAATCGGCTCCTAAACTTAAAGCTGTACCTTGGATATCATTTCCTGCGATACCATTATCTAAGGTTTCTACTAAGTTAATTTCAGGTTCAGTAGTTTCAACAGCTAAAGCAACAAGAAATGGCCAATAAACATCTCCAGAAGTTGAGAACCTTGCGTTTAAAGAAGTTTGATTGTTACTAATCAAAGTGTTTCCAGGATTATTAACGTCAAATAAATCAACATCAAAACCTAATGTATTTTCACTAGCAGGAGTTCTTGTTGTCACATAATTATCATATTTAGTGATAGAACTATTGAAAAAGTTATTCGTAGGGTTTGTTGTAGTTGTAGATAAATTAGTAAAAGTACCTTGGTTATTTTGTATTTGAAAAGCATCTCCAGTAATAATGGCGTCTCCCTCTAAAGATGCTGTAAGCATTTTTGTTCTTACAGGACCAGAAGGAGTAGTAACAAAGCCAGAAAAATTTATGTCAGTATAATTTGCTCCATCAACAGAAGAGAATCCGTCAAAAATAGCAATGTTTTTGTTTGATTCAGATTCACTTTCGTATACAACAACTAAAATCCATCCTGCAGTCCCTCCAAGACCATATTTAGAATCTAAACCTAATGTAGCTTTAATATTTGCAGCATAATAATCTCCATTGGGGTTTGAAAGGGCGTTAATATCAGCAGTCATATCTTTGTAGCATAAATACGGTTTTTGTGTAATTATACCATTGTCATATACAATTTCTCCAGTGATATCTTGATAGTTTTGTCCAGGTAATTTGAATTTGATAGAGTTGAAATTGTTTTCTCTAGTCTCTTCGTTTTCCCAAGTTTTATATGGATATATACCAGACCAGTATAAACCAGCATAAGCTATTCGGGAACAATTAGGTAAGTTTAAATTAGATTTTGATGAAGAAAATGTAGTTAAGTCGTCATCAATATCAATATAATCCATGAATAAGTTCCCATTTCCAGCTGGAGCATATTGAATCCTGTTTATAGGATAGAATAAATCAGAATTATAAGATACATTTGCATCTTCATCTCCATTGAAAATAATATAGTTTCCAGTGGTTGAGTTAAATTTTGCTATTCCAGGAGTATCTTTTGAACTTCTGTTAAGAATGTTGTTGGAAATAAAAGTAATATTTCCTTTAACATTAATGTTGTTACCCAATCTCTGTGTAAAAGGAACGTCTTGGGCGTAACCTACACTCAAAAAGAGATTGAAAATTAATAAGAGGTTGATTAATCGTAATTGTTTTTTCATTTAATAAAAATTAAAAATTTATAGCTAAACTAAGATTAGAGGAATATTTGGTTGTCTTGTTTTTTCTAAATTGCTGGTAATAGGATAAACTTATCGATTTGTATAAAAGAAGATTCGTTTAACAAAGTTCTTTTAGTTTGAGTCGTTTAAGTTTAAAGTGGCACTCCTGTTAGCATAACTAATGAAATAGAATGCTTTAAGGTTTTGTGCTTAAATAGTTTGAAGATAAAGTGTTAGGTTTACACTGTTACTTTGAGGTTTGGATATTTTTTTTGCTAGATTTATCATAACGAGATCAATTTTTTTTGGTTTTTCTTTTGGTCAAGCAAATATATCTGTTTTTTTAAACCTAAAAAAATGAAATTAAGGTTTTTAAAAATTGAAAGTCTGTAAGATAGGTTAGTGGTTTGTTATAAAAATCTGTTGTACCAACTTTCTGTAATAGGTACCTCCCAAAAATGTTCTAAGTCGTATTTAGTTTGAACTAGATTGTCAAAAACAACAGTTTTGCTGTTAACAGATTTGTTTTTAATTAATTTCTTGAACTCTTTAATATCTTTGTATTGAGTGTATTCACCTTGTTTAAAGCAAACATTCATTTTGTCAAGTAGTTCAACTTCGTATTCTTGTTGTAGTTGTAAAATAAATGCTACTTGTTTATCGATGTCTTTGTTTGATATTTCAACATCGTTTTCGGTAGAAAAAATAATAAAGCGATTGTATAAAAGCTGATAAGAAGCATTAAGATCAGTGCTTTCTTTCCAGTTGTTTATGAAGTTTTCAATTTTTTGTTTTACTTCTTCTATTTCTTGAGGATAGAATTTTCTATTGCAAGGATAAATCCATACTCTAGCTTCTTCCGATAAGGTGTTAAAATCTACCATTGCAGCAAAGATATATAATACCAAGTGAAGTAGAAAAGATAGCGGTTTAAAAAAGCAATTTTATAGGTTTTGTCAGGTTGAGCGAAATCAAAATCTATTTTGATAATGATGTTTTGGTTATTATTGACTCCGCTCTAACCGACATTAAATTTATGTTGAAACCTTTTAAAGGTTATTGTTTTAGTAAAGAAATAAAGTCTTCTTGTACGTTAACACCTTTGTTTTTGTTATACCAAACTTGTAAGTCTTCTTTTACTTTAGCATCTACAACTCCGTTTTCTTCTTTATAATCAGCAATCATTTTAGTTGCAGTTGAAGGTCTTGGTCCCCATGAGAAAAGAACTTCCTTGTTTTCGTCTACAGAAATTAATTTAGGGATAGATCTTCCACCGTTGGTAAGAAATTGATCCATTAATTCTAAATTATCATCTCTTAAAATGATTTTTAAATCAATATTAGGGTTTTCTTCTGCTAGTTTGTTGATAACAGGTATATTTTGAGCAGCATCACCACACCACCCTTCTGTTAATACCAGCCAAGTTTGGTTTTTCTCAACCTTCTTTAAATCTTCTACGGTAGTTTCAGTAAGTTTAGATGTTTTGTCTAAACGTTTCATTCTACGGTCATTTAAAAAGCTGTATTTGTATAATGCTTCAGATTGATTTGGTCCTGTGGATTTATTCTCTTTTAATAAATTTGACACTAAATCTCTGTACTCTGTATATGATATTGCGTTGTGTAAACTTTTTTCTATTATTTCTTTCATAATTTTAATCTTCTACAATTACTAAGACGAAAAGAATTGTATTTACTTACACATGCTAATTTTTATGATTATATGTTTTTTAGCATTTCTTTAGTCATTAACTCTAAATTATATTCATGTTGCCAATTCCAATCGTTTCTTGCATGACTATCATCAATAATTTGAGGCCAACTATTAGCAATGTCTTGTCTAAAGTCGGGTTTATAACTAATATTGAAATCAGGTATATGTTTTTTTATTTCAGAAGTAATTTCTTCAGGAGTAAAACTCATAGCAGTTAAATTGTATGAAGTTCTAATTTTTATAGAAGAGCTTTCTGCTTCCATAAGTTGTATAGTAGCGTTTATAGCATCATTCATATACATCATAGGTAAACGCGTATTTTTATCTAAAAAACATTCATAGCTACCTTCTTGCTTAGCTTTAAAATATATGTCAACTGCATAATCAGTAGTTCCACCTCCAGGTTTAGTTTTCCAACTAATAATTCCAGGGTAACGAATACTTCTAACGTCTACTCCAAATTTTTCGTGGTAATAATTACACCAATGCTCACCAGCAACTTTACTAATTCCGTAAACAGTTGAAGGTTCCATAATTGTTTTTTGAGGAGTATCTACTTTTGGTGAAGTATTTCCGAAAACAGCCATTGAACTAGGCCAATACACTCTTTGAATATGTTTTTCTTTAGCAAGATCTAAAATGATTAACAAAGAAGTCATATTTAAATCCCATGCTTTTTGTGGTATTTTTTCAGCTGTAGCCGATAGCATTGCTGCCATTAAATAAACCTGAGAAACTTTATATTTTTGAACAACACTAAAAATTTGTTCTCTATTTGTAGCGTCAATAATTTCAAAAGGACCAGATTTAGTGAACTCATCACTTCCTTCTCTAATATCAGAAGCAATTACATTGTTTGTTCCATGAATTTCACGTAATTTTTGTGTAAGTTCTGTTCCTATTTGCCCACAAGCTCCAATAATTAAAATGGTCTCACTCATTTTTAAGAATATATTTTATCAGGGCTGCAAAGTTAATAAAATTAAGAAATCGTAAAATTTATTTGTTATTTTTTAACTTTTGATAAAATTTGAGGTATTTGTGATGATTTTCAAGCTTTAACTTTTTATTTCTAAGGCACAACGTATAAAAAATGTATTTTAGCCACATAAAATAGTGTTGTAAATGTTAAAATTAAAGCATTTTATTCTGTTGATGTTAGTTGTTTTTTTGAGTTGTAAAAAAGAAAATCAAGAAGAAAAAGAAACAACAGTAAAAACATCAAAAATGAGTACAACTAAAACTCATAAAAAAACAGTAGAGGTTTCGAGCTTGGCTCAGAAAGAAATAGAGAGTTGGAAAGAGTATAATGAGGTAAATGAAATGGTATCTCGTTATTATAATGTATCTCCTAATGACGCTTTAGACATGTCTTTGGAATTAAGTAATTTGATTAAGATAATGAATGATAGTTTGAAGATTCAAGATTTAAAAGTTTCTGCATTAAAAGCTAGAGTAAATGTTTTTGAAAATGAAGTGCTACGTTTAGTTGATATGAAATCGATTCCAGCAATAAAAGATCATGAAGTGAATAGTCAAGTAGATAAAATGCTGCTTGTTTTTAGTAGTTTTAATGAAAAGATAAATATGATTTATAACAAGAAAAAGTTTGATGAGGAAATTGATTTAAATAACTTTTTTGAGTTAAAAGAAGAAGATAATAAAGACGATAAAAAGAATAAAAAAATAAAACTTGATGACAAAATCAGACGTATGAAATAATACATCTGATTTTGAGAAGTTTATGTTTATTCTTGTTTAGATTTGTCTAATTCTAATACTTTCTGAATCATTTTATCATCTATATGATTCAATCGGTATAATCCTTCATCGCTAAATAATTCTCTAGCAATAGCGGTTTTTAAAAGTTTCTTTAATCGTGTTTTAGTTCTCGCTGAAGCGTTAAAGTCTTTTATCTTATTGAAAAAGTTATCAGAAACATTATTATTGTTGTCAAAGTTTTGTACAAAATCATCTAGAGAGATTTCGTTTAATTTTTTTCTATTATTATCTACGTATTCAAAAGCGAAATTATTCAAATGTGAAAAATAGAAAGGAGAGATGTATTGAGATGTGTCTACAGGTACAAAAACATCAGGAACAATACCACCACCACCATATACAATCTTTCCTTTTGGAGTTGTAAACTTCAAACTATCTATTGTTTTAATGCTATCCTTAGAAAATAGTTCGCCATTTCTATAACGGTTTTCAACTTCAGCACTGTAGTTTGTTGTTTCAGAAGTGTCATTTTCTTCTTTGTAAGGTTTTTGAATAGAACGACCAGTAGGAGTGTAGTAACGAGCAATAGTTAAACGAACCGCAGAGCCGTCACCTAAATCCATTTCTTCTTGTACTAAACCTTTACCAAAAGAACGTCTACCAATAATGTTTCCTTTGTCATTATCTTGTAATGCACCTGCAACTATTTCTGAAGCAGAAGCAGAGTTCTCGTCAATTAGAACATACAGTCCGCCTTTTTCAAAACTTCCTTTTTCGGTAGCATAAGATTTATTGATATCTCCACCGTTATTTTTTGTATAAACAATAAGCTTGTCGTCTTCTAAAAATTCATCTACTATTTTATTAGCAATATGAATAAATCCACCACCATTTCCTCTTAAATCTAAAACTAAATCAGTCATACCTTTATCAAGTAAATCGTCTAAAGAAGATTTAAATTCTCTGTAGGTATTTTGGGCAAACCTATCTAATTTAATATAACCAACATTGTCATTTAACATGTAAGCTACATCTACACTTTTAATGTTTACTTTACCTCTTTTTACAATTACATTAAATAAACTATCGTTAGACTTTCTGTATACTTGTAGATTAACTTCAGTTCCTGGTTGCCCTTTTAATGTTTTTAAAATATCGTTGCTTCGTAATTTTTTGCCTACTAAAGTATCCTGATCAGCCATTAAAATTCTGTCGCCTGCAAGAATTCCTTTTCTAATACTAGGACCTCCTTTTATTGGTTGAATTACTGTTAGTGAATCTTCAATCATTCTAAACTGAACTCCAATTCCAACAAAGTTTCCTTGCATGCTTTCGGTAACAGCTTGTAAATTCTCTTTAGGAATATAAACAGAGTGAGGATCTAGTTTCGTAAGCATTTGTGCAATAGCTCCATCTAATAACTTATCTGTATTAACTTCATCAACATAATCTTGTTGTATGAAATTAATCAAGCGTTTGATTTTTTGTTCGCTTGAAGAGTTTTTATTTAAAAAATTAGTTTGACCATTGAAAAATACTCCGATTAGAATACCGAAGCACACTGCAATAGCAAAAAATATAGGAAGATTATTTCTATTCATTAGGCAAATAAATCAGTTCAACACCCGCTTTTTCTAAAAATTTTAAACCAGAGATGTCTTTGTATTTATTTGAATAAACTACTCTTTTAATTCCTGATTGATGAATTAATTTACTACAGTCCCTACAAGGAGAAAGTGTAATATAAAGTGTAGCGCCTTTGCATGATTGTGTGGAGTTGGCAACTTTTAAAATGGCATTAGCTTCAGCATGTAATACGTACCATTGTGTACGTCCATCTTCGTCTTCACAACAATTGTCAAAGCCTGTAGGTGTTCCGTTGTATCCATCAGAGATAATCATTCTGTCTTTTACAATAATAGCACCTACTTTTTTTCGTTCACAGTGTGATAGCTGTGCCCATTCCTCTGCTATTTTTAAATAAGCTTTGGCGTATTTTAATTCTTTTTTTGATAAAGTTAAAGACATAGTAAGGTAAAAAGAACAGCTAAAATAAAGAGAAAATACGGTTTTAGAAGTTAATTTTTACCAAAAAACACGATTCACCATCATTTGAGCAGCAAAACCAATTACAATAGCGGAAGCAACTAAAATCCAATCACGTCTATTTACACCGAAAATAGATTGTGTTAAAGTGCCAACTATTAAAATTAAAAGCACAATGATTAATTGAGCAGCTTCTACACCCAAAGCAAATTCTAGTAAAGGAATTAATTTGTCTTCGTGTCTGCCAATCATTCCTTTAAAGTAGTTAGAAAAACCTAATCCGTGAATCAAACCAAAGAATAAAGCGAAAAATAAATTCTGATTTTCTTTACCAACAGAAGCTTTTCTGGCAGTTAATATATTCATTAATCCAGTGATAAATATTGTCAAAGGAATTAAAAATTCAATAAGTTTAGGATTTATTTTAAGTATTCCATAAGCAGCTAATGCCAATGTAATAGAATGACCAATAGTAAATAAGGTAACTAGCCATAAAACTTTTTTCCATTGTTTAAATTCGTAAACAACTGCTAATACAATTAAAAATAAAATATGGTCATAAGCTCTAATGTCAAGAACATGAAATAGTCCTGCTTTAAAGTATAAAACAAAATCGGTCATAAAATGGGTTAAATTTTTATTTGTCTATCTATTTGTTGATCCAAAGATATAAATGTTTCTGTTCTTGACACACCTTTTATGTTTTGAATATCTTTATTTAACAGGTGCATTAAGTCTTGATTGTTTTTACACATTATTTTTATAAAAATGGCATAGTTACCAGTAGTATAATGGCTTTCTACAACTTCAGGAATGTCTTTAAGTCTTTTTATGGCGGAAGAATATAAACTGGCTGATTCTAAAAAGATACCAACAAAAGCAGTAGTTGTATAGCCAAGTGCCTTTGGATTTAGTACCATTTTATAACCGTCAATCAAATTAGAATCATCTAATTTTCTTAATCTTTGATGAATAGCTGCTCCAGAAATTCCTACTTCTCTAGCAATACTTAAAATAGGAGTACGAGCATCGTTCACTAAGCGTTTAATGATGATTTTATCAATACCATCAATTTTTAATTTTTTCGACATATAACAAAAGTAATCAAAACACATATTTTATTTGTAAATAAAGTTTTAAGAATTCGATTACTCTAGCAATTTAAAAGACTGATGTGAGAAAGCTGAAAAATGAAGTTTTTTGTTTTTAAAAAACAAGACTTGTATAAAGTTGGTTTATTTTGTATTTTTGCAAAGTATGTTTGCGTTGGTTGATTGTAATAATTTTTATGCTTCTTGTGAACGGGTGTTTAATCCGAATTTGCAAAATATTCCTATTGCTGTTTTAAGTAATAATGATGGATGTGTTATTTCAAGAAGTGATGAAGCGAAAAAATTACAACTACCAATGGGAGCGCCCATTTTTAAGTGGGAGCACTACTGTAAGCAGCATGATATAAAGATAGTGTCGTCAAATTATCCTTTATATGGAGATATGAGTGATAGAGTGATGTCTATTTTAGGTCAGTTTACTCCAGATATCGAAATTTATTCCATAGATGAATCTTTTTTGAAATTTGAAGGTTTTGAAAATACAGACTTCAATGATTATGGGTTGAAGATTAAAGAAAGAGTGCTACGATGGACAGGAATTCCAACCTGTGTTGGTGTGGCACCTACAAAAGGGTTGAGTAAAGTAGCTAACAAAATTGCAAGAAAATTTTTAAAAGAAACCAAAGGAGTTTATGTGATAGATTCAGAAGAGAAAAGAATCAAAGCATTAAAATGGACTCCGATAGAAAAGGTTTGGGGAATAGGAAGAGGACTTCAAAAAAAACTAAAAGCAGAAGGTTGTGAAAAAGCATACGATTTTACATTGTTGGACAGTGAGTATGTTAGGAAAAAATACTCCATTGTGGTTTGGAGGTTGCAACAAGATTTATTGGGTAAGCCTACTTTAGATTTAGATGCGTATCAAGATAAAAAAGCGATAGCAACTACTAGAAGTTTCGAGTATGCAAATTCTGATTTATCTTATATTAAAGAGCGTATAGCTACTTTTGCGGTAAATTGTGCAGAAAAACTTAGGAGACAGCGTAGTGGATGTCATATGATAATGGTAATGTTACGTGGAGATCGTTATAAGCAAGATTCAAGACATCAGAAAGTAAACAAAACGGTTATTTTACCACATCCTACAAATTCATCAATAATTATAAGTAAAGCAGCTGTAGAAGCAGTAAAAACGATTTTTAGACCTGGAGTAAAATATAAAAAAGCAGGTGTAATTGTAACAGGTTTAGTGCCAGAAGATAATTTTCAGTTAGATTTGTTTTCTGAAGAAGATCCAAAGCATAAATCTTTAATGAAGGTTATTGATGCTATGAATAACAGATATAAATCGAATAGTGTGAAGTTGGGAAGTCAAGATTTAGAGAGAACTTGGAAAATGAAACAAGAACGATTGACACCAAAATACACTACAAATATTAACGATATTATTGTGGTAAAATGAAACAGTCATCTCAAAAACTAACTTTTTTCAATCCTAAAGATGTAAACGGCGAAGGTGCTATTTTTTTTGATACAGGAATTTCTGCTGGATTTCCATCTCCTGCGGATGATTTTAAAGAAACAAGAATTTCATTAGATGAGGAGTTAATACAAAACAAAGAAGCTACTTTTTTTGCAAGAGTTAGTGGTCAATCTATGATAGGTGCAGGTTTAGATGATAAGGATTTATTAGTTATAGATCGAAGTATACCTCCTACAAATAATAAAATAGCGGTTTGTTTTTTAGATGGTGAATTTACTGTAAAACGACTTAGAGTAGAAGGGAAGGAAGTGTGGCTAAAGCCAGAGAATCCTGATTATCCTATTATAAAAATTACAGAAGAAAATAATTTTATCATTTGGGGGATTGTAACGAATGTAATAAAAAAAGTATAGTTTAAAGTCGATACTTGTAAACTATACTTTTAAAAAGAGTTAAAAAATAATTTTTAACTATTGGTTTTCAGCAAAAGGAGTGGGGAATGCTTCTATTGGGCTATCTCCAGCTCTATCTAAAGGAAGAAAGTTAGTGTCGTTTAAACGATTTGTTCTTCTTAAATCAATCCAGCGATGTCCTTCACCAATTAAAGAATATCTTCTTTGATTTAAAACCTCTAATTCTAAATCATTATCAGTAATACCGCCTGTGTAGGCTCCAATTCCAGCTGCATTTCGTATAATATTTATCGCATTTACAGCTTCAGCATTGTTGGTTTCTATATTAGCTTCTGCATACATTAAAATCAACTCTTCGTTTCTAATTAAGTATACAGGGTCAGTATTGCTTTTGTAAAGAGTTATTTGGTGTGTACCAGTAAGACCATCTTCAGCAGCAGGAGCAGGTAAAGAGGTGTCAGGATCTATAAGTTCAGTAGCTTTGTTAGTTACTCTGTTATCACCAGTTTCGGCATCAGCTATCCAAGAATTGTGAACAGTAAAATTATTACCAGTTCTAATTACATAAAACAAGTTGTTGATAATATCATTTCCAGATAAACCAAAAATATGTGAAGGTCCTAAAAATAAGTCTCCGTTTAAATCTAAGAAAGATTGACCTAGTAAAGTTAAAACTTCAGCTTTGTTGTTTTGGTATAAAGCTACTCTTGCAGCAATAGCTCTATTAAATTGAATAAAAGAAGCTGTAGATTTAAAGTTGTTAAACCCATCACTCAAAGGAAAATCGAATTCAGCAGTACTATTTAATTCAGATACGGCATTGTCTAATAAATTTCTAATAGCAGAAAGTGCTTCTGTGTAATTAACAAAAGGACCAAGATTATCAGGATCATTGACGTCTATTCTTATTCCGTTTGTGTATTGACGGTTGGCAACCATTAATAAAGCGTAGGCTTTCATTGTGTTGGCATAACCGTAATACGATTGTTTGGTTGCGTCAGAAAAACCAGCATTAGAATTTTGCACGGCATTAATAAGTACATTAGCAGCTTTAACAACTCTGTACCAAGCAGTATATGATCTAGTAGTTAAAAAGCCATTATTGTCAAGAGGTCCTTTTAAAAGTTCTCCAGTATATCTAGGGTCAGCTCCTGTTAAATCATAGTATTCTCTACCTAGGTAGCTTACTGTTTCGTAGTGAAACTCTAAATCACTTCTAATAGCAGCTTCAAGTCCTACGGCTAAAGATTGAACATCAGCTTGAGAAGCTCCATTAGCAAAACTTTCTAGTGTAGGAGCGTTTAAGTTTGGTAATTCTTCCAAGTCGCAACTTGCCAAAAAAGTAGTAGCGAATAACAAGAATAACATTGATAATTTATTATTGAACATAATCTTTTTTTTAGAAGTTAACATTTAAATGAAAATTGATAAACTTTGATGCAGGATAAGGAGTTACTTCTACATTGTTAGCTAGTACATTGTTACCGAAGTTTGAAGCTTCAGGATCATAACTGTTGTAATCAAAAATGTTTATTAAGTTTCTACCAGAAAAACCAATTTTTACTTTTTTAAATCCTTTAAAAACACCTTCATCAAAAGTGTAGTATAGTCCAACTTCTCTAAGTCTAATGTATCCAGCATCTTCAATAAAAGGAGCAGGGTTACCAGCACCAAATTGACTTCTTCTGTAAGGTCCGTTAGTTAAAGTTCCAGTTGGGTCTAAGCCTGTATCATCATAATCCCATGTTGTACCAGCTAGGTCGTATAATAAAGTGGTTAGGTTGATTCCGTCACCTCCTTTTTTCCAGTGCCATAAAAACGATAAATCGAAATTTTTGTAGCTTATTTGATTTGACCAAGACATTTGAAAGTCTGGTTCGGCATTTCCGTAAACAGCAAATCCGTCTCCTTCAGGATCTATAGCGGCAATCTGATCAGCTGTTAAGCTATCAGCATCATAAGTACCTACGATTTGAGTTGCGCTAAAACCTTCTTGAATATAAAAAGTACCAAGAGAAGAAGCGAAACCACCTTCAGTAAATGCCGGAACATCTAACTGAGTAATAGTTGATTTGTTTTTCCACCATTTGAGGTTGGTGTTCCAAGAAAAATCTTCTTTTTCTATGATGTTAGCGTTTAGACCTAACTCAATACCTTTATTTTCAAGTTCTCCTCCGTTTTTAACTTCTCTAGTAAAACCAGAAGAAGGTTCAACTCTTTCTTGAATTAGTAAGTCACTAATAGTTTTGTTGTAGAATGTAGCTTCTAAGTTGATTTTACCATTTAAAAAGCCTAAATCAACTCCATATTCTAATTCTTTTTGTCTTTCAGGTTGAACAGAAGGGTTTCCTTTGAAAGCTCCCGGAGCAAATCCTGAATTTTCTCCAATAAATTCCGCAGTTGCTAAAGTAAATTGATCATTAAAGTTAGGGAATCTACCCGCTTCACCATAAGCTATTCTTGGTTTTATTTTTGTGATAGTTTCAGAATTTATAAAATCAAACTTATGTAAGTTAATCGCTAAATTTCCTTTAGGATAGTAATACATTTCGTTTGAAATTCCATTATTGGTAGATTTGTCTCCTCTTAAACCAAGAGTACCAATTATTTTATCGTCAAAATTAATTTCTTCTTGTACAAAGAAACCGGTGTCCTTTTGAAGTCTGATAGTTTGTTCAGAAGATAAATTTTCTGCTAAAGACAAACTGGTTAATGAAGTGTTGAAACCAAGTCCTGTTGTAATTACAGTGTTTCTGTCGAAATCTTGAAAGAAAGTTCCGGCTTGTGTTGTGAAGTTCAATCCGTTTTCTAGTGATAGATTGTGAACTAGGAATGCTGATAGGTTGTAGTTTGTGTTTACTGTTGATCCTGATATTACAGCTCCTTTTAAGGTGTCTGGATCTCTAAAATAAGATAAAGATCTAGGGAAAATGTTAGTGGTTCTTAAAGTGTATTGATCAAAACCTCCTTGGAAAACTAATTTTAATCTGTTTTTTTCGGTGTCAATAATCTTTAAGTTAGCACTTAAACTTCCAATAAATCTATTTACGTCCTCTCTATTGGTAATTACATTTACTGTTTCTAAAACATTTGAACCAGCTCCTCCACCTGGGTATACACCATCTACTGGAGATAGGTTTTCCCAAGGGTATGTGAAAGCTAAAGCGTATCCAACGGTACTATTGGTGTTGCTATTGTTGAAGAAACCTCTATCGGAAGTAGAGTTTATGTAGTTTGTAGTTACATAAATGTCAAAATTATCAGTGAATTTTTGTCCGATGTTTAATCTGATAGCTGCTTTTTTATATCCTGTGTTTTGTACTAGTCCCAATTCATCTTTATAGGTTGCACCGAAAAAATAATCAGTTTTTTCTGATCCTCCAGAAGTTGTAAATCTTGAGGTGGTAGCTATTCTGTTATGATCGTATAATTCAGACTCGTAGTTTCTAAGTTGACCACTTGCTTGAGCTTGATTAAAAAGATCTACTTGTGCTTGTGCAGCAGCCCTATTCAAAGCATCTTGAGCAGGATCGCTATTAGGTGTGTAGAAGTTATTAAATACTTTAGTTGCATCCCAATTTCTAACTCCTAATAATTTTGTAGGGCTTCTTAATCCTACTGTTTGAGAAAAGGTAACTCTAGGTTTGCCTGTTTTTCCTCTTTTAGTAGTGATGATTACCACACCTCCGGCTGCACGAGAACCATAAAGGGCTGCAGCAGAAGCACCTTTTAATATTTCTACATTTTCAATATCCTCTGGGTCAATATCGGCAATACGGTTTGAGGCATCATCTTGATTAGTAGAAGAGTTCCCTCCTCCTGCAGCTGCGCTCACCACGTTGTTTCCTGAGGAAATTGAAGAGTTGTCTACATAAACTCCGTCAACTACAAATAAAGGTTGTTGGTCTCCAAATACAGAGGTTACCCCTCTTAATCGCATAGAGATTCCTCCTCCAGGTGCTCCAGAATTAGCTTTAATTTCTGCACCTGTAAATTTACCAGATAAAGCACTATCAAAACCAGATTGAGCTGTAACTTGTGTTAATTCTGCAGCAGAAATACTTGCTACTGTATTAGCCAAGTTAGATCTTTTGGTAGTGGTTGCTAAACCCGATATAACAACTTCGTCTAAAACATCAGAATCTTCTTTAAGGATAAAGTTGATTGTTGTGTTAGTAGAAGTTATACTTTTTTCATTACTAGAAAAGCCTAATGACGAGGCGACGATACTGGTCGGTAGTTTTTTTACTGTTAAACTGAATTCTCCATTTTCATCTGTAGTTGTTCCGTTAGTGGTACCTTTTTCGATAATATCAGCAAAAGGAATGCTTTCGCCCGATGAATCAGTTACTTTCCCTTTTATGGTTTGTGCCGTTATTGTAATGGACACAAAAATCAACATAAAAGAGAAAAAAAAGTGTAATGTGTTTTTTCTCATAGGTTATGGAAATTTAGATTAATTTGATTGAATGCTAAATTTAGTTAATTAAATCCAAGGTAAATGTTAAAAATATATGTATGGTTTATCTTTTGTTTCTTTTTAGGGTGGTTTTATGAATTTCTTCTAATCTATCTTTAACCTAGTTTTAACAACAAAAAAAATCTTATTATTGTAGTTTTGTTCACTGAAATTATAACTAAAACATTATTTTACATATGGATGTAGATGTAAGAGCTATTAATGAGAAGATTGAAGTAGAGAGCGCTTTTGTTGATATACTTATATCAGAAATGAATAAAGTAATTGTAGGTCAAAGAACAATGATTGAACGTTTACTAATAGGTTTATTAGGAAATGGACATATCTTGTTAGAAGGGGTTCCTGGACTTGCAAAAACATTGGCTATTAATACATTGTCTAAAGCTGTGCAAGGAAGCTTTAGTAGAGTTCAGTTTACTCCAGATTTACTACCTGCAGATGTTATAGGTACCATGATATACAATGTGAAGGATAATGATTTTTCAATTAAGAAAGGACCTATATTTGCGAATTTTGTTTTAGCAGATGAGATTAACCGTGCGCCTGCCAAAGTACAATCTGCATTATTAGAAGCAATGCAAGAAAGACAAATTACAATTGGTGATGAAACTTTTAAGTTAGATCAACCTTTTTTAGTAATGGCAACACAAAACCCTGTAGAGCAAGAAGGAACTTATCCTTTACCGGAAGCACAAATGGATCGTTTTATGTTAAAAACTGTAATTGATTATCCAAAGTTGCATGACGAGCAGTTAATCATGAGACAAAGTCTAAATAATAGTTTCGGAAAAGTTAATCCAGTAATTTCATTATCACAAATTAACAAGGCTAGAGAAGTAGTTAATGAAGTGTATATGGATGAGAAAATAGAAAAATATATTTTGGATATCATTTTTGCTACACGTTATCCAGAAAATTACAATTTATCAAATTTAAAGCCATTAATAAGTTTTGGATCATCTCCTCGTGGTAGTATTGCTTTAGCAAAAGCTGCTAAATGTTATGCTTTCATAAAAAGAAGAGGTTATGTGATACCAGAAGATGTACGTGCAATGGCTATTGATGTATTACGTCATAGAATAGGAATTACTTATGAAGCTGAAGCAGAAAATTTAAATTCAGTAGATATAATTAATACTATAATCAACGAAATTCAAGTACCTTAAAACAATAAAAATCTTTAAAAAGCTATATAAGATCAAGAAGTAATTAAAAATTTTGCTTAATAATGACATATAAATTAACAACATACAAAACCCTAACCGGGAAACAGGAAATTTTAGAAACAAGAAGTAAGAAAAGTACAGAAGCTATTGTTTACAAAGACGATGAGCCTGCTTTTTTAGTAGATTGTTTTGATTTGAAAACAGAGTCAAATGTTCAAATGAATTATTTGGTTTTATGCCAACAAAAAAGCATGAAAACTGTAATTAATGAAATTTCAAAAAAGAACAATGTAAATCTATCTATAAAAGAAGCTCCTGTTTTATCTATTGTTAAATCATCAGTAGAAAAAGAGGTAGAGTTACCTCCGTTGCCGTTAGAGTGGTTAGATTAAAATATGGATACCAAAGAGTTACTTAAAAAAGTTCGTAAAATAGAGATTAAGACGAGGCGTTTGTCTAATCATATATTTGGGGGGGAATATCATTCTACTTTTAAAGGTAGAGGTATGACTTTTTCAGAAGTGCGTCAGTACCAGTATGGAGATGATATTAGAGCAATAGACTGGAATGTAACAGCACGTTACAACGAACCTTACATTAAAGTTTTTGAAGAGGAGAGAGAGTTAACCATGATGTTAATGGTGGACATCTCTGGTTCAGAGTTTTTTGGTACTTCGCTACAGTTTAAAAAAGATACTGTTACTGAAATAGCAGCTACATTAGCTTTTTCAGCAATTCAGAATAATGATAAAGTAGGCTTGATTTTATTTTCAGATCAAATAGAATTATTTATTCCTCCTAAAAAAGGAAAAAGTCATGTGCTTAGAATTATTCGAGAATTAATTGAATTTAATCCTAAAAGTAAACAAACAAACATAGAAGGAGCTTTGAAATTCTTATCAAGTGTAATGAAGAAAAAAGCAATTGTTTTTATGTTGTCTGATTTTATGGATGAAAGCTATGAAAAAACATTAAAGATTGTTGCTAATAAACATGACTTAACAGGAATTCGTATTTATGATAAGTTTGATGAAGAAATTCCAATTTTAGGAATGGTTCCAATGGTTGATAGCGAAACTCAAGAAGTCAGGTTGATTAACACAAGTTCTAGATCTGTAAGAAATAAGTACAAAGCCAATGCTTTACGATTAAAAGATGAATTTCAAACATCGTTTAAAAAAAGCGGTTTAGGTACAATCAATATTAGAGTTGATGAAAGCTATGTAAGAAAGCTATTAAGTTATTTTAAAAATAAAGGATAAATTGAAAAAACTACTATTTTACATTTTTTTCTTCTACACTTTTATTGCTTTATCACAAAGTAATCCTGTACAAGTTGAAATAGATACTACTAATATTAGAATTGGAGAACAGTTTGAATATAAATTATCTGTAAACGAAACAGATAATGTAATTATTCCTAAACTTAAACTACAAGGAATTGAAATGGTAGATAGTTTAAAACTTGATACTATTAAAAATAAATTAGTTCAAAAGTATATCTTAACAGGTTTTGATAGTGGAGCGTTTTACATACCACAGCAACAAGTTTTTATAAAAAACCAAGCATATTTTACCGATAGTTTATTGGTAAACGTAGCTACAGTTGCTATTGATACTACTAAAATTAAAAAGTTTCCAATAAAAGGAATTAAAGGAGAACCATATCAATTTGGAGATTTTAAACATATTTTCTTTTGGGCATTGGCTATAATTCTATTGGTGAGTTCTGTACTTTATTTTGCTCTTAAGAAAACTAAAGAAGAGAAAGCTACTACTAGAGAACAATTATTAAGTCCTTACCAAGAAGCGATTCGTAACTTTAGCTTGCTAGATGAGAAGTTATTATGGCAAAACAATAAAATAAAACAATACTACAGTGAACTTACAGATATTGTTAGGAACTATATAGAACGTGAATTGCATATTCCTGCATTAGAGAATACTACAGATGGTTTAATAGAAACATTAAAAGATCAAAAAGATATTGAGTCAATTTTAACAGACAGAGATACTATTGAAAGTTTAAAGAGATTACTACAACAAGGAGATTTGGTAAAGTTTGCAAAATCAAAGCCTATGGCGCATCAAATAGAAGCAGATAGAAATATTGCTAAAAATATTGTTGATAATTTAAAGCCTAATGTAGTTGAAAGTGATGTGAATACTGAGGTAGAGCCAGTAATTATTGTTGAAAAACCAATAGTTAAAAAGCCTTCTGTTCTTGTTAGAATTCTAATGATATTGGTTTTATTATCTATTATACTAGCAATTTCGTATTCAATTTCTTCGGTTAACAATACTTCTTTGTCAAATATTACTAAAAATCCTGTAACGAATGTTGAGTAATTTTGAGTTTCATAGTCCAGAGTTTTTATGGCTTTTATGCATAATTCCATTGGTAGGGTTATGGCTTTTTTCAACTAGAAAAAAGCATAATAGTCATCTGTCAGTACCAAGTGTTAAAGGTTTTGGTTCAGAAGGTTCTATATTACCAAAATTAAAACCGTTATTGAGTGTTTTTAGGTTATTAGCATTAGCAGCTTTAATTGTTGCTTTAGCAAGACCTAGAAACGTGTCTGTTAGTAAAAAAACAAAAACAAATAGAGGTATTGATATTGTAATGGCAATTGATGTATCTGCAAGTATGTTGGCAAAAGATTTAAAGCCAAATAGATTAGAGGCATTAAAAAGAGTTGCTGTTGATTTTGTGAATAGACGACCTAATGATAGAATTGGTATTGTGGTGTATGCTGGTGAGAGTTTTACACAAACCCCAATTACAAGTGACAAATCTATTGTAAAAAGAACTATTTCTGAAATTAAATGGGGACAGTTAGAAGGAGGAACTGCTATAGGTATGGGATTAGGTTCTGCTGTTAACAGGTTAAAAGATAGCAAAGCAAAGAGTAAGGTTATCATTTTATTAACCGATGGTGTAAACAATGCTGGTTTTGTAGATCCAAAAACAGCAACTGAGTTAGCTAAAGAAATTGGTATAAAGGTGTACACTATTGGAATAGGTACAAATGGCATGGCTCCATTTCCATGGTCTAAAGATCCAAGAACAGGTAAGTTATCTTTTAGAAATCAAAAAGTAGAAATTGACGAGAAGCTATTGAAGTTTGTCGCAAATGAAACTCAAGGAAAGTATTTTAGAGCTACCGATAATACAACATTGAAAGAAATTTATGACGAAATAGATAAGCTTGAGAAAACTAAGATAGAAGAGTTTAAATATTATAATTACTCTGAAAAATATCGCTTTTTAGTCTTTTTAGCAGGAATCTTTTTATTGTTAGAGTTTCTTTTAAAGAATACACTATTTAAGAGCTTTATATAGTTGATGTAATTCAAAATGAGATATTAAAAAATATTTTAATACTGAAGTAATGTACAAGATTGAACAACCTATATATTTTTATTTTTTGATCATTATACCAATATTGATTTTTCTATTTGTATTGGTGTTATGGTGGAAGAAGAATACACAAAAGAAATTTTCTAATAGTATTTTGTTAGAGAAATTAGCACCAAATATATCTGTATTTAAGTCGGTATTAAAATTTGTGTTTTTGTTATTAGGATTAACGTTTTTAATTATCTCTTTAGTGAACCCTAAAATGGGTACAAAATTACAGACGGTAAAGAGGGAAGGTGTTGATGTTATTTTTGCGTTAGATGTTTCTAAAAGTATGTTGGCAAAAGATATTGCGCCGAATCGTTTAGAGAAATCAAAGCAAATTATTTCTAAAATAATAGATAAATTAGGAAGTGATAGAGTTGGAATTATCATTTACGCAGGAAATGCATATCCATTATTACCTATTACAACAGATCATGCAGCTGCTAAAATGTTTTTGCAAAATGCAAGTCCAGATATGGTTTCTAGTCAAGGAACCGCAATTAACGAAGCTTTAGATTTAGCAAAGACTTATTATAATAATGAAGAACAAACAAACAAGTTTCTAATTATTATTTCAGATGGAGAAGATCATCAAGAAGAAACAAAGCAAAAGGCGCAAGATATAGCAAATGAAGGTGTAAAAGTATATACCGTAGGGGTAGGAACTGAAAAAGGAGGACCTATTCCAATAGAGTTAAATGGAGGCTTGATTGGCTATAAAAAAAATAGACAAGGAGAGACTGTAATAACAAAAAGAAATCCAGAGATTTTACAAGCAGTTGCTAATACTGCTAACGGATCTTATATTGATGGAAATAAAACGGAATTACCTGTTAAAACAATTGAAAAGGTAATAGGAAACGCTCAAAAAAGTGAGTTTGAAACAACACAATTCTCAGATTATAAAGACCAGTTTCAATGGTTTGTAGGTATTGGTTTGTTGTTTTTATTGATAGATGTTTTTCTATTTGAAAGAAAAACTAAATGGTTGAAGAAAGTTGATTTATTTGATGAAAATAAAAAGAAATAAGATGAAAAAAATAGGATATGTATTAGTGTTGTTTTCTGTCTTCTTTTCTTTAGAAGGAACAGCTCAGTTAGATACAATTGCATTACAGAGAGAAGCAAGATCATTGCTTAGAGAAGGGAATAAATTGTATAATAAAGAAAAGTTTGATGAAGCATCTATTGCTTACAGAAAAGCTTTAGGAAAAGATACTAAGTACGATAAGGCTAGCTATAATTATGGGAATACTTTATATCAAAGTAAAAAATATAAAGATGCAATTTCTCAATATGAGTTAACTACAAAAACTTCAATAAATAAAATAGAAAAGGCAGAAGCGTATCATAATATTGGAAATGCTATGATGGAGCAAAAACAGTTTGAACAAGCTGTAAACGCTTATAAGAATGCTTTGAGGAATAATCCGAATGATGATGAAACTCGTTATAATTTAGCGGTAGCTCAAAAAGAACAAAAGAAACAAGAGCAACAGAATAAAAATAACGATAAGAACAAGGATAAGAAAGATCAGAAGAATAAGGATAAAAATAAAGATCAAAACAAAAAAGATCAGGATAAAGATAAAAAAGACGGAGACAATAAAGATAAGAAGGAAAACGAAGATAAAAAGGATCAAAATAAAGATCAGAAAAATAAAGATGATCAAAACAAGGATCAACAGAATCCTAAAAATCAAGATAAAAAAGATCAGCAAAAACAAAAGCCTAAGCCTAGTACAATGACTCCTCAACAAATGAAACAATTGTTAGAAAGTTTAAATAACGAGGAGAAAAAAACACAAAAGAAGATGAATGTTAAAAAGGCAAAAGGGCGAAAAATTAAGCAAGAAAAAGACTGGTAAGAATTAATAAAACATTAAGATTTACCATCTTAAAATTCAATTAATTTTAGAGCCTAGAAAAAAAAGTTATTTTTGCTCCTTTTATTTTAATAAATATAATTGACAGGTGAAGTATTATATTGCGATTTTAATGACCTTTTTAACACATTCCCTTTTAGCACAAGAGGCTAAATTGACAGCAAGTGTTAGTAAAAACAAGCTTGGCTTAAATCAACGTCTTCGTGTTCAGTTTACGATAAACAAACAAGGCGCTGATAACTTTATGGCTCCTAAATTCAGTAACTTTAAAATAGTAGGAGGACCAAGTCAATCGGTAAGTCAATCTTGGGTAAATGGTAAAACAACATTTAATCAGTCGTACACATATATCATTAAACCTTTAAGAAAAGGAGAGTTCAATTTGCCTTCAGCATCTATTCAAATAGGAGGGAAAACATTGAAGTCTGAGCCAGTAAAAATAATTGTAACAGATGCCGTTAAAGTACCTAAAAATCCAAATGATCCAGATTATATAGCTGAGCAAAATATTCATTTAGTAGCTCAAATATCAAAATCTAAACCATATGTGGGAGAGGGAATTTATGTAGAGTATCGATTGTATTTTAGTAACAATGTAGGTATCTATGATAATGCTGTTACGGAATCGCCTCAATATATTGGTTTCTGGAATCAAGAAATAAAAAATAACACAAATGATATTAAAACAGCTATGTATAACGGAGAGCAATATCGTTATGCTGTTTTAAATAAAGCTTTATTAATTCCAACAAAGTCTGGTAAATTAACTATAGATCCTATGAAAATGGATATTGTAGTTGCTGTGCCTACTGGTAGAGGAGATTTTTTTGGAAATCCTATAACAAGAAGAGTTCGTAAAGAGTATACTTCAGCAAGAAAAACAATCAATGTTAAAGAACTACCTTTAGAAGGGAAACCAGATAGTTTTACAGGTGCTGTAGGGAGTTTTACCTATGAAATTACTTCTAGTAAAAATACTTTAAAAGCTAATGAATCATCTCAAATTAAATTAGCTGTAAAAGGTAAAGGAAATTTAAAATTATTTGAATTACCAAAAATTGAAACACCAAAAGAACTAGAAGTATATCAGCCAGAAAGAAAAGAAAAGGTTCGTATTACTTCGTCAGGTTTAAGTGGATCAGTGGTAGATAACTACACAGTTGTTCCTGAGTATAAAGGGAAATATAAAATACCAAAAACATATTTTTCTTATTTTAATCCGAAAGAGGGAAAGTATCATACAATTACTACAGAAGATATTTTTGTTGAAGTTACTGAAGGAAAAGAATTAGTAACAGCTAAGGATGATAATCAAGTAGTAAAACAAGATGTAAGATCTACAGGAAATAACTTTAGGTATATTCAAACTAGTACATCTTTGGTTGCTCCAAATAATAGTAGTTTTTTCAATTCATCTTTATTTTACACATTGTTATTACTTCCTTTAATTTCAATTCCTGTAGCCATTGTAATAGGAAAAAAGAAAGAAGAGAGAGATGCAGATATTGTAGGAAATAAACAAAGAAAAGCTGATAGACTAGCTAAGAAATATTTATCAGAAGCCAAACAATATTTAGGTAATAAAGAAGCATTTTATGAAGCTTTAGAGAGAGCATTACATAATTACTTAAAAGCTAAGTTAAGAGTTGAAACATCTGATATTAGTAGGGAGAAAATAACAGAATTGTTACAAAGTAAAAATGTTGGTGACTCTGATATTAGAGAATTTATTGAAGTTCTTAAAAGTTGTGATTTTGCTCGTTATACACCGTTAACAGATGTGCAAATGAATGAAGAGTTTGAAAGAGCTAAAAATGTAATTACACAATTAGATAAGCAGTTATAATGGTTAGGATATTTTATTTACTCGTATTGTTTGTGTTGAGTTCTTTAAATTTAAATGCTCAATCTGCTAATGAACTTTTTGAACAAGGAAATTCACAATATAAAGATGGGAAATATACTGAAGCAATAGCTTCTTATGAAAAAATATTATCATTAGATAATGTTTCTGCTGAACTATATTTTAATTTAGGGAATTGTTATTACAAACTGAATAAAGTAGCACCATCTATTTATAATTATGAAAAAGCACTAAAATTAGATCCGTCTAATTCAGATGCTCAAAATAATTTAATTTTTGCCAAAAGACTTACATTAGATAGAATAGATAGCTTACCTAAATCTTTATTGCAAAGATTTAATGAGAATTACATCAGTCAATTTTCTTATAATCAATGGGGATTTATAACAGTGTTGTTTTCATTTATAACAGCGATATTATTTCTGTTGTACTATTTCTATAGCGGATCGAATAAGAAAAGACTATTTTTTACAACTAGTATTATAAGTTTGTTGCTCTTAATAACTTCACTAAGTATATCTTTTAATCAATATACTAAATCTAAAAATACAATCGAGGCAATAGTTTTTAATCCAGAAGTTTCTGTGAAAAATGAGCCTACAAAAGATGCTGATGAGGCGTTCATTCTTCATGAGGGAACTAAGGTTTTAGTGCTAGACAAAGTAGATGATTGGAGTAAAATTAGATTATCAGATGGTAAGATAGGTTGGTTAAAAATTGATAATATTAAGATTTTTTAAGAACTTTTAATTGTTTTTTAACAAAGCAAGTCAGCTGTTATTGTATATTTGTTAATATCGCTTATGGTTAAACAAATATCAACATACCTTCTAATTACTGTTTTGTTTACGGCAGTAGTGCTGCCTACCTACCTGAGTTTGGTTCAAGATTGTGAGATATCAATATGTATTAACGATATAGAAGAAGACTTAGAAGGAGAAGAAACCGAGAGCGTAAATGAACTAGAAATAAAATTACTTTTTGTTGAACATTTCATAACTTCATATAAGCATACTGTAATCATTCAGAAAGCAGAATACTTATCAAAGGAATATAATTCTATACACAGGAGCTTAGAATCCCCTCCTCCAGAAATTAAACATGTCTAAATTTAGACATTGTCCTTTCAATTTTAAATAAACAAAGCTTAGTATAATTAACATCGGTCTTACATAAGGTCGATTAAAAAACAATTTGACATGTTCAAAACAATTAAAAATGATTTACCCGCTAGTATAGTGGTGTTTTTTGTGGCTTTACCTTTATGTTTAGGTATTGCCTTGGCGAGTGGTGCGCCATTATTTTCTGGCTTAATAGCAGGTATCATAGGAGGTATCGTAGTAGGAGCTTTAAGTGGTTCCAAGATTGGAGTAAGTGGTCCTGCAGCTGGTTTAGCAGCTATCGTATTTAATGCAATAGATAATCTTGATACATTTGAAGTATTTCTTTTGGCAGTAGTATTAGGTGGTGTTATTCAATTAATTTTAGGTATTGCTAAAGCAGGAGTGATAGCATACTTTTTCCCATCTTCAGTTATCAAAGGAATGTTAACTGGTATTGGTATTATTATTATTTTAAAACAAATACCTCCATTCTTCGGAATGGCAAAGAATCCTACAGGAAATATTGAATTTCTTAATGTAGATTGGGGGAGTGTGAAGCTACTCTCAGGTTTTATAAATGCCATAAATGCTTTAATTAGTGGACAAATAACTATTGGAGCTGTCTTTATAGGTGTAGTTTCGCTAGGTATTTTACTTTTATGGTCTAAAGTGCTTTCTAAAAAAGGAAAAATATTTCAGTTAATTCAAGGGCCGCTTGTGGTGGTTGTAATAGGTATTTTGTTTTACGTGTTAACAGTTGGCGGAGGCTTAGGGCTTCTTGAAAAGCATCTTGTTTCTGTTCCTGTACCTGATAGTTTTGATAGTTTTAAAGGGCAGTTTAGTTTTCCAGATTTTTCTGCTATAACTAATAAAGGAGTTTGGATTGTTGCATTTACAATTGCTGTAGTAGCAAGTTTAGAAACTCTGTTATGTGTAGAAGCAACAGATAAATTAGATCCAGATAAAAATGTAACACCTACTAATCAAGAATTAATAGCACAAGGTACTGGAAACATTATTTCTGGATTAATTGGAGGGCTGCCTATTACACAGGTAATCGTAAGAAGTTCTGCTAATATTCAATCTGGAGGAAAAAGTAAAATGTCAGCGATTATACATGGATTTTTCTTGTTAATTTCAGTAATATTAATTCCAACGTTATTAAATAAAATTCCGTTATCAGTATTAGCAGCAATATTATTTATCGTTGGTTTTAAATTAGCAAAACCATCAACGTTTATAGCAATGTTTAAATTAGGGTGGAAACAATGGTTGCCTTTTATGGCAACGGTTTTACCAATGGCATTAACTGGAGATTTATTATTAGGTGTTGGTTTAGGTTTAGCAGTAGGTATTTTTGTAATCTTATTAAAAAGTTTCCAAAACTCTCACTTTTTACATAAAGAAGGAGAAGATGTTGATGATGGTAAAATTAAAATGACTTTAGCTGAAGAAGTAACTTTCTTTAATAAAGGAGCAATTTTAAATGAATTAGATAATTTACCAGAAAATTCTACTCTTGAGTTAGATGTAACAAAAA
This sequence comes from Tenacibaculum sp. M341, assembly GCF_004337695.1. Classification (GTDB taxonomy): domain Bacteria; phylum Bacteroidota; class Bacteroidia; order Flavobacteriales; family Flavobacteriaceae; genus Polaribacter. The sequence goes on from NZ_SJXJ01000002.1 coordinate 155,570, forward strand.
CGAGATATTTAGATAACGATATTATTGAAATATTAGAAGACTTTGCTTATAAAGCTAAAGAAAGAGATATCAATATTAAATTGATTTCAGAGAGAGGTGTTGTTGAAAACCCTCCTAGTTATATTGAGTTTTTTAGGCTGAATAAAAAAGTATAAATTATTAATAAACATACTTATCATTTGTAAAAATGATAAGTATGTTGCTTTTAAAGGAGTAATGAAAAACTTATTTACCAATATAAAAGGAGATTTATTTGGAGGAATTACGGCAGGTATAGTTGCTTTGCCTTTAGCTTTGGCTTTTGGAGTTTCTTCTGGATTAGGACCTAGCGCAGGATTATACGGGGCTATTTTAATTGCTTTTTTTGCTTCACTTTTTGGAGGGACAGATACACAAATCTCTGGTCCAACAGCACCAATGACAGCAGTTAGTATGGTAGTGATAGGTACTATTATTGCAGCTAATGATGGAAATGTAAATCAAGCATTACCTACAATATTAACAGTGTTTCTTTTAGCAGGAGTATTTCAGGTAGGTTTAGGATTGCTTGGATTTGGTAAATACATTCGATATATACCTTATCCGGTTGTTTCTGGATTTATGACTGCGATTGGAGTGATTATTTTAGTAACACAAATTTTGCCTTCGATTGGTTATTATGCTAAAGAAGATGTCAGTTTTGTAGAGCAATTTAAGCCACAAGCAGAAGAAATTATTCTAACCAATATCTTAGAAGAAGAAGCAGGAAAAGGAACTTTGGTTTTAGAAGATTTTAAAGAAACAATTAAAAAAGCGCAAGACTTTCCTTCAGAAGACATTTTAAAAGAAGCTAAAACATTGGCAGGTAAAGAATCTTCGGGTGTTTTAGGAACGCTAAAAGTATTGCCTAGAGCTTTAAAAAGTATCAACTTGTTAGAGCTACTATTAGCACTAGGAACTATTTTGATTATTTATGGCTTCAAAAAGATTACCACTGTTGTACCAAGTACATTGGTAGCTTTATTTGTAATGACAATAATAGCACTTGCTTTTAATTTAGATTACAGACCGATAGAAAAAATACCTGGTGATTTTCCAATGCCCAATCTAGAAATTTTCACAGGATTTCGTTTTGGAGATATAAAACCGTATATTTTTACAGCTTTTACGTTAGCTTTGCTAGGAGCAATTGATTCTTTATTAACTTCTGTAGTAGCTGATAATATGACTAAAACAAAGCACAAACCAAACAAAGAATTGGTGGGGCAGGGAATAGGTAATAGTATTGCGGCAGTTTTTGGTGGAATTCCAGGAGCGGGAGCAACAATTAGAACAGTTGTAAATATCAAATCTGGAGGAAAAACAAAGCTTTCTGGAATGATAGCAGGTGTAATGCTTTTAATTATTTTATTAGGATTAGGACCTATAGCATCTAAAATTCCTGCAGCTGTTTTAGCAGGTGTTTTAATAACGGTAGGAATAGGAGTGATGGATTACAAAGGATTAAAAGCAATTCCTAATTTGCCAAGAGATGTTAAATTAGGACCACTAAAAGTAAGTTCTGAAGTAATTATAATGATTGTAGTGTTGCTATTATCTGCTTTTTGGGATTTAGTATATGCTGTAGGAATTGGTTTGGTAATTGCATCTTTAATTTTTATGAAAAAAATAGGAGATGTTACCGCTAAAAGATCAGATGTTACTTCTTTAAAAGAGAAAGCTTGGGATGACGAATCTGAATTTCCAGAAAGTTTATCACAAGAAGTGTTTATTAAACACATAAATGGACCTTTATTTTTCGGGTCTACAAGTAATTTTCAGCAATTAGCAAAACAGATACCAGATACGGCATCTATTGTTATTATTAGAATGGGTAAAATGCCATATGTTGATCAGTCTGGATTATTTGCTTTAGAAGATATTTTGATAGATTTAGAAAAAAATGGAATTCATGTACTTTTCGTAGATGTTTTAGAACAACCAAAGTACATGATGGAAAAAATTGGGTTGATACCCGAATTAATACCGAAAGAACATATTTATAAAACCTTTTCTGAGTGTTTAGATTGGGTTAAAAACAATGTGAAGAAATAATTTTAAACCATTAGTATTATGAGAAATACAGCGTTGACAAAAGACATTCAAACAGCATTAACTCCCAATGCCGTTTTACAAGATTTATTAGAAGGAAATCAGCGTTATGTTGCGAATAACCTAACATCTTCGGATGTAAATTCTTTAGTAAAGCAAACTACTGGAGGGCAATTTCCAAAAGCAGTAATCTTATCTTGTATAGATTCACGTGTGCCAGTTGAAATGGCTTTTGATCAAACAATAGGAGACGTATTTGTAGCTCGTGTAGCTGGAAATTTTGAGAATGTAGACATTTTAGGAAGCATGGAGTACTCTTGTAAAGTAGCAGGAAGTAAACTTGTTTTTGTATTAGGACATGAAAGTTGTGGAGCGGTTAAAGCAGCTTGTGATGGAGTTGAGTTAGGAAATATTACTGCAATGTTAGAAAACATCACTCCAGCAGCTAAATTAGCATCAGAACAAGTAGAAGGAGTAGCAGATTCTTCAAATAAAGAGTTTGTTGCAAAAACTGTAGAGAATAATGTGAAGATGACTATTGAAAGAATTCGTGAGAAGAGTGAAATTTTAGCAGAGATGGAAAGAAATGGAGAGATTGAAATTGTAGGAGGTGTGTATTCTTTACATACAGGAAAAGTTACGATGATTTAATCTTTTTCAATTGAATAAAATAAAAGGTGTCTCAGATAATGAGACACCTTTTTTATTAAACGAAATTGTTTTGTTATTTACAGGATAAATCGATATGTGAATTTTACTAAAAAGATATTTTCTAGTTCTTGCTCCAAAATTTGACGATTTAACCCTCCTAATAAAGAACCATCAGGGTTTTGGTCACCAGTTGTGCTTTGCGACCATACAAAGAAAAACTCAGATCCAGGAATGTATTCCCAACGCATTACTAAATTAGAACGGAATTGAACTTTGGAAAAATTAGGATTTCCAAATTCATATTCAGGAGTTCCGTCTAAATCTTCATCAATCACATAAGTTTCTTCATTTTCTGCGTTAGTTTCTAATGTAATTTGTTGCTCATCAAAGAAGTTGATTCGATTGTTCAAATCTTTAGATAACGAATTCGTTACGTAATTAAAGTTAGAATATCTACCTCTAGCAATAAATGGTTGTCCGTAATATTGAATAGATAAATTAGGGTTGATACTATAATTAGCTCTAAAAGTAGTAGACCAGTTTTTATTATCTATTTCACCTAAAATATAACGTGTAACACCATTAAATTCCTCTTCAGAAACATATTGTGTTCTGTTATTGTTATCAGTGAAATTTGCGCTTAAAGAAAGATTCAAAGCATCTAATGGCTGATAATTAAAACTTATGTCGTAATTTTTTACAGTAAAATTATCTTGAGAAGTGAAATTGTTTCTAAATCCAATTCTCATACTTAATTTTTTACTTCGGTCTGTTGCTACAGAAAAATCAAAGTAGTTTTCTTCTGAACTTCTCCAGCGTGGTCCACCTCTTAAAAATGAATTGTTGTATGATCTAGGGCGATGACCTATACGAAAATCTGAATTCCAGTTATTATCCCAAGAAATATTACCTCTAGTTTCAAGTTCAAATCTATTATGATGTCCTCCAAAATCAAAAGCATTTCTCATTATGGCTCTTACTGAAGCACTCCTGTAAACTGAAGTTGGTTCTTGCCATAAATATTCAACATTTCCAAATTGCCAAATTTGATCTGTTTGTCTTAGGAAACCAATATCATTTAATTCAAGTTCAGGAGATTTCCAAGTAGTTCCTACGAAATAACGCCAATTTCCACCACCTCTTTTACCTCCAAAAACTCTACCACCAGTACCTGTTAATGAAGTTTTATTTGGGTCAACATTTAAGTAAGAAGCATCTACTCTTTGAAATAAATGTCTTACTGATCTTTGTGTTGCTTCAATAGCTTCTTCACTACCGATTACATGACTCATAGATAAATTACCTTGTATGTAATAATCTCTATCTTTCCATTCATGTCTAAAATCGATACCACCAGAATAAGCAGATTTGTGTAAGGTAGTAATGTTTTGTAAATCTCTGTTGGTAGTAGTGAAAATACCTCCAATATAAGATTTACGATCGTTAAAGTCTTTTTGAGCTCTAGCAACAAAGTAATTAGTCAATGGTTCTATTAATTCTTCTCTTCTTTCGCCATTATTATCTATTGTTGCATATTCATTGTCAGTAATAGTTTCTAAAATACCAATTGACCATCCGTCTTTGGTTTTTCCCGAGAACTTTGCAGCTCCTAAAATAGTACTGTTCTCTGGTACATCAGCAAATTCATTGTCATTCAAACTAGCAGAAGTTTGAGGAGATCTACCAATTCTTCTACTGTAAAATACATTATCGGAACCGCCTACTCTAAAATCGAATATGTTTTTGTTTTCAACAAAGAACGGTCGTTGCTCTTGGAAAAAGATATCGTTGAAGCCATCTAACACAATTGCTCCAGGATCTGCTTCTACCTGACCAAAATCAGGATTGATAGTTACATCAAGTGTTAAATCATTTGTAATTCCAATTTTAGCATCTAAACCACCATTGAAAGAGAAATCAGATCCATCTTTAAAAGGATTACCTTCTTCTTTTGGGAAAAAGTCTTGAGCTAAAAGAACAAAAGGTTGTATTTCTAATTGCTTTTGAGACTTTAAATCGATCAATCCATGTAATTCACCAGCTTCACTAATAAATCCGGCAGCATTGTTTGGAATACGTTGCCACAAAGAACGCTCGTTTGTTCTAAAAAAAGTTCTATTTAAGTTTAAACCCCAAATTTGTTCTTTACTATCTCCAAATCGCAACTGACTAAAAGGTATTTTCATCTCAGCTGTCCATCCTTTATCATCAATTTTAGCTTTAGTATACCAAATAGGGTTCCAGCTAATATCCCAATTCTGACCATTTTGAGTTACAAATTCTTCACCTTTAACTCCGGCAGCAGTAACAGTAAAAACAAAGGCTGTTCTTTTGTCAAAATAACTATCAATAATTACATTAATACGATCACCAGCAAAACCATCTCTTCTTGTGAGTCGTTGTTCAATTTTGTCAGGCTCATCATCATAAGCTCTTAAAGCAACATATAAATATTTGCTATCGTATATAATTTTGAATTTGGTTTGATAGGTAGGCGCAACTCCTTCTTCAGGAGATTTTTGAACAAAGTCAGTACCCCAATCTACAATATTCCAAGCTTCATCATCAATACTTCCGTCAATCACAGGAATTTTATCAGCTTTATTTGTTGTATAAATCTTTTTTTTAACGTTAGTTTCTTGTTGAGAAAATGAAAAAGAACTAGTTAAAAAGATAACTGTAAATAGTGGGAATATTTTTTTCATTAGTTAGTTTTGTTCGCCTTGTCAAAAGTAGAGCAGTTTTTTCTTAACTATTTGTTAATTTATTTTGAAAAAATCAATTAATTGTTAAAGTGTAAAGGTTTCATTGTGATAAAAGTAATACTGAGGTCAAAAAAAAGCTTAAAAGTATATTTCTATCTTTTTTCGTAATTTTATGTTGCTTTTTAGGTGTTTAAATGAAAAATCATTTAGATAAGTAAATAAAAGTAACGATCTATTTGTCAGTAAAATAAATAATTGTAAATTTGCACTCCTTTTTTAAGGAAAATTTATATTTTAATAATTAAGACAAAAACTAAATCGTGTATGAACACATTAAGTTACAAAACAGTATCAGCTAACAAAGCAACTGTAAACAAGGAGTGGGTTTTAGTTGATGCGGACGGGCAGTCATTGGGTCGTTTAGCTTCTAAAGTTGCAAAACTTATTAGAGGTAAACACAAGCCAAATTTTACTCCTCACGTAGATTGTGGAGACAATGTTGTTATCATCAACGCTGAAAAAATCAATTTAACTGGAAGCAAGTGGACTAACAAGACTTACTTACGTCACACAGGTTACCCAGGTGGACAAAGATCGCTTACTGCACAAGAAGTTTTCGAAAAAGATCCTACAAGATTAATCGAAAAAGCAGTAAAAGGAATGTTACCAAAAAACAAATTAGGTAGCGCTTTATACAGAAATTTATATGTTTATACAGGTGCTGAGCACGAACAAGAAGCTCAAAAGCCAAAAACTATTAACCTTAACGATCTTAAATAATGGAAACAGTTCACAAAATAGGTAGAAGAAAAACAGCAGTTGCTCGTGTATATGTTTCTGAAGGAAGTGGAAACATCACAGTAAACAAAAGAGAATTAAACAACTACTTTACAACACCAACTTTACAGTATAAAGTAAGACAACCTTTAATGTTAACAGAAAACTTAGAGGCTTACGATATTAAAGTAAATGTATACGGAGGTGGAGTAACAGGTCAGGCAGAAGCTATTCGTTTAGCTATTACTAGAGCTTTAGTAGCAATTAACGAAGAAAACAAGCCAGTATTAAAACCTCACGGTTTATTAACTCGTGATCCTAGAATGGTTGAACGTAAGAAATTCGGTCAGAAGAAAGCACGTAAGAAATTCCAGTTCTCTAAGCGTTAATATTTCAGAGAAGAGATACGAGAATCAAGAGTCGAGATATATGTCTCTTATCTTTATTCTTTTATCTTTTGTATCAAGAAAAGCTTCGAGACTGTTATTTATAAATTAAAATTTTCATTAACAGTTTAGTATCTAAATAGTTTAGACGTAAATACCTACTGAACTATTGCGAAAACAGAACGTAAACACATTTATTAAAATGGCAAACATTCAAGAATTATTAGAAAATGGAGTACACTTTGGTCACTTAACTAGAAAGTGGAATCCAAACATGGCTCCATACATTTATACAGAGCGTAATGGTGTTCACATCATCGATTTGTATAAAACTTCAGCTAAAATTGACGAGGCTAAAGCAGCGTTACAAAAGATAGCTAACTCAGGACGTAAGATTTTATTTGTAGCTACAAAGAAGCAAGCTAAAGATATCGTTTCTGAGCAAGCAAAATCTGTAAACATGCCTTACATCACTGAAAGATGGCCAGGTGGTATGTTAACAAACTTTGTAACTATCCGTAAAGCTGTTAAGAAAATGGCTTCTATTGATAGAATGAAGCAAGATGGTTCTTTTGATGCATTATCTAAAAGAGAAAAATTACAAATTAACCGTCAACGTGAGAAGTTAGAGAAAAACTTAGGTTCTATTTCTGACATGACTCGTTTACCAGGTGCATTATTTGTTATCGATATTAAGAAAGAGCATATTGCTGTAGCTGAGGCGCAAAAATTAAATATTCCAATTTTTGCAATGGTTGATACAAATTCTGATCCAAGACCAATTGATTATGTAATTCCTGCAAATGATGATGCTTCTAAATCTATTGATAAAGTATTGTCTTATGTAACTGAAGCAATTGCTGAAGGTTTAGCTGATAGAAAAGCTGACAAAGAAAAGGCAAAAGCTGAAAAAGAAGTTGCAGCAAAGCAAGAAGAGCCTAAAAAAGAAGAGGCTAAGTAAAAATATTTAAAGGTTTCATTACATTGAAACCTTTATTTTATACTATCATTGTAATAATTAATACAACTAAAAAAACAAACAAAAATGTCAAAAATTAGCGCAGCAGACGTAAAAAAATTAAGAGAGACTACTGGTGCAGGAATGATGGACTGTAAAAATGCCTTAGTAGAAGCAGAAGGTAACTTTGATAAAGCTATTGAAATCTTACGTAAGAAAGGACAAAAGATAGCTGCAAAAAGAGCGGATCGTGATTCATCAGAAGGAGTTGCTATAGCTAAGATTAGTGATGACAATACTTATGGTGTTGCTATCGTTTTAGCTTGTGAAACTGATTTCGTTGCTAAGAATGATTCTTATAAAGAATTAGCTCAGCAGTTTGTTGACATTGCAATCAATCATAAAACTAAAGAAGAATTTTTAGCTGCTGATTTCGGTGGTGTTACTGTTGCTGAGAAGTTAATAGAGCAAACTGGAGTTATCGGAGAGAAAATTGAGATTCCTTCTTTCGAAAGAGTTGAGGCTCCTTACGTTGGTGCTTATACTCACGTTGGTAAAATTTCTGCTATTGTTGGTTTAAACGAAAAAGTTGACAATGCTGATGTTTTAACTAAAGATTTAGCTATGCAAGTTGCTTCTATGGGTGCTACAACTTTATCTTATAAAGATTTTACACCTGAGTTTGTTGAAGCTGAAACTGAAGCTAGAATTGCTGCTATCGTTAAAGATAACGAAGAGTTAGTACGTTTAGGTAAAACATTAAAGAATGTTCCTCAGTTTGTATCTAAGTTACAATTAACTGATGAAGCTTTAGCTAAAGCTGAAGAGGCTGCTAAAGAGCAATTAAAAGCTGAAGGAAAACCAGAGCAAATTTGGGATAGAATTTTACCAGGTAAAATGGAAAGATTCATTTCTGATAACACTACTTTAGATCAAGAACAATGTTTATTAGATCAAAAGTATATCAAAGACGAAAAGAAAACTGTTGGAGAGTATGTTGATTCATACGGTGGAGTAGGAGTTGAAAAATTCGTAAGAGTTACTTTAGGATAATAAGACAATCTTATATATTATAAAAAAAAGCGGTGATTAGTAATAATCACCGCTTTTTTATGTTTTAAAGTTTTTAGGATTACTTTTTGATAAACTTCAGTTTGTTTTTACCATCAATAGATAGAATATAAATTCCTTTAGAAAGATTTGCTACTGATATTTCGTTTACAGAGCTATTAACGTCTGTTTCGCTAACTTTTTTACCTAAAATGGTATATATATTTATTTTATGAGAATCAGAATCTTTTACATTCTTAAATTTTAAAATATTAGCTACAGGATTTGGATACACAATAAATTGCTCTCTTTTTGCTATAATTTCTTCGTTAGTACTTAAGGTATTTGAAGTACAAACTTCTCCTGGTAAGTTGTAGCATTTTTCTGCAGGACCATGTTCAGCATTCCAATTAATACCAGGTACCCAATTCGTTTTTCCAAACTCGTACGCACCTATATCAGGAGCGCTACCAATATAACCATCAGTAATACCAGCAATTATTTTTCCACCATCAATTGCACCAGCTCCAGAAACAAGGGAAAAGTCGCCTGTATTTACATTGGTAAAAAAGCTAGTAGTAGCTACCATATTATTTTGTTTGTCTGATTGTGGTTCCCATTCTCCTTCAAAACCTAAATTATTCCATACTTTAACATTGGTAAAAGCAGTACCATCTTTGTGCCATGCTCCCATTTCGTCAGAGTTATTCCAAAATGTATTGTTGTATACATTAATATCTTTTCCATCCCAGTTTATTTGAACACCACTCCACTCAGTATTCCAAATAACATTATGATGTACGGAAAAAGCCTCTGCATCGTTATCTAAATAAATTCCAGCAGCTTTTTTAAGTCTTCCTCTACCATTAGTGTCATGGAACCAATTGTGGTGAATTTCACCGTTATGAGGACCACCTACAGTGTATAAAAGCGCACAATCATCAGCAATTAAATTACTTTCAGATACATTGTTAAATGAAAACACACTAGAGTTATTAAAAAACTGTACACAGTCTCTTCCTCCTCTATAAATTGTATTTCCAGTAAACTCTGTGTTATCTCCACCTCTTGCATTAATTGGTGCATCATAAGAACCGATGTAGTTGAAATCGTGAATTCTTGAGTTTAAAATTTTATTGTTAGATCCAACTACTTTAATACCATTAGCAGCACCAAAAGCAATTTCACATTGTTCAATAATATTGTTATTTCCGTTTAAAGAAACACTTTGTTTATTGGCACTAAATCCTCTTTGTACTCCTAAAATGTGATTTCCATAGAAAGAAGACACCTTAAAAATTCTGTTATTTTTTGAGCTGTTATTCATTTTTATTTCACCTCCAAACACAGCTAACTCTTCTATATGAATAAAACTACGTCCAGATAAGTCAATAGTAGTAGTTCTCTTTCTCATTTGAACTTCATTATTTACGGGGGCTACGCCACCAGGCATGATTACAAATACTTCAGAAGTGTTTTTGTCAAACCACCATTCATTTTGATAATCTAAAGCTCCTTTCACACCTTCTAAGTAAAAATCTCCTTTATCTGCTGGAGCATGAAAAGTTCTAATCCAAGTAGGATTTTTATCTAAATTAAAATTTACACGACCATTAGAACTACTTGTAATAAACTCTTTCCAAGCAATCCATCCAGAGCCAGGTTTATCACCATAAAAAAAGACAGTACCACCTGTCCAATCAATATTAGGAATTTGAGAAGAAGTTAAGAAAGCATTATTAATGGTGTTGGAATCGCTACCACCATCATTTCTAATAGAATTTAAAGTGAAAACTACACCATCTTCATTGTTTGGCCAACGAGCTAAATCCATAGCAGTATCTTTATTCAATAAAAAGTTTTCTTGTCCAAGATCCCAATCTATTGTTGTTTTATATATGTTTCCACTATCTAAGGACCAATTATTAAGTTTTTGCATAGCAGTAATTACAACTTTATCGCCTTGTTTGGCTTTAAAAGTAATTGGGTTACCCGCTGTTCCAGATTTATTAGGTTTTAGTATTTCTTCATAAACACCTTCATGAATGATAACAATGTCTCCTGGTTCAGCTATAGAGGCAGCCTTAGAAATGGTTTTAAAAGGAGATGATGCTGAACCTGCATTTGAATCATTTCCTGTTTTTGAAACATGAATTTCTTTTGCAAGTAGTACTTGAACACAAATGAGTGTTATAAATGTTAATCTCTTTTTTAAAAGGGAGAATGAAAAATTTAGGGTATTTGTATTAAACATCTTTAGGAATTAAATAGTTTGATTTACATAATAAACACTATTTCAAGGGGATTATTATGCTGTAATAAAAGACAATGCATCATTTTATTTAAAAATGATGCATTGAAAAAATAAGAAGTTTATGTTACTTTTTAATGATTGTTTGAACTTTTGTTCCTTCTTCATTAATTACGTGCATAAAATACATACCTGCTTCTATGTTATTGATCGTAATTTCTGTGTTAAAAGTATCTTCTTTAATTGTATTTTGATATACTTCTTTACCTTCCAAGTCTATTAATTTAATAGTTGTACCTAATAAAGAATTGTTGTTCTTTAATCTTAAGTAACTTTTAAAAGGTACAGGGTAAGCTTGAAGTTTATTTATCTCATTCTCATTGTTAACAATATCAGTTTTGCTAGCTTTAGTTACAATTAGAGGTTTAATTCTCCATTTTTGATTACCATTATCAGCGCTTAAATCCCAAATTAAAACATTTGCATTTGAAGCACCAGCAGCTCTATCTAAAGCTCTTGTTTCACAATGCATAGGAGTTAAATTATAGAAACTGTTTCCGTTTTTAATAATTTTCCATTTTTTATGAGAATCTTGATCATCAGACCAAGTAGCTACATTTGATCCATTAGTGCATTTAGCAAAAGGAACTTCTAAGTATCTATTCGTACCAACATTTTTAATTGTGTAAACATCATTTGATATATGTGTAAATAACCATTGTTGATTTTTTTCGTTGTTAGGGTTTATCATTCTACTATTATGATTGTCTGATAACCTAGCAGTTAATCGTTGGTTTAATTGACTAGATTCTAAATAATAACTACCGTCAGACAATATCTGTTTTACTTTAACAGTAACGTTATTTATTTGATCGTTATCTAAAGCTTCTTGCCATGAAGCTCCTACAGGTCTAATGTGAGTTTTAAATATATATCCATTTCCTTGAACAGAAGTTGAAGGTAAAATAACAGTAACAGAAACATTTCCTTTTCCTTTTGTAACTGAAGCTTTGTTTTGAGCTACCCAACTAGTGGCAGTCCAGAATTGAACGATGATTTCGCGATTATCTGAAGCTTCATAGTTAATGTTAAATGTGTATGAAGATGCCGGTTCAACAGTAGTAGGAGCATTTGTAAAACTTACAGTATCAACAGCAGGAGTATTATCAACGGTAGTCCCGTTTATTTCAACTAATTTAGAAGTAGCTCCACTTGAACAAATAGCACGTAATACTAGTGTATACGCTACTCCAGATTGTAATCCATCAACAGTTAAAGACGAAGTGTTACCTGATTTGTAAGCTGTAGCAGCAGGAGTGTTAATGTTTCCTGTAAACTGACCTTTTGGCCAAGCTCTAAGTTCATAAGTGTTCACAGCATTAGCATTGTCAAAACTTACAGTTAAAGAATTCTCTTGAGAATCTCTTACTTTTACATTAGTAATTACAGTGTCTGCAGAACATTTTTCTTCTGCACTAACAATTCTCCAATTTTGATTTTTATTTCCTTTGAAATATTCCCATAAATGCATTGGGTTTCCGTTATTTCTATCGATTACTTTTTCACAATGTAAAGGTTGTAAGAAAAAGTCTTCACCTAACTTTGTAATAAACCATCTCTGGTGATTACCTTCAGTACTGTTATACGTTCCTAAATTAATGTTAGGATTTTCGGTAGTATCATTTTTGTTACAGGCAGCATAAGGAACTTCTAAATATTCATTGTTTCTTAGATTTTTAATAGTGTAGTAATTACCTGTTTTTTTGATTTCCCACTTAGCACTGTCATTTGAAGTGTTAGCTGTATTTACAGTTCTTCCGTTAGGACTATTGATTCTAATTTTTTCAGAAATATCTTGAATGAAGTAAACTCCATCAGCTAAATTAGCATCAACTCTATCATCTGTAGGTGTACCAGGATCATTACATGGTTCTCCGGGTAACCCGTAGCAACCTAAACCTGTAGGACCTAGATTTGCATTCCAATTAATTCCTGGTTTCCAGTTATCACCTAATTCATATGCACCTACATCTGGAGCTTTCCCTTTAAAACCATTTGTAATTCCATTTATAACTCTACCGTAATCAATTGCTTTAGCATTAGGCTTAAGTTTGAAGTTGTTATTAGCATGATTTACAAAAGAGTTTTTATCGATTAAGTTATTTTGTTTGTTTGCTTGTGGTTCCCAAGTAACTTCCGTTTCTTGATTACCTGCCTGATCTGTTACTTTTCTGTCAGTGATATTATTCCAAACTTTAACATTCGTAAACTTGGTGCCAGCTTTATGCCATGCCCCCATAGTACCACCTTCGGCTTTAACAAAAGTGTTGTTAAAAATATCAATATCTTTTCCATCCCAGTTAATTTGAATGTTCGTCCATTCAACATTCCAAACCACATTATGATGAACAGAAAAAGCCTCAGCATCATTGTCTAAATAAATACCAGCAGCTTTTTTAAGTTTTCCTCTACCTTGAGCATCATGAAACCAGTTATGGTGAATTTCTCCGTAATGAGGTCCGCCCACAGTATAAAGTAAAGCACAATCATCATTAATTAAATTGCTATAAGAAACATCATTATATTCAAAAACACTGTTGTTGTTAAAAAACTGTACACCATCTCTTCCTCCTCTAAAAATAGTATTTCCTTTAAAAGTAGAGTTTTTTCCTCCACGTGCATTTATAGGGGCATCATAAGAACCTAAATAGTTAAAATCGTGAATACGAGAATTTAATATTTTATTATTATTTCCTCCTATTTTAATTCCATTTGCAGCTCCAAATGCGATTTCACATTTTTCAACAACATTATTACTACCTTCTAGTAGTATACTTTGTTTGTTTGCACTAAATCCTTTTTGTACACCAACAGTATGATTTCCGTAGAAAGAAGAAACTCCGTAAATTCTGTTGTTTTTAGAGTTGTTGTTCATTCTAATTTCTCCTCCTAAAACAGCTAAATTTTTAACTTCAATGTAATTTCTACTAGATAAATCTACAGTTAAAGTTCTTCTTCTCATTTTTATTTGCTTGTTAGCTGGTATTTGACCACCATCCATATACACAAATAATTCTTTAGTGTTTTTATCAAACCACCATTCATTTTTATAATCAAGAATGTCTTTTAATCCTTCAATATAAAAATCACCACCGTCTTTAGGTGGGTGAAAAGTTCTAATCCACTGAGGGTTTTTGTCTAATTTAAAATTAATTCTTCCAGAAGATCCACTGGTGATGTATGCCTTCCAAGCAATCCAACCAGAACCAGGTCTATCTCCGTAGAAAAAAACAACACCGTCTTTCCAGTTTTTAACTTTCTTAGGTAATTCATTCGAAAGTAAGAAAGCGTTAATAGCATTTCCATCACTTCCACCTTTACTTCTTTTAGAATTTAAAGTAAAAGGATCTCCATCGGTATTATCTGGCCATCTAGCTAAGTCCATAGCAGTGTTGCCATTTAAGATGAAGTTTTCTTGACCAAGATCCCAGTTAACTTTCGTTTTATAAATAGATCCATTGTCTTTTTGCCAGCCACTTAAAGCTTGCATAGCAGTAACGATTACTTTTTCTCCAGGTTTAGAAGTGTACACAATTGGTGCACCAGCACTTCCTGATCTAGCTGGTCTAACAACTTCTTCATAGGTTCCTGCTCCAATAATAATAACATCTCCTGGTTGGGCTACAGAAGAAGCTTTTTGAATGGTTAAGTAAGGTGCAGATGAACTTCCATTATTGGAGTCTTTTCCTTTTTTTGAAACATAGATGTCTCGCGCATGAGACAATTGAGTAATTAAGAGCATGGATAAAACCAAGCATCTAAGAAAATGATTTTTAATTTTTTTCATTTTAAGGGTAGTTTATTGGGTTATATTGCAGATAATAACGCTAACTGGTTGTGAATGTTGCATATTCCATAAAAAAATAAGTATTGGAACTTTGAACACTTCCAGAGAGTAGAGCGTAAGCGATTAGTGCTTACTTTTAAAAGAAAGCACAAACATTAAAAAATTATTAGGCAAATTACAGGTCGTATCACTACCAATATTAAATAATGGTATATGATGTTATTATTACTCAATTATTTTTTATAAAAATCAAGAATCTACTGAAAAATAAAGTTTTATTGTCAGTAGCGTTTTTGTGAAGCTTTTTGAAATATTTTCATAAATGATTTATAATTAGGGGTTTGAATGCAAAACTAATAAAAATAAAGCGTTGGTTTTTAAAGTTTTATATAAAAAATACATACTAAATTGACTATGTGTAGTCAATATTTAATCAAGATTATATGGTTTAGTATTATGGTTATGATGATCTTTTTTTATAACTAATACTTTGTATATTTGCACAACTTTCAATAACACTATGCAATACAAAAGAATACTTTTAAAATTAAGCGGAGAGGCTCTTATGGGTGACCGCGATTACGGAATAGATCCACAAAGACTTAAAGAATATGCACTTGAAATTAAGCAGGTTGTAGATAAAGGTATTGAGGTAGCCATAGTAATTGGAGGAGGTAATATTTTTAGAGGTGTATCTGGTGCTGCTAACGGAATGGATAGAGTACAGGGAGACCATATGGGAATGTTAGCAACTTGTATTAACGGGTTAGCTTTACAAAGTGCTTTAGAAGATGAGGGAGTTATTACAAGAATGCAGACAGCTCTTGAAATTAAACAAGTAGCTGAACCATATATAAAAAGAAAAGCAAATAGACATTTAGAAAAGGGAAGAGTTGTTATTTTTGGAGCTGGAACTGGTAATCCATATTTTACAACAGATACAGCAGCAGTATTAAGAGCAATAGAAATTAATGCAGATGCTATTTTAAAAGGAACTCGTGTAGATGGAATCTATACTTCAGATCCTGAAAAAGATGAAAACGCAGTTAAATTTGAAACTATTACTTTTAAAGACGTAATTCAAAAAGGATTAAAGGTAATGGATATGACTGCTTTTACTTTAAGTGAAGAAAATAAATTACCAATTATTGTTTTTGATATGAATACCAACGGAAACTTATTAAAATTAGTTTCTGGAGAGCCAATTGGAACAATAGTTGATCACGAATAAGTCGTATTACATACGAATAATTAAATACTAAAAGAAATGACCGAAGAAATCGATTTTATTTTAGATACTACAAAAGAAGCAATGGATAGTGCTATTTCTCATTTAGAGAAAGAGTTAAGGAGTATTAGAGCAGGAAAAGCTTCTCCTGCAATGTTAGCAAATGTTCAAGTAGACTATTATGGTTCTCAAACACCATTAGGGCAGGTCGCAAATGTAAACACACCAGATGCTAGAACTATTGCTATTCAACCATGGGAAAAAAACATGCTTCAAGAAATTGAGAAGGCTATTATGATAGCTAACTTAGGTTTTAATCCTATGAACAATGGTGAAAACATTATAATTAATGTACCACCATTAACTGAAGAGCGTAGACGTGACCTTGCTAAGCAAGCGAAAGCTGAAGCTGAAAATGCTAAAGTTGGAGTTAGAAATGCACGTAAAGATGCTAACAACGATATTAAAAAGTTAGATGCTTCTGATGATATGAAGAAAAATGCAGAAGCTGAAATTCAAACTTTAACTGATAATTATGTGAAGCAGATCGATGAGAAATTCTCTGTTAAAGAGAAAGAAATTATGACTGTATAATTCACCCACAAAACTTTAGAAAAAAGAGTGTTTTTTAGAACACTCTTTTTTTTAGTTATTTTCCCTTTTTAAATTACCTTTGCAAAAATTTTTTAAATGACTTTTTGGACTAAGATCGCAGGATTTATTTTAAGAAACCGCTATTTGGTGTTAGCTATTATTGTTTTGATAACTGCTTCATTAGTCACTCAAACTAAGCACATTCGTTTTTCTTATTCAGAAGCAAACCTACTTCCGAGTAACCATCCAGTAAATATTGAGTATGATAAATTTCTTGAAATCTTCGGTGAAGAGGGGAATTTAATAATATTAGGAGTTAAGGATAGTACTATTTTTTCTGTAGATAAGTTTAATGCTTGGAACAATATAGCAAGAGATTTAGATGAGTCTGAGGAAGTTGATTTTACAGTTTCTATTGCAGATATAAAGAAGTTAAAAGCTGATAGAAAAAAGAGAAAGTTTGTCATTTCTCCCCTTTTTGATAAAACGCCTTCTGAGCAAAAAGAAATAGAGAAGATTAAAGAACAGTTATTTGAAAAATTACCTTTTTATGAAAATATTCTTTATAACGGAGAAGGTACTTTACAAACAGCAATTTATCTAAATAAAGATATTGTTAATACGCCTAAAAGAGCTGATTTTATAGAGCAAGTATTAATACCTAAAATAGAAGAGTTTGAAAAAGCTAACGACTTACAAGTTAGGGTATCTGGTATGCCTTACATTAGAACTTTAAACTCTAAGAATATAGCAGATGAAATGATGCTTTTTGTTTTAGGAGCTTTGTTAATTACTGCTATTATTTTCTTTTTCTTTTTCAGATCATTTAGAGCAACTTTTATTACTCTTTTAGTAGTAGGAGTAGGAGTTATATGGGCGTTTGGATTTATTGGATTGTTAGGTTATGAACTAACAGTATTAACTGCTCTAATTCCACCTCTAATTATTGTAATTGGAGTACCTAATGCTGTTTTCTTAATTAATAAATATCAGCAAGAAGTAAAAAAGCACGGGAATCAAGCAAAATCTTTACAGCGTGTTATTTCTAAAATTGGAAATGCTACTTTAATGACTAACATTACCACTGCTTCTGGTTTTGCAACTTTTGTTTTTGTTAAAAGTCAGTTATTACGTGAGTTTGGTATTTTAGCATCTATTAATATTGTAAGTATTTTTATTCTAGCATTATTAATCATTCCTATTTTATATAGTTTTATGCCACTTCCACAGAAAAAGCATTTAAATCATCTTGAAAAAAGATGGATGGAAAATGTGGTGAACTGGATGGAAAGAATGGTTAAAGCACAAAGAATTTCTATTTACATCACAACTGTAGTCATTATCATTTTAAGTATGATTGGGCTCTACCAAATAAGGGTTTCTGGTAGTTTAATTGAAGACATGCCAAAAACAAAACAGTTTTATAAAGATATTAAGTTCTTTGAATCTGAATTTGGAGGTATTATGCCTTTAGAAATTTTGGTTGATACTAAGAAAGAGAAAGGAGTAATGAAGCTATCTACTCTTAAGAGAATGGAAAAGTTAATTGAAACCATAGAAACTTTTCCAGAGTTATCAAAACCAATTTCTGTAAATAATTTAGTTAAATATTCAAAGCAGGCTTACTATAATGGTAATCCAAAATATTATCAATTACCTACAGGACAAGAGAAGAGTTATATATTTTCATATACTAAAAACTCAGCGAATGATTCAGGTATGTTATCTAACTTTGTTGATAGTACTGGTAGATATGCTCGTATAACGACATTTATGAAAGATATTGGAACGGATAAGATGGATATTATTCAAGATCGATTAAATGCAGTTATTAAAACGCAATTTCCTGATGGTAAGTTTGAAGTTTCTATGACAGGAAAGGCACTTGTGTTTTTAAAAGGAACAAATTACTTAATTAAGAATTTGGTAATCTCTTTATCGTTAGCCATTTTATTGATTTCTATTTTTATGGCTTGGATGTTTAGATCACCACAAATGATTCTAATATCATTAATTCCAAACATGTTACCACTTTTAATGACAGCAGGTTTAATGGGATTCTTTGATATTCCTATAAAACCATCAACAATTTTAGTGTTTAGTATTGCTTTTGGTATTTCTGTAGATGATACAATACACTTTTTAGCAAAATATAGACAAGAATTATTAGCTAATAACTGGAAAGTAAAGCCTGCCGTATATGCAGCTTTAAAAGAAACAGGAGTTAGTATGTTTTATACCTCTATTGTATTATTCTTTGGATTTCTAGTGTTCACAGTTTCTAGTTTTGGAGGAACAATAGCTCTTGGAGGATTGGTATCTGTTACACTTTTATTAGCAATGGTTTCTAATTTATTATTGTTGCCATCTTTATTACTTTCTTTTGAAAAGAAAATAGCTAATCAGAAGGTTTTAAAAGAAACAAACTTTAAAATTTTCCCACCAAAGGAAGATCAAAAGAATAAATAATATCAGTATTTAATTTATTGATAATAAATAAACTAATATAAGCGTCCTTTTTTAATAAAAAGGGCGCTTTGTTTTATCTAAATGTTACTTAATTTAAAAGTTTATCTCACATTTAATTAACTTAAAACTAATTGATTGTGTTAAATGACTTAACAATCTGTTTATTCGTTGCTTGTTTTTGTTTTATAATTTTGATGTGTTAATTAACCATAACTATTTTAAAATGAAAAGAATCAATTTTATTATCGGAGTAACTGCTTTAATATTAGCAATTACAGCTTGTAATGACCAACAAGAAGAGCCTAAAACATCAAGTGAAATCACAGAAGCTAATTTTTCTGAAATTGAACCTTTATTAGGAGTTTTTACAGAAAAGAGACAAGCTACTGAGCAAGAAATTGCTGATTTTGATAACGGAGTTTCAATTACAAAAAGTAGTTGTAGTTTAGATTCAGATGCAGAGTGTTCTAGAGAATCAACTGCAGAATTTTTACGTTATGCTAATAATTGTATAACTTATCCTGTGCCTCCATTTGGTGGATTTTACACAACTACAACTTTAGCTGCAATTTCTTATTACGTAGATGGAGACGGAGATGTTAATTGTGATAATTATGAAGATGATATTCAAAATATGATCAATAACATAATTAATACTACTGGACCAGTTTGGAATATTCAAGCAGAAGTTTACCAAGTGTCTCCTTGTAACGAAAGATCAAGATCTAATTATATTGTTTTTGAGTTAACTATTTTAACTCCAAATCCATAATTAATCTATTACCTAATAAAAAAGCACACTTTTGAATAAAGTGTGCTTTTTTTGTTTATGTAAATAATGTTTAGAAACCTATTTTATTGTTTTTCTTCTCAAAATATTCAGCTTCATAATTTATAATGTCAGCAATAGTAAGTTCTTCTTCAGAAATATCAACTCCCATAGATGTAAGTAAATTATTTGTTTTATCAATGCTCAGTGGCTTGAACTCATACATAGCAATCATTCTTCCTTTACGCATTAAAGCAGTATCTATTTTAGATAAATGAGTATTAAAAGTACAAATTACTTTAATTTTTAAATAATCACTAAATAACCCATCGGTTAACTGTAATAAGGTAGAAACAACAGATTCGTTTTTCATTTGCTCTCTACTTGTAATTACTTTTTCAGCATCTTCTATAACAAGAATACAATTTCTTTGTTTTAGTAAAAAAGAAATAAAATCAGGATCTAATAAATTGTTGATAAACTCATTTTGAACAAAAATGAAATTAGATTTTACATATTTCGATATAAGTCCTTTTATATAGCTAGTTTTTCCTGTACCAGGTATACCATGCAATAAAATAAGTCCTGATTTTTTATGTGTTATTGCATCAGATATTTTGGAGTGGATAGGCATGAAATCTTCATTATATTTTCCTTTTAAATCCAATTCCATATAATCTGTTTTTACATCTTCTGTCTCATAATAAGAGCCAGATCGTGTTAAAACTTTAAACGAAGGTGATTTTTTTATTCCTAATTGTTGTCTTAGCAGATGATTTTTGTTAATTATCCAAGATTCAGATTCAGTATCATTAGCTTCGTAAATGAATTCAACTTTTAAGGTGTTGTTGTTTAAAGTAACTCGAATCATTACTTTTTTCTCAATTCCTTTATAAAATATTTGATACACATAATCTTCACTAAAATCGGCATTCGCTGTATCTTCAGTTTTCCAATTTTTTGTTAGAATGCTATATTCATCAGTAGAAAGATCTAAGATTTTTAATACGTTATTCATATTTGCTTTTGTTTCCTTTAAAGGAGCTTCAAAAACCAATTCAGAAGGAAAAGCATTAAAATAAAAAGTAAAAAGCGGACCGCGCTCCAGCTCTCCATAGCTATCATAAGCTTTTAATAATTCAGACATATTTTTTATTGCAAATCTACAAATCTATTTCAATACAGTCAATTAGGCTTCCGTAAAGTTAACGTATGATAAATTATGTATTCATAACCTCTCAAAATTGTTCAATTATTCTTAAAAAATTATATTTGCGTTTCAATTTTAAACTAATATGAAAACAAGCAGCGTAAAAGAATTATTAAGTTCGGATAAATTTTTACAAGAAGTTACTGTTAAAGGATGGGTAAAAGCGTTTAGAAGTAAGCGTTTTATAGCCTTAAATGATGGGTCTACTATCAAGAATATTCAGTGTGTAGTAGATTTTGAAAATACGGATGATAATTTATTAAAAAGAATAACTACTGGTGCAGCTGTTTGTGTAAAAGGAACTTTAGTTGAGAGCCAAGGAAAAGGTCAAAATGTAGAAATTCAGGTTAGCAGTGTTGAAATTTTAGGAGATGCTGATCCTGATGAAGTTTCAAAAACAATTTTACAGCCTAAAAAACATTCTTTAGAATTTTTAAGACAACAAGCGCATTTACGTGTAAGAACCAATACGTTTAGTGCAATTATGCGTGTACGTTCAGCACTTTCTTTTGCAGTACACCAATATTTTCAACAAAATGGTTTTTACTATGTAAATACACCAATTATTACAGGTTCTGATGCAGAGGGGGCTGGAGAGATGTTTAAAGTAACAAACTTTGAAGCAAACAAGGCACCTTTAAACGAAGAGGGAGAAATAGATTACACACAAGATTTCTTTGGTAAGCAAACAAACTTAACCGTTTCTGGACAATTAGAGGCTGAAACTTATGCAATGGGACTTGGTAAAGTATATACTTTTGGACCTACTTTTAGAGCCGAAAACTCTAATACAACACGTCACTTAGCTGAGTTTTGGATGATTGAACCAGAGGTTGCATTCAACGATTTAGATGCAAACATGGATTTATCTGAAGATTTCATTAAGTATGTATTAAAATATGTTTTAGATAACTGTGAAGATGATTTAGCTTTTTTAAATGACCGTTTTGCCAAAGAGGAAGAGAAAAAGCCTAAGTTAGAAAGAAGTGAAATGGGACTTATTGAGCGTTTAAAGTTTGTAGTAGATAATAACTTTAAAAGAGTTTCATATACTGAAGCAATTGATATTTTAAGAAATTCTAAGCCTAATAAAAAGAAGAAATTCCAGTTTCCAATTGACGAATGGGGAGCAGATTTACAATCTGAACACGAGCGTTTCTTGGTAGAGAAGCATTTTAAATGTCCGGTAATATTATTTGATTATCCAGCTAATATTAAGGCATTTTATATGCGTTTAAATGAAGATGAGAAAACGGTAAGAGCAATGGATGTTTTATTCCCTGGTATTGGAGAAATGGTAGGAGGTTCTCAAAGAGAAGAACGTTTAGATGTATTAAAAGAGAAAATGGCTGCTTTAGATATTGATGAAAAAGAGCTATGGTGGTATTTAGATACTCGTAAGTTTGGTACAGCAGTACACTCAGGTTTTGGTCTTGGGTTTGAAAGATTAGTGTTGTTTACAACCGGAATGAGTAACATTAGAGATGTGATACCTTTTCCAAGAACACCTCAAAACGCAGAATTTTAATCAAAACAAATAAAATTTTTAATCGTCATTCCTCAAAGAATGGCGATTTTATTTTTACCGAATTCATATATTTGTAACTATGTTAAAACAGAGTTTACATCAAAGGTTATTACAAAAACTATCTCCACAACAAATTCAGTTAATGAAACTGATTCAATTACCTACACAGGCATTTGAAGAACGTTTGAAGCAAGAGATTGAAGAGAATCCTGCTTTAGATACAGGTAAAGAAGAGAAAGAGACTTTTGAAGATAGTTTAGAAAATGATGTAGACTATGATGATTCTGGGAATGAAAAAATTGAAGCTGAGGATATAAATATTGACGAGTATTTAAGTGATGATGAATATCCTAGTTACAAAACTCAATCTAACAATTATGCAGCAGATGATGATGAAAAACAAGTGCCATATGCAGCTGGTACTACATTTCATCAATCTTTAAAAAATCAATTAAATACGTTTAGAATTGATGAGCAAGAAAGAAGTATAGCCGAGTTTTTGGTTGGTAGTATAGATGATAGCGGTTATATAAGAAGAGACATTATCGACATTGTAGATGATTTAGCTTTTACTCAAAATGTTTATACTGAAGAGGAAACTGTTGAAAGAATTTTAAAGACAGTAGTGCAGACTTTAGATCCAATTGGGGTAGGGGCAAGAGATTTAAAAGAATGTTTAATTATTCAATTAAAATCAAAATCACCTACAAAAACAAAATCATTAGCAATTAATGTTTTAGAGAATGCTTTTGATCATTTTGTGAAAAAACACTACAAAAAACTGTTAGATAAGTTTAATATTTCTGAAGAAGAATTAAAAGAAGTAAACACAGAAATCTCTAAGCTTAATCCTAAACCAGGTAGTTCTTATGCCGGAAATAATAAAATAGCAGAGCAAATTGTTCCTGATTTTACCATACGAATTATTGAAGGCAAGCTAGAATTAACTCTTAATTCACGAAATGCACCTGAATTACATGTTTCTAGAGAGTATAATAACATGTTAAAGGGGTATCAAGATTCTAAAGATAAAAGTAAGTCTCAGAAAGATGCTGTAATGTTTATTAAGCAAAAACTTGATGCAGCTAAATGGTTTATTGATGCAATAAAGCAAAGGCAACAAACTCTTTTAGTTACAATGAATGCAATTATGCATTATCAGTACGATTACTTTTTAACTGGTGACGAAAGAAAGTTGAAACCTATGATTTTAAAGGATGTTGCTGATAAAATCAAGATGGATGTTTCAACAGTATCTCGTGTAGCTAATAGTAAATATGTTTCCACTCCTTATGGAACTAAATTGATTAAAGATTTCTTTTCTGAGTCAATGAAAAATGATCAAGGAGAAGATGTTTCGACAAGAGAAATTAAGAAAATATTAGAAAACGTAATTGCAGAAGAAGATAAAAAGAAACCTTTAACTGATGAGAAATTATCTAAAATATTAAAAGAGAAAGGTTATCCAATTGCTAGAAGAACCGTAGCAAAGTATAGAGAGCAATTAGATATACCAGTTGCACGTTTAAGAAAAGAAATTTAAATGCGTTGGCATAAATTCATATCTACAATATTACACCCAGTTTTAATGCCTACCATTGGTGTGTTAATTTATTTTCTTATTTCACCAATGAGAGTAACTGCGTTACAGCAAATTTATTTACTGTCTATTGTTTTTATTGCTACGTATGCAATTCCAATATTGTTATTGTTTTTTCTTAAGTCAGTAAATAAAATTGAATCTTTTGAGGTAAGAACGATTCAAGAACGAAAAATACCAATGTTTTCAATGATGTGTATTTTTCTTTTGTTGGGTAGGTTTTTTTACAAGTTTTCTAGTGTTAGAGAACTTTCATATTTGTTTTTTGGAACTTTACTAGGACTTATAATTGTGTACTTTATTTTTTTTACAAAGACAAAAACAAGTTTACATCTATTATCTATTGGAAGTGCCGTTGGCTTTTTTATAGTCTATCAGCAAATAAATAATGTAATGTTATTACCTTTAATAGTTGTTTTTATATTGCTTTCAGGCTTTTTAGGCACTTCTAGGTTGTATCTTAAAGCGCACACACCAAAAGAAGTTTATTTGGGTTTTTTAATAGGTGTTACAAGTCAATTAGTAATGTATTACGTTTTACAGTAAGTAAAAAATTAAACCAAACTTCATAATTTTACTATTTACAGTTTCAGAATTTATAGAGACATCTTTAAATATGGAAGTTAATCCATAGTAAACATATAAATTAAAAGCACCATATCCTGCGGATAATTCTAAACCAGACTGAAATCTATTGTAAATATCAATGTTACTAAACTCAAAGGAAGCGTTATTTTCATCTAAATAAGAAAAATTGTTAGACAGGTTATAAGAAAATCTCACGCCACCATAAAGTCTCCAAAATGAGTAAGTAACAGCATCCGAAGTTCTCCATCTAATCTGCAATGGAAATTCAATATTATGAAGAGACATTTTATTAGAAGTAATATTGTTGGCTAATTGTATTGTGTTGTTGTCGATTATTTGTAAACCATGATTAAAGGAATTAAAACTATAACCAGTACCAATTCCTACAGCAAATTTCCCGTTTTTTTGTAAAGGTATGTCTTTTATGTACCCTAAAGAAAAACTGTAAGAAAACCCGCTTTTAGAAGCTCCAGAAGGCTGTTTATCTAAAATATCATAGCTCAAACTTAAGTATAATTGATCTTCCCAATATTTATCACCTATTTTAAGAGAATCTATTTGTGCATAAGATTTCAAAGCCAAAAAGAATAGTATAAGAATAGGTGATTTTTTTAAGTGAATTTTCATGAAAGTGAATAGTTATGTTTGGATCAATTATTCTTTTGATTGAATAAAAATAAGAAATATAGGAAAAATAAAAAGAGCAATTTTTCAATTGCTCTTCTTAATTAATTATATAGTATGCTTTTATTTAGAGATACTGCTTCCTTTTTGAGTTGATAAACTTAATTTAAGAGCATTAACATCTCTTAATTTAAGACGAATATCGGTTAAAGTACCAACATTAGATTCTTTATCAGCTTTGATAGAAGTTGTCATATAAGGAATCTCTTCTTCAGATACTTGCTCACGCTCATTCATGATAAAAGCAGGAATATCATCAGGCGTTGCAATCTTATCATTTAATTGAATCCTATTAAAACTAGTACCATACTTTTCAGTTTGCTTAGCTTTTCCTACATAAATAGTACTTACTAAACTTTTATGTTCTAGTTTTTTAACTTCTGTAGCACTAGGTAAACGAGGACTTTCTATTTCTAGATTCGTTTCTCTCATTACCGTCGTTACCATGAAGAAGAATAATAACATAAAAACAATATCAGGTAAAGAAGCGGTAGAAATCGCTGGTTGCCCTGTTTTTTTCTTTTTAAATTTAGACATAATTTACTGTTTTTAAATGTTATTACTTAGCATCTGTAGGATCAAGATCGGTAATTATCTGAGGATAACTAGCTTTTATATCTTTTACCTTAGCTTCTAATGCCTTATTCTTATTACCACTCTTTTTGTAAGCTTCTTCTAACTCAGTAAATGAAGTACCGTAACGTTTCTGACAAAGTTTATTTCTTAATTCTTTATAAGCACTAAGTAATTCATTTTGTACAGTAACATAAGTACCATATTCTGTAGCTCTATCACTTTCAATAGAAATAATGGCTTTGTTAGGGTGATCAGATGATTCTGGGTTTCTTTCACCACCACAATAATCACATTGCTCACCTTTAGTAGCTCCTGGCATTGGGTTACCAACACCACCACCATTATCAATAAACTTAACAGCAGCTTCTTTCAAATCTTTTAATTCCATTACCCCTTCATCAACGAATAATTCATTATTCCTGTTGATACTAATTTGGAAAATGTTCTTTTCCTTAATTTTAGGTGGATCATAATTCTTAGGTGGTTTCTCAGCTAATTTCTTAGAGATACCTGAATCAACATCCATAGTGGTTGTTACAAGGAAAAAGATAAGTAGCAAGAAGGCTATATCAGCCATAGAACCTGCATTAATTTCTGGGTTTTCTCTTCTTGCCATATTAAATTATTTTATTAATCCTTTAAATAAATCGAAGATAAAGAATGCTCCTCCAACTACTAATAAGACTAAACTAGCCCAAATACCAGTACTTGTTAACTTAGAAACAGAACTTCCCGCAGCTGCGATAACTTCTTGTTCAGCATCAATAACTTCTTTTGAATCTGCAACTAAATAAGAGATTACTAAAACAACTACTAAAGCAGCTAATCCTAATAAAGTCTTTTTTAATGCTTCTGGGTTTTTAAGTACTCCTAATAACGATGCTACAACAGCAATTGCAATAGAAGCAATTAATAACACAACAGAATAAGTGATAAACGGTGATACCTTTGCAGATAGTGCTGCTGCATCTTCTGCATCAACTGCTGCAATCAAACCAAATAGGATAAAACCTATTACAGAGATTACTGCAATTAATATGGTTAATACTCTACTATTCATGTGTTATTAGTTTTTTTTGTATTTAGCTAATAAATCAATTAAAGTAATTGATGAATCTTCCATGTTGTTTACAATTCCATCTACTTTAGATACGATGTAGTTGTAAAAGATTTGTAAGATAATAGCTACGATAAGACCAAATACCGTTGTTAATAATGCTTGCTTAATACCACCAGCTACTACCGCAGGAGAGATATCATTTGCAACAGCAATAGAGTCGAATGCAGAAATCATTCCGATTACCGTACCCATAAACCCTAACATCGGTGCTAATGCGATAAATAAAGAAATCCAAGAAATGTTTTTCTCTAATAATCCCATTTGTACTCCACCATATCCTACTACTGCTTTTTCAGCTGCGTCAATTCCTTCGTCAGCTCTTTCTAAACCTTGGTAAAAGATAGAAGCAACAGGTCCTTTAGTGTTTCTACAAACTTCCTTAGCAGCCTCAACTCCTCCAGAACTTAATGCGTCATCAACTTTAGCTACTAATTTCTTTGTATTAGTTGTAGCCATGTTTAAATAGATGATTCTTTCTATTGCAATAGCTAATCCTAAAATTAGAGTTACTAATACAACTCCCATAAACATTGGGTCTCCTTCAATAAAACGTTGTTTTAATTGTTGGTGGAATGTTTGAGCTTCTTCTGAAGTCGCTTCTTGAGCAAAAGTTGATTGAATAGCTCCAAAGAACATAAATCCTGTAATAGTAAGGACATTTACTGCTTTTTTCATTTTGTTTATAATTAATTTAAAATAGTTAACGTATTGAAAATACAAATTTTTTATGTTGCGAAAATAATGATATTATGTCAAAGATTTTAGTGTTTGATTGTATAACTTCTCAAGTACCCCTTATTTTCAGACTGCCAATTAACAAAAAAATGTTGGGACAATAAAAAAATTAACGGTATTTGTTGAAAAACTTTTATTTTTTGATGCATTATTAAGAATTTCAATTTATTTTAATAGAATTTTTTGTGATTTAACTAATCTCACCACGTAAAGAAGTTTCAAAATAGTGCTTAAATTCTAGTTCAGATAAATCTTCACCTAGCAAGTACATCATTTTAGCAATTGCGGTTTCCGTGGTAATATCCTTACCGTTTATAATACCAATTTTCTTCAAATCTGTACTAGTTTCATACAAACCTAAAATTACACTACCACCCGCACATTGAGTAACATTTACTATCCTCAACCCTTTTTTAATAGCATTTTCTAATAAATCAATAAACCATTTTTCAGTGGGAGCATTACCAGCACCATAGGTTTCTAAAATTAAGCCTTTTAAGTCTGGAATATTTAAAGTTGCTTCTACTACTTTTTTAGTGATTCCAGGGAAAAGTTTTAAAATAGCAACATCGTCTATTAAATTTTTTCTAAAGATCAAGTCTTCCTTATGATCAGGATGTTTGAATAAAAGGTGTTCATTAAAAGAAAGATGCACACCACTTTCTACTAACGGAGGATAATTCATTGAGGTAAATGCCTCAAATTGTTCAGCGTTAATTTTTGTAGTTCTGTTAGCTCTGTATAATTTATATTCAAAATATAAACCAACTTCTTTTAAAATAGGTTCATCGTTTTTTCTAGCACAAGCTATTTCTATAGAGGTAATTAAATTCTCTTTAGCATCTGTACGTAAATCTCCAATAGGTAACTGAGATCCTGTAAAAATGACAGGTTTTTGAAGATTCTCAAACATGAAACTAATTGTTGAAGAAACATATGCCATTGTATCGGAACCAGTTAACACCACAAAACCATCATATGTTTTATAGTTATTAGCTATAATTTCAGCTATTTGAATATAGTAACTGGTGTTCATATTTGAAGAATCAATAGGTTCTTCAAAAGAAATAGTAGATATTTTACAGTTAAGTTGTTTTAATTCTGGTATTTTGGTTAGTATTTGGCTGAAGTCAAAAGCTTTTAATGCATTTGTTTGATAATCTTTAATCATACCGATGGTACCTCCAGTATACACCAATAATATGTTTGGTTTTGTTGCCATTCTGACAAATTTTGAGTTCTATAATTGAAATGGAATAATTTATGTTGTAAATTTATCAAACAAAAAGTAATAGAAAGTAAATAAAAAAGAAATATGTTTGGATTTTATATAATAATAGGAGCTATATCTTTATTTAGCTGGTTGGTAAGTAATACGTTACAAAGAAAATTTAAAAAATATTCAAGAGTTCATTTAAGAAATGGAATGAGCGGTGCTGAAATTGCAGAAAAAATGTTGGCAGATCATGGAATTAGTGATGTTCAAGTAATTTCAACTCCTGGAATGTTAACAGATCATTACAATCCAACAAATAAAACAGTGAACCTTAGTGAAGGAGTTTACAATCAACGTAATGCAGCTGCAGCAGCTGTAGCAGCTCACGAAGTTGGGCATGCTGTACAACATGCAAGAGCTTATCAATGGTTACAAATGAGATCGAAATTAGTACCAGTAGTAAGTATCTCTTCTCGTTTTTCTCAATGGATGGTTATTGGAGGGCTTGTTTTAAGTGCTACTTCTGGAACTTCTGGTATTGGTTTTATGATTGCTGTTGGAGGTTTAATTTTTATGTCTTTAGCAACGTTGTTTAGTTTTATCACTTTACCTGTAGAGTATGATGCAAGTAATAGAGCATTAGCATGGTTAGAGAATAAACATATTGTAACAAGAGAAGAATTAGCAGGTTCAAAAGATGCTTTAAAGTGGGCAGCTAGAACTTATTTAGTGTCAGCATTAGGATCTTTAGCAATGTTACTTTATTGGGGGTTGCAAGTGTTAGGTAGTAGAGATTAATCACTTTTACATAATATATTTTAAAGCTGTTTGATATTCAAACAGCTTTTTTTGTTAAGTCATTCAAAGTATTACGTCTAAACAACTATGTAATGTAAATTATGACTTTTATGAAAAAAAGAATACTAATCAGTTTGTGTTTTATAGGAATAATTCAATTTTCAATGTTTTCGCAAAACATGACTTTGGAAAAACTTGGTGATATATTTGAGAATACTACTGATAGTATTGTTAGTCAAAAATCACAGTGGCGATTTATTATTAAAAAGATTCCTTTTATTGCAATCGCTGATTCTACTCATAATAGAATGCGAATTATATCTCCAATTGCAGATAGTAATAGATTGACAGAAGAATTGAAAACAGCTTCATTGATGGCTAATTTTCATACAGCATTAGATGTTAAGTATGCTATTTCAGATAATGTTTTATGGTCAGTTTTTATTCATCCTTTAAAAGAGTTAACCGAAGATCAAGTATTAGACGCAATAAGTCAGGTGTATTATGCACATGTAAATTTTGGAACAACATTTTCTAGTACATCGTTGGTGTTTCCTGGTAACAGAAAACCACGTAAAAAGCTAAAGCAGAAACCTAAAAAGTTTATAGAGAAAATATAAAAAAAGACCTCAGCAAAATGCTGAGGCTTTTTTCTTACTTTTTAAATACTTTAATTGATTTTCTGTTTTTACCATCTTCAAATTGTAAGATGTAAAAACCAGTGTCAATAGAATTCACATTTATGATTAAGTTTTCACCGTCAAATGTTTTTTGAATAGGTAAAATTTTTCCATTAATTCCAATCAACTTTAATTTTTTAGCAACTTTATTAGAAGTTATTCCTTTTATAGTTAGCTTATTTTTGAAAGGAATAGGAAATACTTTTATACCATTAAAATCATGTAAATCTACATTTGGAGGCGTTTCTTGATTAGCTTCAATTGGAGAAGTTTCAAGTTCATTTACTTGACTTACAGCTGTTGGATTGTTGATGTATTTTACTGAAAACTCTGCAACAGAAGCCCATCTTTTATCATCTACTTCAGAAAGTGCTCTAAAATACAAATAGCGAGTTTTAAACTGTTCAAAGTCTGCTGATTGTTTTAAAGTAGATTTTTGAAAATTACCAGTTGATAATTGTTTCCAGTTACTTCCATCCCAACCAAAAAGAATATATTCTTTTACCATACCAGTAGTTCCCGATTGACGACCTTGATAGGTGAATCCAACCAAATCTTTCTGCTCACCTAAATCGATAGCTATATAATGAGGATGCGAAGTATTATCATCATACCAGTTAGAATGCCAATAAGTATTCGGATCTCCGTCTGCAGCTTTTTCTTTAGAGTGATCAGCGTTTGTAGTTTCTTCACTGTTTGTTTCATAAACGACACAACCATTACAATCTTCTTTTATGTCTGGTTGATCGGTATTATCCTCTATTTTTACTTCAACTACATTAGAAAAATCTGAATAATCAGCACTATCGTAAGCTCTAACTCTGTAAGAATATGTTCCATTAGCTAGATTTTCATCAGTATACATAGTTAAATTATTTACATAATCAATTCTACTAAATCCTTGTCCATCATTTCTTTGAATAGTAAAGCCAGACTCGTTATTAGAATTGTCTTTCCAAGTTAATGTTACATTTTTATCGTTGATAGTAGCTGCTAAATCACTCGGAGCAGTAATTTGATCAGTAGTAATATTTACTTTTACTTCAATTACATTAGAGAAATCGGAATAATCAGGACCTTTATAAGCTCTCACCCTGTAGGTATATGTTCCATCAGCAAGATTTTCATCAGTATATGTAGTTTGATCATTTATAAAACCAAGTCTACTAAATCCTTGTCCATCATTTCTTTGAATAGTAAAACCAGATTCGTTGTTAGAGTTATCTTTCCAAGACAATGTTACATTTTTATCATTTACAGTAGCAACTAAATCACTCGGAGCAATAATTTGATCATTTGTAGTGTCTTCACTATATAAATCAGATTCCCATATTCCTCTTCCATAAGTTGCTAAACGCAGTTTTCTTGTACCATAATGAATTTCTAAATCTGAAGTTTGTACCCCAGGAAGGTTTTTTGAAAAAGCAACCCATGAACTTAAATCATCATTTGTATAATAAACCCCTGATTGCATACCTACATAGAGACCGTTTTTACTAGTGTCATCAAACACTAAACATTGAGCAGAAATGTTAGGTAAGTTTCCTTTAATATTTGTCCAGTTATTTCCAGCGTTAGTTGAAACATATACTCTAGAACCTGTTGCTGCAATTGCCACTCTTTCCGGATTGTTTGGATCAACAGCAATAAAATTTACATCGCCTCTAAAGTTACTTACTTCAGTCCAAGTAGGATTGCTACTTTGACCATTTTTTGTTCTCCATACTCTACCTTCATCAGCAATGTATATATAGTTATTATTAGACTTTGCAATCGCCATTTCATCTAAATTATCCCCAATATTTATTCTTGAAGTAATGTTCGTCCAACTACCACTAGCACCACCATTATTACTTCTGTATAAATTACTATAACCAACATAAATTTTTCTATTGTTAATAGGGTCCATCATAAAAGGAGTTACCCATTCTCCACTAAAGTTTCCTGGTTTGCTTATGTTTCCAATACTGTTACCTCCATCAGTACTTTTATATAAGCTGCCAAATTGTACAGTACCATAAACAATGTTTCTATTAGTATGATCTATAAAACATTCCATTCCATCTGCACCAAGCCACTCTATGAATTGTCTGCTAGAGCCTTTCATAATATTCGTTCCATTATCTTGCGCACCACCCACAATCATGTTAGCGTCTGTAGCAGAATTTCCTATTCTATAGTATTGTCTAACAGCTAATCCTCCTTGAGATAAATCTCTCATGTTGTTTCCACGGTCAGAACTTCTAAAAATTCCACCATCACTACCTACATAAATTCGACCATTTATATATTGCATTACTTCAATATCTGCATGTACATAAGATCGATCACCAGGACTACTCCAACTAGCTAATTTTGTAAAAGATCTACCACCATCTAAAGATCTTGAGTAATCCATTCCACCAACATGCACTTCATTTTCATTGGTGTTAGACACTGTAATAGCCATATCTCTTGAAGCTTGAGTAAAGTATACATCATTGGTTGAAACTGATTGATAACTAGATCTGGTTGAAAAACTACCACCACTATTGGTTGATCTGTATAGATAACCAAAGCTGCTGCCTCTTTTTTGCACCAAGTATACGATATTCGGATTTGCAGGAGTTACAGCCATTTTCATTCGTTCTGTACGATTTAAACCACTTGTAATTCTACTAAAAGAAGAACCTCCGTTTGTTGATTTGTAAAAACTACTTCCGCACGCGTAAACTACGTTTGTATTACCTGGTTTAAATTCTACATCTTCAGAGTTTGCATTTAGTACAGAAGAAAAACTTGCTCCTTTGTTAGTAGATCGATACAATGCTCTTGAAGTACCAATGAAAATAGTATTTCCATTTGGATGAATTAAAATTCTTCGTGGAGTTCCACTAACACGATAAATTTGTGACCAAGAATTTCCTCCGTTTGTTGATCTCATAATTTGACCTGCAGAGTTTCCAAAATATACAATATTTGAATTGGTAGGATCTATGGCTATTGACCAAACCGACATATTCGCCATATTGTCTCCTAAAGGACTCCAAGATGTTCCACCATTAGTTGTTTTCCAAATACCACCACCTGGTGAACCTGCGTAAATTAAGTTTTGTTGGCTAGGTTCTACAGCAATTGCAACAACTCTTCCTAAACCAGGAGACCAACTTCTAGTTCGAGTCCATTTAAAAGGACCTAGTTCTTTCCATCCACTTACTTTTTTAGCTTGTTTGGATTGAGTTTCTTTGGTGTTATATTTTTTATTGAACTTTTCACATTCATCCACCACTTGTCTATCAGAAATCACACGACCATTAGCGTCTTGATTTCGTTTTGCCCAATATAAATTACGCATGAATAATTTATATCCACTTCCTTTACCTTTGCTATGTGTTTGGTAATATTTATCTCCTAAGCGTTCGAGTTTTTTTACTTTTAAATTTTCTTCTTGAGATAGCTCGTACAACTCCTGTGCCTTAACGGTAGAGAAGTTAAACGATAGCAGCAATGCTGCTACCGTTACTTTTAAAGGGGTTAATTGTTTCATTGATAATTAGTCTTAAGTTAAAGTTTTTATTCGATCATAATTTTTTTGGTTACGCTTTTATTATTGTTTATAATTTTCATTAAGTATATTCCTGAAGGTAAGTTTTTTACGTTTATTTTTTCAGAGAAGTTTGCTCCAGGAGAAATTTTATGGATGTGTTTAGTTAATACTAATTTTCCAAGTATGTTTATTAGTTTTACTTGAGTTTCTTGGGTTTTAATGTTGGATACATTAAAGTTTAAGAAATCTTTTACTGGATTAGGGTATACATGGAAGTTCATTTTATTAGGTATATTTTTACTAATGGTGTTTAGTTTTGCTCCTGGTTGTGAGGTACATGTCGCAAGTTCAATCCATTCAGAACCATTCCACTCAAAAGCTTTACCTTGATATATAACTTTATCACCAGCTTGGTAGTTTGTATTTTCTTGCCACGGATCTATACCTGAACACGGATCGTTATTCTGATTATCACAAGAGCCTAAACCAGTCCAATCATTATTTTCTCTTTTGAATAAATTACCCTGATAAACAATTAAATCGCCTTCTTTATAGTTGGTGTTACTAGTCCACTCATCTACGCCATAGCATTTATCAGAACTACATGCTCCTAAATCATTCCAATCATTATTTCCAGTTCTTTCAAATAATCTTCCATTATATACAACTTTATCACCAGCATTATAAGTTGTGTTTTCGGTCCATTCATCTACACCTGCACAACTTGTTTCACCATCATTACCACCGCCACCATTATCAGAACAAGAATCTACACAACTAGCACTATTAATGTTTCTTCTGATTACATTTGCTGGTTGAGAACCAAATCCTTTTCTAAGATTAGTACCTACACTATTTAAATGACAGTAACTCATAATAGTTCCTCCATCAGAAGGTACACCAGGTCTGCTGCAATTTCCTTCGGTTTGATAACAACCATCAATAGCAGTATTATTGCCATTCCATACACAAGCATGCGTGTGACTTGATCCGAAATTATGTCCTAACTCATGAGCAATAGTTGAAATATTCCAAGAATAACGAGGTACATTTGAGTAGTTTTGATAAATACCAGACAAACCGTAGCGGTATGAGCCACATAATGCATCTAACCATGCTACTCCACCAGAATAATTATAGGTTACAAAATGACCTAAATCACCATTAAAACCATTACTATTCCTATAACTTCTGTAACTATCTAAATCGTTGAATGGAGTGCTAGAGGTCCAAGAACGAATTCCTGAAAGTTTAAGGTTGACACCTTCATCATTATAAAGTATAGCTACTTGATTAAACATTGCTTCTACAAATGCTGAAGCTGCACTAGCACCACCTTTATCTCTAACAACATCATTTGCAATGTCGAAGAAAATTTCAGGACATTTTCCAGTTTGTCTTTCTGGAAACTCTACATTGTTTTTTGTAGATTTAGGTTTGTTTTGGTAAGATTCATCTACTTGACAAACAAAATCATTTAAATGACTAATGTCTTTGTCTTCATAAATAATATGATTGTCACTACCTTTTATTTTTCCTAAAACAAAGTTTCCTATTTTCTCATCTAAACTGATGTATCCGTATACTTCATTGTTTTGAATAGATATGGCGGCTCTTGAGTTTTTTTGGTTTTTAATAACTCCTCTGTAATGTGTTATTTCTGATGGCTTAATCGTTTGTTTAGAAGGTAGTTCTAAAGATGAAAAATTATCAGTTTTAATTGAAACTTTTACTAACTCTAACATCATGGTTGATGATTTGTTGGGTAGTGGTAAGTTTAAAGTTTCAGGTGATGAATCAGCATTTGTGAAACGTCTCATTGCTTGTTGATTCATCGACAATAATTCGTAATTTTTAAATTCTTTGGGAATATTTACTTGTTCTTTTCTACCGCTATTTTGACCATAGTCAAAAAGGTTAATTTTTTCAAATGTTTTTCCTTCTGATTTGGCAGCAATAATTCTTTGATTAGGTTTAATTTTTTGTGCTACACACATAAAAGGTATCGTTAGTATGTATAATACCAACAACTTAAAGTTTGTTTTCATGTTTTTCTATTAAAAATTTAAAATAAGAGACAGCTTTAAAAGAGATATAAGGGTAGCTAAGCCTTAAAAAATGCATTTAAAAAGCGATCAGTAGACAGTACAGTAAAGCAATTAAGCTTCACTTATTTAATAAAATATCCGGATAAATTTTACGGTGTTAGTTAATAACGATTATAGTATAACTAGTTAATGTTGAGTTTTAACTTAGGGAGAATTATACTACAATAGTAAACTGATTGAATGTGTTTTGTGTTAGTTTTCATTTTAAGGGGAAAATTGGTTAATTACTTTGGTTCACCAAATATACATACTCTAATTTAAATAAATACAAAAACTTATGTCATTTTTATAAAAAAACAAAGGTTTAAACATATGTTAATCAGTGTTTTTAATAAGGTATTCGTAAAAGTATTTGAATAATATTGAAACAATTTCATTTGCTATCTATAAAGTGTTGATTGATAATTAAAAAAAGGAAAGAAAATAAATTGACTTTTCAATAGTCTAATTCATCGGTTTTTTATCCCGTTTCGTCAGATTCATGTTTAGTATTTTTAATTAAAGAGTCAATTTTGAGGTGTAAATCTAAACTTACATCTTATGAAAATATTAAAGTTACTATCAATCTGTTTATTCATTTATACTAATATAAGCTATGCACAATACAGTATAAGTGGTACAGTTACAGATGCTCAAAAAGAAGCATTGCCTTTTGCAAACATTATTTTATACGAAAAAGGAAAAGAATCAACTCCAAAGGGTGTGGTTTCTGATGACAATGGTACTTATTCATTTAACAACTTAAAAAAAGGTACTTATAAAATTGAAGTATCTATGTTAGGTTTTACAAAAGAAACTATTCAGTTTTTTGATTTAACGAGTAATAAAACATTCAATTTAATATTAAAAGAACAAAATCAATCTTTAGATGAAGTAGTAGTCAAAAGTAAAAGACCAGTTATAAAACAAACTGCAGAAAAATTAGTGTTGAACTTAGAGAATTCGGAACTACTAAGTAATAATTTACAAGACGTTGTGAAAAGTATTCCTGGAGTTATTGTAACTAATAACGGAATTAGTTTCGCAGGAAGATCTGATATTAGAATTTTAATCAACGGTAAAACTACTGATTATATGGATACTGATGCATTATTGCGAGATTTACCAGCAGATAATATTGCAAAAGTAGAATTTATAGAGCAGCCAGGAGCTGAGTTTGATGCAGAGGGTTCAGGACCAATTATTAATATTATTCTAAAGAAAAATGTTAGAATAGGTATGCATGGAAATGTTGGTGTATGGGTAGGAGAAGATGAAGGTTTTGAATATGGAACTTCAGCTTCTATAGCTAATTATAAAAATAAATTAAACTGGCAATTAAACGCAGGATATTCTAGTCCTACTTGGAGAAATGATTTATTTATAGAAAGAGAGGTGCAAGAAACCACTTACGATCAGGCAACACGTGAGCCATATAGCCCAAAAAATATTTGGACAGGAGGTAGTCTTGATTATTATTTAAATGATAAAATTTCAGTAGGATTTAATACTAGATATAGAAATACAGTTTCTGATAGAATTGCAACAGCTAGAACAATTGTAACAACACCAACTACGGTAGAGAATATTTTTTCTGATAACACTTTTGAAAGAGATAGAAATACATTTAACCTAAATCCGTATTTTGAATATAAAACTGAAAAAGAAAAGTTTATTGTAGATTTTAATTACATCGATTTTCAGGATGGTAATATGAATACAATTTATCCAGTAGCGGGTAATACGAATGATTTTGCTGAGCAAAGATATTTTCAGAATGGAGAGTTTACAATAAAAACAACTAAAGTAGACTACACTAAAAATTTATCTGATAAAGTAAAATTAAGTGTTGGAAGTAAGTATTCAGATATTGATACGGATAGTGATTTGAAATTATTTGTAGCAAATAATGTTGGAGATTTTGAATTTCAATCAGGAGGGAGCAATCGTTTTTTAATTGATGAAAACATATTTGCGGTGTATTCTAAAATAAACGCAACACTTGGTAAGTGGTCTTTTTCTGGAGGATTACGTTATGAGAATAGTGAAACTAAAGGTACGTCAACAAATACTAATGAAACTAGAGAACGTAAAATATCTCAGCTTTTCCCAAGTTTTTCGGTAAGTAGAAAACTAACGGAGCAGTTAGGGGCAAATTTTGCATATAGTTATAGAATTAGAAGACCAAACTATAACAGTTTAAATTCGTTTGTAACTTTATACGATCCATTAACTTCAGAAGTAGGAAATCCATCATTGAACCCTGCATTTACAAATAATTATCAATTCAATTTAACTTTTGATAGTCAACCATTTTTTACAGTAGGGTATAGCGATACAAAAGATAATTTATTCTTATTTATTTCTCAGGATGATACTACCGCTCAAATTTCAAGAACGACTATTAATTTACAAGATCGTGAAAATTGGAATTTCAGATTCTTTGGACCATTAGATTTTATAGAAGGTTTGGAAGGTTTTTCTGGAATAACAGTTAACTATAATAATTTTAGATCAAATGAATTGAATCCAGTATTAGAACTATCAAAGTGGAGTTATGGTTGGTACACGCAAGCAAGCTATAAATTACCATGGAATATAAATGCTGAAATGTCTAGTTACTTAGGTTCAGGAATTTTAGAAGGTCAAATAGATTCTGGATGGATTGGAGATTTAAGTTTTTCATTTGGAAAGAAGTTTATGGATGATCGATTAAAAGTAAACTTAGGTATTTATAAAGTTTTGGATAGAGGTTTTGTAGGTCGCGTCAATTACGATAATATCAATGCTAATATAGAGTCTAACGGTTCTCGTCAAAATGTACAATTACGTTTAACTTATAGTTTCGGTTCTAGATTTGGTAAAAAGAAAGAAAAGCGTAATTCATCAAGAGATGAAGAAAATAGAATTCAAGATAATGATTAAGTTTTTCAGTTAAACTATAATATAACAGAGAAGTTTGAAGGAGTTAAATAATAGACATTTTTAAATGTAGCCTCTTCAACTTCTCTATTAAAAAAATAAATAAAATGATAACTATGAATAACCAAAAATTAACCAAAATACTTTTTGTAATAGGATTTGTATTACTCATTTTGGCACAGATATCTTTTTCGTTTACAGATGCAATAAATCTTTTAGAACCTATTGATTTTATTCATTGGACAATTTTGATAGGAGCAGTTTTAGTTATTCCAGGAGTTTTACGTTTTTCTAATGGAATGTTTTCTAAGATTGGTACACCAATAACATTAGCAGGTATAGCCACTACTATTGGAATGTGTGCTATTGATTTTGTGTTGTGGAGTTATAATAGTGATCAGAAAGCAAGAGCTGACTTATATTATCAGTTGATAGAAGAACCTTCAATTTGGATGGTGTTTATAACTGTAGGTCCAGCATTATTTTTTGTGGGGTTATCAATTCAGTCATTTGATTATTTAAAAACAAACATAAAAGGAGTACTGCTAACAAATATTGGAGCTGTAGTTACTGGAGTTGGAGGGCTCTTATTGCCTTTCGAATATCATTTTGTAATGATAATAGGTTACATGATTTTTGCATTTGGAGCAAACATATTACTTTTTAAAAGAAGAATATTTCATAATACATATTTCAAAGTATATGATGTTTTATTCATTATCGGATTATTGTTAGAAATGATAGGACAAATTTTATTAATGCCAGGAAATGAATTTGTGTATGCTTTAAAACCGATAGATTTTGCACATTGGTCTTTGTTGTTAGGGGCAGTTTTTATGATACCTAAAATTGTAAATTTTCCAAACAAGTTAATAACATATATTGGAACTCCGTTAGCTATGATTGGTGTTGTTTGTTTTATAGGTATGTGTATACTAGATTTTATGTGGTGGAACATGCCTAATCAAGAAATGAGGGTTGAGTTGGCAAGTCATTTATCAAAATTTCCATCTATTTGGATTCCTTTCATAACCAAAGGAACAGCTTTTTTTAATATTGGAATTCTAATTTTGAGTTTCAATTATATCAAAAAAAACATATTAGCAGTTTCATTAATTATTTTGGCGACCCTTATTATATTTGTTGGAGGATTTATACCGCATAGATTAATTCTTGTCTATTTAATAACAGCTATTGGCTATGCATTAATCTTCTTTAAAAAAGCATCGCCAAATGAATACAAAACTCAATAAATCAGATTTTATCGTTTTAGGAATTTACTTTCTGGTAAATTTTTTAATGAATGGGAAAAATTATTATCAGCGAGGAGCTTATTTGAGAGAGTATTTAATAGATTTTCCGGTTGAATTAGTAACAACAACAAGCATTATTTTTATTTATATTTTTTGGTTAACTCCAAAGTTTATAGTTTCAAAAAAATATTTTCTTTTCGGATTATATGGTGTTTTTGTTTTGGTGTTTTTTGCAGGAATAGAGCATGGAGTAGGGTATTGGACAGGTGATAACGATTGGAGTAAATTTCCAAGAGGTTTTGATTATATCGCTGATATGATTGATAGAGGTTCTACTCAAACATCTTTTCCGTTTGCTATTTTATTAACTAAAAAGTTTTACGAAGGAAAAACAGAAATGTTAGAGCTAGAGAAACAACAAAAAGAAAGTGAATTAAAGATTTTAAGATCACAAATAGATCCTCATTTCTTGTTCAATAACTTAAATACTTTAGATAGTTTAATTGATTCAGATTCTGAAAAAGCAAAAGAATATATAAATAGATTATCATTAATATATAGGTATTTAATTCAAACAAAAGATTCTGAGGTAATGGAATTGTCAGAAGAGATTCAACTGGCAGAAAACTATATCTTTTTAATTCAAACTCGTTTTGGAAACGATTATGAATTCAATATTGAAAGAGAAACAGAAATAGTAGATAAGTTTATACCTACAGGAGCTATTCAAACACTGTTAGAAAATGTAGTAAAACACAATAAACCTAAAGAAACCCCAATAAAAACAACTATTTTAATAGAAGATGATTGGTTAAGGGTAGAAAATTCCAAATCGAATCTTAAGGTAAAAAAGGAATCATTTGGTACGGGTTTAGCAAATTTAAAAACACGTTACAAGCTGTTATCAGATAAAGAAATCAGTGTGATTAATACCGATACTGAGTTTAAAGTAGTAATTCCTATTATAAAATTGAGTGTATGAGAATTTTAATATTAGAAGACGAAATTCCAGCTTATAAAAAGTTGGTAATGTATTTAAATACTTTTTTTGAAGAAGAGGTTGCTCATGATTGGGCAAGATCTATTGCTGACGGAGAAAAGTTTTTAACTCAAAACTCCTATAATTTCATTCTATCAGATATTCAATTATTAGATGGTATTTCTTTTGATTTATTTGATGATGTTACCACAGATACTCCTATAATTTTCTGCTCCGCACATGATGAATATTTGTTTAAAGCTTTTAACACTAACGGAATTGCTTATATTTTAAAGCCTTATTCTAAATCAGATTTTAATAAAGCGATAGAAAAATATCAAATGCTATTTAATCAAGGAGATTACAATACACTAAACCATAAAACACTAACCAATTTAAAGTCTGCATTAAAACAAGAAAATACCATTTTTAAAAAGCGTTTTGTGATAAAAAAAGCCAAAGGAATTCAGCTTTTGAATGTGGTTGATATTAGTTTGGTAATGGCTTCAGGTGATTTTTGTATTGCAATGGATGGAGAAGGAAAACAGCACACAATTTCTCAGAATTTAGGAAGTATATTTCAACAATTAAATCCGAATAAGTTTTTCAAAATTAATAGAAGTGAAATTGTCAACATCGATTTTATTGAAAATATAGAAAGTCATTTTAAAAATAGATTGTTAATTTCTGTAGCAGGTAATAAAGAAAAAGTTATGACAAGTTCTTCTACCACTTCAGAATTCAGAAAATGGTTAGAGCAGTAATTTATATTTCTGATAATTTTCCTGCTTTAAATTGCAGTTTTACAACTTTATAGTCACGTTTATAAAAGCCAGTTTCTAAATCTTGTTCATATTTATTATACGAGAATATTTTGGTAGAAGAATCGAATGTTAAGTTTATTTGTTGACTTCTATTACATTCTAAAAACAGAGAAGTATGGTTAGGATAACTTTC
Organism: Tenacibaculum sp. M341; assembly: GCF_004337695.1. Taxonomy (GTDB): domain Bacteria; phylum Bacteroidota; class Bacteroidia; order Flavobacteriales; family Flavobacteriaceae; genus Polaribacter. The sequence goes on from NZ_SJXJ01000002.1 coordinate 197,784, forward strand.
TTTTGATTCAATTAACTGTCCATTCTTTTCTTTAAAAATTCGAAGGGTAAAATGTTGCTTGCCGCCTCCATAAGTCCCAAATCCGAAAAGAAAATAAAAGTGGTTTATGTGCTCAATTCTATAAAAGCCAGAACTTTCATTTTCTTGTGTTTTTTCCAATGGAATAAATAAGCATTGGTCATTAGAATTCTTAAATTGAAGATAACTGGAATACGTGTGATAAGAGCCTCCTCCTAAATGATCAATAGAAAATGTCTTTAAGTTTTTTTTAGAAGTAACCACCACGTTATTCATAAACGCATATACTAATGTTCTTCCTATAACAGCTTTTTGTAATCTGTTTGTGAGTATATACGATAGTGAATCACTTGGTAATTGATTACAAGTTTCGGGTTTGGTTAAAGTCTTTTTAATAACTGAAATGAAATGATTGTCTACAGAATCTCTTTTTTCCCAGTCAGAACGATGTTCAAGCCTTAATAATTGCGCTTTATTTAGTTCTTTAAACAACCCATTATTTTGAGCATAGTTTTTTAATCCTATAAATATGATGATGTAAAGAAATTTCGTTTTCATGGGGAAAAATAGACTGTTAATAGGTGAATTAATTTTTAATTATATGATTTTTCAGAAATCTGTTTGCCTTTATTAAACTCAACTTCTTTAGTCAATTCACCAGCTAAATCATAATGTTTCCAAATTCCATGTTGTTTATTATTTAAATATTTACCTTCCATAGAAATTGATTTAGATTTCGTGTGGTAGTATTTAGCAATTCCATTTTTACTATCATTTTGATAAGTAATTTCAGAAAAAAGTCTTCCTTTCTTTTTTTCATATGTTTTCCAAACACCATTTTTATAAGTGTCAACAAATTTTCCTTCTTTTAGCTTAATTCCTTCTTCATTATACGATTCGTAAAGTCCGTTAATACTTCCATATTTATAATTGGTTTTACTTTTTAGAATTCCGTTTATAAAATATTCTTCTTTATAAACAACATGATCATTATCGTAGTTCACTTTAAATTCTAAAATTCCTTCAGGAGTAAAGTACTTAGCAATTCCGTTTTTTCTTCGATCTCTTACAGTTAACTCTACAGAAAGTTTGCCATTTAAATGATATTTTTTCTCAATGTAATCTGTTTTAGCGCTATACGTTTTTTCCCATTTAAGTTTTCCATCAGTCAAACGTTCTTCCCATGTACCTGTTGGTTCGTTATTTTTATAATATTCTAAAACAATTGAAGTAGTGTTTTCTGCCGGATTTTTTAATCTTTTCATCCATTTACCTTCTTTATTATCTTTTTTATAGGTTTCAGTTCTAATCACTTCTCCTTTCCTATTGTATGTGGTCCAAGTACCTTCTTTCAAACCATTTTTATAATTTGTTTTTTCTTGTAATGTTCCGTTTTGGAAATAAGATTTTTGAGTACCTTCTATTTTTCCTTCCTTATAAGTAGCTTCAGATATTTTATTTCCTGAGAAATCATAGCTAGTGTAAATACCATCAATTTTTCCATTTTTAAAAGAAATATCAGCATAAGCACCACTGTTTTCAGATAATTTATAGGCACCGTTTAATGGTTTTTTATCTTCTCTACTACTAAAAATAGTTTCCTTACCAAATCGTTTTGTTTCAATATCATTCCACGACATGTAAACTTGAGCAAAAGAGAACTGACAATTCATAAGAAAAAGAGCTATTGTATATTTGAAGATTTGTAACATAAATAAATGAATTTTAAAAAGATGTAACAAATGTAGTTAGGAGAACAAGCTCATAAATAGCGTGGTTTATATTCGTATGGTTTTACTTAATATTTGCTGTTATATAAAAAAAAGAGACTGCCTTTTTAGGCAGTCTCAGAGATACATAAAAATAAAGATTGACTAATCTTTGTGAACATAATTAACGGTTACGCATCCGCTAAGTTTACCACATTCTGAAGAAACTCCTTCATAACATACTTCAACAGTTCCTGATTGTTGAAGATGATCTTTTAGGTAAACGAATCTTGGACTTCTAGGGGTTACTACTTCTCCATTGATAGTCCATTTTACTGTATTGTCATCAACGTCAAGACTTAATGTTTTTACACCGACAAACTGACGTCCAGCATATGAGAATTCAAAAGCTCCGTCAAAAACAGAACAATCTATAGGAGTAGGCTCTCCTGGAGTTTCTTCTCCATTGTCTCCGTTATCGCCATTGTCTCCATTATCTCCGTTGTCTCCATTGTCTCCGTTATCGCCGTTGTCTCCATTATCTCCGTTGTCTCCGTTATCGCCATTGTCTCCATTGTCTCCGTTGTCTCCATTATCTCCGTTGTCGCCATTGTCTCCGTTATCGCCATTATCGCCGTTGTCGCCATTATCGCCGTTGTCTCCATTGTCTCCGTTGTCTCCATTATCTCCATTATCTCCGTTGTCGCCATTATCTCCGTTGTCGCCATTGTCGCCATTATCTCCGTTGTCGCCATTGTCTCCGTTATCGCCATTATCGCCGTTGTCTCCATTATCTCCGTTGTCGCCGTTGTCAGTAGCGTCATTATCCATATTATCTAGAGCATCTGTAGCTCCGTCAATAATTTCTTGGACAGTAAGTTCTTCTTGTTCTTCGATAGATGTTTCATTTTCTTGACAAGAAATGATTGTAAAAAAGAAGGTGAATAAAAAAATTAACTTGAAAATTTTCATAAGGTTATTAAATTTAGAATTAATAAATTACTTGTATAACAGGTTGTTTTAGGATTATTTTATAGTTATACGGTTAATAGTACAGTCCAAAAAAGATTTACCCTACCCTAAAAAAAATATTTTTTAAGAAAATTTTTTGAAATTGATTTTAACAAAAAAAAAGACCATCTAAAAAGATGGTCTTAGTATATGATATTGTATGTTATTATTACTCTACCTTTTGGTCTAGTAAATCGAAGAATTGATTTAAACGAGGTAAGATGATAATTTTAGTACGTCTGTTTTTAGCCTTGTTAGCAGGGCTGTCGTTTGGTACTAAAGGTAAAAAACTACTTCTACCAGCAGCAATTAAACGCTCAGGAGCAACAGAATATTTACTTTGTAACTCACGAACAATTGCAGTAGAACGCTTTACACTTAAATCCCAGTTATCTTTTACAGCAGCAGTACTCATTGGAGTATCATCAGTATGACCTTCAATCATAACATCCATTTCTGGTTGTGCATTTACAACAGTAGCTACTTTTTTCAACACTTTAGAAGCTTTGTCTGTAATAGTATAGCTTCCGCTTTTAAATAATAACTTATCAGAAATAGAAATGAAAACAACTGTTTTTTCAACATTTACTTCAATGTCTTCATCATCAATTCCTTCTTGTAATTCTTTCTTTAAATGGAAAGCAACAACTAAGTTTAATGAATCTTTTTTAGAGGCAGCAGCTCTAATTTTATTAATGTATTTGTCTTTTTTACTTAATTGAGTTAAGGTTTCTTTGATGTTATCATTTGCCCCCTTTGTTAACACAGTTAAGTTTTCAACCTGCTGTATTGAATTTTGTTTATCTTTTTTAAGTTCAGCAACTCTGTTTTCTAAATTTGTAGATCTATCTTGGTACTTTTCCTTTTCTACCAAGCACTTTGTAAGATTGTTTTTTACTGTTACTAACTCCTCTTTAGTTTGTTCGTGTTTTGCTTTTAAAGCTTCTAATTCTTTAGAAGAACATGAAGCTAATAAAACAGCCGCCGATAAAAATAATAGTACTTTTTTCATTGTGTTTAATTAATGATAAGTCACAAATTTAAAAAAATGATGAAACAAAACGTCATATTAACGTTATTTTAGTACTCTAACATTTATTTTTGTTAATTCAATATAAAATGATGAAGAGATTATACTATTTTTTTAGCAGCTTCGTTTTGATTCTTTGCTTAATGAATTGTGTTAGTTCAACCCAAAAAGAACAAGTAGAAAATAAGCCTTCTTACACAAAATTAAAAGGTAAAATATTTGGAACAACTTACTATATTGTGTACAAGGACACGGTAAATTATCAAAAAGAGTTTGATAGTATTTTTTCGTTATTTAACAACTCTCTTTCAACCTACACTCCAAATTCAATTATATCTAAAGTAAATCAAGGAGATTCTACGGTTGTTGTTGATGCTTATTTTATAGAAGCATTTGAAAAAGCTCAAAAAATATATAAAGACACTGAAGGTTATTTTGATCCTACTATTGGGAAATTGATAAATGCTTACGGATTTGGATCTGGAGAGACCATTAAAAACTTAAGTGAAAATGAAATTCAAACACTTTTAGATTCTAAAGGTTTTGAAAAAGTTACTTTAAAAGAAAACAAAGTACTAAAACCAGAGAATATTGAATTTAATGTAAATGCTTTTGCTAAAGGATTGGGTATTGATGTAATTGGACGCTTTATTGAAAAGCAACAAATAAAAGATTACTTGGTTGAAATAGGCGGAGAGATTAGAGCAAGAGGTAAAAATTCAGAGAATGTTTTTTGGCGATTAGGTATTGACGATCCAAATACAGACCAAACAAGAAGTTATTCAAGAGTAATTAGTCTTAAAAATCAGTCAATGGCTACTTCTGGCAATTACAGAAAGTTTAGATTGAATGAAAAAGGAGAAAAAATTGTGCATACAGTGAATCCAAAAACAGGAATGGCTCAAGAAAGTAATTTATTAAGTGTTTCGGTTTTAAAGGAAGGTGATTGTGCAGATGTTGATGCTTATGCAACTGCTTTTTTAGCAATGGGATTAGAAAAAACAAAATCTTTTTTAACAACACATCCAGAATTAAAAGTAGTGTTGTTATTTTCAAATGATAAAGGTGAAATAGAGGAATACTCTAACCGATAATATTTTTCAGATGGCTATCATAGGTAATGAAAAATTACTAATGACAGCCATTTTTATCTTTTAACGTAATTGTTATAATAGCTTCTTATTCTTGTTTACTCATTTCCAATAGTCAGCACCATTAATTAAAACGATTAAACTGCCAAAAAACATAAGGTTTTAGTTGGTTGACTTTGATTGTTTTAGTTGTTTTTAGGGTGTTTACTTCTCGTATATTAAAAAAACAGTTTCAAATAAATAGTTTGAAGAGTGTTGTAAAATCACTGATTTTTTTAAGGGGTTTTCCCTTGTAGTATTCTGTTTTTTTTCCTTGCAAAGCCAATAACATTTAGCAATAAAATTGTGGTATCAAAAAATAAAAAAATGAATACCGTAATTATCAACTCTATTGGGACAGCCACTCCTGGAGCATCAAAAGTATTGTCAGATGCATTAAAAGTTCCGCAAGACTACATGTTAAAGTTATTATACAACGCACCTTCTATTTTATTTCAAAAAGTAGACAATGAAACTGCATTAAAAGCAGAAGATACACTAACTAAACTAGGTTTAGATATCGCTATTTGTAAAGAAGATGAAAAGATAGATTTAACGACTGAGTTAGTAGATATTAGTGTACAACTTAATGATGTTTTAAAGCTGCCTAAAGTTGTTGATCAATTAGCTGATTTTTTAGGATGTAAACCTTCAGAGGTTTTAAATTTATTATTGAAAGAACCAAGTATTGTATTAGGTAATGTATCGGTAGCAACTGCAAAAGCATTAGAAAATAGAATTGATGCAAATGTGCATTTTTCAAATCCTAGAAAAGATAAGTACACTATTTTAATAAGTAACGAAGAAAGTTTAAGAGCGGTTAATAATATTGAAAAATCACTAAGGTCAACGGCATACCTTAAAGATAATGTGTATGTAATAGAAAATATATCGTATGATGATTCGCAGTTGTTTTGGAGAAAGCATCAATCTAAAAAAACAATTAAGTTATTAAATCAAAGTCATCAAACAGTAAGCTTACTATTGAATGATTTCAATCTAGAAGATACGAATCATGTTTCTTTTTTAGTAGAAAAAGTAGGAATGCCAGAAGCTATTCTGGAAGATGTTCATTCAGCGTTACCAATTGTTTTAATAGATGGAGTAAACAACAATAAAGCAACTAATTTTCAGAAAGAATGCAATGAAATAGGATTAACTACCTCTATAGAAAAAGACTTTAACTTCAAGAAAAAATTGCATATCCAGAATATTTCAACTTCAGAAATAGCAGATGTACATAGAATTTTACATCAATTTATATCAAAAGAAAACTTGCCTAAAGCAGGAGCGAAAGAATGGATAAGTACTGATGAAATGCCAACAATAATAGCTAAATATTTAGCTGTTCAGTTAGAAATTTTAGCGTGTAATGTAGAAATAATTAATTAAGATGGAACAAAATATTCTTCACTACAGAATTGCTGAACGTGGTAAAATGCATGCGTTAGATAAAAACTACAAAGAAGCATTACGACATTATAAGGAAGCATTAAAATTGACACAAAAGCAGCAAGATAGCGAACTGTTTTTTCAACATTACAGTCAGTGTGTAATGGAATCATTAGAGTTGTCAGGAGCTTATGATGAGGTCATATCATTTTGTGAAAACTACCGATCTTTTTTAAAAGAAAAAGAGCAAGATGTTTTAGTTCGTAAGCATAATGCTTTCGTTAGTGAACGTCAGGCAATTCAACATATTTTAAAAGGTGAACAAGAAGAAGCGAAAGACTTATTACAAGAAATTCAAAAAGATTTAGGAAGAGGTAAACAACCTATCACCGATCAATTGCTAGGATGGCTGCTAAGAGGATATAAAATAAATGCCGATCAATTAAAACAATTACAACAGAAACATAATTATTTCATTGTGAGAAAAGAATCGGTAAATCCTAAAATAGCCATGGATTTGCCTGAGGGAATTTCTCCTTTTTAATTACTTAAAACCAATAAAAAATGGCAAACGTTAAAACCTTTGACGAGGGAGCGAAAATTTTGCAAAACGTTGATGTTACCAGTATGGTTACTGGATTAGCATTGGGGATTGCAAATGCGCAAGAACAATTAGACAACAATTCTGTAAAACAGATTACCACACTTGCTCAAACACAAGTTGGTGGAAAATCGTTGTTAGAACTTGGGTTCAGACCTGCTTTTTATGCTTTTGATCATGCAGATATATCTGTGTCATTAAGTTTAAAAATGGCAGTAAGTGAAGAACTTGAAATTGATTTTGAATTAGAGTATGATTCTACTAGAAAAAAAGGATATACAGATGAGCATATTCAAAAAATCGAAAACAATTACAAAGAAGAAAAGTATAGAGAGTTTAAAAGCAGTCGAAAATACTGGACTACTTTATCAAATGAACATACTTTAAAAGTAAATGAGACTTCTGTTAATACAAGTACAAAAACAGGGAGTATTGAAAGAATTGATGAAACGGCTGGTAACCTTTCATCTGACGCTAAAATAGAACGTGTAGATTCTGAAATTATAGAAACAAAAGATGTAACCTCTACTGATACTACCAATAAGGTGCATGTGCATAATTATAAAGGTTTCGGAATGCTTTCTATGTTAAATTATTATGCCGAAGATACTGCTATTATAAAGGTTAAAAGTTATTCTGGTTTAAGTATCAAATTAAGTAACGCTTTAACCATTAGTGGAGCAAATTTAAATGCCAATTTAGGAAGTATATCGAATAGCGTTTTTAAAATGGGATTGAAAGATAACGACACTTTTACGGTGTATTTTGATTTCTCTAAACATCATCCAATCGATTTTACTTACAGTAAAGGAACGGCTCCTAATAACATAAATCAATTAAAAGAAAAGTTAAGAGCTTTAGCTTTTATAATGAAAGAAGATACTGATGTAAAGATTAAAATTAAAGGTCATACAGATAGTGTTAGTGGAGATAAGTTTAATAAAGACTTAGGATTAAAAAGAGCTACAGGAGTAGCAAACTATTTGCAAGCTTTAGGAGTTAATCCATCTCAAATTACTGAAATAGTTTCTGAAGGAGAAGATGCAGCTAAAGCAGCTGTAGGTGATAATAAAAAAGACGCTGACTATAGAAAAGCCGTTATTGAAGTTGATACAGGAGGTAATGAATACATTTATATTGAAGGAGGTGATTTTGTTGAGTCAGAATCTGTTGCTATTGTTGCAGATTGGTCTGTGTCAACTTCTGGTATTTTAAAGAAGTATGCAAAATTAGCGGCTAGTACAAATAAAAAACTAAAAGTAGAATCTGGTAGTGATGTTAGTATTGATAGCAATGTGAAAACTTTAGCACAGATCAATACTCAATTTGAGAATAGCAATAAGTTTTATTCTCAAGTGTCTGGTGATGTAGTATATGCGGTACGTAAAGATGCTAAAATAGAATACACCTTATTCTCTAATGATTCTGAAGAATTAGTGATAGAAGATAAATCATCTAGTAGTCAAAACACACAAAATAGCAATGATACTTTACAGATTCATAAAGTTATCAACAGTAAATATTTTGCAAAGTCAGATGTAACTTCTATCAAAGATCCAAAAGTATCAGCTTGGAGTGGATCATTAGATTTTCGATATGCACGTCAGTTTAGTATGTCTGTAGAAGGGAATGCTAGTGTATCAGCCAGAATGGTATCGGTTCCTGCACCAACTGCTTTTGAAAACTATGTACAGTCATTAACTGGAACTTCATCAAACTCTTAGTAATATGTCAACGCCTAAAGTAATACAACAAATTACGAACGCACCATTACCAATGATGTTAGAAAAATTAGGAATGTCTATAGCCAATGCACAATCGGCGTTAGATGCTAATTCTATTCGTTTGGCTAATGAGTTGGCTTCGGTAAAAATTAATGTAGGCGATGAAGAATACAACCTGTTAAGTCTTGGTTTTGCTCCAACATTTTATGCATTTACAGAAGCTTCTATAGAAATGAAAATGGAATTTTCTATGGCTGAAGCAGAAAGTTATGGTGGAGCTCTTGGGTTTAGTTACGGAAAAGGTCAAGGTAGTGGTAGTAGTAATACTACAAGTACAGGGAGTGAAAGTGAGAGTTCTACACAAATGTTTGGAGTATCTATCTCTGCACATTACGAACGAAAATATTCAGCTTCTGCTGAAGGATCGTCGTCAATAGCAGCAAAAATAGTTGCGTTACCAGCGCCAGATATTTATTTCGAAGTACTAAAGTCTACACTAAATAAAGATGAATAAAAATTAAAAAACAAAAATTATGAATATGTTTAATAACACCCCAGAAATAGGTCAAGAGCTTTTGAATGTACCTATGGGGGAAATGATTGAAAGCATGGCTATGTCTATAGCCAAGGCACAAATGGCATTAGATTCTAATTCTATTGAAGTTGCTGAAATGATGGGAGGACTAAGTCCCGTAAAAAGTACTATCAAAGATGCAAATGGAAATGAACAAGAGTTTATCAATTTTAAAGATAGCCGTGTTTTCTTCGGAAAAGAAAGAGTTGATTTAACTGGAGCAGTTGAATTGTATAATGCTAATAAAGATCAGGCGTATAGAGCTACAATCAAAGATAAAATAAAAGATGATATTGAGCCAGCTTATGAAAAGCCAGTGGTAGATGTTGATAAAGCACCTACTGATAATACAGCATTGTTTACTCCAGATAATCAAAAGAATGCTTCTGTTTTTTATAGAAAAAGTGCTTCAGAATGGTTTAAATATAATCCAAGTGCTAATAGTGGAGCTGGAGCATATGAGGTAATAACTACACCTACTGCATCTACAACAGGACAGGTAATGAAAAAACCTAGTACTCCAGAAAGAGTACTTTTCTTACCACAACGATTATCGATGTTAGAATTAGGGTTTTCTCCTACTTTTTATCAGTTTGTAGATACTATCATTAAAGTATCAATAGAAATTAAGTTTACAAGAGAAGGTTCTTCATCATATTCTTATAAAAGAGATTCTAAAAGTACTACCAGAAGTGCAAGTTTTAGCTGGAGAAGAGGTATAAAAACCAATAAAACAGTAACTACATCGCAAGTAAATGCAGGTTTTTCTCAAAAATATAGTTATTCGGCAGAAGGATCTAGTTTACTACAAACAAAGTTAGTACCTATTCCGCCACCAGCAATTTTAGAACAACGTATTCAGCAACAAATGGAAATAGCAAGAGAAGAGGCTGAAAACTAGTATTTGTTATGGGTAGAATAACCAGAGAAATACAAAATGCACCCTTACCAGAAATGGTAAAAAGTTTGGGTATTGGTATTGCACAAGCGCAAAGAGCTTTAGACAAGGTTTCTATGGATTTAGCAAAAGAGCTTGTAAATACTAAGGTTGAAATGGGAGGAGAGGAGTATAGCTTATTGGCATTGGGCTTTACTCCAACCTTCTACCAATATGTTGATACATTTTTTGAATGTAAGATGTCTATTTCTATGACAGAATCTAAAGAGTTTGGAGCTTCTGTGTCGGTTAGTGGAGGATTTAATGTTGGTTTTGCAGCAGTAAGTGCATCTGTATCGGCAAGTTATTCTCAAAAATATCAGTATTCAGCGGAAGCAAGTTCATTAATACGAACAAAGTTGGTAACGGTACCTAATCCGCCTGTTTTTGAACAACGCTTACGAAGTATGATAGAGAATGAATTAGATAGTAAAAGAAATAATAATTCAAGTTTATAAAATGGCAAAACATTGGAAAAGCTTTGTTAAAAAGGAAACCACTCCAGTAAAAGAAGAGTTAGATTTTAAAACTCTTCTTTCCTCTGGAGGAAAAGAGGGAAATAAATCTTTAGAAGATGTTGCAGGATTTAACACAAATTTGAAATCGTTGTTAGAAGAGCAAAAAGAGCTAGAAGATAAAATGGCAGCGCTTACTGGCACTGATAAAGATGAGCAAGTAGATAAAAGATATGACAATGAGATAAAAAGTGTTTATCAAAAACGAAAAGAAGAAAAAGAGGCAGCAAAGAAAAAAGCAAAGAGTAAAAAGAAGAAAGATGAATGGAAAGTTGATACAGTTAAAAAAAGAAAATCAACTCCAGAAAAAGATACGTTTTCAAGAAATTTTAAAAAGAAAGAAGAAGGTTTTTTAAGAGCAACCAAAGAAATTAAACGTACAGTATCAAATATTCAAAAAGAAAATAAAAAACTACAAAAGCCAGTAGAGATATTTTCTAAAAATAAAATAAAAAAAGAAAAAGTATCTGACCTAATTATAAATGCTAAGAAAGGGAAAAAATTAGTGAATGCTTTACAAAAAAATAAAGCGAAGTCTTCTTTTAGAGTTGATAAGAAGAAAAAAAACGTAAAAGTTACTAAGAAAGAGTCAACAGAATTATTAAAAAACAAAACCAAAACAAACACAAATAAAGAATTAAAAAGTAGGACTGAAAAGACAATAGTTACACTAAGAGAAGTAAAAAAAGTAGGTGATAAGTTAGAGAATTTCGTAGATAATTCTCTTGGTAATACATCTTTTCAAAAAGAGGGTAAGGTAACACCTCAAAAAAGTAAAGGATTTGAAAATGTAGTTAAAGCAACTAAAAAAACAGTTAACACTTTTAAAACAGTAAAAAAGATAAGTAATAATCTAAATACTGGAGTTGAAAAAATAGGTTCAAAAATTCCAGTAGATAAATCTTCAGATTTAGGAAAAACTATTGATAAAGTAGGAGGTATTTTAAATAAAGCAGATAAAAAGATAAAGAAAGTGGATACGCTTTTCAATAGTGCCAATAAGTATTTAGATAAAACATCCAATGTTGTAGGGCTTTTTAATAAAAAAGTGTCGAATACAGATTTTATAAAAACGAAAGATTTATCAGTAAAAGATGCTTTTAATCTAGATGTTCTTCAGCAGAAAAAAGAAAAACAAGAAGAGTCAGAAAGTTTTAAGGTTGAAAATAAAAAATTGACAGTTGATTTAGGAACGATAAAAAAAATTAAAAAAGGAATAGACACATTAAAAAGTGTAAAAAACACAAAAGATAGTTTTTCATTTTAAAAACAAAACCAATGAGCTCAGTAAACAATGCATTAACATTAAAACAGATATTGTTAGGTATTTCCGATAGTTTAAATGAAGCGCAAAATCATTTAAGAAATGTAAAACCATATGATGAATTCGGTAGACCTAATACCTTATATACATTACCTTATTTAGATTTCAATTTGCAAGTTGAAGCTGAATTTGAGAAAGAAACAAGTAGTACTTCACAAAAAGATACTTCTTATCCAGTTTCTAGTCCGTACGAAAAATCATATAAAAAAGGTTACGAAAAATCAATAGCTTTTAAGCCTGTTGCTATTACCAATACAGATACCAAAGAAACCAATAAGATAACCAGTACTATTTCAGGTAGGTTTGTAGCTATTGTACCTAATGAAGGTTTGCCTCAATTAATTATTAATGCTACACCAAAACCGACCAATAATATTCATGAGTTTGATATAGAAGTGGAAGTTTTTAATGCAGCAGGAGAAAAAATTTCTGACGCATTGGTAGAATGTAATTACAATCAGCAAAAAACAGCATTATTAAATCCCAATGTTACTTTAAATCATACTACTACTTTTTTAAATACTAGCGAAATTAGAACAGATGTTAATGGAAAATCAATAGCGAAGGTAAAAGTAGATGGAGTAGATTATGCAAGTGGTTACATTTTAATTATAGAAGTAAATGTAGGAAATGTATTTACTAAAATTTCAATTCAAAACTAAGTTATGGCAGTCAATTTAGAGCATATACAATTTCAAGGAATCATATTTGATGCATCCAATACTCTTATTTCTGAGTACCCAATTCATATTCAATTTTATAATGTGAATTTAAAAAGTTGGTTGTCGTTAACTGAAAAATCTATTGTATTAAAGAAATCGAAGTTTTTATACGAGTTAGAAATTCCAGACAGAATATCTACTAGTAACCAAACAATGCGAATTGTAAGAGAGGTATTAAAATCTGGAGGAATTCCTTCTTTTAGAATTGTAAAAGAAAGTAAAGAAGATATTATTGAAGTAATAGCGAGAAGTTATACTACAACCATTCAACAAGAAAAAGAAATTGTAAATATCAATTTTGGAGAGCATTGGCTATTAAATAAAGAAGCTTTTATTCAAAAAGAAGATCATGTAATCATCGCTTCTTCTGTTCCTGTTTTTGAAATGAGTTCAACTTTAGAAAGTTTGAAAGAAGAAAGAGAAAAGTTCAATCAAGATAAAGCAAAACTTTCAAAGGAAATAGAGGGATTAAATACAGCTATAACAACACTTTCTAAAGAAAAGGAAATAATTGAAAATAACGTAGCTACAAAAGATACGGCGATTAATGAGTTAAATGAAAGAGTCGTATTGTTGCAAGCCAAACTTAATGAAGAAATATCAGCAAAAGAAGAATTAACAACTGCCACAATTTCATTACGAGCACAAATAAATGAGCAACAAAAGATGATTGCTGATTATGAGAAAGAAGCAAGTGAGAATTATAAGGAAAGATTTTTTGCTTTAGAAAAGCAAGTAATAAAAGTTGAGAAAGAAAAAAATGATTTAGTAAAAGAAAAGCAGGCTTTTTTAGAAAGTGTGAAAAAGCTGCAGTTAGATACTGAAAAGTACAAAGATATTATTAAAGAAAAAGATGCTGAGTTGTCAACAAATCAGGTGTTAGTGTCATCTTTAGAACAAAAGACGGAAAAATTAAGAGAAGAATTAGAAGAAGCTAGAAGTTATAATCAAACAGAACATCCTAATAAATTGGCTGCAAGTAAAGTGTATGGAAGCATAGTAAATGATGTTATTAAGGCAGATGAGGAGTTAGCTAATTCGAGGTTTAAACTTGCAAATGTTTCTTTAAATCTAAAAACTACTGTAGAAAAAGGACCTGAAGGAACTTTATTAGGATTACTCGATTTCGAATCGGCTAAAGGAATTAATGGTGCGGCAGTAAGTGATATAAGTATTGATATTGTACCTAATAATGCTGCTGTTGTTACAAACGGATTAAAGATGCCAAATATTTTAGGTCTTACAGAAACAGCGGTTAGAAAGGTATTGCTTGATTATGGCTTAAAGTTAGATGCAGTTTATCATGCAACTGATAATCAGAATTTAGTAGAAGGGCAGTCGTTTAAACAATCACCAGCACCTGAAGCTACTATTGAAGAAGGACAAGAGGTTATAGTAATTTTTGCAAAATCAATAAAATAAAAGAACATGTCAAATAATTCATACGATCATGCAAAAGATGCTTTTGCAGCTCCGTTAGGAGATTTTATAGCATCAATAGGAGAAGGAGTAGGAGAGGCACAAGCAGCTTTAGATGAAGGTTCATTAAGGCAAACATTAGAAATTTATAATAGTGATCCAGATAAATCTCATGAAACATTAAAAATGTTACGAGATGTTGGTTATCAGCCTACATTTTATACTATTCCGAAAACAACAGCAAAAGCAAAAATTTCATTATCTATTTCACAGCAAAACGCTGGGATTGTTAATTCAAAAAATAAAGCTTTTCGCCCTAAAATGTATGCTACTCCAGTGAATGCATCTAATACGAATAAATACAATATGAGTTTAAATGCAACAGCTGAAATCGAATTTGATATTGTTCCTGTTCCGCCTACAGATATGCAAGTAATTCGTTTTTTACCAAATGTTGTTGATAAAGTAGTGTTAGATACTGATAATAATGAGAAAATAGTAAAAAGAACATTTAAAGAGATAAAGGAATTGTTAGGTAGTTATAATTTGTCGTACGAAATTCAAGGTGAAAAAGAGGACGATCCAGTAACTGATGAAACTACTTTCTCTGAACAACTTCCAAAGTTTGAAGAAAAGAAGTTAATACGAGCGGATGATGTAATTACACTAGTGGTTTAGTTTTGTATTAAGTATTAAGTATTAAGTATTAAGTATTAAGTATGTGAGAATTGGGGTTAGATTTTTTCTGACTCCTTTTTTGGTTATGCTCGTTTTTAAAAACGTTAATTTTAAGATTTTGTATCGTATTCTTTCAAAGAAAGTTCTGAATTTTCAAAAGAAGCATAAGTAAAATATTGTACCCAGTCACCAAGATTAATATACTTGCTTTGTTCGTTTAATTGAATGTTTAAAGGTAAATGTCTGTGACCAAAAACAAAATAATCGTAATGTTCCGTCTCTAACTTACGTTTACAATATTGCACTAGCCATTCTTTATCTTCTCCCAAGAATTTAAAATCCTCATCACCAGAAATCATTTTATTTTTAACAGACATGTATTGTCCTAAACGAACACCTAAATCAGGATGAAGCCATCTAAACATCCATTTGAATAAAGGAAAAGTAAAAACTTTTTTCATTCGTTTGTAGCCTTTGTCATGAGGTCCCAATCCGTCTCCATGACCCACTAAAAATAATTTTTGATTGATTTCAAATTGTTGAGGTGAGTGAAATACAGGAATATTTAATTCTGTTTCGAAATAATCTCGCATCCATAAATCATGATTTCCTACAAAAAAATATATTGGAGTACCACTGTCTCTAATTTCAGCAAGTTTTCCTAAAACTCTTACAAAACCTTTCGGAACCACTGTTTTGTATTCAAACCAAAAGTCGAATAAATCGCCAAGTAAAAAAATAGCAGCAGCATCATCTTTTACTTCATTTAACCAATTCAAAAACTTTTGTTCACGGACAAAGCTTTTTTCTTTGTTAGGAGCACCTAAATGTTGGTCGGAAGCAAAATATACTTTTTTAGTATCTGGAACTGTAATTGAAATCAAAACTGTGTTTTTGGGCAAAAATAACTATATTTATTTAGCTAACTTTGTAAAAAAGCGTATACATGATTGTACTATCTACGAATATTGGAGACAAAAAAGAAATTGACTGGAAAGGTAAGAAAGTAACCACCGGTATTTTTAAGTATCCTACAGATGAAGGTATCTTTTTAAATGTTGAAGAAGTAAAAGGAGATACTATTTGTGATAGAGAACATCATGGAGGAGTAGATCAAGCTGTATATGCTTATTCAGTAAAACATTACGATTATTTTAAAGAGTTGCATCCAGATTTAGATTGGGAGTTAGGAATGTTTGGTGAAAACCTGACATTGACAGATATTGAAGAAACAGAAATACATGTGGGTGATACTTTTGAATTAGGTGAAGTTGTTATTGAGGCTACAAAAGCTAGGTTTCCTTGTATGAAATTAGGAGTACGTTTTAATAACATGAAAATTGTAAAACAGTTTTGGAATACTACTAAGTGTGGTGTGTATTTTAAAGTGTTAAAAACCGGTGTAGTTAAAAAGGGAGATGAGTTTAAATTATTAAAATCAGATACCTCACAACCTACCATAGCAGATTTATATATTAATAAAAGAACAAAGAAGTTTTCATGAATCCATTTGATGACGAGTATTTTATGAGAAAAGCTTTACAGGAAGCTCAAAATGCATATGATAAAGGAGAAGTACCTGTGGGAGCTGTAATTGTTTTTAAAGATCAAATTATAGCAAGAGCTCATAATTTAACTGAAAGATTAAATGATGTTACTGCTCATGCAGAAATGCAAGCGTTTACCTCTGCTGCAGATTTTTTAGGAGGAAAATACCTGAAAGATTGTACGTTGTATGTTACGTTAGAGCCTTGTCAAATGTGTGCTGGAGCTAGTTATTGGACTCAAATTAGTAAGATTGTTTACGGAGCAAGTGAGCCGAAAATGGGTTTTACTGCTATGAAAACTAAATTGCATCCGAAAACAAAAGTAGTATCAGGAGTTTTAGAAGAAGAGTGTGCGCATATCTTGAAAAAGTTTTTTGTAGAAAAGAGAAACCTTAATTAGTTCGCAGTAATCAGTTATCATTAAACAATTATCAGTTTTTAGAGTTTTACTTATTGATGACTGATCACAGATAATTGATCATTGTTCAAAACAAGCTTTGTTGTTTTGCTCCGCTTTCATGCTCAAGTAACCATTTTTTTCTCCACACACCACCAGCATAACCTGTTAATGAACCGTCGGATCCAACAATTCTATGGCAAGGAATGATAATTGAAATTGGATTTTTACCATTAGCAGAAGCAACCGCTCTAATGGCTTTTACATCTCCAAGATATTTGGATTGTTCTAAATAGCTTCTTGTTTTTCCAAAAGAAACGTGTAATAAAGCCTTCCATACCTTTCCTTGAAATTCAGTTCCTTTAGGAGCCAATTGTAGTTCAAATTCTTTCCTGTTTCCAGAAAAATATTCATCTAATTGTTGAATACATTTTTTTATTTCTTCGGAAGTTGTTTCAATTTCGGTAGCAGGATTTTCTTCAATAAAATAAATAGAGTATATAGATTTATTATCACCTTTTATTTCAAGGATGCCAATAGGAGAGTTGTAATATGCTGTTTCTATATTCAATTATATAATTTTATGTTGCTCTTTTAAGAAAGAGAAAATCTTTTTATCAACTTCAGAAATGATATCCATGTCATTTGAAGTTAACCATTTAATTTCTTCTATTTCACTGGAAGCCTTAGGGGTGTTTTTATAGCTTGCTTTATAACAAGTCATTTTTACTATAATACCTTCAGCTCTTCCGTGAGATTGTGCTTTAAAAGTACCAATATACTCGATTGATTTTTCTTCAATATCTACATTAAGTTCTTCTTTTATTTCACGGATCAAAGTTTCTGTATCTGTTTCGTTGCCTTCTCTTTTTCCTCCAGGAAGATAAAAAGTGTCTTTTCCTTTAGATCGAGTGCTTAAAATTTTTTGATCTTGAATTTCTATAAGCGCTATTTTGTCAATTTCTTTCATTAAATATTATGGGTTACTAGAAGAGATTCTTTTGAGAAAAAAAGAAGATTCTTTTTTTAAAACTTTATAAATAAATATACCTTTTGATGAATTATCTAAACTATAAATTCCGTTTTCAAATTTCATTTCAGTGATTTCAAACATTATTTTGTTTTCACTTAGTATTTTGTATTTTCTTTTTGGTGAAGGCTCAGCAATAAAAGTGTTTTTATCTTCTCCCATGTCACAATCCATAGAAATGTTTTCTTGATAATTAAAACTTTTGTGATTATTATTAAATTCTAAAATAAAATTAATGTTTTTATTATTAAGGTAATCAATTTTTGCTTTGGTGTCAATAACAGTTAATTTGTATTCTTCGGTATTTTTACCGTGCAAAAATAACTTATTAGTACTCCATAAATTATTTTCTAAAATAGTGGTTAAATTTTGGGTACTTTTTTTTGATTGTCCAGAAAGGTTTACTAGCGATAAAAAAGTAAAGATGAATAATTGGATGAATGTTTTTAAAAATGTCATTATTTTACCTTTATGAATTTACTTTTACCTAAAACAACTCCTCTTTTATTTCTATTGATGATAAAAAATATACCTACAGGTAACTCGTTTATAGCAATTTCAGTTTTATAAGATTTTGTTTTAATATTTCGGATTATTTTTCCGTTAATGGAATATATGGTAATATATGATTCAGTTTCTTGTTTTAAATTTATAAATATTTTTTCAGTAGCTGGATTGGGGTAAACGATTAATTTGTTATTGCCTTTTTTACCCATTATTTCAGAAAATGGGATAGCAGGTAGGAATTTAATGATAATAGGTTTTTTATGAGATTCGTCCATAACAACTTGTGCAACGGGATGTTTTGTTTCTTTATCATCTGTCCACCATTGATATAGTATATTAGAACTTCCTTTTAATTTACCTAATAAATGCCATTCTTTTTTTCTTTTCTTATAAAAATAATCTATAACATTAACTTCATGTTTTAGTCTAAGTGATAAAAAAGTTCCAGTGGGTAAAATAATATCGCCCCAAGCATCAACAGTGGTGTTGTGTTTAAAAACTCTTTTTCTTTTTATAGAGTCTGTCCCTTTTTTAGTTTTTAGGAGTATCGTTTCTTCCTCTTTTTTATTATTAGAGGTGTCAAGATAGTTAAAAGGATATCTTATAGTAGTTACATTTCTGTTTTCAATTCTTTTTTTATTGTTAACAAAAACACCTGATCCAATAGTTTTTAATTCTGAGTTCGAATTATTCATAAACATCCAAGCTTCATATATATTATTAGAATATAAAGCTATGTTGGCATTAGGAAAATCTTCAGCAAAAGGTGTTTTTTTGGGGTCAACAAATTGTATGGTGTCTCTTTTAGATGTGTTTAGATTAGAAAAGTCCCATGTTTTATTTTCACCTGCTTCTCCAATATCAATATTAACCTTTGGAAACCTAGTGTAGTATTCAATTATAGTATCTCCAATAGAAACAAAATTATGTTGTTTTAAAGTTATTTGAGAAAAAGAATAAAAATTTAAAAAAAGTAGAAAAATCCATACATTTTGTTTCATAATATTTTTGTGTTTTGTCTAAACTAATTAATTTTTAGGTTATATGTTTTCCTAAATAATTATTTATTAGGCTTTAGTTAAAAAGCGACAGCACTTGGTTTATATTTAGAAAAGAAAAAAGTATGAATTATTTGTTTTAAACACCAAAAATGTCTTTAGAATTTTGAGTAGTAATTTCAGAAATTTCTTGATATGATTTTCCGTAAATATCTACTAATTTACCAACAACTTGAGTAATATAACTACTTTCGTTTCGCTTTCCTCTGTATGGTGTAGGAGCCAAGTAAGGCGAATCGGTTTCTAATACAATGTGTTTTAAATCTATTTCATTTAAAAACTTATCAATTTTACCATTTTTAAAAGTGGCTACACCGCCAATACCTAACTTCATATTGTAAGAAATGGCTTTTTTTGCTTGTTCTAATGTGCCAGTAAAACAATGGAAAATACCAAATAAGTCATCACCTTTTTCGCTTTCCAATACTTCAAAAATTTCATCAAAAGCTTCTCTACAATGAATTATAATAGGTAG
Source organism: Tenacibaculum sp. M341 (assembly GCF_004337695.1). Classification (GTDB taxonomy): domain Bacteria; phylum Bacteroidota; class Bacteroidia; order Flavobacteriales; family Flavobacteriaceae; genus Polaribacter. Next base: position 217,582 of record NZ_SJXJ01000002.1, read on the forward strand.
TTTTTTTTCTTTAGCCCATTGGATTTGAGTTTTAAAAGCTTCTTGTTGAGCTGTTAAAAATGTTTTATCCCAATATAAATCGATTCCAATTTCACCAATAGCATAAAAATCACGTTTATCAATCCACTCCCTCACATGTGCTAATTCTTCTTTGTAATTTTCTTTAACAGAAGTTGGGTGTAATCCCATCATTAAGAAAACATCATCAGGATAGTTTTTTTCTAAATCGAACATTCTTTCAGTAGAATTACTATCAATAGCAGGAATAAAAAAACGAGAAACACCAGCTTCTTTAGCTCTAGTCATCATTTCATTTCTATCCTCATCAAATTGTTCAGCATAAAGGTGAGTATGTGTATCGGTAATCATATTATGTAGTAAGGTTGTAAGTTTATTAAAAATAATGAGTTACAATTTTTATTCATTACAAATCATATTTTTAAAATTCGTAATTCAAAAATCAATACATTATTTTTGTATTTCGAATGCAAAAGTACGAGGAAATGGCAAGTTTGAAAAAAGTATTGCGAAAAAAGAAATATGTAAGAATTAAGCTTAAAAAGATGAGAACAAATCATCTTGAATTACCTGCAAAAATAAATGGTGTTAAAGGTGTTTTTATTTTAGATACTGGAGCTTCTAACTCTTGCGTTGGACTTGATTTAAAAGAATATTTTAAATTAATATCTGAAGAAAGTGAGGTAAAAGCAGCTGGAGCCGGAGCTATCGATATGGAAACTCATAAATCTGAAAACAATTCACTAAGAATTGGAGACTGGAAGTTTAAGAATTGTAATCTTGTTTTATTTGATTTACAACATGTAAATGCTGCTTTAGCACAACATAATGCTGGTAAAGTACACGGAATTATAGGAGCTGATGTTTTAGAAGCAGGAAAAGCCTTTATAGATTATGATAAAAAAGTATTGTACCTAAGAAAATTAAAAAAGCAGAAGAAGTTTAAAGGTGTTTACTTTTAGCAATAATATTATGAATGCTGTAAACAAACTTATCTTTTTATTTATAACCAACAGCTTTATTGTTAATGCTCAACATTTGGTCATGGACTCAATTGGTGCTTCGTACTCTAATAAGCAACCGTTGTATAAATCTGAGTGGATTAAGAAAGGTTTTAATACTATTGGTAAGTTTAATGATCATCCTAAATATTACATTCAGAAAATGAATGTTTTTAAAGGCGAAGAATCACTTGTTTTAATTCAGAGTCTTTACGATCATGAAAATAGTCATTGGTTAGTGATAGTTGACAATGAAGGGAATTTGTTAGATTATATTGAAACTGCTTATGATAATGATGAAGGGTTTTTACAAATTCAATCTTCTTTTTATGAAGAAGATGTTGTTGTAGATATTTATAATGGTTACGAATCGCCAGATGAAATAACGAAAGCCTATTTGATATCTGCAAATCGTTTTTTGTTAAAAAAAGATATTGTTTTTGAGTATTCAGAAAGTTATGGCTCAACTTGCTGTCCTAAAGATCCCGCTTGGGATACTAAAGAGTCACTAGAAGCTTATATTAAAAGATTTGAAAAAGATCATTCCGTTGTTTTAAAAGAATCATACAAAGTTATACAGGGGAAAGAAGGCGAAAAAACGTATTATTTATCTTTTAAAGGTTGGAATAAAAAAGTAAAAGAAAGATTTATAAGAGAACGTATTCAGCATAATATGTTTTTAAATTGGAGTACTATGAAAACAGATACTTACAATGATATGATAAAGAAAAATAGAAGGAACTTAATTTTTGAATTGAGATAAAGGATAGTATAGATTTAGTTTTGTGTTCAAATAGCTAGTTTTGTTAAGTTATTAAAAACAAAAAACCTTCTAAATTGTTAAGTATTCAGAAGGTTTAAGTTTACATCGCGAATGCAATCATCGGGGGAGTTAAGAAAAGTGTTTCTTATTTATTTTCTACATTATAAATTTACATCTTTTTATCTGTGTAAACTACAGGAAAAACCCCTTAATGTTTGAAAATTAAAATGTTACCAGCTAACACCTGCTCCACCACCGCCAGAACTTCCACCGCCCCAACTAGATGAGGAAGAGCTACTTCCACCGCTACTCCAGCCAGAAGAGCCACCACTACTCCAGCTAGAAGAGCTACTACCAGATGAGCTGGATTGTCTAACTTTTTTAGGTATATGTACTTTGATTGATTCAGAGTAATTACAGTTTCTACATTGATGAATTTCTTCTTTTTCTCCGCTTGAAGTATAAGTTGCACTACGAATAATTCTAGTGTGTGACCAACCATAAGTTTTGTATCCACATTGCTTACAATTGCTATATGAACTATCTGATCCTTGATATTTAAGAATTAGTACATCATCTTCATTGTCAGTAACCCAAACATCATATTCTATAGCATCTAATTCTTCTTCAAGAATTTCAGCACGTTTTAAAAAATGTTTTTCTTCAGATTGATTTAATAACCTTAAAGGTTTTCCATTTACTCGACTGTAACGAGGAGCATATCTATACTTTCTAAGTTTTTGGTTTTTTAAAATAGTTATAAGAATACCATACAAAGGAAAAAGAAAAGCTGCAAATACAATCAAGCATCCCCAGCCATCATTTATAGCTTTAAGGTCATTGTATTTATCGTAATATTCTTCTTTACTTTGATCGATAGTTTTGATTTTATCATAAGCTCTAAATATTAGTATTCCTGTTAATAATACATAGAAAAAAGACCAAATAAGAAAAGGCAATCCTAAAAAGTAAGTCGCGGCACCTTCATAACTTATGTTTTGAGAATAAATATCATCAATAGTATCAGGATTGCTTACAAATAAATCTATTTTTTCAGTAGCAGCTACGAAACCTTTACCAAATTCACCTTTTTTGAAATAAGGAACAATCTCGTCAGTACCAATTCTATGACAAATTAAATCGGTTAAAATATGTTCTAAACCATACCCAACCTCAAACTCTGTTCTCCTTTGGTCCATTACTGTTAAAATTAACAATCCGTTATCTTTATCAGCTTGTCCAATTCCCCATCTTTCAAATAAACTAACAGCAAAATCTTTAGGTACTTCTTGTCCAATACTTGGTAGCGCCACAATAGCTACTTGCACAGTAGTTTTATTTTCAATTTGCCATAGCATTTTGTTTAATTTGAAAGTATCTCCGTTAGAAATAATACCATCAGGATCAGATATAAATCCGTTAGCGCCATATTTTTTCGGATTAGGAACATCTTCTAGCGTATATGTAGATAGCTTTTCATACGAAGGAGCAATAAATATAGGAGCTCTTTTAGATGTGTTATTTTGTAGATCTTCTCTTTGAATAGCATTGCTAGTTTCCGAAGTAAAAAGTATAAGGAAACTAATTAAAAATGAGAATATTTTCATGTTTGTTTGGTTTTCTGTTTCATATAGTGCATTGTGGTTTACACTATTTTGCTAATATTTTTTATTAAAGGTGTTTTGTGATTTTTTTACTTGTTGGTTTGGTGGTAGAATAATAATAATCGATTAGGTTTCCATTTTCATCAACTAAATACTTCTGAAAGTTCCATTTAACACTAGAGTTTTTCTTTCCGTTTTGCTCTTTAGAAGTTAACCATTTATATAATGGGTGCTTACTGTTACCTTTTACTTTTATTTTTTCAGTAATTAGAAATTCTACACCATAATTCAAAGAACAAAATTCTTGAATTTGTGAAGCGTCACCTGGTTCTTGACCACCAAATTGATTGCAAGGACATCCAATAATTGTTAGTGAATTTTTGTAATTATCATCTAACTCTTGAAGCTCTTTGTACTGTTTTGTAAATCCGCATTTAGAAGCTACATTAACAAATAGAATTTTTTTACCTTTCAATTGAGAGAAATCTACAGCATTACCTGCAATATCATTAATTGAAATATCGTAAATAGATGTATTAGGTACTTCTTTAGAAGCTTCAGAAGTTAATTTTGCTTTTTTGATTAGTTTCATGATTGAAAAATTTATTACTGGGGTACAATAAAGTAGTTATGCAAAAATAACGAATTTCTTTGCCTTTGTTATAACTTGATAATTGCTTGTCAATTATAAATTCAAAATAGCTTTAGTTCGTTTTAATTCATTTGAAAATAGTTCTTCAGTTATTTTAGAATCATAAAAAGGGATAATTTCTTTTAGTTTTTCTTTGTTTTTATTGATAGATAATAATTCAGGGAAAGCCTTCTCAAGAACAGTAAGCATAATAGCTGTTGCAGTTGAAGCACCTGGTGATGCTCCTAATAAACAGGTAATGCTTCCGTCTTTACTACTAATTACTTCAGTTCCAAATCGCAAAGTGCCACCTTCAAAATCATCTTTTTTTATAATTTGAACTCTTTGACCCGCTTTTACAACATCCCAATCTTTTTCATCAGCGTTTTTCATAAACTTTCTAAGTGCTTCCATTCGATCTTCTTTATTCATTAATACCTGATGAATTAAGTATTTTGTAAGCGGTAAGTTATGCCAAAACGCACCTAACATAGGGTGAATATTATCTAGTTTGATAGATTTAAATAAATCGAGATATGAGCCTTCTTTTAAAAATTTAGGGCTAAAACCAGCAAAAGGACCAAATAATAACGATTTTTTACCATCAATATATCTAGTATCTAAATGAGGAGTAGACATTGGTGGATCGCCAATTCCGGCTTTACTATAAACTTTAGCATTATGTTTATCTATAATTTCTTGATTGTTGCACACAAGCCATTCACCACTTACAGGAAAACCACCATATCCTTCTTTTTCTTCAATCTCTACTTTTTGAAGTAATAATAAACTTCCGCCACCTGCGCCAATAAAAACATGTTGAGCATCTACATTTTGAACAGCGCCTGTTTTGGTGTTTTTGATAGCTACTGTCCAATCAATTTCAGTATCAGGATCAACATCTAAAACTTCATGATTACAATGAACAGGAGTGTCAAATTTTGTAGCTAAAATGTCAAATAATTTTTCGGTTAAAGCTCCGTAATTAACTTCTGTGCCACGATCCATTCTTGACGCAGCCATGATTTCATCAGTATCTCTATTTTCAGTAATTAAAGGAAACCATTCTTTCATTTTATGTATATCTCTGGTAAAATCAATAGAATTAAACATAAAATGTTCTTTAAAAGCATGAAATCTTTTTTCTAAATAATCTGCATTTTCTTTACCAGTTACCCAACTATGATGTTTAACAGACATCACAAAGTTATTCGGATTGTCTATATACCTGGTTTCAGTTAAATACGCCCATAATTGCTTCGATATTTCATATTGCTCACATATTTTAACCGCTTTTTCTATAGAAATACTACCGTCTTCTTGCTCAGGACAATAATTTAATTCGCACAAAGCAGAATGCCCTGTTCCAGCGTTATTCCATGCAGCTGAGCTTTCTTGTGCTACTTTATCTAAACGTTCAAGAATTAATATGTTTAATGAAGGATCTACTAATTTTGCAAGCAGTGCTAGGTTAGCGCTCATAATTCCACCACCTACACAAATTAAGTCGTATTCTTTTTCGAAATTCATGGATATACTTTTAGATTATGAGTAAATATAGAAATTCTAAATTCTTTTTTAAGAGTATGATATTTTCTTAAAATTAAGTTTACAATCACTTTTGAGGTCATTTATCCTACCTTTGTAAAAAAATATTACATGCAATTTTCTGATTTATCATTAAACAAATCTATTTTAAAAGCTTTAACTGAGTTAAGATATCACACAGCAACTTTAGTTCAGCAAAAAGCAATTCCTGAAATTTTAAGTAAAAAAGATGTTATAGTATCAGCACAAACAGGTACAGGTAAAACAGCAGCATTTTCATTACCTATTATTGAAGGATTAATTGAGGAGCAAGATTCAGAAAAAAGAGAAAAGAAAATTAAGGCATTAATTGTTAGTCCAACTAGGGAACTAGCAATACAAATAGAAGAAAACGTTAAAGCATATTGTAAATACACAAATCTTAGAACCACTGCTGTTTATGGTGGAGTTTCATTAGAACCCCAGAAAGATATTTTGAAAAAAGGGATAGATATTTTAATTGCAACACCTGGTAGATTAATTGATCTTCATAAGCAAGGTTGTGTAGATTTAAGGCTTTTGAAAACCTTGGTGTTAGATGAAGCAGATTTAATGCTTGATATGGGATTTATTAATGATGTAAAAAAAATAGAAGAGTTGTGTCCGCGTAAAAAACAAACGCTTTTATTTTCTGCTACAATGCCCGAAAAAATAGTGGTTTTGGCTAACTCAACGTTAATAAATCCGGTAAAAATTGCAATAAATCCAGAGGTTGCTACTTCAAAAAATATAGGACAATTATTATATTTTGTACCTAAAAAGAATAAAACAGATTTATGTTTACATCTACTAAGAAATACAATTAATGGAAAAATTATCATTTTTAGAAGAACAAAGTTTGGTGTTGGGAAATTAGAGCAAACTCTATTAAAAAATGATTATAAAGTAACTAGTTTACATGGAGATAAAACACAGTCGTTGAGAAATGAAGCTATTGAGCTTTTTAAAAATAATAAAGTAAATATTTTAATAGCGACAGATGTTGCCTCTAGAGGAATTGATGTAAGTAAAGTAGATGCTGTGATTAATTTTGATTTGCCAAATATTCCTGAAACTTATATTCATAGAATTGGTAGAACTGGTAGAGCAGGAAAATCAGGAATAGCCTTTTCTTTGTGTAGTGCAGATGAAACAGCTTATGTCAGAAAAATTCAAGAAAAATTACAAAGAAAAATTCAGGTAATTGAAGATCATCCTTTTCCTTTAAATAAGCCTAAACCAAAAAAACAACCTAATACAGTTAGTAAACATAAAAAAGGAAGAAAATCAACTGCGTCAAAAAAGAAGAAAAAACGTTGGTATTAAAATTAATATCTAACAATCTTATTCTATGTTCATAAAAATATTATCACACTTTCTACGTTACAGTAAATAATATTTTTTAATTTTAGGGCATATTACATAAAAATGTAATTTTATTAATCCCCACTTTATGAGTTACTTAAATATAAACACGAATGTTTTAGGGCTTCGTAATGCAAAACACTTGCTTAGAAGAGCCTCATTTAATTTTTCTTCAGAAAACATAAAAGAGTTTTCAACATTAACTCCAGAGGAAGCTTTTGATAAGTTGATTGCATCTCAGGCAAATCAATGGTCAGAACCATATGATCCAAGACCAGAAGATGATCCAGATGGGTATTGGCTTTCGTCACCTAAATTACCAAAAGAGTTTGATGGACAATTTAGAAAAAGAAGGATAGTCACTTCATGGTGGTGGTATAATGGAGTTCATAAAAACTCTTTGAGAGAAAAGATGACATTCTTTTTACATACATCATTTACAGTATCTAAGGATAATGGAGGTGGGTTATCGACTCATTTTTTTGATCATATGCGTTTATTAGATTTTTATGCTTTTGGAAATCTAAAAACATTATCAAAAAAAATCACTTTTGATAATTCAATGCTTGATTATTTAGATAATACTAAAAACAATGCAAACAATCCAAATGAAAATTATGCAAGAGAGTTTTTAGAGTTGTTTACTATTTTAAAAGCTGAACAGATTGGAAATGGAGATTATACGAACTACACTGAAATAGATGTTCAACAAGCTGCAAAAGTATTTTCAGGTATTAAAACAGAGGCGGATAGAACGATTATAGACTCTGATACTAATATTCCAATTGGTAGAATTCAATTAAATACACATGATAAAAACGATAAAAAGTTTAGCCATGCGTTTGATAATACAGTAATTACAGGAAAAGATACAGAAGAAGGTGTTGTAGAAGAATTAAATGATTTTGTAGAAATGGTGTTTAGCAAAGATGCTACAGCTATTTCTTTTGTTAGAAAATTATACAGATACTTTGTAAAGAGTGAATGGAGTGATGAAATTGAAACTAATGTTATTGTTCCTTTAGCTCAAGAATTAAAAGATAATGATTATGAAGTATTACCGATAGTAAAGAAGTTGTTAACGTGTAATCACTTTTATGATTTAGATGATTCAGATGCTACTGATGAAATTATAGGAAGCATTTTAAAAAGTCCATTACAGTTGTTTAACGAGTTAATGACTTTCTTTGACATTAAAATGCCTAATCCAGATACTGAAGCAGAAGAATTTTATGCTTTCTTCAGTTTTGTGCATAACTTTTATTTAGCTGCAGGAGGAATGATCTTTTGGTCTCCAGATTCAGTAGCTGGATATCCAGCACATTATCAGGCTCCTGATTTTGATAGGCATTGGTTGTCTTCTAACACTGTGTTAGCAAGGTACAAGATTATAGAAAGTTTATTGACAGGAAGAAATAAGATTGGTAATAATGGACGAATTAATGTTGAGTTAAATACGCCTCTTTTTGTACAGAATGTTATTGATAGTCCGTCAATAGCTAAAGATTTAATTAATGAGTTAGCAGGTTATTTATATCCTGAACCTATTAGTGACGAACGTAATTTATACTTTGCTCAAAATTTACTAGAAGGATTTGAAGACTTTTATTGGACTAATGAGTGGTTGAAATTTGAAGGAACTGGTGATGATGTTATAGTTAAAACCAGATTAGATGCTTTAATTACACAAATGATTAATGCACCTGAATTTCAATTAATGTAAAACAAAACAATTTTTATCCCCAAAACTCATTATCATGAAAAGAAGAAATTTTATAAAGCTGGCATCTGCATCTACAGCGTTAGGTTTAATGCCTTTTGAAATAAACGCAATGTTAAAAACATTTGATTTATCAATTAACTGTGGAGACATTAGCAACAGAAAATTAGTACTTGTAAATTTAGTAGGAGGAAATGATGGTTTAAATACGACTATTCCTATAAATCAATATGATCAATATGCTAACTTAAGACCAACAATTAAAATACCTAGTTCAGGTGCAAGTGGTTTTATTAAGTTAGATAGTACTTTGCCTGAAAGCCAACAAATAGGATTACACCCAGCTTTAACAGGATTTAAATCATTGTACGATTTAGGTCAGTTACGAATATTACAAGCTGTAGGTTATCCATCTCAAAATAAAAGTCATTTTGCTTCTAAAGATATTTATTCAACAGGAAATGATGGAAATAGTTGGAAGAACGGAAATAATTCAGGTTGGATTGGACGTTTTATGGAGAAAAACTATTCTGAAGAAACTGAAGCAGTATATCCATTAGGAGTTCAAATAGGTTCAAGTAAAACCGAATTAGGTTTTCATGGAGCTGAAGAGCATGGTTTGTCTATAAATATTACAGGGCAAGATCCGGCAGGTTTTTATACCGAAATAAATAGTTTGGCAGGAATAGCTCCAACAAGTATTCCTAACTCAGATTATGGTACAGAATTAAAATATATTGTTGATGTTAACAACACATCAAACAAATATTCAAAAGCAATTTCTGATGCGTTTAGCAAAGGGAAAAATGCAATTTCATATGAAGATAATAATCTTTCAAATCAGTTAAAAACAGTTGCTAGATTGATTAGTGGAGGATTGGAATCGAAAGTGTATTTAGTTAGTATTGGAGGTTTTGATACTCATAATAGTCAGAATGAAGAGAACGGTGATATTAAAGGAAAGCATAATGATTTATTGACTGAGGTTTCAACAGCTATAGAGGCTTTTGTGAAAGACTTAAACGAGCAGTCTATAGGAGATGATGTGGTTGGGCTAACGTATTCTGAATTTGGTAGAAAGGCTAAAGAGAATGGTAATTTAGGAACAGATCACGGTGAGATAGCACCAATGTTTATTTTTGGAGCTCCAGTAAAAGGTGGAGTTTCAGGAGATAACCCTGATTTGTCAGAAGCAACTGATGATAATAACTATCAATTAGAAACAATTCAGTATGATTACAGGCAAACAATCTCAACCTTATTACAAGATTTTATTGGAGCACCTGAAGCAGTTATAGATCACGCTTTTTTTGATCATACAGCGAATGTGAGTTTTACAAACAATAGTATAGAAGATATTATAAAAAGTTCTCATTCCATATCTAAAGATTGTATTGCTGATATTAATGATTCAGTAAAACCAAGTAGTAGAAAAAGATGGTTTGCATATCCTAATCCTTTTGTAGATCAAATAACACTAAACACTTTAGAAGAAGGATTTACAAAGGTTAGTTATCAATTATTCGATAACGTTGGTAAGTTTATACTTTCTGGAGAACAAGATTTGATTGGAAATGTAGCACCAATAGATTTATTGTCCTTATCGTCAGGATTGTACTTTTTAAAAGTAACCAGCGGAGATCATACGGAAACTCATAAAATATTTAGACGCTAATAGCTAAAAGTAGCATGCCAACAAAAACTGATATAAAACAGGTTAGCTTTCAAAATAAAACAAGTGATAGTTTGTTTGATATTGTTAAGATAGAAGATTTACATGGTATGGAGAATTTAGATCATTCTCCATATAATTTTCATCAGATAGATTTTTACATGCTTGTTTTATTTACTGAAGGAAGAGGTAGTCATGGAATTGATTTTAATGACTACGAACATAGCAAAGGAACTTTGTTGAGTATACGTAAAGATCAAATTCATAAGTTTAGTAAAACCAATTCAAAAGGGTATTTACTGTTGTTTACAGACGATTTTTTAATAAGCTATATTGAAAAAAAAGAGGTTTCAAAATGCTTTCAATTGTTTAATGAGTTGATTAATTCACCTAAAATTCAATTAAATGATCGTGATTTTGAAGAAATATTGCTTTTAGTTCATAAAATTAAAGAAGAGTATTTTGAAGTGCATGACGAGCAATCTACAGGAATTATATGTAGTTTGCTGTACATCTTAATTAGTAAAATTTACAGATTAAAGTCTACAGAAAACGTAACTACTTTTAACAAGAAATATCTATCAGAATTTATAACATTACAAACACTAGTTGAAACTAATTGTTTTGCAACAAAAAAAGTAAACGATTATGCCGATTTAATGTCTGTAAGTTCTAAAACTCTTAATAATATAACCAATTCAATTCTACATAAGCCCGCCAAAAAATTTATTAATGAGATTTTTATAACAAAAATAAAAAGGCTTTTAATCAATACTAATTTATCTATTAAAGAGATAGCATACCAATGTGGATTTGAAGAAACTACAAATTTTTATACTTTTTTTAAAAAAACAGTGTTAACTACTCCTGAAACATTTCGAAATTCACATAAGTGAATATTTTCCCGTTTTTATACTCTATAAACTTGTTTGTATATCTAACACAGTATTGTTGTGTTTTAATTTTGCCTTGCAATAGAATTTAATTTTAATAATATGAATTTTCTAGGTTTTAAAACATTAGCAGTAGTGTCTACAAGTATGTTAATGGTAAGTTGTTTCTCACAAGAGGAGAAAAAGCAAAAAACACCGACAACAATTACAAAACAAGTAAAGATGGATAAAAAAGATTTAAAAAGTTTAGCAGTAAATGCACAAAAAGCATTTTTTAAGGATTATAGCGTTGAAGGAATAAAGAAGTATTTTACCGAAAATTATATTCAGCACAATCCACATGTACCAACAGGTATTGAACCTGTAATTGGTTTTTTACCAGTATTAGAAAAAGCAAAAACAACAAGTAAAACTCATCGTTTATTTCAAGATGGAGACTTTATTGTGATGCATAATACATATGATAATGCAGAGGCGTTTGGAGCACCTGAAGTAGTAACTTTTGATGTTTGGAGAATGGAAGATGGAAAAGTAGCTGAACATTGGGATAATATTTCTCCAATTGTAAAAGAAACAGTTAGTGGGCGTTCTCAGTTTGATGGTCCAACTGAAGTTAAAGATGTAGAAAAAACAGCAGAGAATAAGCAGTTGGTAAAGAATTTTGTAGATGATATTCTTTTTGGGAAAAATCCAAATAAGATAACTGATTACATTAGTACAGAACAATACCATCAACACAATGTAGCTATTGAAGATGGTTTGGCTGGTTTAGGAAAAGCAATCGATTATTTAGTTTCTCAAAACGATATGTTTATTTACAAGAAAGTACACAAAGTTTTAGGTGAAGGAAATTTTGTATTAACCATGAGTGAGGGAGAGTGGCATGGGAAGCCTCAGTCTTTTTATGATCTTTTCAGAATAGAAGATAACAAGATTGTTGAGCATTGGGATATTATTGAAGAAATTCCTTCAGAAATGGCTCATACTAACGGTAAATTCTAATAATAAGAATTGAATATTATATATAGTTAAAAAGCAGCTTTCATAATGTTATGTTAGCTGCTTTTTATTATCCTTTATATTTTATAGGCAAATGCACTACCTTTTTTGTTTCAAAAAAGTCTTCTTCAAAATATTTTGGTAAGTCATAAATAGTGGCACTTGGAAATTTAGCAAGTTCTTCAGTTAAATCACCACCTTTTAAATATAGAATACCATTTTTAAGTTCATGATTTTGTTTCTTTTGAACTTTGTTTTTTATCCATCTGTGAAAAGTTTCCATTTGAGCAACAGCTCTACTCACAATAAAGTCATAAGTTTCATCAACTTCCTCAACTCTTCCATGAGTGGTTTTTACATTTTCTAATCCTAAACCTTCTACAACTTCATTTACTACTTTTATTTTTTTTCCAATAGAATCTACTAAATGAAACTTTGTTTCAGGAAATAAAATTGCTAATGGAATTCCAGGGAAACCACCGCCAGTTCCTACATCCATTACAGAAGTTCCCGGATTGAAACGCATTACTTTTGCGATTCCTAATGAATGTAAAACGTGTCTTAAGTAAAGTTCATCTATGTCTTTTCTAGATACCACGTTTATCTTTAAATTCCAGTCTTCGTAAAGTTCTTGTAAAAGTGAAAACTTATGTAGTTGATCATCACTTAAATCAGAAAAATATTTTTTTATTATCTCCATATAACCTCTATTGCATTTGCAAAAATACTAACAATTATTAGTAGTAGAATTATAACATTTTAATAATTATCGTTAAAAACAATCGTTAGGGTTACAATATAATTCAAAAACACTTATTTTTACCTCTTTAAATTAAAGCATGAAAACAATTAAATTCTCAAGAGTAGATAAAGCAAAATTCTTTAGAACTTTAAACAAAAGAGTTAATAACTACTTTAAAGAAAACAATATAAAACGTACAGGTAACTGGAAACTGTACATCAAGGCAATCATTATGTTTGCTTTATTTTTAGCTCCTTTCGTAGTGATTTTAACAGTGGATATGCCTCAATGGCTACAGTTATTATTGACAGTGGTAATTGGAATAGGAATGGCAGGAGTTGGAATGAATGTAATGCATGACAGTAATCACGAGTCTTTTTCTAGTAAAAAGTGGGTGAATAATTTGATGGGAAGTAGTATGTATATACTTGCTGGTAATGTTTATAACTGGAAAGTTCAGCATAATGTATTGCACCATACGTATACAAATATTCAAGATCATGATGAAGATATTGATGCAGGTAGAATTATTCGATTTTCAAAGCATGCGAAATGGTTACCAATTCACAAATATCAAAAATATTATTCACCAATATTATATGGACTTTTAACTATTAACTGGGCAATTACCACAGATTTTAAACAAATGCATCGTTATTTGAAAAGAAAGCTTTCGTATGGTAAATTTCCGAATCCAAAAGTAGAGTGGACAAAATTAATTGTTTCTAAGGTAGCATATTATGCACTATGGGTTGTATTGCCAATTATGATTTTAAATATTGCTTGGTGGAAAGTTCTTATTGGTTTTTTTGTAATGCATTATACAGCTGGTATTATATTAAGTTTTGTATTCCAATTAGCACATATAGTACCTAAAACAGAGATGCCTTTACCTGATGAGTCTGGAAATATGAAAAATACATGGGCAATTCATCAATTGTATACCACTACTAATTTTGCGCCAAAAAACTGGTTTATCAATTTTTATACAGGTGGATTAAATCACCAAGTAGAACATCATATTTTTCCGAATATATCACATATTCATTATGATAAAATAGCAAAAATAGTTAAAGAAACAGCGTTAGAATTTAATTTACCTTATCACGAATATAAGACAACAAGAAGAGCAATAATTGAGCATTTAAAGCATATTGCAGAACTTGGAAAAAAACCACAACTAGCATAATTTAACAAAACAATGTCAGAAGCATTATCTAACAGGATTAAAAGTTTACCTGTATCGCAAACTTTAGCAATGGCAGCTAAAGCAAGAGAATTAAAGAATCAAGGAAAAGATATTATTAGTTTAAGTTTGGGAGAGCCAGACTTTAATACTCCTGATTTTATTAAAGATTCAGCAGTAGAAGCAATTAATCAAAATTTTAATTCATATACACCTGTTGATGGGTATGTAGAGTTAAAAGAAGCTATTTGCACTAAATTTAAGAGAGATAATAATTTAACGTATACGCCTAGTCAAATTGTAGTTTCTACAGGAGCAAAACAGTCAATAGCAAATGTAGCTCAGGTTTTATTAAACCCTGGAGATGAGGTTTTATTACCTGCTCCATATTGGGTAAGCTATTCTGCAATAGCTACTTTATGTGAGGCTAAGTTTGTAGAGATTCCTTCTTCTATTGATAATGATTTTAAAATTACTCCAGCGCAATTAGAGGAATCAATTACTCCTAAAACTAAGATGATATTCTTTAACTCTCCAAATAACCCTAGTGGAACAATTTACACAGAGGAAGAGTATAGAGCATTGGCAAAGGTTTTAGAAAAGTATCCAGATATTTATATTCTTTCTGATGAAATTTATGAGCATATTAATTATGGAGCAAAGCCTTTTAGTTTTGCAGCTATTGAGAGTATGTTTGATAGAACAATTACTGTTAACGGATTAGCAAAAGCTTTTGCTATGACAGGTTGGAGAATTGGTTTTATAGGAGCGCCAGAATGGATTGCTAAAGCATGTACAAAAATGCAAGGTCAAATTACTTCTGGAACTAATTGTATTGCTCAGCGTGCTGCAATTACAGCGGTTTCTGCTGATCCTTCAAAAGTACAATATATGGTTGATGAGTTTAGATCGAGAAGAGATATTGTATTAGATTTATTAGGTAAGATAGATGGATTTAAATTAAATGTGCCAAATGGAGCTTTTTATATTTTTCCAGATATTTCTGCATTCTTCGGAAAAACCATCCGTAATAAAGAGATTAAGAATGCTAGCGACTTTTCTATGTTGTTATTAGAAGAAGCAAATGTTGCTACTGTAACAGGAGATGCATTTGGAGCACCTAACTGTATTCGTATGTCATATGCGGCTTCAGAATTACAACTAAGAGAAGCGGTAAAGCGTATTAAAGAAGTTGTAAGCTAGTAAAAGCTAAAAACGATAAAAAAAAGCTGTTTTAATGATCATTAAAACAGCTTTTTTTATGAATTTGATTTATTGGATAATTCATCTAGTTTACGTTTGTCTTTTTTCGATAAACTATCGTATCCTTTTTTGTTGATTTTATCTAATATTTTATTGAGTTCATTTTCTTTGTTTACTTTATCTTCATTGTATTTATCGTCAATAGTTACATATCCTTTGGATTTTGTAAAAAGGTTAGAAACGATAAGAAAACTAGGTTTTGTAATTATTAAATATAGAAAAATACTAGAAGGAATAACAATAAGAGCTATGGGGAAATAATTCGTAACTAAAATGGATGGCTGTAATAAAATGGCAAATAGTAATCCAAAAATTCCTCCTCCTAAATGTGCTTCGTGTCCAATATTATCTTTTTGATTCTTGATGCCATAGATAGAGTATAAAACAAAGATAATTCCGTATAACCAACCTGGTATTTGAATAGGAAGAAATATAAAACCAACTTCAATTTTGGGGAATAATCCAATAGCAGCAAAAACTAGTCCGCTTACAGCTCCAGAAGCTCCTACAGCACTATAGTCTGGATGATTTTTATGAATAAAAAGAGCAAAAATGTTACCTCCAATTAAGCTTGTAAAGTATAATAGTGAAAAAAGAACAGGGCCTAAATAGTTTTCTAGATTGTAGCTAAATAGATATAATGTTACAATATTAAAAGAAAAATGTATCCAGTTAATGTGTAAAAAGCCAGAGGTAATTAATCTCTTATAGTCTTTTTTATTTAGAATTTCATTTACTCTGAAAGAAAAGGTATTTAAAAAGTTTCTTTCCTTTAAGCCTTTATAAGTGAAGATTGTATTAGTGATGATTAATGTTAAAGTAGCAATTCCGACTTTTTCCATAATTTAAAATTTAATCATAGCAAATAATAATTTGCTTGTTTTTAAGCAAAACTAATAAAAATAAAAGAGCAACCTCCAATGAGATTGCTCTTTAAAATTTTATAAGACTCTGTAAAAATTATCCTATCCTAAAAATGGATAACGATAATCTACTGGAGAAACAAAAGTTTCTTTTATTAATCTTGGAGATACCCAACGTAATAAGTTTTGAGCAGAACCTGCTTTGTCATTTGTTCCTGAAGCTCTAGCACCACCAAAAGGTTGTTGACCTACAACAGCTCCTGTTGGCTTATCGTTAATGTAGAAATTACCTGCACAGTTTTCTAAAGCTTTTGTAGCTTCTGCTATAGCATATCTATCAGTAGAGAAAATAGCACCTGTTAATGCATACTCAGAAGTACCATCAACTAACTGTAATGTTTCAGCCCAATCTTTATCTTCATAAACATAAATAGTAACCACAGGACCAAATAATTCAGTTTCCATAGTTGTATATTTAGGATTTGTTGTTAAAATTACAGTAGGCTCAATAAAGTAACCTTTTGATTTGTCATAGTTACCACCAGCAATAATTTCAGCATCAGCGTCACTTTTTGCAGCATCTATATATTTAGCTAACTTATCAAAAGAACCTTCGTGAATAACAGCAGTTATAAAGTTGCTCATATCTTCAGGAGATCCCATTTTGAAAGAAGCAACATCTTCTTTAACAAACTCTAAAACGTCGTTTGCAATTGATTTAGGTAAATATACTCTTGAAGCAGCAGAACATTTTTGTCCTTGGAATTCAAAAGCTCCACGAGAAATTCCTGTTGCAACTTGCTTAGGATTTGCAGATGGATGCGCTACAATAAAGTCTTTACCACCAGTTTCTCCTACGATTCTTGGGTATGTTTTGTAAGTGTGAATGTTTTCACCAATCTTCTTCCATAACTCTTTAAATACAAAAGTAGATCCTGTAAAGTGTAAACCAGCAAAATCTGGAGAAGATAAAACTACGTCAGTAATCTCAACTGGATCACCATAAATAACGTTAATTACTCCGTCAGGAACACCAGCTTCTTTAAACACGTCAATAATTACTTGAGCAGAAAAAATTTGACTATCAGAAGGTTTCCATACAACAGTGTTACCCATCATAGCTGCAGATGCAGGTAAATTAGCTGCAATTGCAGTAAAGTTAAAAGGAGTAATAGCATATACAAATCCTTCTAATGGTCTGTACTCAACACGATTCCAAATTCCATCATCAGAATTAGGTTGTTCGTTATAAATATCAGACATATATTCTACGTTAAAACGTAAAAAGTCAATTAATTCACAAGCAGCATCAATTTCTGCTTGGTGTATAGTTTTAGATTGTGCAATCATTGTTGCAGCATTAATTCTAGCTCTATAAGGACCAGCAATTAATTCAGCAGCTTTTAAAAAGATAGCTGCACGTTGTTCCCATGGCATTTGTGCCCAATCTTTGCGAGCTTCTAAAGCAGCATCAATAGCTTTTTGAGCATGACCTTTGTCTCCAACATGATAAGTACCAACAACATGTTGATGATCGTGAGGAGGAGTCATGTTTTTAGTGTTTCCTGTTCTTATTTCTTCGTTTCCAATGTACATAGGTACATCTACAGATCCGTTAAAATAAGCTTTATATTGTTTAGAAACATCTTCTCTTTCTTGAGACCCAGGAGCATACCCTTTTACTGGTTCATTTATTGCTACAGGTACATTGAAAAATCCTTTTCCCATGGTTGTCTGTTTATTTTTTATTGATAATTTTGGTTTTACAAATGTACAATTTTAAGACGGTTTTTGTAAAGTTTGTTATTGACTTACAACTATTATGATTGTATAATTATAAATCTAAACAAAAATACATGTGTACAGTAAGTTATTTACCTCTTGGAGATGCTGATTTTATACTTACTTCTAATAGAGATGAAAATCCTAAAAGAAAAACTTTAGCACCACAAGAATATAACGATGAAGGTGTGTTATTAACTTATCCAAAAGATGAAGTTGCTGGCGGAACTTGGATTGGCTTGAGTGAAAAAAAGCGTTTGATTTGTTTGTTGAATGGAGGGTTAAAAAATCATGTTAGAGCCAAAAGTTATCGTTTAAGTAGAGGAGTGATAGTTAAGCAGTTTTTAAAAGTAGGTGGAGTAGTAGCTTATGCAAAAGAAATAGATTTAAATAATATTGAGCCTTTTACAATTGTATTGGTCGATTGGGAGGATCAATTAAAAGTGTATGAATTGGTTTGGACAGGAATTGAAAAAAGATTTCAAGAATTAGAAAACAAACCGCATATTTGGTCTAGTAGTACCTTGTATACAGAAGAAATGAAGCAATTAAGAAGTAATTGGTTTTCTGATTGGTTGTTGGATAGAGAAGAATTTTTACAACAAGATATTGTAGCTTTTCATTCTGATGATACTATTGGAACAACTGATACTTCTTTAAAGATGAAAAGAGAGCGTGTAGAAACTGTTAGTATTACTTCTGTTGTAAAGAAAAAAGAAAAAGTTTCAATGGAATATTTAGACTTTTAAACACAACACAAAATTCAAAGCGTAGATAATTATCCAGCTCAGAGATCTAAAATGTAAAGTTTAAAACAATCATTAATACATTGCTAACCCAACTATAGAAATTATAATGATTGTGAATACCATTAAAATTGAAAATATAAAATTAATTGTAAAAAACTTTACAAGTGTTTTAAACCATTTTTGTTTGTAAAACCTTTTCATAGCGATGAACAAATAGATAAGAAAAGAAATAGAAAAGGTTTGTAAAATACTTACTGTTTTAAATGTGGTAAAAAATCGGACAAACAATAATGCTGTTAAAATAATAAAGCATACGGTTTGAATATGAAATGTAAATACCAAATGTTCCACATATGTATAGCCTCTTCTTACATAGAGTAATTTCAGAAATAAAGCTAATATAGGTAAAAGGATAAGTAAAGCTATTGAAATATAAGAGATAAGATGATCGTTGAATTTTTCTTGTTCACCATTTTTATCAAAAAAACTATTGATTACTCCAGCTCTAGAATACCAAAATCGGTTTGAAAAGCTTTTCTCAAAATTTAATTTTTCTAAGGCTTCATCTGTAGACATTCTTGGATGCTCTCTTTGAAATTTTATAAAAGAATTAATGTTGTCATTGTCTGCAAATGTTAGTTTAAAGCTTTTTAATTCTTTATTTAGTGCAATAGAATCTTGTACTCTTGTTATCGAATCATTTTTTATTAACTGCTGTAAAGAATCTGTTTTCTTTTGAGCTTTTTCCAGTTCGGTAAAAATAGCATCTCTGATATCTTTCTCACTATTTTCTTTTTTTACAGCGACTTTAGTTTCGTTTAATTCTTTATATTTTTTATGAGTCTTTAAAATACCAACCACTAAAAAGAAAAGAATAGACATGGTAATGTAAAAGCGAAATGGATTTGTATACCTAGCTCTTTTACCTTCAATATAATCTTTAGAGACCTTCCCAGGTTTAAAGAGTAAAGGAAAAATGGTTCTCCAAAATTTAGCATCCCAAGAAAAAAAACTAGCGAATACTTCTCTGATAAAGGTGCTAAATGTAATTTTTTTATTATTTGCTTTCTGTCCACAGTTTGGACAAAAAACTTCATTTCCTGTAAAAGGATGTCCACAGTTTAAACACGCAATTTCTTTAATTTTTGGTTGCTTTTTTCTCTTAATCATTAGTTTAGTGATGGAGTAGTATTTAGTTGAAAAGTTGGTATAGTGGCAAAAAATGATTGATTGTTTTCTATATCAACCATTCGATATTTTCCTTTCATAGCACCTGTAGATGACAATAAAAAACAATTAGAAGTGTAATTATATTCTTCTTGAGGTTTTAAAACAGGAGTTTGTCCTACAACGCCTTTTCCCTCTACATATTCAGTGTCATTTAATGCGTCTAAAATAGTCCAAAAACGATCTGTTAATTGAACTGTTTTTTCTGAAAAGTTTTTAATAGAAATAAAGTAACTGAAGGCGTAGTATTGCATGTAGCCTCTGTACATGGTACCGTTATATGTAGTTTTTACAGTAATTTTAATTCCCTTTGTTACTTGCTCAACCATAAATTAAATTTATAAAAAAAAGATAACAACGTTGTATTGTTCGTTAAAAAATTATCTATTCTGATCAAAAAATCCATTTCCAATACCTATAACTCTATCAAACAAACCTCCAAAAGGTTTGTAATAAACAATTACAGTGTATTCATTCTCAGTTTCAAAAAAAGTTCCGTTAATTTCATTTAAATTGAACTGATCATTAGCGTCTTTAGTGGCGTATGTGTAATTATAAAAGCCTTGTTTTAGAAAAATAGAAGCCTCATAAAGATTAGATTCTTCGTTATAAGTCATTTTGTTTTCATTATCAAAAGCATAATTATTGAAGCTTCCATAAACATAAATGTCTTTGTTGTTGTAAAGTTCATCAGTTTCTAAAGTAAAATGCATTAAAGCATAATCGGCTTCAGAATCATCATCTTCACCATCTAAAGTTCTTATAGTAAAATCGCCATTAATATCAGGGTTATAAGTATAAGGTTTTTTTCTACGCTCTATATCTGTATATAAATAATTAAGGAAAATGTCTTGGCGCTCGGTTTTGGCAATATTCACATTCGTATTTCTTATTTGTTTATTATCAAAATTTAAAAACTCATTACCTCCCCAAAAGTTGGTTTTATTGGTGTAGTTGTAAATAAGTCTGTTATTGTTAATAAATTGAGGTGTAAGGTTGCTTAGTGTAGTATTCCAGTTGTTATTTTGTAATAAATGAACTTTTATTTCTTGAGCAGGGTTGTTTATTTGAAGTCCTCTATGATCTATTATAAATTGTACAGTTTGTTGCTGATTTAAAAATTCGGTATTTCTACTCCTAATAACATTTACACCAACAGTTGTTATGTTTTCATAAAAAACACATCTTCTTGTAAAAATAACTTCATCATCATCGTTTAAAACAGAAACAATATAATTACCACTTTTGGTTACTGTTGTATTTTGATTCGGAATTTTAACGCTGTAATGTGTGTAATTTTGAAGTGTATTAAAAGAATTACTTACATCAATAATATAATTTTGATCAAAACCATCTATGTATTGATTTACTTGTAAATTGCTTGGTTTCCAATCATAGGTCATATGTTCAATTTTGTATTGATATTCCTTGTTATCAGCCTCTAAATCATCAAAAGAAAGTTCTAAAACCGAACCTAATGGAACAAAAGCTTGTCTTGCATTTCCATGTAATGGTCTCAGTTGAATACTTTTAATAGTTTGACTGCTTGTTTGCAAAGCGAATATCAATGAAAATATATATGATGTCTTTCTGATTAAATCGTATATCATTATTTAGTTTTTAGCCTAAGTTTTAAATAAACATTACAAATATGCTCATTTCTTTTTAGATAAAACCTATCAAAAATAAAACCAAATCTGAACATATGTTATTTAGATTAATTAAGAATAACTATATATTAGCCCGCTAAAATGAAATGCTGTTAGGCAAATGAGATATTACTTTTTTCTATTTAGTGTGATGATTTTTGTGAGTATATCGGCACAAGTCAATATTAAAATTCATGTAAAAGATTCATTACATAGTCCTGTAAAAGATGCTTATGTATTATTGAATTCAAAGCCAAAATTAACAGGTCAAAACGGAGGGGTTTCATTTGTTGTAAAAAAAGGAACTTACCAACTTTCTGTAAATCATATCGCATATGAAACTTTCAGTAAAAAGTTAGTTGTAGATAAAGATTTGGTTTTTTCTGTAGAGTTAAATGATAATAAAGAATTATTGCAAGAAGTAGTTGTTACGGCTAAAGAGTCAGATAATATTACATCTACTTCAGTTATTGATAAAAGAGCAATGTCTCATTTACAGCCTTCAAGTTTTTCTGATTTAATGAGTTTGTTGCCAGGTAATAATGTTGGTGCTCCAGTACTTACTTCTGCCAATAATTTGTTGTTGAGAGAAACGGGAGTTGGAGATCCAGATGGAAATTATACAACATCTTCGTTAGGGATTTCTTTTTTAGTGGATGGTATGCCTATAAATACGAATGCAAACTTGCAACAAACTATTGGTTCTAGTTTTGCAATTAATCCAATTGGAGGTCAAGTAGATCAAAGTAGAAGAACAGTTCGTACAGGAGTAGATATGCGAGCAATCTCAACTGATGATATTGAAACAGTTGAAGTTGTTAGAGGAGTTGCTTCAGCTAAGTATGGTGATTTAAGTAGTGGTTTAATAAGGATAAAAAGAAAAAACGGAGAAACTAGGTGGAATGCTAGGGTTAAATCAGACGGATTTAGTAAGTTGTTTTATTTAGGTAAAGGATATTATTTTGATAAATCTAATCTTGGTTTCAATTTTAATCTTGGTTATTTAGATGCAAAATCAGATCCTCGAAACGAATTAGAAAATTACGAAAGAATTACAGCCTCTGTACGTTTGCAAAAAACATTTGAAACAGTTCACCCGTTAACGTGGAATTTAAACATTGACTATACTGGTACAGTTGATGGTGAAGAAACAGACCCTGATATTGGTATTGAAAATCTGGATAAATACAAATCTTCTTATAGTAATGTTCGCTTATCAAATGAGTTGAACATGGATTTTTCTGAAGGGTTTTTAAGAAATCTGAATTTTAAGGTAAATGTTAATTCATCAAATGATAGAATAGAGCAAACAAGATGGCGTCAATTAACAAGTGCTACTTCACTATCTGTAAATACAGAAGAAGGTGAAGGATATGGAATCTTTTTAGAGCCAAGTTATCTGTCTCATATAATTATTGACGGAAAACCTTTAGATATTTTTTCTGATTTATCAAGTGTATTTGAGTTCAATACGTTTTCAGTAAAAAACAAATTATCAGCTGGTTTTAATTATTCATATTCAAAAAATAATGGATTAGGTCAGATTTATGACATAACTAGGCCTCCAACCTCAACAGGATTTATTTTAGCTAGACCAAGGGCTTTTAAAGATATTCCTGCAATGCAAAATGTGGCTTTTTATGTTGAAGATATAATGAGTTGGAGTTTAAATAAAACCATTTTTACATTAAGAGCAGGAGTTAGAGGAAATTCAATAGTCGGATTGGATGATAATTATGAGATTAACGGAAAGTTGTTTGTAAATCCTAGATTGAATTTAAAAGTAGATTTGCCCAAAATAAATTTTTCTAAAGGAAGAGCATTAGCTGTTAATATTACAGCAGGTTATGGTAAGCAGCATAAGTTACCAACACAAAATATGTTGTTTCCGCAAGATAGAGTAGTAGATTTTGAACAGTTGAATTATTTTCATCCAAATGAAGAATTTAGAAGAGTTCATTACCAAACCTATATTTTTCCACAAGTTAATTATAGAATAAAACCAGCTTTAAACACAAAAAAAGAGATCCGTTTAGGGTTGAATTATGATTATCATTCTTTGTATGTCACCTATTTTGATGAGAAAATGTCGTCTGGTTTCAGAAACGTTTCTCAAAAGCATAATGCAACTTACAAAGTATACGATACATCTGGTTTAGATCCAAATATAATAACAGAGGCACCTGCTGTTGAAAATTTACCTTTCACTGAAGTTGATGCACAAATTTTAACAGCACAAGAGAGTAATGGAAGTGCTATTTATAAAAGAGGAATAGAATTTCAGTACACAGGAAAACGATTCAAAGGAATCAATACTCGTTTTACGATAACTGGAGCTTGGTTTAAAACTGAATACACTAATTCTTTACCGTTTTTAGCCTTTGCAGAAAATAGAACTATTAATGGTGTCTTCCATTCTAATATTGGAGTGTATCAAGATGATGATTCATTCTTAAAAGAAGCATTACAAACAAGTATTACTGCGGATACGTACTTTCAAAAATTAGGATTAACAACTTCTTTTAGAACAGATGTTAATTGGTATGCAACTTCGCTATCATCAGATAAAAGTAGAGTCCCTTTTCAGTATATAAATGAAGCAGGTGAGGTTTTTCCTTATACCGATGTTGAAGCGAATGATCCAATATTGCAGTCATTAATAAGAGCTGCTACAGGCAGTAATAATAATCTTAGAAGAACTCCTTTAGCGTTAAGTGCACATTTAAAAATATCCAAAAAATTCTACAAAAATTTCACAGTATCCATGTATATGAATAATCTCTTTAATTATTTTGAAATAAATGATATAGATGATGAATTAGCAGGTCAAAGACAATTTGTAGATCCTTATTTCGGAATGGAAATGAACGTCAAATTTTAAACATAATTATATAAATAATCAATCATAATGAAGTATATCAAACATTTTTTAATGTTGGCTTTAGCAGTTGTTTTTTTTACTGCGTGTAGCGAAGATCCTATAGTTGTAGCAAAGCAAACAAATGCAACTATTAATTTGTTAAATCCATCAGAATCGGTAGATATTACATCTTTTGAAGGTGCTATTATTACTTTCACAGAATTAAATACTAAAACAACAACAAGTAAAAGAATAGATAATAATGTTGTTGAGTTGACATTAAATCAAGGAAGTTATGAGGTTTCTATAAATGGAGGAGTGAAGTATAGCCTAAATGGTGAAGAGCAAGAAGGAAATATTGGAGCTTTTGTAAGTGAATTAAATTTTATAGAAGATGAGCAAACTGAAGATGTTCAGCTGTCATTAAAATCATTTAGTAAAGATTTTATTATTGAAGAGATTTTCTTTACAGGTTCTTTAGCTCCAGATGGAAGTTCTTATGGAGGTGATAAGTATTTTAAGTTATATAATAATACTGATGAAGTGTTATATGCTGATGGTTTATTGCTTGTTCAGTCAAGGTTTTTAACTGTTGATAAACAAGATTATTCTCCAAATGTAATGCCTGAAGCTTATACAGTAGGTTCAATGGTGCAATTGCCAGGTTCAGGAACTGAATATCCAATTGAAGCAGGGAAATCTTTAATTGTTGCAATGGATGGAATAAACCATGTAGAGCTTAATGCAAATTCTATTGATTTAAGTACGGCTAATTTTGAAATATTTAATGATGGTTTTGGAGATGTAGATAGCCCAACTGTTACAAATGCGACTAATTTAGTAGAAAATATTTTTCCTCATGGTAGAGGATTTGATGGTTATGCTATTGCTAGATTTCCAGAAGGAGTAACAGCAGATAGTTATTTAGCAGATGCTACTAATAAATATGATTATGACTGGACATTAGTGTTTGGAACTTTTTCATTTGATGAGTCAGCTACAAGCTTTAAATTACCTAATGAATGGATTTTAGATGCGGTTAATTTAAGTGTTGAGTCGGAGTTCCAGTGGATTGTAACTGATCCTTCTTTAGATAGTAGTTATACATATTGTGGTAAAGTTGATAGAGACGATACTCGTTTTGGAAAGTCAGTTAGAAGAAAGGTATTACAAGAGGTTGACGGAGTTCGTTTATTGCAAGATACCAATAATTCAGCAGTAGATTTTATTCCAGAAGCAAGTCTTTCTTTAAAATAAATAAAAGTAAGTTGTTTTAATAATTATAGTGATGAGAATGAGAAAAGTGCTTTTAGTTTTTATGTGTGTGTTATGTGGGGTTATTTATGCACAAGATGATAATAAAGATATCTTTGTTAAAATAAAACAAGATCATAACGAGAAGCAGTTTTTTAAAAGTGTTTTCGAAAACCCTGCGTTAATGCCTGTTTTTGGAAAATATAAATTCTCGAAAATTAAAGCAACATATTCAAAATTAAAAGATGAAGCTTATTTGATTCAAAAGCCCAATCAAGAAGAGAATGTACAGTTGTCGGCTTCATCTTTTTTTCCTACAGATAGTGTAACTACTCTTTGGGGTAAAGTATCTTATCAGAACTTAAAACAAAGAAATGTTGTTTTAAATGAATCTATAGATTACGACTTATTGTATCCTTATTTAACAGCAGACACTGTTGGTGGCGATTTAAATAATGAAAAATATTATTTTTCTGGAGGTTATGCCAAAACTCTAGGTAAAGTTAATCTAGGGGCTTTTTTAAGTTATAGAGCAACGTTGGCTAGTAGAAGTAGAGACCCTAGAGTTCGCAATGTTAGTTCAGATTTAGAATTGAAAGCAGGGATTGCTTTTAATGATTTTATTGGTAGTTATGTAGGTGCTTATGCAAACTATCAAAAGTATTCTCAATCGAATAGTTTACGTTTTTTTAGTATCATAAGTAACCCTGTGGTATATCATTTAAATGGATTAGGATATTTTAATAGCTTGTTAAGAGGATCAAGGTTAGATGCTTTTTATGAGGGGAGTGGTTATGGAGCGGGATTTCAATTTTCTCCAACCAAAAATCAAGATATCTGGTTTACTCTAGATTACAAACAATTAGAAATAGGGAAGTTTATTACAGAGGAGTTGAGTACACAATCATCAGTTTTAACAAATCGTAATTTAGATGTTCATCTCCTTAAATTATTTAAAAGAGAAAACTCTTCAACTTTAGGAGTAAAACTTAGTTACAGAAGTTCAGAAAAAGTAGGTGTAGAGTCTATTCTTTCAGCAAGAAATGGAATAGGCTTACAAATTTTAGCTCAAAATGAGAACTATTTGTTAAAAAATAATACTTACGAGTTAAGTGGACTTTATTTAAAAGAAAAAAGAAACAGTTTATTAAGTGTTACTCCTTATGTGAATTATCAGCAATACAATGAAGATTATCTTTTAGTCAGAAGTTTTCAGTATTTCGATTATTTGAGTTTTGGTGTTAATTCTCATTATTTAAATAAGATCAATAACAAAACTATTTTTTCATGCTCCTTGAACTTAAAATATAAATCAGTGTTGGAAGGAAGCTCTTTGTTAAGAAACGATTCTGAAATTTCTTTGTCAAATATGGTAGCTTCTAACTTTAATTTTCTGTCATCAGGTTTTTCTCAAGCTGACATTAATTTAAAGATCGATTATAAATTAAAAGAAGACTTAAATCTTTTTTGGAGTGTAAATAGTAATCTTTTATTGTTTGAAGAAAATCGTTTAAATTATTATTACTCAATTTCTACAGGAATTAGTTTCTAAGTAATTATTAACGTTTCAAAAAAGAAAATCCATTTAATTTTTAAATGGATTTTCTTTTTGCTATTCAATCAGATCAGAATTAGATTATTTCTGTTTCTTTTAATTTAGAATGGATATAAATAGTTGTCTTAAGTCGAGATAAGAAACCAAATCCTTACAGAAAAACTACAAAATGAGTAAATTTGCGTGTTTTAAAGAAAATCAAATCATATTGTTACTATGTCAAAAGACATCCGTATAAAAAAAGGGCTTGATATAAAGCTCGTTGGTGAAGCAAAACAAGTAACTACCGAACTTCCAATAGGTGGTGTGTTTGCAGTAAAACCAGATGATTTTCACGGTGTAATCCCAAAGATTTTAGCGAAAGAAGGAACAGAAGTAAAAGCAGGTCAAGCTCTATTTTATGATAAGAGTGATGAACGTATTTTATTTCCAAGTCCTGTGAGTGGTAAAATTACTGAGATTGTTCGTGGAGCTCGTAGAAAAGTTTTAGAGATAAAAATTACAACTAGCGAAACTCAAGACTACAAAGATTTCGGTAAAGTTGACGTAGAAAGTATGTCGGCTGAAGAAATTAAGAGTCATTTATTTGCTTCTGGTTGCTGGCCATTTGTAAAACAACGTCCATACGATGTTGTAGCAAATCCAAATCAAGCACCAAAAGCAATTTTTGTTTCAGGGCATGCGAGTGCTCCTTTAGCTGCAGATTTTGATTATGTTTTACAAGGTAAAGAAGCTGAATTACAAGCTGCTTTAACTGCATTATCTAAATTGACTGAAGGAAAAGTTCATGTGTCTGTAGGTTCTTCAAATTCACCTTTAAAAGGAATGAAGAATGTTGAGTTACACAATGTTTCTGGACCACACCCAGTTGGAAATGTAAGTACACAAATAGCTCAGGTTGATCCTATCAACAAAGGAGAAGTTGTTTGGGTTGTTGCAGCTCACGATTTAGTGGTAATAGGAGAATTATTGTTAACCGGTGAACTTCACGTAAAGCGTACTGTTGCATTAACAGGTTCTAAAATAAATGAACCAAAATATGTTACAGCATATGCAGGAGCTCAAATTGGAGATGTTGTAAAAGGAAACTTAAACAACGATAATACACGTGTAATAAGTGGAAACGTTCTTAGTGGTTTACAAGCATCTGAAGAAGGTTTCTTAGGGTATTATGATAATCAAATTACAGCAATTCCAGAAGGAGACGATTATGAGTTCTTTGGTTGGAATAAACCTGTTTTTAACAAAATATCTACTTCTAGAGCATTAACTTTCTCTTGGTTGAATCCAAAGAAGAAATATGATTTAAATACAAATACTAACGGAGAGCATAGAGCTTTTGTAGTTACTGGATCATATGAAGAAGTATTTCCTTTAGATATTTATCCGATGCAATTATTAAAAGCATGTATGTATAAAGATTTAGATGAGATGGAAGGATTAGGAGCTTATGAAGTAGCACCAGAAGACTTCGCGTTAACAGAATTTATTTGTGTATCGAAACAACCTCACCAAAGCATAATTCGTAAGGGATTAGATTTAATGAGAGAAGAACTAGGATAAGATTATGGGCTTAAAACAAAATTTACATAATTTAAAAGAAAAGTATAAAGGAACCAAAATGGCACCGCTATTCAATGGTTTTCATACTTTTTTATACTTGCCAAATGAGACAACTCATGGAGGAACTCATATTAAAGGGGCAGACGATTTAAAACGTACAATGAATACAGTAATCATGGCTTTAATTCCATGTTTAATATTCGGTATGTTTAATGCAGGTTACCAACACCATGTAGCTACAGGAGAAGTAGAGAGAGTTACAGGTTTTTTTAGTGGTAATTTTTGGAACTTAAGTAATTTAGGAGTAGGACTTATTAAAGTTTTACCTTTAGTTGTTGTTTCTTACGTAGTAGGATTGGCAATAGAATTCGTGTTTTGTATTATCAAAGGACACGAAATTGAAGAAGGATACTTAGTAACAGGTATGTTAGTACCTTTAATAGTACCTGTAGATTTACCTTTATGGATGTTAGCTGTAGCAGTTGCTTTTGGTGTAGTTATAGGTAAAGAAGTATTTGGTGGTACTGGAATGAATATTTTAAATCCAGCTTTAACAATCCGTGCGTTTTTATTCTTCGCATATCCAACTTGGATGTCAGGAGATAAAGTATGGGTGCACGATGCAGTAGCAAGAGCAGGTCAAGCTGATGCTATTTCTGGTGAAACAATTTTAGGTAGTTACGCACAAAATCAAGAAGTTGCTTATTCAATTTCAGATATGTTTTTCGGATTTATTCCAGGTTCTGTAGGTGAAACTTCTACATTCTTAATTTTATTAGGAGCTGCTTTTTTAATTTTTACTAAAATTGGTAGTTGGAGAATTATTGTATCTACGTTTTTAGGAGCTGCAGTTATGGGATTAATCTTTAATTTGATTGCTTCTAATGGAATTATTGCTGATGGTAGTAAGTTTTATGGATTAATGAGTACAGACTGGTGGCAACACTTAATTATTGGTGGTTTAGCATTTGGTGCAGTATATATGGCAACAGATCCAGTTACAGCTTCACAAACTAATAAAGGTAAATGGATATATGGTTTCTTAATCGGATTCTTATCTATTATGATTAGAGTTTTCAACCCTGCATATCCAGAAGGAGTATTCTTAGCAATCTTATTAATGAATGTATTTGCTCCAACCATTGATCATTACGTAGTACAAGGTAATGTAAAGAGAAGATTAAAACGTTTAAAAGCTAAAACAGCATAATTATGGCATCAAAAACAGATAGTAATGTATACACAGTACTTTTTGCCATTGGAATGGTATTAGTAGTAGGAGCACTTTTAGCTTTTACAGCATCAACACTTCGTCCAACAATCGATGCAAACAAGCGTATCGAAAAGCAGCAAAACATTTTGTATGCTATGGGAGTAAATGATAATGATGAGAGTAGTGCAATCTTTGTATCTAAAGATAAAGTAGCAGAAGAGTTTTCTAAATATATCAAAAAGCAATTAGTAATTGCTGGTGATGATGTAAAAGAAGATAACAATGCTTATTTAATAGATATTAAAAAGCAACAAACATTAGCAAAAGCAGGTAACGTAAGAAAATTACCTTTATTTGTTGGAGAAAAAGATGGTAAAACATTTTATATAGCTCCAATTAGAGGTAAAGGTTTATGGGATGCTATTTGGGGATATGTTGCTATGGATAAAAACATGGTTGTTCAAGGTGTGTATTTTGATCACGCTGGTGAAACTGCTGGTTTAGGATCAAACATAAAGCAACGTTTCTTTATGGATGATTTTACAGGAGAAGAGTTAATGTCTAACGGAAGCTTTAAAGGAATTAGAGTTGCTAAAGGTAATAACGATCCAAAGAACGAGGATAAAACAGATAATGAGGTAGATGCAATTGCAGGTGCAACAATTACTGGTGATGGAGTTTCTGCAATGATCAAAACTGAGATTAAGCAGTATGTACCTTACTTTAAAACATTAAAATAATTATGGGACTATTATCAAAAAAAGACGCAGGATTAATTAAAGATCCTTTAGCAGATAACAATCCAATTACAATTCAGGTATTAGGTATTTGTTCGGCATTAGCAATTACAGCTGAATTACAAGCAGCCGTGGTAATGGCAGTTTCTGTAATGTTTGTATTAGGAGCAGGTAACGTAGTTATTTCTTTAATGAGAAATATCATTCCTTCTAAAATTAGAATTATTGTTCAGTTAATTGTAGTTGCTACTTTAGTAATTATAGTAGACCAAGCATTAAAGGCATATCAATATGAATTGAGTAAAACGCTGGGAGCTTTTATTGGACTGATTATTACAAACTGTATTATTATGGGGCGTTTTGAAGCTTTTGCTTTAGGTAACGGACCATGGAGATCATTTTTAGATGGTATAGGTAATGCTTTAGGTTACGGTGTAATCTTAATTATAGTTGCTTTTTTCAGAGAATTATTAGGTTCTGGTAGCTTATTCGGTTTTCCAGTATTAGGTGATTCTGTAGAAAAAACAGGATTGTATGCTTTAGGATATGAGAATAATGGATTCATGATTATGCCACCAATGGCATTAATCGTTGTTGGAATCATTATTTGGGTTCAACGTAGTAGAAATACAGCATTAATAGAAGATTAAAATAGTAATGAGATATTAGTATTAAAATGTTAGTAATAACAAGATTCTAAATACTAAACACTCAATACTCAATACTATAAAAAATGGAATTATTAGAATTATTTTTCAAATCGATATTTATAGATAACATGGTATTTGCTACATTCTTAGGAATGTGTTCTTACTTAGCTATCTCAAAGAAAGTATCAACATCAGTAGGTATGGGTGCGGCTGTTATTTTTGTATTAGCAGTAACAGTTCCTATCAACTGGTTATTAGATCAATATTTATTACAGCCAGGAGCATTATCTTGGTTAGGAGAAGAATATGCAGGTTATGATTTAAGTTTCTTATCATTTATCATGTTTATTGCAACTATTGCAACCATGGTACAGTTAGTAGAAATTATAGTTGAAAAGTTTGCACCAGCATTATATAACTCTTTAGGTATCTTTTTACCATTAATTGCCGTGAACTGTGCAATTTTAGGTGGATCTTTATTTATGCAATCACGTGAGATTCCTACTTTTAGCCAATCTTTAGTATATGGTATAGGATCAGGAATCGGATGGTTTTTAGCTATTTTAGCTATTGCTGCTATTCGTGAGAAGATTCGTTATTCAAGTGTACCAGCACCTTTAAGAGGTTTAGGAATTACTTTTATTATTACAGGTTTAATGGCTATCGGATTTATGAGTTTTGGTGGTATGTTAACTGGAGGTGATGAAGAATCTGATAAAAAAGAAACTTCTGCTGAGATAAAAGTAGACAACAAAGAAGAGGTTAAAAAGTTAGCTAATAACACTAAAGAAATTACAGAATAATGGTATTTTTAGAAGTAAGCACAGGAGGAACAATTGGTATAACTGTTATTGCATTTTTAGCAGTAATCTTATTATTAGTTACATTGTTATTATTTGTAAAACAAAAGTTAGCACCATCTGGACCAGTTAAAATTACAATTAACGGAGAAAAAACAATAGAGGTACCATCAGGAGGAACTTTATTATCTACTTTAGGTAATGAAAAAATATTCTTACCATCTGCATGTGGTGGTGGTGGATCTTGTGTTCAGTGTGAGTGTCACGTTAATTCTGGTGGTGGTGAAGCATTACCTACTGAAACACCTCACTTTACTCGTAAAGAATTACAACATGGTATTCGTTTAGCATGTCAGGTGAAGGTAAAACAAGATATGGACATTTCTATTCCAGAAGAAATTTTCGGAATTAAGAAGTGGGAAGCGACAGTAGTACGTAATTACAACGTAGCATCTTTTATTAAAGAGTTTGTTGTAGAGATTCCAGAAGATATGAACTATAAAGCAGGTGGATATATTCAAATTGAAATTCCTCCATGTGAAGTTAAGTTCTCTGATATGGATATTACAGCTCATCCAGAAGAGCATGAAACTCCAGATAAATTCCAAGTTGAGTGGGATAAGTTTAAATTATGGCCTTTAGTAATGAAGAATCCTGAAACAGTTGAAAGAGCTTATTCGATGGCTTCTTACCCAGCTGAAGGACGTGAAATAATGTTAAATGTTCGTATTGCTACTCCTCCTTTTGATAGAGCTAAAGGTGGATGGATGGATGTAAATCCAGGTATCGCATCATCTTATGTTTTCTCTAGAAAAGTAGGAGATAAAGTAACTATTTCTGGACCTTATGGAGAATTCTTTATTAACGATTCAGAAGCAGAAATGTTATATGTAGGTGGTGGAGCAGGAATGGCGCCAATGCGTTCTCACTTATATCACTTATTCAAAACATTAAAGACAGGTCGTAAAGTATCTTACTGGTATGGAGGTCGTTCTAAAAGAGAATTATTCTATTTAGAACATTTCTATGATTTAGAGAGAAACTTCCCTAACTTTAAATTTCATATTGCATTATCTGAGCCTTTACCAGAAGATAACTGGAAAGTAAAAGATAGTTTAGATGGAGAAGGAGATGGATTTGTTGGTTTTGTTCATAATTGTGTTATTGATAACTTTTTAAGTAAACACGACAGTCCAGAAGATATAGAATTATATTTCTGTGGACCACCATTAATGAACAAAGCAGTACAAAAAATGGGAGAAGATTTCGGTATCCCAGATGAGAATATCCGCTTTGACGATTTCGGAGGATAAAATAAAAATCATATTTATACGTTAAAACCAGCAACTATTGCTGGTTTTTTTTATATTTAATTCATGATTTTAAGAATACCCCAAATTTACTTCTTATCTTTCTTTTTGGTTATATCTCTCAACGCACAAAAGAAGGATTCGATTAAATCAGTTATTGAGACTGATTTACAAAACATAGATAGCTATAAGAAAAAGATTAATTACTTAGTTAAAAGAGGTGTCAATATATTGGAAGATGATTTATATGCATCTGAGCAATATTTGAATTATGCCCAAAGTATAGTTCAAGAAGATGATAAAAAAGGTAAAGCAAGAATCTTAAAGAACTTAGGTAATGTTTATCACAAAAAAGGAGAGAATAATAAGAGTTTACTATCTTATTTACAATCAAGAAATTTATATGAAGAGTTAAACGATACTATTAATATTGCAAGAAACCTTTTAAAAGAAGGAGTTGTTTATAATTATTTAAAAGAATACAAAAAGGCAATTAGTAGTTCTGAAGAATCTATTAAATTGGCTAACTCAATTAATAATTTGTCTTTAGTAGGACGAAATTATATCTGTATGGGTGGTACATATAGAAGGTTGAAAAAGATTGATTCATCATTTATATTTTACAATAAAGCGTTAAAAATTTTTACAGATTTAAAGAACGAACTAAGAATTAGTACCATAAAAAATGACCTAGCATTACTTTATGGTTCTGAAGATCGTTATGACGAAGCGGTTAAAATTCACTTAGGAAATATAGCATATATCAAAGAGAATCATAGTCTTATAAATGTTTCCACTACTTTTTACAATATTGGTTATTCATTTCTTAAGCTTAAAGAGTATGATAAATCTTTAAAATATTTAGATTCTTCTTTTCAAGTGGCAGATAAGCAGGGGTTCAAGTATATCATAGCTAAAATTACTGAAAAGCAAAGTATTATACATAAGGAGAAAGGTAATTTTGAAGAGGCTTTTAAGAATCATGTGCTTTTTAAAAAGTATTCAGATTCTATTTTTAGTTTAAAAAAGCAGAAACAAATTAAAGAACTAGAATTAAAAAATGAATTTGAGGCAGAAAGAAAAGAATTAGAGGCAATTGCCAGTAGAAAAGAGTTACAGAAAAGATTATACTTACGACTTTTTGTTATTGTATTAATAGCTGCTTTAATAATTGGTTATTTAATATGGAGAGATTCTGTTTCTAGAACTCAGATAGTTAAAGATAAATATGAAAAAGAAAAACTGAAAAAACAAGTATTAGTAGAGCAAGTTAAAGCATCAGAAACTGAATTAAAGTATTTAATTGCTGATAATACAATGCGTTTAGAGTTTATTAAACAACTCTCTAATCAAATTAGAAAAGATAAAAGATCTAATGATTATAAAACTGTACAAGAGTATGCCAATACGCTTCTTTTAAAGTTACAGCAACAAATTACAACGGAAAATAAACTCTCATTAGTTCAAGATAAAATTAATGAAGTAAACAAAGGGTTTGAGGAAAAACTAAAAACATTGTATCCTAATTTAACTAAAACGGAACGAGAAATGTGTAGTTTTTTACGTTTAAACTTATCAATTAAAGAAATTGCATCTATTCGAAATTCAAGTATTGATTCAATTAAAGCCTTGAGATATAGAATTAGAAAGAAAATGCAAATACCAAAAAATGAAGAGTTAGAAGGCTTTGTGCAAGGGATTTAAGGTTTTGTTACTTTTTGTCACTGCCTATTTTAGGGTGTAACTATTTTTATTTTGTAGTTTTGAATCAGAGAGACATTAACTGTAAAGATAGTTACCCTTATTTACTTATAATCCCTTGAATAAATAATTATCTTATACTTTACCAGTTTATAGAGGTCAGCATTTCGGGGAATACTGGCTTTTCGTTTTTTTACTATTCTAATTAAATAAATAATTCATTTTATATTAAGTAATAAAAATTAAGATTAGCCATCAATAAATTACTGCAGCCCTTGATTTTATTGACAATGTCACTTTTTGTCACTGTCTATTTTAGGGGATGACTGTTTTTATTTTGTAGTTTTGAACCAGAGATATTAACTGTTAGGATGTTTGTAAAATATTTAACGTAATCCCTTAAATCACATTATCCTAATAATTTACCAGTTTAAAAGCCAGTATATGGGGGTATGCTGGCTTTTTACTTTTTTTAAACTACATTCTTTTGTTACATTTCAAGTAAAGCAATAGGAAACTCCTGATTTTTGTTAAAAAAGATATAATAAAGGTTAATTTTTTTTGTTTAAGAATTAGCAAAACACTGAAGTTTAGCTATGATATCTGTTATATTTGAAGAGAAAATAATTATATTTTCAAACAGATATTTATGTTATTATAATTCCCCAATATTGTCATGACAAAAAATAATTTAATAATTGTAGATGATCATTCTATGTTTTTAGAAGGTTTACAAGGTTTACTTGAAACTGAAGAAAATATGAATGTTGTTTTAGGAGTTAAAAATGGAAATGAAATCATAAAATATTTAGAGATTAATTCTGAGAAAAATATTGATTTAATTATTTCTGATATTTCAATGCCTGATATCACGGGTATAGAATTAACAAAAATTATTAAAGAGAAATATCCATCCATAGGTGTTTTAATTATTAGTATGCATAACAATGCTGAAATGATTGAAGAATTGATACAGTATAATGTTGATGGTTACATTTCTAAAAATGCCAATAAACCAGAGTTATTGCAAGCTGTGAATACTATTTTAGAAGGGAAAAAATATTTTTCAAGAGGAATAAAAAACACTTATTTTGAATACAAACAATCTTCAGGAAAAGAAAAAGTTAAACTGACAAAAAGAGAAATAGACGTTATAACATTAATTGCTAAAGAATATACTACTCAAGAAATCGCGGATGAGCTTTTTTTAAGCAAACACACTATTGAAAGTTATCGAAAAACATTAATATCTAAATTAAATGTTAGAAACTTAGCAGGCTTAACCAAGTATGCTTTAAAAATGAAATACATTAAATTTTAATAAAAAAAAACAATCCCTTCTTTAAAAGAAGGAATCGTTATAGATAATGCAGCAAAGTAACATATTGTTGATTTACAAATAAGACATTAAAAGCTGTGTTGATGTTCAGTTTTTTTACGTCCCTTTTCCCAATATTTGTATAACTACGATGATCAACAATTAATAAACACTTTTCTTAAAGTTTATGTTTACCATTAATAGCATTATCTTTTTTCATCCTTAATAACTATTTTAAAAATCTCTTTTATTGCAATCTTCCATTTTATTGCAATCTTCCATTTCATTTTGCACAATATTTTAAAAACTAATAAAGACCATAACCAAATCTTAACTTAGTTTTTAATGAACACTTAATTAGAAAGCAAAATTATTTTAACTAGTAAACAGAAAAACCCCCGTATTCAGTGAAAAAATATTTTACACTATATTTTTTTATAGATGAAAAAGGTGTTTTGTTAAAAAAGTATCTTCTTTAGTTTTAATAATATATGTTGCTTATTTTTTTTATACGTTTATTAAATGCCATATTTTAGTAAGATGAGAACAAAATCCCTGACCACACTGTTGTCACTATTTATTATAAGCATAGCGGCTCAAAATAGCAATTTAAAAGACTTAGAAAAGAAAGATAAAGAGTCTATGGAAGAAATAAGCAACTTATTTTTTAGAAAGAATAAAGAAAAAGAAGCTTATGTAAAGTCATTAAAATTAATGAAAGAAGGTAATTCTGATGCAGGGAAATCTTTAGCATCTAATTTATTGTCCTCTTATTTCTACAAGGCAAATCATTTAGATTCGTCTATATTTTATGCCAAAAAAACTTTGGGTTACAAAAACTTTTCTTCAGATTCGATTAAAAGACATAGGTATTTGCTGGGAACTATGACATTGGCTACAGCCTACACTATGAAAGGTATTAAAGATAAGGCTAAGAAATTATATATTGAAGGAGTACAAAAGGCTGAGCTTTGGAATGATACTTACAATTATTATGGTTTTGTAATCAATTTAGGTAATATTTATTATTTGGATAAAGAGTATGATAAAGCATTAAAGATGTTTAAAAAAGGAATAAAAAGTCCTGAATTAAGAGCTAAACTAACATCATATGCCTCTATTGGAAATATTTACGCGGTTCGTAAAGAGTTTAAAAAATCAAATGAATATTACAAAGAAAGTTTAAAGTATACCAAAGGTAGTTTATATAATAAATTGGCTATAAAAACAAATATAGCTGATAATTATATTCAATTAGGTGAAGTAGAGAAAGGGATCAAAAAATTGAAAGAAATTATTAAGCAAAGCAAGAAAGAAGGATATTCACAATTAAGAGAACAAGCTGAAAAGTTCTTAGTCCAGCTATATATAAGACAAAAGAAATATGATGAGGCAGAGCGTTTAATTACATCATTATTAGAAAAAGTAAAAGAAAAAGGAAATTTGAATGATATGTTGGAATGTTACGATTTCTTAAAACAAATAAAAAAAGGGAAAGGCGATTTTAAAAACTCACTAATTTTTTCTGAAAAATATATAAAATTAAAAGATTCTATAAATAAACTTCAAAAGGAAAAAGAAATAAATGAATTAGAGGTAAAGTTTGAAACGGCACAAAAGGAAAGTGAAATTACTTTGTTAAAAAAAGATCAGGAGTTAAAAGAACAACAAATAGCTCAACAAAACTTAACTAGAAATATCATTTTAATTGCGGCTTCATTGATCATTATTGCAATATTATTATTGCTTAGATTTTATTTTCAAAAATTAAAAACACAAAAAGAGTTAAATAAAACTCAAGAAGAATTTAGTTATCAGAAAATAAAAGCATTAATGAAAAACCAAGAGTTAGAATTGGTAAAAGCCTCTATAGAAGGAAAAGATATGGAAAGAAAAAGGTTAGCTAGAGGGCTACATGATTCTATTGGAAGTAATATGGCTGCAATTAAATTACAATTTGAAAAATTACCAGAAGCTTCAGATAAATTAAAAAAGATAAAAGACGATTTAAATAATACTTATGAAGAAATAAGAGAGCTATCACATAATTTATTGCCAAAACGAATTAGGCAAGAAGATTATGCGGAAGTTTTAAAGGAATATATTTCTAGTATTGATGAAATTTCTGATGTAAAAATTTCTTTCTCAGTGTCAGAAAAAAAAATAATAAATAGAACAGAAAAGTATTTACAAAATGAAATTTTTTCAATTATTCAAGAGTTGATTTCTAATGCATTAAAACATGCTAAAGCTTCTAAAATAGAAATACAATTAGAGGTAGTTGATGATTTAATTTATTTATCTTTTGAAGATGATGGAGTTGGTTTTAATACCAAATTAGATTACAAAGGAATAGGGTTAAAAAACATAGAAGATAGAATAGATCAGCTATCAGGAACCTTTATCATAGATTCTCATCCAAAAAGAGGAACTCTTTTTAGAATGGAGTTAGAAAAAGATGCTTATTTAGTAAATGAAGTAGTTTAATTTTTACAATTAAATGAATTTTAACGAATAAAATGAGAATTTAGAGATAATTGTGTTAAAAAAAAATCAATAAATAATTCAACTACTATTTAAAAGGAATAGCTACACTTTTTATACCAGAAAAACTTCGTATCTTTATCCTTTAATAACTCTAAAGAAACCGAAACTATAATGGATTACGGAAAAGAATTTGAAAAATATGCTACTAAGCACCATGGCATTAGTAGTACTTACTATAATAAAATAACAAGTAGTTTAACGCCGTATATTATTGAGGAGCGTCAATTAAATGTAGCACAAATGGATGTGTTTTCACGTTTAATGATGGATCGTATTATATTTTTAGGTACAGGTATTAACGATCAAATAGCAAATGTAATTCAGGCACAATTGTTATTTTTAGAAAGTGTAGATGCTACAAAAGACATCTCAATATATATTAACTCACCAGGTGGTGGAGTATATGCTGGTTTAGGTATTTATGATACAATGCAATTTATAAAACCAGATGTAGCAACTATTTGTACAGGTATGGCAGCTTCAATGGGAGCAGTTTTAATGTGTGCAGGAGAAAAAGGTAAAAGATCTGCGTTACCACACTCAAGAATTATGATTCACCAACCGTTAGGTGGAGCTCAAGGTCAGGCATCTGATATGGAAATAACAGTAAAAGAGATTGGAAAGTTAAAAACAGAACTTTACAATATCATTTCTAAGCATTCAGGTCAACCTTTCGATAAAGTTCATGAAGATTCAGATAGAGATTACTGGATGAAGGCAGATGAAGCTAAAGAATACGGAATGATAGATGAAATTTTAACTAGAGGATAAGAAGTTAAAATTTTATAGAAGTAGAAGAATAAATTACACATTTATAATGTCGCAAGATCAAAATTTAGAATGTTCGTTTTGCGGACGAAAAAAAGCTGAAACCAATTTATTAATTGCAGGTATGGATGCCCATATTTGTGATAGATGTATTGAGCAAGCTTATGGTATTGTACAAGAAGAAATAGCAGAAGCAAAGACATCGAGTCTTAGTTCTGATCTTATTTTGAAAAAGCCAATTGAAATCAAGTCATTTTTAGATGAACATATCGTTGGTCAAGAGCAAACTAAAAAAGCAATGTCTGTAGCAGTATATAATCATTACAAAAGATTATTACAAGCAAAAGCACCTGGAGACGCTGTTGAAATAGAAAAGTCTAACATTGTATTGGTTGGAGAAACTGGTACAGGTAAGACGTTAGTAGCTCGTACAATAGCAAAAATGTTAAACGTACCATTTTCAATTGTTGATGCAACTGTATTAACTCAAGCTGGATATGTAGGAGAAGATGTTGAAAGTATTTTAAGCAGACTTTTACAAGCAGCTGATTACGATGTTGAGAAAGCAGAAAGAGGTATTGTTTTTATTGATGAAATAGATAAAATAGCTCGTAAAGGAGATAATCCATCTATCACAAGAGATGTTTCTGGTGAAGGAGTACAACAAGCATTATTAAAATTACTTGAAGGAGCTGTAGTGAATGTTGCTCCAAAAGGAGGTAGAAAACACCCAGAACAAAAGTTTATTCAAGTAAATACAAAAGATATCTTGTTTGTAGCAGGTGGAGCTTTTTCTGGTATTGACAGAATCATCAGTAAAAGATTAAACATGCAAGCTGTAGGTTACAGTGCGTCTATTGATGAAGACAGAATAGATGAAGATAATTTATTACAATACATTATTCCTGCCGACTTAAAATCTTTCGGGTTAATTCCTGAAATTATTGGACGTTTACCAGTTTTAAGTTACATGAATCCTTTAGATGCTAAAACATTAAGGGCAATTTTAACTGAACCTAAAAACTCTATCATAAAGCAATACACAAAGCTTTTTGCAATGGATGATGTAGCTTTTTCTATGACAGAAGATGCTTTACAATACATTGTAGATATGGCAGTAGAGTATAAATTAGGAGCCAGAGGTTTACGTTCTTTATGTGAAGCAATTTTAACAGATGCAATGTTTGAGTTGCCAGGTTCAGATGTAAGTGAATTTGAAGTAACTAGAGATTATGCTGAAGAAAAATTAACTAGAAAAGCATTACAAAAGTTAAAAGCAGCATCTTAATAAACACACAAGATTTAAAAACTTTTATTAAATCAATTTATAAAAATCACCTCGCAAAAGTTATCTTTGCGAGGTTTTTTATATTTATAGCATGATTACCAAGCAAACCATAGATTTAGTTTTTGAAACCGCTCGATTAGAAGAGGTAATTGGTGAGTTTGTACAATTAAAAAAGTCAGGAAGTAGTTTTAAAGGATTAAGTCCCTTTGTGGATGAAAAAACACCGTCTTTTATGGTGTCACCTGTAAAGCAAATATGGAAAGATTTTAGTACCGGAAAAGGAGGGAATGTAATTTCCTTTTTAATGGAACATGAACACTTTTCGTATCCTGAAGCCATTAGATGGTTAGCTAAAAAATATAATATAGAAATTGAAGAAACCGAACAATCTGAAGAGCAAAAAAAGCAGGTTAATGAACGAGAAAGTATGTTTTTGGTTTCTAAATTCGCAAAAGAATATTTTCACGATTTATTACTAAATTCTCAGAGAGGACGTGCAATTGGACTGTCTTATTTCAAGGAGCGTGGATTTAGAGAAGATATTATAGAAAAGTTTGATTTAGGTTATTGTAAAGATGAATGGGATAACTTTACAAAGGCAGCTTTAGATAAAGGTTATGATATAAAGTATTTGAAATCTACAGGTCTAACTATCGTTAAAGAAGGTGGAGATAAAGTTAGAATGTTTGATAGATTTAAAGGAAGAGTAATGTTTCCAATTCACAGTATGTCTGGAAGAATACTTGGATTTGGAGGTAGAATTCTAACTAACGATAAAAAAGCTGCTAAGTATTTAAACTCTCCTGAAAGTGATATTTACCATAAGAGTAAAATTTTATATGGAATTTATCAGGCAAAGAAAGAAATAGCAAAAGCAGATAACTGTTTTTTAGTTGAAGGATATACTGATGTAATCTCATTTCATCAATCTGGAATAGAAAACGTAGTAGCATCTTCTGGTACAGCTTTAACACCAGATCAAATTAGAATAGTACATCGTTTAACCAATAATATAACAGTTTTATTTGATGGAGATGCAGCTGGTATTAGAGCTTCTTTAAGAGGTATCGATTTAATACTAGAGCAGGGGATGAATGTAAAAGTTGTAGCTTTTCCACAAGGAGAAGATCCTGATAGTTTTGCTAAAGCTAATTCAGATGCTGCATTAAAGAAGTATTTAGAGGAAAATTCGCAAGATTTTATAGGTTTTAAGGTTTCTTTATTAATGGAAGAAGCTCAGAACGACCCTGTAAAAAAAGCGGGGCTAATTAGAGATATTGTTACGAGTATTGCCAAAATTCCTGATGGAATTCAAAGGGAAGTTTATGTGCAAGAATGTGCACGTATTATGGATATTTCAGAAAGAGTACTTTTTAGTGAATTAGCACAACTTTTAAATAAAAATCCACAAGCACCAAGGCAAGAAGAAACTCCAAGACCTAGATTAAAACCAGTTAGAGAATCTAAAAAGGAAGCAAAAATTGATACCTTATTCTTATTAGAAAAAGAGGTGTTAAGAATATTATTGCTCTATGGAAACGAGGAAGTTGCTTTTATTAACTGGATTCATGCTGAAGATAAATATGGTAGACCAATTTTAGAGAAAGAAGAGTATTTAAATACAGTTTGTAATGAATTGTACTTGAATTTGCAAGAAGATGAAATTGAGTTTACAAATGAAGTTTTTCAATTACTTTATCATGAAATAGTATATCAGGTAAATCAAGATGAAAAAATATCCGTAGAACGTTTAATTGTTAGTGAAAATAATTCAGTTGCTTCATTAGTAACCGATGTTTTAATGGACGAAGAAAAGTACATTTTAAGTGACTGGGAACGTAAAGAAGTTTTTGTAACTCAAACCGTCAAAATTTTACCAAAGTTAGTTACTGATGTTATCTTGAATCTGAGAAGGGTTTTGATAGAGTTGAAGATCAAAAACATAATGACAGAATCACAAGAGGAAGGGAAAGTTCCAGATTTAGAAGAGATTACAAATTACTTAGAATTAAAGAAATTATTATATGAGAAGTTAAATCGTGTAATTTAACGGTTAAATCATAGGTCATTTTTTTTTATAATTAACATTTTTTTATATCTTCGCTTCGTAAGAAAGAATCAGAAATAAATCTATAAACTATGAGAAAATTGCTTCAAATAGGTAAGCTATTGGTGCTTTTCATCGAACTTCCATTTCAAATATCAAATGGAAACAAAAAAAAATCGTATAAAAAAATTAAACAGTTAATGATCTCTGCAAACTTGCTTTAATTAAATTTTTTACATTTTTAAAAACATTAATTAATGCTTTAAATATAACTTAATTGTTATTTTAAAGCTTTTTTTATGAGCAAAATTCAAAAAAAGAACTCCTAACATAACAATTTGTTAATTGTAACAAAAAATATTCATGTTAGAAGTTGTGTTATTCGAGTAGTTTTAGCTACTATATTATTTTAAATCACTAGGTATTTCACATACAGGTATTGGTACCATTTTGTGTTGATTAATAGTATTTAAACGAGTGTAAATAGCATATACTTCTTTCTGCCTT
Organism: Tenacibaculum sp. M341; assembly: GCF_004337695.1. GTDB lineage: Bacteria > Bacteroidota > Bacteroidia > Flavobacteriales > Flavobacteriaceae > Polaribacter. The sequence continues at coordinate 261,393 of NZ_SJXJ01000002.1, forward strand.
CCATCAAAATCATCAACACTTTTACCAGTATCTTGCATTTTCATAGCCCATTCTAATTCGTCATAAGATGCTCCAATTTGGTCTTCATCAGTTCTACTATCACCAAATAAACCATCTGTAGGTTGCGCTTTTTGGATAGATTCTGGTACATCTAAGTGTGAAGCAAGAGCAAATACCTCAGATTTAACTAAATCAGCAATAGGACTTAAATCTACACCGCCGTCTCCATATTTTGTGTAAAATCCAACACCAAAATCTTCTACCTTATTACCAGTACCTGTAACTAATAAACCATGTAAACCTGCAAAATAATATAAGGTAGTCATACGTAACCTAGCTCTTGTATTGGCTAAAGCCAAATTTAATTTAGCAGAAGCATCTACTTTAGGCACTACAGTTTTAAAATCTTCAAAAGTTGAAGTTAAATTTACCTGAGCTTCAGAAACATTAGAAAAACGTTCTTTTAATTGAGCAATGTGTTCTTTAGCTCTATTCACTTGACTTTCTGCTTGGTGAATAGGCATTTCTATACATAGGGTAGGTAAACCTGTTTTTGCACATAAACTAGAGGTTACAGCTGAGTCAATTCCACCAGATACACCAACAACAAAACCGTTCACTTTTGCGTTTTCAGCATAATCTTTTAACCATTTTACAATATGTTCAGCAACTTTAGGTGTATTCATTTTGTACTATTTTAGTAAATTCGAAGTTTATATTTTATATGTAAATATAGTTAAACCGTTTAAGGTTTAAAAGTAGAGATATTAAAAGTTGTACCACACTAATTTAAAGTAATAAATGAGAAGGATTTATAGTGTTTTTTTAGGATTGTTAATATTAGCCTCTTGCGCTAAAGACAACAATAAGTTTAATGTAGATGTTACTAATATTAATGGTGATTTTAAGTTAGCCAGATTTGATATTGATTTTTATAGTACAACTGAAGCAACACTACCAAAGTTAAAAGAACAGTATCGTATTTTATTTCCGCACGATAATGATTCTATTTGGATAAGTAAAATAAATAATAAAGAAGAGCAAGAGTTGTTTTTAGAAACACAAAAAGTATTTAAAGACCTTTCTTTACAAGAGAAGCAATTAGAAAATTTATTTAAGCATGTAGCATACTATAATCCGAATTTCTTACCACCAACTGTTATAACAATGTTAACCAATATTGATTATGATAATAGAGTACTTTACAATCAAGAATACTTGTTAATATCATTAGATGTCTATTTAGGTAGTACTCATGAATTTTATGGAGATTATCCAGGTTATGTAAAATTGAATAATCATAAAGATCATCTAATTGTTGATGCAGCTAATGCAATTATAAATGTGCAAATGCCACCAAATAGAGAACGTAATTTTATTAGTAAGATGATTTATGAAGGCAAAAAAATGTATTTGTTAGATAGCTATTTACCAGGTTTATCTGATAGAGAAAAAATAGGGTATGCTGAAGAAAAGATAACTTGGGCAGAAAGCAGCGAAGACTATATTTGGAAGTATTTCATAGAAAAAGAATTACTATTTAGTACTGATTCTAAATTGAATCAGCGTTTTTTAGATGCTGCTCCTTTTTCAAAATTTTATCTAGGAGAAGATAATTTATCACCAGGAAGAATAGGTGTTTGGGTAGGTTGGCAAATTGTTAGATCATATATGCAAAAGAATGACGTATCTTTGTCGGAATTATTACAAACTGACGAAGAAAAGATTTTTAAAGAATCTAAATACAAACCTAAAAAATAATGGCAATAGTACATACTTCAGAGATAAAATTTAAAGTAGGCTTAGATGAAAACAGAGTTCCTGAGGAAATTTCTTGGAATGCAGAAGATGGAGGTATAACCAATGAAGCTTCTAAGGCAATAATGTTATCAGTATGGGATCACAAACAAAAAGATACATTACGTATGGATTTGTGGACAAAAGATATGCCTGTAGATGAAATGAAGCAATTTTTTCATCAAACATTAGTATCTATGTCTAATACATTTGAACGAGCAACTAATGACGAAAAAATGAGTGCTACTATGCGTGATTTCTGTGATTATTTTGCAGAAAAATTAGAGCTGATAAAAAAATAAATAGCGAATAAAAGTTATAATTAAAAAGATCAAGGAGTATATTCCTTGATTTTTTTTATAATTAATTTGTAATCATCTTTATTCGATACAAAGTCTAGTTCAGAAACATCTATAACCAATACATTAAGGTCTTGCTGAGTTTTTATAAAGTTAACATAACCATCGTGTATTTTTTGTAAATAATCAGCTTCAATATTTTGCTCGTACTCTCTTCCTCTTTTTTTAATGTTTTGTAATAATCTATCTGTATTTTGATATAAATACACGTATAAATCTGGTTTTACAATTTCTTTGTACATTAAATCAAACATCTTTCTATACAAAGTATATTCATCATTTTGAAGTGTAACTTGTGCAAAAATTAATGACTTAAAAATATAATAATCAGAAATAATAAAGTTCTTGAATAAATCAAACTGCGCTAAATCATCAGAAAGCTGTTGATAGCGGTCAGCAAGAAAGCTCATTTCTAAAGGAAAAGCATAACGCTCTTCATCATTATAAAATTTAGGTAAAAAAGGATTTTCAGCAAAACGTTCTAATACAACTTTAGCATTAAAATCGTCCGACATCATCTTGGTTAATGTTGTTTTCCCTGCTCCAATATTTCCTTCAATAGCAATGTAGTTGTATTTCTCAGAAATGGTTACAGGTCTAATTAAAGTTTCATCAGTAGTTATTATTTCTGATGTATCATCGCAATTTGTTAAACAATGAATAATTTTTTTTCTTTCAATAGGATGAATTACCGAAGAAGCTATATCATTTAGAGGAACTAGAACAAATTTACGTTGTAACATTCTTGGATGTGGAACTATCAAATCCTTTTCAAAGATAATTTCATCGTCGAAAAGTAAAATATCTAAATCAATAGTTCTATTGCTATACCCTTCTTTATTAGTTCTAACTCTACCTAATCTACTTTCAATTTCAAGAAGTTTTTTAATAAGATTCTCAGGAGAAATACTGGTTGAAACTTTAATACAAGTATTTAAAAAATCATTGCCTTCAAAACCAAATGCAGGAGTTTTATAAACTTTTGCTATTTTTAAAACATTACCAATTTCATCTGCAATAATATCAATTGCAGTTTGAAGATTTTTTAATTTATCACCTTCATTGCTCCCTAAAGATAGATATGTAAAACGCTGTATTTTCAATGTTTTTATTTGGAAACAAAGTAACGAAACATAAGCAAGAATGTTTTTAAAAAAATAATATATTTTTTATACTAAAAAGAGTACATAAACGTTACGTTTATTTAATTCCTTAATCATATGACAATCAATAAATCAAACGTATTGTTTATTTTCTGTTTGGTGTTTTCAATGCCTTTTTTAGTAGCTCAAAATACTTTTTATGTAGCCACTAACGGAAATGATAGCAATTCAGGAACCAAAACTAGTCCTTTTAAAACTTTTAACAGAGCTATGTCTCAAATGACTCCGGGTAGTACTTGTATTATTAGAGGAGGAACTTACGATGAAAGATTAGTAGTAAGTAAAGACGGTACAGTAGGAAATTATCTGACTTTTAAAGCAGAAGATGGAGAACGTGTAGAGGTTAAAGCAACCAAAGTTATCAATGGTTGGCAAGCTCATGCTGGTAGTATTTATAAAACAACTGTAGACATGTCTTTAGGCGAACGATTCAGAAGTATTTACCATTATGGTGAGTATATGGATTTAGCTAGATGGCCAAATAATACAGATGATGATAGATGGACGATAGATTGTAAATTTATTGATAGTGGAGGAAGTGACTTTTTTGAGCTTACCGATGTCCCTAATTTTGATTGGACTGGTGGATATGTTTATTATTTAGGAGGACATTCAGGTACAAGTTGGATAAGAGAAATAACGAGTAGTTCAACAACTAGAATAGAACATGTAGGAGTAGATATCACTAAATGGCCTTTTGATCCACATAATCCAACAATTTTACGAAATGGTCATAGAGGTCAATTGTACTTATTTAATAAATTAGAAGCTTTAGATCATGCAAATGAATGGTATTATGATGACGCTACTAATACTTTGTATTTTCAAACGTCAGATGGTAATATTCCTGAAGATGATTCCGTAGAATATACAACTCATAGATATACTTCAGAAATTAATGGTGATTATGTAAAAGTTGAAGGAATTGAGTTTTTTGGAGGCGGAATTAAGGTGAAGGGAGATTTCAATATCATTGAAAATAATAAAATATCACACGCTATAGAAGGTTTTGCAGATGCTTCACAAACTAGTGGTGCTAGTGTAGGAGACGCAGCTATAGAAGTGTTGGGTGAAAGTACTGTTGTAAGAGGTTGTACAATTAATCATTCTTCATTTAATGGAATTATTGTTAATAATTGGGCAGATGCTCATAATTCAATAATAGAAAAGAATACCATTTCTAATGTAAATTATGTAGGAATTCATACAACACCAATTAGGTCAACAGCAAATAATGTAAAAGTTTTAAAGAATACTGTTTTCAATTCAGGTAGAGATGGTATTTATGTGAGCGGCGATAATTGTGAGGTTGCTTACAATGATGTGTCTAAAGCTCAATTGATAAATGCTGATTCAGGAGTGTTTTACACGGTAGGAAATGATGATTTAAAAGGAACGGAAATACACCATAATTGGTTTCATGATTCTAAGCCACCGTCATTTGCAGGAACTAAAGCAGCAGGAATTTATTTAGATAATAATAGTAAAGGATATGTCGTACACCACAATGTAGTATGGAATGTGTCTTGGTCTGCATATCAAGTAAATTGGGCGAATTGGAATTTAGATTTTTTCCATAATACTATTTGGAATGCTGAAAGAGCTTCAGATTCATGGGTAAACGGATATGAACAGAAAAACAATAGGGTATATAATAATTATTCTAATGTTGGAGATTGGTTTACTGTTACTGGTTTTGAAATGCAAGACAATTTAATTGATGCTACTTCACCGTTAGAAGATCCGGATGCATTGAATTTTATGCCTATAGATGGTAGTGCAGTAGTTGATATGGGAAGAGTTATTTCTGGATTCAGTAAAATATTTAAAGGAGCTGCACCAGATATTGGAGCTTACGAACGAGGAGGTACTCCATGGACAGCTGGTATAAACGCTATTGAAGATACTGGAAGTAATACTTTGAGTACAGAGGATAATATCGTTAAAGATGATATTGTTGGAGTTTTATATCCGAATCCGGTAAAAGATAAATTTAGCATTTTGTTAAAAGATTCATTTGATAGAAAAGGAGCGTTAGTAGAAATTTATTCTGTTTTAGGAGCTAAAATAGCTTCTTATGATGTAGAGGATTTTATAAAAGATGATAAGCTTACTCTTTCTATGACAGATTTATCTGCGGGTAATTATATTGTTAAACTAGTTTCTCAACAAGGAACTAACAATAAGATTTTTGTAAAAGAATAATTCTTTAATACACAAATAAGAAACAAAAAAATCGTCAATTAATATTGACGATTTTTTATTTGAATATAATTTATAATGCTTTTTAAGCATCTTTTTTCTCTGGTCTAGGTTTTCTATCATCACGACGTCTATCACCTCCGCGATTTCTATTATCACCTCTTCCCTTGTTGTCATTATTTCTAGGTTTTGGAGCATATCCTTCTGGCTTTGGTAATAAAGCTTTACGAGATACTTTCTCTTTTCTAGTTTTAGGATCAATACCAAAGTATTTTACATCTAAGATATCTCCCATATTTACGACATCTGTAACATTATTTGTACGTTCCCAAGCTAATTCGCTTACGTGTAATAATACCTCGTTTCCAGGCGCTTCAGTGTATTCTACAACAGCACCGAACTCAAGTATTTTTATAACTTTAACTTCGTAAACAGAACCTCTCTCTGGTTTAAATAACATTGCTTCAATTTTAGCAATTACTTTATCAATACCTTCTTGGTTAGTTCCTAATATTTCAACAATACCTTCTTCAGTAACAGGATCTTCATTAATAACAATAGTAGTTTCTGTATCTTTTTGAAGTTCTTGAATGTGTTTACCACCAGGACCAATAAATGCTCCAATCATATCGTTAGGAATAACTCTATTTACCATCTTAGGAGCATGAGATTTTACATCTGCATTAGGAGTAGCAATAGTATCAGTTAATTTTTCTAAGATATGTAAACGTCCATCACGAGCCTGTTTTAATGCTTTAACTAAGATTTCGTAAGAAAGACCTTTAATCTTAATATCCATTTGACAAGCAGTAATACCTTCAGCAGTACCAGTTACTTTAAAGTCCATATCACCTAAATGATCTTCGTCTCCTAATATATCAGATAAAACAGCATAACGATCACCATCAGAAATTAATCCCATTGCAATACCAGATACTGGTTTTTTCATTTGAACACCAGCGTCCATTAATGCCATAGTACCAGAACAAACTGTAGCCATAGAAGAAGAACCATTTGATTCTAATACTTCTGATACTACACGAACTGTGTAAGGACAATCATCAGGAATCATTCCTTTTAATGCACGTTGTGCCAAGTTTCCATGACCAATTTCACGACGAGAAGTACCTCTTAAAGGTCTTGCCTCACCAGTTGAAAAAGGAGGGAAGTTATAATGTAAGTAAAAACGTTCTTCGTCTTGAACAGTTGGAGAATCAATCATGTTAGCGTCTCTAGATGTACCTAAAGTAACAGTTGCTAATGCTTGAGTTTCCCCACGAGTAAATATAGATGAACCATGAGTTCTTGGTAAATAATCTACTTCACACCAAATAGGACGAATATCAGTAGTAGTACGACCGTCTAAACGTAATCCTTCATTTAAAGTTAAATCACGAACAGCAGCTTTGTGAGCTTTACCAAAATATTTACCAATTAAATCACCATATTCTTCAACTTCTTCTTCGGTAAACATTGCTATTACTTCTTCTTTTACTTCAGAAAAAGCTAAACCTCTTTCTTGTTTAGAAGTTCCTTTTTTAGCAATATCATAGCACTTTTGATATGTAGCTTCTTTTATTTTAATTTCAAGTTCTTCGTTTGTAGCTTCACCTTCATACTCACGAGTTTCTTTTTTACCAACAGCTTCTGTTAAAGCTATTTGGGCAGCACACTGAACTTTAATAGCTTCATGAGCAAACTTAATAGCATCAGCCATTTCTTCTTCAGAAACTTCATCCATTTCACCTTCTACCATCGCAACTGAGTCAGCAGATGCACCAATCATCATATCCATATCAGCTTGCTTTAACTGATCGAAACTTGGATTGATTACAAACTCTCCATTAATTCGGGCAACACGTACTTCTGAAATTGGAGCTTCAAAAGGAATATCAGATAATTGTATTGCAGTAGAAGCAGCTAAACCAGCTAAAGCGTCTGGCATAACCTCTGGGTCATGAGACATTAATTGAATCATAACTTGTGTTTCAGCATGATAATCCTTAGGAAATAAAGGACGTAAAACACGATCTACTAAACGCATGGTTAATATTTCGTCATTACTTGGTCTTGCTTCACGCTTCATAAAACCACCAGGATAGCGCCCAGCAGCAGCAAACTTTTCTCTGTAATCTACAGTCAAAGGTAAAAAATCAATACCTGGATTTGCAGTTCTTGCAGATACCACAGTTGCTAATAACATTGTGTCTCCCATTTTTACAACAACAGAACCATCTGCTTGCTTTGCTAATTTTCCTGTCTCTAGTGTGATGGTTCTTCCATCTCCAAGTTCAATGACTTGGTTAAATACTTTTGGAATCATAAAATGTCTTCTAAAAATTTAATTTGTTTTGTGTGTTGTTGTGTTGTTGTTGTGTGTTGTTCCAATGGAAGTAAATGAATACTTATTTATAAGAATTGTAATAGGTTACAATAATTATTGCTAAAATAAAAAAGAGGCAGGAATTTCCTGCCTCTTTTTGTAAGGTTTATTTTCTGATACCTAATTCTTTGATAATCGCACGATATCTGTTGATCTCTTTTTTCTTTAGATAATCTAATAGGCTTCTACGCTTACCTACCATTTTTACTAACGAACGCTCAGTATTATAATCTTTACGATTTTTCTTTAAGTGCTCTGTTAAGTGATTAATTCTAAAAGTGAATAAAGCAATCTGTGCTTCAGCTGTTCCAGAATCGTTAGCACCTTTACCGTGCTTTGCGAAAATTTCTTGTTTTACTTCTTTAGTTAAATACATACCAATATTGTTTAAATGATTTTAATGTACCAATGATTTCATTGAAGTTGCAAATGTACAATTATTTTTTCTAACATAATACTATTAAGAAGATATTAAATAGTTGTTGTTATAAAGTAAAGGTTTTTGGATTGTTTTTTCTAACGAATGATGAATGAAATGTTTAAGATTAAACCTTTTAAACTTTTACAAGTCAAAGCAATATGACTTTAAATACTATTTATTATGACACGAAATGTTTTAAAATTAGGAGTTCTATTAATTAGTGGAGTATTCTTTTTTATCTCTTGTTCAGATGATAACGTGAATGCTACAAGCAACTTGCTTCCTGAAGAGGTGCAAAGTGTTATTTTGGTTGATGACTTAACATCAGATATTAATAATTTAATTGATGATGATGCTTTTTTAATAGCTGGAAAAGAAGAGGTAAGTAATAAAAGTGTAGAAGATGACTGTGTAATAAGAGCTGTTGAAATAGATGATGCTAATGGAACTAAAACTGTTACGTTAGATTTTGGTGATGGTTGTACAGGAAAAAGAGGACGTGAGTTAAAGGGAAAGATTGTTATAGAATACACAGAAACAGCAAATGAATTTTCTAAAGAAATTACATTTATTGACTTTTCTGTTGATGGTCATCAAATATCAGGAACTAAGTCAGTAAACAAAATTCAAGAGAATGCTAGTGGGAACAAAGAAGCTACTCATGTTGTAAATATTGTAACAACATTGTCTACAGGCGAAGTATTAACACTTGAAGGAACAAGGGTGAGAGAGAAAATAGCGGGAAGTGATACTGACGAAAGAGGTGATGATGTTTATTTAATCTCAGGAAACTGGCGTTTTGTTAATAAAGATGGTGTTGAAGTTATTGTTACTATTGTTGATGAATTAAGAAGAGAATATGCTTGTAAATATATTGTGAGTGGATCAAAAGAAATATCTAAAGATGGTGTAAAAAGTACTTTAGATTTTGGAGACGGTACTTGTGATAACAAAGCAACTCTTACCGATGAAAACGGAAACTCAAGCGAAATTACATTAAGAAGGAGATAGAGAGTATAGTTTTATAACTATTGTATTGAAAGAAACCCAGCTAAAAAGCTGGGTTTAATCAAAATTAAAGCACAATGATTATTAATGAATAAAAGAGTAGACATTCTTTTTTTTATAACTAAGTTGAAAAAACTCATAAGAACCTAATCTAGTTCTATCACAGGTAACACCTCTACTATCTCCGTTGTTAGAACTTACATATTTGTTGTTAGGTCCTTTAATAGCAACCCCTTTATTCCTAAACTCTAATTTAAATTGTTGAAGTCCGCCTATGTACGTTCCGTCACATAGTACTTTATTGTCAGGTTTGACAGTTAAATATTTACCATTAAATCCTTTTAAAGCTACTTTTCCTCCAGGCAATCCAATAATTCTAAAATGTTCTAAAGTTCGTGCACTTGTTCTATCAAATTTAGGACCATTGGTGTTTGGTACTCCTTCATTAGAACTTAAGAACCTGTTATTATTCCCTTTGATAGTTATCACATCATATGTTTGTGGATACATTTTTTTTAAGGCTAGCTTATCATTTGTAGATAAGGCGCTTCTATTGGTAGAGTAGGTAGAGCCATCTTTTTTGGTAATAGTAGGTTTTCCATTTGCTGAAAAAGCATAAGAGCTATATAACATTATGCTAGAAAAATCAAAAGGTGTGTATTCTTTTCCATCTCTACCTCTTTCTTTGTAGGTTTGAAAGTTATGTTCTTTACCGCTTTTAATATTAGCAGTATTAATCGTGATTGTTTTATTTCTATCTACTCTAGATTGTTCGTGCCATAAACCAATTGCGTGTCCAATTTCATGAATGACAGTTCCTGTATTGCAACCACTAGCTAATGTGATGTATTGTCTACTGCCCGTTCTTCCAACAGAAGAAGAACAACCGTCTCCTTTTCTAAAAGTTATATAAGCGTTACTTACAGGAGAAACAGCTTCTCGTCTAACAAAAGCTAAATTAGTTCTAGCTTCTACATGTGCAATTGCATTAAATATTCTACTAGTACTAGGAACATCAGAATTAATATTAAAATACACGATGTTTTTAGGCCATCTTCCACCAGTTCTACCTGTACCTTTTATTTTATTTGAATGATTACGTTCTAGTTGTTTTTGGGTAAATACAATATCACCTTCAACAATGTATTCGTCTCCATATTTTTCTGCAGATAAAGTTTGATTATTAAATACAATATCTACTATTTCATCAAAGTTTTCATTAGGATGTGCTAATTCAACTTCACTGTTTATATTGTTGGGTATTTGTTCAATACTTTCGTTTTCTGTATTACATGATAGTAATAGAGTTCCTGTAAAAGCAAATGTTAAAGCTTTTACAGTGATATGTTTAGATAAATTCATATTTATTTTAGAGGTTTATTTTTGTGAATGCTATACTTTTATTTGAATAAAAAGCTGTTCTAATTCTTGTAAGGAAAATAAGCCATCTCTATTTTTCTGAATAAAGTTTTTGTCGTCTAACAACATAATTGTTGGAGTGCCTGTAATTTTATAATCTATAAAAACAGCATCGTTAGCAGATAGCATATCAAAATGATATTTTTTTTCTGAAGTGATTTCTTTTAATTGTTCAAGATTTGTGTCGTACTGTATGGTTACAATGTAAAAATCATCTTTATATTTTTTTGCAAACTTTTCTAATTCAGGATAAAAAGCGATACAATGATCACAAGTTCTATCTGTAAATACTAATAACTTTTTCTTATGCTTTAATAAATCATTCGTAGTTACAGTTTTACCATTTTTATTTAGTAAATTAAATTCGGGTGCAAACTCATTTTCTAGTGGAGTAATGACGCTAATTTTTTCTTGTTTTAGAATTGTATCAGAAATAATTTCGATGCTGTTATTTTGATAATTGTGAGCAGCTTTTTCAGATGATTTTTTTTCAGAAAGCTTACAAGAAGAAAGGATAATAAGAATTATTAAAGCTAAAAAAACTCTTTTCTTTTGAGAAAGAATAGTTTTCATTTTAAGAGATTTAGATTAAGAGGACTTTTGGTAAAAAAAGTCACTGAAGTAAAATAAGGCTTAAATTAACTATTGAAAAATGTTTATCAACGCGTAAGAGTTGTTGATCGAACTTTATTAATATATTTTACTGTCAGTGACCTTACATTTATAAAGGGATTAAAAAAATAATTGATTACTCCTTCGAGTAAACTACTTCAGATAATAATATCTAAAGTAGTTTCTTGGCCTAGTAATAAAAATTACTCATAATCAACTATTGTAGTTTTTTACAGTTTTCTCTTCTGATAGAATATCTCCAGTAGGTACTAGTTACATCAAAGTTGTTTTTTACTTTACCTTGCCTAATAGCATCAGGGAAAGCATCTACAGCAGCTCCTTTGTGGAAACCAGAACCTATTTTACCATCAGATTTACGTCTCATTTTAAGTAATACATCACCACCTTGTACACCTAATTTAACTTGGTAACGTTTAGTTACTCTTCTTTGTTCACCATACAAAACAAAATCACAAGTTTGATTTTTAGGAACTACATCTCCATCATCAAAATTAATAGTAGTACTTCTTTCAGTACCTTTAGTTACAGAGTTAGCATTGGCTGTTGAAAGCGAACCTCCGAAAGAAAATTCAGTAGAAAATTCTGAACCTGTACCAAAGAAACCAGCAGACATTTTCATGCCAACTTTAACTCCATAAGTTACTGTTGCAGTTGTAGTTCTTGTTACAGCACTTTCATTTTTTTCTTTAAACTCATAAAGCTTTTGAGTGCCTAATCTTCTTGGTGAATTTCTCCATCCTTTTTTCTCAACAGAAGTTAAAATAGTAGGACCCGAAATACGTTTTGTTGCTTGGTAAATTGGTTGAGCTGTTCTTGTTAAAACCCATCTAGGTTGTTGAGTTCCACCATTACAAACATAGCTTTCACCAAAAGGTCTGCAACCTAATAATAATCCTCTTACTTCCCAACCAGCTCTTGTAATAGCAGCATAGTTTTTATCATATCTGTTATTTGCTTTGTATCGATTCATTACAGCTCTAGTTTGTGAAAAAGCCATTCCGTTATTATTTAAATCGCTACTAGAAATGTTAAAAACTTCTCTAAGATCTGCTCTATTAGCAGTTACATAGTCAGCAGGTTCATCAGAAAGACCATTCATTTTTAAAAATTCTTCTTCAGGAATTTGATTCCCATTTTCGTCATATACAAATGCTCCTTCAGAAAAAGGATCTTCATTTTGAATTTCAGAAATAGAGTTTTCAGTTTCATTTAAATTTTCATCTTCTTGGTTACAAGAAACAATAGCCAAAGTTGCTAAGGCTATAAAAACCGTTTTTTTTGTAAAAAAAGTAGTTCTCATTTTAGAGTGTTTTAAGTTATTAAAATTTTAAAGGAGGTTAAGTTCCCGGGACAAAGCTAAATGAAAAGAAAAGTGAAATAATGCGTTTTTCTTGCAAAAACATATGCAACCGATTGCATTGATTTAAGTGTTTGTGTGTTAGTGTTTTTTATGTGTTTTGTTTTGTGAGGTATTTATCCTTTTTTTATTTTCTTTGAAACTATTTTTGCTAAGTAGGTTAAATGAGTAGTTGTGTTATCGAAAGCATCTTTTTCATCTTTAGCAATACTTATGATGTCTTCCGCATGATTTATGTTTAAGTTATTTATTTCGTTTTTAGAAAGAGTAATTCTACCACATAAAACAGCAATTTTATTTGAGGAGTTTCGAACTTTTAATATTCCGTGAATTGTTTTGCCAGAAGCTGTTTGATTGTCTAATTTACCCTCTCCTGTAATTATCCAATCGGCGTCTTTTATTTTTTCTTTAAAGTTTGCGAGATTCTGAATAAGTTCGTTTCCAGAAATTAATTTTCCTTGTAAAAAAGTAGTACAACCAACTCCCATTCCTCCAGCTGCACCACCACCAATTATTTGTTGACTTTTAATATTGAAATGGTCATCAATAACTTCAGAAAAACTGATGACACCATTTTCGAGTAGAGGTAAATCTTCGTCGGAAGCACCTTTTTGTTTCGCATATACATTTACAGCACCGTTAACTCCATATAGAGGATTGGTGACATCACAAGCTATTTTAAAATCGATTTCATAGAGATTTGGTAATACATTTTTGTTATCAATATACTTTATGTTTTGGAGATTTTCTCCAATTGGAAATACTGGATTTTGGTCTTTGTCTAAAAAATTATAACCTAATGCATGCGCCATTCCAATGCCACAATCATTTGTAGCACTACCGCCTAAACCTAGAATGATTGTTTTTGCTCCTTTTTCAATAGCGTCTTTTATAAGTTCTCCGGTGCCGTAAGTACTCGTTTTTTTTACATTAAGTGAATGTTTTTTTATCGATTTAATACCAGAAGCTTCCGCCATTTCTATGAAAGCAATTTTTTTAGCAGAATTAAATAAATAACTAGCATTTATGGTTTTAAAAAATGGGTTTTTAACCTGTTTGTCAATGAATTGACCATTTAAATAATGATGAATAATTTCTATAGTACCATCACCACCATCAGCTAATGGGAGTTTTAATATATTAGCTTTAGGAATTATTGATTGTATAGATTTTTCTACAATATTGCAAAACTCAAAAGAAGTTAAGGTGCCTTTAAATTTATCAGGAGCAATAACTATTTTCATTACTAAAAAATTAGTTTAATATTTCTGGTATAAAAAAGCTAAACACTACAATTAAAATAAAGAAGCTAGCAAGTATAAAAACTTCTTTGTTAGCAAAAGATTTTTTATTTAAATGATGATTTGTGTTTACTGTTTTAGCCTGTACCTTAGGTGTAAGTTTACTTGCTACAACTGCCATAACAACAGCAATTACAAAGCCTGTAAAATTGTACCAAATCCAGAATAAGTCTGGAATGTTATGAATGTTTATATCAGCCAAAGCTTCATGTATGTTTTTACTTCCGTTATAAAATGTTCCTTGATTTAAGAAGTAAACAATTTCTGGCAGATATTTAAAAATTAAGTTGATGGTTACCGATGAGATAATGGCAATATTCATACCTATATGATTCACTTTTTTAAAGAATATTGCAATAACAAAAGCAGCTAGTATAGGACCATAAAATAAAGAAGATATAGAGTTGATAAGTTCAATAACTGTGCTTTGACTATTTCCGAATAAGTAAGCAGATAAAATACATACTACTCCCCAAAAAATCACTAATGATTTAGATAAAACCATATATTTTTTTTCTGAAATTTTAGTTTTTTTATTGTTGAAAAAGTCTTCAATAGTTACAGCACTTAAAGAATTTATAGTAGAGCTTAATGTAGACATAGCTGCGGAAATGATACCGATCATTAATATTCCTATTAAACCATTTGGTAAGTATTTAGTAATAAAAACAGGAATCATTAAATCTGGTTTAATTCCATTTTTGGCAAATTCATTTGGATAGTGAATTTTAGTTACTTCTTCTATACTGTTATAAAACTCAGGAATATTGCTTACTAAATACCCAATAATTAATCCCATGATACAATACACAAAAACAACAGGAAAACGTAGTAACCCATTAGCTAATAGTAACTTTTTAATGGTACCTTCATTTTTTGCTGATAGTAATCTTTGCGCTTGTGTTTGATCTGTTCCGTAGTAAGATAAATACAAAAATATACCACCTAATAGCATTGGTAAAAAGCCATAGTTTTCATTATTGTATATTCCAAAGTTAGAAAGGTCTATTACTTGAAGTCTATCTGTAGCAAATCCATTGAATTCATTAAGTTCTTGTAGCATATTATATCCAACAATTAAGCAAATAATTAAACCAGCAAAAAGAATAATCATTTGAATAGCATCACCCCAAACAACAGCTTTCATACCTCCTTGGTATGAATATATGAGCGTAACTACGCTAATAATAATTAAAGTTAGGTGAAAACTAATACCTACAACAGCTTGAATGATAAGTGCCATAGTGAAAACCATTACCCCTGTACTTAAAGCTCTGCTTATTTGAAAAACTAAACTGATAAGTTTTCTAGTTGATGCAGAAAAACGCTTTTCTAAATATTCGTATACACTTACAATACCAGATTTATATAAAGGAGGTATTATAAAAACCATAATACCAATCATGGCAATAGGTACTCCAAATTCAAAGCTTAACCATTTCATTCCACCACCTTGTTTAAGACCAACAAAAGCGGGGGCAGATATAAAACTAATGGCTGATAATTGGGTAGCCATTGTAGATAAACTTAAAGGAAACCAGCTGAGACTTTTTCCTCCCAAAAAATAATCGTTAGAATTTTTATTTTCTTTAAAGAAGTAACCCATAGCTAAAAAAGCTATAAAGTAGATTAAAATAAGAGAGTAGTCTAGCCAGTTCATAAGTTGTTTTTGGTTTAAGAATTATTTAGTTAAAAAATCAATAATTAATGCTGCACTCCAAGAAAAATTATCTCCACCATACCCAGCAATGCTGTTTTGATGAGCTTCTTTTCTAGCATCAAAGTATTCAAAAAAACCGTTTTGTTTAATAATTTCAATACTGTCTTCTTTTACTCTGTTAGCAATATCATCATAGCCATAATCTTTAAGACCATGATACAATAGCCAGTTAAGATTTATCCAAACAGGACCTCTCCAATATTTTTTTGGATTGAATCTTTTATGAGTTGGATCAAAAGAAGCACATAAGTACTGATCGTCATTTCCAAATTTTTCCATCATTACAGTAACCATTTTTTCAGCTTGTTCTTTAGACGGAATTCCAGCAAATAGCGGACTGAATGAAGAAGAACTAATGTATCGTAATAATTTGTTGTTTCTTAAATCGTAATGACAATATACTCCTAATTCTTGATCATATAATTTGTTATTAAAACTTTGTATGGCTTTTTGTGTTAAGCTTTTTAGTTTTTCTATTTTATATTCATTTCCTCCAATGAGTTCATATAAACGAATTAGTGAAGCATTTGAACTTATTAATAGAGAATTAAATAAAGGATCTTGTACTAAAAAAGGAGAATATTCTGCAATTTCACGATCTTCATAATTATATTTTTTTGCAATTTCTATGATATGTAAATAATAATCGTATTCTCTTTTGCTAGGTCTTTGTGCAGCATCTACATGTCCAGTATCTTTTCTTTCAAATTCTAAAGAAGGCGGATTGATGGTTTCCCAAATATCATCCCAAATAGGGGAGTTGTCTGTTCCAGATTCCCAATTATGATAAATGTATACTAATCCTTCATTTAAAGGATCTCTAAAATTATAGAAGTATAGACTAAAGTCGTAAATAGCGTCAATAACAAGTTTTATAAAGTTGATAATATCCTCTTTATTTTCTGCAATTTCATACATCTTTTCTAAAGCAAACCCTAATGTATGTGGTTGCGTCATACCTGTAGTAGGTACACTTTTATTTGATAGTTCACTTAAATCAGATCTATGGAAATCAGGTCCTGGAAAATAAGTATCACTTTCGTTGTGAAAAATAATATGAGGAATAAAACCATTGCTCCATTGAGCATCTACTAAACTTTTGATTTCGCTTTTTGCTTTTTCAATATCAAAGTGCGCAAACCCTATTGCTATAAAACCAGAGTCCCAGTTCCATTGAAAAGGATATAAACCTTTACAAGGAATAGTAAAGCCTTTCTCTTGATAGTTATTGATTAAAATTTCTTTTGCTTTGGTGGTTATTTCTTGCTGTGTCATAATTTTTTTAATGAAAAGCATTGACTAAAGAAGTCAATGCTTTAGTAACAAAAAGTAGATTAATACTAAAAAACTATTCTATTGAAAAATAGTGTTGTGTTAATTTTATTAAAGTGATTTTAAAAGTTAAAAGTTGCAGTAATAAATAGTCTTCTAGGTAAAATAGGTCTTCCGAAGAAAAATTCTGCATCACCTGCTTGATTTACATTTCTTGGATCACCTTCTGTAACTCCATCAGTATCTAATAAATTAAATACAGAAAAACCAAGACGTAAATTTTCTTTTTCTTCATTTAGGTTGAAGGTATAACCAGCACCTAATCTTACTATTGAAATAGGATCTAGTTCAACATTGTTGTTATCCGCAGCAAACTTACTTCCTGTATAATTTAAAGATAGAATTCCATCAAACTTTTTATTGTCGTAGTTTAAACTTAATGTAGATAAAAAGTTAGGTTGTCTTGCAAGCTTATTACCTTCATTAGTTGCCGTTGATGTTCCTGTAACTAAATCTTCATCTATGTTTTTAGTAATTTCATGATGTTGATAGGTAAGCGTTCCTCTAAAATTAAAATCTGGAATTATTTTGTAGTCCCAGGTAGCTTCCAATCCTAATGTAGCGGTGTTTTGTTCAGATCTAATAAGATCTACTAACTGTCCAGCATTAAAACCTTGTGTAATTCTAATACGATCGTTAAGACCAACATAATAACCAGCAAAAGAACCAGATAATTTTTCGTCAGCAAATTTCACTCCTGTTTCAAACTGAATAATTTGCTCAGAATCGTAGTTTAAATCACCAGATGCTAAAGGTCTAAAACTTCTTAATTGAGGAAAGAAATATCCTTTAGAGAAATTGGCGTATATATTGGTTGCTTCATTTAGCTCATATAACCCTGCTAATGAAACTGCCCAATCTGTAGCAGATGCATTTCCTTTTGTAAAAGTACCATCAGTATAATTTACGTTTGCTAGTTCCGCCGTTAATTCAGAATTTGTGTAAACTTGATCCTCTACAATATTTCCATCTCTAAAAACTCCATCAGTAGACTCTACTCTAAAACCAATATCAAAACGCCATTTATCAAAAACCATTTCATCAGTTAGGTAAAAGGCACTTCTGTTTTGAGATAAAAATCTATTCGTTGTTATTCCAATACGGTTGTATAAACCACCTTCAGAAAAAATAACATTGTTACCAGTTGCATCAGTGTAACTTAAATTAATTAGTCTTGGGTCATTATTGAATTCAGTAAGTACTCGGTATTGAAAATTGATATCCTCAGCTTCTGTTCTAGCTAGAAAAGTTCCAAGTGTAATACTATGACTACCAGTATCAGTACTAATTTTTTGAGTAAAAGATGCTTCACCAGAATAATCAGTCATTGGTCTGAGTCTGTCTATATGTAAGTTGTCAATAACTAAATCATTTCCGTTAACTTGTGTGTTTCCACCTTGATATGTTGCAGAAAAACCAGTATTAGCAGGAGCTACATTATTGATGTATTCATTTAATGTTATAGGATTGTTGTTTGCTCCATTTCCACCTATATAAAGAGCAAAGTTGTGTTGGTATTCAGCAAAACGTATTTTAGACTTAAACTTTAGATTATCGTTAAAGTTATAATTAAAATCAGTTAATACATATCCACCTTTAGTTGATACTCCATTTTCAATAGGACTATTATAAACACCAGTAGGAGTTCTAAAAGAAGTATTTGCAAGTTCACTAGGAAGTAATTGAAAAACATCTTCACCATCATTTCCTTTTAATCGAGATCTAGTACTACCGTTTAAAGGTAATGGTAAAAAGAACTGAGCATTATCATTAATGTATTGTCCATGAATAGTAAAAGAACCGTTTTCGAATTTCTTTTTTATGTTTCCTCTAAACTGAGCTCCTTTGGTTGGTAATCCTGTCACAATAGGTCCTTCATCATACCTAACAAAACCAGTAAAAGCATAGAAGGTATTAGAATCTTCATTACCAAGAGTACCACCAGTGTAAAAATCGGTTTTTACACGTCCTTTATTTGCCCATTCAACATTAATAATATTATTATCATCTGTATCCCCAGTTTTACTGGTGTAGTTTAATATACCAGCAACAGAACCTGCTCCATATAATACCGCAGCACCACCTCTTACAAATTCAAAACCTTTAAAACCTATATCTGGTCTTGCGTATACATCATGTGCAGAAGAGTTTAGTCCGAATGTACTCATTAAAGGCATTCCGTCATATTGTAACGGATTGAAAACATATTGTCCACCAGATGGCAACCCTCTAACAAAAACATTGGTTGCTGTTTCACCACCACCACCTTCAGCAGTAACACCAGGAACGCTTCTAATAATATCAGCTTGACTATTTGCAGATAGTTTTGTGATTTCTTTTTGTTTTAAAGAACTAATAGATAATGGTGCGTTTTTTTGAGATCTAAAAGTGCTAGATGCTGTAAGTACTACTTCGTCTAATACATCACCCTCCTCTTGTAATGTAAAATTCTTTTCTATAGTAGCTCCATCTAAATTTATGTTTTCTTCATAAGTTTTATACCCAATAAATGTAACTCTAATGGTTTTAGAACCTGTTAATACTGTTGTTATGATATATTTTCCATCAATATCAGTAGAAACACCAATATCTGTACCTTTTAAAACAACATTTGCTCCAGGGATAGGTTGTCCAAGATTATCTTTAACGATCCCTTTAATAGAAGTTTGTGCAATAGTTAATAAACTATAAAAAACTATTATTATTGATAATATTTTCTTCATAATAAAATATATTAGTTTTTATGATTTAGTTATTTATTGTGTTAAAAATATGACGATATTCTATTTGTTGGTTAACCAAAATATTAAAAGTTTAACGCAAACGTTTGCATAAAAAAGGTTAGATTTAGTTGATTTTTTATAACACCCCTATAAACATGAAGAGACAATCTCCTACATTAAAAAAAATCGCGAGTAACTTAAAATTATCCGTTTCTACTGTGTCTAGAGCGTTAAATGATAATAAAACAATAAGTAATTCAACGAAAGAGAAAGTAAAAAAAGAAGCAGAGCGACTAAATTATGTGCCCAATGTACTGGCGAAAAACTTTAGAAATAAGAAAATGAATATTATTGGAGTAATAGTGCCCAATATAACTCATGATTTTACTACGACTATTTTAAAAGGAATTTTTATAGAGTCACAAGAATTAGGTTATAGAACTATTGTATCAGAAACAAATGATGATCCTGATAAAGAACAAAAAATATTAGAAGAAATGACTCAATTTGGAGTAGATGGTATTCTTTTATCTTTATCAAGAAACACTACAGATTTATCACCTATTTTGTCAACGCTTCAGAAAAAGCCATTAATAATATTTGACAAAGCTTCAGACAAAGTACCGTGTACGCAGATAGTTATTGACGAGGTAGCAGCTTCTTTTAATGCTGTAGAATATCTGATAAAAACCGGTAAAAAAAGAATAGCGATTATTAAAGAAGTTCAAAACTCATTTAACTCAGAAAGGAGATATCAAGGGTATGTAAAAGCTTTAAAAAAATACAATTTACCAATTGATGAAAACTTAATATTGAAGATTGATGGTTCTTGTATTAATGATGTTAGAAATGTAACTTTTCAGTTGATTAATTTTAAAAATAAGCCAGATGCTATTTTTTGTATTACTGATGCCATAGCGATTGGTGTAATTAAAGCATTGAAAGAAAAAAGTATTGCCATTCCTGATGATGTGTCTGTGGTAGGGTTTAGTAATTCAGGATATTCTACTGTTATTGAACCTAGTTTAACATCTGTTAATCAGCCAGGAAATCAAATGGGAAGGGTAGCAATAAAACAAATTATAGAAGAAATTAATAATAACGATGAATTTGTAATAAGTAAATCGATACAAATTAAAACGAAATTAATTGTAAGAGAATCTACTCATTAGTAATTTCAATTTTAAAATAAAAGAGACAGATATGCACATATCTGTCTCTTTTATTTTTATGTTAAGCAGGTAAATTATGCTCTAATAGGTTGATTTTCGATTAAATCAATATATAAGTTTACTTGCTTTTTTAAATTTTTACGTTCGTAAATAGCATCTAAAAATCCGTGTTCTAATACAAACTCAGATCTTTGGAAGCCTTCTGGTAAATCTTTACCAGTAGTATCTTTTACAACTCTAGGACCAGCAAAAGCAATTAATGCATTAGGTTCAGCAATATTAATATCTCCTAACATAGCAAAAGAAGCTGTTGTACCTCCAGTCGTAGGATCAGTACATAAAGAGATATAAGGAATTTTAGCATCTGCTAATTGAGCTAATTTTACAGATGTTTTTACCATTTGCATTAATGAAAGTGATGCTTCCATCATACGTGCTCCTCCAGATTTAGATACCATTAAAAAAGGGATACTGTGTTTTATAGAATAATCAATTGCACGTGCAATTTTTTCTCCAACAACACTTCCCATAGATCCACCAATAAAAGCGAAATCCATACAAGCAATCACTAAATCTTTACCTAATGATTTTCCTACAGCAGTTCTAACAGCATCTTTTAATCCTGTTTTTTCTTGAGCAGCTTTTAATCTATCTGGATATTTTTTAGTGTCTTCGAATTTTAATGGATCTTTAGCTGAAAGTTTCGCATCTAACTCAGTAAATTCATTGTTGTCAAAAAATAATTCGAAGTATTCTTTACTTCCTATTCTAACGTGGTAACCATCTTCTGGACTTACATACAGATTCTTTTTTAACTCATCGGTATCAATAATTTTACCGCTAGGAGTTTTATACCACAATCCTTTAGGAGTGTCCTTTTTTTCTTCTGTAGGGGTTTGAATCCCTTTATCTTTACGTTTAAACCAAGCCATAGTTAGTTTATTTTTTAGTGTCTGTTTAAATCTGACTTTTTGTTAAATCAGAATTACAAATGTAAAAGATTTTTTTTATAAAATGATTTAAAGTTGTTTTCATACTAAAATGTATGATGTGTTTTTCAAATATTAATTAAACTACTTCAAATATTAGTTCTTAAACCTAGCAGAATTCATTACGGCGTATACTTGTACGTGTAAACTAATAAAAACTTTAATTGTGATAAATTTTATGTTTAAAAAAGGGATAGCTCTTTTATTAATAGGAAGTTGTCTGTCTTGTAACTTCAGAAGTGAAGAAACTGAAAAAGAAATAGAAAGTTACAAAATAGAGATTGCATCAATGAAAAAGAAAATTCAGATTAAAGAATCAGTAAATTTTTCTTTGAGAGAAATTAATGAGAAGAACGAGTCAAAGATTGAAGGTTTAGAAGAGAAAGCGAAATCACAATTTTATTTGTCTAAAAATGAAGCTAGTTATTTAATAGACGAAAAGATGCAGTTTATTTTAAATAAAAAAGATTTTTTAGATAAAACAATCAAAATAGCTGACTTTAAAAGTAATAGTTTTTTTGAAATATATAATTTCTTCTTTTATTTCGGAGATTATTATGAATCTAATCCAGTAGAAGATCAAAGAGGTTTTATGCAGTATTTGATGAATAGATTTGATAGGAATTCAGATAATATTAGAAGCTTTTTTAATGAAGAAATTGTTGAATATTTGGCGGAGGCAATAAGGCTAACAGGAGCATACGAATCTTCGGGGCTTGAAAGTCGAATTATTTTTTTATTAACTGCTTATGAAGACGAAGCATCTGATCCTGATCTTTTTTTAAAATTACATAAAAAGTTTAGCTCTAATGAGTGGAGTTGGGATGAAGATTTTTTATTGAATTTACCAAGTGAGAATGTAAAAATGATTATGAGCGATTCATTTGATGTAGTTGTTGATGCTCAAAAAGTTTTTGATAGTTATGGTTTTTGGGCAAGAAGACATAAAGAAGGCAATGCAGAGGTAGTTTATACTATTTTAAAGGAGTTTAAAACTTTTTTACCATAAAAAATAAACCGCATTTTGAAAATTATCAAAAATGCGGTTTGTTTTAGAATTTAGTTTATAGTTTAATAGTACTATAAAGTATCTATGTTATTTAAGTCTTCGAAAGCTTTCTTTAAACGAGTTTTAAAAGTTTGCTCTCCTTCGCGTAACCATTTTCTTGGATCGTAGTATTTTTTGTTAGGAATATCATCTCCTTCAGGGTTTCCTATTTGAGATAATAAATAATCTTTCTTTTCTAACATGTAATCACGAACACCTTCGTTAAAAGCATATTGTAAATCTGTATCAATATTCATTTTAATAACTCCGTATCCAATTGCTTCACGAATTTCTTCTAAAGTAGAACCAGAACCTCCGTGGAATACAAAATCGATAGTATTATTATCAACATTATATTTTTCAGTAATGTATTCTTGTGAGTTCTTTAAAATTTTTGGAGTTAATTTTACGTTTCCAGGCTTATAAACACCATGAACATTACCAAAAGCAGCAGCAACAGTAAATTGATCGCTTACTTTTAATAATTCTTCGTAAGCATAAGCTACTTCCTCTGGTTGCGTATATAATTTAGAACTATCTACATCAGTATTATCTACACCGTCTTCTTCACCACCAGTAATACCTAATTCAATTTCTAAAGTCATACCCATTTTACTCATACGAGCTAAGTATTCTTTACAAATTTCTATGTTTTCTTCTAAAGGCTCTTCAGATAAATCAATCATATGAGAGCTATAAAGAGGTTTACCAGTTTCTTCAAAATGCTTTTCACTAGCGTCTAATAAACCATCAATCCATGGTAATAATTTTTTAGCAGCATGGTCTGTATGTAAAATTACAGGCACACCATAAGCTTCAGCCATTAAATGAACGTGTTTAGCACCAGCAACAGCACCAGCAATAGCAGCTTTTTGATCTTCATTAGATAATCCTTTACCAGCATTAAATTGAGCACCTCCATTTGAAAATTGAATAATTACAGGAGCATTTACTTCTTTTGCTGTTTCTAATACAGAATTTATTGAATTTGAACCTACTACATTTACTGCAGGTAAAGCAAATGCCTTCTCTTTAGCTAGTTTAAAAATTTCTTGAACCTCACGTCCAGTTGCAACTCCTGGTTTTATCATTTCTTTTGGATTTTAAATTGGTTTTTCGTGGAAACAAAGCTACATAATTTTTGTTTTAAATACGTGAAAACGAAGCTCAGATTACTATTACGTTTTAGTAAAAAAAGTATTTAGAAAGGATAATTTATACCAATATTATAGGTGGTATTAGAAAAGTTGAAGTTTTGAAACCATTTTTTATTAGTTAAATAAGGTTCTCTTGCTTTAAATCCTAAATCTAAACGAGCTACTAAAAATTTAAAATCATAACGCAATCCGAAACCTGCACCAATAGCCATGTCAAAAAATGAATTGAATCCTGTAAACTTAGATTCTTCATCAACTAGAGGGGAATTGGTAATGTCCCAAATATTACCAGCATCAACAAACACCGCGCTTTTTAAGCTTCCTGCCACATCAAAACGATATTCAAAAGAAGATAAAAACTTTAAACTTCCAATGTTGTATTCTAATCCAGGTAATCTTCTACCAGGACCTAAATCATAAGTTCTCCAAGCTCTAATATCATTTGATCCTCCTGCAAAATAACTTCTTGAAAAAGGAATAGTGGAATTGTTGTAAGTTGCAATAGCTCCTAAAAATGTTCGGTGTGCTAAAACATTGTTTCTACCCAAATCCCAGAATTTTTTATATTCAATATCTACTTTAAAATATTGTGCAACAGGAATTTTAAAAACAGTTTTTTGTCCGTTAGAATCTGTTTGATTTGATAAAATACCCATTACATTTCCTGAGTTTGCAGCTCTAATTCTGAAGTAAGAAAAATCTGAATCTTTAATACTAGTTCTGTTGTTATACGTAAAAGTATATGCTATCTCAGGAATTAAAAAGTCGGAAGTAATAATGTTGTATCGGTTTAACACATTGGCATTATCTCTAAAAGCATCTGCATTAAAATCTCTAAAATTAGGATCTCTTGATAAACGATTCATTAAAGAAACAATTGCTGTATTATTTGTAGGCATATTATCTGGTAACGTAATACTTGGATCGTATGCTTTAGCTATTTCTACAATTCTTGATAATTCATCATATTCAGAACGGTAAATATTAAAATAATTATCAGTATTTAAGTTTCGAATGTATTGAGCGTTTAAGAGTTCTAATTGTATCGATTTTTTCTTGTTGTATTGCCATCTATAATCAACACCTAACGATATGTTTTGTTTATCTAAGGCTATATTTTTTTGAATACTGATACCAGAAGAGAAGATGGTTTTTGGTTGCATTCGTTTAGGAACTAATTTATGAAAACCAAAAGGTGCCATAAAACGAGGTACTTGTAAAGAAATATTAGCTCCAATTTCCCACCCAGGACCATTTGTTGAATTAAAATAACTTCCTAAAAGTGAAAAATTAAAAATTTCTGCTCCTTTAAAAGTATTTCTGTTAACTAGTGAAAATTTTCCTGAAATATCAAAGTTTCTAATATTAGATCTTGATAGTTCCGAATCAAAACCAATAGTATATTTTTCAAAAGGTGTTAAGAAAATATTCGCTTCCAGTTCATCTTCAGTACCAGGAATTGGTCTATACCTGATAGAGCTTGTTTTAAAATTTCTAAGTCCTCTTAAATGATTCTGAGTAAGTGTTTTTAGAGAGTCAGTATAAATTTGATTTGGTTTTATAAAAATAGATTGAGATAAAAATCTAGGATTATATTTTATTTTATTATGCGCTCTAAATTGTATTCCGTTGTAATTAATAGAATCATTAAAAGGTTCGTTTCTTGAATTATATGAATAATCTGTAAAAACATTAATTCGTTTAATTTTTTGAATTTTAAAAGGCTCAGTAGTATACTCTCCGTTTTTTTCAACAACACGATCCGATATTAATATTTCAACATCAGTTTTTTTATAATCTTTTAAAGTATCATTATCAAATAGAATGTTGTTCTCAGCAAAATGATACACTCCTTTATTTCTGAATAACGAAACAATTCTGTTAGCTTCTTTAATAAAGTTGCCATCCTTGTACTGCTGTCCTTTTTTTAAAAAACTTTTAGCTTTATTTTCTTGATAAATTGAATCAAGTATTGGAGACTGAATAGTGGTGTAAATTGAATCTAAAAAAGAAGGTTTTCCTTTGGTCACATAATACGTAATAGCACCTCTTTTCTTTCCTGTAATTTCCTTTTTCGATTCAACTTTGGCTCTAAAATAACCTTCAGTTAAAAAGTAACTTTGTAGGTTTGATACTGTTCTTTTGGTTTTTGCATCATTAATAATAACAGGAGCCTGTCCGTTTTTTAAATACCAGTTGTTTAAACCAATAAAAGAATTAGCAACGGACATACTTTGTTTTTCAGAAAAAACATCTTTGAATAGTTTATACCATTTTGGGTGATTTTTTTTCCAATCTTCTACATCTTTTGATCCTCTAGGGTTACCTAAATTGTAAAAATATAATGATAAAGGAAGACCAATAGCTCTAGCGTTGTTACGTTGAATAAGTAACTCGTTTAAAGTACTACTACTTTTGGTAATACTATCTACAACAATAGTGTTTTTTGTAAGTAAAAGTTCGTTGTCTGCAACATGTTTTATAGTGCTACAAGAATTTAGAAGACTAAATATTAAGAAGTAAAAAAAAAGTTTTTTCATTAACTTTACACGCTGCTTTGATGCCAAAAATACCATTTTTATAGTTAACTGCTGTTAAAAAAGTGCCAATGCCTATATCTAAGAACGATTCGAAATTAATTAATAGTCTACGACAAAAGAAATATCGTCAAATACATCAATTATTTGTTGCTGAAGGAATAAAAGTTGTAAAAGAATTGTTGAATTCTTCTATAGAAGTTGAAAAGATATTTGTAACACCATCGGTAGAAGAAAATATCTATGAGCATCAGATAGAAATTAGCGATAATGAATTGAAAAAAATCAGCTCATTAAAAACACCAAATAAAGTGATTGGAGTTTTTAAAATACCAAATTCTAAAGAAATTATAGATTCAACATTTACAATTGCTTTAGATGAAATTAATGACCCTGGTAATTTAGGGACCATTATTAGGTTATGCGATTGGTTTGGAGTAAAGCAATTAGTATGTTCTTCTAATACGGTAGATTGTTACAATCAAAAAGTAGTACAATCAACCATGGGATCAATTACTAGAGTTGCTGTTATTTATACAGATTTACCTTCTTACATTGAAAGGACAAAGTTACCAACCTTTATAGCAGATATGGAAGGTACAAATGTGTACAAGACAACACTTCCGGAAAAGGCGGTATTAATTATGGGAAATGAAGCAAACGGTATTTCTGAAGAAATTAGAAATATAGTGTCTGATAAAGTCAGTATTCCTCGATTTGGTGAAACTCAAGAAACAGAAAGTTTAAATGTTGCCACAGCTACAGCTATTTTGTTAAGCGAGTTTAGAAGAAGCATTTAGTTTTATACAAAAGTAGAGAATAGAGAGTTTTTAAATGATGTCTCTATTCTCAATTTACTGAGTTATCTGATTCTTCTTGTGTTATTTATTGTTTTATTCGTAAAACTACTTTTTCCAATGTTACCGAAATTATATTTTAACGATATCGAAAAGAAATTAGCATCAGTAAAGAATAAAGTATTACCGTTAATATTAGGTAATCTGTGATTTTCGTTGAATTCTAAAGAGTTAAAAATATCGTTATAGCTTACGGTAATATCTAAGTCTTTAATTTTTTTTTGAAAGGTTGCATTCATTGTAAAAATAGGGAACGTACTAAAAGGTCCCTCTCCTTGTAAAGTAGTTCCCCAAAAGTTAAGATTAAAAGAAGTATTTTTTTTGATAGAGAATTTCTGATTGGAGTAATAATAAAGATAAGGTCGAACCTTATTTGTATTTAGGTTATCATCTGTAAATTTCGAGTAAATAAAGCTGAAATTATTTTCAGATGACCATAGTTTGTATTCCATAGGAATATTGGTCTCTAAACTGATATTTGTTCTGTTTGAAAAATTTAAAGGTAGTATAGCTGTAGTATTATTTATAGAGTTATGGCTAAAGGTGAATAATTTAATTGGGTTTTTAGTATGACTATATGAGAAGCTGATCGCCTTTTTATTGAAATTATAATGTAAAGAAACTTCATCAGTTATAGCGTTTTTAAGACCTAGGTTACCTGTAAATTCTATGTAAGGGTTTACATAAGCAGCTGAGTTAGATAAAGAAGAAAAAGCAGGTCTTACAATGCTTTTATTATAATTAAAAGTGAGTGATTGTTTGTTGTTAAAAGGAAAATGAATATTTAGTTTAGGAAATAGAAAAGTGTTTTTTCGATGTATTTGATCTTCTTTTCTTTCTAAAAAATATCCAGAAGCAGTGTTTTCTTCAATTCTAAAACCCAGATAGTAAGTTAAATTATCAAATGCTTTTGCTGATAATTGCGAGTAAAAAGCACTGTTGTTTTCAGTAAAGTTATAAATAGAACCATCATTATTGTTTGAGGTTATTGTTTTTAAAAAAGAAATACCACTTTCAAATGTTACGTTTTCAGAAAACTTCTTTTCATAATTAATTTTTGAGTTGTATGAGTTGATAGAGAAATCTTGATTTCTTTGAATATCAAATGTATTATCATCAATGGTGTTGGTAATGTTGTTGGTGATTTTTTTTAAATAAAAGATGTGTTGTGCACCTAAAAATAACCTATCGGTATTATTAAACTGTTTTTGAAAATTTAAATTAGTATTTGTAAAATATCTACTTCCTAAATCATTAGTTTGTGTGTTTATATTGCTAAGATTGTTATTTTCTGAATAATTCGTAAGTGTACTAAAAGAAAAAGGTTCGTTTTGTACTTGTGAGTTTGAATTTAGAGAGAAGTAATCATTCTCATTGATTTGATGATGGAATCCTCCATTAAAAATAGCCTGATTTCTATGAGTAGAAGCTGTTATTAAATGTGTTGATTGAATGTTTTGATCTGGAATAGAGTACGATGTGCTATTTTGCTCCCAAACATTTAGATGATTATAAGAAATACTTAATTTAATTTCGTTTTTATCTTTTTTAATGTTGAGGTAATTAGTAAGATAATTATTGAAAAATCGTTTAAAGGATGTTGTTTCTTTTAAAACAACTTTTAAGTTATTAGAAGTGTTTTTCTTTAGTGTGATTAGAAGGACAGACGTTGCATTTGACTCGTACTTAGCTGATGGATTATTGATAATTTCTATCGTTTTAATTTCTTCAACTTGAAGAGTATTCAACATTTGAAATGAAACCTGTTGATTGTCTATATAAATTAATGGAGTTCCTTTTCCAACTACTTCAATTGTTTCTTGAGCTTCGTTAATCTGAAGTTTAGGTAATTTAGCGAGCAAATTGATAGTAGTAGGTTCTGAAGAAAAAATGGTGTTGGCTACATTTACAATCAAATTCCCTCGCTTATTTTGAATTAAGTTTTTCTTGGCAACGATTTCAACTTCTTCTAATTGATTACTTTTTGAAGTTAGTGTGAAATTTAGATTGATGTTTTTCTGAATATTTATTTCTTTTGAGACAATTTCATATCCGACAGTGTTTATTTTTAGTGTATAGTTTCCTTTTTGAATTTTATCAAGATAAAACCGACCATTTTCAATAAAAGTATAGTTTATTATTTTTCCATCTTTTTTAGAAATAAGAATTATATCTCCGTTTTCAATAGGTGTTTTATCAGTTTCAAAAACAGTTCCTGAAATTGAAAAATTAGTTTGACAAAATAAGGTAGCGTTGAATACTAAAAATAATGTGAGTATGAAATGCTTCATCAATTGTTTTTGAAGCAAAAAACCAAAAAAGTAATTGTAAAAAAATAAAAAGTAAGTGTGATTTTGGTACTAGTACCTGTACTATTTTTTAGAGTTTACAATTAATTCTCTTCTGTTAGAGATGTTTAACTTTTGATAAAGATTAGAGATGTGTGTTTTTACCGTATTTAAGCTGATGTGTAATTCGTTGGCAATTTCTTTATTCGTTTTACCATTTATGATAAGTTCTTTGATGGTAATTTCTTGATTTGTTAAATCTATAGAAGGAGTTTTTTTCTTTCTACTTTTCAATATAAAAGTTACAAGTAAAGCGATAACAGTTATCAGAAAAAAACTGATAATACTGGTAAATTTATATTTTTTGTTAGCTGTTGCAACATTAATTTTTAGCAGCTCATTTTCTAAAAAAATATATTTACTACTATTAATATTACTTTTTTTTAAGTCGTCTAAAAAGTTACTGTAGTAAATGGTGTTTTGTTGAATATCCTTTCTAAGTAATTTTTTCTCGTGAAGTTGTTTTACACTATCTAACTTAATGGTAAGAATAGTATTGTTTTCATTTATTAAGTAAGATTCAGAACTATTCTTTTTAATGTTACGGTTAAATATTTCTTTCCTAAAATCGTAGCTAGCTTTTTTTATGTTATAAGAAGCGCTATGATTTATAGGTTTTAAGTAAGATTTAAGTAGAGGTGCGTTTTTAGAAAATGCAAAACTAGATATTGTAAATAAAATTATAAAAACGAACCTCTTACACATACATTCTTAAAATAAACCATTTATTTGTGCATCAATACGATCGATTACAGAACCTAAATCTTCAGGTTTTTCAACAAAGTCAAGATCATCAATATCAATAATTAATAACTTCCCTTTACTGTATTCAGATATCCAAGCTTCATAACGTTCATTTAGTCTGCTTAAATAATCAATACTTATAGAACTTTCATATTCACGTCCTCTTTTATGTATTTGTCCAACCAACGTAGAAATATCTGCACGTAAGTAAATTAAAAGGTCTGGAGGAGTTACTAAATTTTCCATTAACTCAAATAGAGAAGAGTAGTTACTAAAATCTCTATTAGTCATTAACCCCATAGCATGTAAGTTAGGAGCAAAAATATGAGCATCTTCATAGATGGTTCTATCCTGAATAATATTTTTACCCGTTCTACGTAACTCTAAAATTTGACGAAATCTACTATTCAAAAAATATACCTGTAAATTAAACGACCAACGTTCCATTTCACTATAAAAATCATCTAAATAAGGATTCTCATCAACAGACTCAAAGTGAGGTTCCCAGTTATAGTGTTTCGCTAATAATTTAGTTAGTGTGGTTTTACCAGCCCCAATATTTCCGGCAATAGCTACATGCATAATTTCTAGTTTTAAGCGGGTCAAAATTACACATTATTTCTGTTTTTTTATGATTAGTAAGTTAATTTATATCCATAACCTCGAACATTTATAATTTCTATAGATGGATCTTTTTTTAATTTTTTTCTGAGTTTAGAAATGAATACATCCATACTTCGGGCATTAAAGAAATCATCATTACCCCAAAGCTTATTTAAAATAAATTTTCGATCTAAAAGTTCGTTTTTCTTTTGCGTCAAATAGTATAATAATTGTGCTTCTCTATGGGTAAGTAACTCAATCTCTTCATTAAAGTGTAGTTTTTGCTTTTCATAGTTAAAAGTGTAGCTACCAATAATGATTTTTGTTAAGTTCTGTTTAAGGTTTACACGATTTAATAAATTATAAATTCTAACAATTAGCTCCTCCATAGAAAAAGGTTTCTTTAAGTAATCATTTCCACCATGTTCAAAACCTTCAAGTACATCTTTTGTTTGTGATTTTGCTGTTAAAAATATAATAGGAATGGCATTGTTTTCTTCGCGTATTTCTTTTGCTAGTGTAAAACCATCTTTTTTGGGCATCATTACATCTAAAACTAAAACCTCTGGACTGTATTTTTGATAAAATTCGTACGCTTCTTCACCGTTTACTGCATGAAAAACTTCAAAATCTCTTGTTTCTAAACTCTCTTTTACAATTTGACCTAAACTAGGCTCATCTTCAGCTAATAATAATTTTATTTTTTTACTCATTGGGCAAAGAAATTTTAAAATTGGTTTGTTTGTTATTAGATGTTAAGCTAATAGTCCCATTATGTTTTTCAACAATTTTTTTGGTGTAGTATAAACCAATACCAAATCCTTTTACATTGTGAATATTGCCTTTAGGAACTCTGTAAAATTTATCAAATATTTTTTCTTGCTGACTTTTTTCGATACCGTTACCATTATCAATAATAGAAATTTCAACACTATTTAAGATAACATTTAAGTTCACCTGAATCATGTCGCCACCATATTTTATTGCATTGTCAATTAAATTAGAAATAGCATTTTCTAAATGAAATTCATCAGCACTCACAATCACTTTAGTAGAATTAGAAGAAAACTTAACCATTTTATCATTAGTGAATAATTGATGTTTTTTTGATAAGCGATCTAGTAAATCCACAATATCAATAGCTTCTTTATTAAGTAATAGTTTTTCGCTGTCTAAAGATGCAGTTTCCAATAATTTTTCAACCATTAGATGTAGCTTTTTAATTTGATTTTCTGAGATTGAAATATATTTTTTTGTTTTTTCAGTATCCTTAATCGCATCAAAACTATTGATAGCTTCCAAAGCTGTAGTTACTGTGGTAATTGGAGTTTTAAATTCGTGTGTAATATTACTAATCAAATCATTTTTTATAGCAGCTAGTTCTTTTTGATCGTTAATTATTTTCAACAAATAAAATAAACTAGAAATAACAGCCATAGATAAAAACAATGAAAGTAAAATACCTGTAGAACTTCTTTTTAATGCAGAAATAGATGGATTAATATATGACATTTCATAGCGTTCTCCAGGTTTTAAGAAAGTAGTTTTAGAGGTGATGGTTAAAGTGTTATTAGAAGGTTTTAAAGAGTCATACTTACTAACTAAACTATCTCCTCTAAATAATTTAAAAGCATAATCGATATTAATATTTCGATTGTTTAATTCATTTTTTAAAATTGAATCTACTTTTTTATGAGCAATTGTTTCATCGGTCAAAGAAATAAATACAACATTAACTCCTTGAACCAGTCTAAGACTATCAATAGCCTTTTTGTTATTGAACACAAGAATTTTATTTTCTTCCTCAAAACAACAACTAGGTAAATCTGTATTAGGAGTTGCAGGTTTTATGTTTATAGTATCATTAGTATTAATAACAATAGTTTTTGGTTTTTTACCGAGTCTTAACATAACCTTAGAAGTAAAATCGTCTCTGGTAGTTTTACCTTTTGCTTTCAAGCTAGAAAAAAAAGTGTCTAATTCAGAAAAGTTATCTCTAGAGATTGAATGTAAAATAGAGTCGATATTTCTATTAAACTTAAAATTATCTTTAGAAATTTTTATATCAACAGTACTGAATGTAACTTTTTGATCTTTTCCTTCCTCATCATTTTCTACTACAGCTAGCTGACTATCTCTTGATGTATCGGAAAAATATTGTTCAAGAGAATTATCTAAACTTTGTTTAATCTCACTAATTACACGTTGTTTATTTTGAAGGTAGTTTTTGTAATTCCAATAAAATTGAACAATGATAGTCGTAACTATTGTTACGGCTATAAAATAGAGTATCCAATTGTATTTTTTTGTATTCATGTTTCAAAAGTACAGTTTTAAAAAAAAACTAAATCAATCGGTTAACACTCGTTAACACTGGTTAACTCAAAAAAAAAGAAATCCAAAACATATTTGTATCAAGAAACTCATAAACAAACAATATGAAAAAAGTTATCATGTCATTACTGTTGTTTACAGCATTCCAGATGAATGCTCAAGATATACATAGTAAAGTTACCAAAAAGACGGCAACATCTTACACATACACTGTCAAATCTGTTGAAGAATTACAAACAATTGATTGGGATATCGTTAAGGATTTTTTTAGAGACAACGAAGATGATGAGGAAATTACTTTAGGATATAGGATTATAGGGATGCAGCAAAAAGGCAATCAATTAAAAATAGAAGAGTCTTTTATGTTAACAGGTAAATTTAAAGACATAGATAAGTTAGTTAAAGTTGTGTCTAATTATTCAGTAAATAACAAATAAAAAGTATAAAAATGAGAATTAAATTATTAATGTCGTTATTGATATTACCAGTAGTTGTAATGTCTCAAAACTTTCAAGGAAAAGCTACTTATAAAACACATAGAAAAGTAGAAGTAAAAATGCAAGATGGCGAAGCGGGAATAACTTCAGATATTCAAAAGCAATTGCATGAAAAAATGAAAAAAATGTTTCAAAAAACCTTCACTCTTAATTTTAATAAATCAAGTTCTACATATATACAAAATGAAGAATTAGATCCAGAGGTTAAGTCAGGGGGCGTGCAAGTTATGGTTTTTGGAAATGGAGGAACAGGAGATGTGCTTTATAAAAATATAGTAGAAAAAAGGTATGCCAATAAAACAGAAATAAGTGGAAAACGATTTTTAATAAAAGATAAACTAGAAAAACCAGAATGGGAAATGACAAGTGAAGCCAAAAAAATTGGGAAGTATACTTGTTATAAGGCTACCAGAACAAAAGAAGAAGAACGCATATCTCAAATGATGACAGATGGAGAAGTAGAGGAGAAAAAAGAGATGGTAACTGTAGTAACTACTGCGTGGTTTACTCCAGAGATTCCAGTTAGTAATGGACCATCAATGTATTGGGGATTGCCTGGTTTAATTTTAGAAGTACATGAGGGGAAACAAACTATTATTTGTTCAGAAATAGTTTTAAATCCAACTAAAAAAATAGAAGTTGATGAGCCTAAAAAAGGAAAAAAAGTGAGTCAGAAAGAAATAGATGCAATCATTAAAGAGAAAACACAAGAAATGATTGAACGATTTAAAGGAAGAAGAGGTGGGGATGGAGATTCTATGAGTATAGAAATTAGAGGGTAATTTTAAAAATAGATTAAACCTTAGCTCTTTTTTGAGGTCTAAAACCAATAGTACCAGTGAATCGAGTATAAAATTTAATCTATTTTAAAATGAAAACAACCTTTACCTATCTATTTATTTTTTGCACTGTAATGTGTTTTTCTCAAAAAGATTTCTATGGTAAGGCAACTTATCAAACAAAAACAACTTTTGATGCAGATCGTTTCAATAACAGAGAAATGTCAGAAGAACGAAAGAAACAAATGTTAGAAGCCATGAAAGGGATGTTAGAAAAAACATATACCTTAAATTTTAATAAAACAGCTTCTATATACAAAGAAGAAGAAAAATTAGATGCTCCAAGTGCTGGAGGTAGAAGAGGACTTCGGTTTAATAGTCTTTCAGTAGGTGATCAATATAAAAATGTAGTAGACAAGGTGTTTTTAGAAGAAAAAGAATTTTTTGGTAAAAAGTTCTTAATAAGTGATGATGCAAGTATGCCGCAATGGGAAATGAGTGGAGAAACAAAGAAAATAGGAAACTATGTATGTTACAAAGCTACCATGTTAAAAAAGAACAATGCTTTTGATTGGAATAGAAGAAGAGGTAAAGAAAATTCCGATGAAAAACAAGTACAAGAACCAAAAGAAGAGTTAGTAACTGCATGGTATGCAATTCAAATACCAGTAAGTAGTGGTCCTGCGGGGTATTGGGGATTACCAGGATTAATTTTAGAGGTTAATTCAGGAAGAACTACTATTTTATGTACAGAAGTAGTACTAAATCCCAAAGAAAGAACAACTATTAAAGAACCTAAAAAAGGAGAAAAAGTTACGAGAGAAGAGTACAACGATATTATGAAAAAGAAGATGGCTGAAATGAGAGAAATGTGGAGGGGACGTAGAAGAAGAGGCTAATATCCTTAACAATCATATTTTAAATTATGAATAAAATATTTACCATAGCAATTATTTTAATTGCTAACATAACTAGTGCCCAAATTAAACTAACAGGAGTTGTTAAAGATAGTATAGGTAATACTCTTGAAATGGCAAATTTGGTAGCCATTAATAAGCAAACTAACAAAATAGATTCATATGGTTTTACAGATGCTTATGGAAATTACAAATTGAATTTGAAAAAGAATTCTACCTATACAATTTCTGCAAGTTATGTAGGAATGAAAACAGGTAAATTAGGTATTACTACTAAAGAAGTTGATGTTAAAAAAGATATTATTTTACAATTAGATAATACTTTAGATGAAGTTGAAATAATTTCTAAAATGCCAGTTACTATTAAAGGAGATACAATTGTTTACAATGCAGATTCTTTTAAAAGTGGAACAGAAAAAAAACTAGAAGATGTATTGAATAAGTTACCTGGTGTAGAAGTAAATGATGATGGAGAAATTCAGGTTGAGGGAAAAACAGTACAGAAGGTAATGGTTGAAGGAAAGGATTTTTTTGATGGGGATTCTAAATTAGCAACCAAAAATATTCCTGCCAATGCAATAGATAAAGTTCAGGTATTAAAAAACCATAGCGAAGTTCGTCAAATGAGTTCTGTAACAGACAATGAAGATAATATTGTTATTAATATTAAACTAAAAGAAGGAAAGAAGAATTTTTGGTTTGGAGAAGTATCTGCAGGTATGGGTATTGCGAAAGAAGATACTCGATACATTGTTCATCCTAAGTTATTTTATTACAGTCCTAAGTATAGCTTGAATTTAATTACAGATTTTAATAATATTGGAGAGGTCGCTTTTACCCGACGAGACTATTTCAAGTTTACAGGAGGTTTTAGAGGAGGCTCAGGAAGAGGTACTAATTTCAATGTTTCAGCATCTGATGTAGGCTTTTTAGCACTAAGAAATAATAGAGCTAAAGAAATAGAAACTCGTTTTGGGGCGTTAAACTTTAGTTATGCTCCTTCAAAAACTTGGGATCTTAGTGGTTTTGCAATTTATTCAGGAACAGATACCGATTTAGAAGAAACTACTGTAAGAAATTATTTAAATCCAGATGAAACCAATAGCAACTCTATAGAAACAGAGGCTACAGATACAGAAACAAAACAGCAAAGTAATTTAGGATTGTTAAAGTTAAGTTCGAGTTACAAACCAAATGCTGATAATCAATTAGATTATGATGTTTTTGCAAAAATATCAGATGAGATAGAAAATCAGTTGTTAACATCTAATAGAACTTTTGTTGATGGTAGTATAGTTTCAGTACCGATTACTCAGTTAACTACCCAAAACCCTTTTTCTATTAATCAAAATTTAAATTACTATTATACTTTAAACGATCGTAATATTTTTGCATTTGAAGCAAAGTATTTTTGGCAAGATGAAGATCCGTTTTATAACGCTAGATTAGAGCAATTGTCGTTTTCTAATTTATTAGGTTTGGTAGATGAAGGTTCAGGATCAGCATTTGATGCTTCACAAAATAAGAGAGTTAGAACTAATAAACTAGATGCTAAGTTGGATTATTATTATGTGATTAATCCGAAGAGTAATTTAAATGTAACTTTAGGAGCTACAACAAGTAATCAACAGTTTAACTCAAATATTTATCAGGTTTTAGAGAGTGGTGATGAAAATGTTATTACAGATCCTACTGCTGTGAATGATGTAGATTATTCGTTTGATGATTATTACGTTGGGTTACATTATAAATTTATTACAGGAATTTTTACTTTTAATCAAGGATTTACAGCGCATCAATATTCTGCAAAAAATACTCAGTTAGGAAGTGTGTTTGATAATAATTTCACGAAGCTTTTACCAGATGCCTCTATAAAAGTAACTTTGAAAAAATCTGAAACATTACGTTTAAATTATAGTCAACAAGTGAGTTTTACAAATATTAATAATGTAGCTGAAGGTTATGTATTTAATAATTATAATCGATTGTTTTCAGGAAATAGAGAGTTAGAAAGTTCTTTAGCTCATAATGTAAATCTAAGTTATTATAGTTTTAATATGTTTAATTACACGAATGTATTTGCAATGGTAAGGTATGCAAAAACGATAGACCCTATTAAAAGGTTAACAAACTTAGTTGGAGTAGATCAGATAGCAACTTCTATTAATTCAATTTTTCCTGATGAGTCTATATCAGCAAATGGTAATATTCAAAAAAGCTATAGAAAGTTTAAAGTTACATTAGGCGGAAACGTATCTTATGCAATATCAAATAACTTGTTTACACTGCAAGATGGTACAACCGAAAATGAAGAGTTTACTTCTTTTTCACAATCATACAGAACAAGATTTAGTACAACATTTAGAAAAGCTCCAAATTTTGATATTGGTTATAATTTGTCAATTAATAGATCTGATCAAGGAAATAATGCAAATACATTTACAACCCACAGCCCTTTTGTAAACTTTAATAGCTATATC
The DNA here is from genome assembly GCF_004337695.1 of Tenacibaculum sp. M341. Lineage (GTDB taxonomy): Bacteria > Bacteroidota > Bacteroidia > Flavobacteriales > Flavobacteriaceae > Polaribacter. The sequence continues at coordinate 299,673 of NZ_SJXJ01000002.1, forward strand.
ACAAATGAATTAGTTTTTAATACGAAGTATACCTATAATAATTTCAGAAATCAATCTAGAATATTAAATGATTATAGTTTTTGGGATGCAGATTTAACGTATCAAAAGTCAGGTAGTAAGTGGGAATATAAAATTAAAGCTACCAATTTATTAAATACAAGATCATTAAATCAAGATAGTTCAAATGCAATTTTTAATAGTACTTCACTTTATATAGTACAACCAAGATTTGTTACTTTTAATGTGAAATATAATTTATAAGATGGCTTGAAACTTTCTCAAAAAAAAGAGTGAATTGTAATCAATTACAATTCACTCTTTTTTGTCTTAAATAGCTATAACTATTCTATAATAATTTTTTTAGCAACCATTTCTCCTGCATTCTGAATTCTCAGTAAATACATTCCAGGAGAAACCCCATTTATATCTACAGTGTTTTGAAAAACGGTAAAATCACTTTTATAAGTGTAAGATCTAAGTACTTGACCATTAAGATTAACCAAATCAATAAGAACATCTTCATTAATATCTTCAAGGTTAAAAGTTAAATTAATGGTAGTATCTGATGGGTTTGGATATAAAGCAAAACTTCTAAAACCGTTATTGGTTAAATTAAGGTCATTATTCACAATAAAAAGCGAGTAATCTTCAGTTTCTCCAGATTCAGAATTATGCTTATTACAAGCAGTTTGGCTAAACTCATTTGCACCATCAAAATATTCAATAACGATTCTCATTCGTGTTCTACCTAACTCGGCATCTTCTGGTACAGTTACATCAAAAGTACCTGTGTTTTCTTCTCCACTAAAAGTACCTAAATCATATCTTTCTGTGTCGTTATCAAATCTACTATTTCTATTCCAATCAATGTAAACATAACAATGGTCTTGGAATCCTGCAGAATTTAAAGTTACATTTATAGGATATGTTTCACCTTTTACTATAGTTGTAGCAACAGAGGTAAAATCTTGATAACCATCATCAGGTTCAGGATCATGATCATCACCTGAACTGTTGTTAATTGTATTAAAAGTGACATTAGATATAAATTCACTATCCACAATATTAAAAAATGTAGATTGACAATAGCTTTGTTCTTCTGTTTTAAATTGGAATATGCTTGAATAACTACCGTTACCACATAAATTTTTAGATCGAACTCTCCAGAAATAAGTAGTTCCCCAGTCTAATAATGTACCAACAGTATATTCATTATTCGTTAAATCACTTCCAGAAAAAACAATATTGCTAAAATTGCTATCAGTAGCTATTTCAATATCATATGCTGTAGTATTAAAATCACCAGGAATCCAATTAAAACGTAAATCACTAGTAGTAATGTTTATGCTATTGTTGGTAGGAACATCAAGTGTAACAGGTGTGTTAATTGTATTAAATAATTTTAAATTAGGAAGCGCTAAGTTTTTAGTAATACTAGCTGATACTCCTTCTATAATAATATCATATTCACCAGGGGCAACATTATTTAAATTACCTATAGTAACTGTTACTTGTTGTGCACTATTGATGTTATTTACACTAAAAGAAGAAGTAGCATTGGTTGGTAAATTAGACACTGAAAAATTAACGTTCTCAGCAAAACCTAATGTAAAATCAACATTAATATCAAAATTTACCGATGTGTTAGTACTACCACAAACTTCTTGACTTGGAGTTAAATTTGAAGCTACAAAACTAGGTCCACTATCTACTATTGAAAATATTCCATCATTAACATTGTAAAAAATATTGTCAGCTGCTTCAATCATTATTTTGGCAGTGTTCGTAATGTTATTAGGAACAGTGAAACTTTCTACTCCATCATTAGGTGTATTGGCAACAAGTGTGATAGGAAAAGTATTTCCTCCATCTGTAGAAAGTTTTATATTAACATTCTGGCAGTTAATAGGAGCAACATCTGTTGTTGATTTATCCCAAGTAATAGATTGTGTAGTTCCTGCATCCCAGCTAGTAGTATTTGTAGGTGCTGTTACAGTAAAAGGTTCTGCATCTGTAACGAAAATAACCATGTCATCTCTAGCGGTAGAACCTCCATTAGGATGATTATCTCTTACTGTAAAAGCAAAATTAATTTCTCTGGCTGTGTCTGGAATTACTTCCCATCTAGAACGAACAGCTCCTCCTATAACAGTTGCTAAAGCAGGTAAATATCTGTCAGGAGAACTTGTTGGAGGTACAGATCTAAATAAAGCACCAACTTGGCTTCTTTCACTAGGAGGAACAGCTGCAATCTCATTGTCCATTTGTTCCCAGTTGTATGTTAAAGTACCATTTCCGTCAGCATCGTTGGCAGTCCCTCTTAATTTAAGAGGAGTGCTTTTAGGTACAGAGTAATCTGAACCAGCGTCAGCTGTAGGTGCTGTATTACCTGTATCAGTTTCAGCGGCACAACTTGTTGCTTGAATACGATTCCACATGTTTTGAATACTTATAGTGTGGAAATAATCATCGCTATTATTTTCAACGTTATGAGGATTACAAATTCCTGCATACCCCATAATGGTAGTACCAGCTCCTGGTTCTACTGCAGTTGCATCCCATCTATTTCCATCTCCACATGCTCCAGATTCACTATTAAAAGTATGCGGAGCACCAAATTGATGTCCTATTTCATGGGCTACATAATCTACATCATAAAAATCACCAATAGGATTGTTTAGTCCAGTAACACCACCAGCTTTACTGCTGTTATTACATATACTTCCTAAATAAGCAACTCCACCACCTCCAGTAGAAAATACATGTCCAATATCATAATTAGCATTACCTATTACATTGTCACATAATGTTTGGTTTTCACTTAATAAACTTCCACCACTAGCATTAGATAAATCATCAGTATCAGGATCTAAAAAAATTAATGGATTTTCACCAGCTTGTAAAACTATATTCATTCTAGCAGCAATATCGCGTTCAAAAATTCCATTAACTCTAGCCATGGTAGTATTCATAGCAGATAAAACAGCAGCACGTTGTTGTGCTTCAGTTCCGCCTGCAACACCTTGATTGTTAATGTGAAATTGAGCATATTCACCAGTACACGATAATGCAAGTCGATAACTTCTTAGTTTTCCATCATCTGCATTTTTAAGTGCTTTCGAGTCAGTTATTTCATTTTTTAAAGAATCTTCGTGTACTGAACACTTAAAATCAGGTCTCTGACCAGTTACATTTTTTCTGGTGTAAGAAATATATGTCTGTAAATTTTTGGTGTAAGGGTCAATGTATAGTGTTGAATGCTCTTTAGAATATAAAGTTACATGAACACCATCATTACCTATCGTTAATTTACCAGAAACACTATTATCTCCAATACTTTGAATATTGTATGATTTAATAAAGCCATAATTAGAATTCAAAGATTCAGTAAAGTTAGAAACTTCTTTAATGTAAAACTTTGATATACTTCCATGGTAACTTGGTAACTCAATTGTTTTATTAAAGCTTTTAGATTGACTTTTTAAAGAGTTTTTAAATTGTGTAAGATTTAAATTGTATAAATCAAATGTTTTAGGGATGTTTTTTCTAATTGTTAGTTCATCGGATTTGAAGCTCAAATTTTTGCTATTCAATTTTTTCCACGAACTTTGTGCACCAGAAATGAAACTAACACTTAATAAAATTAAAAACAGTGTAATTTTTTTCATAAGGGATTCATTTAAGTTATAATAATCTCTAAATAAGGGTTTAAAATTTATTAAATCTTTATTAAGGGTCTAAATTAGTAAATAAAGTATGAATAAAAACGTCTTTTTAGTTGATTTATTTCAGAAAGATTATAAAGATACTTGGGATATGCAATCTGACTTGCTTCAGGGAATTGTAGATCAGAAAATAAAAAACAGAAGAGAGGAGTTAACTGAACAAACGAATAATTACTTTTTGTTTGTTGAGCACCCTCATGTATATACATTAGGAAAGAGTGGAGATTTAAGTAATTTACTATTAAATGAAGAGCAGCTAAAAAATAAAGGAGCTACTTTTTATAAAATTAATAGAGGAGGAGATATTACGTATCATGGACCAGGACAAGTTGTTGGGTATCCTATTTTAGATCTTGAGAATTTTTTTACAGATATACATAAATATTTACGTTTGTTGGAAGAAACAATCATTAGAGTGATTGCTGAATATGGTTTAAAAGGAGAAAGAAGTGAAGGTGAAACAGGAGTATGGTTAGATGTAGGAACTCCTTTTGCAAGAAAAATTTGTGCTATGGGAATACGAACGAGTCGTTGGGTAACGATGCACGGATTTGCATTAAATGTAAATACAGATTTAGGGTATTTTGATAATATTATTCCATGTGGAATTAGAGGAAAAGCTGTAGCCTCATTAGAAGCTGAATTGGGAAGGAAACTAGATTTAGAAGAGGTGAAAGAGAAAATTCTAAAACATTTTAAAGAATTATTTGAAGTAGAAGATTTCATAAAAAAAGCGAACATTTAAATGTTCGCTTTTTTTATGGTACTATGTTTAGAGGTTGTTATTTAATCTCTATAGCATAAGGCATTCTAGCTTGAATTCCTTTTAAATCTTTAAATTGATTGATTTCTTTATATAAACGATATTGCTCGTTTCCTAAAGCTTCTTTTAAAATTTCTTCTTTATTTACTTTTGCAAAAGGTGAGAAACCTCCAAATACATCTTTAAATTCTTTTTTATAATTTGGATAGTTTTTAATCTTATAGTCTTTTACATCTGCTAATTGAGCAGCATTGTTAATAGCGTCTTCTAATCCACCTAAAACATCAACTAAACCTTTGTCAATAGCTTCTTTACCAGACCAAACTCTACCTTGTGCCACAGCATCTACTTGCTCAAAAGTTAATTTTCTACCAGTAGCTACTCTATTTACAAAAGTGGTATAAATTTGTTCAACACCTTCTTTGGTTACATCATAAAATTCTTTAGAAATAGGTTCAAAAAGACTGTATTGTGCGCTAGTGTTGGTGCTTACTTGTTCAGCATTAATTCCCATATCTTTTGATAATTCATATGCATTTGGAAGCGCTCCAAATACCCCAATAGAACCTGTAATAGTAGTTGGTTCTGCTACAATAAGATCAGCATTACAAGCAATGTAGTAACCACCAGAAGCGGCTAAGTTACCCATAGAAACCACTAGAGGCTTTTCTTTTTTAGCAAGTTCTAATTCTCTCCAAATTAACTCAGAAGCTAAAGCACTTCCTCCAGGAGAATTTACACGTAAAACAATTGCTTTTACTTTTTTATCTTTTACCGCTTTTTTAATCGCTTTGTTTATAATTCCTTGACCAATTTCATCTTCATTACCTTTTCCGTAAATGATTTGTCCTTGAGCATAAATTACAGCAATTCTATCCGAAGCTTCTGAAGTTTTCTTTCCTTTCCCAGATTTAATATAATCTTCAATTGAAATAGTAGAAAACTTATCTCCAGTAGCACTTGTTAATTTATCATCATATTCATCTTGATAAATAGCTGCATCTACCAACTTATTTTTGATTGCTAATTCAGCGTTTCTTCCTTCAGAATTATCAGCAATAGTATTAAGCTTTTCAACAGGAATATTTCTTGTTTTACTAATTCCGTCAGTAATTTCAGACCAAATAGAACTTAAAAATGAAGTAATTTGTTCTCTGTTAGCTTCGCTCATTTCACTTTCTAAATATGGCTCAACAGCACTTTTATATTTTCCATGACGAATAACTTCCATTTTTACACCATATTTATCTTCAAAATCTTTGTAGTATAAAATTTCAGAAGATAACCCACTAAAATCTATCTGACCAACAGGATTTATAAAAACACTATCAGCTACAGAACTTAAATAATAGTTTTTTTGAGAATACACATCATTATAAGCATAAATAAATTTCCCAGATTCTTTAAAACTGTTTAATTTTTTTCTAATGGCTTGAGTTTGTGCAAAACCAGCACTAACACCAGAAGTGTTTAAGCTTATTCCTTTGATTTTATCATCTAATTGTGCATTGTCAATAGCGTTTAATATTTTATTTAAAGCTAATTTTTCATCATTAAGTTCAAGTGCATCAACAAAGGCATTTTTATCTTTAGGAGCATAGTCTTTTACAATGTTAGATAAATCTAATTCTAAAACAGAATTTGATTTTACAACTACTTCATCAGAATCACCCATTAAAGCAGCAATTGCAATGAAAAAAACAAACATTAAAAAGATAGCGATAAAAAATCCTAAAATTGAGGCTAATAAATTTCGTAAAAACTTCATTTTTTATTGTTAAGATTAAAAAGAACAAATATACGTTTTTGTTTTGATTGTTATAACCAACAAGTTAGCGTTGGAAGATAAGGCTCAACAGAATTATCTTAATCGCATTCGGTATTTTTGTTGCGCAAATTCGAAATAGTTAAAGAGTTTGTAGTTAACATCGTATCCGTAATCAATATTGGCATTGTAATCAATAATGTTTTCATAAATATTAGGATTAAACCTAGTTGGATTGTTAACACGTGCATTCCATAATGGAACGTAAATTCTATTTCTGTTTTCTAAATATGCTTGCGAATAATATCCTGCTGGTCTGGCTATTGAATTTAAATAGGTATTAAAACCAATATCTATAATGGTAATCTCATATTCTAAACTATCATTTTTTATTACTACAGGTTCTTCTTCTTTATTGTTTTGTTGAATAGTAGTGTTGGATGCGCAAGAAAGTATAAGCACAAAACTGAATATTACAAATAGTACATTTTTCATAATCATATATTTTGTTTCTATAAATATACAAAGAAGTTTAGAGTTACTAATTTACCAAGTAAAAAGGTCAGATTTTACTTTAAAGTAAAACCTGACCTTTTTATATATAAACTTGAAATTATCTTTTTACTTAAGTAAGTCAGATGTGTTGAATAAATTATCTAATGTGTTTTCTGATTTCTTTTTACCATCTAATAACCAGTTAAGATATTCATCTGAATTAGGAGTATATCCTACAGGGTTATTTAAAATTTGAGTGCCATCTGCATTCAATAATGCATAATAAGGCTGAGTATTGGTTTTAAAGAAGATAGTTTGAAAATGAGACCACTTATTACCATATGTTTTTAAAGTTCTGGTTTCTCCATTAATTCTAGTAACGGTAAGTTGTTCTTCTTTTGGTAACTCTTTTTTATCATCAACATATAATGAAATCAATACATAATCATTTCGTAAAACGTCATCTACTTCTTTAATCGGCCATACATGTTCTTCCATTTTACGGCAATTAACACATGCATATCCTGTAAAATCTAACATTACTGGTTTATTTTCTTTTTTAGCGAATGCTAAACCTTCTTTCAAATCTTTAAAACAAGTAAGGTTATTTGGACATTCTTTTGGGTGTATAAAACTATAGCCTACAGGAGGAGCTAAACCACTTAATAATGAAAGAGGAGTAAAAGTATTTGTTTTCTCATTAATTCTGAATCCAGATGCTAAATAAATAGCAAAAGCAGCTACTAAAACTCCGGTAGTAATTCTTAGTCCACTTATTTTTTGCAAAGGAGAATCGTGTGGGAATTTTATTTTTCCAAATAAATACAGTGCTAACGATGCAAAAATTAGAATCCATATAATTAAGAAAGGCTCAATTTTTAAGAGATTCCAGTGTGCTACCATATCGGCATTTGATAAAAACTTAAAAGCTAAAGCTAATTCTAAAAATCCTAAAACCACTTTTACAGTGTTCATCCATCCACCAGATTTAGGTAGTGAATTTAACCAACCAGGAAAAGCAGCAAATAAAGCAAAAGGTAAAGCTATAGCTAAAGAAAATCCAAGCATTCCTAACACAGGGGCTAAACCTCCAGTTGACGCAGCTTCTACTAATAAAGTTCCAACAATAGGACCAGTACAAGAGAAAGAGACTACGGCTAAAGCTAGCGCCATAAAAAAGATTCCTAAAATACCGCTTCTATCAGCTTGATCATCAATTTTAGTAGACCAAGAACTAGGTAATGTAAGTTCATAAAATCCGAAGAAAGAAAAAGCAAAAGCAACTAAAATGATAAAGAAAATAACATTAAACCATAAATTAGTAGATAGTCTATTTAAAGAATCTGCTCCAAAAATAATAGTAATAATATATCCTAAGAATACATAAATAGCAATGATAGAAATTCCGTAAATGATAGCATTTCTAATACCAACACTTCTATTTTTACTCTGTTTGGTAAAGTAACTAACAGTCATTGGTATCATAGGAAAAACACAAGGTGTTAATAATGCTGCAAAACCAGATAAAAACGCAATTAAGAAAATGCTGAATAAAGAAGAACTATCGTTTTTCTTTTGAACATTCGTATTGCTTTCTCCGCTAATGGTATTAATATCTGCTGTAGGTTGTTGGATTTCTTGAGTTGTTAATCCGTATAAAATTTTATTAGCTTCTTCATTAGATAAATCTGCTTTAACAGTTTTTGTAGTACTACTCTCTACTTTTTTATTATCAGGAGCATAAAAAGTTAATTCTTTTACATTCGGTGGTAAACAACGTTCGTCGTTACACACCATAAATTCAACTTCAGCCTTAATAACAGCAGTAGCATTTAATAATTTTATTTTCTGTTTAAATACCGTTTTCTTCTCAAAGTATTTGATAACCATTTTAAAAGTATTATCAAATTCGGTGATACCTTTTTCTTCAATAGTTTTATCTATCAAAGAATAGTTTTCATTATCTGTGTAATGAAATATTGTTGGTCTTGGTCCACCTTTTGGAACATCTTGACCATATAAATGCCAAGTATCTTCAATACTAGCAGTTGTAACTAAGAAGTATTCTGTATCTGAAATTTTTTCTACATTCGTTTTCCATTTAATAGGATTAAAAATTTGAGAAAATCCTAAAAGTGTAGAAAACGTAAATATTAATAAAAAAAATATTTTCTTCATTTTTAACAAACTTTGTTTCAGTTATGACGTAAAAGTAATCTTTTTCGTACAGAACTCATTTAGACTTTTTAGTTTTAAGAGAAAATTAGAACTTTTTGATTTTGTTTGAGTTCTATATAGAATGTTTAATGTTACTCTTAAATAGGGTGTTGTAAAATGAATAAATAAGTAAACAGTAGTCTATTTTTTATTAATTTTAGTCAAAATATAGAAAAATGAAAAACCGTTGTTTTTGGGTAACTAACGATCCTTTATATATTGCTTATCATGATGAAGAATGGGGAGTGCCAGTATACGATGATGCTACTTTGTTTGAGTTTTTAGTATTAGAAACTTTTCAAGCAGGATTAAGCTGGATTACTATTCTTAGAAAGCGAGAAAACTTTAGAGCAGCTTTTGATAATTTTGATTACCAAAAAATAGTAAATTATACTGAAGAAAAATATGAAGAGTTACTTCAGGATAAAGGAATTATAAGGAACAAATTAAAAATTAAAGCAACCATATCCAATGCACAAGCATTTATGGAAGTTCAAAAAGAATATGGTTCATTCTCTAAATATATCTGGGGTTTTTGTGATGGAAAACCAATAAAAAACTCATTTAAAACAAGAGAAGAAGTACCAGCTACGACTGAGCTTTCAGATAAAATTTCAAAAGATTTAAAGAAAAGAGGGTTCAAGTTTGTTGGATCTACCGTAATTTACGCTTTTATGCAGGCAACAGGTATGGTAAATGATCATACAACTGATTGCTTCAGATATAATGGGATATAATAATTTAAGATATTATAAATGATAAAAAAGACAAAAGACCCAGGTTTTGGTCATAGCTCTACCAAAAACGTAAAAGGGATTATCAATAAAGATGGAAGTTCTAATATTACACATATCAATAGAAAATTCATTATTGATGATTTGTACACGTTTTTTATAGAGTTAAGTTGGGGGAATTTTTTCTTGTTAGTTTTATTGTGCTATTTGTCATTGAATATTTTGTTTGGTTTTGTATATCTATTTATAGGTATTGATCAGATAACCCCATCTAAAGGAAATCTTTTTGAAGATTTTTTAAATGGTTTTTTCTTTAGTGCTCAAACATTAACAACCGTAGGTTATGGAGGGATAGCACCTAAAGGGATAACTGCTAATATTATAGCTGTTTTTGAGGCGCTAATAGGTTTGGTGAGTTTTTCTTTTATAACAGGTTTGCTTTATGGAAGGTTTTCTAAACCAAAAGCAGCAATTCGTTTTAGCAAGAATTTAATTGTTAGAGATTTTAACGGAGAAAGGGCTTTGATGTTTCGATTAATGAATAGTAGAAAAACAATAATGATAGAACCAGAAGTGGCGGTTACATTATCATTAAACGAAAAAGATGAAAAAGGGAATTATAAAAGAAGCTTTTTTGAGTTAAAATTAGAGCGTAATAAAATAATGTATTTACCAACAATATGGACGATTGTTCATATCATAGATAACAACAGTCCGTTGTATAATTTAACCAATGAAGAAGTTAAGAATTTAGATGCAGGTTTATATGTGTTAATTCAATATCATGAAGAATCTTTTGGACAAAAAGTCTATCAAGCTACCTCTTACAAATTTTCACAATTAGAAATGGATGTTAAATATGTACCTTCTTCTGGTTTTGATCAACATGGATACACTGTTTTAGATCACGATAAATTAAGTGAAATTGAACCTATGTAAATAGTAATGTTTTTAATTTAAAAATCAGCCTTTTATTAACAACTTTGATAAAGATAACAAAGCAATAGCTACAACAATACCAATAGCAACGTATAACGCAGCATTTTGATAGTGTTTTTTATTGTTTTTAGCATCTTTTTTATAACTGATTACCATTAAAATAATAAAAGCAATTACAAAACAAGAAGCAAAAATTATTCTACCTGTAGTAAACATTTTTGAAGACATTAAAAACATCATATTATTATAAATTTAAAAACAAACGTAGTAACAAAGTTTGTACTTTTAGCAAAAGTAATAAATAAATGAAAAAAAAGAATTTATTCGTTCTAGATATTGATGATACATTAACAAGTAGCGAAAAAAAGCATACCGATTCTCTTTTATTTGCCATGGCTCAAATGGGTATAAAAGAGGTAGATACAGATTGGAGAAATTATGCAAATGCTACTGATAGTTATATTGTAAAAAAGAATTACGAAAAAACATTCAACAAACCTTTTTCTCTAGACTTATTAGAAGATTTTGAAAAAGTAATGACTACTCATTTTTTAGACTACAAAAACTCTAAAGAGGTAAATGGTGCAAAAAAGATGGTTGAATTTATTACAAATGAAACTAATTTTGGAGTTTGTTTTGCGACAGGTTCATTATTAAAACCAGCATTGTTAAAGCTTAAGCAAGCAGAGATTGATTTTTCAGAAGAGGTATTAGAAGCATCCAATACAATTTACACCAGAGAAGAAATAGTACAGTCTACTATTAATAAAGCCAAAGATTTTTACGGTGTATCATCTTTTGATCATGTTGTTTCTTTTGGCGATGGTTTGTGGGATGTAACTACAGCTAAAAATTTAGGCGCACATTTTGTAGGGGTTAATACTAGGAATGTAGACGATTTTAAAGCGCAAAAAGTACAATATCATATCAATGATTGGTCTGAGTTTGATTTAAAAACTCTGGAAAACATATTTAACATTAATCAGTAGTAATGAAAGAAAAAATAGACGCTGTAAAAGCATTTCATACAGCATTTGGATTAGGAGTTAATGAAAGTCCTATCGTTAATTTAAGTGATGCAACAAAAATGCTTCGATTCAATTTAATGAAAGAAGAGAATGAAGAGTATTTAGAAGCCGTGCAAAATAATGATTTAGTTGAAACAGCAGATGCCTTGGGTGATATGCTTTACATTTTGTGTGGAACAATTATAGAGCATGGAATGCAGTATAAAATTGACGAGGTTTTTAATGAAATTCAAAAAAGTAACATGAGTAAATTAGGGGAAGATGGTAAACCTATTTACAGAGAAGATGGAAAAGTAATGAAAGGACCTAATTACTTTAAACCAGATATTAAAAAGATTTTAGAAGAGTAAAATAATTTTAAAAAGAAAGAAGCAATCTTACAAAAGATTGCTTCTTTTTATTTTTTATAACGAATCAAAATCTCCTGTAGCTATTACTTCAACAGCAGCTATAAGTTCGTCTGCGCTATTTAGCATTCTTTCAATATTCCCTTCTTCATCAATAATTAAATGTGTAGGGTACTGAGTAGTACCAAGCTTGTTTTTTATGTAATTACTTTGGTTAGCAACTACTGGAAACCTGAATGTTTTCTTAGTTAAGAATTTCTTTACGTCACTTGGTGAATTATCAGATAAACTTAAGAAGATAACATCTTCATAGGCTTCATATTTATCGAAAAGATCGTTTAGTTTAGGAAGTTCTTTTGTACTAGCTTTAGAATTTACTGACCAACAAGTGACAATTAAAATTTTACCATTAGTATTATCTTTATTGTATTTGTTGTCATTCAAGTCAACAAAATTATACCTTGGTAATGGAGTACCTTCTCTTGCGATTGAATTACTAGCAGAATCAGAAACAGAACTGATTAATTCACTTATTTTTTGATGCTCATCAGAATCATCTAAAGGATATAATTGATACATAGCTTCACCTGTTAGAAGTTTAACAGGAACAAATTCACCAGTAGCTAATTGTTCAATAAATTCATCCTTGTCAATTTCTTCTGCATCACTATTTAAAGGAATAAAATCAGAAGAAAGCTGAATGTTTTCATCAAAATATATTTGCCATTCATCAACATTACTTAAAATATCATCAATGTCTTCAGGAAACATATCTTCATCACTTTCAGTTTCATCAGTTGTTGTATCACTTTCAGTAAAAGATTCTGAATTAGAACTTGTATTTACTGTAGTTTTTGATGAATTTTTGAAACTAGAAATACTATTTTGAGTTTCAAATAAATTCAGTAAAACATAATAAGTTAAAGCAAAAGCTGCGATTAACGTAACAAATGTTATGAGTAGGTTCTTCATTTTCTTATAACCTGTATGGTTTGTTACAAATATATGAAAAACATAATATTATGTTAAATCAAAGTTACGGTTTGTTAACTGTTTAATTATATCTGGTATCTCCAACCATATGGATCATCAGAAATATTGTATTGAATGTTGGTAAGTTTTTCTTTAAATAAAGAAGCATAAGAGTTTTCAAGCTTTGGTAAATCGAAGTTTTCTTTAGCATGACTAAAACCAACAATAGGGTTAATTACAGTAGCTGTACCAGAACCAAAAATTTCTTTAAGCGAACCATTTTTAGCAGCTTCTTTTATTTCTGCAACAGAAACTCTTCGTACTTCAACTTCAATGTTATTGTCTTTAGCTAATTGAATCACTGATTTTCTAGTAATACCATCTAAAATTCTATCGTTATTAGGAGCAGTTACAAGCTTGTCGTTAATTCTAAAGAAAATATTCATAGTACCTGCTTCTTCTAAATACTCATGGGTATCAGCATCAGTCCAAATAATTTGTTGGTACCCTGCTTCATTAGCTAGTTTAGTTGGGTAAAATTGAGCAGCATAGTTTCCAGCAGCTTTAGCATAACCAACACCACCGCTAGCAGCTCTACTAAATTGCTCTGCAAATAACACTCTTACTTCACCGGCATAATATGCTTGCGCTGGAGAAAGTATAATCATAAATTTATATTCACTTGCAGGAGATGCAGATATTGCAGGTTGCGTTGCAATTACAAAAGGACGAATATATAATGAGTTACCCATTCCTTTTTTAATCCAATCTCTTTCTAAATCCAATAAAGTTTTTAATCCATCTAAAAAATACTCTTTCGGAAATTCAGGAATCGCTAAACGAGCTGAAGACTTGTTAATACGAGCATGATTGTCCTCAGGTCTAAAAAGAAAAACATTATCATTATCATCTTTATAGGCTTTCATTCCTTCAAAAACAGCTTGTCCATAATGAAAAACTCTTGCAGAAGGATCCATAGAAATAGGACCGTAAGGTTTTATAACAGGATTTTGCCAAGCTCCATCTTTATAATCACATTCAAACATATAATCCGAGAAAACAGCACCAAATTGCAGGTTGTTAAAATCAACATTATTAATTTTTGTTTCTTGAATAGGGGTAATTTGAATGTTAGAAGAACTCATAAAATGAAGTGTTTTAGATTTTTGCAAAAGTACAAAATTGTAAGCACTTTTAAAGAGAGTGATTTTTAGTTAACCGCTTCCAATATTGTATATTTGTAATCACAAATATTATAATTACTTATAAATGAAAAAATTAGCAATTGTTTTTTTTAGCGCTATTTTAACAATAACCGCCTGTAAAACAGAGAAAAAAACTGAAGTAAAAGCAGAACCAAAAGAAGAGAAGATAGCTTACATGTCTTTTGGAGAAAAAATTAATGATGCAGAAGCATTAACATCTGCAAAAGCTTTAGAACAGTATAAAACATTAAAAATAGGTGATACGGCAACAGTAAAATTTGCTTCTACAATTAAAGATGTTTGTACTAAAAAAGGTTGTTGGATGAAAGTGCCTTTATCTGAAAATGATGAGGTAATGGTTCGATTTAAAGACTATGGTTTTTTTATGCCTTTAGATAGCAAAGGGAAAGAAGTAATTGTAGAAGGTAAGGCATTTGTAAAAGTAACCCCTGTTGATGAATTACGCCATTATGCAGAAGATGCAGGTAAATCTAAAGAGGAAATAGCACAAATAACAGAGCCTAAAAAAGAAATGGCTTTTTTAGCTCACGGAGTTTTATTAAAGTAATTTGAAAAGAGAAATAATCATAACATCTGATGGTTCTACAACCATTCATTTGCCAGATTGGAACGAACAATATCATTCTAAACATGGTGCAATTCAAGAAGCTTACCATGTTTTTATAAAGAACGGTTTAAACGTAGTATCTCAAAACCCAATTTCGATTTTAGAAATTGGGTTTGGTACTGGTTTAAATAGCTTTATTACGTTTTTAGAAAGTAATACTGATGTTAATTACACAGGAATAGAAGCATACCCAGTTGAAGTAGATGAAATTGAAAAGTTGAATTATGTATCTGAATTAAAGGCAGAAAATCATTCAGCTATCTTTAAAAAAATCCATGAAGTTACTTGGGAAGAATCTCACGAAATAACTCAAGGTTTCAGGCTAACGAAACGAAAACAGTTTTTTAAAGATATAAATGATATTGAGGCATACAATTTGATATACTTTGATGCATTCGGAGCAAGAGTTCAACCAGATTTATGGACCGAAGAAATTTTTTCAATTATGTACACATCGCTTAAAGAAGAAGGAGTGTTGGTTACTTATTCAGCTAAAGGGAGTGTACGAAGAGCTATGGAAAGTGTAGGTTTTAAGGTTGAAAGATTGCCAGGACCTCCAGGAAAAAGAGAAATGCTAAGAGCCACAAAAACTAAATAAAAAAGGAATCAAATGAAATTTCAGAAAAGATTTGGAAATAGAAGAAAATCGAACCCTAAAAGAGGTTTATTATTTGTCTTATTATTAGCCTTTGTTTTGTATTTATTCTTCAATACCGAAAAAATTTTAGGAAACTTACTCTAAATTATGAAACCTTTTCAATTTAAAGAATTCACAGTTCATCAAGATAAAACTGCAATGAAGATTGGTACTGATGCTGTGTTGTTGGGTGCATGGACTCCCACAGATCATTTTCCAGATAGCATACTTGACGTTGGTTCTGGAACAGGAGTAATAGCATTAATGTTAGCCCAACGTTGTGATGCACTTACGATAGATGCAGTTGAAATAGAAGAAGCTGCTTATGAGCAAACAGTAGAGAATTTTGAGCGTTCTGATTGGGGTGATCGTTTATTTTGTTATCACACTTCATTCCAGGGTTTTGCAATTGAAATGAATGAAGAGGAAGAAGTTTATGAGTTAGTAGTGGCTAATCCACCTTTTTATACTGACGATTTTGAAACAGAGGATGAGGCTAGAAATAAAGCTAGATTTACTTCTTCATTGTCTTTTGAGGCTTTATTAAAAGGAGTGTCTCAAATATTAGATGAAAATGGAGCTTTCTGCACAATTATACCTTTTAAAGAAGAGGAAAGTTTTATAGAATTAGCGAAAACTTTTAATTTGTTTTTGCATAAAGTATGTAGAGTTAGAGGAAATGAAAACTCTGAAATTAAAAGAAGTTTACTTCAGTTTTCTTTTGGTAAAAAAGAAGTATTAGAATCATCACTAATTATAGAAAAAGAAAGACATCAATACACTGATGATTATATAAATCTTACAAAAGATTTTTATTTAAAAATGTAGATTTAGCTCTGTTTTTAAGTAAGAATAAAAATAGGTGTATAGAAAAAATATGTTATAAATTTATGATTTGTAGCAATTTAATATTTATGAGTTACTTCTTTCAGCTTATAATGTTTTTTGTTTAATGGTATTAGATGCTTTTTTTTAAGTGTCCATATTGAGTTTTTAAAATAAATATAATTATTTCTATTATCCTTCGATCTATTTGAATTAAGAGTTAATTTATTTTGATTGTTTTCCCAAAAGCCTTCACTGTACTTTATAAGTTTTTTGTTTTGATACTCTCGGAATTGAAATGTTCTATTCTCATTGAGTAATAACTTAATTGTTTTTTTGTTACTTTTTTTAAAAAATATAGTGTTGTTAAAATGATGAGTAAAATTATCAGGGGGCTTTATTTTTAATAATGCATACATTCTATTATTAAAAACTCGAATAAAATCATTGTTTCGATCTGCGTCAGTACAAGTGTGTAAAAGTTTTAATTTTATTATTTTAATATCGTTTAAAAAGATAGTTTCAGTTAATGTCCCATTAGAAGCCATTCCATTTAGAGGTTCAAATAAAACTTTTTTACCATTAGAAAAGAAACCTACAGCCATTTGATCAATCTGATTGAAAAGTTGTTTTGATTGTTTTTTATTAGATGTGTTTTTATGATTAAAATACGCTAATGAATTCAAGTAAGATAAGTTATTTGTATTAAAAGTTTGTCCATGTATGTGAACACTGTTTAAGTGAAATCCTTTGGGAGTGTAAGTAATCAAATCAGAAAATATAGAATCTTTGTTTACAGTATTTTGACTAAAGCTATTTTTAGTTAGTAAAAAAACAAAAAGAGTTAATAAATAGTTTTTCATTCAGATAGCAATTAGATTGCTAAATTAATGGAGTATCATACATATATGATTTAAAGAAGTGGTAAATTAACTGTAAGATTATGTTAATTTGATAGATAAAAAGTGTTTTTTGAACGTTAACTGGTAGGTTGTTTTATCGTTTTTATCTGAAAAAACGTTTTAAATACAAGAAATATCAATTCATCGATAGAATAGATAAACTCGGCTAATTTGTAGAAAAACAACATTTATTTGGTGGTATCTTTGAAGTGTAGATGAAACATAAAGTAAATTTCGCCAAATAAAAGAAGTCACTAAAAAGAAACATTTACAACTGAGTAATCCCTAAAAACAATTAAAATATAATAATCAACAAAATTATAATTAGTTAAAGTATTGTAATAAGTGAGATGAAATCTCATCTCACTTATTTTTTTAGTATTATCCTCTAATACCTTCTAAGTTGTATCCTAAGTATGGAACTTCTTTTTCAATAAAAGTTACTCCAAAATCTTGTAATTCTTCTAGTATAGGTTCATAAACCTCTTGGTTTATTGGAAGTTGTACACCAGGTTTAGTAATTTCACCATTTAAAATTCTCAATGTAGCCATTGCCACAGGTAAACCAACAGTTTTTGCCATAGCTGTGTAAGTTTGGTCCTCACCTTTAATAACCATGCTACTTTCTATTTGATGTTTTCCATTTTCATCTTCATACCCAAATTTATGATGCATTACAATCATATCTTTATCTTCAGGAGCAAGTGTCCAAGAATCCATCAATATTTTCTGTAAAATTTGTGCAGGTGTAGCATTTTGTAATGCTACTTTTTTATTTGGATTAAAAATATCTAATTCAACAAATTTTTCCCACATAACATCATCCTGATCTATTTTTAAATACGATCTAAATTTAAGTTCAACAGAATCAGAAGGAGAATAAGCTAAAAAAGAGTTAGTGAAATCTCTATAGCTCATGTTTTCAGAATCTTCTATAGTGTAGCTGTCATCTGTCATACCTAGTTGAACAAATACGTTCCAGGCTCTTGAAAAACCAACTTTACGTATAGTTCCTCTGTACATGGTAGGAATATCATCTAAGCCATAAATACTTCTATATTTTAAAGAATCTCTGTTGGCATAACCTTCAAAAGTTCCGCTTCCATTAATTTTTAAAAACTCAGTTCTTCTAAATAACTTATGATAAGGAATGTATTTATAAGTACCTTCTTGAATAAATTTTGATGCACCACCTTGTCCTGCTAATACTACATTTCTAGGGTTCCAAGTAAATTTATAGTTCCATAAATTATTATCGCTTTCAGGAGCTACCAAACCACCAGTAAATGATTCAAAAAGTAACATTTTACCTCCTTTTTCTCTAATTTTATTGATTACTTCCATAGCACTCATATGATCAATACCAGGATCTAAACCAATTTCATTCATAAAAACCAGTCCCTTTTTTACAATTTCTTCATCAAGAGCTTTCATTTCTTTAGAAATGTAAGAGGCAGTAACCATGTGTTTTTCAAATTGAACACAATTTTTTGCAACTTCTATATGCAAATGTGCAGGCAACATAGAAATTACAATATCAGAACTTTTAATTGCGTTTTCTCGCTCTTCGCTATTAAACACATTTAACTTTATAGCAGATGCATTTGGGTGATCATTTGTTTTTCTTTTAGCGTTTTCCAATGAAAGATCGCCAATAGTAATATGTAAGTTTTCTTCGGTAGATTTATCTAGTAAGTATTTTATTAAAGAAGAACTCGATCTTCCAGCTCCAATAATTAGAATATTTCTCATAAAATATGCTGTATTTTTGTAATTATTTATGGACAAAAAGCATTTGTCATAAAAGTTTAAAATCAAACAAATATAAAAAAGATGTATAAAAATTTAACAATTATTTCCGTTTTAGGTGTATTAACTATTGTTTTAGGAGCATTTGGAGCACATTCTTTAAAGGAAAAATTAACGCCAGAGGCAATGCAGAGCTTTGAAACAGCAGTGAGATATCAGATGTATCATGTAATTGTTTTATTAGTGATCAATCTTCATCAAAATTTTTCTTCAAAATTTAAAAACAAAATAACCTATAGTTTTTTAGTCGGGATTTTACTTTTTTCGGGTTCTATTTATTTAATGTATTTAGCCAATATACCAGCAAAAACTATTTGGTTTTTAACACCTTTAGGTGGAGTTGTGCTTATTTTTGGATGGGTTTTTATGGTGTTAGAGTTTGTCAAAAAGGCTAAAAGTCAATAATTTGTTGATAAAAAATAGGTATAACTAATTACTTTAAACAAAAAGGTTTATTTTTGCTTGAAATTAAACACAACAAAAAAATAAGAGATGGCAAATCTTGAAACGAAAACGATTTCGTTAGAATCATTAGGAATTAAGAGTTCTGACGTTCGTTATCAGTTAACTTCAGAGGAGTTACATAATTTAACTATAGAGAAAGGACAAGGTAAAGAATCTGCATTTGGTGCTATAGCAGTAAATACAGGTGAGTTTACAGGAAGGTCTCCAATGGATAGATTTATAGTTAAAGACGAAATAACTAAAGATGAGATTTGGTGGGGAGATATTAATATTCCTTTCGATTCAGATAAGTTTGATGCTTTATACGAAAAAGTAACAGCTTACTTATCAGATAAAGAGATTTTTGTTAGAGATAGTTATGCTTGTGCAGATCAAGATTATAAATTAAATATTAGAGTTGTAAATGAGTATCCATGGAGTAACATGTTTGCTTACAACATGTTTTTACGACCAACAGAAGAAGAGTTAAAAGATTTCGATCCAGAATGGACAGTAATCAATGCGCCAGGTTTTATGGCAGATGCAGCTGTAGATGGTACACGTCAGCATAACTTCGCAATTTTAAACTTTTCTAGAAAAGTAGCTTTAATTGGTGGTACTGGATATACAGGAGAAATTAAGAAAGGAATCTTTTCTGCTTTAAATTTCATTTTACCAGTATATAAAAACACATTACCAATGCACTGTTCTGCAAATGTTGGTAAAGATGGTGATACTGCTATTTTCTTCGGATTATCAGGTACAGGTAAAACTACATTATCTACAGATCCAAACAGAAGTTTAATTGGTGATGATGAACACGGTTGGACTGCAGAAAATTCTGTATTTAACTTTGAAGGAGGTTGTTACGCTAAAGTAATCGATTTGTCTCAAGAGAAAGAACCAGAAATTTATGGAGCTATTAAAAAAGGAGCAATCCTTGAGAATATCATCATGAATGAAGCTGGTGAAGTAGATTTTGGAGACACAACTATTACACAAAACACACGTGTGAGTTATCCAATTCACCACATTGAAAATATTAAAACACCATCTATTGGAAAAAATCCTAAAAATGTATTCTTCTTAACAGCAGATGCATTTGGGGTATTACCTCCAATATCTAAATTAACGCCAGGTCAAGCGGCTTACCACTTTATTTCTGGATATACAGCAAAAGTTGCTGGTACTGAAGCAGGTGTTACAGAACCATTGCCAAGTTTCTCTGCTTGTTTTGGAGCGCCATTTATGCCATTACACCCAACTCGTTATGCTGAAATGTTAAGCGAGAAAATGAAAGAAACAGGGGTAAATGTATGGTTAGTTAATACAGGTTGGTTTGCTGGTCCTTACGGAGTAGGAAATAGAATGAAGTTAAAGTATACTCGTGCAATGATTAATGCTGCTTTGACAGGTGGATTACCAGAAGAGATTACATACGAAGATTATCATATTCATTCAGTATTTGGTTTAGCACAACCAAGAACTTGTCCAGGTGTACCAGACGAATTATTAAGTCAACGTAAAGCTTGGGATAATGATGAAGGATATTACGAAACTGCACATAAATTAGCTGATTCTTTTAGAGCTAACTTTAAAAAGTTTGAAGAATACGCAAATGAAGAAATTTTAGCAGGAGGGCCTCCAATTATAAAGAAGTAATTCTAGTTAAAAATAAGTCAGAAAGCATCCGTTATAGGATGCTTTTTTTATGCAAAAAAATGTCATTATTTTAGCTAAAAATAAACACGAATGATTGTACAAGGTAACATTGTAAATATTAGAGAGAAAAAAATATTTAAAGGAGAGATTGAAGTAGAAAACGGTAAAATAGTAAACATTCGTGAAGCTAATCATTCTGTAGAAAGCTATATTTTACCAGGATTTGTAGATGCTCATATACATATTGAAAGTTCAATGTTGGTTCCTTCTGAGTTTGCTAAAATAGCAGTTACTCATGGAACAGTAGCTACCGTTTCAGATCCACATGAAATAGCAAATGTTTTAGGGGTAGCAGGAGTAGATTTTATGATTGAAAACGGAAAGAAAGTGCCTTTAAAATTTAATTTTGGAGCACCTTCTTGTGTCCCAGCAACTTCTTTTGAAAGTGCCGGAGCTGTTATTGATTCAGAAGCTATTAAATTAATGATGGAAAACCCTGATATTAAATATTTAGCTGAAATGATGAATTATCCAGGAGTTTTATTTGACGATGAAGAGGTGTTAAAAAAGATTCAGCATGCAAAAGATAATAACAAACCAGTTGATGGACATGCACCAGGAGTTAGGGGAGAGGACATTAGTAAATATATTGCGGCTGGAATTTCTACTGATCATGAATGTTTTACCTATGAAGAAGCTTTAGAAAAGTTACAAAAAGGAATGAAAGTGATTGTCAGGGAAGGAAGTGCAGCTAAAAATTTTGAAGCATTGATCGATTTGCTGCCAGAGTATTTTGAAAACATGATGTTTTGTTCTGATGATAAACATCCGGATGATTTATTAATTGGTCATATTAATGAGTTATGTGTGCGAGCTGTAGCTAAAGGAATTGATGTTTATAAAGTTTTACAGGCAGCTTGTATAAACCCTGTTGAACACTATAATTTAGATGTAGGCTTGTTAAAAGAAGGCGATTTAGCTGACTTTATTATGGTAAACAACCTTACAGACTTTTCTGTAGAAAAAACATTTATAAATGGAGAATTAGTAGCTGAAAACGGCAATTCGTTTGTAAAGTCAGTTGCATTTGACGTGTTGAATAATTTTAATACAGAAAAAAAGAAGGTGTCTGATTTTGAATATCATTCAGCATCAGAAAAAATAAGAGTAATTGAAGCACTAGATGGTGAGTTGGTAACCAATGAAATTGAATCAAGTTCTTTAATTAGTGAAGGTAATTTAATATCAAATACAGAAAATGACGTTTTAAAAATGACGGTAGTCAACCGTTATAAAAATGCAGAGCCTGCAATTGCTTTTATTAAAAACTTTGGTTTAAAACAAGGAGCTATCGCAAGTTCAGTAGGGCACGATTCTCATAATATTATTGCAGTAGGAGTTTCTGATGAAGCTATCTGTAGAGCTGTAAATTTATTAATAGAAAATAAAGGAGGTGTTTGTGCTGTTTATGATTCAGTGGAAAAAGTTGTGTCGTTACCTGTTGCAGGAATTATGAGTGATAAACCTGCAGAAGAGATAGGGAAAGCTTATGCTGAGTTAGATGCAATGGCTAAAAAAATGGGAAGTAGTTTAAGAGCACCTTATATGACATTGTCATTTATGGCTTTATTAGTGATTCCTTCATTAAAATTATCTGATAAAGGTTTGTTCGACGGAAATAGTTTTAAATTCACGTCTTTAGAAATAAAATAATTTGATTTTCAATAACATAAAAAAAACGTTTGAAGCCAAGCTCCAAACGTTTTTTATTTATGTATAAAATACTATTTCTTATAAAGAAAAAGCTTGTTTTACAGTATCAACATAGTCTAGTTTTTCCCATGTGAACAACTCAACATCAACAACTTTCTTTTCTCCATTAGGTTGTTCAAAAGTTTTAGAAACAACTTCGTTTGTTCTTCCCATGTGTCCGTAAGCAGCAGTTTCGCTGTACATTGGAGTACGTAACTTTAAACGATCTTCAATAGCGTGAGGTCTCATGTCAAAAATTTCAGAAACTTTCTGAGCAATCTCTCCGTCAGATAAACCAACTTTAGAAGTTCCGTAGGTATCAACAAAAATTCCCATAGGTTCAACAACTCCAATCGCATAAGAAACTTGTACTAAAACTTCATCAGCAACACCTGCTGCAACTAGGTTTTTAGCAACGTGTCTTGTAGCGTAAGCAGCACTTCTATCTACTTTACTTGGGTCTTTTCCAGAGAAAGCACCACCACCGTGTGCACCCTTACCACCGTAAGTATCAACGATAATTTTTCTACCTGTCAACCCTGTATCACCGTGAGGTCCTCCAATAACAAATTTACCTGTTGGATTGATATGGTATTTAATATCGTCATTGAATAATGTCTGAATTTGAGCTGGAAGTTTAGCTACAACTCTAGGTATTAAAATGTTTTTAATGTCTTCTCTAATTTTGGCTAACATTTCATCATCAGAACCAAAATCATCGTGTTGTGTAGATACCACAATAGCTTCAACTCTCAAAGGAGTATTGTCATCAGAATACTCAATAGTTACCTGACTTTTAGCATCTGGACGTAAGTAAGTGATTTCACTATTTTCTCTACGTAAGTCTGCTAATTCTTTTAAAATTAAGTGAGATAAATCAAGAGCTAAAGGCATAAAAGTTTCAGTCTCATTAGTAGCATAACCAAACATCATTCCTTGGTCACCAGCTCCTTGTTCTTCCTTTTTAGCTCTATCTACACCACGATTGATGTCGTCAGATTGCTCGTGAATTGCAGAAAATACTCCACAAGAGTTACCGTCAAACATATATTCGCTTTTTGTATAACCTATCTTGTTAATTACATTTCTTGCTATTTTTTGAACATCTAAATATACTTTAGACTTTACTTCTCCAGCTAATACTACTTGTCCAGTAGTTACTAAAGTTTCACAAGCAACTTTTGCATCAGCATCAAAAGCTAAAAAATTATCTATTAAAGCATCACTAATTTGATCTGCTACTTTATCTGGATGTCCTTCAGATACACTCTCTGATGTAAAAAAGTATGACATATTTTTCTTTTTATTATCTGTTAATTTGGTGTTTAGTGAACTGACTGAGCGTCCGAGAAAGAAGTAAAACATTACTGCTTTAGCATTTTTTCACGAGGTTGCAATCAGATCAAATTTGTCCTCTAAAATCGGCATCAAATTTAATACTATTCTTTCATTATAAAAATTTAATTTCTTAATATATTTATAAAATCAATTATTGTATAAGAAAAACCGATCTAAACATAATTGAAATAAGTGAAATAAATTCTTACATTTGTACTGATTAATACATAAAAAGACAAGAAAATGGCATTAGAAATTACAGATACATCTTTTGAGGAAATAGTACTTAAATCAGATAAACCAGTTTTAGTAGATTTTTGGGCTACATGGTGTGGACCTTGTAGAATGGTTGGACCAATCATAGATGAAATTAGCCAAGAGTATGAAGGGAAAGCTGTTATTGGTAAAGTAGATGTAGATGCTAATCAAGAATTTGCTGCAAAGTACGGTGTACGTAACATACCTACTGTTTTAGTATTTAAAAATGGAGAAGTAGTAGCAAAGCAAGTTGGAGCTGCTCCAAAGAAAGCATATACAGATAAAATTGATGCTGCTTTATAAATAATTACTCTTTTAAAAAGATATTAGAGGTTGTATTCGTAATGAAATACAACCTCTTTTGTTTTTTATTTAAATGCATATTTCTATTTTTGGTATATGAGTTTACAACTTTCACAATTACAATCATCAGAAATTAAAAATCTCGATCTTTTAGCCAAACAAGTGGTAGAAGGTTTTATAACAGGAATGCATAAAAGTCCGTTTCATGGATTTTCTGTTGAGTTTTCTGAACATAAATTATATAATAAAGGAGAAAATACAAGACATATTGATTGGAAGCTCTTTGCAAAAACAGAAAAGTTGTACACGAAAAAATATGAAGAGGAAACAAATTTAAGATGTCATATTATCATTGATAACTCTTCATCTATGCATTATCCTATAAAAGAGAAGCAACAATTAAATGACTTAAATAAAATTGGGTTTTCTGCAGTTGCAGCTGCTTCTTTAATTGAGTTATTAAAAAAACAAAGAGATGCTGTAGGTTTAAGTGTATATGCTGATACTTATGAATACTATGCACCAGAAAAAGGTAATGATAGGCATAGGAAATTATTAACAAGTAAATTAGAAGAACTACTACAGAAACCGTCATCATCAAAAAAAACAGATACTTATAAGTATTTGCATGAAATTGCTGAAAAGATTCATAGACGTTCTTTAATTTTTCTTTTTACTGATATGTTTCAGCCTTCAAGTGATCAAGAAGAGTTATTCGATGCACTTCGCCATTTGAAGCACAACAAACATGAGGTTATTTTGTTTCATACGATCGATAAAGAGTATGAATTGAATTTCGATTTTGAAAATACTCCCCAAAAATTTATTGACGTAGAAACAAATGAAGAAATAAATTTATATGCAGACAGCGTTAAGAGCAATTATAAGAAAGAGGTTGCTAAGTTTTTTGATGAATTAAAAAATAAATGTTTGCAGTATAAAATTAGCTATGTTCCTGTAAATACAAGAGATGGTTATCAAAAAATACTAACGAACTATTTAATTAGTAGAAATAAATTCTAAATTTCGCTAAAAAAGTTTGGTGGAAATAAAAATAGATTATATATTTGCATCCGCATTAAAGCAACGGTCTGGTAGTTCAGCTGGTTAGAATACATGCCTGTCACGCATGGGGTCGCGGGTTCGAGTCCCGTCCAGACCGCAAAAAGCTTCTCAATTTTTGAGAAGCTTTTTTTATTTCCCACTTTTATTTTTTCAAATATTTAAAGAACTTCTAAGTAAACTAGGTTAAAACACTGTATTTTTTCTAAAGCATATTTTTTAAATTTAACTTAACAAAGGTTTTATTATGAGTATGTTAAGTAAGTTGACGCATTTTGCAAAGTTGGAAAGGATTATAGCAACAGTATGTATATTTATGCCTTTGCTGTTAAAATGGGCAGATGATAATGAACCTTTTAGAGAAAGTATAAGCGATTATGTGTATATGTTTAATGGACATATATATGGCTTGTTACTTACGCTAGCTTCTATGCTTTTTGTTTTTAATGGAACTGTATATATAAAAAAGAACAAAAGGCTACCACATTCTAAAAGGCATGGTAAATGGTACAATATTGTTTTAGGATTGGCTTTATTAGGTATTTTACTTTTTCCACACAGAGAGTATACAATTATTCATTATTCTTTTGCTGCTTTGTTTTTTGGAGGTAGTGCTTTGGTAATAGGTATTTTTAATGATAGAAGACATCGTGCAATTAGTATTGTAATAGCTGCTGTGTCTATATTAGGTTTAATCTTGTATTTGATAGATGAATCGATAATTTCGTTGTTTTGGGCAGAGTGGATTTCGTTGTTCGTAATAGCAATTCATTATATTTTAGAGTCAAAAGGAATTTTAGATTAAAAAAAATATTTATTGTAAACTTCATGTTTTCAAAACATTAAAAAATTAATGTAAAACTTATTGAAATTATTTGATGATAATTCAAAAAAGGTTTATATATTTGCACCCGCAATAAGCAACGGTCTGGTAGTTCAGCTGGTTAGAATACATGCCTGTCACGCATGGGGTCGCGGGTTCGAGTCCCGTCCAGACCGCAGAAAGCTTCTCAAATTTTGAGAAGCTTTTTTCTTTTAAAAAGCTTTCTTTTTTATTTCCACTATGCTTTTCGATCTCTTCAAATAAGAAAAAACAATTTTAACATAATGATTTATTATGGATAAAAAACGGAAATTTCATTTTGTTTAATTATATTTGAATAGTATTAAACAAAATTGCAATTTTCAACTCTGTTTGAAAATGAATGTTGTTTAATGTGTTGTTTTATAGTTGTTTGTGTTTTTTTTCGTTTGATAGTAATGAGCGAATATCACTAACTTATATTTACAAATACAAATTAGTCTGAAATTAAAAAGAAATTATGTTGAAATCACTTGCAGAAAAAAATAATCTTAACGGCTTTAGTCATGAAGAAATTGGAGACGATCATCTTTTAACAGGTTTAGAAACTCCAATGCGTGAAGATGCTTTTGAAATTTCTGACGATGAGAAAAAGGAAAAAATAGCTTCTTTATTCGGAGAAATAATGAATGTCATGGGGTTAGATTTGACCGATGATAGTTTAAAAGGAACTCCAGATAGGGTAGCTAAAATGTATATTGATGAAATATTTTCAGGATTAAATCCTGACAATAAACCTAAAATAGCATTGTTTGATAATAAATATCAATACAATCAAATGCTGATAGAAAAGAACATTTCTTTTTACTCTAACTGTGAACATCACTTTGTGCCAATTATTGGTAAAGCACATGTTGCTTATATTTCCTCAGGAAAAGTGATTGGTTTGTCTAAGCTAAATAGAATTGTTCAGTATTATGCTAAGCGTCCGCAAGTGCAAGAGCGTTTAACAAATCAAATAGCTAAAGAGTTAGAAGCAATACTAGAGACAAAAGATGTGGCTGTTATAATAGATGCAAAACATCTTTGTGTATCTTCCAGAGGAGTGAAGGATGATACTTCTTCAACGATTACTGCATACTATGGAGGAGTATTTAATACACCGAGTAAAATAACTGAATTGCAAAACTACTTAAATCAATAATTATGTTTTTAAACTTTTTTAAAAAGAAGACGCTCGAAGAGAAGCTGAAAATGGAGTACGAACAATTAATTATAGAAGGAGAGATGCTTGACAAGCAAAATACTTCTGAAAGTCGTCAAAAATACATTCAAGCAGAGCGTGTTCTTAATAAAATAGAAAGTTTAAAAAATGCATTTTAATTAAATAGCTCTATTCAAATGACATTAAATGTTTTTGGTGATCCTATTATCAGTTGTTGTAATGATCCACTCACAGGATATTTTAGAGATGGATTTTGTAATACAGCAAGTTCCGATCATGGTACACACATAGTATGTGCTGTGATGACAGAGGATTTTTTAAGATTTACAAAATCTAGAGGAAACGATTTAAGAACACCAATGCCACATTGGAAATTCCCAGGTTTGGTTCCTGGTGACAAATGGTGTTTATGTATATCGAGATGGATAGAAGCGGAGAAAGAAGGAAAAGCTCCTTTAGTGGTTTTAGAAGCCACGCATAGTAAAGCTTTACAATTTGTAAGCTTAGAAACTTTAAAAAAATATGAACTGAAAAAACAATAGCAATCAATCTAATTACTATTGTTAAGCATATCTACTATTTTTAATGCAGTTTGTTCACCAGAAATCATTGCTGCATTTAAAGAACCATTGACAAGGGTGTCTCCACTTAAGAATATATGGTCGCTCACTTTTATTTTATCGTTAGGCATATCATATGAAACTTCAGAAAGTTTAGGTAGTGCTTTAGAAATTTCATAGCGCTTTAAGAAAGAAATATCTTCAATTCCGCAAAGTTCCTTCAATTCAATAGTAACCTTTTTAATTAATGCTTCTTCTGATAACTCATGTTGTTTTACAATGGTTACAGAGAGCAGCTCTTCATTAGAGTCTGTATTGGTTTTAATGCTCGTGTGAAAGAAAATATTATTAATCAATGAAGTTTCGTCTGCTATCAATACAATAATTGGTTGTTGAATAGTTTTCTTTTTTACTTTAAAATAAAGCGTATCACAAGATTTCCATTGAGTTTTTGGTGTATTTAAATTGAGAAGTTTGCTAGCTTCAGTAGCTACAACTATAATATCACTTTTAAGGTTAGTACTATCTGCTAATGTAATTGTGTTATCAGTAATGCTTGTAACCTTACTATTGAATATAAATTGAGTGTTTTTTAACTTTCCTCTAAGTTGATCAGGTATGGCTTGCATACCATCTTTAGGTATCGCAGCATATCCATTTCCGAACATTTTATAAATAAATTCAAACATAATGCTCGGTGTAGCTAATTTATCTTCAAGAAAAATTCCGCTAAAGAAAGGTTTAAAAAATGAAGCGATGATATTATTAGAAAAACCTTTTTCTCTTAAAAAAGATAAAGTGCTCTGTGTTTTTTCGTTAAAAATAGCATCAATAGGTTTTTGTTTAAGTGAATTATTAAGAGTAAAAATTTTTAATTTATCAGCAATACTACCTACGCTTGAAAAAATAGTTGGCAATAAAAGGTTTAATTTACGAGTTGGATCTCCAATAGTACTTTTTCCTTTTTTATTAAAAACAACGGCTCCTGGAGTTAGTTTCTGTAAATCTAATGAGTTATAATCTAAATATTTTTTTGCTGCAGGATATGCTGTTAAAAGTACCTGAAAACCTCTGTCTAATTGGTAGCCATCAATAATATCAGTTTTAACTCTTCCTCCAACATTATTAGAAGCTTCTATTATTACAGGAGAGAAACCGTGTTTTTCTAAAACAATGGCTGTTATTAAACCACTTATTCCTGCGCCAATAATATGAATAGAAGTATTTTGTTTTGTAGTCTCCATGTTGAACCTTGTTAGTAACTATTTTTAGCAAAGATAACGTTTGTTTAATTGTTTTAATTAAAAGATAAACAAAATAAATAATGAGCTTTAATGGTTTGAGTGTAAGAAAGTGCTTAATTGTTGTTTTTTTAAATTATCATTTAAAATATTTGTAGATAAATTGAAATAATTCAAAAAAAGAGCGTCATATTATTTTTATCATAAAAATTAAAAAATAAAATCTTTTTTCTTGTTTTAATAAAATTAAATTCCAAGATTTGTAATTCAAAATTATACAACAAGTTATGTTACAAAACATTTGGCAAGGTTTCTATTTTTACTTTTACTATTTTAGTGAGAGGAGAGGCTTTGTATCATAATATTTTGTAATTGAAAAATAATATTTATAAAGTCTCGATCCAATCGAGGCTTTTTTTTTGATTTAAAATGAAGAAAATCGCCATACAAGGAATACAAGGAAGCAATCATCATATAGTAGTTAAGCGCTACTATAAAGACGATTATGAAATTAAGGAATGCCTTTCTTTTGATGCTTTAATTGATAGTTTACTTAACAATGAAAGTCTGCAAGGTGTTATGGCTATTGAAAATACCATTGCAGGATCAATAATTCCGAATTACGCTTTAATAGATAAAAACAACATGAATATTGTTGGGGAATATTATCTGCCAATTCATCATCATCTAATGGCATTACCAGGAGAAAATCTTGAAAGCATCAAAGAGGTTTCTTCTCATCCAATGGCTTTATTACAGTGTAAAGATTTCTTCAAGAATCATAAACATATCAAACTGGTAGAAGATGTTGATACAGCTGAAGTAGCTAAACGAATAGCCGAAAATAAATTACAGAATACGGCAGCTATTGCTCCTAAAATAGCAGCTGAAATATTCGGTTTGGAGGTGATAGAAGACGAGATTCAGACAATAAAAAACAATGAAACTCGATTTGTAATTATTCAAAATGGAGCACAGACTTTAGCCACCAATGAAATAAATAAAGCTTCTTTAAAATTTGAGTTAGATCATAAAAGAGGAAGCTTAGCAGCAATTTTAAATGTAATTAGTGATTGTAAATTAAACTTAACTAAAATTCAATCACTACCAAAAATAGAAACCCCTTGGAAATATGCTTTTTTTGTGGATGTAACCTTCGATACTTACGAGGCGTATGCAAAAGCAAAAGCAGTAATTCAAATTATGGCAAACGACTTTAAAATATTAGGAGAATATAAAAACGGAAGATTATGATAGAATTTGCAAACCGTTTACAAACAGTTGAAGAATACTACTTTTCAAAAAAACTAAAAGAAGTAAGACAGTTAATAAATGAAGGTAAACCAGTTATAAATATTGGTATTGGTAGTCCTGATTTATTACCACCAAATTCAGTTATTGAAGCATTAAAAGATAGCTTACAAGTTACTGGTGCTCATAAGTATCAAAGTTATCAGGGAATTCCTGAGTTTAGAGAAGCAGTAGCAGGTTTTTATGCTAAAAATTATAACGTAACGGTGAATCCTACTTCAGAAATACTTCCGTTAATGGGTAGTAAAGAGGGAATTTTACACATTTCAATGGCAGTTTTAAATGAAGGCGATCAGGTGTTAATTCCAAATCCAGGATATCCAACATATACTTCGGTAAGTAAATTAGTAGGGGCAACACCTGTATTTTATAATCTTTCAGAAGTAAATAATTACCAGCCAGATTTTGATGCGTTAGAAAAAGAAGATTTATCTAAGGTAAAAATCATGTGGGTAAATTATCCTAACATGCCAACAGGAGCTTTAGCAACAGAAGAAACATATAAAAAGTTAATTGCTTTTGGAAAAAAACATAGCATTCTAATAGTAAATGATAATCCGTATAGTTTCATTTTAAATAGCAATCCTAAAAGTATTTTAGAAATCCCAGGGGCTAAAGAAGTTGCTTTAGAATTAAATTCTTTAAGTAAAACTTTTAATATGGCTGGTTGGCGTATAGGGATGTTGTTAGGAAACGAGAAGTTCATTAACAACATTTTAAAAGTAAAAACTCAAATGGATTCTGGTATGTTTTACAGTCTGCAAAAAGGAGCGGTTGAAGCATTAAATATTTCTAATGATTGGATTGCAGCGCAAAATAAAATTTATGAGAAACGTAGAGCTTTAGTTTGGCAGTTAGCAGAACAATTAGGTTGTAGTTATCATAAAAATACCAGCGGAATGTTTGTGTGGGCAAAACTTCCAGAAGGAGAAAAATCTGTAGAAACTATAGATAAAATACTAAATGAGCACTACATTTTTATAGCACCAGGAACTATTTTTGGCAGCTTAGGAGAAGGCTACATTCGTTTTTCACTGTGTGTATCAGAAGAGAAAATAGAAGAAGCAATTAAAAGAATAACAAAACATAATTAGTAATACAGTGAAGGTTTTTATCATAGGAACAGGTTTAATTGGCGGAAGTTTAGCATTAGATATTCAAGAAAAATATAGTGAAGCTGTAATTTATGGAGTTGATGCAAATGATGAAGCACTTACAGAAGCCAAAGAATTAAACATTATTCATAAAAAAGCAACTTTTGCTGATTTAAATATAGCGGATATTGTCATTGTTTCTACTCCGGTAGATGTTGCCATTACACTAATTCCAAAAGTACTAGATGAAGTTACAGATACTTGTTTGGTTTTAGATGTTGGTTCGACAAAGGAGAAGATTTGTGATGTTTTAAAAGAACATCCAAAGAGAAGAAACTTTTTAGCAACGCATCCAATAGCAGGTACAGAGTTTTCTGGACCAAAAGCAGCGCTGAAAAATTTATATAAAGGCAAAACAAATATTATTTGTGAAGTAGAAAAAACAGCATTTAAATTACAAGAAAAGGCGTTAGAAATTTTTTCAAACATAGGAATGAGAATTCGTTACATGGATGCTAAATCTCACGATAAACACATTGCTTACGTATCTCACTTATCGCATATCAGCTCTTTTATGTTAGGTAAAACAGTTATTGAAAAAGAGAAGAACGAACGAGATATTTTTGATATGGCAGGTAGTGGTTTTGCATCAACAGTGCGTTTAGCAAAAAGTTCACCAGATATGTGGACGCCTATTTTTGAACAAAACAAAGAAAATGTAATAGAAACCCTAAATGAATACATACAAAACCTGCATTATTTTAAGCAGTTGATAGAAGAGGATAAATTTTCTGAAATTCATTCAGAAATGAAAAATACCAATCACATAAAACAAATTTTAAACGGAATAAAAGAAGTTAAGCTTCAGTAAAATGTAAACAAAATGGAGAATAAAAAAGAGTTAAGAACATGGTTAGATGATTTTAAATTAAATCATCCTTTAGTTATAGCAGGACCTTGTAGTGCCGAAACCGAAGATCAATTACTTAAAATAGCACACGAACTAAAAGACACAGATGCTTCTGTGTTAAGAGCTGGAATTTGGAAACCAAGAACAAGACCAGGTAATTTCGAAGGTGTAGGCGCTTTAGGTCTTAAGTGGTTACAAACTGCAAAAAAAGAAACAGGTATGTTAACTACAACAGAAGTAGCTAACAAAAACCACGTGGAATTAGCATTAAAACATGATATAGATATCTTATGGATTGGAGCTAGAACTACGGTAAGTCCATTTATTGTTCAGGAAATTGCTGATGCATTAAAAGGAACAGATAAAATAGTATTAGTTAAAAACCCAGTAAACCCAGATTTACCACTTTGGTTAGGGGCTCTTGAGCGTTTTTACACAGCAGATATCAAAAAATTAGGAGCTATTCATAGAGGTTTTTCTACTTATGAAAAAACAAGATACCGTAACAATCCAGAATGGCAAATTCCTATTGAGTTACAAAATCGTTTCCCAGATTTACCATTAATTTGTGATCCATCTCATATTGCAGGTAGAAGAGATATCATTTTTGATATTTGTCAAACTGCATTAGATTTAAACTTTGATGGTTTAATGGTTGAAACTCATTACGATCCAGATAACGCTTGGAGTGATGCAAAACAACAAATTACACCTACTTCATTAATTAAAATGATGGTTGACTTAAAAATTAGAAAAACAACTGACACTGAAGTAGAATACAAAAATGCATTAAATACGTTAAGAACTCAGATAGATGTAGTAGATCATCAATTAATTGAAATGTTAGGAAAGCGTATGAAGATTTCTGACAACATTGGTGAATTAAAAAAGGAGAAAAACGTAGCAATCTTACAAACAAAACGTTGGAACGAGATTTTAGGGAAGATGATTTTAGAAGGGCAGGATAATAATTTAAGTGAAGAATTTGTGCTTAAAATTTTCAAAGCTATTCACCAAGAGAGTATTAACCACCAAAAGAAAATTATTAATTCTTAAAAAAAAATGTATCTTCGCCGGCTATTAATTAAAAATAGTCTCATGAAAACAAGTTACTTAGTTCTTTTTTTTGTTGGTTTTCTTTCACTTTCAATTAGTGCACAAGATCAGTTTGGTCCAATCACATTAAAATATGGAGAAGAAATTGAAGACAACAAGAAAAAGATAGTAAAAATAGCCGGCGAAGCTAATAACAAAATTTACACCTTAGCAATTAAAGGTAAAAAGCATTTTATAAAAGTATTTGATGCTAATGAAATGAAGCCTTTAAGTGTTAATGAAATTGAACTTCCAGAATTAAAAGACAAAGATTTAGATTTTGAATCTCTTAAAGTAATCGAAGGAGAAATTTATGTTTTTGGAAGTTTATATGACAGAAAGAAAAAAGAATTTGACTTACTTGCAGTTAAAGTTTCTGAAGATGGAACATTAACAGACACACAAAAATTACTTTTTAATACACCAATAACTAAAAGGAAAGAAAGAGGAGCTTTCTATTTTAAAACTTCACCTAGTAAGGATAAGTTATTGGTAATGCATGCAACACTTTTTGAAAAAGAAGATGTAATTCAGTACGAAATTAAATTATTTGATAAAGATTTAAACACAATTACATCTAGCTTAGAAAAAGTTCCTTTTGAAGATAGAAAAGATTTAGAGTTTATGATTTCTGATTTTGACGTAAGTGCAAATGACGATATCTTTTTAGTGGTTAACGAAAGTTATAGAGATAGAAAGCAAAAAAAGAACATTGAAAAATTTGAAGTTCATGCTTTTAAAAAGAATAACAACTACCAAAAGGAAGTTATCAATATAAACTTTGAAAACAAAGCAATTATAAACTGTGAGTTATTAGCAACAAACAAAGGATTGCTACAGTTAGTAGGTTTTTATTCAGGAGTAAATAAAAGAGGTAGAGCTAACTGGAGGTTAAAAGGAATTTTTACAAGTACTATTGATATCAATTCAAATGAAGTAACAAATCTTAAGTTTAATGAGTTTGATTACGATACTAAAGTAAAGTTAATTGGAGAGCGTAGAGCTAAAAAAGGAAAAGATGTAAAGCCATTTTATATTACACATAGTTTAATAGAAAAAGAAGATGGTGGTTTAATCTTTTTAGCAGAATATCAATTAGTATATGTAGGAAGAACTCAAGGTATTGGACCTTTAGGTTTTACACCAATTCAGTTTACAAAAAATGAAATTATTGTAACATCTTTAAATCCTGATGGATCAGTTCAATGGTCTAATGTAATTGCTAAAAAACAAAAAGCAGCTTACACAACTTTATCTGTTGGTTTTTTCGGTCAATTTAATTCAGGAAGTTTAACAGTAGGAGCAGGGGTTTCTATTCCTGTAGCACAATTGGGTAAAGGACCAGAGTATTTAGGAGCCATTCCAATTTATAAAGATGATAAGTTAACTGTAATATTTAATGATAATAAAAAGAATGTAGGTGTTATAGATATTGAAGAAATAAGATCTTTAGGTAATTATAATAAAGCTATTCCTACAGCTTTTTCATTCGACAATGAAGGAAAAATATTAAGAATGGATCCAGAAGAGGTTCAGAAAGATCGTTTAATAATGAGGCCAGGAGTCTTTTTTAGAAAATCATCAACAGAGTATATCATATACGCATCTAAAAGGTCAAAAGACAAAATAGGTAGAATGATAATAGAATAAATAAAAGCGCAGTTTTGCGCTTTTTTTATTTATTTTCATTTTGTTAAATACTCCAAACAAATGAAAACTATTACTACTATCAATGATGTTATTAATGTATTAGAAGATATAATTCAAGAGTCTATTCAAAACGAAAGTCCGTTAGGTTACTTCGCAGCTTTGTATAAAAAGGTAACTTTAAAAGTAAAAGAAGGCATTGAAAATAATTTTTTTGATGACGGACCAAGAATGGAAAAGTTGGATGTCATCTTTGCTAAAAGATATATTACAGCTTACTATGAATATCAAAATCAACAGACAGTTACTGTATCTTGGTTAAAAGCTTTTGAGTTAGCCGAAAAATTTTGGCCAATTGTTTTACAGCATTTATTAATAGGAATGAATGCGCATATCAATTTAGATTTAGGTATTGCAGCTGCGGAGGTTTCTGAAGGGAAGCCTATTGAAAACTTGAAGAATGATTTTGATAAGATCAATACAATTTTATCATCATTAGTGGCAGATATAGAAAACGATTTGTCGGATATTTGGCCTTTTTTAAAAAAGATATTAAAGTTCACTCGTAAAGTAGATGATTTTCTGGTAGATTTTAGTATGGAAATTGCCAGAGATGGAGCTTGGGATTTTGCAGTTAAATTAGCAAATACTAAACCAAGTAATGTTGCGAATGTTATTCAAAAAAGAGATGAAAGCGTAGCCAAAATAGCAAGTTTAATTACAGATTCAGGAGTTATTGTTTCTGTTATTTTCGGAATCATACGATTGGGAGAAAGAGGAAGTATAGCTAAAAAAATACAAGATTTAAATGCATAAAAGAAAAGCGCCCAAAGGCGCTTTTTTTATTTCTTTTTAGTGTAAGATAATCTTCTAGAAGCTTTTCTCATTAATCGATTAATTAAATCATCAGGAGAAGAACCAAGACTACCTCTAACTTTTTTGTTATAATTCCATAGAAGAACCCCATCAATACCATTATGAACCGACATATTAATTGTAGCGGTATTAGTAGACCCCCAAAAACCTATAAGGATACCCAAAGCGGCAGAAGCACCTTCAGACATTGGTTTATCTGTTTTATAATCACCAGAAATAATAGCATCAACACCAAGAATTTCAGCTAATTCTTCGGTAGTATATTCAATTAAAGTTTCTTGATCAATTTCATTTTTCCTTAATAGAGCAGTAGTTTTATTAGGGTCTTGTACCTCAATAGTTTTTAATTTACCTCTTTTTTTACGTTTTAAAAACCAAGAGTACATTGCTGTTTGAATACTTTTACCTTCATTTAATTCAAGTTTATGTAAATCCTCAGAAGTCATTTCTCTCATCTGTTTTTTACGTAATTTAACTTGTGCTTTAAAAGGTAAAATGGCAATTTTTTTGTGTTCTTTTGCTATTTTATCAAACTCAGGGTTTTCATATAAGTTAGTTTGAGCGTTAGCAATAAAAAAAATCATAGTTAATAGTAAAGTAGCTAAATATCTCATAGTTATTTAAGTTATATGTTTTGTAATTGTATGCAAACTAACCAACAAGCGTGCCAAAAAAAGTTTTATTAACATTGTTTGTAAAACTTTAATTAAGCTTCTGTATAAATCGTAAACAATCAATTTTTATTCTGATATTTGTTATATGATTGGTATAGTATATAAATCAACTGGAAGTTGGTATTGGGTAAAGACAGATGAAGGAGAACTTTATAAATGTAGAATTCAAGGAAAATTTAGAATTAAAGGAATTAAAAGTACAAATCCTATTGCAGTTGGTGATCGTGTAGAGTTTCATCTAGAAACAAAGAGTGATGAAGAAACAGGAATTATTACTACCATTTTTGATCGTAAAAACTATATTGTAAGAAAATCAGTAAATCTTTCAAAGCAAACACATATTATAGCTTCTAATATCGATATTGCTTTTTTACTAATTACCATTAACAATCCACCAACATTTACCACGTTTATCGACCGTTTTTTAGCTACGGCTGAAGCGTATTCTATAAAAGCAGTATTGGTTTTTAATAAAATAGATACTTATAGTATTGAAGAAAGAGCTGAAATTTTATACTTAAAAGATATATATGAACCAATTGGGTATACTTGTATAGAAACTTCAGCAACTACAGGGAAAAATGTAGAGGTGATTAAAGAAATGATGGTTGGTAAAACCTGTATGTTTTCTGGTCATTCTGGAGTAGGAAAAACTACATTAGTTAATTGTATAGAGCCTGAATTGAATTTGAGAACCAAAGAAATTTCTGAACAACACAAGCAAGGGCAGCACACAACTACTTTTGCAGAAATGTTTGATTTAAGTTTCGGAGCTAAAATTATTGATACCCCTGGAATTAAAGGTTTTGGAGTGGTTGATATGGACAAATATGAGTTGGGCGATTATTTTCCTGAGTTTTTTGCTTTAAAAGAGCATTGCAAGTTTAACAATTGTATTCATATAAACGAACCAAAATGTGCGGTTAAAGATGCTTTAGAAAATGAAGAAATTTCATGGTCGCGTTATAAGAGTTATTTACAAATATTAGAAGGAGAAGAAGAAAACTACAGAACAGATATTTTATCTGGAAGGCAATAAGTACATGAGAACAGTTATTCAAAGAGTTACAGAAGCTAATGTTACTATTAATAATGAAAAGGTAGCCAATATAGCAACAGGTTTATTAATATTGGTAGGTATTGAAGATGCTGATACAAATGAAGATATTACTTGGTTAACAAATAAAATAGCAAACCTTAGAATTTTTAATGATGAGGATGGAGTAATGAATAAATCATTGCTAGATATTAATGGCGAAGCAATAGTAGTAAGCCAATTTACATTACATGCTTCAACAAAAAAGGGGAGTAGACCTAGTTATATTAAAGCATCAAAACCTGATTTTGCCATTCCTATGTATGAAAAGTTTGTAAAAGAATTTGAACTTAAGCTAGATAAAAAAGTACAAACAGGTCAGTTTGGAGCCGATATGAAAGTAGCTTTATTAAATGACGGACCAGTTACTATTGTTATAGATACAAAGGACAAAAAATAGTTTTAAGAGAAAAAAATAGATATCTTTGGAATGGAAAAATAAATATCCTAAAAACTATACATAATGAAAAAACTAATTTTATCACTTGCAGTAGTATCAATGATGTTCGCTTCTTGTAAGTCAGAAAAGAAAGTAGAAGTTAAAGACGAAGTTAAGATTGAAGAGAAGGTAACAAACCCAATCAATTCTTACAATGTAAACATCGCTGAATCTGCAATTTCTTGGAAAGGTGCTCACCCAGTAGGAGAAGGACACAACGGAGATCTTAAGTTAGAGAAAGGATTATTTGACGTAGAAAACGGAATTATCAAGGCTGGAATGTTTGTAATTGATATGAACAGTATCAATTGTTTAGATTTAACTGAAGATAAAGGTAAAGCTAAATTAGAAGGACACTTAAAGGCTGCTGACTTTTTTGATGTAGCAAAGTTTCCAACAGCTAAGTTTGAAATCGCTAGTTCTGAATTAAAAGAAGGAAAGCTTTACGTTACTGGTAACTTAACACTTAAAGATGTAACTAAAAGTATTACTATTCCTGCTACTTTAACAGAAAACGGAAATGACATTACTTTTAAAAGTGAGCCATTTAACATTGATAGAACTGATTTTGGAGTACAGTATGCTTCAGGTAAGTTTTTCGAAGGTTTAAAAGATAAAGCAATCAACGATTTATTAGGATTATCTTTCGAAATCAAAGCTAGAAAATAAGACTAAAGATTTTTTAATCTTTACTAAAAATAAAAAGAGGGAATTTTAAAAATTCCCTCTTTTTTTTATGCAAGTTAAAGTTTGGTTAGTTGTTTGCCTTAACCGTTCATAGAAATTAAAAACTCTTCGTTGTTAATAGAGGTTTTAATTCTTTGCTGAATAAACTCCATTGCTTCAATAGGATTCATATCAGCTAAATATTTACGTAATACCCACATACGTTGTACCGTTTTAGGGTCTAATAATAAGTCGTCTCTACGTGTACTCGATTTAATTAAATCAATAGCAGGATAAATTCTACGGTTAGCAATATTACGCTCTAATTGAAGCTCCATATTACCAGTACCTTTAAATTCTTCAAAAATAACTTCGTCCATTTTTGATCCTGTTTCTGTAAGTGCAGTAGCAATAATAGTTAACGAACCACCATTTTCAATGTTACGTGCCGCACCAAAGAAACGCTTAGGTTTGTGTAATGCATTCGCATCAATACCACCCGATAAAATTTTACCAGAAGCAGGTGCCACAGTGTTGTAAGCACGAGCTAAACGAGTAATAGAATCTAATAAGATAACTACATCATGTCCACATTCTACTAAACGCTTTGCTTTTTCTAACACAATATTTGCAACACGTACATGCTTATCAGCAGGCTCGTCAAAAGTAGAAGCCACAACTTCACCTCTAACACTACGTTGCATGTCGGTAACTTCCTCCGGACGTTCGTCTATTAATAATACAATTTGATATACTTCTGGATGATTGGCAGCAATTGCATTTGCAACATCTTTCAATAACATGGTTTTACCCGTTTTTGGTTGTGCTACAATCATACCACGTTGTCCTTTACCAATAGGAGAGAATAAATCAATTATTCTTGTAGATAAAGAACTTCCTTTTTGTGCTAAGTTAAAACGCTCTTCAGCAAATAAAGGCGTTAAATGTTCAAAAGATACACGGTCTCTAACAATGTTAGGATTTAAACCGTTAATTTTTGAAACTCTAATTAATGGAAAATACTTTTCACCCTCTTTTGGCGGACGTACATTTCCTCTTACTGTATCACCAGTTTTTAATCCAAATAACTTAATTTGAGATTGTGATACATATATATCATCAGGAGAAGATAAATAGTTATAGTCAGAAGAACGTAAAAAACCATACCCATCAGGCATCATTTCTAGTACTCCTTCACTTTCAATAATTCCGTCAAATTCAAAATCAGGATCACGATAACGGTTACCACTTTTATGCTTTGCAGGTTGGTTTTTGTTATTGTTTTTATTATTGTTTCTATTGTTCTGCTGATTGTTGTTTCTGTTATTTTGCTGATTTCTATTATTGTTTTGATGATTTTTTTTATGGTCATCACGCTGATCAGCATTCTTTTTCCCTCTATTTTGGTTGTTATTATTATTAGAAGGTCTATTATTTTCTTGAGATCTATTCTCTTGAGATTTGTTTTCTTGCGCTCTACTATTATTCTGAGAAGAATTATTTTGTTCTTGCGGCTTTTTTTCAGCAGTTGCGTTATTAGTTGTAGCAGCAGTTTTTTCAGTAGTTTTTTCACCAGTTTTACTAATACGTCTTCTTTTAGGCTTTTCAGCTTTAGGTTCAGCAGTTTTATTTTCAGTAGCCTTTTCGGTAGATTCTTTAGTAGTAGCTGCTTTTGGCTTTGTAGCTTTAGGTGCTTCTTTTGGTTCGCTTTTTTCTGTTTTACCAGTTTCAGCTTGTGCATCTAAAATTTTATAAATAAGGTCTAGTTTTTTTAACTGACTCGTCTTCTTTAATCCAATTACTTTCGCAATTTCTTGTAATTCAACTAATTTTTTTGCTTTTAAATCCGAGATTTCGAACATTAGAATATTATTTTTAAATAAAGTGTGTGAAAAATTAAGGAAATATAACTTAAGATTTTTTAATGAATACCTTAATATTCAAATACTAAGGATTTGTGAGGTTTCCGTGAAGCAAATATATACAAATATTTTAATAACCAAAGTTTCTTTTTAAAAAAAGAAAATGTAAATTTGCCTTCCAAGAAAAAAGAATGATACAGAGAATTCAATCAATATATCTATTATTAGCAGCTGCCATTTC
Organism: Tenacibaculum sp. M341; assembly: GCF_004337695.1. Lineage (GTDB taxonomy): Bacteria > Bacteroidota > Bacteroidia > Flavobacteriales > Flavobacteriaceae > Polaribacter. The sequence goes on from NZ_SJXJ01000002.1 coordinate 341,222, forward strand.
TGGCGGTTTAACTTTTGTATTGAGTTTATGGAGTACGGCTAAGGAAGTTGTTTTTTCGATGAACCTTTTATCATCACCTACTATAGTAGAAAAAATAATTCCTATACTTTTTTTCTTATCTGCCGCGTTATCATTAATAGGTATCTTTTTATTTAATAATAGAAAGTTACAGTTTGTGATGGGACGCCTTAATATTTTGACAAATCTTTTTTTATTAGGAGTGTTGGTATATCTTTCACTAACGTTATCTGGAGAAGCTTCGGTTTCTGAGAAAGGTATTGGGATGTTCGTGCCTGTTGTTTCAATTGTATTGCTAGTTTTAGCAAACAAAGCCATTAAAAAGGACGAAGATCTTGTAAAATCTGTGGACAGATTACGATAAACCTTACATCTTAGTATATTTAGTGCGATAAAAACCGAGAAGATTTCTCGGTTTTTTTATTTGAAATAAAAAACTGGTAATCAACGTTTTATAAAAGTCATCTAAGGGAATACCCTTAGAGCCTTTCTAAGGGTTTTCCCTTAGATGTTCAGGGTAAACCCTTAGGCTGTTTTCAGGGTGTTTGTGATTTGGCAGAAACGAAGTAACCTTATAAATTTGTACATGTAATAATGATAAAAGAAATCAAAGTTCATATAGCTGATGACCACAAGATATTAATCGACGGAATTTCAGCACTAATAAATACAGAAGAGAGAATCAAGTTCGTAGGCTACTCATTAACTGGTAAAGAAGTTGTTAAGTGGTTTAAAGAGAACAGGGCAGATGTTTTAATTCTCGATATTAATATGCCAGAGTTAGATGGTATAGGTGTTTTAAAAACATTTAAAAATAGAAATGTTAAACAAAAAACAATTATACTTTCTGGTTTAAGCGATCCAAAAATAGTTCAAGAAATGGTGGCTCTAGGAGCAGACGGTTTTATAGAAAAGGGTGAAGCAAGTGAGCATATTATCGAAGCGATTAAGGCAGTGCATCGAGGAGAAAAGTATTATAGTGAAGATATAAAAAGCAGTTTGTTTGATTTATACATAAATGAATCTAAAACTGAAGAAGCGATTAAAAGTAGTGCGAATAGTGAGCCTTTGACTGAAAGAGAGATAGAGGTACTAAAACTAATTACCCAAGAGTTAAGTACTTCTCAAATAGGAGAAAAGTTGGGTTTAACAAGTAAAACAATAGAAACACACAGAAGAAATTTATATAAGAAATTAAAAGTAAAAAATGTAGTAGGTTTGGCAATTTACGCCGTTAAGAACAATATAGTCTAATCAACCTCCCTTCAATTTTAATATAGAGGTTCCCCGTCCTTATATATGTTCCCCCCCCCTCAAGAGCTATATTACCAGTAAAACCTGTCAAGCCCTACATTTTTTTAATAAAATATCATAAATTTAATTCCCCCGGTAAATGCTTCATTATATTTAATGAATTTTTACACTTTAATTTACAGCATTATGATAAAAAAATATATATTCCCCCTAACATTATTAGTGTCTACTTTAATATCATGTTCTAACGAAGAAAGCACAACAACTAATCCTGAAAACGAAAACTTATTTAAATCTTATAAAATTAGTAGAGATGCTCAAGGTAAATACTCTATTGATTATAACGTAGCAGAAGGTGCTTATTCAGAAACTAATAAAGATATTTCTAACAATACTAATGGAGTATATGTTTTTGAAGGAAATGCAACAGCTTCAAAAAAAGCATCTAACAATCTTGAATTAGAAAACAATAAGATTAACATAGAGGTTTTTGAAAATAACCAACAAAGAAGAAGCATTACAGTTGAAGATGAGATGATTGTAATGAATAAAAATTCAGAAAATTCTGCTTTTTTAACTGAATATAGCCTTGAAAACTTAAATGAAGATGAATACATTTTAGATTTTAAAGTTAAAGAAGGTATTAATGTTGTTTTTGATTACAACGACGAAGAAAACATTTACGAGGTACATTTAAAAGAAGGTTTATCAACAGGTACAACTTTTACTAAAGTTTATAAGAGAATAGCTGGCTTACCTTTAAAAATAGATTTTGTAAACTATATCAAGTATGAATCACAATCTAAGTCATTAAATCAAGAAGTTAGTTATAGACTTCATAGCAGACCTAGAATAGGTGATGTAAGCTATGTTTATTAAGCAAATAAAGAAATGCGTGAACAATATTAAAAATTATATAGTTTCCCTTGTTTTTATATTTTTATGTTTGAAAGCTAGAGCTGAGTTTAATTACTCGGCTTTAGCTGTTTTCTATGAAGAGCAACAAAATGATTCTCCTTCGACAGCTTATGAAAAAGCAGTTATTCTTTTTAAAGGAGATAAATATGCAAGAGCTTTAAAGAAGATTTTACCTTATTCAGAAATAGATATTTCAGATAAAGCATTAAAAATAAAAATTAATTTATTGATTGCTAGGATATTATTGGAGGAGCAAAATAAGGTTATTGATTTTGAAGATATTATTAAAAAGAATGATTTCATATTTCCTCATAAATATTTAAATAGAGCTAAAGTTTTACTGGCTTCTATAAAAAGAACTGAATTTGGGAGTCATAATGAAACAGATTTACTAACAGCAGAGACTTTTTTTACATTATCTAGAAGTTTTAAGTTTTTAAAGCAAATCGATAGTGCTGAATATTATTACAATAAAATCATAGATATAGATAATATCACTGATGCAATTAATAATTTTAAAGGAAAAGCTTATTCAAATTTAGGAAGTATCTATATAAGAAAAGATAGTTTAGATAAAGGTGAATTTTACACAAATAAAGCGATTGAACTACATACTTCATTAAGAAATAATTTAGATTTATCTATCCAGTATTCCAATTTAGGGTCTATTTACATGGAAAGAAATGAGTATAAAAACGCTAAAGATTTTTACAATAAAGGGTTGAGTTTTCTTAAGAAGGATAGTTCGTTAAAAGCTAAGAGAAATAAAGAGTTATTATATGATAATTTAGCTTGGGCATTATATAATTTAGAAGATTTTACTGCTTATGATTATTTATATAAGTCTTATGAGATTAGAGATAATCTAAAAGAAGAAGCTCTTACACAGGAGTTAGCTCAAATTAAAGCTGAAAATGATGTAGAAAAAATCCAAAGAGCAGAAAGAGATAAACGAGAAACATTAGAACGTAAAACATGGATTATAGGAGGAATAGGAGTCGCAGTGTCTTTACTACTATTATTTTTGGCTAACTTATTCAAACTACGTCAGCGCAGTTTAAGTTTGCAGTTATCTCAAAATGAGTTGCAACAACAACGTAAATTAGAGCGTTTAAAATCGCAAACACAGGTTAAAATATTAAATGCTACCATTGATGGTAAAGAAACAGAACGAAAAGAAATTGCAGAAATTTTACACGATAATGTAAGCGCTTTGTTATCATCGGCTAGTTTACATTTACAAGCAAGTCAAAAGCAATATGATGGCAGTGCGCCTATGGAGTTGGAAAAAACAAGACAAATAATTGCAGAGGCTTCTCAAAAAATTAGAGACTTATCGCACAATTTAATATCCTCTGTTTTATTAAAGTTTGGTTTAGAATATGCGGTAAAAGATTTAGCAAAAAAGTTTTCTAATTCAAGCATTAAAATTTATACCGTAGTAGATAATTTACATCGATATTCAGAAGCTTACGAATTAAAAATTTTCAATATTATTCAAGAGTTGTTAAATAATGTATTAAAGCACAGTAATGCTAGTAATGCATATATTATGATGGAAGAAGAAGACGGAAAATTAAATATTATAGTAAAAGATGATGGTGACGGATTTGAAACTAAAAATAAATTAGAAACTCAAAAAGGTATTGGTTTAAACCATATTAAAGCACGTATTCATATTATGAAAGGTTATTTTGTAATAGAAAGTGAAATAGGCAAAGGAACCAAAGCCACGATGAATATTCCTATTGTAGAAAAAACAAAAATGGTTATCGCTTAGCCAATTCAATTACCTCCATATTTCCAACATTCCCTTTATCAATTTCAAAACGTACCATGGTGCGTACTTTATGAAATCCGTGCTTACCTGCTGCACCCGGATTTATATGTAAAAGATTCAAACTTTTATCAAACTGTATTTTTAAAATATGCGAATGACCACAAATAAATAATTTTGGTTTGTGTTTTTTAAGTTCGTTATACACACGAGGTTTGTATTTGTTAGGATAACCACCAATATGAGTCATCCAAACAGTAACGCCTTCAACTTCAAAATATTCATCTAACAAAAACTCAATTCTAGCTTCTGTATCATCAATATTTCCGTAAACAGCACGTAAAGGTTTTAATTTTTTAATGGTATCAGTCACCTTTAAATCACCAATATCACCAGCATGCCAAACTTCATCGGCTTGCTTTACAAATTTTAAAATTTGATCGTCAATATAACTATGCGTATCAGATAAAAGTAGAATTTTTTTCACCTTGCAAAAATATTCAAAAAAACTATAAACTATCTAAAGCATTTTTTATCATGTACGGAAAAACTTCATCAAAACGTTCAATGTACGGTTCTTGAAGTTTGTAATCTTGAATTTTTTGTGCTCTTAATAAGTATTCTTTAGCCTTTTTTAAATTACCCATTGCTTTATAGATAAGCCCTAATTGATAATCGGTTTCAGGAAATAAGTCACTTGAAGCTTTTGAAGCTTTAATGAAATTCTCTATGGCTTTGTCGTAATCTTTTTTCTCAGTATAACATCTTCCAATATAAAAGAAGATTAAGTGGTTTCCTTCTGGTTTTAAGTTTAATTTTTCTTCCTCTTCATTAACTCTTTTAAAAGTTTGAATAGCTTCATCAAATTTACCTAACTTATATAATGCTTGTCCTTTTATAAGACCACAAGGTTCTCCCCAACAAGGATTGTAAGGTTCTTTGGTTATCTTTTCTACAAGCTCAACATCTTTAATAGTTTTTATATAATCTCTGTAAAAATATAGTAAAGACCAGGCTCTGTATTGCAATGCATCTGGTTTATTGTTTTTTAAATCAATATTCACAGCTTTGTTCAATATTTCCATAGCTTTAATATGATCACCTACTTTTTTATAAGAATATGACAACCTTTGAATATAGTTAACTTTAGCTGGTGTGTACATTATAGCTGAGTCTTTATAAGTTCTATGAATATCTGAAGGTTGATAAAAATAAGTTGAATATTTATCTAATTTTTTAGCGATAGAATCTTTCTCTTCTTTAGTTAAATTTATAGAAGTGTTTGTTTGTTTACAATTCGTTAACAATATTGTAAGTAATAGGAAGCAGTATTTTACGGACATAAATCTGTAATTTTATTGTTTTCAATCTTAAACATTAAGAAAGCGTGAACATCTTTATAACTTTTGTTTATAGAATCTTCTGTATTAGGCCAATCTTTTAATGTAGTTATTTTATGTATAATGTGTTTAATTAAATCAACAGAAAAAGTTGTTTTTTGATAATCAGTATCCATTTGAATTAAACCGAGGTTACCAATTTCTTTTTTGCAATTAATATTAAAGTGAACAATAACATATCCGTCAGGTTCATTTGTGATTTCAGGAATATCTTTAACTACATAATTTAATATAAATTCATTTCCTTTATTGTATGTAATACTCTCGTGATAGTATTGTCCTTGAAAACCATCAAAGCAGTTTTCAAAATATGTACTTCTAGAAATTAAATCAGAAAAATCAGTATCATTTTTAGTAGTAGCTGATAATTTTATAGTTTTACCTTTATACTTAGCTGATGAAAAATCACGTAATGTAATTTCTGAATTAGTAACAGCAGTAACTTGAAAAATAGGTTGAGGATTCTTATCAGTTTTAATAAAAGATAAGAATATACGATTATCAATTTTGCTTAATTTATATACATACTCTCTGTGTTGCGAAGTTATTTTTTCATTATTGAAATAATAATTAGTTAATTCAATCGCTTTTTCATTTTCAAAAAGAAGATATTTCTCTATATCTAGGTCCTCATTAGGATTGTAATTTTCATCTGCTTTAAAAGTATATTTCCAAACTTTTGTTTTTAATAGTTTTTCTACCTTACTAAGGTTTAAAGTTTGTTTAGTTTTTTCGGTCTTAAAAAAATAAGCGCAAAAGTTATAAACAGCTGGAGATTTTTCTTCATTTCTAAATCTCGGGAAATTGATAGTATCAGAAAGATCAAAAACTTCTAAGTAATCACTTTTTTTTGAATTAATTAAATAAGCTTTATTGTGGATTTTTAAGGTGTCTTTTTTAGTAATTGAATCTAGTTTTTTTGCGTCTAACAATTTTCCCTTTGTGTTATAAAGCATAACACTATCGTTACTCTTTTTTATAATGTATGGATAAGGAATTACTTCATCAAGAACTCTGTAGCCACCAACATAAATATCAGAAGTGTTTTTAACGGTACATCGAATAAATATGATGATTATAAAAATATACCATAAGGTCTTTTGCATATTTTACAATTTATCAATTTGGTTAATTAAATAAGAAATATGCTGAGATGGTATTTTCAGATGAACTGCATTGAAACATAAATATCATAACAATCATATCTTCTTTTCTTTTACAAAGAAAGAAAAAAGAATTATTGTAGGATAATTTTTAGTCTTTTTTATTAAGAACGATTACCTAAATTAAAAAAACGAAAATAAATAGCAGAAGAAGTAAAAACGATAAAAACAATAGCCAATACAATAGATTTTGTATTTAGGTTTTTAGAAGAACAAAGCTGAATATTTTTCTTAGCAGTGCTTGTTTCAAAACAAAACCAAGTATCATTTAATTTAATTTGGTTTTTGTTGTGTTGTGATTGGTTGGTTTCAAATAAAAAAGTATTTTCAATTCTGCCAATATCATCCAATTCAAAAAAGAAATTAAAATAAGCTCCGTGTATATGTTTATCACCAACAGGAGCTGTTGCTACACTTTTTAAAGGAATTTTCTCGTTTGCTGTAGACCACAATATAAAATGAGTAGCTACATAGTTTTTTAAAACTCGATTAAAATTTTCTCTACTCTTGTCTTCTTTTAAAGAAGCATCATACGTTTCCAAAGCATCTTTTAAAGTCCAAGGCAAGTCAACAGTAACTTTAATTTGATCACTTAATGTTTCAATTTTAAAGTTTACTTTGCTTACATCATGTGCAAAACTCTGAAAAAGAGTGCAAAAGAAAAAGATAACAAAAAACGTTTTTTTCATAATAGAGAACTGTTTAATAAAAAATGTAATCAAGAGAAATCTATCGTATTTTAAAGCTGCAATAATACATAAAAAAATATGGTATTATCGCACCTTTAAATATAGTAAAAAAAAATTATCCTCCAATTCTAAAGTCCTGAGAAGGAGTACCTTTAAAATATCTTGGTATACTCGGAAACTCATCAGTAACAACATAATAGTAAGTTCCGCTTGGATATTCTGGCGTAACTCCTGTTCTTCCGTTAGCTTCATCTAAGGTTCCTAAGCCTTGCACATATTCGTAATCGTTAGTGTATACACCGGTGTAAGCTCCACAAGGTTCTGACTCACCATCACCAGGGCGATCACCCGTTTTTAAACGATAACTAGAAGTCATAATTGCTGTACCAGAACTAGCATTATTAGCATCTGTATAAGCATATTTATAGTAAATAGGAAAACCATCGGCAGCATAACCAATCAAAGTCATGGTAGTTGCATCAATATTTAAACTTTCTAAGTATAAAGTAGGCGAACCATGATGATGGTATTGACCGGTACTTTGTACGTGTGCATTGCTACAATCCAATCCTAAATTCGTATTTAAAGCTTCTAAATTCCAATTCCAGTTAGCATTTGGATCAGCTCCTTTTAAATCAGAATGTGGCCATGGTTCCGCAGCCACCGGATCTAATTCAATACCGTTTAATAAAACGCCAAAAGAATAAGCAATACCACCACTATCTCTTAACAACGAAGTAAAATTGGTATTGGTAGCAGGAGTAAGATCAATATTATAGGTAATATCTAACGGTGCAATAGCATGCGGATTTAAACTTCCTTGTCCTGCGCCAAACTTTCCAACTTTATGTGCAGGAATGTTATTAGTTTTAATAGTTCTAATATCATTGGCACTAGACATAGTGAACAAAGGATTAAAACTCAATGTTTCATTACAGTCCCCACGAGAGGTATCAACATTAATTATTTTAGTACAAGGTGTAGTAGTAGCATCACCATCATCAGTATTATCACTAACAATGGTATTGGTATTGTCGCTTCCGCAAGCAGTTAATAAAAATGAGATGCTCATTAAAGTGGGGATAAAGTATTTCATAATCGTATGTTTGTTTAGCATTTAAAATTAATCTATCAATTCATCATTTTGACATTCAATACGATGAAAGGTTTAATTGCATCGACAAAAAGAAACAGTTATCTTAATTTTTAAAAGAGGTTTTTAGGATACTAAAAAGGGTTGTAAAACTGATAAATACGTAAAAGTTTAACAGAAAATTTGCTTTTGTTTTAAAAAGCGATCAATTAAAAAAACAAATAAAATGCGTAGTTTAGCTGTTTAAAAAAACAGAACTTCTTGAGGTATTTTATAGAACTTTCATATAACGGAAAAAACTACTTCGGGTGGCAGGTGCAGCCAGATGTAATTACTGTTCAAGAAAAAATAAATAAAGGACTTAGTACTATTTTAAGATCAGAAATAAACATTGTTGGAGCTGGTAGAACTGATACAGGTGTACACGCTTCTCAAATGTATGCGCATTTTGATGTAGATGCCGATTTAGATGAAAATTTCACCTATAAGTTAAATGCAATTCTACCCAACGATATTGTAATTTACAAAACAATAAAAGTTGAAGACGAAGCGCATGCACGTTTTGATGCCACAAAAAGAAGTTATGAATATAAAATTTGGTTAGGTAGAAATCCGTTTTTATTAGATACTACTTGGCAATTAAATTATAAAAATATTAATGTAGAAGCTATGAATACAGCAGCGGCTATGTTATACGAATACGAAGATTTTGAATGTTTTTCAAAAGTAAAAACAGATGTGTTTACCTATAACTGTACCGTAACTAATGCAGTATGGAAATTAAAAGGTAACGAGTTAACTTTTTATATTACAGCCAATAGATTTTTACGAAATATGGTGCGTGCCATTGTAGGAACGTTATTAGATGTAGGATTAGGAAAAATTACAATTGATGATTTTAGAGCTGTGATAGAAAGTAAAAACAGAAGCAAAGCAGGAGTTTCGGTTCCGGCAAAAGGATTATTTTTAACTGAAGTAGCATACGATTATATATAAATTTTGAGTACAAATACAGGAAACGCTTTCGATATTAAAATTTTTGCCCGTTTAATGGGATACGCAAAAAAGTATCGCTTACAATTTTGGGTAGCTAGTATTGCTACCATTTTGTTAGCAATTTTTGCAGCTGCAAGTCCGGTTGTTTTGTTTAAAGCAATTGATGATTTTACAGCTACTAAAGATTTAAATAGATTACTAAACTTTACCATTTTAATGTCGGTAATTTTATTAGTACAAGTATTACTTCAGTTTACATTTATTTATTACGCAAACTGGGTAGGGCAACATATTATTAAAGATATTCGTACCAGTATTTTCACCAAAATATTACAGTTTAAAATGGCGTATTTTGATAATACATCTGTAGGTAAGTTGGTAACTCGTGTAGTATCAGATATTGAAACTATTGCAAACTTTTTCTCACAAGGTGTTTTTATGATTGTGAGTGATGTATTAAAAATGCTAGTAGTTGTAGTGGTAATGGTTGTTATTAATTGGAAACTAGCAATTATAGCACTTGCTGTATTACCTATTTTAATATACGCTACAAAATTATTTCAAATAGCTATTAAAAAAACATTTCAAGAAGTAAGAAATCAGGTAGCAAACTTAAATGGTTTTGTACAAGAGCGAGTTACCGGAATGAAAATAGTACAACTATTTAATAGAGAAAAAATAGAATACGAAAACTTTAAAAGTATCAATGAAAAGCATAAAAATGCTCATGTAAAAACGGTATGGTATTATTCCATCTTTTTTCCAATTGCTGAAATTTTATCGTCAATAGCTATCGGTTTAATTGTATGGTACGGTGGTTTACAAGTAATAGGAAACAAAGCCATTACCGTAGGTGCTATTATTAGTTTTGTACAAATGGCACAAATGCTGTTTAGACCATTACGTCAAATAGCAGATAAATTTAACCAATTACAAATGGGAATTGTTTCTGGTGAGCGCGTATTTAATGTAATAGATACAGAAAGTGCCATTGATAAATCAGGAACTACCTTAGCTCAAAATTTACAAGGAAATATTCAGTTTACTGATGTTCGATTTAGCTATATTGAAGGAGAGGAAGTGCTTAAAGGAATTTCTTTTAATGTAGAAAAAGGAGAAACAGTAGCCATTGTAGGAGCTACGGGAGCTGGTAAATCAACAATTATCAATTTAATAAGTAGATTTTATGAAATTGATAGTGGTGCTATAAAAGTTGACGGATTAGCAGTTCAAAATTATGATATCGACTCATTAAGAGACCAAGTTGCGGTAGTGTTACAAGATGTTTTCTTATTTTCTGATACTATTTTAAACAATATTACTTTAAAGAATGATCAAATTTCTTTTGAAAAAGTAGTAGAAGCAGCCAAACAAATAGGTATTCACGATTTTATTGAAACCTTACCTAACGGTTATCATTATAATGTAAAGGAAAGGGGAGCAATGCTATCTTCTGGACAAAGACAGTTGATTGCATTTTTAAGAGCTTATGTAAGCGAACCAAGTATTTTAATTTTAGATGAAGCTACTTCTTCTGTAGATACAGAATCTGAACAAATGATTCAATATGCTACAGATAAAATAACCAATGGAAGAACCTCTATTGTTATTGCCCATCGATTGGCTACCATAAAAAAAGCAGATAAAATTATTGTAATGGACAAAGGTGTAATTGTAGAGCAGGGAAGCCATAAAGACCTTTTAAATAAAAATGAAGGTTTTTATAAAAAGCTGTACGATAAACAGTTTAGTGCTGCAGTAGAATAAAACCATTACTTCAAGGGTAAAGTTTAAGCAGGGTACTTAATATAATAACAATACAAATTAATTGTCAAAAATGAACAATCATAAAATATTCAATAAGGTTGTTCGTTCTTTTGTTGTAATAAACATTAAAGAAGTAGTAGTAAAACTTGTGTACTTCTGTTAAAATGTTACATTTGTTATTCAATCTTAAACTAAAAATCATTAAGACCATGAAAAAAGTAATTTTATCTGTATTAGTTGTTGGTTCTTTATTAGCAACGTCTTGTAAGCAAGCTAAAGAAGCAAAAGAAGAAGTAGAAGAAACTACAACTGAGGTTGTTGAAAAAACTGAAGAGGCGGCAGCTAAAGTAGTAGAAGAAGCTAAAGAAGCAGTTACAGAAACTACTGGAGCAGTAGCATCAGCTATCGAAGGTGTTACAATTCCTGAATTTGACGATCCTAAAATTGGAGAGTACTTAAAGTCTTACGCTGAGTATGCAAAAGCATATATCGACGGAGGTAAAGATGTTGTAAAGAATGCTGATTTAGCTGCTAAAGGAGTAGAGTTAGCTAAAAAAGGTCAAGAGTTACAAGGATTAATTAAAGATGCAGAAACTGCAAAGAAATTCTCTGAAACTATGACTGCAATTGCTTCTAAAATGGCACCAGCTGCTAAATAATAAGCAAAACATATTCATAAAGATATAAGCTGTTCAATTTGAACAGCTTTTTTTTGGTATTAATTTTTTTCAATACCTCAAATTATTACTATGAAAAAAAAAGAGTCACGAAATTATATACCTTACAATTCCAAGCAGATGGTTAACCAATTTTCGGTCGTTTTTTATACAAAAAATACTTTCTTCTAAACATTTTTTTCAATGTTGTAATGAAGTCTTTGCTAGTTAGTTTTTTATGGTTAATTTTATAGTGAGCCAAATAAATTAAAGTAAAATTATTAACTAAAATAAAGATTAATCAAGTAAACAATTTAACCCCTTAAATTAAAATCAATATAACTTTACACTAAAAGATGTTCAAAAAATATCTTAGTAAAATTGTATTTTAAAAATTATAATCCTCTAGAATAATTTTAACCAAAGCATCCCCCCGACCACGGTATCTTCATTAAAATTTTACAATTCTAGTATTTGTATTGGTTATTCCATTATTGGTAGCAAAAAAAATAAATCGCTAGCCAACCAGGATAACTCATTTTAAAAAGTAACAAACTAAATCTTTTAATACTATGAAACTACAACAGTTTTGTGTGGGAATATTTCTCGCATTAACAATGCATGTATTTGCTCAACACAATTATGGCGAAGCATTGCAAAAATCACTTCTTTTTTATGAAACACAACAGTCTGGTGTACTCCCCGATTGGAATCGTATTAGTTGGCGTGGAGACTCTGGAATTAACGACGGAAAAGACGTTGGACTCGATTTAACTGGTGGATGGCATGATGCCGGAGACCATATCAAGTTTGGTTTCCCTATGGCATTTTCAGTAACTGCCTTAAACTGGGGATACTTAGAATATAAAGACGGTTATGATAATACCAATCAAACTGAAATTTTTAAGCGTAATATTAAATGGGTAACAGACTATTTTATCAAATGTCATCCTAGTCCAAATGAATTTTACGTACAAATTTCAGAAAAAGGGCAAGATCATAATTTTTGGATGCCAGCAGAGATGGTAGATGTGCACCCAATGTACGGTGAAAGAAAAGCACACAAATTAACTCCATCTAATCCAGGTACAGAAGTTTCTTGTGAAACTGCTGCAGCATTAGCGTCTGCAAGTATGGTTTTTAAAGATAGCGATCCTGCTTACAGTGCTACTTTATTAAGACATGCAGAAGAGTTATTCGAATTTGGAGACAAAAACAGAGGATCTTATCATACGGATGGAGGAACACCTGTAGGACCAACATATCCTGCTGGACCTTACGAAGATGAAGTTGTTTGGGGAGCGTTATGGTTGTACCAAGCAACAGGAGATCAAAAATATTTAGACAAAGCTGAAGCAGAATATGCGCAGCCAGATTTTTTATGGAGTTTAGTATGGGATGATAAAACATATGGAAACATGGTTTTATTAGCAATCTTAACTGGTAAAGATCAGTATATAGCAGATTCTGAGCGTCATTTAGATTTTTGGCAGCCAGGTGGAGGAATCGATTATTCTCCAGGAGGTCAAGCGCACTTATTCCAATGGGGATCATTACGTCATTCTATGAATGCAGCTTTAACAGCATTAATTTATAGCGATAATGTAGCTACCTCTAAAAAGCAACAATATCATGATTTTGCTGTAAATCAAGTAAAATATGCTTTAGGAGATAATCCATTAAACAGAAGTTTTGTAACGGGTTATGGAAACAATCCTCCAACAAAAATTCACCACAGAGGTCAACACAGTAGTTGGAGACGTAGTGAATCAATTCCTGCAGAATCTAGACATACTTTATGGGGAGCTTTAATAGGTGGTCCAAACTCAGCAGATGATGGGTATGATGAAGATCGTTCTGATTTCCAAGAAAACGAAGTAGCAACAGATTATAATGCTTGTTATCAAGGAGTTTTAGCAAGAATGGTAATGGAATTTGGAGGAACACCTCTAGCAAATTTCCCACAACCAGAAGCTCCTGGAGCAGAATTTATGAATGAAGTAAAAATTAATAGTACTTCTTCTAAGTTTACAGAAGTTGCAATTTGGTTAAATAACAGATCAGCTTGGCCAGCAAGAGTTCCTAATACATTAACGGCTCGTTATTTTATAGATATTTCTGAAGGTATTGCAGCTGGTTTATCACCAAGTGATTATCAAATTACAGCTCGTGGAGCAGGAAGTGCTGTTTCACAATTACAAGCATGGGATGCTTCAACAAACATTTATTATGTAGAGGTTGAGGTAGATCAAGATCAAATGCCTTTCCCAGGAGGTCAAGGAGAATATAGAAGCGAAATTCAAATGAGAGTAGGAATTCCTAACACAGCAGATGAAAGTGCTTGGGATGCTTCAAATGATTTTTCAAGAACAGGGATTACTAATTCTTTGAAAATAGTAGATAATGTACCTATTTATGCCGATGGTGTATTGGTAGGAGGTAAAGAACCAAACGGTGGAGATACTCCTACAGCTTCATTTACAGCAACACCAACTTCAGGAATAGCTCCTTTTGAAGTAACATTTGATGCTTCAGCTTCTTCAGATCCAAATGGAGATGCATTAACATACAGTTGGGATTTTGGAAATGGTACTACGTCAACATTAAAAAAGCCAACAGCAACTTATACAGCGATTGGTTCATATACAGTAACATTAACTGTTAGTGATGGTACCAATACATCATCACCAGCAACAAAAGCAATTACAGTAACAGATGGTAGTCCTATAGCAGCTTTCACTACCGATGTTGAAAGTGGTGTAGCTCCTTTAGCAGTTAACTTTGATGCATCATCTTCAGTAAATCCAAAAGGAGGTGCTTTAACATATGAGTGGAGTTTTGGAAACGGAGAAACAGCAACTGGTGCAACAGCATCAACTACTTATAACGATCCGAATTCATATGTAGTAACTTTAACAGTTACCAATGCAGATGGAGAGTCAGATTCAGTTACTAAAACAATTACAGCTACAGATGGAAACATTTCTTGTGGTTTTGGAGCACCAATTAGTACTCCTTTAGCTTCTATCAGTAAGCAATTTAATAACATTTTTGTATTAGGAAATGGAGGTCCAAACTTAGATAACGTAAGTAATTTTACGATTAACTGGGATTTAGCAAACAATGGTTTATACCAGTTTTCAATGTTAACAAATAATGGAGTGCCTTCTTGGTGGAATGATTTGAAACCAAAAGTAACGCAAAACTTTAATTCATCAGAGCCAGCAGTTACTATTGCTAATTCAGGTTTTCCAAATTTAGATGGTTCATACTGGGCTACTATTAACGATGGAAACTTTGTACTTGTATCGCAAACAGGTGGGTTTACTATTTATTTCAGTGCAAGTAGTCAAGAGCCAAATTGTAATGCAAGTATTGCTAGTAAAAGCATTAATGCTTTAGGTACTTCTAAAGTAATTACAACACAAGCTAAACAATCAGCATTCAAAGTTGGAGTGTATCCAAATCCAGCATCAAACTTAGTTACAGTAACTATCAATAATGGTAATTCATTAAAGCAGTTACAATCGGTAAATCAAACAATACTTCGATTAATTGATGTAACTGGTCAAGTGGTAAAAACAAAAGAAGTTACAGGAACTTTAAGAACACAAATATCTGTAGATGCTTTAGCTAAAGGGTTGTATATACTAGAGGTAAAAGATACTTCAAGTGGAGTAATTACTAACAAAAAACTAATTGTAAAATAGTTTTAGAATAAAATAAAATTAGTGTAAAACACAGTTTTAGTAAATAACCTTTTAATCAAAATGAACAACAATGAAGAAAAATTTAATTAACAAGTTACAACTGTTATGCTTGGTCCTAATAGTAGGTTTTCAAGTACCAAATTGTAATGCAAGTACCGTCGATAATACTAAAGAGATGGCGAATACTTGTGCTTTTGATACGCCCGCAGCTAGCGCTTTACCATCAATAAGCAAACAATTTAATAACATCTTTGTATTGGGAACAGGTGGTCCAAATTTTGATAATGTCTCTAACTTTACAATTAATTGGGACTTAACAAATAATGGATTGTATCAGTTTTCAATGCTTACCAATAATGGAGTACCATCTTGGTGGAATGATTTAAAACCAAAAGTGAGTCAAAATTTTAATTCGTCACAACCAGAAATTACAATTACGAATTCTGGGTTTGCAAACTTTGACGGTTCTTATTGGGCTACCATAGATAATGGAAACTTTGTATTAGTATCAAAAACAGGTGCATTTACCATTTATTTCAGTAGTACAGCAACAGCTCCTGATTGTAGTGGTTCTGGTGGTGGAGAAAATAATGATCCAGTAGCAGATTTTACAGCAACTCCTGTATCTGGTGATGCGCCATTATTAGTAACTTTTGATGCATCAAGTTCATCAGATCCAGATGGAGATAACTTAACATATGCTTGGGTATTTGATGATGGAAACTCTGCAACAGGAGAAGCTACTCAAAATACATTTACAAGTGAAGGAACTTACAATGTTGAGTTAACTGTAGATGATGGAAACGGTGGTACTGCAACTAAAACAACAGTGATTACCGTTAGTAAAGGTGACCCTGATACAGACCCAGATCCAGACCCAACTGGAAATATCTACATAGATAGGTTTAAAGAAATGAGAGCTAAATTCTTAGACAAGAATAATGGATATTTTAGTAAAGATGGATCTCCGCACCACTCTATAGAAACATTAATTGTAGAAGCACCAGATCATGGACATGAATCTACAAGTGAATTATATTCTTATTGGTTATGGTTAGAAGTAATGAATGGACGTGTAACAGGTGATTGGGCTCCGTTAAGCAATGTATGGGATAAAATTGAAGAATTTATCATTCCAACAAAAGCAGATCAGCCAACAAACGCTGCTTATAATCCATCAAGTCCTGCGGCATATGCTCCAGAATTTCCATTACCAGAAAATTACCCAGCACCATTAGAGTTTTCTGCACCTGTGGGTGTAGATCCTGTATCATCAGAATTAACAGCAGCTTACGGACCAGAAGTATATCAAATGCACTGGTTATTAGATAACGATAATTTCTATGGATATGGAAATAGAGGAGATGGTGTAAGTACACCTTCATACATTAATACTTTCCAAAGAGGAGAGCAAGAATCTGTATACGAAACAATTCCACACCCATCTTGGGAAGGATTTGATTGGGGAGGTGCTGATGGTTATTTACCATTATTCACAATCGATCAAAATTATTCAAAACAATGGAGATATACGAGTGCTACTGATGCTGATGCAAGAGCGGTACAAGTAATGTATTGGGCACAAGTATATGCTAAAGAGCAAAATGTAAACTTAAATATTTTAGACTTAGATAAGGCTACTAAAATGGGTGACTATTTAAGATTAGGAATGTTTGATAAATATTTTAAGCCTTTAGGAGTACAAAGTGAAACTACAGGAGCTGGTACTGGTTACGATAGTGCACACTATTTAATGTCATGGTACATTTCATGGGGAGGAGCAGTAGATACTTCTGCACCTTGGGCATTCAGAATTAGTTCTAGTCACTGTCATTTCGGATATCAAAATCCTGTTGCAGCTTATGCTTTATCTCAAACAAATGAATTAAAGCCTATTACTCCAAACGGATCAAGAGATTGGGGTGTAAGTTTACAAAGACAATTAGAATTTTACACTTGGTTACAATCTAAAGAAGGTGGTATTGCAGGTGGAGCAACAAATAGTTGGAATGGAGATTATAGTCCATATCCAGCAGGAAAGTCTACGTTCTATGACATGGCTTATGACCCTAACCCAGTATATCATGATCCAGGAAGTGGAACATGGTTCGGATGGCAAGCTTGGTCTATGGAAAGAATTGCAGAGTACTATTATATTACTAACGATCCTATGGCTAAAAACTTAATGGACAAGTGGTCTAGTTGGGTTAAAGATGTATTTATTTTAATAGGTGAAGATGATTTTGATGTACCTGCTACTTTAGAGTGGACTGGTGAGCCAGATACTTGGAATCCTAACAATCCAGGTAACAATAATGGTTTAAGTGTAACGGTTACTGATTACGGTAAAGATTTAGGAATTGCAGCTTCTACAGCTAAAGCATTAATTTATTATGCAGCAGCTACAAAAAAGTATGCAACACTAGATACAGAGTCTCGTGATTTAGCTAAGGAAATTTTAGACAGAATGTGGAGAACTTACAGAGATGATAAAGGAGTTGCTGCACCAGAATCAAGAGGAGATTTCTCAAGAATTTTTGAGCAAGAAGTATTTGTTCCTAATGGATTCTCTGGAACTATGCCTAACGGTGATGCTATTCAACCTGGTGTTAGTTTCTTAGATATTAGATCTGGATATAGAAATGATCCTGAGTTTGCAAGATTAGAGCAAGCTTACAATTCTGGTCAAGAGTTTACTCAAAATTACCACAGAAGTTGGGCACAAATTGAAGTAGCACTTGCAAATGCAGATTATGGATACTTCTTCGGAAATGATCCTGTAACTACTACAGTGAAAGCTAAAGAGCCTAAGTTAGTGGCAGGTGTATATCCAAATCCAGCATCAAACTATGTAACTGTATCTGTAGATAATGTAAATACATTACAACCAACAGAAGCAGTTAGTGAAACAATTCTTCGTTTAATTGATATCACTGGACAAGTAGTAAGAACTAAAGAGTTTAAAGGAACTTCAAGTACACAACTTTCTGTAGATGCCTTAGCTAAAGGTCTATATATTTTAGAGATCAATGATAAAGCTAACGGATTGGTAACTACCAAAAAACTTATTGTAAAATAGTTTCTAGAGAAAGGGAAATTTAGTGTGTTTTTTTATTGAGATAGAGAGGAGTTGTACAACTCCTCTCTTTTAAACTCGTAAAAGGCATTGTTTTAATTAATCAACCCAATAAACTAAAATGAGAACAATGAAAAACTTAATTCACAAAATACAATTGTTGTGTTTAGTGCTATTATTTAGTTCTTTAAATATACTATCACAGTCAAATAAAAACATGTCAAACTTTGTGTACGCAGAGGGAGATAAATTCATGTTAAACGGAAAGCCTTTTTATTTTTCAGGGGCTAATGTGTACGATTTTTTTACCTACGGATCCTCAAGCGGAGATATTGAAACTCAGTTTATGGATAAAGATCGTATAGATGCTCATATGAGAAAATTATATGAAAACGGTATTCGAGTAATACGTATTTGGGGATTTAGCCATGAAGATTGGCACGGATTTGAACCTCAAAAAGGAGTGTATAGTGAAGCACAATTTTCTCTTTTCGATTATGTAGTAAAATCAGCAGAATCTAATGGATTAAAATTAATAATTGCATTAGAAAATTACTGGAATGACTATGGAGGAATTAAAGATAGATTAAAGTGGGAAGGAATAGATGTAGAAGGTGCAGGTACTCATGATCAAGGTCAGTTTTTTACCAACGCATCGGCTATACAAGGATATAAAGATTATGTAGAGTATTTTATCACTAGAAAAAATCATTATGACGGAGTAGAGTACAGAAATGATCCTACAATTTTAGCGTGGGAATTAATGAATGAACCAAGATACCAAGGTTTTGGAGATGATTTAACTTCAGATACATTGAGAGCTTGGGTTGATGATATGGGAGCTTTTATAAAAAATATAGATTCCAATCACTTATTAGGTACAGGTTTAGAAGCACACGGACTTAAGTATGGGTTTGGAGGAGATGAAGGAAATGATTTTATTAAAATTCACGAATCACCATATGTAGATTTTACATCAGCGCATCCTTATATTAGAGAGAGTTGGGCAGATTTCACTTTAGATGAAACGATGGCACTAATTTGTCAATGGGCAGATGAATCTCACGATCAAATTAAAAAGCCTTTATACATAGGTGAATTTAATGTAGAAAAAATAGAAAGATTAGAATGGTGGGATGAAATTTATGGATTTATAGAGGAAAAGAAAATTGGAGGTAGCGCATTTTGGTGGTTTCCTGATAACAATACACCTAGAGATAAGTTTGGTGTTTTTGAAGGAGATATAGAGCTAGCTATTTATAAAGAGCATGCTTTCAAAATGGAAGAAATGTCTGGAGGTGAAATTATATATTCATCATTAATGTCACCAAAATCAGGCGATAAATATGTATCAGGAAGTTCAGTACATATAGCTACCAATTTAATTAATGAAAACAATACGGTTAGCAAAGTAGAATTTTATGCAAACGGAGTTAAAATAGGCGAAGATAGTATTGCTCCTTTTGAATTAGATATACAGTTAGCTGATGGAAATTACAGTATTACTTCAAAAGCTATCGGAAGAAATGGCGATAGTAAAACATCTACTCCAAGAACTATTCAAGTTGGTGGAGACGGTATTTTAGCTTTAGAATATAAAGATGCTTCAGAAGGTACAGTAACAAATATTATAAAACCTCATTTCAGAATTAAAAATAATGCATCGGTAAGTGTTGCATATGAAGATTTGAGTATTCGATATTGGTTTGATATTGAAAATGATTTAGCCTTAAGTTTTTTTACAGATTATGCACAAATAGGAAGCAGTAATGTAAAAGGAAAGTTTGTAACTGTTGATGAAGATACACGTTATTTAGAAATTACTTTTACAGATGGTGCAGGTGTATTAGAAAGCAATGTAAACTCAGGGCGAATAGAGGCAAAATTTGCCAACAGCAACTGGTCAGATATGAATCAAGCAAATGATTATTCATACAACAGTTTGCAAAAAGAATTTAAAACTTGGAATAGAGTTGGTTTATATTTAAACGGAGTTTTAATTAGTGGAGAAGAACCTACAGGGATCACTAATAATGCTCCTATAGCTGTTTTAAATGCTTCAACATTATCGGGAGATGCACCTTTAGAGGTATTATTTGATGCATCGGCTTCAAGTGATACAGATGGAGATACGATTACGTATGCATGGGATTTTGGTAACGGAGATACATCAACAGAAGAAACGGTTACATATACTTTTACTGAAAGTGGTACTTATGAGGTTACTTTAACCGTAAGTGACGGAATATTGTCAACTACTGCTACAGAAACTATTACAGTTAAGTCTACAGATGTAGTGGCAAGTTTTATTACAGATACTACTTCAGGAGTAGCGCCATTACTAGTTAATTTTGATGCAACAGCTTCTACAGATCCATCAGGAAATGGATTGTCATATAATTGGGATTTTGGAGATGGAGCTACAGATACAGGTGTTACCGTTGCTCATACATTTACGCAAGTAGGTTCGTATGAAGTTGTGTTAACTGTTGATAATGGAGCAGGTCTTTCTGATACAGAAAGTATGACGATTACTGTAAGAGAAGAAACGACCGCATCTATTGGGTTGGAGTATAAAGATGGAGGAGGTAATGCTACCGATAATATGGTTAATCCACATCTAAGAATTGTAAATAATGGTAATGAATCGGTGAATTATGAAGACATTTCTATTAGATATTGGTTTACTTCTGAAGGAAATAATGATTTGAATTTTTGGTGTGATTGGGCACAATTAGGTTCTCAGTTTGTAAACGGAACTTTTGGAATATTAGGAGGCGTTAATTATTTAGAAGTTTCTTTTGATGCAGGTGCAGGTGCATTAGCAGCTTCACAAAACTCAGGACCAATTCAAGGGCGTTTAGCAAAATCAAATTGGAGCCCGTTTGATGAAACGAATGACTATTCTTACAATGCTGCCGCTAATAGTTATCAGCAAAATAATAACATCACTTTATATCTTAACGGAACTTTAATTGCTGGTACAGAGCCGTCAGCATTAGCAACTAATGAACTGTCATCAGTAACCATATTCCCAAATCCAGCTACCAATTACATTAATATAAAAGGTTACGAAAACACCAGTAACTTAATGATTAGAGTAATTGACTTTTCAGGAAATACCATCAATAAAGATAGTTCAAATAAAGTGATGGTGAACGATTTATCGCAAGGAGTATATACCATAGAAATATACAATCCGAAGACGAATGAAAGTGTTAGAAAAAAACTACTAATTAAAAGATAACATTAAAATTCTTTTGAATCAAACAGTCTAAAAATGAAAAAAAATATATACAAAGTTTTAACGCTACTATGCTGTTGCTTTTCTGCATTATTAATGGCACAACAGCAAAATTACTTGTCGGTATCAGGTAATAAATTAATAGATAGCAGAGGTAAAGAAGTTCGATTAACAGGAGTAAATTGGTTTGGTTTTGAAACGCAAAATTTTATGCCTCATGGTATTTGGACCCGAGATATGAAAAGTGTTTTACAGCAAATTAAAGATTTAGGTTTTAACACCATACGTTTACCTTGGTGTAATGAAATGTTAAATGCAGAAACTACAATAACCATTCCTTCTTATGGTTCAGATGCTTACACAGGTATTTCGCCAATGAATGAGGTAGAAACCAACATAACAAAACCAATTGATTTGTTAGATGTTTTTGTACAATGGTGTCAAGATAATAACATGAAAATTGTATTAGATAATCATTCGAGAGCTTCTGATGCCTTTTTAGATGAAGATTATTGGTATACAGAGGAGTATTCAGAAGAACGTTGGATTAACGATTGGATTTTTTTAGCAGAACGTTATAAAGATTATTCGGCAGTTGTAGGAATGGATTTAAATAATGAACCTCATGGATCTACATGGGGTAACAGTAATCCGGCAACAGATTGGAATAAAGCAGCTGAAAGATGTGGGAATGCAATTTTAGAGGTAAATCCAAATGTACTAATTATAGTAGAAGGAGTTGGAGAGTTTGAAGGAAATTCTTATTGGTGGGGAGGTCAATTAATGGGAGCAAGAAAGTATCCTGTTCAATTGTCTGATCAAAGTAAATTAGTGTATTCTGCTCATGAATATGGACCAGAAGTATCTGCTCAAGATTGGTTTAATGAGCCTAATTTCCCAGACAATATGTCTTCTATTTGGAATGACAATTTTGGATATTTATACGAAGAAAACACATCTCCGTTATTTGTTGGAGAATTCGGAATTAAAAATCAAGATGCTTTTAATGGCATTTCATACACTTGGTTTACCGAGTTAATGCAATTTATGGGGAGTAGATATTCTTGGACTTTCTGGTGTATGAATCCTAATTCAGGAGATACTGGTGGAATTTTACAAGACGATTGGGCTACAGTAAATCAATGGAAATTAGATGTGTTAAAGCCTTATTTTGAACCAGAAATACCAAATGTAATAGGAGGTATAGGAGATGAAAACCAATTGCCAATTGCTCAATTTACAAATGAAGCCGTAGTTGGTGATACGTTAACAGTGGCTTTTGATGCTTCTGATTCATCTGATCCTGATGGAGATTCATTAACATATTCATGGGATTTTGGTGATGGTAACACAGCTACAGGTTTACAAGTAAGACATACTTTTGTAGGTGAAGGTGAGTATATGGTAGTATTAACGGTTAATGATGGAGAAGTTCAAGTTTCAACTAGTAAATCAATTATGGTAACTCAAGGTGAAGGACCAGGAGGTTGTGCTTTTGGAGCACCCTTGGCTACTCCTTTGGCAACTATAAATGCAACTTATAATCATATTTTTACTTTTGGTAATGCACCAGATCTTAGCAATGTTGTAGATTTTACGATCAACTGGAATTTAGCCAATAACGGTTTGTACCAATTTTCTATGAATACAAGTAATGGTCAGCCTTCATGGTGGAATGATTTTATACCTAAAATTACCCAAAATTTTAATCAAGTGAACCCAGAAATTACAATAGCTAACTCAGGTTTTCCTGGTTTAGACGGAAGTTATTGGGTAAGCATTCATAATGATAATTTTGTGTTAGTTTCAAAATCACAAGGATTTACTATTTACTTCAGTACAAGTTCACAAGAACCAGTTTGTGAAAATTCAGTAGGAATAAACCCAATAGCGCTTACCGTATCACCTAACCCAGTTTTAAATGAACTGTTAGTTGAGTCAGATACAAGTTTAAAAAACACCACAGTTAAAATCGCTAACTATTCAGGTGTAATTATTTCTGAACAAGAAATTACAGACGATGCAAAAAGTAAAGTTTTTGAGTTAAGTAAACTAGAAAGCGGTATGTATTTTATCCATTTACAAAAAGGAAATCAGACGATTATTAAAAAGATAATCAAACGATTCTAAAACCAAAAATTGATGAAAACTATTTTAAAAAGAACGATAATTTTAATAGCACTGATTATATTCGGTGCCTTTCATCAAAACGTCTTTTCACAAAACACAATTCGTGTTGAAAATGGAAAAATTTACAGCTCGTGCGATGAAGAAATTGTCATGCGAGGATATAATGAAATGTTCATTTGGTCGCAAGATAGAACCGGAGATGTTATTTTACCAGAAATAGCCAAAACAGGTTCTAATGCAGTTCGTTTAGTATGGACAACAGAAGGTAACGAAGCTGAATTCGATCAGTTAATTAATAACAGTATACAAAACTCAATGATCCCTGTAGCAGAATTACACGATGCTACAGGAGATTTTAGTAAGCTACAAATGTTATTAGATTATTGGAAGCGTCCAGCAGTATTATCAACCATACAAAAGTATAAGAAATGGCTTATTGTAAACATTGGTAATGAGGTAGGAAACGGTTCAGAAACTACAGCACAATGGGTTGCTTATTACAAAGATGCAATTACACAATTAAGAGAAGCAGGTATTGATACGCCTTTGATGATTGATTGTGGAGGATATGGTAATAGAGAAAGTTATTTTTTAGAAGGAGGAAATGAATTGTTAGAATTTGATCCATTACACAACATCATTTTTGCTGTTCATACCTATTGGACAAATGGTGATGATCAAGCAAAAGTAGATCGATTAAATTTAATGATTGAAGATGCAAAAGCTAAAAAACTACCTTATATCATTGGTGAAGGTCCTCAAAAAGTAGCCTCTCCTATAGCTTGCGGACAAAGTTTTCCGTATGTAGAAATGATTAAGAGATTACAAGAAGAACAAATAGGATGGTTAAGTTGGTCTTGGGGAGCTGTGAATAATAACGATTGTGGTTCACCAAACAGTGAGTTAGATGTTACTACCGATGGAAAATTCGGAAGTTGGGCTACCAATTTTGCAGAGGAAATTTCGGTAACAGATGTAAACTCTATAAAAAACACCTCTATCATTCCAGCATCAATGTTAGATCCGAGTATTCCAGCTTGTGGAGTAACTTACACCATTGAGGCAACTACTAATGTTGGAGGATCAATATCACCATCAGGAAATGTAATTATTTCTGAAAATGAAAATCAAACTTTTGATATAACAGCTAATCGAGGTTATAAAATAGGAGATGTATTGGTAGATGGCGCTTCAATTGGTGCAGTAAATACCTATACTTTTACAAATGTAACTACCAATCATAAAATTAACGTTGTTTTTGAAGATGTGCCTTTACCGCCACAAGTACCGTATGTAAATGGTCAACCGCAATCAATACCTGGAAAAATAAAAGCGACTTCTTTTGATTTAGGAGGAGAGATTGTAGCTTATCATGATACTACGATAGGAAATGATGGTGATGGGATAAGACCAGAGGAAGATGTAGATACAGAATCTGGAGGTGATGGCGGCAATATTGGTTTTACAGCAGACGGAGAATGGATAGAATATACGGTTAATGTTACTCAGGCAGGTGTGTATTCATTAGATGTATTAGTCGCTTCAGCAGTATCAGAAGGAGCTTACCATATTGAATTTGATGGTGTAGATGTAACAGGAGTACAAAATGTAGCAGCTACAGGTGGATGGTCTAGTTATGTATCTCAAAAAATATCGAATGTTACACTTAGTGCAGGTGAGCAAGTAATGAGAGTTTTTATAGATAAAGGATCTTTCAATTATTCAACCATAACGTTTACTTATGAATCAGATGCTGGTGGTGATACAAGACCAGCGCCGGTCATTCCAAACCAACCATCGTTTGTAACAGATGTGTATCGTAATATGTTTGTAGAATCAGGAAGAAGCGAAGCGGCTGTTCAACAAAAATTAGATCAATTGTGGAATCGATATTTTGTAAATGGAGATGCAACATCAGAAAGATTGCTGTACGAGGTAGGCAATGATATGGCTTATATTTTAGATACAGGAAATAATGATATTCGTTCTGAAGGAATGTCTTATGGAATGATGATTTGTGTGCAATTAGATAAAAAAGAAGCTTTTGATAAGCTTTG
This sequence comes from Tenacibaculum sp. M341, assembly GCF_004337695.1. Taxonomy (GTDB): domain Bacteria; phylum Bacteroidota; class Bacteroidia; order Flavobacteriales; family Flavobacteriaceae; genus Polaribacter. The sequence goes on from NZ_SJXJ01000002.1 coordinate 367,170, forward strand.
GAAATTTGCAAAAACATACAGTCAGCATAAGCCAGGTGACGCCAGAGAAGGATTGTTTTCTTGGCAATTAAACACTACAGATTATGGGATGATAGATCCAAACTCTGCCCCAGATGGCGAAGAGTATTTTATTACTGCATTATTTTTTGCTGATGCAAGATGGGGTAGCCAACAAGGAACGGGTAATTTTAATTCAGAAACCGACGTATTTAATTACAAAGCACAAGCAAATTATATTTTAGATAATATGATTAACAAAGCAAGTGCAAATAGCGGTCAATGTCCAACCAATTTAATTGATTTAAACGAGAAACAAATAGTGTTTACTCCTTGTGGAGACTCGGCACAATTTACAGATCCTTCTTATCATTTGGCGGCATTCTATGATCTTTGGGCAATGTATGCAGATAATAATAACGACTTATGGGCAGATATGGCTACCAGAAGTAGAGATTATTTATTACCAAGAGCTGCGCATCCAGTAACTGGATTAACTCCAGATTATTCTGGATTTGATGGGAGTCCTAAAGATGACTTAAATCGTGGGCATTTTGGGTTTGATGCTTGGCGAGTAATTATGAATATGGGATTTGATTTTGCATGGTTTCAAAAAAGTAAAAACAATACTCAAACAATCATTAACAATCAAATTGATTTCTTTAAAGACAAGCCAAATTATGAAGGTTCGTGGAGTTTAGATGGTACCACACCAATTACTTTTGATCATAATCCTGGTTTGGTGGCGTGTAATGCAGTAGGAAGTTTAGCTATAGCAGATGCAAAAGTTTGGCCATTTGTAGATGAGTTATATGAATTATCACCACCTTCTGGAATGTATCGTTATTATGACGGATTGTTATACATGATGAGTTACATGCATTTAGCAGGAGCATTTAAAATTTACAAACCTAACACGAGTGAAAACAAAGCACCTACAGCTATGTTTGCGAGTAGTGTTGTATCTGGTACAGCACCATTACAAGTAAATTTTGATGCCAGTGGTTCTTTCGATCCAGATGGAGATGCATTAACCTATGCATGGACTTTTGATGACGGAAATACAGATACAGGAGTAACTGTTGCGAATACTTTTTTACAACCAGGTACTTACAATGTAACATTAACAGTAAGTGATGGTACTTTACAAGATTCAGCAACTACTGTAATTACGGTAACAGATGATTCGCCACCAGTAGGTTGTACTTTTAATACACCATTGGCAAATCCATTACCATCGATTAGTGCCTCTTACAATCACATACACGTACTAGGTCAAGGCGGACCAGATTTAAGTAATGTAACAAACTTTGGTATTAATTGGGGCTTACAAAACAACGGATTATGGCAACTTTCTATGAGTACCAATAATGGATCGCCTTCTTGGTGGCAAAATTTATTGCCTTTAGTAACTCAAAATTTTAATCAGTCGCAACCAGCAGTAACAATTACCAATTCTGGTTTCGCAGGTTTAGATGGTAGTTATTGGGTGGCAATAGATCAAGGTAATTTTGTAATGGTTTCAAAAAATAAAAACTTCAGTATTTATTTCAGCAATTCAGCTAATAAACCAAATTGCGAAACCACGGTTATATCTCAAAATACGCAACGTATAATCACTAGTATAGGACCGAATCCGACGGAAGATTTTATTTCAGTCTTTTTTAAAGAAAGAAAAGAGTCTTTGAATAGCTTGAATTTAAAAGGAACTATCCGTTTAATGGATTTAAGAGGACAATTATTAAACGAGAAAAAGTTTACATCAGAATCTGAGGTTACGATCTCAACTCAAGGATTACTGAAAGGAATTTATGTTCTTGAAATCACAGATTCTCAAGGAAATATTATAAGAAAGAAAATAACCAAAAAGTAAAAAATAGTTTAATCGCAGGGCGATAACCAACCTTTATCAACAAGTTTCTATGCATGTATGAGTCGTTGATAAAAGGGAATTTCATGTTGAGGTAAATCTCTATAAACAGTAGGTTTACCTTCACATGAAAAAGGATATAATAGAAAGCGTAAAAACTTTTGGTGTTAGACAGTCAACCATGAAAAACTAACAAAAATCTATCATGAAATTTCAAAGTAAAATACAAATCAAAAGTATTTTTAAAACACAGAAAAAAGTCAACCGTTCTATTTGGTATTTATTATTCGTTTTTGTTTCGCTAGGTCTTGCAGTAAGATCGGCGTTACCCGTATATGACGGAACCAAAGGACCAGAAATGACAAAGCAAACTTGGCCAAAAGGAACTTTTTTAGCCAATTTTCCAGAAGGAGATCGTATCAATACTTACCACCGTAATTATTTAATGATTAACGGACAAGCAGGTACAGGAGTTTGGGATATTTCAAATCCTACAACACCTAAAAGAGTACAATTTAGTGAAGACGCGAATAACGGACACCGTTGGTGGAAGTTAGAAGGAGACCTTTTTTACAGGGAATATTCAGTGCCAGAATTACAAGGTACCGGTTATAAGTATTTAGACTTGTCAGATATGTTAAATAGAAAACCAGTAACATCTTCTGATATTTTATACACTGTAAAAGACGGTCAGGCGAATTACGATAATCTAGAAACTTTTCCTCATACGATTGTTGGCAATCGAGTATTTGACATGCGAGATGGAAAACAAGTAGATAACATTCCTGTAAATGCATCAGTACCAGATGTAGTAGTGCGTGTAGGGAACTATGTTTTTTACGCACCACAAACAGGCGCTATTAATGTGTTTGATTTTGGAGATCCTGATAATATTAAATTTTTAGGAGCTTTTGGAGGAGATATTCCCCATGAGCAATACAGTACAGGAATTCAATTATGGAGAAATTACCTAGTATTTATGAGTGGTAACCAAGAACCAGATGCGTTGGTTGGTTTTGATATTAGTGATCCAACCAATGTAAAAAGAGGGTTTAGTTTACACTCAGATCAAATTACTTTGGGGCGTTACATGATTTTTCAAGATGAATTTGGTTTCTCAGGAAGGTTTGATAGAGGGGTAAAGTTCAATTTTGAAACGATGGAAATAGATCATGAATTTTTTCCTCCGTCAAGTGATGAAACATTACAATTTATAGACAATCAATGGATGCCAATTGGACATATTTTGGTAGCAAGTGGAGATGATAAGACCTCTATTTTTGCACATCAAGATGAGTTAGATACTAAAGGTCCCTCAGTAGGACATCATTTTCCAATTTCAGGAGCTATCAATCAGCCTATCACATCTACTATAGGTTTTGTAATTAATGAAACGTTAAACGATCTTACTTTAAATGATCAAACGATACAAGTACGTCCTTTGGGTGGAGAGGTAATTGAGGGAGATGTTACAACTACTTCTTACCAAGTAATTAATTATGCGCCTAAAAAGAATTTATTACCTAATACTACTTATGAAGTAAAATTTGTAGCAGGAGGAATTAAAGATGCTGTAGGAAATGGAATGGAAGAATATATCTTTTATTTTACTACAGGAGGCAATTCGTCTAACCAATCGCCAGAGGTTACCAGTATAGATACCAATGTGGCTTCTCCAGTAACTATTGGTAATCAAGTAACATTTACAGCAAATGCAACTGATCCTGATGGAAATGCATTGAGTTATCGATGGGATTTTGGAGATGGATCAGCAAAAACAGACTGGACTACTAATGAAGTAGCGCATAACTATACAGCTGCTGGTAATTATACTGTTCAAGTGCAAGTATCTGATAATAATGGAGGGTTTACAGTAGCCTCTAAATCTATCGTAGTTTCTGAGCCATTGGCAAGTACTTTACCAACACAATCGGGACCAATTATTGTAGATGAAGTCAATCGTATTGTTTGGTCAGTAAATCCTGATAATAATTCAGTAACGCTTATCAATGCAGATACTTTTAAAATAATCAAAGAGGTAACAGTAGGGAAAGATCCGATAAGTGTAGCGTTAGATGCAGCTAATAATGCTTGGATTACATGTAGAGATTCTGACGAAGTATATGTGTTAAATACCAATGGAGTTGTGCAAGATACTATAGCACTAACAAGAGGAACTAGACCATATGGGATAGTGTTTACACCAAATTTAACAAAGGCCTATGTTTCGGCATTTGGTTCTGGAGAGATCATAGAAATAAATCCAACGACTAAAAGTATTGTCAATTCATTATTCTTAGGAACTACTCCAAGAGCAATGGCAATTACAGGCGATGGAAAAAAAATGTTAGTAACACGTTTTATTTCTCCAGATGAAGAAGGACAAGTTTGGGAAATAAACTTACAAACATTAAATACTAAAACTATTGCATTGCCATTAGATGATTTTACAGTAGATAATGGAAATGAGGCACGTGGATTGCCAAATTATGTATCTGGTATTAGTATTCATCCTAATAATAAAACAGCATGGTCTGTAGCTAAAAAAGATAATATTTTAAGAGGACATGCAAGAGATGGAAAGGCACTTACTTTTGATAATAGTGTAAGAACAGCAATTTCTCCGATTGATTTGGTATCTGGTAAAGAAAAACTAAATGATCGACTAGATTTTGATAATCACGGACAACCTTCGTCAGCATTGTATAGTCCTACAGGAAATTATTTGTTTGTAACCATGCAAGGAAATAATAGAATTATTGTAGTAGACCCAAATACTGGATTGGAAATTTTAAAACAAGAAGTTGGTAAATCGCCACAAGGAATGGCATTTGACAAAAGTACCAATCGTTTATTTGTGAAAAACTTTATGGATCGTACTGTTTCTGTTTTAGATGCTACAAATATGGTAACCGAAGGAACTACAGTATTACATAATTTAGAAACAGTAACTACAGTAAAAAATGAATTGTTATCTGCAACGGTATTAAAAGGAAAACAAATTTTTTACGATGCTGCAAACTTAAAAATGGGTACCGATGGTTATGTAAGTTGTGCAAGTTGTCATGTGGACGGAACTCAAGATGGAAGAACTTGGGATTTTACCGATAGAGGAGAAGGGTTAAGAAATACCATTTCGTTAGTAGGTAGAGCAGGAACTGGACATGGTAGAGTGCATTGGAGTGCAAATTTTGATGAAATTCAAGATTTTGAAAATGATATTCGTACACATTTTAAAGGACAAGGTTTTATGAATACTTCAGATTTTAATGAAGGAACTACAGCTTTAACTTTAGGGGATACCAAAGCAGGAAAATCAGTGGACTTAGATGCTTTAACAGCTTATATAGAGTCGTTAGATACTTTTGAACCGAGTCCTTATAAAAACAATGATGGTTCATTAACAGCAGATGGAGTTGCAGGAAAGGAAATTTTTAAAGATTTACAATGTGCTTCGTGCCATAGTGGAGGTATTTTTACCGACAGCCCTTCAGGAAAACTTCACGATGTAGGTACAGTAGTTGCTACTAGCGGTAATAGACTTAAAAATACGTTGCTAGGTTTAGATGTACCAACTTTAAAAGATGTTTGGGCTACGGCACCTTATTTACACGATGGTTCTGCGAAGACTATTGAAGAGGTATTAACAACACGTAATACCAATGATGCACACGGAAACGTATCTTCATTGAGTAAAAAAGAAATTGATCAGCTTATAGCATATATCAACCAAATAGATGGAGCAGAATTAAATAATAATGATACGCAATTATTAGAAATTGCTTCGCCAGCAGATGGAGCAGAAATAAGTACTTCAGATCCTATAAAACTATCTATTGATAGTAACATTAAAGGTATTACCAAGGTAGCCTATTATGTAGATGGTAATTTGGTTGAAACAGTAGACAAAGCTCCGTTTGAAAGCGAATGGCAACCAATTATTTGGAAAACTTATGTAGTTACCGCAAAAGTGTTTTATAACAATGGAAAAACGGCTTCTATTACACCAGAAGCTAAAGTGAAGTATAAAAACACAATTAAAGTACTATTTGTAGTAGGAGATAAAACAAATTTATCGAGCGAAGATCAGCGTATTAAATCGAGGTTAGAGCAACAGTTAGGTTTTACAATTACCTTGTATTCAGACGAGGAAGCAACAAGTCCTCAATCTGCAAATCCTTTTGATTTAGTATTGATTTCTGCTACTGTAGACCCTAGAGAGTTAGGAAATGACTTAGAAGGAGCTAGAGTACCCTTGTTAACTTGGAACCCTTTTATGTATAATCGCTTAAGAATGACATCGGGTTCTTTAGATACAGGTTTTGGTATTACAAGAGAAGGATATTCAGAAATAGCGATAGAAGCACCTAATCACCCTATGGCAGCCAATGCAGGAGCACAAGCAGCAATGTATAGTATTACACAAAGTTTCCCTTTTGGTAGTCCATCAGCAGAAGCAATAGTAATTGCAAAAGCAGGTGACAAACCTATTTTATTTGGTTATGAAGCTAGTGCTACGATTCCATCAAGAAGAACTGCTTTTCCATTGCGTGATCAGTTTATGCATTTATTAACCGAGCAAGGGTTGAAAATGTTTGATGCAGCGGTGTTATGGACTTTACATGGTGGTGATGCAGATACTCCAATTGGTCCGTTACCTGATGTATATTTTACGTCGCCAACCAACGGACAGTTGGTAAATGCACCAATTTCAATTGAGTTTGAAACGGAAGGATGGGATTTACCATCACAACAATTTCAGTTACGATACCGAATTGATGGACAGGATAGAGGTTTAATTACTTCGGAAGGAGTGCATGATGACTTAACTAGTTTATCGGAAGGAACTCATGAACTTACTTTACAAATGGAGCGTAGTGATAATTCGTTAACAGAATTAGGAGACACAATTACCGTTACGGTAACCAATGATCCGTTGCCAAAAGATCCGACAGTAATAATAGAATCACCTTCAAATGGAGGTTTGGTAGCTCCAGATTTTAATATAGAGTTTTCTACTATTTTATGGGATTTAGCTGTTGGGGGAAGACATGTGGCTTACTTTTTAGATGATGTAAAAGTGAGTGATTTGTTTACAATTGCTCCAATCACTGTGACTAATTTATCGGAAGGAAATCATACTATTAAATTGGCATTGGTAGAAGCAGATGGAATCTTAACAGGAGAGTTTACAGAAATTACAGTCACTGTTGATGATAGGCTTACGAATTTACCAAATACAGATTTTAGTATTGAATATAAAGACAATAGTGCTGGAGTTAATTCATCAGAATTAAAACCTGCGTTTCAAATTGTAAACGAATCGGATGAAAATTTACCATTAAAGGATTTTAAAATTCGATACTGGTTTACTCCAGAGCATACCAATGCAATGGTTTTTAATATTGATTACTCGCAGCCAAAAGGGGTAACTGGTCTGTATGATGCTTTAGGAGCAGAGAATTATGTAGAGCTAGGGTTTACGAATGCATCTGGTAATTTGAATGCCAATTCTAAATCTGGACAAATAGTTACTAGATTGCATCATTCAGGATTTAAAACACACAATCAATCGAATGATTTTTCTTACGATCCAGGAAAAAAATCGTTTAAAGAGCATGTAATGGTCACCTTGTATCATAAAGGTGTATTGGTTTGGGGATTAGAACCTGATGGTTCTGTTCAAGAAAATAGGGCACCTGTAGCAGCATTTACCAATAGTACTAGTTCGGGGCAATCGCCTTTAACGATTCAGTTTGATGCTTCAGGATCTTATGACCCAGATGGAGATGCAATTACGTATGCATGGGATTTTGGTGATGGAAATACTGGTGTTGGTGAAATAATATCACATGAGTTTACCACAACAGGAAGTTATATTGTAGAACTAACTGTAAGTGATGGAACAAAACAAAGTACCGAAACGGTAACAATTTCTGTAAGTGATACACCTGTAAATACAGCACCAGTAGCAGATTTTACGTTAAGTACTGCATCTGGAACAGTGCCGTTGATTGTGGAGTTTGATGCCTCAGATTCTTCTGATATTGATGGAGATTCTTTAACTTATTCATGGGATTTTGGAGATGGTAATACAGGTACTGGAAAAATGATTTTTTATGAGTATCTTGTAGTTGGAGATTATAATGTAACACTTACCGTAAGTGATGGACTTTTACAAGATACTAAAAGTGCTACCGTAAGTGTTGTTGCCCCTGGTGGAGGTAATCCATCTGGTTGTGAGTTTAATACTCCAGTAAGCAATCCGTTACCAAGTATTAATACTACATATGATAATGTTTTTGTTTTAGGTACTGGTGGTCCAGATTTGAGTAATATTGATAAGTTTACTATTAATTGGAATTTAGCAGATAGCGGATTATGGCAACTGTCTATAAACACAAATAATGGAGTGCCGTCTTGGTGGAATAATTTAATACCAAGTATTACACATAATTTTAATCAATCACAGCCTGATATTACCTTTAGTAGTTCTGGTTTTGCAGGGTTAGATGGTAATTATTGGGTAACCTTAGATGGAGATAATTTAGTGTTTGTTTCAAAAACTAAAAACTTTACAATTTATTTAAGTACAAGTGCCAATAAACCAAACTGTAATGCGTTAAATAGAGTAGTAGCTTTATCTGAAGTAGATAATGAAAAAAATACATCATTATCAGAAATTGTAGCATCCCCAAATCCAGCTACAAACTTTATTAGAATTCATAATATAGCTAACAAGTTTGCTGAAGGAACGGTAGTTAGATTGATCAACTTGCAAGGGAAAGTTGTAAGAGAACGAACATTAATAGACGCTCAGAGTACTGAGTTGTCAGTTAGTGATTTGTCTAAAGGACTGTATATTTTAGAAATTAATGACAATACTAAAAAGCTGCCTATGGTTAAGAAAATAGTAATAAAATAAATAGCAATGAAAAATAATTAAATTTGGTTCAAATTCGGTGTTGAAACTGGTCACTTCAACATCGGATTTTTTTTATGATGATAAATCTTTTTTCAAGGTTTCTGTTAATACTTCAATCGTTTTATACAACACAAAATTACCATCTTTTATATAAGAAATTTCACCTGTTTCTTCAGAAACTAAAATACATACAGCATCTGTTTTTTCTGTAATACCTATGGCTGCTCTATGTCTAAGACCAAAACGAGCAGGGATTTTAGTGTTTTCAGAAACAGGTAAAATAACTCGAGAAGCAATTACATAATTGTCTCGTATAATGGTAGCCCCATCGTGTAAAGGGCTGTTTTTATAAAAAATACTATTTAAAATAGCAGTGTTTACCAAAGCATTCATGGTATCACCAGTGCTAACTAAAAAGTCTAATTTATTGGTTCTCTCGATAACTATTAAAGCTCCTGTTTTAGTTTTAGAAAATTGAATGCAAGTTTTTATAATGGTATCTGCATCTGTTTCTGTACTAATTTCAGATTGTAAAAATTTTAGCTGATTTAAAAATCCTCTTTTAGCAGAAAAGTTAGTAGTACCAATCATTAATAAGAATTTTCTTATTTCTTGTTGAAATACAATGATTAAGGCTATAACTCCTCCAGATAATAAGTATCCTAAAATACCACTCAACATTTCCATGCGTAGGGCTTGCGTAATTTTCCAGATTAAAAAAATTAGAGCAATACCTATAACAATGTTTATGGCTACTGTACCTTTTAGTAGTTTATAAATATAATACAACAGTACGGCAACAAGTATAATGTCAAGTATATCTAAAACAGAAAATTCAATAAAATCTAACATATAATGGTTACAATATAAAAAGTAAGATTGATATCCTTTGTTTTGTCGTTCCGAAAAGGTATGACGAAGGAATCTATATGTTTACAAGCAGATTACTTCATGGTGTTACGTTACATTCGTAATGACATTTTCGTAAAAGTACTAATAATTTACTTTTGTGCCATATTTGTTGTCGTTTCTAAATCGCCAATTAACAATGGATATTTAGTACGTACCGTTTTAATTTGATCTAAAACTTTAGGATTTCTTGTTTTTCTGAATTCTTCTTCTAACACATGGTAGTTTTTTCCATACATTTTATAAGCTAATTGGTTTCTTAAAGTAGCATAGGCTGCGTTTACCTGATCTAATACCATTACATAGGTTTCATAACTGGCATCTCTATCAGCAGCAATGGTAATAAAAGCTTTTGATGGATGATCTGATAAATTACTTTTTTTAGTACCTGAACACCAATCACAAGAATTACCATCGATGTCTTTTCCACCACCGTTATCAATAAACTCTAACGTCATTTTCTGAATTTCATTAGCTGCTACCACACGGTCGCTAATCCAAATTTCGTTGTTTTTGTTAATGTTTACATCAAATACATTTCTATCGTGTAGTTTGATATTAGTAGGATGAGTTTGTTTTTCGGCTATTTTTCTGAAAATCCCTTTATCAACATCCATAGTAGTAGTTACTAAAAAGAAGATTAAAAGTAAAAAGGCAATGTCTGCCATAGAGCCCGCGTTAATATCTGAAATACGCTTTCTTTTCATAATAAAGTAGTTTTAATAATTAATAAAATTGTTAAAAGCTTGGTGTGAACAATTTTTGGTTTTAACAAAATTTAACAACTACTATGCCATAAAAAAGAAAGCGTATGTAATCATACGCTTTTATAAAGTATTTTAGGGACTTGTATTTTTAATCCCAACTATAGAATTTTTGATTATTCCAACTGAAAATAGCAATTGTTACTCCTGTATTTGGTTCAATATTTTCAGAAGCAAAAGTATCTAGTATGTTATCTAGATTTTCAAATTCAGTATTATTGGTATACGTGAAATATTTAGAAGGATGATTGACCCAGTTTCCACTAGAGGTTTCTTGGTAGGGAATTCTTCCTTCTCCATTAAATTCGAATTCAGTAAAATTTGGATTTTCTCTTAAAATGGTTAAGAAGTCGTTGTAAATATGTGTATTATTCGTATTGGTGCCACAAACAAAAGCAAAAGAATTTTGTGGAATTCTGAAGGTATGATTGTATAGCGAGTTTGTAAAATTACTGGTTATAGTTGTAAATGATACTTTTTCTGTACTAATAGCAATGTTATAAGTATCTATGGTTTTTCCGTTTATAAAAGTAATTTTATTAAAAGTTTCAGGTAAGTCAATATACGCTGTTGCAGGACCTGTAGCAGTTAAACAGATTGTTGGTTCTTTTATTTTGTTGAATCGTATAATTAACTCATCATCTCGTTTAAATATATTGTAAGAAATGCCATAGTTTACACAACCATAAAATTGCTTTGTAGCTAATTTTAACTGGAGTTTTGGTGTAGTTATTCCTTCAGCTTTGTAAACCTCAATAGGCATAAAGTTGATTTCTCCTTCAATAGCATCGTCTATAATAACATCTTTATAGGCTACAATATCTTGGTATTCTATGTTGTCATCAATAATCTCGTTATTATTAGTACAGCTAATAGTAATGATAGCAAAGGCTAATAGAATAATTTTTTTCATTGGTATTGTTTTTTAAGTAGATGAAAAAAAGTTGTAATGGTTGCGTTGGTTTTTTTTGATGGATAATTTTGAAGGGGGGAGTTTATGAAAAATAGTATAAAAATACCATTTAGACTAAATTGAAATGATGATACTCACATCGTTTTCTATAAATTTGTTTTGAAAAATACATCAGTTCTCTTTGTTATGTATAAATAAAATTTAAAGTAGATTACATTATATGAAAAAGAATGGTTTTTATACGCTACTATCAATGATAGTATTAACATTTAGTTTTTGTAGCAGTGATTATAAAATTGATCGTTTCAGTTTAGAATATACTAATTGGTATGGAAGTGAAGGTGTTATGTACAAATACGTAATCAATCAAGATAGTTTGAGAATACATTATGATTGTGATTTTGAGAATTGTAAAGACACAATAATTTATCAGAAAGTATTGAATAAGAAAAAGGTTTATAATTTTTACAGTAAACTAAAAAAAATTAAAACAGATACATTAAAAAAGTTTTATGTTGGAGAATATCCCCATGATAGAGAAGTCATAGAAATAAAAGGGGATAGTTTAAATAATATACGAATAATACTTAGGGATTATTATCATCCAGAAGTTGAAAAAATAACATTAGAAATTGATAAGATTGTAAATTTGAAAAAATTTAGTATTCACAATTAATTACCAAAGAAATAAACAGATTGTTTCACTACACTGCGTTTCGTTCACAAAGACGTTTTTGAGAATTGTTTATGTTTTAGTTTTTTTTAAAAAATAATTCCAAATTCTTTTAGTAACTAATGGTGCAATTATTTGTCCTAAATAGGTTTTTGGACTTTTCTCTATAATACCAAATTGTTCAGGTTCATGATTAGGGCATTTATAAGTGCCAAATAAGATGTCCATAATAGGAGAAATATTAGCATAATTACCAGCTCTTCTATCTAAATCGTGATGCCAGTGATGTAACTCAGGCGCGCCAATTAAGATTCTTAAAGGTCCAATAGGTAATCTAACATTAGAGTGAATATAGATAGCCCAAATACCTCTAAAAGCAATAATACCAGCAATAGATTCTAAAGGAAAGCCCATAACAAATGCTGGTAGATTAATTAAACCAATAGTATAAATGGAGTCAAGTGGATGTTCACGATGAGCCGCTAACCAGTCGAGATGCTCAGCACTGTGATGTACTTTATGAAAACGCCATAAAAAATCAACATTATGCTGTAAACGATGTCCCCAATAAATTAAAAAATCACTTAGTAAAAGAACTTCAATTATTTGTAAAATAAAAGGCTGATTTTTAACTGTTAATTGAAAAGGCTTAGGGATAATTGAAGTTAAGTATTCACCAAAGTAATTTAGTGTAAATAGTACTAAGCTACTCCAAAGAAAATATTGACCAAGAAAAAAACAGAAATCAAGGAACCATTTCGGTCTAAAGAGTTTTTGATTCTTTTTTGCAGGAAAAACTTTTTCCATGGGAATAAAAACAAGTGCTAAAAAAAAGAAGCTAATGAAAGTAACTTCAAGTAGTTCGTATAACTCTCTTAAAGACATCATTTTTTAGAAGAATTAGTTTTTATAGAGTCCGCCATTTTCTTTAAATCGTCTTGAGTAAATATTATTCCCGATTTAGAACTAGAAAGAATAATTTTATCAGACTCTATAGACATAGAGTCCATTTCTTTTTTTACAGAATCATTAATTACCATTTCATGATCTTTTAAAACGATTAATTTAGAAGAAGATAAGAGTTGAATTTTTTTAATTGAGTCTACTTTTATAGTTGAATTATTTGTAGGTTGCTGATTTTTAAAATATCCTGATTTATATGCCACAAAAGCAATTATAAGAGTTGTAAAAAAAGAGAGGGTGATTCCTTTTATAATTTTGTTTTTCATTTGCAATGGGTTTAGTTTTATTTACAAAAATAGAAAAATCCACATTGATATCATTTTGATTATCAATATGGATTCGTTAATGTTTTCTAAAAAGAAAGGGGGAGTAAGAACTTATTTTTTCAATAATTGTTCAACTAAAGCTTCTAGTTTTTCAATTTTCTTTTCTTGAGCTTCAATTTTAGCATTTTGCTTTTTAAGTTCTTTGATCTCTTTGTCTTGTTGAATGGTATATAAAGTTAACTCTTCAATTTTTTGTAAAAGTTTTGAATCCATTTCACCTAAATAAAAACCATTTTCTTCAACATCTTTAGCACTAGGAATATCTTTTAAATGTCCTTTTTCTTTAATGTGTTGTGCAACTTCTTGTAAAGTAGGTAAGTTATAATCATTATAGAAAACAAAGTCAGACCATCCATTTGCTTCCACTTTTATTTCTCTTGCACCAATAGAGCCCTCAACAGCTAGTCTATGGTTTCCTGTAGAAGTTGTTCCTATACCTACTTTAGATCCAAACATTGCGTTACCATTTGATCTATTAAATACAAGTGCATCAAAATCTTTAGCTAAATCTAAATCATCTGTATTATGAGTGAAAATTTTTAATTGATTTGTAATACCATTATACTTGATACCACCACCTTGAAATCTTCCTGAGGTTTCAGTTAATCTAATTTCTCCACTTCTTTCATTATTAATAGCTTTATTATGTAACCAAAAAATAGGTTTATCTGATTTAACAGTTATATCACCGTTTATGGAAGTGTTACCGTTAACATCAAGTTTTTCAGCTGGTGTGGTTGTACCTATACCAATATATCCATTACTTCTTACTATACTTAGAGAGTTATAATCATCATTTATATCAGCAGTATTTGATTGATGAACACCAAGATGAAGAATGTTTTTAGTACCATCATAATTAATATATGCACCTTGAAAATTATTTTCACCAAATCGTATGTATCTAGAGGTATTTTCACCAAAAATTCTTAAATTTCCTTCGTTTATTTCTAGTTTTTCAGCTGGTGTGGTTGTACCTATACCAATATATCCATTACTTCTTACTATACTTAGAGAGTTATAGTCATCATTTATATCAGCAGTATTTGACTGATGAACACCAAGATGAAGAATGTTTTTAGTACCATCATAATTAATATATGCACCTTGAAAATTATTTTCACCAAATCGTATGTATCTAGAGGTATTTTCACCAAAGATTCTTAAATTTCCTTCGTTTATTTCTAGTTTTTCAGTCGGTATGGTAGTTCCTATACCGACTTTACTATCTTTATAAATAAAATCAGATTTAGCTCCGTTTTCAGTAGTTACTTTTTCTTGAGCAGAAACACTTAGCGCTATTCCCATCATAGCAATGGCAGCAATTTTAATTGTTGTTTTCATATTAATTTAAATTTTTAATGTGTTGTAAATACAATTTGTCAATTATTAAACTGTATTTGTGGCAAAACTAGTTATAATTCTATTTTGTGAAAAGAAAGCGTATTAATTTATTTGTATAGCACTAGTTTCAAACTCTATTTCAATCAAGTTTTAGTTTTATAATTGCTTTAAATTTTTCAATTTGTCGTCTGTGTCTTAAAATATGAACAATAGCGTGTTGCATGAGTTGTTCTATATCAAAAATTTGTCCCCATCTAACTATAAATTTTTGATTCAAATTATACTCAGTAATTTTAATATTGGGATTTTCATTAAAAATACTTTCAGTAAAACTGAACATTTTTAACAAAGCTAATTGATAGTCATGAACATTTAATAAGGTTATTTTATTTCTGTAGTGTATCTCGTGTCCTAATGATTTTTTGATTTCTAAGGCATAAGTGTATCCACTCTGTACAACATGAGTAAGAATAGTTTGAACAGATTTACAGTCATTGTCTGTAGTATTTTTATCAATAATGATTTTTAGCTCTTCATCATTTAAATCATTGATAACTTCAATCATTTCATGTAAGGCTTTTTCATATTCATCTAACAAGGCACCTACAGCACCATTTGTTCTGTATGTTTTTTCTTTTTTCATTTGTTGTAATTTTATTTTTATAAAGATAGTATACTTTTATTCAAATTTTCCATTTGATATGAATGCTATCCCTTTAACAAGTATTTCAACCTTAGGATTTAAAACAGAAATTTCTAATAACTCATTTTTGAGGTTTTTGAAATCAGAACTTAAAATGATTAATCTTAACTCTTTTTTACAGATCAATTTTTTCAATCCTGTTATTGTAATGGATGTATTACCAAGATGTACTAATTTTAATTGTTTAATATGTAATAAAAACGCTACACATTTATCTGTTAACTGAGGATTGTCTTTAAGTCTCAAGTCTTCTAATAGAGTCAGTTCTTGTAAGTGTTTAATACCTCTGTCTGTTATTTCTGTTGAATCTAAATCAAGCATTTCCAATGTGCCTAATTGACCTATAATTTTAAGATGTTTATCCAATACATCTGAAATGGCTATATTTAAGTGTTTTAACTTTTTTAAATGAAGTAGTTTTTTTAATTCGGAGTTTCTAATTTCTCCAAAGAAAGAAAGGTTACAATAAGTTGCATCTATGCTTACTTGTTCATTAATGATATTTAGCATATTAGATTAGGAGATTTCTATAGAACTAGTTTCAACTTCAAATTCAGTTCCGTCTTCTTGTTTCAAATAAATTTTGAATTTTAAGTTCTCATCTGAATCTATATGAGTATTAAACTCAAAATACCACTCAAATACTGATAAATATTCATTACGATTCATAATGTTTAGCCATTCTTGAATAGTAATTTTTTCATTACTTGTATTATTTAATGTATCAAGAGAATACACATTTAATTTACTGTAGTCTATTGGCTCATTAGCATTTGTATTGAGTATTTCTTTATTACATGTAATAGAGAAATCTATGATTTTATGTTCAAGTCCCCCAAAATAAGTATGACAACTAAAGGCAGCATTAGCCGTGTGCACCATAAAATAAGGGTTGAAAGCTAGACGATCATTATCTTCAGAAAATATAAGCTTGATACGAAAGTCATCTTGAGAAATCATATCATTAGCATTTTCATTAGTTGAAATGTTATAGTTTTCTGCGGTTAATTCCACAATATAACTATAAACACTTTTTGAGTCAGGACAACAAGATGCAACTAAAATTTGTAAAATCCATAGCGAACAAATGATGACAAATCCCTTTTTTTTCATTTTATATCTTATTTTTTTATTTGCTCAACAATTTTTACGGCCTCAATAGCTTCTTTCACATCATGCACTCTTAAAATATTAGTTCCGTTTAAAAGGGCTATGGTATTGGCAACAGAAGTGGCGTTTAAGGCTTCTTGAGGAGAAGAATTGAGTAATTTATATAGCATTGATTTTCTGGAAACTCCTGTAAGAATAGGAGCATCTAGACTTTTAAACAATGAAAGTTTTTTTAGTAATTCGTAATTATGATCTAATGTTTTACCAAAGCCAAAACCAACATCAATAATAACATCGTTTACTTTCAGTTGCTTTAGTTTAAAAAGTTGTTCAGCAAAAAAAGAGATTAATTCTTTGGTAATGTTTTGATAGCTTGGTTTTTCTTGCATGTTCTGCGGAGTACCTTGCATATGCATTAAAATGTAAGGAACCTGTAATTTTGCAACAGTAGCAAACATATCACTATCCATTTTTCCACCAGAAATATCGTTGATGATAGCCGCACCTGCTGAGATTGTTTGTGTTGCAACATTACTTCTAAATGTATCTACTGAAATAATAATATCAGGAAAATGACGCACTAATAATTCTATCACAGGAAGAATTCTACTAAGTTCTTCTTCTTCTGAAATATGTTTTGCTCCAGGACGAGAAGAATACGCACCAACATCAATGAAAGTAGCTTCTGCTGTCAGCATTTTTTCAGTTTGCGATAAAATTTCTTTTTCGTTTTTATACATACCTCCATCAAAAAAAGAATCGGGAGTAATATTTAAAATTCCCATCACTTTAGGAGTATCAAAATCGATTAGCGTTCCTTTACAGTTTATTGTCATTTTTTTAATTAGTAATTAAGTACTGAGTATAAAGTACAAAGTTGTTGGCTCGATGTTACTAGCAAAATTATTCATTCTTTTTTGTGGATATTAAAATTAATTGATCAAAATTCTCAGAAGTATATTCTGAAATTTTACTTTGCTCATTAATGACTTTCACATCTTGAATTTTATTTCGGTCAAAAGAATCAATAAAATGTTCACTAACTACTTTGTTGTTTAAAACATAAATGCGTTTTGGTTTATGAACAAAATGATGATCTAATTTTTTTAGAATATGTTCTCTTGATGTTAATGAAATTACTCCAAAATTTCCTCTACTTCCATATATATCCGATTCTTCTTTAAGGATATATTTTACACTATGAATTTCTTTCTTTAAAATAGAAAACACCTCCTCTTTGATGTTTTTATAATCAATCGAAACTCCATCAAAAAGAATCATGGGATTTTCCTCTAAGGTGTATTCTACTTTTATCGAGTCAACATAATTTACTAGGAAATTATTATATCGGTTTTGACCTAGACAAATAAAAGAGTTTGTTAGAGTAAGCAGTAAAACTAATTTGGATATTATATTCATTTTTAAAATTTATTATCAATCGTTTACTTAATACTAGTATAATAAAAACGTCTAATATTATTTTACCACTTTATTAATAACATGTGTTTTTTGAGGTGCTTTATAGTTTTTTAGTTTGGTAAACAAACCTTCAATAGTAATATCTACTACAAGCATTTCTCTATTTTGTGGTTTTAAAAAGCCTTCGCGTACCATTACATCCAACTGTTGCAAAGTAGCATCAAAAAATCCGTTGATGTTTAAAATGCCCACAGGTTTTTGTTCAATATGTAATTGTTGTAAGGTTAATGCCTCAAAAAGTTCATCTAAAGTACCAAATCCGCCAGGTAAAATCACATAAGCATCCGTCATTTTACTCATTAACACTTTTCGCTCGCTCATAGTTTTGGTAAACAATGTTTGTGTAAGCCCCGTGTGTACTACTTCTTCTTTTTTTAATAATTCAGGAATAATACCTGTAACTTTTCCATTATTATTTAAAACAGCGTCTGCAATAATGCCCATTAGCCCCACTTTGCCCGCTCCATAAATTAACTCGATGTTATTTTTAGCAAAAAAAACACCTAATTCTGTGGCTATATTTTGGTAAACATTTTGAAAACCAGCACTAGATCCACAGAAAACAGTAATCGATTTCATAATTAAAATAATTAAATTTTTCGATAAAAATAATCGAAAACCTATTTGATTTGCTATTTTTACGTAGATATTTCTTTAAACAAGGGAAATACTACATACTTTTAATTCGATTTATTTATAAGGTAAACATAAAAATCCCTATAACTATGCTAAAAATTTTAACACACATTTCAAGAGTTTTTGTTGGACTATTATTTATTTATTCTGGTTTTGTAAAACTTATAGATCCTTTAGGAACTATGTTTAAATTAGAAGAATATTTTAGTGAAGCAGTATTAGATTTAGAATTCTTTACTCCGTATGCATTAATTTTTGCGATCTTATTGGTTGTAGCTGAAACGGTTTTAGGAATTATGTTAATAGTAGGATTTAAACCGAAGTTTACCGTTTGGAGTTTGTTTGGAATTACACTAATATTCTTGTTTTTAACCTGGTATTCATATACTTATAATAAGGTAACTGATTGTGGTTGTTTTGGAGATGCCATAAAAATAACACCAAAACAAACATTTTATAAGAATGTAATATTTATTGTTTTAATAGGAATTTTAATAGCTGGTTTAAAATATATTAAAGAAATACCATCATTAAAAATAGCAAAGTTAACTACTTACACCTCTATATTTATTTCATTTGTAATTGTGTATTACGTGTTACAACACTTACCAATTATAGATTTTAGAGCTTATTCTGTTGGTACTAATATTGCAGAAGGAATGAAGTATCAGGGAGATGGAGAAGTACCTCCGATTCACGATTTTATGATTGATACTGATGAAGGTGATTTATTAGAGCAAATGTTAGCAAAAGATAAAGCAATGTTAGTGGTGCTTCGTGATTTTGAAAAATTAGAAAAAGAAGGAGTTGCTCCTATAGCTAAAGTGGCTAAAGAAGCAAAATCTAAAGGATATGAAATTTACGTGTTAACAGCTTCTTATGTTGAAGATTTAGCAAAATCGCAACAAGAGTATGATTTACCTTATGTATTTGGATTCTGTGATGCCACAGCTTTAAAAACGGCAATTCGTGCAAATCCAGGTGTTATAAAAGTTGAAAAAGGAGTAATTACAGGAAAATGGAATTGGACAGATGCTGATGATGTAACTTTTTAATTACAAATGATGAATTAGGAATTACGAATTGTATTAAAACAATTTTTGATTTCAATTTAGATATAAAACATTTAAACAAAGCCTTGCAGATATTCTGTGAGGTTTTTTTGTTTTTTAAGTAGTTTGAAGTTAGAAATATGAAGTTGATGTTTCTTTCATTTTGTTGAAATTCATATATTGAAGTCATCTTGACTTTTCAATTTTATGAAATTTCTTTAATCCGATTACAATAAATGCTAGGAAATTAAAGCCTTTCCAACTAGTAATTGTGGTGTCAAATCTATTCAATAAAGAACGAAA
>NZ_SJXJ01000020.1:0-77822 GCF_004337695.1 Tenacibaculum sp. M341
TTCGTTCTTTATTGAATAGATTTGACACCACAATTACTAGTTGGAAAGGCTTTAATTTCCTAGCATTTATTGTAATCGGATTAAAGAAATTTCATAAAATTGAAAAGTCAAGATGACTTCAGTTTTAAGATAACTTAACGTCAATAGATGTAAGTATATTTGAACGAACAAATATTTTTGGCATTAAAAACATGTTGTTACAAAAAATAGAAGATAGAGATTTTAAACTTTTTAATAATTTTTTGAATGAATCATTTCCAGTGGATCAAAAGTTGTCTGATTCAATAAAGTCTTTTTGTATAAAAAGAGTTTATAAAAAAGGAGAATGTATTCTTAAAGAAGGTGATGTAGAATTATACTCAAATATAGTTATTAAGGGAGTTGTTCATCAATACATTATTGATGTAGATAAAGAAGTAACAACAAACTTGACTCCAGTAGGGTTGGGATTTAATAGTTTGGCTAGTTATGTTAATAAAACTCCTTCTTTAGAAATACAAGAAGCATTAACAGATGTTGAATTAATAAGTTTAAAGAAAGAGCATATAGAAGAAATTTTGAAAAATCACAACGAAGTAGGAATGCTCTTGTATAGAATTCATGAAGACATATTACTAGATAGAGAAAATAGAATGCATTTACTACAATACAGAAGTGCTACAGAAAGATTTAGGATTTTTTATGAAAACGTAAAAAGATCAAAAATAATTTTACAACATACGCCAGATAAATACATTGCAAGGTATTTAAAAATGAATCCGCAGCAGTACAGTAAAGAGAAAAATAATTTTTTTAAAATGAATAGAGTTTAGTTATCTGTACATAACTTATCGTTGAATTGAAATAAGTTGTTTTGTCATGTTTTTAAACATGAACGAAACAATTATGAAATATTTAAATTTAGTTATAGTATTTTTTTCTTTACTATTATTCTCTAGGTGTACAAATGAGAATAAAGCGTTACCTGATAATCCAGTTAATGAAGATTTACAAATTTTAAACTTTCAGTTTTTAGCAGATAACAACTCTTCAATATCAAACGACATCATAGGTGAAATTAATGAAGATGAAAATAAAATTTATTTAAGTTTACCATTTAATACATCTGTAACTTCATTAACTCCAACTATAACAATTACTAATGGTGCTACAATAACTCCTAGTAATAATATAACACAAGATTTTTCAGAACCTATAGATTATGTGCTTTCTAAAGATAGGTTTAATAACGTTACTTATTCAGTTATTGTAACTTTAGAAGAAGAGCAAGAAGAAAGTGATGCTTCAATTTTAAACTTTTCTTTTTTAATAGAAAATAATAATTTTCAATTATCGGATAATTATGAAGGTATTATTGAAGGAGAAGAGATAAAAGTATTCATATCAGGTTATGAAAGTTTAACATCTGTCATTCCAACAATTGAAATTTCCGAAGGAGCTTCAATATCACCAACAATTGATACTGGTATAGATTTTAGGAATGATGTTGTATTTACTGTAACCTCTGAGAATGGAGAAACACAAAAGAAGTATACGGTAAAAATAGTGAGGTTAATGATTGTTAAAGAGGATATTAAATTTGAGGTTGCTATTGATGATAAAACATTTAAGGCAACAATTGATAACGATCTTAATGAGATTAGGTTAAAAGTTCCAGAAGGCACAGATGTCACCAATTTAACTCCAGAAATCCAAGTGTCTAACGAAGCTGAGATCTCTCCTTTAAGTGGAACACCTCAAGATTTTTCTATTCCTGTAACGTATACAATCACAGCTAAAGATGGTTTAGAAAAAGAATATACTGTTTATGTAAGCTTTTTAAGTCCTTTAGGGTTAGATCGACTTTTCTTAGAAGAGTTTTATAGAGTTAATAAAGCATATAATTCATTAACGATGTATCATTTGTTTTTGGACTGGGATATAGAAGCTTCAACAATGGAAAATTGGACAGGGGTAACAATTGTTGATGGCAGGGTGTCAGAACTTGTAGTAGCTTACGTAAATATTAATGAAATTCCTTCAAGTATAAATTATCTAGATAAGTTAAAGTTATTAATTATTCAAAGTGCAAACTTAACTAGTTTACCTCCAGAAATAGGTAGTTTAGAAAATTTAGAGGTGTTATCTCTAAAACAAAATAATTTATCGGTATTACCTAAAGAGATAGGAAATTTAAACGCTTTAATAGGAATAAACTTAAAAGATAATTCATTACAAGAGTTGCCAAAAGAGATAGGTAACCTATCTAATTTATATCGTTTGGATGTTTGTGAAAATAGTTTATTAGAATTACCAACTGAAATTTCTAATTTATCTAACCTAAGTGTCCTTAATTTAAAAAACAATCCTATAACAGTTATTCCTGAGGTAATTTGTAATATGAGGAGTAATAATAATGTGTATATAGATGATTATGATGATAAATGTATGTAGATAATAAATTTACTAGAATAAAAACTGCATTACAGAAGTGATGATCGTTGAACTAGTGTGTAATTCTTAAACAAAAACATATTCTTAGCCATTTTTTTAATTAATAGAGTTTAGTTATCTGTACATAACTTATTGTTGGATTGAAATAAGTTGTTTTGTCATGTTTTTAAACATAAAATATACAATTATGAAATATTTAAATTTGGTTATCGTATTTTTTTCTTTACTATTATTCTCCAGATGTGCAGATGATGATAAAGCTTTACCTGATAATCCAGTTAATGAAGATTTACAAATATTAAGTTTTCAATTTTTAGCAAACAAGAACTCTTCAATATCAAATGACGTAATAGGAGAAGTTAATGAAGATGAAAATAAGATCTATTTAAGTTTACCATTTAATACATCTGTAACTTCATTAATCCCAACAATAGCCATTACTAATGGCGCTACAATAACCCCTAGTAATAATTCAGTACAAGATTTTTCTTCTTCAGTAGATTATGTAATTTCTAAGGAAGGATTTGATAATGTAACTTATTCAGTTATTGTAATATTAGAAGAAGAGCCTGAAGAAAGTGATGCTTCAATTTTAAACTTTTCTTTTTTAAAGGAAAATAATGTTAATTTATCTGATAATTATGAAGCTGTAATTGAAAATAATGAGATTAAATTACAAATATCAGAAATAGAAGATTTACAAAGCATTATTCCAACAATTGAAATTTCCGAAGGAGCTTCAATATCACCAACAATTGATACTGGTATAGACTTTAGAGGAGATGTTGTGTTTACTGTAACCTCTGAAAACGGTGAAACTCAAAAAGAGTATATAGTAAAAATAATAAGATTAAGAAATGTTAAAGATGTTGTTAAGTTTGAGGTTACTATTGATGATAAAACATTTGAAGCAATTATAAATAATGATTTAAATGAGATTAGATTGAAAGTTCCTGAAGGTACAGATATTACTAATTTAACTCCAGAAATTCTATTGTCTGATGAAGCTGAAGTCTCTCCTTTAAGTGGTACACCTCAAAACTTTTCTAACCCTGTGAACTATACAGTAACAGCTGAAGATGGTTCAGAAAAAGAATATACTGTTTATGTGAGTTTTTTAAGTCCTTTAGAATTAGATCGACTTTTCTTAGAAGAGTTTTATAGAGCTAATGAAC
Source organism: Tenacibaculum sp. M341 (assembly GCF_004337695.1). Classification (GTDB taxonomy): domain Bacteria; phylum Bacteroidota; class Bacteroidia; order Flavobacteriales; family Flavobacteriaceae; genus Polaribacter. Next base: position 3,609 of record NZ_SJXJ01000020.1, read on the forward strand.
AATATAATACATCCTTTACATATTTAAATTGGGATTTAGAAGCTCCAACAATGGGGAATTGGAATGGAGTTACAGTTTCTAATGGTAGAGTGTCTGAACTTTTTATTGCTGCAGTAAATATTTATAAAATTCCTACAAGTATAAAGTATCTTAATAGGCTGAGAGTTTTGAGTATTTCCGGTAGAGCTTTAGCTAGTTTACCAGCAGAAATAGGCAGTTTAGAAAGCCTAGAGGTATTAACTTTAAATGATAATAGATTAACTAAATTACCAAAAGAAATAGGTAGCTTAACATCTATAAGAGGAATATATTTAAAAAATAATCTTTTAGAAGAATTACCAAGTGAAATAGGTAATTTACCTGATAGTTTTTATGTTCTAAATGTTAGGGGGAATAATTTACAAGAATTACCTGTTGAAATTTCTAATATACCAAACCTTATATCACTTGATATAAAAAACAATCCGTTAATCATAATACCCCAAGTGATTTGTGATATGACTACAAGTAATGGAGTAGGAATAGCTATTGTTAAAGATGCAGAAGATGAATGTATGTAGAAAGTAATATTTATTTTATTAAGTAGTTATTTATATTTCAAATCAAAATAAAATTTTATGAGATCTAACAGTTTTGTATACTATATCCTACTATTCATAGCAATGTTTTCATGTAGTAAAAACGAAACTACAATAGAAGTTAATGAAGATCTAGGTTCTACTGCCGAAGAAAGAAGATGGAAAGAAACTAGAGGTTTTAATAATGGAACTTTAGGAGAAAAAGTAAATTTATCAGCTCAAGGTAACAGTGTTTATGATAATGAACATGTTTTTGAGGGAAGCATGTCTTGTAAAATGACTATTGAAGAAGGAGAGACAGGTTTTGGTTATTGGGGAGGATATATTCCACATCCAGAAAAGTTACTAGAAGGAGATGAATTATGGTTTAGAATTCGAATATTGTTTCCCGAAGGATTCGATTATTATTCTTATGGTGAGGGGAATAGGTTGAAATTTTTGAGAGTTCATTCAGAAACCAGCGATGGTGAAAATATTGGGTATAATGATGTGTATGTTGATATGAAAGGTTCTGATAATCCGTTTAAGTATATCTATGAAGGAAGGCAGCAGTGGGTTAATATTGGTACTCCAGAACATTTACCAAAATTTAATGAGTGGGAAACGTATGAGTTTTACATAAGATTTCATTCTAAATCTAAAGATGAAGGAGGAGAGGGAATCGTAAGGTTTTGGAAAAATGGAGAATTACTACAAGAAATCACGCATTTAAAAACATTAAAATTTGATACAGCTAAAGTAGGTAGAAGTTTAATTTTTACATACTGGAACGGAGGAGCACCAAAAACTCAAAGCTTATGGGTTGATGATGTAGTTTTAACATCCGATATTCCTAATAAAAAAGATGCTAAAGGAAATAGTTTTATAGGAATGTAATAAAGAAAAAACGCAAGCTAATTAGCTTGCGTTTTTATTTATTTCTTAACTCGCTCAGAAGCTTTTTCAACTTTCAATTTAAGACCTTCTTTGTAAGCAATAATTTTATCTAAAACACATTTATCAGAAGCTCCAATAATTTGAGCAGCTAAAATACCTGCATTTTTTGCTCCGTCTAAAGCTACAGTTGCAACAGGTACACCACCAGGCATTTGTAAAATGGACAACACAGAGTCCCATCCATCAATAGAATTTCTACTTTTAACAGGTACGCCAATTACAGGTAATGGACTCATACTTGCTACCATTCCTGGTAAATGAGCAGCACCACCAGCACCAGCAATAATTACTTGTACACCTCTTTTATGAGCATTGTTAGCGTAATCAAAAAGTTTTTCAGGAGTTCTATGAGCAGATACGATATCAACTTCAATTTGAATATCCATACTTTCTAATACATCAATAGCATCTTGCATTATTGGAAGATCTGAGTCACTTCCCATGATAATTCCTACCATATTTTTTCAGTTATCAATTGTCAATTATCAATTATTCAGTCAGCAGTAGATAGTTTTATAATTGTAATTGTTTTTATTATTTAAGTAGATGATTGTTAGTGGCTGTTTTTTGAGGTTTTTCACTCAAACCTTCACTTTAAACAGATACTTAGATATATAAAATCACATAAAAAAAGTCTATTGATCACTGATAAATGATCACCGATAATTGTTGTTATTTACTTATTACTTTTATTGTTGATTTTACTTCTTGTGCTATTCTTCTAGCTTCATTAATATCTTCATGAACAATAGTTACATGTCCCATTTTACGGAAAGGTTTTGTAAAGCTTTTTCCATATAAATGAGGAGTTACTCCGTCAATTTCTAACACTTTATCAATGTTTTCATAAACGACATCTCCAGTATAACCTTCAGCACCAACTAAGTTAACCATAATCCCAGCCACTTTACTGTTTGTGTTTCCTAAAGGAAGATTTAAAATACTTCTTACATGTTGCTCAAACTGACTTGTGTAGCTAGCTTCAATACTATAATGTCCAGAGTTGTGAGTTCTTGGAGCTACTTCATTTACTAATATTTCGTCATTTTCTGTTTGAAACATTTCAACAGCTAATAATCCTACAAAATCAAAAGCATCCGCAACTTTTAGTGCAACTTCTCTTGCTTTTTTTGCTACAGTATCATCTATTCTAGCAGGACAAATCACATATTCTACTTGGTTAGCTTCTGGATGAAACTCCATTTCTACCACAGGATATGTTTTTAGCTCGCCCTTTTCGTTTCTAGCAACAATAACAGCTAATTCATTTTTAAAAGGAACTAGTTTTTCTGCGATGCATTCTCCTTCTGGAAGGTTTTCTAAATCAGTATAGTTTTTTACAACTTTTACACCATTACCATCATATCCAAAACGAGCAGCTTTCCATACAAAAGGGAAATTGATAACACCATTTTCATAAGAGTGTTTCAATTCATCTATATATGCATAATGATTAAATTCCGCAGTAGGAATATTATTATCTACATAAAATTTCTTTTGTTGCGCTTTATTTTGAATAACTCTTAAGTTACTTGGTTTTGGGTAAATAGTTAAACCTTCTTGTTCTAATTTATCAAGAGCATCTATATTTACGTTTTCAATTTCTATAGTAAGTAAATCTACTTTTTTACCAAAATTGTAAACAGTATCAAAATCTAGTAAATCTCCTTGATGAAACTCATTACATATTTGAGCACAAGGTGCTTCAGCAGAAGGATCGAGAATTACTGTAAAAATATCGAACTTTTGAGTTTCAGAAAGCAACATTCTTCCTAGTTGTCCGCCTCCTAAAACCCCTAACCTAAAGTTAGATGAAAAAAAATTTTTCACGATTAAATAGTTTGTGTTGTTGCTGCAAAAGTAAGCACTTTTATTTTAGGATCAATAAAATAGATAACAGAGATTTACAATAAAAAAATACTTAAAACTACTATCTAAATTAAGTACTTATTTGTAGTGTGTTATTGTTTAATAGTACTGCAATATATCTCAAAGCAGGACATCCTTCTCCATCAATAGCTCCACCATTAATAGTTTCATATTCTTTACCGCTACACGGACATGTTAATTTTAAACCATCAAATGTCATCATAGAATTACAATCTCTTTCAGGGCATTGTAAGTCAAAAGCTTTATACGAACTGTTGTTTTGACGTAAAATTAAAATCGTTCTTCCACCAATATTGGCAACAGTGCTACCACCAGGTACTTGAATGTCTATAAACTGAGGATTTGATAAATTAATTGTTTCATTAAGTTGTATGCCAAAGAAACAGTTGTTTAAATTGTCATTATTGGTACAGTTGAAAAAAATGAAGCAAATAAGAATTAAAAAAACTTTTTTCATGTTAAATATTTGAGTGCAATTTACGAGCTTAATTTTATCTATGAAATTCAGGAGAATACGTAAGTTGTATTATTTTGTAATTTTTAACAAAAACACATAAATTTTCATAAAAAATTAAAGTCGCTACAAAGGGAACGTAACTAATATGTAAATATTTTGTACATTTGTAAGACAATCTCATTCCAAGGCGGACTGGGATTTTTTAAATTTTAGAAGTTATGAGTAACGTATCCTATTACACAGAAGAAGGGTTAAAAAAACTTAAAGATGAGTTAGCCCATTTAGAGCAGGTAGAGAGACCAAAAGTTTCACAAGAAATAGCTGATGCACGTGATAAAGGTGATTTAAGTGAAAATGCTGAGTATCATGCCGCGAAAGAAGAGCAATCTTTGTTGGAAACTAAAATAGCAAAATTAAAGAATGTAGTAGCTAGTGCTAGAATTATAGATGAAAGCCAATTAGATACTTCAAAAATATTAATACACTCTATAGTGAAATTAAAAAATGCTACTAACGGAATGGAGTTTACATACACGTTAGTTGCAGATAGTGAAAGTGATATCCGTAATGGTAAACTTTCTGTAAATTCACCAATAGGAAAAGGTTTGTTAGGTAAAAAAGTAGGAGATGTAGTAGATATTCAAGTACCTAATGGAATGATGAAATTTGAAGTTTTAGATATTTCTAGATAAAGACAAAAAATAACATTTACAATAAATCGGATTTTGATACTTTCAAAATCCGATTTATTTTTATGGCAAAATCAACTAAAAATAAAAAATGGCAAGTATTTTTACGAAAATAGTTAGTGGAGAAATTCCATCATATAAAGTAGCAGAGAACGAGGAGTTTTATGCATTTTTAGATATCAATCCAAATGCAAAAGGACACACCTTAGTAATTCCGAAGAAAGAAGAAAACAAACTTTTTGATTTATCTAAAGAGGAATACAATAGATTAATGGACTTTAGTTATGATGTTGCAAAAGCAATAGAAAAAACAATACCATGTGAGCGCATTGGAATGAGTGTAATTGGTTTAGAAGTGCCTCATGTACACGTACATTTAATACCAATTAATGAAATGGATGATATGCGTTTTACAAGAAAAGCAAAATTATCAAATGAAGAGTTTGTGAGTTTAGCGGAAGGGATTGCTGCTAACTTTGCATAATATTAGAATAAGTTTAGAGAGTTGTTTTTGATACTTATTACAGAAAATAACTCTCTAAAAATTAGTCCAAAGTTATTAGTTTGTTGAAGGTTTAGTCTTTAAAGAATACAATTTCAAAGGTTGTGCCTTTACCAATTTCAGATTTTAAAACATAGATTTTTCCTTTGTGATAATCTTCAATAATTCTTTTAGATAAAGATAATCCCAAACCCCAACCTCTTTTTTTAGACGTGTATCCAGGTTTAAAAACTTGTTTGAAATTTGCTTTAGGAATTCCTTTACCTGTGTCGGTTACTCTTATGACAACCTTATCTGTTTGGTCATAAATAACAACATCTAGTTTACCTTTTCCTGCCATTGCATCAATTGCATTTTTAAGCAAGTTTTCAATTACCCAACCAAAAAGTTCATTGTTTAAATCGATAAGAACTTCTTTACTAGAAGTAGAAAAAGAAAAATCAACTTGTTTAAAGCTTCTTGTTTGTAAATAATCAAAAGTATCTTTGGTAACAGCTACAATATTATTGCTTTTTAATTGTGGAGAAGAACCAATTTTTGAAAATCGATTGGCAATTGTTTTTAATCGATCTACATCTTTTTCAATTTCATCAACGTAGGTTTGTTCTATTGGCGCAGTTCTTAAAATGGTAACCCATCCTAATAAAGAAGATAAAGGAGTCCCTATCTGATGGGCAGTTTCTTTAGCCATACCTGTCCATAATTTATTCTGCTCAGCTATTTTATTAGAATTGAAAAACAGAAATATTACAGTTAAAAATAATCCTAAAATAGTGATTAAAGCAATAGGGTAGTAGGTAAGTTTATATAAAAGATCTGAGTTTCTATAGTAAACATACTCTTTTTGTCCTAGATAATTAATTTCAATTGGTTCGTTTTGCTTTTTCATTATTTCCAACTGTTTCTGAAGGTATAATGGATCTTTAGCTTTTTCAGGATCTAAATTATGATCTTCACCAATAGTACCACTTTCACTAATTAAAATACAAGGAGTATTATTGTTGTCTAGAATTTTAAATTCAAGATTGGTATACGCGTCTAAATTCTGATTATTGCTAAGTTCTTCAATGGCAGTAGCAAATAATTCCATTTTAGCACGCTCTTCTTTTTTAAACTTGTTAAAAAAGATAAAAGTATTCCATAAAATAAAAGCAACGATACAAAAGGAAAGAGAAATTATGACTTGTTTGTAGCTTAAGGTGTTTTTAATGAAACTCATTTTCCAAATATAAACTATTCTTTTATCAATAACATTATTGACAAAAGCGTAGTATATTTACATAACCATTTTTTTTAAAAAGAATTTTATGTTAAGTATAGATCCTAAAGAGATTTCTACGGGAAAATTACATCAATATTTACTAGGAGCAGTAGCTCCTAGACCCATTGCTTTTGCAAGCACCATAGATAAAGAAGGGAATCCGAATTTATCGCCATTTAGCTTTTTTAATGTATTTGGAGCAAATCCGCCAATAATGATTTTTTCTCCAGCTAGAAGCGTAAGAAATAATACCACAAAACATACGTTAGATAATTCAGAAGAGACAAAGGAAGTTGTTATTAATGTTGTGAACTATGATATTGTTCAACAAATGTCTTTAAGTAGTACCATGTATCCGAAAGGAGTAAATGAATTTGAAAAAGCAGGTTTAACCATGTTGCCTTCAGATGTTGTAAAACCTTTTAGAGTTGCAGAATCTCCAGTTCAGTTTGAATGTAAAGTAAATGATATTATTTACACAGGAAATGAAGGAGGTGCAGGAAACTTGATTGTTTGTGAAGTAGTAAAAATACATATAAACGAAGAGGTGTTAAATGAGGAAGGATTAATTGATCAGCACAAAATAGATTTAGTAGCAAGAGCAGGTGGAAGTTATTATTCAAGGGCAAGAGATGGTTTCTTTGAAATACCAAAACCAATTTCTACTTTAGGAATGGGAATAGATCAAATGCCTGAAAATATTAAGAATAGTACCGTTTTAACAGGTAATAACTTAGGAATGTTAGGTAATGTAGAAGAATTACCTTTACAAGAAAGTGTTGATAACTTTGCGAAAGAACATCCTGAATTGGTGAATGTTTCAGAAGAAAAAAAGCATACATTTGCACAGGAATATTTATTAAAGAACGACGTAGAAAGTGCCTGGAAAGTACTTTTAATTAAATAAGATAAGATTATGGAAGTTATAGGGAAGATTAAACTTATTAGCGAGACGCAAACATTTGGTAGTAACGGTTTTAGAAAAAGAGAGTTAGTAGTAACTACTGACGAGCAATATCCGCAAATGTTAATGATTGAATTCATTCAAGACAAGTGTGATTTGTTAAATAGTTTTCAAGTAGGACAAGATGTGAAGGTTTCTATTAACTTAAGAGGTAGAGAATGGATTAATCCAGAAGGTGTTGCTAAGTATTTTAACTCTATTCAAGGATGGAGAATAGAAAATTTACAACAAGGAGCTCCACAAAATTTACCTCCAGTAGATCAATTTCAGCCTGCACCAGACTTAAATGAAAATGAGCCTGATGATTTACCATTCTAAATAGATTTTAGTTATGAGCTAGTTGAATAGAAATATTCGATTAGTTTTATTCTTATACATTAAAAACCACAAGTAGCTTATTTAATAAATACTTGTGGTTTTTTTATACAGTTATAATTGATTTACAGATATGAAAAAACTCCCAAATAAATTAATTTTATTTGGGAGTTTTACACTAAAATATATCAATAAATGAATTAATATGCGTCTTCGTGTACCATTTTTATAGCACGACCACTTGGTTCGTTTTGGTTTCTAAAACTTTCATCCCATGCCAATGCTGTAGGAGTACTACAAGCAATAGAAGGTACAGATGGAACTGTTAATGCAGCTGTTTCACTTGGAAAATGCTCTTCAAAAATAGAACGATAATAGTATTCTTCTTTTGCTCTTGGTGTTTGTGTAGGGAATCTGTGTGCAGCGCTAGCCATCATTTCATCAGTAACAGCTGTATCAACTAACTCTTTTAAAGTATCAATCCAGTTGTAACCAACACCATCAGAGAATTGCTCTTTTTGTCTCCAAGCTACTTCTTTTGGTAAATAACTTTCAAAAGCTTTACGTAATACCCATTTTTCCATTCGTTCACCGTTGATCATTTTATCTTCAGGGTTAATTCTCATGGCAACATCCATAAATTCTTTGTCCAAAAATGGAACACGTCCTTCAATTCCCCATGCCATTAAACTTTTGTTAGCACGTAAACAATCGTACTGATATAATTTATCTAATTTACGTACAGTTTCTTTATGGAATTCCTCTGCGCTTGGTGCTTTGTGGAAGTATAAATATCCTCCAAAAATTTCATCAGCACCTTCACCAGATAATACCATTTTTATTCCCATTGATTTAATAACACGTGCCATTAAATACATTGGAGTAGAGGCTCTAATTGTTGTAATATCGTAGGTTTCTAAGTTGTAGATTACATCACGAATAGCATCCAATCCTTCTTGAATAGTAAAGGTAATTTCATGATGAATTGTTCCAATATGATCAGATACTTTTTTAGCAGCAGCTAAATCTGGAGATCCTTCTAAACCAATTGAAAAAGAATGTAATTGCGGATACCAAGCCTCATCTTTATCATCACTTTCTACACGTTTTGATGCATATTTTTTTGCAATAGCAGAAGTAATAGAAGAATCTAATCCACCAGATAATAATACACCATAAGGTACATCACTCATTAATTGACGGTGAACAGCAGCATCTAATGCGTCATGAAGTTCATCAATACTAGTTTGATTTTCTTTTACAGCTTGATATTCCATCCAATCTCTAGAATACCAACGTTGTAAACCGTCTTCTCTTGTGTAGTAGTGTCCTGGAGGAAATACTTCTATTTTATTACAAACGCCCTCTAAAGCTTTTAATTCAGAAGCAACGTAAAAAGTACCTTTTTTATCCCATCCCATATATAAAGGAATAATTCCCATATGATCTCTGGCAACTAAATATTCATCAGTTTTAGCATCATAAACAGCAAATCCAAATATTCCATTTAACTCGTCTAAAAACTCAACTCCTTTTTCTTCATATAATGCGATAATAACCTCACAGTCAGATTTTGTTTGAAACTCATATTTATCATCAAATTGTTGTCTTAATTCTTGATGATTGTATATTTCACCATTAGCAGCTAATACAAACCTTCTATCTTTACTAAATAAAGGTTGTTGTCCAGAAGTAGGGTCTACAATAGCCAGTCTTTCATGAGCCATGATTGTTTTATCGTCACTGTAAATTCCACTCCAATCTGGACCTCTATGTCTAATCTTTTTAGACATTTCTAAAATTTGAGGTCTTAAAGCTGCCGTTTTTTCTTTTAGGTCAAAAGCACAAACAATTCCACACATATCTATATCTTTTAATTTTATCTTTCAGTTTTAATTATGGTTCAAATTACCGTATTATGGTTTTAAATAAAAACATAAAAACAAAAAACAGTTACATATTGTTGTTTTTTAGTTGTTATTTGTTTTTTAATGTTACTTTTTTAAGGAGTTTGTGTGAATTGAATTAAAGTTTGACATATTTTAATGTCTTTTTTGTTTTAAATTGTAAAAATTATTGAACAAATGATATAAACAATGAAAATATTAAAGTCTCTATTGTTTCTTTTAGCAATTCAGATAAGTGCTCAGCAAGTTGAAGATAAAATAGACATCAGAATAAATCAACTAGGTTATACTTTGGGTAAAACCAAGCTTATTTCATTAAATGCGTCTTCAAATGTTTTTCCTGTTAACTATAAAATAAAGGATAACAAAGGCGAGATAATTAAATCGGGTACAATACTAAAAGGAAATCTTTGGAAAGACGCTAACGAATATGTTGGGCAAATCGATTTTTCAGAGGTAAACAAAGAAGGTAAGTATGTTGTTTCAGTAAATAATCAGCAAAAAGAGTTTTCAATTGGTTCTTCAGTTTATACAGAAGCAGTAGATGATGTTTTTAAATACTATTACTATAATAGATCAGGGATTGAAATAGAACCTGAGTTTGCTGGTAAATGGTCTAGACCATTGGCTATGATGGATGATAAAATAAAAGTGCATGTATCGGCAGCTACCAAAGAAAGACCAGAAGGAACTATTATTAATGGTTCAAAAGGTTGGTACGACGCTGGAGATTATAATAAGTATGTTGTAAACAGCGGTATTAGTACCTATACATTATTAAGTGCTTATGAGAATTTTCCTGAGTATTTTAAAAACAAAAAATTTAATATTCCAGAATCTAACAATGATCTTCCAGATATTTTAGATGAAGTAATTTGGAATTTAGATTGGATGCTGTTAATGCAAGACCCGAATGATGGGGGAGTGTATCATAAATTAACAGGATTAAATTTTTCTGGAGTTGTAATGCCTAAAGCATATAATTTAGATAGATATGTTGTAAAGAAAAGTACTGGAGCTGCTTTGAATTTTGCAGCAGTAACAGCTATGGCAGCAAGAATTTTTTCAGAATTTAAAAAAGAAAAACCAAATTATAGTAAAAGATTGTTAGAGGCTTCAAAGAAAGCCTATGAATGGGCTAAAAAAAATCCAGAAGCATATTATTTGAATCCTAAAGGAGTGAAAACTGGACAATATGAAGACGATAATGTTCTTGGGGAGTTTCAATGGGCTGCTGTTGAGTTGTTTATTACTACTAAAAAGAATATCTATAAAAAAGATATCAATATAAAAAGTATATCTAATGAAGTGCCTTGGTGGAAAGATGCTAGTGCATTAGCATTATATTCTATCACAAATTTTAAAAATCAATTAAAAAAAGATGTAAATGTTTCGTTAGCGGAAAAAAAGTTATTAGCAAAAGCAAAGGAATTAAAGAAAAGTGTAGAGAAGTCTCCTATGAGAATTGCAATGACTACTCCTGATTATGTTTGGGGGAGTAATGGTGTTGCCGGAAACCAATTAATGTATTTAATGAAAGCGTATGAAATATCTAAAAAGGCCTCTTTTTTAGACGCTGTTTTTGTTGGTATGGATTATTTAGTTGGAAGAAATGGATTAGGAGTTTCTTTTATTACAGGGATTGGTACAAACGCTGCTAAAAATCCACATCACAGAATCTCTGAAGCAGATGACATAAAAGAAGCAGTGCCAGGTATGGTTGTTGGTGGTCCACAACCAGGACAGCAAGATAAATGTAAGTATCCAAGTACCTATGCCGCTAAATCATATTCCGATACTTGGTGCTCATATGCATCAAACGAAGTAACAATTAATTGGAATGCTCCAATGGTTTATGTTATGAGTGCTTTGAATTTTACTGAAACTAAATAAAAAAGAGAAAAAAAATTTGGACAAAATAAAATGACTTTATAAATTTGTTGCAAATGAAAACGATACAATTAAATAACTGGTGGTGGAAATCTCTTAACTTACGTTAGTGAGACCATCTTGTTATGTATATATAATAACTAAAAAGGCTTATCTCATGATAAGCCTTTTTTTTTGAACAAATTGAAAAATGACACCAATAAAATTTAAAACACAAACTAAACAAAAGATTTCAGATACGGTTACTCCAGTAGGATTGTATCTTCGTTTAAGAGATAAATATCCGAATACATTATTGTTAGAAAGTTCTGATTATCATAGTAAAGAAGAGAGTTATTCTTTTATTTGTATAGAGCCAATGGTGTCTTTTGTAGCTGATAAAGATGAGTTTTCAATATCGGTAAAAAACAAAGAGGTAAAAAGAAGTAATATTGGAAGAAATTTTGATGCTTTATTCAATGATTTTACCAATTTAATTGATTTAGATTGCGATGAAAACTTGAAACCTTTTAATGGTTTGTATGGATATACTACTTTTGATAGTGTTCAGTATTTTGAAACTATTACTTTAGATAATCCTGATGCTCCATCTGCAATACCAATGATGCAGTATAGTTTTTACAGATTCATTATTGCTATTAATCATTTTAATGATGAAATGCAATTAATCGAAAACTTACAAGAAGGAGAGGCTTCTCGTTTAAAAGAAATAGAAACAATTATTGAAGCACAGGCTTTTAATACACAAAAGTTTGAAATAGAAGGATTAGAAACTTCAAATGTTACTAGTAAAGAGTTTATAGAGAATGTGAGAAAGGCAAAATCTCACTGTAAACGAGGAGATGTTTTTCAATTAGTTTTATCACGTCAATTTCAACAATCATTTAAAGGAGATGAGTTTAATGTGTATAGAGCATTACGATCTATCAATCCATCACCTTATTTATTCTACTTTGATTATGGAAGTTTTAAATTAATGGGGTCTTCACCAGAAGCTCAAATTAAAATAAACAAAGGAAAAGCCATAATAAATCCGATCGCTGGTACTTTCAGAAGAACAGGAGATATGGCAGAAGATATAAAGTTAGGTAAAAAATTATCTGACGATAAGAAAGAAACAGCTGAACATGTAATGTTAGTTGACTTAGCTAGAAACGACTTAAGTAAGCATGCAGAAAATGTGACTGTTGAGGTATTTAAAGAAGTACAATATTTTAGTCATGTAATACATTTAGTATCTACAGTTCAAGGAGAAATAAAAGGAGATCCAATTAAAATTGTTGGAGATACTTTTCCTGCGGGAACTTTAAGTGGAGCACCAAAATACAAGGCAATGGAGTTAATCAATAAATATGAAAACCAATCTAGAGGTTTTTATGGTGGTGCTGTAGGAATTTTAGGATTAAACGGCGATGTGAATTTGGCAATTGGAATTAGATCGTTTGTAAGTAAAAATAATGTGTTGTACTACCAAGCAGGAGCAGGAATTGTAATTCATTCAGATGAAGAAAAAGAATTACAAGAAGTAAATAATAAACTAGCAGCTTTAAAGAAAGCATTGATTTTAGCAGAGAAAATATAAACAGTATTAAGTAAAAAGTATTAAGACATAAGTTTGGTCTTAATACTCAGTGCTAAGTACTCAATACTTAAAAAATGAAAATATTAATATTAGATAATTACGATTCTTTTACCTATAACTTGGTGCATATGGTAGAAAAAATCACAGATGAATATCCAGATGTGTATAGAAATGATGAAATTTCTATAGAGGAGATTGCTGACTATGATTTAATTATGTTATCACCAGGACCTGGAATTCCAGATGAAGCTGGAATTTTAAAAGAAGTTATTAAAGCATATGCTGGAAAGAAACCAATTTTTGGAGTTTGTTTAGGTTTACAAGCAATAACAGAAGTTTTTGGTGGTAAAATTATAAACATGAACGAAGTGTTTCATGGAGTTGCTACTGATATGAAAGTAACCAAGCCAGAAGCAATTATTTTTGAAGGTGTTCCAGGAACTTTTCCAGCAGCTCGTTATCATTCATGGATTGCATCTAATGAACATTTACCAGCTGAGTTAGAAGTAACAGCGGTAGATGAAGAAGGAGGTATTATGGCAATTCGTCATAAAGAACATGCAATAAGCGCAGTACAATTTCATCCAGAAAGTATTTTAACAGAAGTTGGAGAACAGTTAGTACGTAATTTTATCAATAGCGTAAAAAGTAATTAATAATTAGGAATTATGAATTGCGAATTGATTTTCAGAAGTTAAAAATAATTCGCAATTCGTAATTGAAAATTCGCAATTCGTAGATGAAAGCAATTTTAAACGATTTATATCAACATAAAAGATTATCAAAGTCAGAAGCAAAACAAATTCTGATTGATATTGCAAAAGAACAATACAATGATGCGCATTTAGCTTCATTTTTAACAGTGTTTATGATGCGTCCGATTACTGTAAATGAGCTTGCAGGTTTTAGAGAGGCACTTTTAGAATTGGCAATTAAAGTTGATTTATCTGATTTTAATACGATTGATATTGTAGGTACAGGAGGAGATGGAAAAGATACTTTCAATATATCAACTTTAACATCATTTATTGTAGCAGGAACAGGACAAAAAGTAGCTAAACACGGTAATTATTCAGTGTCATCAAAGTCTGGTTCATCAGATATGTTAGAAAGCTTTGGTTATGAGTTTACCAATGATGAAGCAACTTTAAAGTCGCAATTAGAAAAAGCAAATATTTGTTTTTTACACGCGCCAAAGTTTCATCCAGCAATGAAGGCAGTAGGACCAATAAGAAAAGCATTAAAATTAAAAACGTTTTTTAATATGCTAGGTCCTTTGGTAAATCCAAGTTTTGCACAAAATCAATTATTAGGAACTTTTAATTTAGAGGTTGCTCGATTGTATAATTATATTTTACAAGAGGAAGATACAAATTACGGAATTGTACATGCTTTAGATGGATATGATGAAATTTCATTAACTGGCGGATTCAAATTCTTTTCAAAAAAAGGAGAGCAATTAATTACTCCGGAATCTTTAGGGAAAGAGAGAGTAGCACAATCAGATATTTACGGTGGAAATTCTGTAGAAGAAGCAGCGAAGATTTTTAAAACCATTTTAAATGGTGAAGGTACAGAAGCACAAAATAGTGTGGTCCTTACCAATGCAGCTGTTGCACTAACAATTGTTGATGATACGAAAAGTTTTGAAGAAGGGTATGAAGAAGCAAAGAGCTCGTTGTTTGGAGGAAAAGCAAAAGCTTGTTTAGAAAAATTAGTGGGATAGTATTTTTGAATTACGAATTACGAATTACGAATTACGAATTGGGAATTGGGAATTGGGAATTTTTTATTTCAATTTACAATTGAAAGTATCAATATAAAGAAAGAAAAAGAGAGTGAAAATTAATAAGAAAAGAAACTATGAAAGAAAATGTTATTCAAATAAAAAGCTATGATTTTGCTGTTAGAGTTGTAAAACTGTATCAACATTTATCAAAAGAGAAGAAAGAGTTTACATTAAGTAAACAATTATTACGTTCAGGAACATCAATAGGAGCTAATGTTGAAGAAGCAATAGGAGGACAAAGTAAAAAAGATTTTTATGCAAAATTAACTATAGCATATAAAGAAGCAAGAGAAACAAATTATTGGATACGTTTATTAAGAGACACTAATTATTTAAAGGATATTGAAGCAAAATCTTTATTAAAGGATATAAATGAACTTCTGAAAATAATAGGTAGTATTCAAAAAACAATGAGAACCAAAATTAATAATTAAGAATTAGGATTTAAGAGTAGAGGAATAATAGACAATTCGTAATTCGTAATTTAAAATTCATAATTTATAAAATGACAATTTTAGAGAAAATAATAAATTTTAAGAAGCAAGAAATTGCTAAAATAAAAGCAGAAGTTCCAGTAAAAAAGTTAGTAGAAAGTCCTAATTTTAAAAGAACACCAATCTCTTTAAAAGCCTCTTTAACAGAGAAAGGATCAACAGGAATTATAGCTGAATTTAAAAGGCAATCTCCGTCTAAAGGAGTGATCAATGATAAAGTATCTGTAACAGATGTAACTAATGGATATTTAGAAGCCAATGTTGCGGCACAATCTATTTTAACAGATACATCATTTTTTGGAGGAACGATGGCTGATTTAATGGAAGCCAGAACTGTAAATTCAATTAGACCAATTTTAAGAAAGGATTTTGTAGTAGATGGGTTCCAAATTGTAGAAGCTAAAGCTATTGGAGCAGATGTAGTTTTATTAATTGCAGCGTGTTTAACAGCAGAAGAATTAAAAAACTACGGACAATTAGCAAATGATTTAGGATTAGATGTTTTATACGAGGTTCACAACCAACAAGATTTGGATAAGATCTCTGATTTAGATAATAAAATTATCGGAATTAATAATCGCGATTTGAAAACGTTTAAAGTGGATTTAGAGCATTCGATGGCATTAGCAAACCAAATTCCAGATAGTGCCATTAAAGTTTCTGAGAGTGGAATAAGCAATCCTAGAATTGTTACTGGTTTAAAAGAATTTGGTTTTCAAGGATTTTTAATAGGAGAAAACTTTATGAAAGAGGAAAATCCTGGTGTAGCTTGTCAAGAATTTATTAGTCAGATTAGATAATAAAAAGAGAAGTTTGAAAATAGAGAGTTATCAAATACGTGATTGGGAAGATAATGAAGTAGGAGTTTTGTTAGATGAAAACGATGATTGGATTTTAATACAATCTATTCCTGGTGATTATCAAGTAGACGGATATAAATTACTAAGAAAGAATTTTGTTGAAGAACGATATGAGGTAGAAAATGCTCATATTATCAAAAAAGTTATAGAATTAAAAGAAATTGAAATTCAAAAACCTGATGATTTTAAGTTTGGAAGTACTATTGAAATTTTAAAGTGGTCTGAAAGTAAGTATGGTTGTTTTGAATTTCAAGATGAAGTTGAAGAAGAGCTGTTTTATGGTGTTTTAGATAATTATGATATTGAAAGTTTCTCTATAGATTCTATAAAATCTGATGGGATGATAGATTTAGATTTTGATGAAGTTTTTAAAATAAAAGATATAAGAACGATCTCTTTTGATTCAGATTACTTTAGGTCAATAAGTTTATTATATAATTATTACAAAAAGAACAAAGAATGAAATTGAAAGTTTGCGGAATGAAGTATGTAGAAAATATTAGAGAAGTAGCAGCGCTCAATCCTGACTATTTAGGCTTTATTTTCTATGACAGATCGAAACGAAATTTTGAAGGAATCATTCCAGAAATTCCAAAGGGAATAAAAAAAACAGGTGTTTTTGTAAATGAGTATTTAGAAATTGTACTATCGCTAGCGGAAGCATACAAATTGAATGCATTACAGTTACACGGTGATGAATCTGTAGCATATATCAAAGAATTAAAAGATCACCTTGAGCGCAGTCGACAGGAAAAACGATTACAGAAAGTTGAAATAATTAAGGTTTTTGGTATTAAAGATACATTCGATTTTTCAGTGTTAAAACCTTATGAAGAAGTAGTTGATTATTTTTTGTTTGACACCAAAGGAAAAGAACGAGGAGGTAATGGAGTTACGTTTGATTGGACCGTTTTAAAAGATTACAATTCAACAAAGCCATTTTTTCTAAGTGGAGGAATTGGCTTAAATGAAGCAGCGTCTGTAAAAGAAATTTTAAAAACAGATTTACCTATTTATGCATTAGATGTAAACAGCAAGTTTGAAACAAAACCAGGTTTAAAATCAATAAAAGACTTACAAAAGTTTAAAAAAGACTTGAGTTTGTAAGATGAATATGAAAAATTAAAAAGAAAGATTTAGAAAAATAAGCTTAAATGAAGAGGTATAAATTAATGATAAGTTTTAGTGTTTTACTAATTTGTATTTGTTGTAAAGGACAAATAAAAGAAGGTAAAACTAGGGTTGCCTCATCTGAAGAGATAGAAATTAAAGAAACAGTAAAAGATACTTTATCATTACAGGAATTCAAATTAGAAAAAGATAAAGGAAGAAGTTATCAGGAAGTAAGAAAAAGTGTAGAAGCTAAAAGAAAAGAATTACGTTCAAAAGATGAGTTAGATTCATTAAGTAGACAATTTAAAGAATCGCTATTACATAGAGTGATTCCATTTTGGGAAGGAACAATGTGGTCATTTGAAGGACATACTTCTCAACCACAAAAAGGAGAGATAGCTTGTGGATATTTTGTATCAACAACGTTGAGACATATTGGACTCAATATAAATAGATATCAATTAGCACAACAGAGCCCTATAAATGAAGCGAAAAGTCTAGTTTTAGAGAGTGAAATCTTAATAGTTTCAGAAAAAACAGTTGAAGAGAACATTAAATCAATAACTGAAAAATTGCCAGAAGGAATTCATTTTATAGGCTTTGATGAAAGTCATGTAGGATATATTCTAAAAGAAAAGGAGCGGTTGTATTTAATACACTCAAATTATACAGGAAAGATGCAGGTTGAAATAGAATCAATTGAAACATCAACTGTATTTAAATCGTATTCAAAATTTTATATAGTGCCGTTAAGTACTAATAAAAGTTTATTAAAAAAATGGATACATAAAGAAGAGATAATAATAGTAAAGAAATAAAATAGAGGCAATAGCCTAATGCCAAAAGCCATAAAAGATGAAATTTAATCCAGATAAAAACGGTTACTACGGACAATTCGGAGGAGCATTTATTCCAGAATTGTTATACCCAAATGTAAAAGAGATTGAAGACAATTATATTCAAATAATAGAATCTGAAGAGTTTCAAAATGAATATAAAGCGTTGTTAAAAGATTACGTTGGTCGTCCTAGTCCATTGTATTTAGCAAAACGTTTGTCAGAAAAATATGGAGCAAATATTTATTTAAAAAGAGAAGATTTAAATCATACAGGAGCTCACAAAGTAAATAATACCATTGGTCAGATTTTAATAGCGAAGAAGTTAGGTAAAACTAATATTATTGCAGAAACAGGAGCTGGACAGCATGGAGTAGCAACAGCAACAGTATGCGCATTAATGGGGTTAGATTGTACGGTATTTATGGGAGAAGTAGATATTGAACGTCAGGCACCAAATGTAGCTCGTATGCGAATGTTAGGTGCAAAAATAGTACCTGCAACAAGTGGTAGTAAAACATTGAAAGATGCAACCAACGAGGCTATTCGTTATTGGATTCAGAATCCTGAAACATTTTATTTAATTGGTTCAGTAGTAGGTCCACACCCACATCCAGATATGGTAGCTCGTTTACAAGCGATTATTTCAGAAGAAATGAAATGGCAATTAAAAGAGAAAACGGGCAAGGAAAATCCAGATACCATTGTAGCTTGTGTTGGAGGCGGAAGTAATGCAGCAGGTGCATTTTATCATTATTTAGAAGATGAAGATGTAGAATTAATAGCTGTAGAAGCAGCTGGTTTAGGTGTACATTCAGGAGAAAGCGCTGCTACTTCTCAATTAGGAGAAGTTGGAGTAATTCACGGAAGTAAAACGATTTTAATGCAAGATGAATATGGACAGATTGTTGAACCGTATTCTATTTCTGCTGGATTAGATTATCCTGGAGTTGGACCTTTACATGCCTATTTATTCGATTCGAAAAGGGCTAAATTTATGAATGCGACGGATAAAGAGGCGTTAACAGCAGCCTATGAGTTAACACGGTTAGAAGGTATTATTCCTGCGTTAGAAACGGCACATGCTTTGGCGGTATTACCGAAAATGGATTTAAAACCAAATCAAACTGTAGTTATTAATTTGTCTGGTAGAGGAGATAAAGATTTGGCAACATTTATCAAGTATTTAGAAGATTAATAAATTTTAGAAATAGAATATTAGATGTAAGAAGTAAAGCTTGTCAGTTCGAGTGTTTTCTTATGAAGTGATAACGTAATACAAAACGTATCGAGAACAGTTCAAGTAAAGAAACTTCTACTATTTAATATCAAATATTTAATATCAGAAAAATGAATTCAATTCAACAAATATTTCAAAAGAACGATAAAAATTTATTATCAATATTCTTTACGGCAGGTTTTCCTGAGTTAAATGCAACTCAACAAACAATAGCTTCTTTAGAAGAAAATGGAGTAGATTTTATCGAAGTTGGTTTACCATATTCAGATCCATTAGCAGATGGACCAACAATTCAACATAGTAGTTCTGTAGCATTAAAAAATGAAATGAACTTAGATGTTGTTTTTGAACAATTACAAGTAATAAAAGATACCAACAGGACTCCTTTAGTGTTAATGGGGTATGTAAATCAAATTATAAAATATGGTGAAGAAGCTTTTTGTCAAAAAGTAGTTGATTGTGGTATTGATACCATTATTATTCCAGATTTACCAATGGTAGAGTATGAAAGTCATTACAAAGCTTTGTTTGCAAAATACGGAATTACAAATGTGTTTTTAATTACGCCTCAAACATCAGAGGAAAGAATTCGTAAAATAGATACATTGACAGAATCATTTATTTACATGGTTGCCTCTTCTTCAATTACAGGAGCAAAAGGAGAGATTTCTCAACAACAAATCGATTATTTTGAGCGTATAAAAGCAATGAATTTACAAAGTAAGTTAATTATCGGTTTTGGAATTTCTGACAATAAAACATTTTCAAAAGCTTGTGAATATGGTAACGGAGCTATTATAGGATCAGCATTTATTAAAAGTTTAGATAAGAATGGAGTTGAAGGCATTGGTGAGTTTGTGAAAACAATAAAAAATGGATAAATCGATGAATAGAATAGGAGTTAAATCATTTTTAATAAAACTCCTATTCTTATACATTGTATTTTATATTTACCCTTACGGATTTGAATATATAAAAGGTTTAAATACTGATAGTATATCCTTTTGGGAGAAAATAACTATATGGTTTGGAGAAACTGTTATAGGTTGGGAATTAAATGAGAATCTTTTATATAATGGATTCGACTCAAAATATGATTTCAGTAGGTTTTTACTAATAACAATTATTTCGGTAATTGTAGCTGCAGTCTGGGAATTTATAAACTTTAAGTTAAAGGTAAATCATAGTTTTAAATTAAATAACTTAACCAGAGTTATACTAAGATATCATGTTGGTTTTACATTGATCCTCTATGGATTGTCTAAAGTATTTATGTTGCAATTTGGAGAAATGGACTTAAATAAGTTAGAAAGTAAAATGGGAGATTATACAGGAATGCGTTTTCTGTGGGCTTTTATGAGTAGTTCTAAGTTATATACTATGACGACAGGATGGGTTGAAGTGGTTGGAGGAATATTATTGTTATTTAGAAGATTTACTTTTTTAGGCGCTTTTATTTTGTTAATAGCGATGATTAATGTTGTTATTATTGATATAGGTTATGATGTTAGAGTAAAAATGTTCGCAATACATTTATTGTTAATGACAATTATGTTACTTAGTCCATATTTTAAAAATTTATTAAACCTTTTTATTTACAATAAATCTACTGAACCAATAGTTGAAAAGCCTTTGTTTATAACTTCAAAGGGTAAAAAAGCGTCAAAGTTGATAAAGCTTCTAATTTGTGTTGGGATAGGGACTTCTTTCTTTATGAGTTTTTCTGAAAGAATTGAAAGAAGATATACAAAAGTAGCTCCTACATTCACAGGGAACCATGTAGTACAACAATTTTTAATAAATGGAGATACGATAAAACAAGCAGATTATAAATGGAAGTCCATATTATTTAATAGTGACTCTAGATTACCTGGAAGTGTAAAAGTAATAAATGAGAGTAATAAGAATAATTATTATTCACTTAAAGCAGATACTCTAAAAAAAGAGATTACATTATATAGTTTTAGAGATACATCTGAAGTTAAAGCAGTATTCGTTTATAAAAAACGATCAAAGAAAGAGTTTGTTTTTAAAGGTAAATTAGAGAGTGATTCTATTTTTATTAAAACAAAAGTTCATGAATTAAATGAGTACAGACTAATGGAAGAAATTAGGTGGATTACTGATTATGGAGATTTTAAATTTTAGTTCTATTTGTGCTTGATAAAAAACAGCCTCAATAATCAATAAAAATTTGTGAGGCTGTTTTTTAGGTTTAAATCTTAGTTTTATTTAAGACTCCGTTTCAGCAGTCTGAGTAAATTGAGTTAAAATACTTTTAAACACTTCAATAGGTTGCGCACCCGTTACACCTTCTTTTCTATTAAAAACAATGGTAGGAACAGATCTTACACCTAAGTTTTGCCAATATTGTTTATTTCTTTGTACTTCAAAACGTACATCATCATTCTCTAAAGTAGCTAAAGCCTCTTCAGCATTTAAGCCAACATCTAACAAAGCTTGTTTCAAAACATCTTTTTTAGAAACATCTTTTTGTTCACTAAAATAAGCTGTAGTTAATCGCATTTTTAACTCAGTTTGTTTGTCAAACTTCTTAGCATATTCAAGTAAAACATGTGCATCAAATGTATTTACAATTCGCATGCCGTTATAAAAATCAAATTTAAGATCAACATTAGCACCAGCTTCTACTAATCTATTTCTAGAAGCTTCATGTTGTTCTTTAGTAGAACCATATTTTTGAGTGATATGTTCAGTTAAATCTTGTCCTTCCTCGGGCATATTCGGGTTCAGTTCAAAAGGCTGCCATTCAATGCTTACTTGATCTTCAATATTTAAATCGGTAATGGCTTTTTGTAAATGTTTATATCCAACAGTACACCATGGGCATACAACATCAGAAACTATATCTATTTTTAATTTATTTTCCATAAGTGATAAATTTAGGAATTAAATGAACAGTATTTATAAGAAATACAATTCAAACAATTTTATCTATGTATTTGTAGGAATAATTAAGATTTTCTTACATGTTTTTTTGGAGTATTTTTACCCTATTAATTAAGAGTTGTAAAAATGAAAGAGACGACAGATAATTCTTTAGGATATTTAGTAATTCTATTAATTGGTATGGGAATATTTTTTTATGTATATAGAAAAGAAAAGTCTTTATCAAATGAAAGGGGAGAAGCGAAAGGAAAGATTATAGATGCAAGATTGTCAGGTCGTAAAAAAAGATTAGTCTATGTTTTTTATGTAAAAGGGAGAAAGTATAAAGGAGAAGTATTATCTGCAAGATTTGATTGTGCTAATAAAAAGAACGATTGTATTGGAGAGGAGTTTTTTGTAATCTATGATAAGAAAAATCCAAAGAAGAGTGTAATAGATGGAAAATACATAAGCTTAAAGAAAAATTAAAATTTAAAACGATATTATTCAATAGAACCAAATAAAAATAAATGGCTATATACGTAATAGGAGATATACACGGATGTTTTACTGCATTAGAAACTATTTTTAAACAATACATTATACAAGAGGAAGATACTGTCGTTTTTCTTGGAGATTATATTGATAGAGGACCTAATAGTAAAGGAGTAATAGATTGGTTAATTAAGAATAAAGAAAAGTATCATTTTGAGTTTATTTTAGGAAATCATGAAATAATGATGCAGACAGCCAGAAATAATCATGATACATTAAAAGATTGGTTATACTTCGGAGGAGCTGAAACGTTAAATTCATATAAAATAGGAGATGATCTTAATTGGGTGAATAAAATAGATAAAAGTCATTGGGAGTTTATTGATAGCTGTAAACCATATGTTGAAATTGATGACTATATTTTTGTGCATGCAGGATTAGAAAAAGGAAAGAATTTAGAAGCACAGAACAAGTATCATTTGTTTTGGAAAAAGTTTGAAATTCCTGAGAAATATAGTAAAACTAAAAAAGTAATTTGCGGACATACTTCTAGAAAAAATGGAGAAATAGCTAATTTTGGTCATACTATTTGTATTGATACGTATGCTTATGGAGGAAAATGGTTAACATGTTTAAATGTAGAAACAAATGAGTATATAAAAGCAAATAATGAAGGAAGAGTGAAAAAAGGAAAGCTATAAAATTTTAAGATTTAAGAGAAAAAAAATAATGATTACGTTTATTAAGAAAAATATAACATGGTATACTGATATGTTAGTTCATTTACAACGACCAATCACAAAAAACTTATATGAATTTTAAAAAACATCTGACATTATCAAACTTTATTTTTGGGTTAGCTATTTTTTTGCTGATTTATAAACCAACACGTGCTTGGTTTATAAGACAAGTTTCTTTTGCTCCAACAGTAGAGAAGATAGAAGGAGGAGCTCGTGTTTTTGATTATAATTGGGAATTGACAGGTGTAAATACATACAATGCAAATTTTTCTGAATTCAAAGGAAAAGTGATATTTTTAAATTTCTGGGCAACTTGGTGTCCGCCTTGTGTAGCAGAATTGCCTTCAATTCAAAAGTTTTATAATGATTATAAAGATGATGTTGTGTTTATAACAATTACCAATGAAAACTGGAACGATGTAAGTACGTTTTTTAAAGAAGAAGGTTATGAATTCCCTGTATATCAAGCTAAGCAAGGATATTTAAAAGAGCTTCCGTCAATAACATCAATTCCAAGAACTTTTATCATAGATAAGCATGGAAATATTCGTGTAGATAAATCTGGAGCGGCGAATTGGAGTGATAAAAATTTCTTAGAAAGTATTGAGTTTATTTTACAGGAATAAATAGATCTGTCTTTATTACCAGAAGAAATTTTTTTATTAGGAGTTAAAAGAAGATTAAAATATCGATAAAGTGCTTAAAAAGCTTTATATTTAATCAGTTAACTGTTGAAAAATGCCTTTTTTAGATTAATAATGAGACAAATATGAAACTATATCCAATAAAATTTACTCCTATTTTAAAAGAAAAAATTTGGGGAGGTGAAAAGCTGGTTCAAAAATTCAAAAAAAAGTCAGAAAAAAATAACATAGGAGAAAGTTGGGAGATTTCTGATGTTAAAGGCAATGTATCAATAGTTGCTAATGGAGATTTAAGAGGAACATCTTTAAAAGAATTGGTTCAAAAATATAAAGGAACATTTGTTGGAGATAAGGTTTACGAACAGTTTGGAGAAGATTTTCCCGTCTTAATAAAGTTTATAGATGCGAAAACACCTTTATCTATTCAAGTACATCCGAATAATGAATTAGCCAAAGAACGTCATGATTCTTTTGGTAAAAATGAAATGTGGTACATTATGGATAGCGATGCTACTGCTGAATTAATTATTGGGTTTAATGAAGAGGTTTCGCAGAAGGAATATGTGGAAGCATTAGAAGGAGGTAAAATTTTAGATATTTTAAATGCTGAGAAAGTTACTAAGGGAGATGCTTTTTACATTCCAACAGGAAGAGTTCATGCGATTGGAGCGGGAACAGTTTTAGCAGAAATTCAACAAACTTCAGATATTACGTATCGTATTTATGATTACGAGAGAGTAGATAAAATCTCAGGTAAACAAAGAGAGTTACATACTGAACAAGCTTTAGATGCTATCGATTACAGAGTGCATGAATCTTATAAAACAGATTATGAATTGGTAGAAAACCAGTCTTCTAAATTGATACATTCACCTTATTTTAAAACTGATGTAATTCAGTTAAATACGACAATATTAAAAGATTATAGCCAGCTAGATTCTTTTGTGATTTATATGTGTGTAGATGGTGTTTTTGAAGTAATAGCAAACGATGAGGTTTTTTCAGTAGAAAAAGGAGAAACTATTTTATTACCAGCAAGTATTCAAGAAATCAGTTTAAAAAGCCAATCAGCCAAAATTTTAGAAGTTTATTTATAGTCTCAAATTATCGTCTATTTTTAACAAATAAAATTTGTTGGTGTATGGCTACGATTGTAAATAAAATGTTGAGAGTTTTTCCTAAGAAGCAAAAAGTTACTGAGGTAGATTGTTTTGCTATATGTGCTCATTTAGCAGATACAGGAGGAGAGCTTTGGGAGAAGGTTATTTATTATGTAAATGAAGAAGAAAATTGTTTAGATATTAAATATAAGTCGAGAAAAGGAAGAGGTGATTTAGGTATTGAAAATAAACTAGATGAATTTGATATTTGGATTATTGAAAATGGAGAAGGAGGACATGATTATTTACATTTTTTAAATGAAAGACAGTATGATATGAAAATGTCTAATGATTTAGTAAATCTATATTGTTTTGATGAAATTAGGGTTTTAGGAAATCACAATGAATTAATTAAAGATTTTCACAATCATTTTTTTCATACCACAGGCTATCAATTTTCAGGAGCTTTTGAAAAAATAAAACAGAATGTACTTTCTTTTCATGTAAATGGTGTTTACAATGCAGGTACTATCTATGATGTTGGAGAGGAGTTTTCAAGGGTACCAGAATTAATGACTAAAGAAGCTTTTTTTGAACCAAGGCAAGTATTCTATTTAGAAGCAGAGTTTTTATTTTTAGACAATGGAAGTTATGGAGTTAAAAAAATGTTAACGTCCTGTTTAAAAGATAAATTTAAAGATTTTGAATGGAATAGAGAACATTTGCACGAAATTCAGATTTGTTATAACAATAGAGTTGTAAAAAGAATTGAAACGGGTGAGCATTGGCTGTATTATAACGGAGAATTCTTTGATAACACGGTAGAAAGAAATTGGATAGACTATCTTTCTTTAAGAAGAAGAGGATTGGTATAAATATCTGTTTCTTTGTAAAAAAGCGAGCTTCAAATTCTTCGTTTTGTTTACTTTTGCGGTATGACTGATATCGGCGAAAAAGAGCTTCTAAAAAAATTAAAAACAAACTTCGGATACGATAGTTTTAGATCAAATCAACAAGCTATTGTAGAAAATGTATTAAACAAGAAAGATACATTGGTAATTATGCCAACAGGTGGTGGAAAATCAATCTGTTTTCAATTACCTTCATTATTTATTGAAGGAGTTACTTTGGTAATTTCTCCATTGATTGCCTTAATGAAAGATCAGGTAGATAGTTTAAAGGCAAATGGTATACCTGCTATGTTTTTTAATAGTAGTCAGTCTTCCGAAGAACAACAAGAAGTATTTAATGCTATTGCCGATAAAAAAATACAGCTGCTTTATGTAGCACCAGAAAGTTTACTTCTTTTACAAAATGTATTAAATCAGAGTTATATTGGGTGTGTAGCTATTGATGAAGCTCACTGTATATCTTCTTGGGGACATGATTTTAGACCTTCGTATAAACAGTTGGCTTTTCTAAAAAAAACGTTGCCAGAGGTGCCTATTATAGCTTTAACAGCAACAGCAGACAAAGCAACCCAAGAAGACATATTGGAGCAATTGTCCATACCTCATGCAACTCGCTTTATTAGTTCTTTTAATAGAGAGAATATTACCTTAGAAGTAAGACCAGCCAATGAGCGCATACAACAAATAATCGATTATATTGGAAAGAGAGCAAACGAAGCTGGTATTATTTATTGTTTGAGTAGAAAAACTACTGAGCAGTTAGCTGCCAAATTAAAACAAAACAATATAGATGCAAGAGCCTACCATGCAGGATTAACTTTTGATGAGCGAGCAGCAACTCAAGAAGCATTTATAAAAGATAATTGTCAGGTAGTATGCGCAACAGTTGCTTTTGGTATGGGAATAGACAAGTCTAACGTTCGTTGGGTAATTCACTACAATATGCCTAAAAACATCGAGGGTTATTATCAAGAAATTGGACGTTCTGGGCGTGATGGTTTAGAATCACATGCATTATTATTTCATAGTTATGCAGATGTAATTCAGTTAAGAAAGTTTATAGAAGGTACCAGCAATCAAGAAGTACAAGAAGCAAAATTAGATAGAATGAAGCAGTTTGCAGAAGCAACTGTGTGTAGGCGAAAAATTTTGTTAAGTTATTTTGGAGAATTGATTGAAGAGAATTGTGGTAATTGCGATGTATGTAAAAATCCGCCTAAGTTTTTTGACGGAACAGTAATTGCCCAAAAAGCACTTTCTGCTATCTACAGGTTAAAAGGAAAAGAAGCTTTAGGTACAGTTGTAGATGTACTACGTGGAGCGCAAAATGCTAAAGTGTTAGATAAAAACTATAACACGTTAAAAACTTATGGGGTAGGTAAAGAAACATCATGGAAAGATTGGCAACATTATATTATTCAATTGATAAATCAAGGATATTGTCAAATAGCATTTCATGAGAATAATGCTTTACAGTTAACAGATTTTTCATCTAAAGTTTTATTTAATAATGAAAAAGTACAATTAACAACACCTGTAGAAGTTAAAAAAGAAGAAAAAAGAAAAGTAACTAAAATAACTAAGAGCACATCAAAAAATAGTTTATTCGATCGTTTACGAGCACTGCGTTACCGAATTGCTACAGAAGAAAATATAGCGGCATACTTAGTTTTTAACGATGCAACTTTAAGAGAAATAGAAAAAGAACGACCACAAACCGATAATGAATTTTTAGCCATAAGTGGAGTAGGACAACGTAAGTTAGAAGTTTATGGAGGAGAATTTATGGAAGAAATAAAAACATTTCTAAAAGAAAAGAAGAAGAATAAAAAAGATACTACATTAGAAACCTATAAATTGTATGAAGAAGGTTTTACGATTGAGGAAATAGCAGAAGCAAGAGGCTTAAAAGCACAAACAATTTTTTCACATCTATCTAAATTATATTTAGAAGGAAAAGATATTGCCTTAGATAAATTTATAGATGCAAATCAATTAAAATTAATAGCAAACGCAAAAAAAGTTCTTAAAAACGAAACAGCTTTAAAACCTTATTTTGAATTTTTAGAAGAAAAAATTCCATATGAACAAATTAGAATAGGATTAACTATTTTACAGAAAAAGAGATAGTTGTTGTGATTTAAAAGAATGATGAAAATGTTTAAAAACCATATAATTGGTATGATTTTTTAATAAATGATTCAAAAATTGTATTTTACGAGTCAAAACTGTTTTATAAAGCATAAATACTTCTTCAAAAACTTAATTATCCCTAATAAAGCAGTACAGTTGATTAGTTAATTTGATTTGAAATGATAAAAAACTTTTTAAAAATATTTTTAGTGCTTATTCTTTTTGCATGCGAAGGAAATCAAAAGGAAAGTAAAGAACTAAAATCTTTGGAAAAAGAAAATAAAGATAAAAAAGTTGAGGAAAAACAAAGTAAAGCTATTGATAAAATCAAGGACAGACTTAAAGAAATCAACTCAAAAAAAGAAAACACACACGTATACGTTAGCAATCCAACTGGTTTAAAATATAGAAAATCTCCTCAAGGAAAAATATTAGGAACTTTTCCTTTGAATACTGAATTAGAGATTGTTGAAAACACTAAAATTTTTGGTCAAGCAGTTGAAAATAATCAAACACTAAAAGGAGAGTGGTTAGGAGTAAAACAAAAACAAGATACTGTTTATGTATTAAATTCGTTATTATCTGATTCGTACAATTTTTCTAAAATGGAGGTGTATACTGCAACTCAATATGACGAAAAAGATAATGGAGAAATTAGCACAGGTTTTTTAAATGCTTCTAATGTTTATTTTTCAAATAAAAAAGATACAGAAGAGGTTTTGCCTAAAGAAATATTAAAAGATACTGTTAGATTAAATATTGAGCAGCGAAAAAAGTTTTTGGATATTATAAATGTTTCAGAGTCTGACAATGTTTTTATTTATGATGTAAATAATGAGAAAGTACATACTTTAAAGGTAAGTTCGTTACCTGTAATTGCTTGTATTAATGCTTTTTTTGACGAAAATCATTATGAAAAAACAGAGAAACAGTATCAATTTGGTTTTGATTTAGGAGATGTTTTAAAATATAACTGTCATATTAATTTTGCAACTATTGGAAAACAAAATCCATTTGTAGTAGGTAAATTAAATCCATTTGTATGGAAAAGGCTAAATCCTGATAGATTTAGAGGACAATTAGATATTTATGAAGTACCAGCTGAGTTTAATTATGAAGTTAGATTTGTTTTATCTTATGTTTTAAACGAACTACAATACTACTTAATAAATAAAGAAAACCTTCTTGTTATAGATAGAGAAAAGAAAGAGATTATTTACAATCACACTTTTTATTCAGGTGTAAATGCAAATTTAACACTACCTATTTTAGAAAATGAAAAAGAATTTTTTCACAGACAATGGACAGGAAAACTCTTTAAAAATATGCCTCCAGTTGTATTTGGGTTTCAGAATTGGGTTTTTGGCTGTGAAGAAATACGATTTTTAAATACTTCAGATTTGCCAGTAAAAGTTTTATGTGATAGTAGAAATTAAAAAAAAATCGTCATTGTATAAATAATATTACACAATGACGAAGTGTATATTTATAAGCTTTTTAAGTTTTCCATTTCTGAAATAATTTCATTCAATTTACGAAGTTGTCTACCATATACTAAGTTAGTTGATATAGTGTAAACAATTGTACAAAGAATTGACATAAAAACGGTCATACCCAAACCAATTCCCATTGCTTCAATAAAAGTGAGCTCATTCAATAAAACATTAGATAAAAAACTATCTTCTTTAATAAAATATGCTAGTATAAATATTGACATTACAGCAACAGGTAAGCCAAACATAAAAAGCTTTTTTGTTGATTTAATGATAGATGCAACAATGCTTTGATATTTTTTTAGATACGATAAATTATCAAGTTTAATATCAATAGTTTCAAATCTGCTTAGTAATCGTTTATTAAAAAAGTACAGACAAATAATTAAAAAAGAGCCGTAAATTCCAATAATAAATTCAGAAAAAGCGATCATACCAATCAATACTAAAATAGCCATTGGAATTAGTCCTTTATTATCAATTTCGTAAGTTCTTTTAATTTTATTAATCACAGATTTTGATTTTTTGTTATACAAATCATTTATTTTAGGAGCAATGAACGATTCTTCTTTAATAAAAGATTCATTCCATATTTTCTCAATTGATTTTTCCATCTAATAATATTTTTAATTGTTTTTTAATTCTGTTAATACGTACTGCAATATTGTTAGCGCTAGTTCCAATAATTACAGCAATTTCTTTATTAGGGTTTTCCTCTAAATACAATAGAATAATTGCCCTATCCAATTCTGAGAGTTTTTTAATAGCCTCATATAACAAATTCAGATTTTCGTTTTCAAAGGCTTTGTTATTATCAAAATCTTCCTGAATCACCTCTATAGGTCTTGCTCTACGATTATTTTTTTTTACCAAGGTTAAGCACACGTTTAGTGTAATTCTATAAATCCAAGTAGACCACTTAGACTTTTCTTTAAAAGCCGTTCTACTTTTCCAAATTTGTAAACAAGCCTCCTGATAAAAGTCCTCAAAATCCTCTTGCGAATCAGTATATGCTCTGCATATTTTAATAATGATTCCTGCATGAGGTAAAATAGAAGTGGTATAAAAATCGTTACTCAAAATTGTGTTTTCTTGATTAGTAAATCGAGAATTAAAAATATTACAAGAAAAATAAAAAACTTTTTATAGAACATAGAGAGTATGCATAAATAGATAAAAAAAACTGATTGATTGACACGCATATTGATTACTAGTTTACAAATATCAATTAACAGTATTAGTTATGAATAAAAACTCTTTTTTTTGAAATAAAAATTAATAATATGAATACAGTATTAAAAATAGGTATAAACCTGAATAGGCTAATAATGATAGTTACAGGTGTTTTATTTGGTTGTTATGCAATAAATGGGAGAATTAATTACCAAATATTAGCATTAATATCGGCTATTGTTTTGGGTGCTTATCAAGTATTATTAGCACTTACATTATTGTTAACAAAGAATAATTTTAAACCACTAAAGGGTGTTTTTCTAGTTTATTTTGTGTCAGTTCTTATATATTTATTTTTCTTTTTCGGTTTTTTATGGAAGTATATTCCTTTTTACAATGAGTATGTTTTGTCAGTAATACCAGTCTTTTTAGCTTTATATATCACTTTTTTTATGGAGAAAAAGTATGCTGAGAATAGAGTAGAGAGAAAAGAATGAATATTTTATTTTCAATAATTTTTGAAAGTTTAGAAAAAAGTTATATGTTTGTACCATGGAATTAGAAGCAGCAAAATTAAAGTACATTCAAACATGGGGAAGTTTAGCAACTTCTTGGGGTATTAATAAAACAATGGCTCAAGTACATGCGTTGTTGCTAGTTTCTGTAGACCCAATGTCTGCTGATGAAATTATGGAAACCTTAAAAATATCAAGAGGAAATGTAAACATGAATGTTCGTGCGCTAATTGATTGGGGAATTGTTCGTAAAGAATTTGTAGTAGGGGAGCGTAAAGAATTTTTTGTTGCAGACAAAGACATTTGGGAGTTATTTAAACAAGTAACTAAAGAGCGAAAGAAAAGAGAAATAGAGCCTGTATTAAAGGTGTTAGATGAATTACAAAATGATGTAACAGAAGATTCTAACGAGGCAGAGGTGTTCAGAAAACTAATGAATGATATTCTTTCTGTAACAGGCATGTTTAATGGATTATTAGATAAAGCTATTAAGGCAGATGAGCATTGGTTATTATCTAATTTTACTAAGCTTTTAAAAAAATAAAAAAATTTAAACACAAACTTTCAATAATTTCTGAAAATATGAAACATATAAATAGATTTTTAATCATAATTTTTACAATACTACTTTTAGCAAGTATTTCTGAAACTGATAGCTTGGCTCTAGCAGCTTTATTTGCTATACCTTTAGGTTTTTTACAAGTGTTATTTTGTTTAATAGTTCTTTTCAATTGGGATGTTTTAAATAAAAAAGAAAAGTTGTTTGAAGGAATATATTTTACAATTGTAATAACATATTTTACGTTTTGGGATAGTTTGTCTAATGGAAGTATGGATAACCTTTTTGTAGAGCTATTCTTTTTCGGACTACCTGTAGTATTAGCATACGGAGTGACTGTTTTCTTAGAAAAACTGAAAATACAAGACAAAAAAATTTAAATATAAACTTTCAATAATTTCTGAAAATTTGAAATAATAAGAAAATGAATACAATTACTTACATCATATATATTCTATTAGCAAGCATGAGTATTGTATACGTTGGTAATGAATGCTATAGGAATGGGAAAATTTACATATCAAACTATTTTCCGGAAGATGAAAAGTTTGCTAATGGAATAAACAATGTATTACGAACTGCTTATTACTTTTTAAATCTGGGCTTAGTAGTATGGACCTTAAGTTCATTAAACAATATTACAACTTGTCAGCAATTAATAGAAGAGGTAAGTAGTAGGCTGAGTTTTATATTATTAATCATAGCGTTTTTACATATAATCAATTTAATAACAATTTATAAATCACATAAACATTACAAAAACAAATAATCATGGAAACTACATTAACACTAATTGCTTATGCTATTTATTTACCGGTGAGTATTGGATTAACCACTTTAGTAGCACAACATTTATTTAAAAACAGTAAAATATTTATGCTAGATATTTTTAATCAGAAAACAGAAATAGCTTTAGCAACTAATAAACTATTTAAAATTGGATTTTATTTAATCAATGTAGGTTTTGCTTTAAAAATAATTCAAATGTATGGTATGCATAGCTATCAAGATTTGGTAGAAGATTTGAGTACAAAAATTGGTGGTTTTTCAATTTATCTAGGAGTAATAATGATCATTTTTATTGTGTTTTTTCTAAATGGAAGAAAAGCAAGTAAAAAAGAAAATTTAAGACAACAACGTATAAGAGAAATGGATAGTAGAGAAGACTAAAATATAAAGAGTAACTAAGACATATAGTTTACCTCTTCTAATTCGCAATTAAAAAGAAACATTATGAACACACTTAACAATCACACCTTACTATACGATACAAAATGTCCGTTATGTAATTTATATACAAGTGGCTTTATTAGTACTAAAATGTTAGATGTTAACGGAAGAAAAGCATTTGAAAAGTTAACAACAGAAGAAAGAACATTTGTAGATATAGAAAGAGCTGCTAACGAAATAGCTTTAGTTGATAAGGAAAACAAAAAAGTAATTTATGGCATTGATAGTTTGTTAAAGGTGATAGGGAATTCATATCCGATGATAGAGAGAATAGGCAAGGTTTCATTCATACATTTCGGATTGACAAAGTTGTATTCATTTGTTTCTTATAACAGAAAAGTAATTATGCCTTCAGAGGTACAGCCAACAAAAGAATTAACGTGTGTACCTAGCTTTAATTTAACCTACAGATTATTATTTATACTTATTTCAGTATTTATAACAGGGTATAGTCTTTTTAGTTTTTCTAATTTGATTAGTGATTTACCTAAAACAAGTTTTCAAACAGAGTTGTTTATTGCTGCAGCTCAAATAATATTTCAGAGTTTGTTTTTACTGAAGAAAGATGCTAAAACAATCATGAACTATGCAGGAAATTTAATGACAATTTCATTAATAGGATGTATTGGATTATTTCAATTACAGTTATTAAATATGATAATTCCTTTGTCTCAAACATTTATTATCATTTCATTTTTTGGAATTGTTTCGTTGATGTTTTTTGAGCATAAACGAAGAGTGAAATTGTTAGAGTTACCAAGTTACTTATCATACACCTGGGTGTTGTATAGAATCATTGTATTGCTAGTATTATTATTTGGTATTTAATGAAATAAAAAACAGAATACAGTGAAGAGAACCAAGAATAGAGAGTTAAGAAAATTCGTAATTTAAAAATAAATATTATGAAAATAGTCATCGCAGGAGGAACTGGATATTTGGGAGAATTGCTAACCAATTATTATAAGAAAGAAAAGAAGAATCAAATATATATTTTAACAAGAAAACAAAAGTTAAATTCAGGAAACGTTCACTATTTACAATGGAACGGAAAAACAAAAGGATATTGGACTTCTTTATTAGAACATACAGATGTATTAATTAATCTAACGGGAAAATCGGTTAATTGTAGATATACTAAAGAAAATAAAGAAGAAATTTATCAAAGCAGATTGCAAAGTACAGCTTTGTTATGTGAAATTGTTCAAGAACTAGCGTTTCCGCCGAAAGTTTTTATCCAGTCTTCTTCAGCGACGATATACAGGCATTCTGAAGATGTACAGATGACCGAAGAAAAAGGAGAAATAGGAATTGATTTTTCTATGGATGTATGTAAGAAATGGGAAGAAGTGTTTAATAATTATGAGTTTTCAAAAACAAAAAAAATAATAACAAGAACTTCTATTGTATTGGGAAGTAACGGAGGCGCTTTTCCAATTATGAAAAAAATGACAAAACTTGGATTAGGAGGAAAGCAAGGAAAAGGGAATCAATTTATAAGTTGGATAACAGAAAAAGATTATATAAAAGCAATTGATTTTTTAATGACTAAAAAATCTGGTGTGTATAATATATGTGTGCCAAATCCGATTAGAAATAAAGAGTTTCAAAAAGAATTAAGAAAAAAAATTAAAGCACCGTTTGGATTAAGTGCCACCAAATGGATGTTAAAAATAGGAGCAAAAATAATAGGAACAGAAACAGAGTTATTATTAAAAAGTAGAAATGTATATCCAGAAAAATTATTGGATTTAGGCTTTGAGTTTGATACTAAAACGTTCAAAGAGTTTAGTATCCAATAATAATAAGAATGGAGAAAGAAAATGAGTGTGTTTACGACAAATATATTCCCGCTTCATTCCCCTGATGAATAATAAACTTAAAAAGTAAAATTATGCCAACAATTGTATTATTTACCAAAATAAAAGCAGCTAAAAAGTTAGTTTTTGATTTATCAAGAAGTATCGATTTACATAAAATTTCAACAGAAAGCACTAATGAAAAAGCGATTGCAGGTAAAACTGAAGGATTAATTAATTTAAACGAAACAGTAACTTGGAGAGCAAAGTATTTAGGAGTGTATCAAAATTTTACATCAAAAGTAACAGGTTGCAGAGATTCAGATTATTTTGCCGATATAATGCTTTCAGGAGCGTTTAAAAGTTTTAAACATGAACATTTTTTTTCGTTCAAAAATAATATTACAACATTGGTGGATGTAATGGAATATCATTCGCCACTTGGTTTTATAGGTAAGTTTGTAGATTTTCTTTTTTTAGAAAAGTATATGACTAATTTTTTAAAGCTAAGAAATAAAACAATCAAAGAGTATGCAGAGTCTGATAAGTGGAGAGAAATACTGTAAAAAATGATAAAAGGTGTTTTAATAACAACTTGGGTTAATAGAGTTTTAATACTATTAACTTTTGGATTGTTCTTATATGGATTCTTATTTAAAGAAGAATTGCTATTATTTTGGAGTTTAATGTTATCAATTGTTTTAGGGGCTTTTCAATTTTTAGCTGGAATAAATTTGAGTTTTATAACTGAAGAAAAATGGTTAAAAAGAATAAGGTTTTATATAAAAATGGTATTGCTTTATTTTTTAGTAGGAATGATTTTTGGTTTTTCTTCGGATTATATATCTTTTAAAACAGATATTTTAGAGTATTTATTTTTTATGATACCTATTATTTTAGCTTTCTTTTTTACCTATATAGTTGAACAAGTTTATAAATTAGAAAAACAAAAAGTATGAGTTTTTTAAAAGCAGAATGGAGAAAATTAGTGATGGTAAACTATGCTGTAAAACCTGTAGTACTTCAGCCATATGTACCAAAAGGAACAGAACTCGATTTTTTTGAAGATGTTTGTTATGTTAGCGTGGTAGGTTTTATGTTTAAAAACACGAAGTTATTAGGAGTTAAAATTCCATTTCATATTAATTTTGAAGAAGTAAACCTCCGATTTTATGTAAAAAGAAAAACAGCAAGTGAAGTAAAGCGAGGTGTGGTTTTTATAAAAGAAATAGTGCCAAAGCCAGCGATTACTTTTGTAGCTAATACTGTTTATAATGAAAATTACGAAACATTACCGATGCAGCATCTTTGGAAAGAAAAAGAGAATGAATTAGAAGTGGTGTATAAGTGGAAGAAAAACAACAATTGGAATTCAATTGAGGTAATTGCTGAAAATATACCAACAAATATCGAAGAGAACTCTGTTATAGAATTTATTTCTGAACATTATTGGGGCTATGCAAAAGAATCAGAAAAGAAAACAACAGAATATGAAGTAAGACATCCTAGATGGCAATATTATCCAATAAATAATTTCAATATGAAAATTGATTTTAAAGAAACGTATGGAGATAATTTTGAGTTTTTAAATTCTATTGAACCAAGTTCAGTTATGTTGTTAGAAGGGGCAGAAATTTCAGTAGAAGGAAAAAGTAATTTATAAGAATAAAAGCAACAAACCAGAAGTAAAGTGGTTACTTCTGGTTTGTTATATACAGTATAAATAAGTATGCTTATCTAGTTTCTACAGTAAAGTAATGAGTAAAGTTCCAGTTATGTCCAACTCTTACACCACCACCGTTATTGTAGAATGTATTATTTCTAAAAGGGTAAAATAATAAATCTCCATTAGATTTTCTAACAACTAAATCAGCCGTACCATCTCTATTCCAATCAGCAGGAAAATAATCTGTAAAGTTCCAGTTGTGTCCAACTCTTACACCACCACCGTTATTATAGAATGTGTTATTTCTAAAAGGGTATAATAATAAATCACCATTAGACTTTCTAACAACTAAATCAGGAGTACCATTACCATCCCAGTCAGCAGGAAAGTAGTGCGTAAAATTCCAGTTATGTCCAACTCTAACACCACCACCGTTATTGTAAAATGTATTATTTCTAAAAGGATACAGTAATAAATCACCATTAGCATTTCTAACGACTAAGTCCGCTGTACCATCACCATTCCAGTCAGCAGGAAAGTAATGAGTAAAGTTCCAGTTGTGTCCAACTCTTACACCACCACCGTTATTGTAGAATGTATTATTTTTAAAAGGATATAATAATAAATCACCATTAGATTTTCTAACAACTAAATCAGGAGTACCGTCACCTGTGAAATCCGCAGCAAAATAGTGCGTAAAGTTCCAATTATGACCTACTCTAATACCACCGCCGTTATTGTAAAAAGTATTGTTTACGAAAGGGTAAAAAAGTAAATCACCGTTAGAAGTTCTAACAATTAAATCAGTATTTCCGTCACCATTCCAGTCAGCAGGAAAGTAGTGCGTAAAATTCCAATTATGTCCAACTCTTACACCACCACCATTATTGTAGAATGTATTATTCCTAAAAGGATAGAAAAGTAATTCAGAACTATTGTTTCTAACTACTAAATTAAGATTTCCATTAGCAGCTCTTTGCAAAGTGTTTTCTTCTTTTGCAGTGCTTGTTTCAATGTCTTTTTCAATAACAGATTCTTGAGTACAAGAAGTTAAACATAGCAACCCTACAACAAGAGTTTTTGTTAAATTAATTTTTGATTTAAAAATTTTCATCATAATTGATTTTTAGTAAATGGTTAATTATCTCATAAATATAAAAAATAAATATGACCTTATAAACGTAGTGCGAGATTTGAATAAAAATTAACTCTAAAACAATGATAAAATCATAATTATTTAGCATTTATTTTTAGCTTTCAAAGAATAAATAAAACAACGAAGTCTTGTTACGTAAGTATTATTAAATGATTATATGAAGTTATTTAAGTTTTCTTCCCAAGAATAAGGTTTAAACTTAATTTTATAATCAGAAATGTCTTTTTTTAATTGCTGTTGATATATTTTTTTAATGCCTTTTGTTCCACCAAAATCACCTAAAAACCATTTAAATAACATAGTTGTATACACTTCTTTTTTTGAATGATCGAAATCTGTTTCAAATTCAAGAAAAGATTGAGTAACATCATCTAATTGAAGTGCAATTTTTTCTGAATTATAAAAAACAATTGGAGGACAACTTTTTGCGCCACAGTTAAGAGCAAAATGAATACGATAATCTATTTTAGAAACAGCAAGTTCTTTAATTAATTTTCGAGTAAAAAAGTTAGGAAAATATCCCAATGAATATTTATAACGATACTTTCTTAAAATACCATGTTCTATATCGTCTAAACTAAAATTATGATTAGCAATTGTAATAACCTTTTCGGTATATATTTTAGGTTTAGTAAGGTTTAATTCTGTTCTTAAAATTAGAAAATAAGCATTGTATAAATTGATCCAAAAAGTCTTTTTTTCAGTATCGTTGTTTAGTTTTTCTTTAAGTTTTTTTAAAGGTATTTTCGAAATTTCCGTTTGAATTTTATCCGTAGGCTTTTGCTCTTTAACAGAAAGTAAAAGTAATTTAGAAAGATTATCGAAAAGATACATTAAACATTAAAAATTGACAGTCAAATGTCAATTTAGACGTAGTCTTTTCGATTCCTTACAAAAAAATATTTTTTTTTATTCGCCAATACTTCCGAGTTCAACACCTTCAGAATAAGCTACCTGTATTTTGTGGTCGCTAAATGCTTTTTTTATAACTTCATGAGTATCGAAAGTAACTTGCCAAAAGTCTTCAGGGTGTACATATGGACGAATGCTTAGTTCTATGCTATGAGAATCGAAGTTTTCAATACCAATTTCAGTTGTAGGTTCCTCTAAAATATTATCAATTTTAGCTATAGCATTTTGTATTATTTTTTTTACACGAGGAAAACTTTCTGCATAAGGCATTGTTGC
The DNA here is from genome assembly GCF_004337695.1 of Tenacibaculum sp. M341. Classification (GTDB taxonomy): domain Bacteria; phylum Bacteroidota; class Bacteroidia; order Flavobacteriales; family Flavobacteriaceae; genus Polaribacter. Next base: position 42,603 of record NZ_SJXJ01000020.1, read on the forward strand.
ATTAATTTCTAAACGAACCATACCTTTTTTTGAAAAGTTAGTTACGACTCCATCAGTAATTTTTGAATTTGGAATAATTAATGTTTTATGACCAGGAGATACAATATTGGTACTAAAAATTCCAATTTCTTCTACCTTACCAAATTTCTCTTCTACTTGAATCCAATCACCAGATTTGTATGGTTTTAATGTTAAAATAAGAATTCCAGAAGCAAAATTCCCTAAACTTCCCTGTAAAGCCATACCAATAGCAAAACCAACTGCTGCTAAAAGTGCTACTAAACTAGATAAATTTACTCCTAAAATAGATGCAATAGTTAGTAATAAAGCTCCCTTTAAAACAAAATTGATCATTGAAATTAAAAAAGGGCGAATAGTATCATCAAAGCCTGCTTTTTCCATCACTTTAGCTAATACAACAACCAATCGTTTAATTAATTTCATACCAAGCCATAAAATAAGTCCGCCTAACAATAATTTAGGAACATAAATAATAGCTTTTTGTTGAATTAAACTGATAATGTTTTGAATGTCTATATTTTTCATATTTAATTGAATAGGAAATAAAATTAAAAGAAAGATAATACGTAAAATTTAATCAGACAATTTTCTAAAACATATTTTAAGTTTTTGGTATTAAGTTAATTTAATAGGTCTTATTTGTTTTGAGTAGTTGATTGAGTAAATTTCCAACCATTATTTTCAAAAATATTTAATTGGTAAGTACTCATACTTCCTTGAAAATTTTGATTAACTTGAATAATTATAGCATCATTTTCTACCTGAACATGAGATATTTTTTCAGAGATACTTCCATCGTTCATTAAAACTTTTTTTCCTTTGTTTTCTTCGCCATCAAATGGTTGATGTTGTATGTACTGATAATTATTTTTTTCTTTAATAATAATATCATTAAAATCATTACAAAAAGTTTTACCGCTTTCATCGTTAGCAGAGGTGGTGTAATTTTTAGCCACTAAAAAATCGATCTCTCTATTAGCGAATTTAGCTTCTTTACTGTGTAATACTTTTAAAATGTTTTTTCCAAATAAGATAAACTTATCCCTACCATATACTACTTCTACATAATTAGCCCAATCACAATAATCTTTTCCTTTTTGTTCAGGTCTCTTATACATTGTTTTTTCAACAACATAAACACTACCAATTTTGTCAACAGTTAACTGACTTATTTTTTTCAATTTTTTATTGTAAATAGAGTGTGTACCAGGTAATATAATTCCTCTTTGAGAAACTTTTTCAAAAGCAATAGGCGATTTTTTAATAACCTTTTCTCTGTCTATATCTTCTAAATCACCTAAAAAACCATCGAAAACAAAAACAATTTCTTCAGAAAATTCATCCTTTTTTACAGCTACCCATTTACCAATAATTTCTTCACCTTTATCAGTAACTGCCATTTCTTTATTAGTCTCAGCAACCACTTCTACTTTTGTAGCAAATGAAAATTTTTGCTGTTTTTTACCACCAGGAGCCTCTCTGTATAAAAGACCATTTTCAGCAGTAACATATTTAAAATAACTTACTGGTTTTATACTGTAGTCTTCAGCTTGTTTTTGAAGTTTTTCAATAATACTAGAAGTATCTAACTCTTCGTTTTCAAAGGTGTTCTTTATTTTTACAATAGTTTCTTTTCCACTATTGACTTTGTGCTTTAAGATGCTTTTTTCTGATTGTTTTTTGTCATCTTCTCCACAGGCTGTTAAAATAAATAGGAGTGAAGCTGTAATTATATAATATATTGTTTTCATGTTTAGTTTCTTCTATTTCTTATAGTTTTTGAATCCACTATAAACGGATTTGTGAAAGCAAAATTATATTTTATTTCTTCTATAAAATCATAACAACTATTATTCGTTGTAGTTTTCTTGATAATTGTCAAGATTTAAATAGAAATCGCACTGTAGCTTTGTTAAAAACAAATAGTAAGTATGATTGTCTCTGAAAAATTACAACAATTTTATAACAATAATAATTTAGATACTGACGGTGGTGAAAATCAAGATTTTTTTATTCTGAAATTTCGATTATTCTCATTAAAGCTACCAAATTCTGATTTTAGAAAAAAGGTAGTATACATTCATGATATTCAACATGTTTTATTCGACTGTGATATTTCATGGAAAGGAGAAAGTTTTATAGCGGGTTGGGAAATTGCTACAGGAATATGGAAGCATTTTCCGATTAATATTATGGCTTTTTGGGCAGCAGGATTTAGTTTTTTGAATTATCCGAAAGAAATGATTAGAGGTTATAAAACAGGTTTAAAGTATAATGGAATTATTGACTTAGATATTAGTAAAGAGGAACTTTTAAAATTACCATTAGAAGAGGTTAGAAAGTTAGTTTTAAAAAAGAAGCCTACTCAATTCAATTTTTTAATTTTTATTTTTTGGTTGTTTATTGCAGAGTGTGTGTTTTTCTTTCCTTTAATGGTAGTGTTGTTGGTTTGGGTTTTAAGTTAACAACAAGGTGAAAGTATTCGTATGGTAAAAAGAAAAAGACTTAAAATTAAAGGGGAAATTACCATGAAACTCTCCATTTTTTAACGGTGAATTTAGGCAAAGAAGCGTTGTAGTTTTGCGATCTCAATAATGTAAATTGACTAAAAATGAGAATCAAAACAACAAAAAACGTGATGTTATTATTTGCCTTTGTACTAGTTTTTTATAAAACTCAATATTTGTACTGAAAGGAATTAAAAAATTAAAATTAAACAAAGGAATAAGTTTTTATTCCTTTGTTTTTATATTTATAGGTAAAGTGTACTGTGTTGTTACAGGAATTCCTCTTTTAGTAGCTGGAAATAAATTAGGGAATTCTTCTGTTGTATGCTCTAAAATAGTATCTATTTGAGGTAATAGACTTTTTAGTAATTCTGATGCATCAACATTTTTTACATACATTTTGCCTTCTTTATCTATAACCAATGTTACTAGTATAGTTTCTTCTAAAGATTCTCTAGATGAGATGGTATATTTTTTTAAGGCTTTTGTAAATGTTTTTCTCATGTTGGTTCTAAAGCAATTGGTTTTTGCATTGCCCAATAATGATTCACATTCTTTAAAAGTAGGTGATTCATCTACAGATGAAAAATCAACAATAGTATCTTTTACAGGAGTTGCTTTTGTACTAGAAACTTGTTTACACGATGTATAAACAAGTATTACTACCAATAAACAAATAATCCTATAAATCACCTTATCAAAAAATTACAAAGTGAAAATATAAAAAATAGTTCTATTTTAGAGGTTCTCCTTTTAAGAAGTATTCTTTTTTTATTGCATTTAACCTATTTTTTACAAAAGCATCTATATCTTTATCCTTACCTTCAAATTGCGCTATATATTTAGTAAACAGATTATATGCTATTTTTTTATCTTTATAAAAGTTTTCTGATATTCTAGCTAATTCATATAATGCTAAGTGATTTTTTCTATTTTCCTTTATTGCTAATTTATATTGTTCAATTACACGCTTTGGTAGTTTCATTCTTGAATACACTTTTGCCAAGCCCATATATCCTTTATCTCTTGTTTTTTTACCTACATAAGTCGACAAAAAATAGCTGTACATTGCTTTTTGTGTCTTATCTTGTTCATAATAGATATCTCCTAAATAACGATGACTCTTAAAGTCTTCATAATCTAACTTAGTAGCAATAGAAAAATACTTTGCAGCTTTTTCATAGTCTTTTAATTGATAATAACATTTAGCTAACATCTTATTTGTATAATGTTCTTTGGGAGCTAAAGAATCTATTCTATTTAACAGAAGAATACTCTGCTTATATTTTTTTTCTAGATACAAGGCATTAATTTTTAATCTATTTAAATTAATGTGATTGGGGTTTAAATACAACCCTTTTTCTGTAAATAACCTTGCGGAATCTTTATCTCTTAATTTTGTGTAAACTCTAGCTAGTTTCTCTATAGCTTTAAAATGTGTTTTATCTGAATCATACGCAGCTAAAAAGTTATCTATTCTCTTATTTTTTTCTCCTAGAAGCATATTTGCTAAACCTAATTGATAGTGATAATTGGCATTTCTAAGATCTTTCTTAATTAATTCATTGAAAATAATTTTGGCTTTTTTAGCTTTTTTACGTTGTAAATACAGTTTTCCTAACATATATTTTACAAATAAATTATTTTCATCTTGTACCGAAACCTCTTCAAATAAAGTAATCGCTTCTTTTATCTTTTGTTGTTTTATTAATGATTTACCTAACTTAATTTTTGTACGATAATCATCTTTAAACGTAAGCGCTTTTTTATAAAATTCTGATGCTTTTTTATGATTATCTATGGCTTCATATATTATAGCAATTTTACTGTTACTCTTAAATGTTTCTTCTGATTTATCCAATATAGATAATGCTTGTTTATACCTTCCTGTTTTTATTAAACTATCTATTGATACAATGTTGTTTTGAGCATTAATCTGTGTAATTACCATTGCAAAAACAATAGTTAAAATTTTTATGTTCATGTATTTTATTTTTCTTCTTTAGTCAACCAACTAACAATGTTAAGTAACAATTTATAATTTTCAGTAGCATCAGGTGAGTTCATTCCTACTTTAAATTGATTGGGTCCTGCTAGTTGAGCAGTAAACATTCCTGCTTCTCCAAATATTGCTACTTTTCCTTTTTTAAACTGCATAATTGCTCCTTGAGATAAACCTTTTGCAGATAATCGTTTTGTTTTTTCTGAAAATCGCCACATAGTGTCAGGTAAGTGTATAATATATTTTTCTTTAGGTTTTAAAATGGAAATTGCTTTTTCAGGAGTTTTAAATGCTTGTCCAGTAAAAGAAACTATTTTCTGGATGTTGTTAGTTACTTCGTGATTTTCTAAAGTATTTTCATTTATTGTATAGTCAATAATTCCACCTCTATTTTCATCAAACAAAAAGCTGTCATAAAAAGTAAAACCAAAAGCTTTGGCAAGTTTTTCACTAGCTCCTGCAAAAGGCATATGATCAGCAATTAAAAATAAATGCCCACCTTTAGCTACCCATTTTGTGATGTTTTTTATTTCTTCATCTGTAAAGGCACTTGGTGTTGGTATAACAAATGGAGGACGACTGTTTTCTGATAGGGCATTAGAAATAACCAAGGTTTTAATAGTCTTTAAATAAGTGTTTGAAAACTTATGTTTAGATGCCTTAACATTGTATCCAGCATTTCTCAATACTTTTGCAAAAGGTAAAAAACGATTATCAATTCGATGAAAATTACGATGTGCATGATCTACATAAATAGTTGAATTGTATTTCTTTTCAACTTTAGGTTGATATAAAGTATCTGGTATTTGCTGAGAAAACACAGCAGAACTTATTAATAGTGTAATTAAAATTAATCTCATTATTGTTTGATTCTATACATTACAGGTAATGAATAATACACTGAAACAGCTTTTCCATTTTTTATTGCTGGTTTCATTTTTGGTAATCTTTTTACAACATTTACCGCATGTTTATCTAACTCAGGATAATTTGTATTTGTTCTAACATTTTCAATATTTCCTTGTTTGTTTACAGTAAAATGAACATAAATTTCATGATAAGAATCGTATTTTACGAGTAAATCAAAATCGAAATTTTCAATTACAAACTCTTTTATTTTATTATTAAAACAAGCTCTATCACCTTCCTCACATCCAGGATATGTTGGGAAAATACCGGTCATAGAAAGGGGTACATCGTTTAGAGCATATTTGTTTTTAATGTTGATTTTATAATGAGGTAAATCTTCCTTCATATCATTTAAATTAGCGGTATAGTCAATGAAAAGGTTCTTTGTAAAAGATGCAGCTACATTACTTTTTTGATTATTAGAGCAAGAAGTATAAAATAACATGCTAACCATAACAGGAACTAGTAACAAGTATTTAAGATTTTTAATTTGTTTAGATCTGTTTTTAGTAATCATGGTAATTCTTCTTTTTATTAGCGATTTTTTATAAAATTGGTTGACAAATGATATGTTTTCAACCTGAAATATTTCGGATAATAAATTATTGATGTAATTGTTTTTTTCTGAAGATTTACTCACAACTTCATCAGAAATAAACTCATGGACTAGTGAAATTCTCTTTTGTAGAATCCAAATCATAGGATTGAACCACATTACAATTTTTAATATTTCAAATAAAAGTAAGTCTAAAGTGTGCTTTTGTTTACAGTGAACTAATTCATGTTTAATAACATTGTTTTTCTTTTCTCCAGTAAGTTCTTCTCCAATAAAAATGTAATTGAAAAAAGAAAAAGCTTTAGCATTTTTAGGTAGTAAAACTAATGTGTAAGATTCGTAAGAACTCTTTTTGTGATTATAAATTAAACGAATCAACTTAAAAAGTCTGATAAAAAAAATAATAGCAAAAAGTATCATACCCAAAACGAAAAAAACTTTTACATAATTAATGGATTGATACCAACTCGTTTTTTCGATAACCTTTTGAGGAGATAATACTATTTCAGGTAGTAAAACAGTATATTCTTGAGAAACGACTTCATTTAATGTTTCAATTTTAAAAAGAGGAATAAAAAAAGAGGTAACCGTAGTACTTAATAAATACAACCTGTTTTTAGTAAAGAACGTTTCTTTACTAAGAGCAATATCATATACAAGTAAAAATAAAACTTGAAATAAAACGACTTGTAAAACATAAGTAAGCATAATTTTATGTTTTTTTAATTTTGTACATCAATGGCAAATAGTATGAAATTTCTACTATTTTTCCTTTTTTTATAGCTGGTTTCATTCGAGGTAATTTTTTTAACACCTCAATAGCATGTTTTTCTATCTCAGGAAATTCAGTTTTTGTTTTAATGTTTTTAACAGTCCCTTTTTTAGTTATTGTAAAATGAACATAAACTTCATTGTGAGGTTTACTCTTTGTAAGTAAATCAAAATCAAAGTTTTCAATTACAAACTCTTTTATTTTATTATTAAAACAATCTCTATCACCTTCTTCACAACCAGGATATGTCGGAATAACACCAGTCATAGAAAGAGGAACGTCATATAAAGCATATTTATTTTTAATGTTTATGTTGTAGAACGGGGTAGATGGCCACATAAGTCTGTTATCGTTATATGTAAAGGAGTCTTCTTTTGAATAAGACGTTACTACGATGTTACTTTTTTGATTATTTGAGCAAGAAGTATAAAATAACATAATAACAACTATTGGAGCTAATAAAAAATATTTAAGATTTTTAATTTGCTTAGATCTTTTTTTAGTAATCATGGTAATTCTTTTTCTTATTAGCGATTTTTTATAAAATTGATTAACAAAAGATATGTTTTCAACCTGAAATATTTCGGATAATAAATTATTGATATAATTGTTTTTTTCTGAAGATTTACTCACAACTTCATCAGAAATAAATTCGTGAACTAGTGAAATTCTTTTCTGAAAAATCCAAATCATAGGATTGAACCACATTACAATTTTTAATAATTCAAATAAAAGTAAGTCTAACGTGTGCTTTTGTTTACAGTGAACTAGTTCATGTTTAATAATATTGTTTTTCTTTTCTCCAGTAAGTTCTTCTCCAATAAAAACATAATTGAAAAAAGAAAAAGCTTTTGTGTTTTTAGGTAGTAAAACTAGTGTGTAAGATTTGTAAGAACTCTTTTTGTGATTGTGAATTAAACGAATCAACTTAAAAAGTCTGATAAAAAAAATAGCAGCAAAAAGCATCATACCCAAAACGAATAAAACTTCTACATAATTGATGGATTGGTACCAACTCGTTTTTTCGATAACCTTTTGAGGAGATAATACTATTTCAGGTAGTAAAACAGTATATTCTTGAGAAACGACTTCATTTAATGTTTCAATTTTAAAAAGAGGAATAAAAAAAGAGGTAACCGTAGTACTTAATAAATACAACCTGTTTTTAGTAAAGAACGTTTCTTTACTAAGAGCAATATCATATACAAGTAAAAATAAAACTTGAAATAAAACGACTTGTAAAATATAAAAAATCATAGCAATTATTTTTTTTCACTTTTATTTACCTCCCTCATAATACTTTCTAATTCATTTATATCCATTTTGTTCTCTTTCATAAAAAAAGAAACCATATTTTTAAAAGAGCCGCCAAAATATCCATTCATTAATTTATGTAAACTCTGATTGCTGTAATCAGATTTTGGAATAATAGGATAATACACGTAGCCCCTACCTTTAGGTTTGTGAGCTACAAATTCTTTCGTTTCTAAAATTCTGATGATTGTTGATACTGTATTGTAAGCAGGTTTTGGTATGGGTAATTTTTCTATAACTTCTTTCACAGAAGCTTCTTCTAGTTCCCATAAAACTTGCATTATTTGTTCTTCTGCTTTTGTTAATTGTTTATTCATAGACTTTTTATATTGAATCTGTTATGGTTACAAATATAACTAAAAAATTAGTTTAAACTAATTTTTTAGTTAAAAAGTAACATTTTGAACTTTTGAGCGTCTTAATAAGTAGAGAAGAAGAGGAAAAGAAAAAATTTCATTTTCCATTTATAAATTAAGTATTAAAAAGATGGATGTATTTTTAACAGTTTTAGGTTTTGTGTTTGTTTGCTTGGGAATTGTAGGATCTTTTTTACCTGTATTACCGGGGCCTATTACAAGTTGGGTAGGATTATTATTAATTCAATTAACATCGCCTATTGCTGAAAACTGGATGTATTTAGGAGTTACATTGTTTGTTGCAGTTTTCATTTTTATTTTAGATTATTTTATACCAACCATCGGAGCTAAAAAGTTTGGAGGTTCAAAATATGGAGCTTACGGAACCACCATAGGCTTAATAGTAGGATTATTGTCTCCAATTCCTTTTGGTATTGTAATTGGTGCTTTTTCAGGTGCGTTGGTAGGGGAGTTGTTGTATGATAGTGAAGATATAAATAGAGCGCTAAAAGCTTCATTTGGAGCGTTTATTGGGTTTTTAACGTCAACCTTCATTAAATTTTCTACAGCTATATTGTACTTTATTTTATTTATAATGGATCTGATTACGGTTCTTTAGTTGTATATGTTAAGAAAAAGATATATTTTCGCAAAAAATAGGTAAAAAAAAAGCAACCCATTTTTGGGAAGCTTTCCATTGGTTAACAAAACCTTTGGCAATTTCTTGCCAACAACACAACTAAACGCTGCTTTCATAAAAAGCAGCCTGCAAATATACGCTTTAAAAACAACTCACCAAATTTTTTTTGGTTTTTTTCTCATTTTCTTTAAAAAAATATAAATTCAGTAGTGTATTTAAAATATACTTCATTGTCTAGTTATGTAATAGATCGTATCTTTGCGCCTTTAATTTAAATCACTTAAACAAAATAGTAATGCAATTATCAGAACAAGAAATTGTACGTAGAGAAAAGCTTGCAAAATTACGTGAGCTAGGGATTAATCCATATCCAGCAGACTTATTTCCTTTAAATTCTAATTCGAAAAAGATTAAACAGAACTATAAGGAAGGTGAAAAGGTTATTATTGCTGGTAGATTAATGTCTAAGAAAGTACAAGGAAAAGCTTCGTTCGCAGAATTGCAAGATAGTGAAGGTAGAATTCAGGTGTACTTCAATCGTGATGAAATTTGTCCTGGAGAAGACAAAATGAAGTACAATGACTTATTTAAAAAATTATTAGATTTTGGAGATTTCATTGGAATTGAGGGAGAGTTATTCAAAACTCAAGTTGGTGAAACTACCGTAATGGTTAAAGACTTTAAGTTATTAAGTAAAGCTTTAAAACCATTACCATTACCAAAAACAGATAAAGAAGGTAATGTATTCGATGCATTTACAGATCCAGAAATGCGTTACCGTCAGAGATATGCTGATTTAGTAGTAAATCCAAATGTAAAAGAGGTATTTGTTAAAAGAACAAAATTATTCAATGCTATGCGTCAGTTTTTTAACGATGCTGGTTACTTTGAAGTTGAAACACCAATTTTACAACCAATTCCTGGAGGAGCAGCAGCAAGACCTTTTATTACGCATCATAATTCATTAGATATTCCATTATATATGCGTATTGCTAACGAATTATATTTAAAAAGATTAATCGTTGGTGGTTTTGATGGTGTTTATGAGTTTTCTAAAAACTTCCGTAACGAAGGAATGGATAGAACTCATAATCCTGAATTTACAGCAATGGAAATTTATGTAGCCTATAAGGATTACAATTGGATGATGGAGTTTACAGAAAAGTTATTAGAGCATTGTGCTATTGCTGTAAACGGAACAACGAAAGCTACTTTTGGCGAGCATGAAGTTGATTTTAAAGCTCCATATGCACGTGTAACAATGGCTGATTCTATCAAACACTTTACAGGTTTCGATATTAATGGTAAATCTGAAGAGGAGTTGTTTGAAGCTGCTAAAGGTATGGGGATAGAGGTTGATAAAACCATGGGTAAAGGAAAGTTAATTGACGAGATTTTTGGTGAAAAGTGTGAAGGAAACTACATACAACCAACTTTCATTACAGATTATCCAAAAGAAATGTCTCCTTTATGTAAAGAGCACAGAGATAATCCTGAATTAACAGAGCGTTTCGAATTAATGGTATGTGGTAAAGAAATTGCCAATGCATATTCTGAGTTAAATGACCCAATTGATCAAAGAGAGCGTTTTGAAGCACAGTTAAAATTAGCTGACAGAGGAGATGATGAAGCAATGTTTATTGATCAAGATTTCTTACGAGCTTTAGAGTATGGTATGCCTCCAACTTCAGGATTAGGTATTGGAATGGATCGTTTAATTATGTATTTAACAAACAATCCATCAATTCAAGAAGTATTATTCTTCCCTCAAATGAAACCAGAAAGACAAGCGCCTTCTGTAGCTTTAAATGATGAAGAGAAAGCTTTATTAGCATTAATTGAAAAAGCTGAGAAAATTGATTTAAATGCATTAAAATCTCAGTCAGGATTAAGTAACAAGAAATGGGATAAAACTATCAAAGGTTTAACTAAAAATAATTTAGCAAAGGTTTCTAAAACTGATGAAGGATTATTTGTAGAAATAGTATAGTTATCAGAATACATAAACAAAAACAGGTTGTCATTTGACAACCTGTTTTTGTTTTAAATACATTTATCTCTTATTTATTCGGATACTCTTTCAAAGTTCGAACATCTATCCAGCCTTTTTCACCAGTTAAAGCTTCATAAGACATAAAGTTAGTATTAACTTTACCTAGTGTTTTGTATTTAAGTACTGTTTTAAAAGAATAAATTCCATATTTGTCATCCTTTTTTACAATTATTAAAGGTTCTCTTAATTCAATTTCATCATATTGTACAGGTAGTAATTCTTTAGCTATAGCTTTTCCATATTTTGGAGCATTAATGTCTATAATTTCAGGAATTAATAATGCATCCTCTTTAGGAGTTTCTTTATCTAAATAGTTGAATTTTACATCATGACTATAAGAGAACAAGCCAACTTTTTTTCTTCTTTTTACAACTAACAAATTTGTTCTGTTTTGATAACCATCAACAAAACTACTATTACCATTATAGCCTTCAGATTTTGTTTTATTAAGAAAAGTGATGTCGTATTTATGGTCTAAATTTTCAAGAAGTAATATATTGTTTTCCATAGGTTTATGACCAAATTCGCCATTGGTTATTTTTATAGCATTCACAAGCTTTTTACTAGCTGTTTTTTCAGTTACAATATTAAAATCGGTATAGCCAACTGTGCCGCAAAATAAATATGATATTTGTTGTTTTTCAGTATTGTTTCCTAAAACATCAATAAAAGAGACATTGTTATTCGCTAATATTTGCAAATTACCTCTGTCGTAGTAAACTTGTCTAATATTAGGAATAGGAAGTTTTTCTAATTTAGAGTTGTAAATATCGATATCATTTTTATTTCTACAGATGATGTAAGCATTGTTTCTTTCAATATAATCGTAGGCTTTATTGATGACTATTTCATTAAAAGAATTTGTGATATACTTTTTTTCGTTTTGAGATGTTATACCATAAAAAATAGTAGCATTGGAGTATTGTATTAACTGTTTTAAAATATCATTACTTAGCTTAGAGTTAACATTTTCTGTAGCGTTGTTTTCTCTGTTGAAATTTACAACAAGTCCTTTTTTTGTAGGGATGATATAATATGCTATTTCGTCTTCATAGCTTAACATCAATATTGGTTTTTCATTATTGATAAGTAACACATTTATAGTATAAAAGTTAGCATTTTCTACACGCCATTTTTTCAAGTCGTCATCTTTGTAGGTGTATGAGGATCCAAATCCGCCATGATTAACTTTTTTAAAATTCAAATCAAGATGAACAAAAAAATCTGAATTAAATTGTTTGAAAATTATTTTATGTTTTACCCTATTTTTAGAGTAAGATTGAGATTCTGAATAGTCATTACTCCATTCTTTTTTTGAAATGGATTTCAATAAACTTTCTACTGTTTGCGATTTAATATCACTGACCCTAATAATTTGATCAGAATATTTTGTGACAGTTTCTAAAGAATAACTTCTATTAACGTTACGATAAGACCAAAATGATTTTAAAGGAGTTGAAGGATTGTATAGTAAGTTGTGGTTTATTTCTAAGTATGCATCAGTTCCTTTTTTTTGATAAAATTCAAGAGTACCATTTTTATCAGTGCCTATTAGATTGATGTTGTTTAAATGTATTATTTTACTAGTCTGACTATTTCCATTAACAGAGTCTAATTCAGTAACAAAACCATTTTTAGTCTTATACTTATAATGTTTACCATTTACTTGTTTGTCATCTATAAAATCTCTTTTGTATAACTTTTGAATCAATTTACTACTTTGGTTGTATAAATGAACCTCTGTGATTTTTTTATTAGCATAGTCTACAGTTTTGGCAATGTTACCACTGTTCATCCAATACGTTTTTTTTAAGAAACTAGTAGAATAAGGTCTTTTTGGTTTTAAAGAGCTTTTTCCTGAATAATACTTTCTTTCAAAACTACCAATGGTATTATTTGAGGTAAATCCATTGTTGTAATTTTCAGATAATATCAAATTACCTTTATTGTTTAAAAGATCAATTTTACCATTTTTCACGCCATTTTTATAGGTAATCGTTTTCCAAAGAGTACCATTATGGTGGTAATATTTTAAAGGTAGATTAGTTAGGTTGAAATTTTGTTCGTGAGAAGTATCAAAACCATCTTTGTTGTACCAATAAACATCTCCCACAAAAACTTTTAATGAATCTGTGTAAGCATAACCTTGCATTTGCATATTTCCGTTTTTATGGAAATCAATTATTAATGAAAGGTTTTTTACCTTTTTTAAAGGTAATGGTCTGTAAAAAGCATGTTGGTCTTTAGTGGAAACTTTCCAATGCTTATCGTAATATACAGTGTCTTTAATTTCAGTTTGAGAGAAACTATTCTGAATAAAAACTAGTGTAAGTACAATGAAGTTTAAGTAGAATGTTTTGATCTTTTTCATTTGAATTAAAATTTTAACCAAATTACTTTATTCATAACAAATAGAAGTACCTCAATATTTATTCGTTAGGAAACTTTTGGTATTTGTATCCAATTAAAGCTTAAACTCGGTAGTATTATCTTTTGTAATAAAAATATGTGGGTAATGTTCTTTTACATTAGCAATCATAAAGTCTACCGGAACGTCTTCAAAATACCCATAATCATCAATATATTCCATAAAAAGGTTTCCTTCATCATTAAATTTTTGCAAAAAAGAATTGTTTTCGCCATCAAAGGCTAAAGGAGCCACTTTACACATTTTACACAAAGCAGCATTAAAAGCAGGCGAAGCTTTTAACCATTGACCATTCAAATAAATTTGAACCATTCCATGTGGTGTTAATTCATTGGTGCCAAATTTTTCAATCAATCGTTCAACAGCAATATGATTTTTTACTTTGCCTAAATGAAGACGGGCAGGAATATTTAAAGCACGTAAACAAGCAATAAGTAAAATCGATTTTTCAACACAATGTCCTGTAGGCTTTTTAGCAATTGTACTTGCTTTATAATTTTCTTTAGATAAACTTAAGTTGTAAGGATTATATCTCCATGAATCACGAATTTTTAAGTACAAAGCTACAGCCTGTTCTTTTTTAGATAATGAAGAATCTTTATAATTTGAGATTAGCTGTTGAATTTCATCACTTTCATAATCAAAAAAATAAGTTGCAGATAAATAATCCATAATTTAAGTATTAAGTTGCATCAGTCATTTAAAATAACCTTTTGTACTTTTTTAGTAGTAGAATCAAATTCAATATCAAGGTAGAAAGGAGTCATATATCCAAAATCAACTAAATATAAGTAGTTGGTTTTTGAACTATCTTTTGGAATACCTAAAAGGTTAGTAACTTCTATTTTGCTTTTACCAATTAAGACATTGTTTTCTACCAAATCAGTAACCATGTTTCCTCGTTCTAATTGCGAACCAGATTTCCATTTTTCAGTAGAAAACTTTTCTGTTTTTGTATTTGGTGAACAACTAGCACATAACAATATAAGGTAAAATAATAAGACTATTTTATTCATAATACCTTATTTCCCTCTAATTCTACTAAATGTTTCAGGAGTCATGCCTAAAAAAGAAGCTAAATGTTTTGCAGGCACACGTTGAAAAAGTTCAGGTTTTTTTTGAAGCAAATCTTCATAACGTTCATGAGAAGTATGTAGTAATAAACTATCTAAACGCTCAGCTAAATCGATATAAATCTTTTCTAAAAATAACCTACCAAAGTGTTCAAATTGATGACTTTTAGCAGACAATTCTTCAATATCATTTCTAGAAATAGCAATACACTCTATGTTTTCCATAGCTTCTATACTGTATTTACTTTTTTTTCGCTGAATAAAGCTGTCTATAGCAGTAATACTTTCTTGTTCTTGAGCAATATGAACGGTTACATCTTTTCCGTCTCTGTAATAAAAAACACGGGCTACACCATCTAATAACAAATAAAAATGTTTACAAATAGTGTTTGAATGATGCATTATTTCTCCTTTTTTAAAAGTCATAGGAATTGCCACTTCTTGTAAAGATGCTGCAATTTCTGGGTTTTCTAAAAGTAGATTAGCGTTATGTAGAAAGAAAGATTCCATTAATGTGTTTCTAATAAATGTAATTCTTCTAAAAATGTTCTTTTGTTGGATAACCTAGGTATTTTATGCTGACCGCCTAGTTTTCCTTTTTGTTTTAGCCAATCATAAAACAATCCATCACGAGCTTCATTAACTTTAGGCATAGATAATGTCATGTTATTATAACGCTTCGCTTCATAATCAGAATTACAATTTTTCAAAGCATTATCTAAAATCTCTGTAAAAAAAGATAAATCTTTAGGTTTGTTTTCAAATTCAATGATCCATTCATGGGCACCTTTTTCTTTACCATTCATAAAAATAGGAGCAACGGTATAATCTTTTACTCTTGAATTTGTTTTTTCACAAGCAGATTTTAAAGCTTCTTCAGCATTTTCAATAATTAATTCTTCACCAAAAACATTGATATGATGTTTGGTACGTCCAGTAATTTTAATTCTATATGGATCTGTAGAAGTAAATTTTACAGTATCACCAATTAAATAACGCCACAAACCACCGTTAGTAGTAATTACTATGGCGTAATTAATGTTTGTTTCAACTTCAGAAAGCGGAATAGCTTTAGAATCTTCACCTTCATAGGCATCCATAGGAATAAACTCGTAAAAAATTCCATAGTCAAGCATTAATAACAATTCTTCAGAATTATTTTGATCTTGAATCGCAAAGAAACCTTCAGATGCATTGTAGGTTTCATAATACTTAAAATCTTCCCTCGGAATTAACTTTTTATACTGTTCTCTATATGGATTAAAGTTAACGCCTCCATGAAAGTAAACTTCTAAATTAGGCCAAACTTCTAAAATATGATCTTTACCAGTTTTTTCTAAAACTCTATTTAAAAGTACAAGCATCCAAGAAGGAACACCAACAATACTGGTAATGTTTTCATGAATAGTAGCATCTATAATGGCTTCCATTTTAGTTTCCCATTCTTCCATTAAAGCAACTTCTTGCTTAGGAGCAGAACTAAAATCAGCCCAAAAAGGCATGTTTTCAATAATAATAGCAGACAAATCACCAAAATAAGTTTCATTATCTTCATAAATAGCAGAGCTACCACCTAATCTTAGACTTTTTCCAGTAAATAATTGAGCGTCTTCATTGTTGTTAATATATAAGCACAACATGTCCTTACCTGCTTTAAAATGACAATCTTCTAAAGCTTCATCACTTACAGGAATAAATTTACTTTTAGCATTTGTAGTACCGCTCGATTTGGCAAACCATTTTATTTTACCAGGCCAAAATAAGTTTTGTTCCCCTTTTCTACATCTTTCAATTAAAGGTTCAATACTTTCATATTTCTGAATAGGAACACGTTTTGTGAAATCCTCGTAATTTTTAATTTTATAAAACTTATGCTCTTTACCAAACTCCGTGCTTTTAGCAATAGCAATTAGAGTTAGTAACAGTTCATCTTGAACATCAATAGGATACTTTAAAAAAAGTTCCATCTGATGTCTTCTTTTTTTCAAAAACCAAGAAATAATAGAATTTATAAACTGTAATGGCATTTTTAACGGCTAATTTGTAAGTTTGTTGTAGGCTAAAAATAGTAAATTTTACAACATGCAATACACAGGAGTTTTAAAAAAAATGAATACTGAGTTTTTAGATACGATTCAGTATTTTTTAGATATGAAGACCGATTTAATAAATGTAAATCAGTTGCTTAACAAAACAATAGAAATAAGTTTTGTTACTTATGAGTGTTTGTCATGTGGGTTAGAAAAAGAAATTTACCGTCAAGGTTTTTGTAAGTCGTGCTTTTTTGAAACACCACATGCGGGTGATTGGATTATGCGTCCAGAATTAAGTAAGGCTCATTTAGATGAAGAAGATCGTGATTTAGAATATGAGAAAAAAGTTCAATTACAACCTCATATAGTGTATTTAGCAAATTCTAGTAATGTAAAAGTTGGAGTAACTCGCAAAACTCAAGTGCCAACTCGTTGGATAGATCAAGGAGCACACGAAGCTATTGAAATTGTTGAGGTACCAAATCGTTATTTAGCAGGGATTACCGAAGTTGCATTAAAAGATCATGTAAAGGATAAAACGAATTGGCGAAAAATGCTAAAGAATGATATTGAAGATGAAAGTTTAGATGCTTGGAAGGAAAAGTTAAAAGCTTTTATACCTGAAGAGGTAAAAGAGTATTTTATAGAGAACAACAAAGAAACAGAAATTAATTTCCCAGTTCATAAGTACCCAGAAAAGCCTAAAAGTTTAAATATAAAAAAGGAAGGTAGCTACACAGGTAAGCTAGTTGGAGTTAAAGGACAGTATTTAATTTTTGAAGATGATACCGTATTTAATGTTCGTGCCAATGAAGGTTTGGTAGTGAAGATTGAATTAAAATAAATAACAAACAGCTTTAGTAAAATACTAAAGCTGTTTTTGTATACATTATTGTTCTACAAATCCAATTACTTCATAAGCGCGAGTTCCGTTAACTTGAATTTTTTCATACAAAACATTTGAAAATTCGTAGTAAGTGTAGTTGTTTATGGTAACTTTTTCATATTCATCTGGAAGTTCATATACAATTGTACCAATTTCAGGTTCTACTACTTCATATTCATTGTCTTTTTGAAGATAGAAAACTCCGTTAAACGAAAAATAATTCCTACCTCTAAATACTACTTTTCTATAACCAACAGGTAATGTTCTAACTCTAAAGCCAATTTTAGGAGTTATAACAATATATCTTCCTCTAGAATAGGTGTAAAATCTGTTGTTAGCATAATAGTACTTATTGCCTCTGTGTTTAATAATTTTTCTGTTGGTAGGTAAAGTTCTAATAGAAACAACTTTTCTTCTTTGTTTTTTATATTTTACTCGTTTACTAGATACTCTTCCAACGGTATGTTTTTTCTTAACTGTTTTTCTTTTAACTAATTTTCTTGTAACCTGTGCATTTGCATTTTGAACACTAGGAATAATAAACATAAAAATTGATAGAAACACTACATAAATAACTCTTGCCATAATACTTTAATTTTTAGTTATACTAATAAGACTAAGTCTGACTAAAAAGGTTTATTAAGTACTTAAGAATTAGAAAAATAATTAAGTGTTATGATTTTGTAAAAAGAAGTAATTGAGTGTTTTAACACAAGATTTTTAATTAACTTTATTAATTAACAATTAAATCTTTTATTAAAATGAAAACACAAATTTTAAAAGTTAGAGCAATAGCTTTGATGACGGTTGCATTTGGTGTATTTACATCATGTGAAAAAAATGAAGAAACAGTTATAGATGAAACATCTGTAGTTGAAGAAACAGTTGTTACTTCTAAAGTACAAACTAAAACTTCTTTAGTGGGCGTAAGACGTTATTTTTTAGGAGGTGCTAATAGTATTCATACTTATAGAGTAAGCAATATTGGGGCTGCTATAGGAAGGTATGAAGGTATGCCTTTTAAGTTGGGAATTTATAATAATAGAATAACACCAACACCGCCATCAGGAACTAGAAAGTTATATTTTTTAATCAGTCCTGGTAACAGAGATTTTTTAATGACTACCAATGTAACAGAAAGAAACAATGTGCGTAGAGCAGGTTGGAAAGATGTTAGCGAGTTTAATTTTGTAGAAAGAGATAGGTTGTTATTAAACGAATCAGCTTATATACATACTTCTGGAGGAAGCGGACGAGTTAAATTATATCGTTTTTATGGAAGTTCTAATAGCGACCATTTATTTACAACAAATTATCAGGAAGGTGTAAATGCTGGATATGCTTATGAAGGAACGATTGGATGGGTACACAGATAGCCAATTATCAAACTAAAAGATAAAAGAAAAGCGTGTTGATTAACACGCTTTTTTTATGGTATATATAGAGTTGTTATTTTTTAACTAACTCATACTTTTTATTCATTTTTAATTCGCTTAAAACATTTAAAGCTTCATTTAAATAAATGTCTTTCTTCATGTTCTTATGCCAAATAGAACGTTTGTCGTTAAGAGTTGAATCTTTCTTAATTAACGGTAATTCATATTTAGGAGAAGAAAAAGTTAAGTTTGAAGAAAACTTGAAAATATCTTTAAACTTTTTAGCTTCAGTTTCTCTTTGATCACTTTCTTTTTGAAAAGTATTATAATTTAAAGAGTATGTGTTATCATCCTGATTAGCTTTTAACCATTTAGCATATTCATTAATAGAAATAAACTTTTTGTTTTTGCTAATTCTATCTTTACTATTATTTACAACTTCATCAAAGTTGATGTAAGAATTCGTTTTGTTGTATTTAGCTTGATCTACTTTGTCCCAAGGTAAGGCTCCATCTAAATCACGCTCACCAAATTCCATATATGTATAACGGTCTGGCATTGCAATATCAGAATAAACTCCTTCAATTTGAGTAGAACCACCATTAATTCTATAGAACTTTTGAATTGTCATTTTTAAAGCCCCTAAATCATCTGGATATTTTTTCACGTAATAGTTTAAAGGAAGTACATTTTGAACCGTTCCTTTACCATAGGTTTGTTTACCACCAATCACAACAGCTCTACCATAGTCTTGCATTGCCGCAGCAAAAATTTCTGAAGCAGAAGCAGACATTTCATTTACCATTACTACTAACGGACCATTCCAGTGAATATCTGGGTCTGTATCATTTTTAATAATAGCATCTTCATCTCTATATTTAACTTGTACAATAGGTCCTTCATTAATAAATAAACCACCTATATCAATTACAGTAGATAAAGATCCTCCACCATTATTACGTAAATCAACAATTAAACCTTCTACATTTTCAGATTTTAAACGAGTAATCTCTTTTTTCATATCGCTAGCAGCGTTACGTTTGTTCACATCGTTAAAATCAATATAAAACTTAGGTAAATTAATTACTCCGTATTTTTTACCATTTTTTTCTACAATACTAGATTTTACAAAAGTTTCTTCTAACTCCACAATATCTCTGATAATAGGAATTACTTTTGTAGATCCGTCTAATTTTTTCTTTACCGTTAATCTAACTTCAGTTCCTTTTTTACCTTTAATAAAAGTAATGGCATCGTCTAATCTCATACCAACAATGTCTAAAGGCTCTTTATTTCCTTGGGCAACTTTTAAAATGATATCCCCAGCCTCTAAATCACCTTGTTTCCAAGCTGGACCACCAGAAATTAATTCAACAATTTTAGTATAAACACCATCCATTTGTAAACGAGCACCAATACCTTCTAATTTTCCAGACATGTCTTGGTCAAATCTAGATTTTGTTCTTGGAGACATATATGTTGTATGCGGATCAAAACTACTAACTACACTATTTAAAAAAGTTGAGTACCAATCAGAGTTTTCTAACTCTTCAATTCTTAGGTATAAATCATTCATGTTTTTCAACACGTCTTTTCTAGCTTCTTCTTCTAAAACTTTAAATGATTTAGTAGTTGCTTTCTTGTCTTTCTTTAATTTTTCTCTTTGTTGGTCTTCTGCATCTTGAACTCTACTGATTACTTGTAGTTTCAATTGCTTTCTCCAATAATCAATCAATTGATTTTCATTTTTAGCAAAAGGCATTTCATCATAATCAACATCAATTTCTTCTTTTTTCTTGTAATTGAAGGACTCAGCTAATAATGATTTATAAGTAGTTTTTGCTGATTGAATTTTTTCTAAAAATCTACCGTAAACTAATTTGTAAAAATCTAATTTAGAATCTTTCAGTTGGTTGTCTATTTGAAACTTATACTTAGAAAATTCTTTTAAATCTTCTTGAGTAAAGTAACGTTTACTAGGATCTAATCCATTAATAAATTCTTTGTATACATGTTCAGAAAAATCATCATTCAAGTCTTTCTTTACATAATGACCTCGAGTAAGAATGTTTTTCAACACGTATAATATCAATTGATCTTTTTCAGGATCGCCTTTTGAAGGTGCGGAGGTGTTTGCATTAAGGGTATTACCAATTAGTAAAAAACTAAGTAAAGCAATAAATAATTTCATCTTCATAAATCGTTAATCGTTAAAATGAATAAATACTATTGGGTATTTGCTAAGCTACTAAAATAATGCCAATTTAACTAAAGCTTTCAATGATAATCCTTTTTTAAAGATTGTTTAACATTCTTCATTGGAAAGCGTTAAAAAAACGAGTAAAGAATTTAATAATAAGCAGTACCTATAATCATAGTTTCACAAGTTACAAGTTTAATTATAATAATTCCGCTTCTATCTTTACAAAATGTTAAAAAATGCAGTAATATTTTAGTGTATATTTGTCTATAAGTAAATACCATATTATGCAAGAGAAACCGTTAATTTTAGTTACAAACGATGATGGAATAACAGCGCCAGGACTGCGCATGCTTATTGAAATAATGAACGAAATTGGAGAAGTAATTGTAGTGGCACCAGATAGTCCGCAAAGCGGAATGGGGCACGCTATAACGGTTAATAATGTATTGCATTGTAATCCGATTTCTATTGATGAAGGTCCGCAAATAGAATACAGCTGTTCTGGTACACCTGCTGATTGTGTAAAGATGGCTAAAAACGAAATTTTAAATAGAAAACCAGATTTATGTGTTTCAGGAATTAATCATGGAGCAAACTCTTCAATCAGTGTTATTTATTCAGGAACAATGAGTGCCGCTGTTGAAGCTGGGATTGAAGGGATACCTGCGATAGGTTTTTCATTGTTAGATTATAGTTGGCATGCTGATTTTAGAGCTGCTAAAGAGTTTGTTAAAAAGATAGTTTTAAATGTTCTTTTAAATGGATTACCAGATGGAATAGTATTGAATGTAAATATTCCAAAATTGAAAGAATCAGAAATTAAAGGAATAAGAGTGTGTAGACAAGCAAACGGATATTGGAAAGAAGATTTTGATAAACGTAAAAGTCCAACTGGTAAAGATTATTATTGGCT
Source organism: Tenacibaculum sp. M341 (assembly GCF_004337695.1). Taxonomy (GTDB): domain Bacteria; phylum Bacteroidota; class Bacteroidia; order Flavobacteriales; family Flavobacteriaceae; genus Polaribacter. Next base: position 64,645 of record NZ_SJXJ01000020.1, read on the forward strand.
TTCAGGTGAGTTTATTAATAACGATAAAGGACAGGATACAGATATTTGGGCTTTAGAAAATGGTTACATTTCTCTAGTACCAGTTCAGTTTGATATGACTGCACATCATGCAATTCAAAAACTGCACACATGGGATTTATAAAAAAAGAAATATTAATCGGATTTTTAGTATCCATTTTTGCTACAATGTGTGGTTTGTTTATTTACCTGCAATATGTTTCTCGTTTTGGATTTTTTGAAACTATTGAAATGCTAAGGCAAAGTGGAGTCGTAGGTTCTGTGGTTGCGTTAGCAGCTTTACCTAACTTATTTGTGTTTTTTGTGTTTCTTAAAAAGAAGCAGGATTACAGAGCAAGAGGTGTATTAATTGCTACAATTTGTACAGCAATATTTACTTTTATTTTAAAGTTTTTCTATTAATGAAATATTACATAATTGCAGGTGAAGCTTCTGGAGATTTGCATGGAGCAAATTTGATGAAAGAGATTTTTAAAGAAGATGAAAATGCTAATATTCGTTTTTGGGGAGGAGATTTAATGAATGCCGTAGGAGGTGAGTTAGTAAGTCATTATAAAGAAAGAGCCTTTATGGGGTTTGTAGAAGTGATTTTAAATCTTCGTAAAATATTCGGTTTTATAAAGTTTTGTAAAGAAGATATCCTTAAGTTTAATCCAGATGTTATTATTTTTATTGATAATTCTGGTTTTAATTTAAGAGTTGCTAAGTGGGCAAAAGAAGAAGGATTTAAAACAAGTTATTACATTTCTCCTCAAGTTTGGGCGAGTAGAGCAAGCAGGGTAGAGGCTATAAAAAGAGATGTTGATAGCATGTATGTAATTTTACCTTTTGAAAAGCCATTTTATGAAAAGTATGATTATGAAGTTACTTTTGTAGGACATCCGTTGATTGATGGAATAGCTGGTAGAGATCAAGTGGATGAGAAAAGCTTTAGAGAGCAATATCAGTTAGGAAATAAAGAAATTATAGCATTATTACCAGGGAGTAGAAAGCAGGAGATAAAAAAGATGTTGGCTACAATGTTACAAATGGTTGATAAATTTCCTAATTATCAATTTGTAGTTGCAGGAGCACCAAGTCAAACAGAAGAATTTTACCAAAGTTTTCTTTCAGAAAAAAATGTAAAGTTTATCAACAATAAAACATATGACTTATTAAGTGTAGCTAAAGCAGCTTTAGTTACATCTGGTACAGCAACATTAGAAACAGCTTTATTTAAAGTGCCTCAAGTGGTTTGTTATAAAGGAAGTTGGTTGTCTTATCAAATAGCCAAAAGAATTATTACCTTACAGTATATTTCTTTGGTGAATTTAATAATGGATAAAGAAGTGGTGACTGAATTAATTCAGAATGATTTTACAGTTGCTAATTTGGAACAAGAATTGCAAAAGATTCTAGATGAAACGCACCGAGAAAAGTTGTTTCTTGATTATTTTGAGTTAGAGAAAAAACTTGGAGGTAAAGGAGCATCAGCAAAAACAGCGAAATCTATAGTAAATAGTTTAATATAATTTGATTACATGATAAAAAAAGTACTATCCCTAATATTACTAGCTTTTTTATTTAGTTGTTCTTCATCAAAAACAGTTTATAAGAAGAGAACTCCAAGTAGAAAAACGGTATATAAAAAAAGAACTTCAAGAAAACCTGTAAAGCATAATTCGGCAGTAGCTGATAAAATTGTAAATACTGCGTTTACCTATAAAGGAACAAGATATAAATACGGAGGAACGTCGAAGAGAGGAATGGATTGTTCTGGTTTAATTATGACTGCATTTAATAAAAATGGAAAGTCTTTACCAAGAACTTCTTATGACATGTCTAATACAGGAAAAACAATTTCTTTAAAGAATGCTCGTAAAGGCGATTTATTGTTTTTTACAACTAATCCTAGAAAACCAAGAAGAATAAGTCATGTTGGTTTGGTTACTGAAGTAAAAAACGGAATTGTTTATTTTATTCATGCCTCAACTAAAAGAGGAGTAACAGTAAACAATATGTCTCAAAATTACTACAAGAAGAACTACGCAAAAGCTAAAAGAGTATTATAGGTGAGAAAAGTTGGTACCATATTCGTTTTTATACTTTTAATTTCTGCGTACAGATTTGCAAATAAAGAGAAGCAGAATGTATCAAGTACAACTAATAATGAAGTTGTATCTGTAGAGCAAGTTTCAGTGAATGTTAGTAAAGCAGATGAAGTAATTGAAATAGCAGATTCTTATAAAGGAGTAGGGTATAAGTTTGGAGGTACCGACAATAATGGTATGGATTGTTCTGGACTTGTGTATACTTCTTTTAAAAAAATAGGAATACAATTACCTAGAACTTCAAAAGCAATGAGTGCTAAAGGATCTAAAATAGATTTAAACAACGTTCAAAGAGGTGATTTAATATTTTTTAATATTGATCGTTTACAAGGAAATATCAATCACGTTGGTTTAGTAGTTGATACTGATAATTACAATGTAGTTTTTATCCATTCAAGCACATCAAAAGGAGTAACAGTTTCATCATTAGAAGAAGATTATTGGAAAGATGCTTTTGTAGTGGTGAAAAGAGTATTGTAAAATACAAATACAGATAAAAAAACAACCTCTAAGATTTTCTTAGAGGTTGTTTTATTTTATGATAAAATTAGACTAATTTAAAAAGCTCCAAAGCTTATCTTTTAATTCCATTAAACCTTGCTGAGCTACAGAAGAAATGAATAAAGTTTCTACTCCTTCTGGTAATTCTTCAGCGATTTCAGTTTTCAGCTCATCGTCTAGCATATCAGCTTTAGAAATAGCTAATAAACGTTGTTTGTCTAAAAGTTCAGGATTGTGTTTTTTAAGTTCATTTAAAAGAATTTCATATTCTTTTTTGATATCGTCACTATCAGCAGGAATCAAAAATAACAATAATGAGTTACGTTCAATATGTCTAAGAAAATAATGACCTAAACCTTTACCTTCAGCAGCACCTTCAATAATTCCTGGAATATCAGCCATTACAAAACTCTGATGATTTCTGTATTCTACGATTCCTAAATTAGGTTTTAAAGTAGTAAAAGCATAATCAGCTATTTTGGGTTTAGCTGCAGTTAAAACAGATAATAAAGTTGATTTACCTGCATTTGGAAATCCAACTAAACCAACATCTGCTAAAATTTTTAATTCTATTCTAAACCAAGCTTCTATACCGTCAATACCTGGTTGTGCATATCTGGGAGTTTGATTTGTTGAAGATTTAAAGTGCCAGTTACCACGACCACCTTTACCACCTTCTAAAAGGATAATATCTTCTTGATCGTCGGTAATTTCAAATAAAATTTCATCAGTATCAGCATCTCTAATAATAGTACCTAACGGAACAGGGATAATTACATCCGATCCATCTTTTCCTGTACTTCTATTTGAACTTCCATCTCCACCATGTTCTGCTCTAAAGTGACGTTTAAATTTTAAATGGAATAAAGTCCACATAGCTTTATCTCCACGTAAAATTACATGTCCACCACGACCACCATCACCACCATCAGGTCCTCCTTTAGCATTGTATTTTTCACGATGCAAGTGCGCAGAACCGCGTCCTCCTTTTCCAGAAGATGCATAAATTTTTATGTAGTCAACAAAATTTCCTTCAGTCATTAGTTCAAATTTTAAAAATTTAAAGATTGAATGATACTTAAAATATATGATCATTCAATCTTTTTGATACTTTCTTTTAATATATCATGAAAGTTTATAAAGTGTCAAAAACTTTCGATAAACGATCAGTAATTTCTTCAATGGCACCTACACCATCTACACCATAATAATTACCTTTAGCTTCGTAAAAGTCTTTTAAAATAGCTGTTTTAGTATTGTACTCATTAAAACGATTACGGATTTTCTCTTCATCTGTATCATCAGAACGTCCGCTTGTTTTTCCTCTCTCTAAAATACGAGCTACTAATAAATCTTCAGGCACTTCTAAAGCAACCATTCCGTTAATACGCTCACTTTTTTCAGCTAAAAAACTGTCTAAAGCTTTAGCTTGAGATTCTGTTCTTGGGAAACCATCAAATATAAATCCTTTTGCTTCTGGATTTTTATTTACTTCTTCCTTCAACATATTAATAGTAACTTCATCAGGAACTAAATCTCCAGCATCAATATATTTCTTAGCCAATACTCCTAACTCAGTTTCGTTTTTAATATTAAATCTAAAAACATCACCAGTAGAAATATGCACTAAGTCATACTTTTCTTTTAAAAGAGTTGCTTGAGTTCCTTTTCCTGCACCAGGAGGACCAAATAATACTATGTTTTTCATCTTAGGTTGTGTTGTTAATTGATAAATAGAATTTAAATTTCTGCCAAGGCCATCATAATCTAATCCGTACCCAACAATAAACTTATCCTCTATGTTTTTTCCAATATAATTAATATGTAATTCTTTTCTGTAAACATCAGGTTTAAAGAAAAGAGAAACAATCTTTAGTTCTTTAATGTTTTTTGTTCTGAAAATCTCATAGATTTCTTGCAACGTTGTTCCAGTATCTATAATATCTTCCAAAATAATTACAGTTCTATCCGATATATCTTCGTTAATACCGATTAATTTCTTTACACTTTCTGAAGAGTTAGTACCTTCATAGGAAGCTAACTTTACAAATGAGATTTCACAGTCGCCATTGTATGCTCTTAAGAAATCAGCAGCAAACATAAAACAGCCATTTAAAATACCAACAAAAAGCGGTTTTTCATCTTTTGGCAAGTCCTGTTTTACTTGATAGGCAAGTGTTTTTACAATTTTAGAAATCTCCTCTTTAGAAACTAATTCTTTAAAATATAAATCGTGTAACTTCTTTATCATCATATACCTGTAAATATAATCATTAAATAAAAAAACCGCCTTGAATACTGATGAATTTCAGTAAGAGCAAAACGGTTTTTTAAATTATTATATATTTTTATTATTGATCTTCGTTCTTCTTAGTAGCATCAAACATAATTGGAGTTGCTACGAATAATGAAGAGTAAGTACCTACTAATACACCAATAATTAATCCGAACATAAATCCTCTGATACTATCACCTCCAAAGAAGAAGATAGCTAACATTACTAACATTGTAGTCAAAGAGGTATTAATAGTTCTTCCTAATGTACTACTTAAGGCTTTATCTACTAATTTTCCAGAGAATGAAGTGCTGTTAGCAGCATACTCTCTAATTCTATCGAAAATTACCACGGTATCATTCAACGAGTAACCAACTACTGTTAAGATTGCAGCAATAAATGATTGTCCGATTTCCATATCAAATGGCATAAACTTGTAGAATAAAGAGAAAATACCAAGTACAATTAATACATCATGGAATACAGCAGCTACTGCACCAATAGAGAAAGAAATCTTTCTAAAACGTATTAAGATATATAAGAATACAATAATTAATGATCCGATTACAGCCCATATTGCAGCTTGTTTAATATCATCTGCAATAGTTGGATCAACTTTCATGTAACTCATGATTCCTTGAGCATTTCCTATTTTTTCAAATCCTGGTTTAAATTGCTCGTAAGTAACATCACTTAAGTAAGGCTTTAAACCATTGTATAAAGTACTTTGTACTAATTCATCAACTTCTTTACTCTTGTCTTCAATTTTGAAAACAGTAGTTATTTTTAATTGGTAGTTAGAACCGTAAGTTTTAACCTCAGGAGCAGTACCAAATACATCTTTTAAAGAATTAGCCACTTCATTAGCTTTCATTGGTTGTGCAAAACGAACAAGGAAAGAACGACCTCCTTTAAAATCAACTCCTTGCTTTAATCCAATAGTAGACATTGAAATTAATCCAATTAATACAAAAGCTCCAGATATTACGTAAGCAATCTTACGCTTCTTTAAAAATTCAATGTTAATATTCTTAAACCAGTTTTTAGAAATACTAGTGTTGAAAGGTAAACTTGCATTTTTTACAACATCACCATCAATGAATAAACGAGTAATGAATACAGCAGTAAATAATGAAGTAATAATACCTAAAATTAAAGTATAAGCAAAACCTTTAATAGGTCCTGTTCCAAATACTAATAAGATAACACCAGTTAATAAAGTAGTAATGTTTGCATCTAAGATTGCAGATAAAGCACCTTTAATACTAAATCCTTCAGAAACAGAATCAGATAAACTCTTTCCAGAGTTTAAGGCTTCTTTAATACGCTCAAATATGATTACGTTGGCATCAACCGACATACCAATGGTTAAGATAATACCAGCAATACCAGGTAATGTTAAAACAGCACCTTTACTAGCTAACCATCCGAAGATTAATAACATGTTTAAAGCTAATGCAATATTTGCATATAAACCAGCTTTACCGTAGTATAAAATCATCCAAGCTAAAATTAAGAAAATAGCTAAAGCAAATGACCACATACTAGCATTGATAGATTCTTTACCTAATGAAGGTCCAACAACTTCTGCTTCAATAATTCTTGCAGTAGCAGGTAATTTACCAGCTTTTAATATCGTGGCAATATCTTGAGCTTCTTCAACTGTCATTAATCCACCAGAAATTTGAGTACTTCCTCCAGTAATAGCTCCATTTACACTAGGAGCGGTATATACATAATTATCAAGGACAACAGCAACAAATTTACCTACATTTTCACCAGTCATTTTAGCCCATTTTTTAGTACCAACACTATTCATAGTCATAGATACTACAGGCTTACTTAATTGATCATAATCTTGTTTTGCATCAGCAATAACATCTCCTTCTATTGGTGCTTTATCATCTCTGTTAGACTTCATAGCGTATAAAGAAATAATCTCTTGAGGGTTTTCTTTATTACTGCTTGTTTGTGATTGATAATCCCACAAGAATTTTACATACCTTAAATTTGTTGGTAATAAAGCTTTAATTTCTTTACTTCTCAACAAATCATTTACTGTTGCAGTATCTTTGACTGAAGCAAAACCTATTACGGGGCTTGTTTGAGCTTGATTTTGAGCTACATTTGGAGATAAATAAGTAAATAAGCTTTTTTGATTAGCATTTGCTTCATCAGTATCATTAGCTTCATTTAATAAATCATCAATATTATCTCCTGTTTTAGTAGAATCTTTTTCTTCTGTAACAGTTTTTTCTTCTTTACTCTTTAAAAGTTCTATTGCTTTAGAGTTTGCAGTAAAAAGAAAGTTTTGTACATCAGTATTTGTATACACCTCCCAAAACTGTAATTTAGCAGTACTCTCTAATAATGTTCTAACACGTTCAATGTCTTTAGCTCCTGGTAATTCAACTTGAATTCTTCCAGAAGTTCCAATTCTTTGAATGTTAGGTTGTACAACTCCAAACTTATCAATACGACTACGTAATACTTCAAAAGCAGTACTAATAGATACGTTAATTTCTTCTTGTAAAATAGGCTTTACTTCGCTGTTAGTTTTGTTGAAGTCAATTTTATCACGAAGTAATTTATTACCAAAAATAGTAGGATCGCTTAATTTTACGCTTCCATTACTAACAGATTCGAATTGATCATAGAATAAATCAATATAATCATCTTGAGAATCCTTTTGAGATTCATCAGCTTGTGCTAAAGCTTTAATGAATGTAGGATTCTTTGAATCATTTGATAATCCAATTAAAATATCTTTAACAGATACTTGTAAAATTGCATTAATACCACCTTTTAAATCAAGACCAAGATTCATTTCTTTATCTCGGATATCATTATAGGTAAAGTTTGCAACTACCTCTTTATTTGCAACACTATCAGTATATCTCTTCTCTAAACGAGCAAGCTCTCTACCATCATCTTTTTTAACTGCTTTATCTGTAGCATACTTTTTTGCTTCTTTCTCTACCTTATTGGCAAAAAAAGTAAACGATAATTGATATAGACTTACTAATCCGAAAAGGATTGCAAATAATCTAATAAGACCTTTGTTTTGCATTTTAAATTAATTTAAATTGACTTCTTTTTTTAAAACGTGCAAATATAGTATAACAAAAAAGAAAACCCAATTTTTTATTGCTTTTATGTGATAAAAAGCTTAAACATTTTTTGATAAAATCAAATTTTTATTTGTTTTTATTAAGATTATTCAATGAAAAACCATTCTTATTTGTATTATTCTTGCAAAAGCTGATTAATTTTTCTATATTTAGAGGTAATCAGCGGGGAGATAAGTTGTTATAAATTTTTAATGATGAAATTCATAAATAGAACATTTTCCCGATTGCTTAAGAATAGGAGGTACTACACTCCTTATTATAAGCGTACACTTCACCGATATACAAATACAATTGTTTATTACGAATTATACAATAGAGTAGGGAGAGCTGATGATTTTTTTAGCACTAAAGAAAAAATAGCATTCTCTAATCAAATAACTTTTGGTTCAACTTTCAACCAAGTGAAAAATAGGTTTTATGGTTCATTTAGATTAGTGAACAAGGTTAAACATATAACTATTTTATTTTCTGAAATGAAGATTGATAAGTATAAGTTTTCGTTAGAAATGCATTTTTTTAAAGATAGTTTAGTCTTTTTTAAATATGTTTTTAGAAATAATGAGCAAAAAGATTTTTTATTAAACATGATTAGAGAAAAATATTTAAATAAGTCTAATAAAGAGATAAAAAATCAACTGTTTGTAAGAGATAATCACCAAAACTGTATTTACATAGAAAACGAAGTAGATTTATCTATAAACTACTTGAGTTTTAATCATGGTTTTTTCGAATATCTATCAATGAAAAAAGAAGAGGAAGAAAACTTTATTTTTCTTAAAAACACAGAATCAACAGAGAAGTTATATAATGTGATATAATTAGGATGTGTCAAAAAAAAAAAATCGAGTTGAAAACTCGATTTTTAATATTTTAAATTTAAACTCCTCGTTGTTTATTTATTTCATCTTGAAGTTGTCTTCTTAACTTTTGTTCTTTTTCGATTGATTTTTTTCTATGAGTTTCAAATTCTTGTTCTATTTCTTCTAAATTTCTCTTTGCTTGTTTAGTAACAACATTGCTACTTTTAAATTTGAAAATAAAGAATAACATAACCAATGTAAGAATAGCAATTAAAGACCAAAGAGTTAAGTTATATGAAGTTTTACTAATATTAGCTCCCAATAAACTCATATTATCTTCTTTACCTTGAGATTCATTTAACTCTTCAGTTAACCCATTTATTTTGTTATTCAAATCATCAATACTTTTTGTTTGGTTATTGATGGTTTCTTGTCTGGTAACAATTTCTTTTCTTAAAATTTGTACACTATCCAAAACACTTTTTTCGAAAGTTCTAAAATCAGTACGCTTAATCATTTTATATTCCTGATAAGTACTTGCTTTAGAATAGGTTTTTACAAACTGATTTTCTATAGTGTTAGGAAGTTCGCTTATCTGTTTCTTAGTTAATTTAGTTTGAGCTATAACTGAAACAGAAAATAAAGTTAGAAATAAAAGATGGATAGTTTTCATTAAAAGAGAATTAGGATTAATTTAAAAAAACCCAAACGATAAAGTTTGGGTTTTTAGTATAAGCAAGATTGTTAAACTTATTTTACTTTATCTACGATTGCCTTAAAAGCTTCAGGGTTGTTCATAGCTAAATCAGCTAAAACCTTACGGTTTAACTCGATGTTATTAGCTTTAACTTTCCCCATAAACTGTGAGTAAGACATTCCGAACTGACGAGCCCCAGCGTTAATACGTTGGATCCATAATGAACGGAAATTTCTTTTCTTGTTTTTACGGTCACGGTAGGCATAAACCATTCCTTTTTCAACCGCATTCTTTGCTACTGTATAAACGTTTTTTCTACGTCCAAAGTAACCTTTTGCTTGCTTCAAGATTTTCTTTCTTCTATTTCTTGAAGCTACTGAATTTACTGATCTTGGCATAATTCTGTGTTTTTTTGTAGTAGGCGATTATAAATTAAAAATCTACAATACTTTTTATTGAGCCCACTCCATGGTTAATAATTAAATTACCTGCTAACTAATTATTTTAATAATAATTGTTGCTTGATGCTACCCTCGTCAGACTTGTGTACTAACGTCGAGTGGGTTAATGCAAGCTTACGTTTCTTAGACTTCTTAGTTAAGATATGACTCTTAAACGCGTGCTTTCTTTTAATCTTTCCAGAACCAGTTAACTTAAAACGTTTCTTGGCACTAGATTTGGTTTTCATTTTAGGCATTTTCTTGCTATCGTTTTATCTTGCTTATATTATTTATCTTTCTGTTGTAACAAAAATTACTTTGTTTTCTTAGGAGCAATAAACATAATCATACGCTTACCTTCTAACTTAGGCATTTGCTCTACTTTACCATAGTCTTCAAGTTCTTGAGCTAATTTTAATAATAAAATTTGCCCTTGTTCCTTAAATACAATAGATCTTCCTTTAAAGAATACATAAGCTTTTAATTTAGCACCGTCTTGTAAAAACTTAACAGCATGTTTCTTTTTAAACTCATAATCATGCTCATCAGTTTGAGGTCCAAAACGAATTTCCTTTACAGTTACCTTAGTAGCTTTCGCTTTTAAGGCTTTTTCACGCTTCTTTTGTTCGTATAAGAATTTTTTATAATCAATAACTTTACAAACAGGCGGTACTGCTTTTGGGGAAATTTCAACTAAATCTAACTCTAGTTCACGAGCAATCTCTTTAGCTCTAGCTAAAGGATATACTCCTACTTCTACGTTGTCTCCTACAAGACGAACTTCATCAACATATTTAATTTTTTCATTAATTCTATGTTGATCTTCTTTAATTACTCTTACGGGCCTACGACGACCACCTTTTCTTCTAATTGCTATGGTTATTAAATTTTAAAATTATTATTACAACTAATTATTGGTGTTAAATGTCATTAATGTTTTCTGAATTTCTTCATTAATTAATGATACAAACTCTTCAATGGTAAATGTACCAATGTCACCTTCTCCATGTTTTCTAACAGATACCGTGCCATCTAGCTCCTCTTTTTCACCAATAATAATCATAAAAGGTATCTTGTTAACTTCCGCATCTCTAATCTTACGACCAGTTTTCTCATTTCGGTTATCAACGAGGGCGCGAATTTCGGAATTTTCTAACAAATGTAAAACTTTTTCTGTATATTTTTCATATTTCTCACTGATTGGCAGTATAATAACCTGCTCAGGCGTTAGCCATAGCGGGAAATTTCCTCCTGTATGCTCTAATAAAATAGCAATAAAACGTTCCATAGATCCAAATGGAGCTCTATGAATCATTACAGGTCTGTGTAATTCATTATCACTTCCTTTATAATTCAAATCAAAACGTTCAGGTAAGTTGTAGTCTACTTGTATAGTACCTAATTGCCAACTTCTTCCTAAAGCATCCTTAACCATAAAGTCTAATTTAGGCCCATAAAAAGCAGCTTCACCAGCTTCAACAACAAAGTCTAATCCTTTATCTTTTGCTGCGTTAATAATTGCTTGTTCAGCTTTCTCCCAATTTTCTACAGAACCTATATATTTTTCTGGATTATCTAAATCTCTAACAGAAACCTGTGCAGTGAAATTATCAAAACCTAAAGATCTAAATACATATAAAACTAAATCAATAACGTTTTTAAACTCTGTATCTAATTGTTCTGGAGTACAAAATATATGAGCATCATCTTGAGTAAAACCTCTAACACGAGTTAATCCATGTAATTCACCACTTTGTTCATATCTATAAACTGTACCAAATTCAGCAAAACGTTTAGGTAAGTCTTTATAAGAATATGGTTTGTGGTTATAAATTTCACAGTGATGAGGACAGTTCATAGGTTTTAATAAAAACTCTTCATCATCTTTAGGAGTTGTAATTGGCTGAAAACTATCTTCACCATATTTAGCATAATGTCCAGAAGTAACATATAAATCTTTCTGACCAATATGTGGAGTCATCACCATTTCATACCCAGCTTTCTTTTGAGCGACTTTTAAAAAATCTTCTAAACGTCCTCTCAATGCAGCTCCTTTAGGCAGCCATAAAGGTAAACCTTGACCAACTTTTTGAGAAAAAGTAAATAAATCTAACTCTTTACCTAATTTTCTATGATCACGTTTCTTAGCTTCTTCTAATAATTCTAAATACTCTGTAAGCATTTTTTGCTTCGGAAAAGAAACACCATAAATACGCGTAAGCTGATTGTTCTTTTCATCTCCTCTCCAATAAGCACCAGCAACATTCATTATTTTTACAGCTTTAATAATACCCGTATTAGGTATGTGTCCACCACGACATAAGTCTGTAAAGTTGCTATGGTCACAAAAAGTGATATCACCATCTTCAAGTCCTTCAATCAATTCAACTTTGTATGAATTGTTTCTTTCCTTATAATATGCCAATGCATCAGCTTTTGAAACTGATCTCATTTTAAATTCAGCTTTCTCTCTCGCTCTTTCTAAAAACTTTTTTTCAATAGAAGCAAAGTCTTTTTCAGAAATACTGTGCTCTCCAAAATCAACATCATAGTAAAAACCGTTATCAATAGCAGGTCCAATAGTAAGTTTTGCATCCGGATAAAAATCTAATACAGCCTGAGCTAATACGTGAGCTGAAGAGTGCCAAAAGGCTTTTTTACCTTCAGGAGAATCAAAAGTATACAAGGTTAACTTTCCATCTTCTGTTAATGGAGTAGTGGTTTCAACTGTTGTTTCATTGAAGCTGGCAGAAATAACGTTTCTAGCCAAACCTTGACTTATACTTTTTGCAACATCGATAGGAGTAGAGTTCATCTCATACTCTCTAACGCTTCCGTCTGGTAATGTAATTTTAATCATTAATATAGTTAATTAGTGGATTTTCGTACAAGTGAAAATCCTATTTAAACGCAAATATATTGCAAATGCATTTTTTGTACAATATTTTATTGTGTTTCAAACAGACTATTATCAATAACTACACTAAAAGGTATAAAAAGGTGAGTGTAGAATAAGGTTTTTAATAAATGTAATTTGTAATCCTGTTGATAAAAAAGATAAGAAAAGCTTTGTAATACTGCTGAAAATAACAACTTAGATCCCTGATCCCTGATCCCTGATCCCTGATCCCTGATCCCTGATCCCTGATCCCTGATCCCTGATCCCTGATCCCTGATCCCTGATCCCTGATCCCTGATCCCTGATCCCTGATCCCTGATCCCTGAT
>NZ_SJXJ01000020.1:77920-78962 GCF_004337695.1 Tenacibaculum sp. M341
ATAATTGTTTAATGGCGTTCCCTATGGGTCAGGTTTTCCGCAGTCGCTTTTTTAATTTTAATGATAAAAATTAAAAAGAGCTCCAACAAATGCTTCAATCCCTAACGCAACATAGAGATAGAAGTAGTGTTAAGATAGATATATATGTAAGAGACTATGTTCTGTTGATAGAATAAAAAGCAGTATTTGTAGTATACTTATTATATGAGTGAGAACGGTGAGAAGAGAAGAAATACAAGAGGTATAATAAAGTTGGTTTTTATGTATCTGAAAGTCTGTTGATTAAAAAAAAATTAAAAAAAGGCTTAAAAAAGTTTGGTAGGTTTGTAAAGAGTGTGTAGTTTTGCACCCGCAAATAACAAAACACAGTTTTAGAGTTTGTGTAAGTTCATTAACAGAGTGTAAGTGTAGCGTAAAATTTAAGTTAAAAAATAATTAAAATTTTACTTGCGGGTTTAAAAATAAAGCTTGTATATTTGCAGTCCGTTTTTGGCGGGAGTTCATTGATTTATTGCGAGAAAATAACTTTAGAAAAAACTTCAAAAAAAGTTTTGTCAGAATAAAAAAAGGTTATAGTTTTGCATCCGCTTTCAGAAACGAAAGCAGACGATCACAGAGATTTTGGAATAACAGATAACATGTTAACTAGTTCGATTCTAGTGTTTCTACAAGAGTAAGTTGATTGCGATTTTGGTTGAGATAGACTAAATATTAAGATTAACGAAGTTCATTGATATTATTGAAATTGACAGCGTAATTAGAGAGTAAGAAATAACCATAACTTCAAACGAAGTTAAATTCTTTTGAAACTATTCATTATAATATTTAAAATTTACAATGAAGAGTTTGATCCTGGCTCAGGATGAACGCTAGCGGCAGGCTTAACACATGCAAGTCGAGGGGTAACATTGTAGCTTGCTACAGATGACGACCGGCGAACGGGTGCGTAACGCGTATAGAATCTGCCTTGTACAGGAGGATAGCCTTTAGAAATGAAGATTAATACTCCATAATGTTGGTGAGTGGCATCGCTTACTAATTA
>NZ_SJXJ01000021.1 GCF_004337695.1 Tenacibaculum sp. M341
CTATTTCTAATTCTATCATATCTTTGCTTAGTACTTGGTACATAGGGTTGTGTTTTTATGTTTCGCAACACAAATATCTACAACCCTTAATTTTTTCTCAAAAAAAGTCAAGATGACTTCATAGTCCTAAAACAACACTAAAAACAATTAATAAAATTTGTTTTAAATTTTCGGTAATAGATTTTTTCATGCTTCTATTTTTCTTGTTAACAATAGAAAGCTAAACTATTAATTAGATTTAAAACTTTGTTATTTTATTGAGTAAATATTAAAATATGAAGTTTATAAGCTTTTAATAAAGCTTAATAATTGTTCTTTTTTACTTTTAGCTACAGGTAGTGAAATGTTGTTTTGTAGTACAATTTCATCACTTTTTTTATGATATCTTTTGATGTATTTTAAGTTGATTAAGAACTTTTGATGAATTCTAAAGAATAGGTGAGGAGTTAGTTTTTCTTCAAAAGATTTTAGTGATTTAGAGACTAGTATTTTTTCATTATCGGTTGTGAAAACAGTAGTGTAGCTATTATCAGACATTGCGTAAATGATACTGTCAATAGAGGTTATGTGTATATCGTCAGAATTTGAAAGAATAATTTTTTTATCGCTAGATGTATGATTGTGGTATAGGGTTGCTAGTTTTTCTAGATAATTGATGCTGTTTTGTGATGAAATAACTTTATTAACGGCGCTTACAATTTCTGAGGGAGAAAAAGGTTTTAAAACAAAATCTAAAGCACTAAATTTAAAAGCTTCTACTGCATATTTACTAAAGGAAGTGATGAAGATTATTTTAAAAGTTGGATTTGGAAATGAATTTAAAACTTCAAAACCCTCACCATCATCTAAATTTACATCAAGAAAAATAAAATCAGGATTTTCATTTTGAATCAATTCAATACCTTTTTTAACAGAAGAAGCATGCCCTGTTACTCTAATATTTTTAAAATGGTCATTTACAATAGTTTTTAAAACTATTACCGTGTTATAATCATCCTCAATAATGATACATTTCATTAGATAGTTCCTTTTTTAGGAAATGTAAGCTTTATTTTAGTTTCATTTGGTGTGTTAGAGAAAACTTCATGAGTTATTTCGTAATTGTAGGTTTTCTGTAAGTTGAGAATTCTTTGTTCAATGACTTTAGAACTCGATTTTTTCTCTAATAATTGTTGGTTGCTTTTGCTTTCAAATCCTTTTCCGTTATCAAAAATAATAACTTCTATGCTATTGGGTTTATTGTTGTAGTTTACCGAAACTTTTCCGTTTTCTAGTTGTTTTATTCCATGCTGAATTGCGTTTTCAATATAAGGTTGAATAAACATTGGAGGGATTTTATAGTTTAAAATCTCTTTATCAGCATGAATTGAAAAATCTACATTATTTTTAAAATTTACTTTTTGAAGTTCTAAGTATGCTTTCATATGATCAACATCTTCCTCAATGGTGATAAAATCAATAGAAGAGTTATCAAAAATAGAGCGCATTAACTTACTGTAGTTGCTAATGTAATTTAGGGAATCTTCTTTTTTATTTAAATAAATGAAAGATTGAATACTGTTTAGTGAATGGAATAAGAAATGCGGGTTTAATTGTGTTTGAAATAGTTTGTGCTTCAGTGATGCTTCTTGAAGTGATTGTTTGTTTTTTTGATGTTTAAACCATAAAAAAGTAAAAGCAGTTAATAAAATGACTATTGACGTGATTGCGATAAGTAAACCTTTTTGATTTTGTATTTTACTTTCTTTTAATTTATTTTCTGAATTTAATAATTGTATTTGTTGTTCTTTCTTTTCTGATTCAAATTTCTCTGTAATAGCAGTAACTTTTTCTTTTTGTTGCGCATTGTTTAAAGAGTCTTTGTAACGGTCTTTAAGTTCGGCAAAAGTCATTGCTTTTTTGTAGTTGTCTAATCCTAAATAAGCGTCTTTTAAGTTGTTTAAAACATAACTTTTTAGAAGACCTTTTGCTGTTGGGAGTGCACTATCTAAATACATGATAGCGTTTTGGTGTTGTTTGTTTTTTAAATATGCATGACCTAGGTTATTGTATGCTAAAGCGAAATTGGCATTATGATTTTGTTCTTTTTTTAATGCTATCGATTTTTTACCGTAGGAAACAGCTTTTTTGATGTTAGTTTTATGGGTAGTGTAATAATCGGAAAGATTATTATAAATAACAGCTAAAGTTCTTTTTGAGTTGAATTTTAATGCTAGTTTTTCAGCGATAAAAATATTTTTTTCAAACAGATCAAATTGTTTTTGTTGTTTGTAAATATTGGTTAGGTTGGTTAGTATTTGAAGTCTTAGAGGTGTGTCTGGTTGAATCAGATCTAAAGATTTTTCAAGATATTTTTGAGCGTTTTTAAAATTTTGCAAGCGAGCATTAATAACACCTATGTTAGTGTATGTATTTACCAGTAGTTTTTTGTTGTTTGATTTTTCTGTTGTTTTAGCAGCTTCTACATACAATTCTAAGGCTTTTTCAAATTCTTGTTTTTTATATTGAATGGTACCTAGATTATGGATTGTTTGCCCTTTAATATGGAAAGGAAGCTCTTTCTTTAAATTTAATGAAAGTAGAGAATCTGCTTTTATTAATTGATTGGAAAGTATGTGTAAGCTACTTTTTTGTAACAGAGATTTAGCTAAAAGGGTATCGTTATTGATTTGTGATGCTAATTGAATTGATTTTTCAGAAAAATAGAAGGAACTATCAATAGCTTTTGGCGCTAATTCTTTTGATTTTTTTATATAAGATTCTATCAATTGCAAATTTTCAGTTTGTGCTTTTATTTTTTGAATTAAAAAGCAGAAAAGAAAAATATAAGTATAGCGTATGTTTATAAAATTAAAATAGCTTTTAAGTATTGTCATTCTGATTTATCATGGTTGCTTTGCAAGCTACTAAAATTTATTTTTAGTAAAATAGGGGTAAATAAAAAGAGTTTTCAATAATAATTAAAATTGAAAACTCTTTCTGTTGTTATATTGGTTTGTTTGTTAAACCTGAATAACCCCTAAGTTAAAAGGTTTTTCAATAGGAGCATGATTAGCAGCTTCAATACCCATAGAAATCCATTTTCTGGTGTCTAAAGGATTGATAACAGCATCTGTCCATATTCTAGCGGCTGCATAGTATGGAGAGATTTGCTCATCGTATCTCGATTTTATCTTGTTAAATAACTCTTCTTCTTTCTCTTTAGTGATTTCTTCACCCTTTTTCTTTAAAGCAGCAGTTTCAATCTGAAGTAAAACTTTAGCAGCAGAATTTCCACTCATTACTGCTAATTCGGCACTTGGCCACGCAGCAATTAAACGAGGATCGTATGCTTTTCCACACATAGCATAATTACCAGCTCCGTAAGAGTTACCAATTACAATAGTGAATTTAGGTACTACTGAGTTACTTACAGCATTTACCATTTTAGCACCGTCTTTGATAATTCCACCGTGTTCAGATTTACTACCTACCATAAATCCAGTAACATCTTGTAAAAATACTAATGGGATTTTCTTTTGATTACAGTTAGCAATAAAACGCGTTGCTTTATCAGCAGAGTCATTATAAATTACTCCACCAAATTGCATTTCACCTTTTTTACTTTTTACTAATTTTCTTTGATTGGCAACAATACCAACAGCCCAACCATCAATGCGAGCATATCCTGTAATAATAGTTTGCCCATAACCAGCCTTGTATTCATCAAATTCAGAATTATCAACAACACGTTTGATAATTTCCATCATATCATATTGTTCATTTCTGGCTTTAGGTAAAATTCCAAAAATATCATCTTGATTTTCTTTAGGCTCAACAGATTCTTTTCTGTTAAATCCTGCTTTATCAAAATCACCAATTTTATCAACAATATTTTTAATAGTATTTAAAGCATCTTTATCGTCTTTTGCTTTATAGTCAGTTACACCTGAAATTTCACAGTGAGTAGTAGCACCACCTAAAGTTTCATTATCTATAGATTCACCAATAGCAGCTTTTACCAAGTAGCTACCAGCTAAGAAAATACTTCCTGTTTTATCAACTATTAAAGCTTCATCACTCATAATAGGTAAATAAGCTCCACCAGCAACACAACTTCCCATAACAGCAGCTATTTGAGTAATACCCATGCTACTCATTACAGCATTGTTTCTAAAAATTCTTCCAAAATGTTCTTTGTCAGGAAAAATTTCATCTTGCATTGGTAGGTATACTCCAGCAGAATCAACTAAATAAATAATTGGAAGTCTATTTTCAATAGCGATTTCTTGAGCTCTTAAATTCTTTTTTCCAGTAATAGGAAACCAAGCACCAGCCTTTACCGTAGCGTCATTAGCAACTACAATACATTGTTTGCCTTTTACGTATCCAATTTTTACGACTACACCTCCAGAAGGGCATCCACCGTGCTCTTTATACATTCCTTCACCTGCAAAAGCACCAATCTCAATAGCATTAGCATCATCATCTAATAAGAAATCAATACGCTCTCTAGCAGTCATTTTTCCTTTTGCATGATGTTTTTCAATCCTTTTTTCACCACCACCTAAAGCTACTTTAGTAAGTTTTCGTTTTAAATCGGAAACTAGTAATTTATTATGATCTTCGTTTTTGTTGAAGTTGATATCCATAAAGTTGTCTGTCTGTTTTGTTTTCAAAATGTAAAAATAATAAAAATAGGGCGGATTTATTCAAGATTTCATAAAAGGGAGATGACGTGTTTTTGTTAGGATTTTTCTGTGTTTTGAAATTGTAAGTTTAATTTTTTGATAATCAATGTTTTTGTTGATGTAATGATGAGGGGGAAAAATACATTACTCCTAAAGAGGAGGGTTATTGAATTTTGGTAAGTATCATTTTTTTTGAAAATGAGCCATTGTGTCAAAATCACGTTTTCTATTATTTATAAGATTCAATAATACCTTTTACAGTACTTTCAATTTCTTTGTAGCGTTCTTTTCTTTGCAAACGCCAAGGTTCAGCAGCTCTATCAGAGCAATCCTTTACAGAACAACTTTCACAAGTAACACCAACTAATTGTTTTTCAAAAGTATCTTCCTTTAAAAACTGTAGTTTTCTTTTTAGGTGAGGAGAAAGTAGCATTCCAATACTAATACTTCTGTAAATATCTTTTTTAAACGGATCTTTATTAGCGGCAGAAAGTACTAGGTATTCATTTGGTGAATTTTCATAAGATGAAATTTGAATTCCAGAAGAAGATTTTTCCTGTGATGATTGCTGAAAATCGTGAATTGTTTTTAAAGATACCCAACGACGGCAATAGTGTTCTTGATTTCTATTTGCGTGTGGTGCTTGTTGTTGAGTAATATGTAGCTCTTTGCTTAATCTGTATGAATTAGAACCTTCTTTGTGAGTAAAACGTAAAAAGAATAAGTTTAATGTTGAATAAATTAAGAATTAAAACAGGTATAGTTTGAAAGGTAGTGCTATATTTGGTTTTATAGAAAAACTTGTTAGAAACATATAAATTTAAAAACATTGAATTTAGATAATCAATTAATATTTTTTTTCAGCGCTTTAGGGGCTTTTAATAGTACTATTTTAGGTATTTATTGGTCTCAAAAATAGTTAAAACTATGCACTTTAGTGCATCTCGCTTTAGCTTCTAAAAACTTTCGTTACATTTATAGAATGTCAGTTATTGAAAGAAGCAATAGCCATTCAGTAAGTCGTTTAACCGTTCATATAGTTTGGAGTACGAAGTATCGGTATGATGTTTTGCATGGAGATATCAAAATAAGATGTCGAACGATTTTGAAACAGGTTTGTGAATCTGAAAATGTTCATATTTTGAAAGGAGTAGTTTCAAAGAATCATGTTCATATGCATGTAGAATATCGTCCTTCGTTGTCAGTTAGTGATTTGGTTAAGAGGTTAAAGGGTAGGAGTTCAAGGAGATTACAACAAGAGTTTCCTGAATTAAATAAGCGTTACTGGGGTCGTCATTTCTGGGGTATAGGTTATGGATGTTGGAGTACAGGTAATATTACAGATGAAATGGTAAATGAATATCTAGAGCATCATAGAAAGCCTGATGATGACGGTTCAAATTTCATATTAGAATGACTTTCAGTCGTAACAAAAACTATGGCACTTTCAGTCCATAGTGGTTTATTTCTTGTTTTTTACTAAGCCCAAAAACATCTCAAATTACTTTTTGGGAGGTTTGTTATTTGTTCTTAGCATGATAGCATGGAAATCTCTGGTTAAAAAATTATAGAAAAGTTAAATTGTTATTGAATTTTACAGTATCAATCAGTAAATAATTTAGTTAACGAGTAGTCTATCTCAAAATTTGTTTGAAATTTTATTAGTGGTTTATTTGAGTGAATTTGATGATTGAGTTTAGTTGTTTTAATGATTATTTTATTTACTTTTGATCTGCTGTTGTGAAATTATAACACAGACTTCAAAAAAAAATTGATCAATAAATTATATATAAACATGAAAAGTAGAATTTTAATATTGTTATTTACAATAAGTATAGTTAATAGTAGCTATGGACAGTTTGGTAAGCTTAATAAATTGAAAAAGAAAACTTCAAAAGTTTTAAAAAAGAAAGTAAAAACTTCATCAAAGAGCACAAGTGTTAGTAGTAAATCTTCAAAGAAAGATAATAAGGAAGATGGAAGACCAGATGCAGGAAGCAAAATTTACTCAAAATACTCTAGAGTTAGAAGTTTATTAAGTTTTACAGAAAGTTCTTTAAATCAATATTGGAAAAACAACCCAGAATCATATAATAATGAAGTAATATCAAATTTAGAAGGAGCTAGAAAAGCGTTAGATTTCTTAAAGAAAGAAGGAGAGAGTGAAAAACCGTATTTCATCGATTTTGAATCTAAATACAAAGCATATTCAGATCAAAGAGAAAAACAATGGCAAGCATTTAGTAATAAAGACAAGTATACAAAAGCGTTAAGTGATTTTGAAAGATGGGTGGATTTTGGTAAGAAAGATTATTTTGCAGAGAAACTTACATATAATTATTATCCAGCTACCTGCAAAGGTTACCAAGCTTTAAAAGAAGAAATGCAAAAAGAAACTCCTGATGATTATAATTCGGAGGAAGTTCAGAAGAAAATGACCGAGCTAGACTATTTTTTTGATAAAGAAGTATATAACGTTATTCCAAGTATCGAAAAAAGATTAACAAAGTTAAGTACAGATATTCATAAGAAGAATTCTAAAGGAGAAGCGTACTATGAAGTAGGAGGTACGACACAATATTTAAAAGATTACAATGAATTAATAGCGTCTATTGAATATCAAAAAGAAACATTCTTATCGAATCACGATAAAATAAATTCTCTGTTAGAAAAAGCAGAACAAGAGAGAGATTTGATTAGTAGTTTTATTAAAGGGGGTGGAATAGAACGAAAAGATGCAGAACGAAAAGCAGGAGAAAGGGAAAAAGTTAGAGTTGGTAAAAGAGGAATGAGTAATGCTAATTACGAAAGTATGGCAAAAAAAGGAACAAAACATGAAGGAGAGGTTTTAAGAGTTGTTATAACATCTTCTTCTTGGAAAGTTAAAAAGAATGATTATGATTTACCGTTGCATAAGTATTTAGGAGTTGATACAGTAGTTAAAAAAGATGGAAAATGTTATTTGGCATACGGGCAAATACAAAAGGATTACGAAGGAGCTGGTGTATATGGCGGTCCTTATTATAAGTATTGGAGTCTACAAGAAGAAATGAATTGTAGTAATACAAATAAATAAAAAGAAGTAGTTTTTTTGTTATCAAAAGGCAGTAAATTTCATAATTTACTGCCTTTTTTATGGTGTTAGAAATAGTTTAAATTGTAATTTTGGAGTATTTTAATCTCGGTTTAAGTAGTTTTAATTGACTTGGATTTATACATTTAGTCAAGATACTGAGTCTACTTTGTGCTAAATACTAAGTACTGAAAAAACTATTTATACAAATTTATAATTTCCTTTACAGTGCTTTCAATTTCTTTACAGCGTTCTTTTCTTTGCATACGTCAAGGTTCAGCAACTCTATCAGAGCAATCTTTTACAGAACAACTTTCACAAGTAACACCAACTAATTGTTTTTCAAAAGTATCTTCATTTAAAAACTGTAGTTTTCTTTTTAAGTGAAGAGAAAGTAGCATTCCAATACTAATACTTCTGTAAATATCTTTTTTAAACGGATCTTTATTAGTGGCAGAAAGTACTAGGTATTCATTTGGTGAATTTTCATAAGATGAAATTTGAATGCCAGAAGAAGACTTTTCCTGTGATGATTGCTGAAAATCGTGAATTGTTTTTAAAGATACCCAACGGCGACAATAGTGTTCTTGATTTCTATTTGCGTGTGGTGCTTGTTGTTGAGTAATATGTAGTTCTTTGCTTAATCTGTATGAGTTAGAACCTTCTTTGTGAGTAAAACGTAAAAAGAATAAGTTTAATGTTGAATAAATTAAGATTTAAAACAGGTTTAGTTTGAATGGTAGTACTATATTTGGTTGTTTTGAAAAACTTGTTAGAAACAGATAAATTTAAAAACATTGAATTTAGATAATCAATTAATATTTTTTTTCAGCGCTTTAGGTGCTTTTAATAGTACTGTTTTAAGTATTTATTTTTTACTTTTTGCTAAATCCAAAAGTGTATCAAATTATTTTTTGGGAGGTTTATTAGCAGTTCTTAGTATTCGTGTATGGAAATCTCTTTTTTTCTATTTTAATCCACAATTGTCAAAAATTTATTTACAAATAGGTTTATCAGCTTGTTTTTTTATAGGACCTTTTCTGTATTTCTATATTAGTTCTAAAAGTTTAGGTTTAAAAAGGGTAAGAAATAATTTTTACATTCAATTTTTAATATTATTAGTTTTAACCATAATTACAGGTGTTTTATATCCCTATGAAAACTATGTTGATTTATGGTGTGATTATTTTTACAGAATTATTAATTATCAATGGTTGATTTATATTTTGTTATCTGCTTTTTTGTTAAAAAATGTATTTCTTAAAATTATTAGATTTAAAGAAAAGTTAAATTATTCAGAAACTTGGAAAGTAAGTGTGTTTTTTGGGGTTTTTGTTATTTGGTTAGCATATTTTACAGCAAACTATACCTCATACATTACTGGAGGTTTCTCGTTCTCGTTTGTTTTCTATTTATCGGGTTTACTTATTTTTTATAAAAGAAATAAAGAGTATGTAGTTTCAGTTAAAAAAGAAAAATATGCTAATGTTACTATAGAAGAAGAAAAAGTAACTCAATATTTGAAAGAAATAGAAAATGTTTTGGAAACAGAAAAACTGTTTAAAAACCCGAATTTAACATTGGTTACATTGGCTCAAAAAATTAATATTCGACAACAATTACTATCGCAATTACTAAACAATAATTTAAACAAAAGCTTTTCTCAATTTATTAATGAATATAGAATAGAAGAAGCAAAAAAACTTTTAAAAACTCATCCTCACTTAAAAGTAGAAGTGATAGCAGAAGAATGTGGGTATAATTCAAAGAGTACTTTTTATACAGCTTTTAAAAAAATAACAAACACAACGCCAGTTAAATATGTTAAAGGGGAATAGGGTCTTAAAATTCCTGATGTGTAATTTAGGACTTTTAAAGTATAAAATAAGACTCTAAATAGCAATTTGCATAAGTATTATTGTTCAAAAATTAATTTAACAAAATACTTATGAAACATTTTCTTTTATTACTCGTATTTCTAATTTTTGGAACCTCTACAGAAGCACAAACAGAGGAAGCTAAAATACGTACTACTGTAGTAAATTATATTAACGGTACTTCTTATAATAAACCAGAGCTTATTCAAAAAGCATTTTATAATGATGCAAATCTTTATTTAGATCATAAAGAAAAAGAATTATGGATTGTAAAAGCTAAAGAATATGCTAGTTGGTATAATAATAATAAATATGGTGAGTTTTCGGGAAGAATAGGTAATGTGGTTGCCATAGACCGAGTCAATAAAATAGCTACAGCCAAAGCAGAAATAATTTTTCCAGAAAAGAATTTAAGGTATGTAGATTTATTTCTTTTAAAAAAAATAAAGAACGATTGGAAGATTATTAGTAAAACAGCTAGTATAGATGATAGTGAATTTTCAAGTAAAGCAAATGGCGATAAAATTTTGTTTATAGTTTCAAATGCATCGTTTTACGGAACTTCAGAGATTGCAACAGGAAATAGTTTTTCTGAATTAGTGAATGCTTATGATACTTTTAAAAAAGCAGGTTTTACAGTAGATTTTGTAAGTCCAAAAGGAGGAGGTGTTCCTATTTCATACATAAACACATCTAATGCTATGGTTAAGAAGTATGTGTACGATACAGATTTTATGTATGGACTAAAAAACACCAAAACACCTAGTGAAATAGTTTCTAAAAATTACAAAGCAGTTCATTACATAGGAGGAGGGGCAGCAATGTTTGGGGTACCAGAAAATAAAGAAATTCAAAAAATTGCAATGACTATCTATGAAGATTACGATGGAATAATTTCTTCGGTATGTCATGGAACAGCAGGTATTGTAAATTTAAAAACTAAAGATGGGAGTTATCTTTTTAAAGGAAAAGTGGTAAGTGGATATCCTGATTCATTTGAGAAAAAAGAAGCGGAGTATTTTAAACATTTTCCATTTTTAATTCAAAAAACCTTAGAGGATAGAGGTGCGATTTTTAAGTTTTCGCCAAGAAACAATTCTCATGTAGAGGTACAAGGAAATTTAATAACGGGGCAGAATTACCTTTCGTCAAAAGATGTTGCGTTAAAAATTATAGAAAAGTTAAGTGATAATAGTAAAATTGAATAATTATAGTTTTTTTATCAAAAATTAAATTAATAGTTGGTTTAAGGGAAGTTGCTATGAGAAAGTTAGATTTGTAGCCAGCGTGATTAGATATAATATACTTCATTTTTTTAATGAGTCATTATATCAAAATCACGTTTTCTATTATTTATAAGACTCAATAATACCTTTTACAGTGCTTTCAATTTCTTTATAGCGTTCTTTTCTTTGCAAACGCCAAGGTTCAGCAACTCTATCAGAGCAATCTTTTACAGAGCAACTTTCACAAGTAACGCCAACTAATTGTTTTTCAAAAGTATCTTCTTTTAAAAACTGTAGTTTTCTTTTTAAGTGAGGAGAAAGTAGCATTCCAATACTAATACTTCTGTAAATATCTTTTTTAAACGGATCTTTATTAGCGGCGGAAAGTACTAGGTATTCATTTGGTGAATTTTCATAAGATGAAATTTGAATGCCAGAAGAAGACTTTTCCTGTGATGATTGCTGAAAATCGTGAATTGTTTTTAAAGATACCCAACGGCGGCAATAGTGTTCTTGATTTCTATTTGCGTGCGGTGCTTGTTGTTGAGTAATATGCAGTTCTTTGCTTAATCTGTATGAATTAGAACCTTCTTTGTGAGTAAAACGTAAAAAGAATAAATTTTTAATATTAAATACCTTAGGTAAGATATTTGTCAAACGTTGGTAAAAAGTTTCATCAGAACAGTTGTAGCTTTTTACAATCTTATGTAATCGTAAAGGTTGAAAATCCGTTTGTGAAAAGAGGTCTTTTAATTGATCTACCAAGCTTTTTTTAGGAATGATAAGAGCTCCTGCAAAATAAGAAGCTATAAAATTATTTAATACCTGGTCAAAGCTTTCAAACTTAATCCATGGAAACGTATAAAGTCTGTCTTTTATCTTTAAAAAATTATAAGCGATTTCTTTTGCGTATATGAAAGTTTTCTGAGCTTCAGTAATTTCATTACTTAATAGTAATGTTTTCTTTTTAGGTATGTAAACATTTCTTAAGTCAGTTAAGTTTTTATGTTTAGCAAGCTCTTTAGTGTCTATTATGTAATTGAATTCTTCAACCAATACTTCTTCTAAATCTGTAGAGGTAATTCTTTTAGATAAATCTATCTGATATGATTTAGCAAATTTTTCTACACTCTCTTCAATGTCGTCAAAATAATTATTATGAGCTTCTTGATAAGAACGTAATGAAGCTAAGAAAAAGCTTTCTCTAGTTAAATTATAGTTTTGAGATATCTTAATAATAGTACTGATAAATGCGTTTACTTTAGCAGGTGCATTAGCAACAATATCTATTAAGTTGTTTTCTTTAATACCAAATAAATCAAGAGGAATTTCTTTTAATATTTTAGATTGAAGAATTTCACCAATAGGAGCTAGGTTTTTATCTAATTTTAATGAAACTAAATGATCATAAGGAACTTCCAAACTTTCTGCTAGTATGGCAACTTTATCTGTTTTTGGATATTTTTTTCCTTTTTCAATTTCGTTTAAATACGATTTTGATAGTCCGGTAAGTTTAGCCAAGCCAAATAACGATAGGTTTTTGTCTGTTCTAATCTGTTTTAATTTTAACCCAAAAATTAGGCGAATATACTCGTCTTCTATAATCATAATATCAAATTTATGAATATTAGCGAACATAAAAAAATAAAGAATTTTTAAAATTTAGCGAACGTTCGCTTGTAGAGTTCAGAAATAATTTCTAATATTGTAGTGTAATTATTTAATAAAGAAGAAAAATGGAGACAAAAGCAATTCTAAATGAGGTTCAGTGTAAAGGATTCGAAGAGCAAAAATATGCGTCGATTTTAACACCAGAAGCAAAAACTTTTTTAGTCGAATTACACAATAAGTTTAATTCAAAACGATTAGAGTTGTTAAAAGAAAGGGTCAAGACGCAGGCATATTTTGATGCTGGTAATTATCCTTCTTTTCCAGAAGAAACTGCTTCGGTTAGAAATTCTGAATGGGTATGTAAACCATTACCAAAAGATTTATTAGATAGAAGGGTAGAGATTACAGGACCAGTTGACAGGAAAATGGTAATTAATGCTTTAAACTCGGGGGCAAAGACGTTTATGGCAGATTTTGAAGACAGTAGTTCGCCAACACTTGAAAATATGTTAAGCGGTCAAATTAATTTATTAAATGCAAATACGAAAACGATTTCGTTCTATAATGAGTTAAAAGATAAGACCTATTCTTTAAATGAAGAAACAGCAGTTTTATTAGTAAGACCTAGAGGTTTACATTTAGATGAAAGACATTTAGAGGTAAACGGAGAAGCAATGTCAGGGTCGTTAGTAGATTTTGGTTTGTATTTCTTCCACAATATTAAAGTATTGTTAGCACAGGGTA
This sequence comes from Tenacibaculum sp. M341, assembly GCF_004337695.1. GTDB lineage: Bacteria > Bacteroidota > Bacteroidia > Flavobacteriales > Flavobacteriaceae > Polaribacter. Next base: position 13,202 of record NZ_SJXJ01000021.1, read on the forward strand.
CAGCAACCTATTTTTATTTACCAAAATTAGAGCATTATTTAGAAGCTCGTTGGTGGAATGAAGTATTTGTGTTTGCTCAAGATTATTTAAGCATTCCACAAGATACTATTAAAGCTACTGTATTAGTAGAAACAATTACAGCAAGTTTTCAATTAGATGAAATTATCTATGAATTGAAAGATCATATGGCTGGTTTAAACTGTGGTCGTTGGGATTATATTTTCTCATACATCAAAAAGTTTAGAAATCACGAAGGATTTTTAGTACCAAATAGAGATCAGGTAACCATGAGTTCTCCATTTATGAGTGCATATTCACAAAGAGTGGTTCAACGTTGTCATAAAAGAGGAGTGCATGCAATGGGAGGAATGGCAGCACAAATTCCAGTAAAAAATGACGAAAAAGCTAATGAAGCAGCTTACAATAAAGTTTTAAAAGATAAGCAGCAAGAGGTTAAAAATGGTCATGATGGAACTTGGGTAGCGCATCCAGCTTTAGTAAAGGTAGCGATGGATGTATTTAATGAAAACATGCCTACAGCAAATCAAATTGAAAATAAGCGTGAAGATTTAAATATTACCGAGGAACAGTTAGTTGAGTTGCCATTAGGAACAGTGACTGAAAGTGGAATTCGTAAAAACATTAATGTAGGTATTCTATACATAGAAAGTTGGTTATCTGGAAATGGAGCGGCTGCTTTATACAATTTAATGGAAGATGCTGCTACTGCAGAAATTTCAAGAACTCAAGTATGGCAGTGGTTACACAAAAAAGTTCAGTTAGAAGACGGAAGAACATTTGATAAGTCAATTTACGATACACTTAAGTCAGAAGAAATTAAAGCAATTTCTGATATGATAGGCGAAGAGGCATTTAATAAAGGTTGTTTTGAATTAGCTATTCAATTATTTGACGAGTTAGTATTATCGGAAGACTTCGTTGAGTTTTTAACCTTACCAGCATATCAATACATATAAAATTTAAAAGTCATTATGAAAGAGGGATAACGAAAGTTCAACTAAACGATTAATTGGTTTCTTTTTAAAACTCTTTCAAAAGACAAAATAATCATAAATCAAGAGAGATCATCTCAATAAAATAAAAAAGCCCCAAAAATGCGGCAACATTTAAAGGGCAAAGTCATTAATAAAAATAACTTTTTCAAAGAAAAGCAAAATTATGAATAATTCAGCACAAAACAGCTATAGTTCAGCATTAGAAACAGTAAGAAATTTGAAGGCGAAATACGGTAGTACATGGAATTCTATTAGTCCTGAAAGTGCCGCTAGAATGGCAACGCAAAATAGGTTTAAAACTGGATTAGATATAGCAAAGTATACAGCAGCTATCATGAGAAAAGATATGGCTGAGTATGATGCAGATACTGCAAATTACACACAATCTTTAGGATGTTGGCATGGATTTGTAGCACAACAAAAAATGATTTCTGTAAAGAAACATAATAAGACTACAAGTAAAAGATATTTATATTTATCAGGATGGATGGTTGCTGCATTACGTTCGGAATTCGGACCATTACCAGATCAATCAATGCACGAAAAAACAGCAGTACCAAGTTTAATTGCTGAAATATATGACTTCTTACGTCAGGCAGATGCCATTGAATTAAATGATTTATTCAGAAGATTAGAGAACGGAGAGGACGTACAAGATCAAATAGATAATTTTGAAACACATGTAGTGCCAATTATTGCAGATATCGATGCAGGTTTTGGTAATGAAGAAGCTACGTATTTATTAGCGAAAAAGATGATTCAAGCAGGTGCTTGTGCTATTCAAATTGAAAATCAGGTATCTGATGCAAAGCAATGTGGACATCAAGATGGAAAAGTAACAGTGCCACACGAAGATTTCATCGCTAAGTTAAATGCAGTTCGTTATGCGTTCTTAGAGTTAGGAGTAGAAGAAGGAGTAATTGTTGCAAGAACAGATTCTGAAGGAGCAGGATTAACTCAAAAATTACCGGTAAGCCAAGAGCCAGGAGATTTAGCATCTCAATATTTAGATTTCGTTGAGTGTGAAGAGGTTTCTATTGACGAGGTTTCTAATAACGAAGTTTTATTCAAGAGAGATGGAAAATTAGTACGCCCTGTTAGATTACCAAACGGATTATACAAGTTTAGAGATGGTACTAATATTGATAGAGTAGTATTAGACTGTGTTACTAGTTTACAAAATGGAGCAGATTTATTATGGATTGAAACGCCAACTCCACACGTAGGTCAGATTGCCGCTATGGTAAACAGAGTAAAAGAAGTTGTACCAAATGCAAAATTAGTTTATAACAACTCGCCATCATTTAATTGGACATTAAATTTCCGTACACAAGTATATGACGCAATGTTAGCAGCTGGGGAAGATGTTTCTGCATATGATAAGGCTAATTTAATGGATGTACAGTACGATGGTACTGAGTTAAGTAATCGTGCAGATGAGAAAATTAGAACTTTCCAAGTAGACGGTTCAAGAGAAGCAGGAATTTTCCACCACTTAATTACATTACCAACATATCATACAACTGCATTACATATGAATGATTTAACTGAAGGATACTTTGGTGAAGAAGGGATGTTAGCATATGTAAGAGGTGTACAAAGACAAGAAATTCGTAAAGGAGTATCTTGTGTGAGGCACCAAAGAATGGCAGGATCTGATTTAGGAGATGATCACAAAACATTCTTCTCAGGTGATAATGCTTTAAAAGCAGGAGGATCTAAAAATACATCAAATCAGTTTGAAGCTTCTAGTAAAGAGGTAGAAACGGTTTAAGTATCATAATATACTAGAGCCGAAAGGCTTTAGTCGTTGTTTGTTTACACACATTTTCTAGTTTGAAGTAAAAAGACTATCTAATTTTTAGATAGTCTTTTTTGTTTTTGATATGATTCTAAAAGGTATGTGTAGTGCATGATTTAATAATAAAAGATTGCTTACATTAGTACTCTGTACAAGTAGTACATTTACCATAGGTAATTTTACAGAGTTTTTATATTTATTTCTGTAAATAACTGCTTGTTATCGCTATAATTATGAAAAAATGAAAAATATCCCAAACAAACTTAAAACAGTAATCCCAATTCAAGAAATTACAAGTATTGAAAATTGGTGGAATAAGCTAAGTAGAGAAAATCAAACAGAGTTAGAGGTCTTGTATAACGAAGAGTCAGAGATTCAAAATCAAATGGTTGAACTTGAGTTTTGTGGCGAGTATGTTGAGCGAGAAATAACAGAAAGCGAAGATGCTTTTTGGATACATCAATTTTATGAATATCTTGTAAATCATGAATTGATAGTTGATGAATCGCCAAGATATTATGTGTGTTCTGCAAATAATGAAGCTGAACAAGCAATAAGAAAGGGCGTAATAAGAAAAGATTTTGTATGTCCAGAATCGAATAAAAATTGCCTTATGAGAAAAATTATAGATTTTAAAAAAGGAGAAAAATCACTTAAGCTTTTTGTCAGATTTAAATTAGTGGAATGAGAATATCCTGTAAGGTATTTTTATTTACAATAAAATTATTGTGAGAAATGGCAATACCCAAAAAAGGAGCAAGAAAATAATAGTAAATAATCATAATTTTAAATGGTTAATAAGAAAGAAAGCAAACTATAAAGGGTGATTATGGAGATGGCAAATTACATGTTGCAGTTGAATTAGAAGAAAATCCAGGAACTAGTTTGTTTGTTCTTACTAATCTAAAACATCCTGAAGATATATGTACAGAAATAATAAAACCTGTCCTACCTTTAGATGTTGCTAATTGGATTCAACAAGCTTTTGTATTAGGATGGGATCCTTCAGAAAATGGAAAACCACCTCAAATTGTAATTGTGAATGAGAAAATGGAATTAAAATAAAGTACATTTACAATACACAAAATCTTATTATCAACCAAGATGAAAACAACGATCGAAACTTATATTGTAGATTCTTTTACAAATGAATCATTTAAAGGAAATCCAGCAGGAGTATGTATTCTTGAAGAAGTGCTTTCAGAAGATCAAATGCAATTAATAGCTAAAGAATTAGGGCTTTCAGAAACAGCATTTGTAAAAAAGATAGATGAGGAATTAGATACTTATTCAATTCGGTTCTTTTCGCCTAAAATGGAAATACCATTATGTGGTCATGCTACCTTGGCTTCTTCAAAAGTAATTTTAGAAAAGAATCCGAAGCTAAAGTTTTTACAGTTTTTAAATATCAATGAGTTAATTCTTAAAATAGAAAAGAATGAATCTTCGATAAAGATGAATTTTCCTGTTTATAATACGGAGCCTCAAAATGTACCTAAAGAATTACTAAATGCGCTTGGTATTGAAACTATCAACAATTCAGTATTTAATAAAGAGACTAATATATTGCTGTTAGAAATTGAAGATAGTACTGTTTTAAAAGAATTAACGCCGAATTTTGAGCGTTTAAAAGCTTCACACAATAATATAGATGGAGTTTTAGTAACAGCATTATCGAATCAAGATGATTTTGATTTTGAATCAAGATATTTTTGGCCATGGAGTGGTACAAATGAAGATCCTGTAACTGGGGCAACACATACCTTTTTAACAAAGTATTGGGGTAAAAAACTTCATAAAAAAACAATGAGATCATTTCAATGTTCAGAAAGGACTGGTTTTATGACTGTAGCTTTGTTAAATGAGAATAATATGACAATAGAAAGTGAAGCTCAAATTGTTTTTAAAGGAGAGTTAATGGTTTAAAACAAATGTTTGTATGAGAGTTTTATATAAAAACAAAAAGAAGGTTTTAGAAGTTAGGGATGTTTTGAAATCGATGTTTATTAATGTGCCAGTTTCAGCTGTTTTAATATCTCTGTTTTACAGTTTACTAACTTGGTCTAAGCCTGAGTTTTCAGATATAATGAGATATATTCTATATCTTGAAGTAGGTACTATAATAATTATCTTTTTTAGTGTAAATAAAAAGCGTTTGAAACGTATTTGTATTGATCATGATAATCAGAAATTATTAATATCTCAGTTTAATTTTTTAAAGTTTTCGAAAGAATTAGAATTTGATCTTAATTCTTTAAAATTATCTGAAATAAAGCATATGCCAATATCATCATTTGCGATTTATAATTTTTTTCTAATAGAAAATAGTCAGATTCAGGTAAAGATAAAAACAAGTGATTTAGAGTTTTATGAATTTGATCAGATTTATGAGGAATTAAAAAAAGTTAATAGAAACTAAAATAACAGCTATCTGATTTTTAGAGTTTATGGAATTGATAATTATACCTTTTTTATTTGGTGCTTTTATTTTAGGAGTCTTTTCAATTGTAAAAATAATAAGAGAACTGAAAAGTAAAAAAATTGAAGTAAAAGAAATCTTATTAGGGGGATTAACTTCAATCGCAATTTTTGGTGCAATTTGTTTAAGTTATTTATGTCAAGAGAAGGTATGGGTACTAAGCCATGGTTTTATAGTACCAATATTTATGTTTTACTTACCCTTTATGTTGTATCTAATAGCAACTGTAATCAAGAAGAATAGTTTTAACTATATATCAAAAATAATGATGATAAGTGTAGGAATCTCTTTGGTCTTGTTAATAATATTTAATGATTATTATATTAATTTGATAGATTATTTAGGTGTTAGCAAATATTACTAGAGTATTTTTCTTCAAAAAATATAATCTTTAAAAGGCTGATAATTCAGTAGTTTTTTTAGTGAGAATAATGACAGAAAGTGAAGCTCAAATTGTTTTTAAAGGTGAGCTAATGGTTTAAAACAAATGTTTGTATGAGAATAAGAAAAGGTATTTTGATTCTTTTATCACTTCAAGTAATGACTTATTTCTTGATAGGTGATTTTATGTTGGAGAATGAAGTGTTGAATAATTTTCAAGAGTTCAGCAAAAGAAGGTTAAATAATAAATACAATGTAGAAAAGGATAGTATATATGAAGAGTTTCTTTTTTCTTCATGTGGTGATGAGTTTTTTAGAGATAAAAGAAAATTAGAAGATGAAATCTATAAATCTAATCCTAGTAGGTATTATTCTAGTGATGAAATAAGGTCCTTGGAATTAATTGATTTAGAGTTTGCATATGAAAAATTTAAACCTATTCTAGTATCACATTCTCAATATTACCAAAATATTATAGAAATGTTTAGAAGTAATATTCATATAGAAGGAGAAAAAAATGTTATTCATTTTGGAGCTTGTAGAATAAAAAATATTCCTTTTGTTTATTCAAAAATAGAGCTTAAAGAAAGTTTTTCAACTCATCTTGATTTTCATTCAATGTATCATAATAATCAGATGCATGAATATGAGGTGGATTATATTTGGATATTATTTAAATGGTTTAGAGTTAGTAAAAAAAAGACAAGGTAGTCTAAAGGTTTGTTATGAATAAAAAAGGAAAAATAAAAATAGAGTTTGGACGTCCTTCGCATGGATGGTTATCTATTTTTTTCAATTACAATGATTATAATTTAGAGTTACAGGTTTCTAACATTCCTGTTGATCCAATGAAGCAGCTTTGTGATGCTTTAATTCAGCTTAGTAAAGGAATAAAAGAACCAAATGAAATTGTTTGGCATTTAGAACCTTATTACTATTATCTAAAACTAATGATAGTAGACAATAGTTACAAAGCAATAATTTTAGAATCTGAAAGATTCTATGGGACTTCTAAAATAGTAAAAGAAATTTCAGGAAGTTTTGAAGAGGTAATTCTTCCATTTTATAGAAGTTTGAAAAAATTTTATTCAAAAATATATGATGTAGTTCATTGGGGAAATGTAGAAATTAAAAGGATTGAAGAATTAACAATCTTGATTAAGGAGAAAAAATATAATCTTTAAAAAGCTGAGAACTCAGTTGTTCTTTTTAGTGAGAATATCCTTAAATTTAGCAAAACTTTGCAGCATTATTTAAAGTGCAGTTTTTGTTATTGCTGTGATAGTATTCAACCAAACATAAAATGAAAAAATATATACTACTATTCATTATTGTGCTAGTAAAACTAACTACTAATGCGCAAGAAAATTTCTGTGTTAATAAAGCAATTAAACATACTATTCATTCTAAAAATTTAAAAGAAAACAGAGAGTATTGGGTTAGTTTACCACTTCAGTATTCAGATTCTTTAAAGTATCCGGTTATTTACGTGTTTGATGCAGAATGGAGGTTTGATTTAATAAGAAATATGACTTTTGATTTAGGAGCAAATAAAAAAATACAGTACTCAATTATTATCGGAATTCCGCATGTTGATTGGGAGAAAAAAAGAGGACAAGATTTAACGTTCAGTCAGTCGAGAATTGAATACGATGGAGATAAAGTAGACGAAACTTGGTATAATGATTCAAACTCGGGAAAGGGAACGAGTTTTTATAATTATTTATTGAAAGAATTAATTCCAGATGTAAATAAAAAATACTCAACTAACAATCATGAAACTCTTGTAGGGCATTCGTATGGAGGGTATTTTGGAGGTTATATTTTATCGCTAGAGCATCCTTTTGAAGTCATTCATATTTACGATCCTTCTATTTGGTTTAGTAATGGAGAAGTTATAGCCAATTTCAAAAAAGTAAATTACAAAAGGAAAACAAAAATTCATTTAACGTATCAACCGAAGCCAGCTTTTCACAAAAGAAAAATAGAAGAATTTATAAGAGAGCTTGAGAATAATAAGCATATAGAATTAACTAAAGAATTGTATGAAAATGATACTCATAATTCATTGTTTTTAGATAGTTTTTACAAAGGAATTCTGTTAACAAATGAGTAATCAATATTTTTCACACATAATTTTTAAGACAGAAAACTTTTCTTAGAATGAACTTAAATTTATTGGTAATTAGAACTAATGATATAGAAAAATTAAAAAGTCAATACGAGTTATTAGGTTTTACATTCGATTATCACCGTCATGGAAACGGTCCTTATCATTATGCAGCTGAACATAGCGGATTTGTTTTTGAAATTTATCCATTAACTAAATCAATGACAAAAGCAGATAATTCTTTAAGATTAGGTTTTGGTATTGAAAATTTAAAGGATAGTATAAAAATATTAAAACAAGGTGGTTGGGAAATTATTTCAGAACCCACTAAAACTGAATGGGGAATAATTTCAGTAGTTCAAGATTTGGATGGTAGAAAAGTTGAATTAAAAAATATAACTAGATAATAGTTTTCTCTACTTTTTTAAATTAACTTTCAAATGGATAATTTAAAAAACGAAGAAAATGAAAATCAAAGATTTTGCAGTAGAAAGATACTTTGCTAAATATGAATTTTCAGCAAAATATTTAATGTCAAGTTCATGCAATATGTGTTAGACTTAGCTTCTGATGAAGAGAGAGCATCGTGGGAACATTTAAAATTAGGATACACAGAAACAAGAGGAAGTGAGCCATTAAGAGAAGCAATTCAGCAACATTATCAAACAATTAATTTAGATGAAATTATTGTTTCTTCACCTGGTGAAGCAAATTTTATTTTAATGAATGTTTTGCTGAGTAAAGGTGATGAGGTTATTTGTATGGCACCTATGTATCAATCTTTATATCAAGTAGCAAAAGATTTAGACTGTTCATTGTCTTTTTGGAAACCAGAAGAGGAATCAGGTAACTGGACGTATCAACCGTCAGATTTAAAAAAGTTAATAACAGATAAAACCAAATTAATAGTAGTTAATTTCCCTCATAATCCAACAGGGTTTTGCCCAAATATTGATGATTACATGGAAATCATATCTATTGCTAGAGCACATGGTATCACAATATTTTCTGATGAAATGTATCGTTTTTTATCTCACGGTAATAAAGAAACATTACCTTCTATGTGCGATGTATATGAAAACAGTGTTAGTTTATGGGGTGCAGCAAAAACATTTGGTTTAGCAGGTTTACGCTTAGGTTGGTTAACATCAAAAAACAAATCATTACTTCAAAAAGTAGAAAATTTCAAAGATTATTTATCGATTTGTAATAGTGCAACTAGTGAAATTTTAGCGACCATCGGTTTAAATAATATGGAACATTTTGTTCAGCCAAACTTGAAAAAAATAACAAGTAATATAAATTTGTTTTCAGAATTTCATGAGAAGCACCAGTCATTTTTTGATTTTAGCAAACCTAGCTATGGATCAACGGCTTTTATAAAGTTGCATATACCTGAAACAACTTACGAATTTGCAGAGAAATTGGTGAAAGAAACAGGAATTATGCTATTACCAGCAGAAACATTTGAGTACGGAACTTCACACGCAAGAATAGGTTTTGGAAGGGAGAACTTTCCAGAGGTTTTAAGAATATTTGAGGATTATTTAGTTAAAAATTACAAATATTAATAAGTTTTAATCATACATTTTAAGAGTAAATGCCACGGCTAAAAATATTTTACTAAATTGTAGATATATTAACATAAAATAAATTAAAATGATTAGAGCTATTGTTGCTATTTTAGGAGGGGTAATTGCGGCTTCTTCACTGATAGTCGCTAAAAAACCAAATGCAAAAGATTTAATAGATAAATTAGTACCTTTTCAAGGTTTAATAGGTGTATTATTAACTATTTGGGGTGTTTTAGGAGTACTTTCTATTTTTAAACACGGTTCGATAATAGCGCTTTTAGTTGCTGGTTTAGAATTGGTAGTTGGTTTTTTACTGGCATATAGTTTAATTTCTAAATACATTTTAGAGAATAATGACGAAGCAAAAGAAAAAGGTCAAGCATTAAGGGCAAAATTAGTACAATACCAAGTTCCGGCAGGTGTTGCTTTAGCTATATTAGGAGTGTTATCAATTATTTTTTAATTTTATTGACGTTTACTTAATTAAAGTATAAAATCAAAGGTTTTTCCAATATTGGGAAAACCTTTTTTAGTATTCGTATTTTGGATGAATTTCAACGATAATGTATTAAAAAGGAACTAAAAAATACTTTTAGTATTGGATTTAAAAAGTTCTTTATATTTTGGTTCTAAAATCAAATTGAAAATTGAAGATAAACATCATACATACTATTCAAAAGTACCCCAAAAAGAGTATAGTCTTTATTATAGTTTGTATTTCATATTACTTTTCGTTACCAAAACAAATTTTTAAAGCACCAACATCTACAGTAATAACAGATAAATCTGGAGAACTATTAGGAGCAACAATTGCTTCTGATGGTCAATGGCGTTTTCCTGAATTAGATTCGGTACCTCGCAAATTTAAAGAATGTATTATTCAGTTTGAAGATGCATATTTTTATAATCACTTCGGATTTAATCCAGCATCAATAGGAAAAGCGTTTTTAGAAAATAGAAAAGCAAAAAGAGTTGTGAGAGGTGGAAGTACATTAACGCAACAAGTAATTAGATTATCAAGAAAAAATCAGCAAAGATCTTATGTAGAGAAGTTAAAAGAACTCATTTTGGCTACACGATTGGAGTTTAGATATTCAAAAGAAAAAATTTTAAAATTGTACGCCTCTCATGCACCATATGGAGGAAACGTTGTTGGACTAGAAATGGCATCATGGCGTTATTTTCGTTTACAACCACATCAATTATCTTGGGCAGAAAGTGCAACTTTAGCGGTTTTACCTAATGCACCATCATTAATTTATCCAGGAAAAAATCAACAAAAATTAAAGAATAAAAGAGATAGACTTTTGCAAAAACTATATCAAAAAAATATAATTGATAGTTTAACATATGTATTGGCTACAGAAGAAGAATTACCACAAAAACCACATCATTTACCAACTGTGGCACCGCATTTTGTTCAGAAATTAACGAAAAAACATAAAGGAGAACGTTTGGAGAGTTCTATAGATATTCATTTGCAAGAGAAAGTTAATTATTTAGCAAAAAGACATTATGAGAAGTTAAAGCAAAATGAAGTATACAATTTAGCGGTTTTAGTATTAGATGTAGAAACAAGAAAAGTATTAGCATACGTAGGGAATTCACCAACCGATAAGAAACATCAGAAAGATGTAGATAATGTAATATCAGCAAGAAGCACAGGTAGCACGTTAAAACCTTTTTTGTTTGCTTATGCTTTACAATCTGGTGATTTATTGCCTACTCAATTACTAAAAGATACACCAGTGGAAATAGCAGGTTATACGCCTAAAAACTTTAATTTATCGTATGATGGTGCTGTTCATGCTAACGAAGCTTTAACAAGGTCATTGAATATTCCAGCTGTAAGAATGTTACGCTCTTATGGATTACAAAAATTTAGAGAAGATTTGAAATCTTATAATATCAACGGAATTGATAAGTCAGCTGATTATTATGGTTTATCGCTTATTTTGGGTGGTGCAGAGGCTAATTTATGGGATTTGTGTAAAATTTTTGCAGGTTATGCAGGGACTGTAAATCATTATGAAGATTTAAAGCATAAATATTACAGTGATGAATTTCAATCACCATTATACTTAAAAAATCAACAAATAAACTTTGGAACCGTTACTGAACAAACAAAATATGTAGATGCTGGATCTACGTATTTAACATTAAATACCTTAACAGAGGTAAACAGACCAACGTCAGATCAGGCTTGGAAATATTACGATTCTTCTCAAAAAATAGCTTGGAAAACAGGTACTAGTTTTGGAAACAAAGATGCTTGGGCAATAGGAACTACGTCAAAATATGTAGTAGGAGTGTGGTGCGGAAATTCTGATGGTGAAGGTAGGCCAGATTTAACAGGAGTAGGTAGTGCATCTCCCTTAATGTTTGGTGTGTTTGATGTATTGCCAAAATCAGATTGGTTTTTAGAGCCTTATGAAGATTTAATAGAGGAAGAGGTGTGTGTGCAAACAGGATATTTGGCTTTGCCAATTTGTACCTCAGAGAAAAGAAGGATTCAAAAAAATGGAATTAGAGCTAAATCGTGTCCATATCATAAAGAAATACAGTTAGATAAAACGGAAAGTGTTCGAGTGAATTCTAATTGTGAGTCGGTTCAAAATATGATTACTAAAACATGGTTTATATTGCCTCCAGTAATGGGATATTATTACAAGCAGAAAAATCCGAATTACCAAAAGCTTCCCGATTTTAAAGCAGGATGCACAACGTTAGATACAAACACGATTGATTTTGTGTTTCCTACGAAGTTTAGATCTATTATTTCTTTAACCAAAGGAACTAATGGAGAAGAAAACCCTGTGATTTTAAAACTAACACATACCAATCCGAACGCCACTGTATATTGGTATTTAGACGATGTTTTTATTACTGAAACCAATGATTATCATGAGATTCCTTTAAAACCTTCTATTGGAGAACATGTGATTACTGTAATTGACGGTTTAGGTAACGAGAAAAAATGTGTAATAGAGGTAGAGTAAATTCTTTAGTTTTTTTTATCCTCATCAGGAGTATAAAAAGCGCTTTCTCTTTCTTCCATGAACTTCGGATCTTTACTAAAGTTTCCTTTTCTCCAGTTTTCAATGATTTTTTTTGTAGAAATAGAAAATGATTGAGAAGTTATCATTTGAGATGGATATTTATTCCAAGGACTTCCATAAGTAGCTTGTTTTAATATTACCTTAATTGAGTCTCCATAAATTTCTTTAAATAGTTTAGGAAATTTCTCACTATGTAGTGGTAAAGGATCATTAGTGTACGGATTAAACAATAAAGGAGAGTAATTTTTATTTGTGATGGTTTCATTTATCTCCATTTTTTCGAGATAAATTCCAGTACTACAATCAAAACCACCAAAAGGGATAGGAGTTTCAATGCCATTTTTATATACAATAAAATGTTCTCTTATTCTAGAAAAAGGAGTGCCCCAGCTCATATAGTACATATTTTCTCCAGAGATGTTTTTTAAACTTATAGAAATGTAGTTTAAAGTTTCTAATCCTTTAACATCCCATTTCATAGGTCTTTGTTCTGATTTCTTAACATCGCTCCAAACTGTAGTGCTATCATAAACATGTAAAAATTGATATAAAGAAAAGTGATCTGATTTACGTAAAAATCGATCAGCTATATATAAATCAAAATGCTTCTTATTACTAACATTACTTTCATATTTATTAAAATCTTGAATCAGGTAAATAGTAAAAATTATCGTTAGCGAAAGAATAACAAAGAAGATTCGTTTTATAGTTTTCATAGCTTAGTTTTATTTGAGGTAAATTAAATTTGGTGATGCTTGTAAATGCATCAAAAATTATACCGAAAAACTAAAATATTAACGTAGATTTTTTTTCTTCAATAAAATAAAAGGAGTAAAAATCAAACTAATCATAATAGCAGAAATAATAGTTACAATAACGTTTCCATATTCTGCTAATTTCAGTCCATAAGCAAATCTGAACATTACAATACTTATCGTAATTATTAAAATATAAAACCAATATTTAAGAATAATAGGTTGTTTTTCAGTTTTATGAAGGGGTAGTTTATAAACTGCAAAAAAGATAATTACTGCACCAATAAGCGTAGATAAATGCTGTAATATTTTAAAAACAGGAATTTGTTTACCTAAAAGAGAAATATCACTTTTTAACAGCGGAACTAACGCAACAAAAAATCCATCGTAATGTGTAAAAGCATCCCAAAATAAGTGAGAAAAAGCACCAACGATTATTGAAGAGATCACAACAAACCAATTTTGTTTAAAATAGTTGTTCTAATTAAATTTTTTAAAAACAATGAATCGTTCTTTGAAAAATAAAGGAAGATTATCAAATAAAGTATTTCTTACAATATTGTGGAAAATAAAAGTGAGTACAATACCTACGGGCAAACAAAAGAGGAAGAGACCGTATAAGGTATGTCCAATTTCTCCTTTAATTTCCATTCTTAAAAAATATTCAAAATCGGGAGTTAAGCTGCCAATAACCAAGCCAGTCAAAGAAAACCATTGTTTGTGTATACGTTGTAATGGTAAAATGATAGCAGGATGTGAAAATGTAAAAGGCATTAAAATTATTTTATAATATTTCTACATATACACATTTTAAATATGCTCCTTCTTTAAAACTTATAGGGTGATCTATATCATGTAGTGTTTTTTGTTTAACAGTATATTTTACTCTACTGCGTTGTAATACTTCTTCAACAGCATCAAAAAATACTTCAGAAGTAATTCTAGAACTACAAGAAGCTAATACTAATGTTCCTTTTCTTCGAACTAATTTTAACCCTAATTTGGTTAGTTTTTTATAGCTAGCCAAAGCTCGGTCAATTTCAGCAGCACTTTTGGCGAAAGAAGGCGGATCAATAACTACAATATCGTATGTTACTTTTTGATTAGCTAATTTTTGTAGTTCTTCAAAAGCGTCACCAGCAATTGTTTTATGAATTCCTGTGAAATCGTTTAGTTTAGCATTGTTTTTAGCAATTTCTAAAGCAGGTTTGCTAATGTCTAAACTAGTAACTTCTTTAGCGCCGCCAGTTAAAGCATGAACAGAAAAGCCTCCGGCGTAAGAAAATACATCTAAAACGGTTTTATTTTTAGACATTTCACCAACTTTTTTTCTATTGGCTCTATGATCTAAAAAGTATCCTGTTTTATGACCATGTATGACATTTGCTGAAAAATGAACACCATGTTCTTTAAAAATAATAACCTCGTTTTCTAAAGTTCCATCTAACACTTGACCATCTTTAAAACCATATTCATTCTGCTCTTTTTGAACATTTCTGCTTAAACGTAATACCGTTGTTTTAGCATTGCTAATCTCGATAAGTTTAGGAAGCATTTCATTTAAATAAGCAAACCAGAAAGAAGCATAAAGTTTTACAACTAAAACTTCTTTATACACATCGGCAACTAAAGAAGGTAAGCCATCATTTTCACCATAAATTAAACGATAACTATTGGTGTCTGTTTTTAATAAAGGAATTCTTTTTTGATAGGCGTTTTCTATTTTTTTGTCAAACCAATCAGCATTAATAGTAGCAGGTTTATTTGCTTGTAAAATTTTAATACGAATAGGAGAGTGCGGATCATAAAATCCACAAGCCAAAAATTTATTGTTTTTTGTATCGAAAATAACAGCTAAATCGCCAGATTTACCTTCTTTATTCTGCTTTATAATACTATTTTCAAAAACCCAAGGATGCCCTTTTTTAATTAACGTTTCGGCATTAGGTTTTACCTTAATGGCTATTTTTGATGTACTTATGTTAGGTAATGTTATCAAATGATGCTGATTATATGTGAATTACTAAAAAACGATGTAAAAATACTATTTCAAAAAACAATAACAATTATAAATTTTATCGTTTTAAAATAGCATTAATAATAAAATTTTATAGTACTGTAAAAAAACTTACTTTTACAGAAATAGTCAATTGGAATATGTTAGAATTAGCAGGAATCATTATTTTAGGAATTTTAGCACAATGGTTTGCTTGGAAGTTTAAAATTCCAGCAATCTTACCATTAATTTTAATAGGATTGTTAGTAGGTCCTATAGCTGCAGAATATTTTAGTGAAAATGGAAGTAAATGGATTGAACCAATTTGGAATGGAAAAAAAGGTTTATTTCCAGGAGAAGGATTATTTTATTTTGTATCGTTAGCAATAAGTATTATACTTTTTGAAGGCGGATTAACTTTACGAAAAAGTGAAATTAAAAATGTAGGACCAGTAATTACTAAACTGATTACATTAGGTTCTGTAGTTACCTTTTTTCTTTCAGGAATTATAGCACATTATTTATTAGGATTAAGTTGGGAAATTTCTTTACTATTTTCTGGGTTAATTATAGTAACAGGTCCAACAGTGATATCTCCAATTTTAAGGAACATTCCTTTAAAGAAAGATGTGGCGGCTGTATTAAAATGGGAAGGTATTTTAATTGATCCAATAGGAGCTTTAGTAGCAGTATTGGTTTTTGAATTTATAAGTGTAGGTAGCGAAGGTTTTACACAAACTGCTCTGTTAGAGTTTGGAAAAATTTTATTGTTTGGTACTACTTTCGGATTCACATTTGCCAAGGCATTGATCGCTATAATTAATAAAAAGTTTGTACCTCATTATTTATTAAATGTGGTTTCATTATCTGCAGTGTTATTAGTATTTGTATTGTCAGATTTATTGGCACACGAATCAGGATTATTATCTGTTGTAGTAATGGGAATGGTGATAGCGAACAGTAAGCTTAAAAGCTTTGAAGAGTTGTTGTATTTTAAAGAATCGTTATCAGTTTTATTAATATCAATTCTTTTCATTCTACTTTCAGCTAATATGAACATTAAAGACTTACTACTTGTTTTTAATTGGAAAGCTATTTTATTATTTGCATTAATAGTGTTTGTTGTACGTCCGTTGGGTGTATTTTTAAGCACTCATAATTCAACGTTAAAATTAAACGAAAAATTATTTATTAGTTGGGTAGGTCCAAGAGGTATTGTAGCTGCTGGTATTGCATCATTATTTGGATCAAAATTAATGAAACAAGGAGTAGCTGGTGCTGAATATATTACACCGTTGGTTTTTATGATTGTTTTAGGAACAGTTTTGTTAAATGCTACCACGGCTAGGTTATTTGCAAAAATGGTTGGTGTATTCTTAAAAAAGTCAGAAGCAGTTGTGTTTGTAGGAGCATCACAATCAGCAAGGGTAATAGCTTCTTATTTAATGAAGTATAACAAGCGAGTGATTTTATTAGATAGTAATAAAGATTATGTAAAAGCTAGTAAAGATTTAGGTATAGAGGCTTTTAATATTGATATTTATAATGAAAGTTTAGATGAAAATATTGAATTAAACGATGCAGGGTATTTAATTGCAATGACAGGTAGTGATACAGTAAATAAATATGCTTTAGATCGTTTTTCAAGTGTTTTAGGAGAACTGGGAGCTTATAGATTGGCATCTTCGGAAGAAGTTTGTTCAGATCAGCTAGAAAATTCTGATGTACTATTTACTGCAAAAGACGATTTTATTAATTTAACAGAGGCGGTAAGAGATTTTCCTCAAGTAAATGAAATTGCAGTAAAATCTCCTGAAGATTTCAAAGAACAGATAGAAGTGATTTACAATCATGAAAAATCTGTACCTGTGTTTTTAAAATCTAAAGGAGAGTTTAAAATTTTAGCAGAAGTTGATGAAAACCAAATAAAACCTGAAGATATTATTATATATGTAGGAGAGGAGTTATTTACAACTTCTTAATAATTTCTAGTTTATATCTGTATTATTTAAGTTTTTTGATTTGTAAACTTTAGTGTTAGAAAACTCTTCTATGGCTATTTTATAAATACCCGTAGAAGGCGATTTTGTATAGTTTTCATCAATATATCCAGCTATAATGTAAAGATTGTTTTCGTGGCAATGCATTTTGGCATTCTTAACGTTTAAATTGATTTTATATGATGCTAAGCTATTTTCATTAGTATCATACACTACGATTTCTTGATTGTCAAAAATGTATATTTTATTGTTATGAGAGGTTAAACCAGGTTTTTTTATCCCTTCAAATAAATTACCTTCTTTTTTCCATTTGCCAGTTACAAGATTATAAGATTCAATGTCATCTAAAGCTTTACCATTAAATCCGCCAATTAAATAGATTTTATTGTTTACTAAAACCCCTTGTGTTTCTTTAGCTGATAACATATTTGTTAAATCATACCAATATCCTGTATTTGTGTCGTAAATATGTGCTTTATTAGTATATACTTTTTTATTCCCTTTGTGTACTTTAATATTTGCTCTCATTACAGTAATCTCCTTTTCTTTAATAGAACCGCCCATTGTAATAATATAGTTTTCGTGAGCAAAAGAAGCGAAGTTTATAGCTTGGTGAGGATTTGTATGATCTATTTTTACTGTATTTAGATTTAAATCAAGAATTTCAATCTTATTATCTAAATATTCCAGAGTTTTCTTTTTAGACAACATTTTACCACCTAAAATGTATAGTTGATTTTTAATGGCAACTATATTATTATTGGTACGAGCTCTAAATTTTAAATCAGAGGTATAGCAAGAATCTTTTAAAATGTCATAAAGCTGTAGGTCCTCATTATATCCTTTGTAAGAAATACTTGGTCTTCTCAAGTCACGCAAAAGTCTACCAATATCATTAGGAGAAGAATTTTCACTTAATGTTCTTAAAGCTATTTTACCTACATCTTCTGAATATGATAGATTACCGCCAACTAAATATATTTTATCACCAACTAAAGCAGTTCCAACATTGTAAACCCCTTTATTTAAGTTTGATAATTTTTTATAGTCAATTCTAGTTTTAAGTTTTTTTTCAGAAGAAACGATAACTTCATCTAAGTTTTCTATTTTTTTGATAAGGTTTATTGTAAAGTTCAGTTTCTGTAATTCACTTAAAGTAATTTTTTGAGTGTCGTAACCGATTAGAGAAAATCGAATCACATCATTTTTTCTAATCTTAGAAATTGTATTTAAGATATAAACACCTTTATTGTTAGAAACAGATCCAGTATTTTCTTTTTCAAAAAAAACAGTTACATTTTCTAAAGGTTTTTTAGATTCGGAATCTATTATGGTTCCTTTAATACTTTGTGCGGTTATTGTTAATGCAAAAAGCGACAGAATAAACGTTAATTTCATAGTCTAATTATAGTTGAGTTGATGTAAAGCTTTGTATTGAGTTTAGTTTTTTAAAAGTTAGAAATTATTCTTTTTACGTTTTGAACTTTGGTATTTGAAAATTCATCTAAATTAATAGTATATACATCTGCAGATGGAGATTTAGTATAGTAATCTTCAATATATCCACCAACAATGTATAGTTTGTTTTGATAATAGTGCATTTGAGCATTCTCTATGTTCAAACTAACTTTATATTCCTTTAAAATGTTTTCATTAATATCATAAACTAATATTTTACCATTGTTAAAAATATAAATGGAGTTGTTGAATGAAGTCACAGCAGGTTTTTCCATTCCTTCAAATAAATTACCTTCTTTCTTCCATTTGCCAGTTGTAAGATTGTAAGATTCAATGTCATCTAAAGTTTTACCATTAAATCCGCCAATTAAATAAATTTTATTGTTAACTAAAACTCCTTGCGTTTCTTTAGCTGATATCATATTTGTTAAATCATACCAATATCCATTCTTTGTGTCGTAAATATGAGCTTTATCAGTATATTCCTTTTCTTTAATAGAACCGCCCATTGTAATGATATAGTTTTCGTGAGCAAAAGAAGCGAAATTTACAGCTTGATGAGGATTTGTATGATCTATTTTTATTGTATTTTGATTTAAATCAAGAATTTCTATCTTATTATCTAAATATTCCAGAGTTTTCTTTTTAGATAGCATTTTACCTCCTAAAATGTATAGTTGATTTTTAAAGGCAATTATGTTATTGTTGGTACGAGCTCTAAACGGTAATTCAGAAATGTATGAACTATCATTTTTTATGTCGTAAATTTGTAGCTTATCATAAAAATTATTGTAAACAAAGCTTCCTTTTCTTAATTCTCTTATTAATCTTTTAAGGCTAGGTCTAGGATCATTGCCAAATTCATACAAAGCTCTTTTTTTAGCATCTTCTGAATGTGAATTATTTCCAGCAACTAAATATATTTTATCACCAACTAAAGCAGTTCCAACATTGTAAACACCTTTGTTTAGGTTTGACAATTTTTTGTATTCAATTCTAGTTTTGAGTATTTTTTCAGAAGAAACGATAACTTCATCTAAGTTTTCTATTTTTCTAATAAGGTTTACAGTAAAGTTCAGTTTTTTTAATTCCTTAAAAGTAAGTTTTTGAGTGTCGTAACCGATTAGAGAAAATCGAATCACATCATTTTTTCTAATCTTAGAAATTGTATTTAAAATATAAACACCTTTATTGTTTGAAACAGATCCAGTATTTTCTTTTTCAAAAAAAACAGTTACATTTTCTAAAGGTTTTTTAGATTCTGCATCTATTATAGTTCCTTTAATGCTTTGTGCAGTGATAGATAAAACAAAAAATGATAGAATAAAAGATAATTTCATAGTTGCGTTAGATTTGGTTGATTATAAAACTTTTTCTAACTTGAAACTATCAAAAATTGTGCCTATATGCGTAAATGAAAGGTTATTTTTAAATTAAATATAATAAGAAATAAATGGGCTTAAATGTCTAATCCAAAAGTGTTTTTTAACTTCTCTAAAAGAGGGTTTTTCTCTTTTAGTTTCTCGTATTTTTCTTGTGGTGTATATGCAAATTTCTTTTCAACAACTTCGTTTACTTCTATAGTAATTTGAATACCGTAATTATTTAACCTTTCCCTAATAAAACGCAATATTTTTGGTTTACCACGTTCTAATTGATTTTTCATCAAATTATTTGGAAGAGTTACAACTACAGCATAATTCTCTTTTAAAACAGGTTGTCCAGCAATTAATATAGACCCCATGTTTTTTTCTCCCAATTCTTGTAGTTTGAAGTAATACTTTTTCCAAGTTTCCTGTAATTGTTCTTGGTTAAAAGGAGTACGAGGATGGTTATCATAATTTTCTTCTTCTTGTGTTACAACCTTTGTTTCTCTTTTTTGTTGTAAACTCTTTAAAGATAAAGCAGAAGGTCTACGTTTGATGTTTTTTATAGAAGGTGTAACTGGTTCTTGCGGAATAGTTTGTTCACTAGTAGCGGCTTGTACCTGTTGTTTTTTTTGTTGTGCAACTTGCTGAATAGAATTTTCAATCTTTTTAGCTGTTGGAGCTAAAGAGGTAAAAAATGTTGCTGGAATTATGTAGTTGCTACCTTTTTTTTTTTCTCCATCAAAAGTGATAGAGGCAATTTGCATTAAACAAAGTTCAACGAGTAAACGTTGATTTTTGCTAGATTTATATTTTAAATCGCAATCGTTAGCTTTGTCTATAGAAGGTAGCAGAAACTGCATGCTAGCTTTTTGAGCTTGCTCTAGATAACGTTTTTTAACAGTATCACCAACCTCTAAAAGAGCAATTGTAGCAGTATCTTTAGCTACTAATAAATCTCTAAAATGAGAAGCTAGTCCACTTATAAAGTGTTGTCCTTCAAAACCTTTAGATAACACTGTGTTAAAAGCCATTAATACTTCAGGAATTTTGTTTTCTAACAATAAATCCGTCATATTAAAATATACTTCGTAATCTAAAACATTAAGGTTTTGAGTAACAGCTTCTCTAGTTAAATTATTACCTGAAAAACTAACAACTCTATCAAAAATAGATAAAGCGTCACGCATGGCACCATCAGCTTTTTGAGCAATAATATGCAAAGCATCGTCATCAGCAGTAATATTTTCTCGCTCACATATTACCTTTAAATAATTTTTAGCATCTAAAACACCAATTCGTTTAAAATCAAAGATTTGACAACGAGAAAGTATCGTTGGAATAATTTTGTGTTTTTCAGTAGTTGCTAAAATAAAAATAGCATGTGCAGGAGGTTCTTCTAAAGTCTTTAAAAAAGCATTAAAAGCAGCCTGAGAAAGCATGTGAACCTCATCAATAATATATACTTTATATTTTCCTGTTTGAGGAGGAATACGAACCTGATCTGTTAAGCTACGAATATCGTCAACTGAGTTATTAGAAGCCGCATCTAATTCAAAAATATTAAATGCAAAATCTTCATCAGTATTATCGCTATCAGAGCTTTCTTGATTGATTCTTTTAGCAAGTATACGTGCACAAGATGTTTTACCAACACCTCTAGGACCAGTAAAAAGTAACGCTTGCGCTAAATGGTTGTTTTTTATAGCATTTTCTAACGTGTTGGTAATGGCTTGTTGCCCAACAACATCCTCAAAATTTTGAGGGCGATATTTACGTGCAGATACTATAAAATGTTCCATTAATAACTATTTACTGACGCAAAAGTAACAAACCCATTTAGTACATACAAACAAAGTTGTAAACAATAAAAAATCCCGATGCTAGTAACAACATCGAGATTTTATCAACACAAAAGACAAGAATAAATTAGTTTAAAAATTGTTCTATAATTTTATTTACTTCTTTTTTAGAGGTATCCGCTTTTAAGGCGAATAAATGAGAGTACATTTTTTTGTTGTTTACTTTTTCTTTTAAAACAATATCTTTTTTCTCACTGAAAGTTTTGCTCCATTTTTTACGAACTTTTTTCCAAAGTCCTTTGTTATCTTTCCACCATCCTTGAGCAGCTTTACATTTGTTGTCTGCTACTTTGGTATAAACGTTATATCCTTTTTCTTGAGCAAGTAAAAAGTCATCTTTATTATCTTCTCTAATTACTTTATCATTATCTTGGTTGTGTATCCAACCATCTTTAGTTATTTCATGTCTATTTCTTCTATGCATCACATTGTAATCAGATCTTTTTGTTATTTCTCGTCTTGCTAATGGAGCATCAGTAGCATTTTCCCAAAAACTTTTTCCATCCACATGAACCCATGTAGCTGATCCTTCGTAACGTGGGCTATCATCTACTTGATATACTTTTTGAGTCCATTGACCTTTTACTTGGTCTTTTGGAAACTCATTGTATTTCCAAGTAGTTCCTTTATCAAACATAAAAAAGTCTTGGTTTTCATATAACCAGTCCTGTCTCCAATGCTTTACAATATGTGGTTGATTTGGAGGTCCAACAATTAATAAATGTTGTAACTGTATTTCGTTATTACCATCTGTTACAACCTCAACCCATTCTAAGGCTTTGTCATGCTTCACTTTTGAAGGTTTGTAATCTTCTTTGTCAGAATAGTTAAATGTTTCAGTAAAGTTAAAGGCTACCTTATAACAACCACTCATAGATTTTATAGCTTCAATATCTTTTTGCTTTTTACTCATTTGTGCATTTAAGCCACTAACTACTGCGAGTAATGCAATAAAAGTTTTCTTCATTTTTAATTGATTATGTATTTCTGGGAACAAAAATATAAAATTTATTTAGATTGAATTAAAATAAAATATATATTTGCTGAAAATTATTAAGAATGTTTCTAAATAAGAGTTTAATTATAATTGTTTTACTATCTCTTTTAAATTTTTTTGCTGAGGGGCAAGTAAAAGAGCAAGATTCAATCAAAATGAATAAGCTAGATGAAGTAATTGTTGTTGGAGAAAGCAACTTAATGTCGTTGAGCAAAAAATTATTTAATGTAGGTGTCATCAATAAAAAAGATATAGCCAAGGTAGCGGGTAATAATTTGGCAGATATTTTAACTCAAAATTTAAATCTTACTATTATACCAGATGCAAGTACCGGAAGATCTACTGTAAGTTTATTTGGTTTAGATGGGCAGTATACAAAGATATTGATCGATGGAATTCCAATGGTAAGTGATAATGGAGTAGGAAACAATATTGATATCACTCAGATAAATTTAGAAGATGTTGAGCGTGTTGAAATAGTAGAAGGTTCTATGGGAGTTTTGTACGGAGATAATGCAGTAGCTGGCGTTATTAATGTGGTTACCAAAAGAGGTTTGAAAAATCATAAATGGCAAATTCAACTCTCTACGCAAGAGGAAACAGTGGGGGTAGAGTACAATTTTAATGATAGAGGTAGACATATACAGAATTTCAAGTTGTCAAATCAAATCAATAAAAAAGTAAGTTACTCTGTTGGTTTTTCGCGTAACAACTTTGAAGGTTTTTACAATACTTTTAGAGGTAGAGATTATGTAAATATTCAAGATAATATAGTTGTAAACGATCAGTTAAGAGGAACCGAATGGAATCCAAAGGAGCAACTAACTTTTTCTGCAAATGTAGATTTTAAATTAGGTAGGCATAAATTCTTCTATAAATTTCAAAATTTTAATGAGTTAGTAAATGTATATGATCGTTTTGTAACTGGAAGGTTAGATGCTGGTACAGGACAGTTGATACCAACAGCTACAGATGAGAATTTTAAAACAGACAGATATGTAAATAACCTGACAGTTTCAGGACCATTAAAAGGAAAAACAAAGTACAACCTATTTTTTTCACAACAGAATCAGAAGAGATATTACGAAGAGTATGTGTATAATATTTTTCAAAGAGGTGTGGAGTCATATATTACAGACGCTTTAAGTCAATCAAGTGATTTTTGGTACACCAAAGGTTTTGTAAGTAATATAACACCAAATTCAGACTTTTTTAATTTGCAATTAGGGTACGAATTTCTATGGCAAACAGGTTTTGATGCTATTGCTACTGGTAATTATTCGACACAAGTTGTAGAAAATAGTTTAAGTAATTACGATTTTTTTGCGGTTACAGATTTTGATATTTCTGAAAAATTATCATTTCATCCAGGAGCCAGAGTTACTAATAATTCTCAGTTTGGTAATCAGTTTATTTGGCAATTTACTTCTAACTATAAAATTACTGAAGATATAACAGCTAAAGGAGTTTTTGGTTCAGCATTTAGAGCACCAAACTTTGAAGAACTATTCTTCTATTTTGTAGATGCTAATCATAATGTAAGAGGAAACCCAAATTTACAACCAGAAGACGGTATTTCTATTTTTTTAGATGTAAATAAGGATTCTAAATTATCAGAAAAAACAAGGTTAAAAACAATTTTCAAAGGTTTCTATTTTGATATTGAAGATGAAATTGCAAGTATTATTACTGAAGATGAAGATGGCAGAACGCTTTTTACTACAGATAATGTAGATAATACAAAAACTGCTGGTGTAAGTTTACAAAACACGATTAACAGTGATCGTTGGAATTTTGGCATTGGAGCTACTTACATAGGTAAGGCAACATCAATTAGTTCAATAGATGATTTTGATCCAGAATATTTATGGAGATTAGATGTTCAAACAAATGTAGACTATATAATTCCTAAAATAAAAACCACTTTAACGGGTCAGTTAAAATACACAGGAAAAAGACAAACACTTTTACTTAATAACGGAGATATACAATTAGGTCAAACTGATGGTTTCAGTTGGTTTGATGCTTCTATAAAAACAGATATTATTAACAATTTAGTATTTACCCTAGGTGCACGAAATATTTTTGATGTAGTTACTGTAAATGCTTCTGATGTTCCATCCGAAGGACACGATGCTTCTGTCGTTGCAAGTAGGTTATTCGGTAATGGAAGGTCGTATTTTTTTAAACTATTATATAACATAAATTTTAACTAATAATAATGAGGAATTATTTTTTAATCGCAACAGTATTTTTTGTAGCTTTTTTAAGCTCATGTGGTAGTGATGATGAATTAGATTTAGTAAATTTTTCTGTCACTTTTAGTACAAATACTTTAAGTATGACAGCAGATGAACAAACTAAAGAAGTTGTTTTAACATATTCAAGAGCAGCTACAGAAGCAGGAAATATTAACATTGCATTTAGTGGTGAAAATGCAGTTTATGGAACTGATTTTACTACAGACCCTAATGGATCGTCTGGTTCAATTTCAATTCCGGTAGCAGTAGGAGATACACAAGCATCTTTTACATTTACAAAATTACAAGATCCAATTGAAGGAACTTCTAAATCAGTAAGTTTTTCAATCAATAGTTTTGATAACACAAGTTGGGTAAATGGTGCTACAACAACAGCACAGGTAAGTTTTACGCCAATAGCATCTTTAGGTGGAGTAATTGATTTATTAACAGGTGGATCAACTCAACCAAATCAATGCTATATTGATTTAAGTACAGGTGTTCAAAAAGCAGTAAAAAGAGATACTTGGGAGTTAGGAGTTTATAATGGAACTGAAAACAGAGTATTTTTAAATTCAGCTTTACTAGTTTCTGCAGCACAAATAAAAGGAGCAACAGATATTTTAGCTGTTACAGAAGCTACTGCGTTAAGCGAGACTTTAACATTCAATACTATTGACGCTACTTTTTCACCAACCACAGTAGATGTTTCAACAGTGAGTGAGATAATGGCAGGTTTACCTTTAGGTTATACACAGTATAGTAATCATGCAGAGGGAAATGTGTTTACTGATTTACAAGCAGGAAATTTAGAAGATACTGCTTTTGCAGAAGTATCAACTACAGATAGTGAGAATTTCGTATACATTGTTTCTTTAGGAAACGAAGTACCAGCAACTGAAGCTAATCCTGGGGCAATTAATACTACAGGAGATCATAGAGGTTTTATGAAAGTTAGAATTTTAACTGATGGTAATTCTTATACAATTCAGTATGCTGATGTGAACGAAACAGCTTCATTTAATACGATAACAGTAGCAAAAGAAGCGAATAAAGTATTAACAGCGGTTAGTTTATCAAGAGGAGAAAAAGTTGATGTTGAGCCTGCATCTGACCAGTGGGATATTAATTTTTCGGGAGTATTTAGTTATAACGGAGCGCAAGGTCCTGGTTATTTTGGATTAACATATTCTGATTATGGTTTACACAATACTATTGGAAATGTAGGAATGTATCAAGTGACAACTTATGAAACAGATGCAAGTGGAGCTAGAGTAGACTTAAATGTGCCTTCGTATACAGACTTTTCATTAAGTGATATTGATGATAGTTCTTTAGAGTATGATGATAGAACAGTAATTAGCAGCAGCTGGAGAAGTACTACAAATGGGGTTGCTAAGGATGATCGTTACTTTATTTTAAAAGATGCTAGTGGTAATTACTACAAATTACGTTTTACAGCATTGTTAAGTAGTGATGGAATAAGAGGAAATTCACAATTTGAGTATGCTAGGTTAAATTAATCATACTCATATTATAAAGAAAAATTTCAATCGTTACGTATTGGATTTTTGTTAGTTTTTTTATAAGCTATTCGGTATATTCGAATAGCTTTTTGTATGAAAAGACTTTTTGTAACGACAAATCTCAAAATTTTAGTATCATGAAAAAAACAATTATAGTCTCAATTTTATTTCTTTACAATGTTTTAAATGCCCAATCTAAAAAGGAGGTAGCTTATTTTGCAAGTGGATGTTTTTGGTGTGTAGAAGCTATTTTTGAAAGTGTGGAAGGAGTAGAGGAAGCAGTTTCAGGTTATGCTGGTGGACACACAAAAAATCCTACGTATAAAAAAATAGGTACAGGAACTACGGGACATGCCGAAACAGTTGCAGTATATTATGATTCTAAAAAAGTTAGTTTTAAAACGTTAGCCGATGTGTTTTTTGGTTCACACAATCCAACTACAGTAAACGGGCAACATCCTGATTATGGAACACAATATAGATCTATAGCTTTTTATAAAACAGATGCTGAAAAGAAAATATTACAAGCAAAAGTAATGGATTTAAATGCTGAAGTATATAAAGGTAAAGTAGCTACAGAAATTACAAAGTTTACTAAGTTTTATGAAGCGGAAGATTATCATCAAAATTATGAGCGTTTACATCCAAACAATCCATATGTGAAGAATGTTTCTATTCCTAGATTGAATAGATTTAAAAAGAAGTTCCCACAATTACTAAAAAAAGGAAGTCATTAGTACAAAATAAACTGAATTAATAATTTTTTTGTACAAAAAGAAAGAGGTAAGTTTTAAACTTACCTCTTTTTTGCTTTTTAGCTAATTTCAACCTGTAAACTAAATTATTTTATAATTATTTTTTTAGATGAATATCCGTTTTTAGTCTGTATTAATAATAAATACGTTCCTTTTGCATATTCAGAAGTGTTAATTGTTTCTTTATGCATAGCAGCTTGTTTTTTAAATACCACTCTACCTTTTAAATCTACTAACGCCATAATTCCTAATGATTGTTTCGTAGGAACCTCTATGTTTAATGTGTTACTTGTCGGATTTGGATAAGCTTTTACATTTAAATTAGTTGGAGTAGGAGTAGCAATAGAATTAAAGGCTGCTCTTTTACTGATATCGCCAGTTGGAGCTGCTTTTGGTCCTGCTGTTTGACCAGGAGGTGTGCTTGCGTTAAAAACCATACATTTTGTACAGCCTGTAGCAGGATTTTCAAATACCACTCTAATCCAATCATTCAATCCAGTGAAAGCAAATAAAGAAGAGTTTGTAGTTGGCAAAGGATCGTTAAAATCATAAGGAGTTCCTCCTGTACAAGCAACTTCATCTAATTCCCCAGCATTTTGAGCTTGAAACCAAGTTATAATTACAGGGCTATCGCTTTTTACTGACAATAATGTACCAACGCCACCACCAACAGGAGTAGCAGCAAATCTAATAAGACTTGGAGGTGATACATTTTGTGTTGTAGATTCACCTACACAACCATTGTTTTCTGGTGTAACAGTAATATCTCCACCATTTCCGTCAAGTTGTAAAATAATTGTATCTGATCCTTGAGCACCACCAATAATTGTCCAGTTACTTGGAATGTTCCATTGGTAATTTGTTACGTTTCCTGTAGAAGAAGCAGTAAATTCCGCTTGGTTATCACATCCAAATCTAGTTTCAGTAATTGTTGGTTTAGAAGGCGCAACTTTTACATCTAAAGTATTTGGTAATGATTTACAACTAGCTTCATCATAAGTAACAGCTTGTATGGTAAAGTCGCTACTAATAGCAGTAAAATTAAAGTTACTAGGACTAGCAATAGTTGCAGTTTGTACAACAGTTCCAGTACCGTCTAGAACAGATACTTCAGCATTACTAGCTCCATTATAATCAATAGTATAATCGTAATTATTATTAGGAATTACACATAAAGGTCCGCTAATTAAAGGAGCTGAAGGAGCTGCTTTTACATTTAAAGATGCAGGTAATGATCTACAACTGCTATCTAAGTAAGTAACCACCTCAATTTCAAAATCACTGCTAGGAGCAATGTAAGTGAAATTGTTTGGTGCTACAAGATTTTCAGTACGTAGTACAGTTCCTGCTGCATCTGTAACAGTTACCTCTGCACTAGTGATAGTTTTATAATCAATGTTATAAGTATAAGAGTTTCCTGGTATTACACATGAGTCTCCTGTAACTTCAGGAGTTAACAAGGCTTTTACGTTAAAAGAAGTTGGTAATGATCTACAACTAGCGTTGCTGTATGTTACAACTTGAATTTCGTAATCTCCATTAATCGCTGTAAAATCAAAATTACTAGGACTAGAAATAGTTTTAGTAAGTACAGTACTTTTACTAGCATTTAAAACAGCAACTTCTGCAGTAGTTGCTCCTTTATAATCGATATTGTAAGTATAGTTGTTGCTAGGAATAGCACAAGCCGCTCCAGTTACAATTGGAGATAATGGAGCAACTTCAAAGCTGTAATTAGCAGTTTGAGCACCAGTACATCCATTCAAAGTAGCAGAGATATTAAATTGACCAGTAGTACTTTGATTAATTCCAGAAGCAGGAGGAGTTAATGTTAATGTATTGCTTCCAATTTGTACATCCCAACCATTGCTATCATCTAATATTTCACTAGGAATATTCCATTCATATTTTGCAAACGGAGAAGCAGTAAAAGTAAATGCATTTACAGCATCATTAGGAACACAATTAGGTCCGTCTATAGAAACAGTACCGCCACCAACTCTGTTTACAAATACAGCAGTTGGAGAACTGTCACATTCAGGTTCTGATTGATCCGTAGCTTTTACATTTAAAACACCACTTTCATTATCGTTAAAAGTAACTTCAATTTGACTTCCATTAGAAGTAGTTGAAGTAACTACCCAATCTTTATCGCCAGAAACGGTCCAAGTATATATTTTGTTAGGTTCTGGATTGTCAACTTCTAAGCTGATAGTAGCACCTAAACTTGCATCAGCACAATATACTTGTTGTGCTGTTTTTGGGCTATCTGGGCTAGAAGTAATTTCTCTGTAAAAAGAATATTCACCAAAAACAGTATTGGTAATTTTCATCACAAAATTTCCAACATTAGAAGGAGAATATCCATCTTGATAAAATACAACAGCAGCATTTCCGTATAATTCGCTAGCATCAATTTTTAATTTAGAAGTATCGAAAGCAGTTACTTGATCCGTTTCAAGTATTTCCCAATCAAAAATTCCGTTACTAGCAACTTCATCTAATACAGCATACACAGTAGACTTGCTATCATCAAGATTATTGTCTCTTAAACAAGTAACACCTAAAATTCCATCCGGAGTAAAGTTTTTAAGTATTTCCCAGTTTATGTAAGAACCACCCCCACAAACACCAGTACAAGTGTCAATGAAAGAAGCTCTTAAAAACCCTTTGTTGATTGATCCATCACTAGCAATAGTTACATTTACTTCATATTTTCCATTTCCGTTTAAAGTAGCAACGTTGTTTTGATTTACAATATTTACGCCTCCACTAGCAAACCAAACTACACTAAACATTTGGTCGTTTACTATAGTTACAACTTGGTTGTTGTTGCTTTGCACGTCTAAAGGAATCCAACGATTTCTAGTTTTGATATAATCAGGAGCATTAATGTTCCCGTATTTAACAGAATATGTAGGGTTGATAACATTTCCAGTAGGAGAAATATCAACATCATATCTAATTACAGTTGCAGGAACAGTAGAATTATCAGTAATTTTTAAAAAAACTTTTCCTTCACCTCTAACATTTAAATTCACTTTATTGTCACCAGTAATAGTAAGAGATCTAGATCCACTTCCTGTATTACCAGCTCTTCTAAAAGTAAGTGCACCAGTTGCATCCCATGCAAATGTACTACTAGCAAGATCTACACTGCTAGCATCAGCTACTAACTCAATATTAGCGTTACAGCCGTATGCTTGTCCGTTGTTTACGTTAATGTCTTGTGCCTTAGCAACAAAACTGGTTAAAAATAGCGTTAAAAAAAAAGTAGTTGTTAATAAGCTTTTAGTAGCCCGTTTTAAAAGCAATTCTTTTTTTTGTTTTACTTTCTTTGTCTTCATAAATAGTTTTACTTATTTGGTTGGTTATTAAGGTTGATTTTAGCTCTAAAAAAGCTACTCAAAAATACAATTGAAATTTTATAAAGACTCACCCAAAGAAGGTGATTTTACTTCTTTTTCTGCTTTTTTTAATATCTTTTTTTAACAGTGTAACATTTTGGTTAAAAGAGATACATATATTTGGAAAATAATTATAGGAAGTAATTTTTTTTAACGAAATTGCTATTTTTAAAAATTGTACAACTATTTAAAACTTATACAAAATGTCTGATGATTTTGATTTATTAGAAACTAATTCTAACGAGAAAACAGAAAAAGTAGATGTGAATTGGGGAAAAGCTATCGATTCAATGAAGTCGAAGTTAGCGCAAGAAGATGATCCACAAGTACGTCAAAAAATATTAAATGCAACGTTGGATGATGTTGTACAC
The DNA here is from genome assembly GCF_004337695.1 of Tenacibaculum sp. M341. GTDB lineage: Bacteria > Bacteroidota > Bacteroidia > Flavobacteriales > Flavobacteriaceae > Polaribacter. The sequence goes on from NZ_SJXJ01000021.1 coordinate 44,356, forward strand.
ATGGCAGAGAAGGATAGAACTACGCTTTTAGATGCTATTAAAGACCTTACAGATTATCAGGATGAGGTGGGAATTATTTTTGAAAAATTTTCATCTTTAAATGCTGATGAGCAAAAAATTATAGACGATGCTCAGAAAGCGTTAGAAAGAGCAAAAATTAAATTAGAAGATGCACAAAATAAGCCAGATACTTGGTGGAATAATTTATTAGGAAGGAAAAGTAAAATTGCCAAAGCAGAGCAAGAGCTTAAAGATGCTGAAAAAGTTAGAAGCAGTGCAGATAATAGAGCTAAAGCAATGTTTCAAGAGCGAATTGAAAGTGCAGATGTTCAAACATTGTTAAGCGAACTTTCATACAAATCGCAAGCAGCGGTATCTCGATTAAAAAATAGAGAAGTAGAAATTAAAGAAGTAGAAGATAAACTACAAACAGCAATTGTTGAAGCTACTAAAAATCACACCAAAGCTTTAGAGAAAAAGCAAGAAGTAGAAGGGCAGTTAGAAGAGCAATATGCATTACTAAAACAAGCACGACAAGAGTTAGAAGAAATTGCTGATAAGCAATCTACTGAATATGCACAGGCTATTGGTAAAGTAACTGGATTAGAACAAAAAGTAGAAGAGTTAGAAGGATTGAAAAATGCTTACACAACTTTAGCAGCCAGTAAAGATAGTTTTGTACACAAACATAATTTAACTATTAAAGTATTAACATCTTTACGTAGTAACTTACAAACACACAGAGCAAAATTAAAGTCTGATACAGAAGAACGTTTAAAGTATTATGATGGTTATGTAGTTGCATTAAAGGCAAGAACTGATCAAGAGTTTGCTGCTATTTTAGAACATTTAGGAGTTAAGACAGATGAGCATATTGGAGAAACTTTAGCTGCTATGCATACAGCAAGTGCAAAAGCTCGTCAAGAAATGATGGATAACATTCCTGTTCATGAAAAAGTAATGCAAGGTGTGTATGGATCATATGCAGAGGCTTTACAAGAAATTCGTGAGAAGGATACTGAAATTCAAAAGAATTTTGCAGATCGTTACGGAATTGATATGAAAGAACTTTTTGAAGATTATTATAAATCTGACGGAAATAGTACTCCAGAAAAAAATGACGAACCATCTAAACCTGAACCAGACGCAGGAGATGATGATTTATTATCGTAATGTAAAACAGTGAACAATTATCAATTATCGGTGATCATATTGATTACTGATAATTGATTACTGATAATTGAAATAACAATGATTGTAACCCCTTTAGATTCTGCAACACTAGATTCAAAAGAGCAATATGTGTTTTACCATAAAATGGTAGATTTTGTTTTAAAAGAATTAATAGTCAACATTCAAAAACAAAATTTATGCAGTCAACAAGAGCTTACTATTTTTAAACAATACACCGATTTATTATTATACTCAATTGAAGCAATGCGTATTAAATATATGTATGATGATGAGGATAATATGAAAATAGATTTAACAGAATCTGGCTTTCCTAATTATTTAGAATTTAGGTATTTATTTAATGATTTATCTTTAAGAAATGAATACTTAAGTAAATTAGAAGATGTTGATTCGTTAAAAGAGGAGTTTTTAGATACTATTTTAAGAAAAAGAGAAAAAATAAAAAAGAGAAGATTGTTTCAAGCTTCTTCAATAGTTTATTATAATTCAGTAAAACAAGAATATATATTCAACAGATTTGTTCAAGGTAAAATAATTGATGCGCCAGAAAATAGTCCAGCTAGTTTATTAACAAGTTGGAGTTTTTATGATGTGTCAGACAACAGACCTTATGTGTGTTTTATGTATTTTGATTATGAAGGTAAAAAAGGTAAAGATTATAAAACTGAATTATATAAAACATTAAAAGAGAGTGCAGATAGAAATATGCCACTGGATACCATGGCGTATATGATTGATAGAAAAAATGTGAAAATTCATCCGAAGTACATAAAAAGAATAGATTTAGGTCCGTTGCATAATGTATTTGCCAAAGATGAAAACAAAATAACACATGCTATTTTAGAAGGAATCGGAAAAAAAGAAGTACGACTAGAATCATATGCTGTTTCTTTAAAAACCGATGAGGTTTTTTCGAATGATACTTTTACAGAAGGCGGATTCTTTTCAAAACAGATTTTGCAAAAATGGAATGATGTAGAGCGAAGAAATTATGTTTTTGCTCCACATAGAATTATTCAATTATTACACAATAAAGTTCCTGAAGTACTTAATAAATTAGCGAAAGAACCAGTGCAAACATCTGACCTAAAATTCAATGGTCTGTGATCAATTAACAATGATCAATACAAAAAAGAATAAGTTATGAAATTAGAGAATAATCCACTGCAAAATAAATCTTATGATTTTGCTTTGCAAGTGGTTAAATTATGTAAAAACTTAATGAAAAATCAAAAAGAATTTGTTCTGTCGAAACAATTACTGAGGAGTGGAACTTCAGTTGGAGCCAATATAATAGAGGCAAATGGAGCAATTTCTAGAGCAGATTTTTCATCTAAAATATCTATAGCATATAAAGAATGCTTGGAAACTAAATATTGGTTATCGTTATTGAAAGATAGTAACGATTTAAAAGAGGATAATTTTAAATTTTTATTTGATAAAGCAGATGAAATAGCAAAGATTTTATTCTCAATTCTAAAGAAAACACGTATTAACAAATACAATTAACATTCAAACACTGATAACTGATCACCGATAATTGATAATTGAAAAGAATGGAACACAACTCAACTTTCCCGATAAAACAAAATGAATTAGATATGCTTCGTGATGAAGCAAGTGGATATTTAAAAAGCGTTCAGTGGGAACAAGGACAAAGAGCAAAAAATAAAGACAAGGATGCAAAAGACGATTCAATATTATTGTTTTTGTCAAGAGCAAAAGGAGGAGCAGGAGCAGCATCAGAAATCACTTCGGTTTCTAAAACAATTTTAGCATTAAAAAAGCGATTATTACCTGATTCTATTGCAATTCCTGTATACTTAAACCAAACACTATTTGCGGTTCAAGAAGGAATTACTTTAGGAATTTGGATAAAAGATAGTTACACAGATGCATCAGGACTTTCAAGTTTAGCAGAACGTAAGTCAGCATTAGATGCGAGTGGAAAAAGAGAGTTTGAAAGTAAAATGCAAACAGCTACGGCATTTCAATTGTTTGCAACAGCATATAAAATTTTAAATGATTTAAAAGAATCAGCTTCAGATGATTTATCTGTGATGAAACAAAAGTTTGCAGGAATTCCAGAGGTGTCATTTTTCTCACCATTAAAGGGAATTTCATGTTGTTTGTTTTATTATGAAAAATACTTATCACATCCAGAAATAATTCAGTCAGATAAAGATGTAATTGATTTTACAGTAGTATATTTTGAAGCATTAATTGATGAAATTCAGTTAAGAAAAGGTAGTTTAGAATATACAGAAACAATTACGGATAGAACTTACAAACTTGAAAATTCAGATTTTGCAGTTTCAGGATGGGAAAATACATTTAGTGGTACGGCAAAAAGCGTAGAATTTAATAAGATAAAGTTCGAACAAATAGTAGGAAACAAAGATGCAAAACACTTTTCTCGCCGTTTAACAGAAAGAATGTTAAGCTACGATTTTGAAGCGCAGAAAAACCCGTTTCAAGAGTTAGGTGGTTTTATGCCAGTATTTATGGGGTACGGAATTCCAGGTACTGGTAAAAGTATGTTGATAGCAGCAATTGCAACACGTTTAAAAGAGTATTGTGATAATTTAGAAATACCATTTTTATTTCATCCAATGCCAGATACTCTGATATCAACATTTCAAGGAGGATCAGCAGAAAAAATGGTGGAATGGATGAAGCCAATGCAAGATCCTACAAAGTTAATCTTTGCTCCTATAGATGACGCTGAGAATAATTTACAAGAACGAACTGCACAAGGAGTATCAGCTGGTGTAAAAGAAGTAATCGGTGTGTTTTTAAGATACACTGAAGGAGCCTATGCTGTAAATTATGGAAATAGTTCAATAGGATTATTTACAAATTTACCAGAAATGTTAGATAAGGCTGTAATTTCTCGTGTGCAAGGTAGATTTAAAATTGATGGAGCAAGAACTGAACATGACTTTTTAGATCAAGATTATATCTGGTGGCGTAAGTTGCAAGAAACAATGCCTGATTTCATAAATATGGCAGATCCATCTGGATATACTTATTTACAAGGACAAGGATTGGCAAAAAACATGGGAGATATTTTAGAAAGTATCGAAAAGCCATCAGAAGAGAGAGTGTTAGATGTATACGATCGTGTTGAGAAATCTCATAAAACAAACGATCATTTGTTTTTTGCTAGTTTATATAAGGAGATTCAGCAAATATTTCCATTCTTCTCATCAAGAGATGTGCGTAATATTCAATCGGCAATATCATTACGTTTAACTGATTTTGATTTAGAAGAAGATTGGTTTGGAAATCCAGAAATTTATTTCAAAAAAGATTACGATACAAAACTGAATATGTTACAAGAATTGATGAAGGCGAATATGAAAGGTTTAGATTTTTCAGAAATTAGACGTCAAGAAGTAGTTCGATATTTAGATAATGTAGCAACCATTGCTGATACTGATTTTAAACGTAAAGTAGATGCTCGTATCAATCAAATGAATATTGAATTGGAAGCAAGAGAAAAGTTTGATAAAAGGTAAGTTTTGATAGCTGTATTTGAATTTTTATTAGAAGTGATAATTCAATTTTTTGTAGAATATGTTTTCGGCTATATAATAGTAGGTATTTATAATTTTATTAGTTACGTATTAAAGTCAATTAAAAAAGGAATACTAAATTTTTTCAATTTTCTTTTTAAAAAAGAAGAGGAAGTTAAAAACTAAAATGAAGAACAGATTAAAAAATGTTGTTTATAAATTATTATCAAATAATTGGGCAACACTACATAGAGTAGATTACGACTTTTTGTTTAAAGACGGAACGTGGAAACGTTTGTCGAGAGAAAGGTACGATAGAGGAGACGGAACTTGTGTGTTACTTTATAATAGAGAAAAAGAAACGGTTGTGTTAACAAGACAGTTTAGATTGCCTTTATACGATGAAAATAATTTTTCAGAGAGCATGTCTATAGAGGTTTGTGCAGGATCAATAGATGATAATGAGCAACCTGAAAAGTGTATTATTAGAGAAGTAAAAGAAGAAACAGGTTACGAAATAAAAACCGTAAAAAGAGTGTATGAGTCTTACATGTCACCAGGAGCGGTAACAGAAAAGTTATTTATGTTTGTAGCTGAGTATTCAGATGATATGAAGGTGGATTCTGGAGGAGGTTTAGAAATAGAAGGAGAAGAAATAGAAGTGTTAGAATTGTCTTTTTCTGAAGCACTTCAAATGATAGAGACCAAAGAGATTAAAGATGCAAAAACAATTATGTTATTGCAATATGCACAGATTCATAAATTATTAGAATAGTTCTTAAATTATAACTATGAGTGAAGGAGCTTTTGATGAATTTGATATAGGTAACAAAGAGTTAGATATTGCTCCAATTTATATTCGAGTAATAGCTTTCGTGATTGATATAGTTATTTACTATTTGTTAAGTTTAGCTTTTGGAATTTTATTTGGAAAACACACAAATGTTGATACGTTTGGTTTTTCTTTAACTGGATTTCCTGCACTTATGTTGTTATTAATCACTTTGTTTTTATGGCCTGTAAGTGAAGGTATCTATGGGCAAACTATTGGTAAGCGATTTATGGATATAAGAGTAATAGCTAATAAAAATAAAAAAATGACAATTGGTAGAGGTTTAATTCGATTTTTTGTAGGGTTATTAGATATGATTTTTCTCATTGGAATTGTAGTTGCTATTTTTGATAATAACAGTAATAGAATAGGAGACATTATAGCGAATACTGTCGTAGTAAAAAATAAGTATAATGGATAAGCTAAAAGAAGCAGATTTATATAAAGGAGAGTTGATACCAATTAATGGAAAATTGGTAGAACGTTATAATAAATGTTTGGAAAAGTTAGGTTTTACTGAAACAAAGTTAGAATCGTTTTTTATTGATGGAATAGGATGGAGTCCTGAAGTAGCTAAAGAAAAAAATGAAGTTCATTATTTAAATAATGGAGAGGCAAATCCGCATTGTATTATTATTACACCTTTACAAAAAGGATTGCCAGTCTACAATCCGTTTCATTCGTTCGATAGAGAATTAATGAAACAGGTATTCAAAATACATAGCACCAAAATAGAAAACATCACAAGAGATTCTGCAATTTGTGTAGATTTTGATCAGAAGATAGATGTGTTTTATGAACCTTTAGACGTTTTAAAGTACGATAATATTACTGTTAAGTTTAGACTGATAGATAATTTAGATGAGGCAAGAGAAGAACAATTAAACTTAATAGAGTTATTTAAAAAAGATAATAATTTTGTAGATGAAAAAATTCACGAAAAATTATTAGAATCTGCCAATAAGTATGGTGATTTAAGAGAGCGAAATCTAAATTTAAAAGATATTGTGTATAGTGTTGATTCATTTTACACAGAAGCATTTGGTGGAATTTTTGTCATAAAAAGCTTTTTATCACCTATTTTAGTGTTTGAAGATGTAGATGCTTACAATGATGCAATTCAAGATACAAGTCATAATGTTTTAATGTATCATGTTTCTCAAAAAGAGTTGATTGACAAATTACGTTCACATTTAATTATTGAATGTGATTTAGATTTAGATATGACTTTAAGAAGGTATGATCGTATCAAGAAATATTTATTATCTGAAATTTTAGAGGAAACACAACATCCAATCAAAGAAATCTTGAATGATAGTGTGCTTTTCAAGAGTTATTTAAATAAAATAGATATTAAAGCTCGTAAAAAAGTAATGGGCTTAGATCGTTATTTAGAAAAAAGAAAAACAGACAAAACTATAGAAGTGAAAGGTATTATAGATGACGATGTGTATTTGTCACTGCACAGTCCGCATTCATCATTAAAACCCAATGAGCAAGATTTAATTTGGAAATTGATTGTAACCTTAGCACCAAAAGATGTTTTATTTTTATATTGGTATGATAAAGAGGAGTTTTACAAGCAATATAAAGATTGGGATGAATCAATGAAAGATTGGGTAATTCATACGATTAAAGGGAGTTTCTAGAGTTGGGTGTTAGAAGCTAGAAGTTAGTAGATGAGTAAAAAAGTTATGAAATGAAATTTAAATTTGAGAAATTATTGATTTGGCAAAGAGCTATGGATTTAGGAGAGAAATTAAATACCTTAGCGTATGAAAATTTTCCTAAACACGAATTATACAATCTGTCATCACAATTATCGAGAGCATCAGATTCTATAGCATTAAATATATCCGAAGGAGCTATTTTACAGTCTAAAGCTGAATATAGGAGATTTTTAGGGTATTCAATTAGGTCGTTAGCAGAAGTAGTTACTTGTTTACATAAATCGAAAAGAAGAAACTATATTTCTGAAAATGAATTCAACTCTTTTTATGAAGAATGTTTTAATTTAATGAATATGACTATAGCATTTAGGAATAAAGTAGAATAACATCAAGATAGAGAGGTTAAGTTGAGGAGTAAAAAACTTCTAACATCAAACTTCTGACTACTGACTTAAAAAAACTGTAACAAGAGGGCAATATTTTAAACTTATATATTAAAGCATCACAAGTTATTTCAACTTATAAACAAAACAATCAACTATGACACTAGAACTCATTTTTTTTGTAGCATCAATTTTATTAGGAATTGTATTGTATTGGAGAGAATCTAAAGGAAATAAAGTATATCGCTTTTTTAACAAAATGATGAACTCAAAAGAATTACAGATGAAACCATCGGAAACGAAAGGTTTTATATATCAACAATCTTTTTTACCAAGATTTGTATTTGTTACTACTTTATTTTTAATAGGTATGCTAGTAGTTCAATTTTTGTTACCAATAGGTATGGCAACAATTTCTCTTTTTGCTTCTATGATTATAGGTACACTTTTAGGAACTTACGTAGCAGGTTTCGTTTTTAAATCTGCCGAAGTTATTGATGAGCATTCTGATTCTTTAGAAACAATCATGCATGATACTCTTGAAAAAGGAAAAGAGTTTATAAATGATTTAAAAGAAGATAAAGAAATAGTAAAAGAAGAAGTGAAGAAAGTTGATCAAAAACCAGAAGAACCTCAAAAAAGTGCCCGTGAACGTTTAAAAGACAAAGGGTATTTGTAGGAAGGGATAAAAGAATCAAAACAAAAACAACTAGAATAATCTGACTTAAAAATCAAAAAATGATGAAAAAATACTGGAACAAAGGTGGAAAGCAAAGAAGTAGATTGATCTTTGTATTGATAATCTTATTGATAGCTTTATTTGTCTTAAGGGATGATTATCAACCTTTTTTACTTTTCATAAGAAAATATATCTTTTTGTTATTATTGACGTTATCGATACTGTTTTTAAGTATTCGAAAATTTAGAAAAACAGTCGGAGCAGGTAAACGACTTTTCATATTTATAGGATTATCTGTGTTTTTTGGATTGTTATATGTAGTTGGATGGCATTATAAGATGTATGACTATTTAAAAACATACAATGTATTTAACAATTTAAATAGATATGAAATTAATGAATTACCATTAACGCAGCATGAACGTATTCAGCCGTTAATGAATATTTTCTCAATGGCAAATGAGTCTGTAGCAGAAACAAAAGACGTATCGTTGCCACATTTAGTTCGAATAGATTCTATTAATAAATGGACAATGGCTATACAGCCTGCTGAAAAGTATTCTTGGCAAGCAATGACAGATAACACGGAAGAAATTTTTGCAGTGTCTAGTACAACTCCATTTCCAAGATTTTCTAGTGAAAATAGAATTCCGGTTACCTTTTCAATAGGTGAGTCTCTACGATTTAGTAGAAATACCTATAATGCAGTAGTGCAACGATTCAATTTGTTTCAATTATTTACTATGGAGCCAGGTGATACTTATTATATGAAAAATGATAAAGGAGCTTGGGTAGAAGTGGTAAGTTTAATAAAATGGAAAGGTTTCTTTTTTCCATATCCAACATTTGGGGGAGTAATGGTTATTGAAAACGGGGAGCATGATTTTAATGATTACTTAGAGCGTATTTTAATAGGAAAAGGAACTTACATTTCTCCTGAAGAAATGAAAGACTATCCGTATTTAACAAGACAAAATACATTGTCGGAGAAAGTATCAAGATTACAAGCAGAATCATTAAAGTTTTTAGGAGGTTTTAGCGATCCTTTGCCTTGGAATATGAAAACAGCAGTGAAAATTCCAGATTTAGCGGACGATCAGAATCAACAGCCTTTTGTAACTGATTTTGATTTTTCTGATACCAAAACTGGAGCTTACAGTGGATTGTATCATTGGTTTGGGTTAGAGCCAGTGGGTGCCGAGCGTACTAGTTTAACCTACAGTGTTTTTATTCCTGCTGATGGAACAGATAAGTTATACTTCTATGATCACGAGTCTAAAAAACAAGGTTACGCAGGAGTTTCAGCAATGCCTTTAAAAGTAATTGAGTCTCGTAAAGAGTTTGATTGGTCTGTAAACAAGCCAGTGGAGTTTAGACCATATATTAAAAACATTGCAGGTAGAAAGCGTTTATTTTTCTTAGGAACTATTTCTGCTGTTAGAGATGATTCTAGTAAGTTTGATGGTTCAGCAACACCTGATTTAGCAATTGTAGATAGTGAATATAGAGATGTGGTTTGGATAGATGCAAAACATCCAAGTAAGTGGGATGTAAATATTTTTGAACAATTAGGAGAAGCTTGGAAAGAGAGTGAAACTAACAATGATTACTTTAAGATCAACTCGAAATTATTTGAAGATCAAAGTAAAGTGCAGCTTGATTCTATGAAAACAATGTTGCAAAAAGAGATTAATGATAAAGAAATTGAAGCACTTCAAAGAAAGATTGATTCAATTAAATCTTTAGGAAGTAAATAATATAATTTAGAACTTAAGAATAAATCATTCAGACCTCACAGGTTTTTAAAACTTGTGAGGTTTTTTAAAATAGCTTAGAAAATGAACAAAGAATTGAATTTAAATAATAAGTACCTATACTTTATCGTGATTTTTATTTTATCATTCAGTTCTAACTCTCAAGAAATATTTGTATTTAATATTCTTGAAAGAGAAGTTTCTTATAAATCTCTTGAGTATTTATTAGATGATTTTATACTTTACAGAAAAATATCAAAAGAACCTTTTTATAGTGACGAACAGTATTTGGTTAGAAAAACATGTTGTGGTGAGTGGGGAGGAGCTATTTGGTTTAAAAATAAAAGAACAGGAATAGAATATTCTTGTGCAGCTACCTGTCCAAAATCGATTAGTAAATATCAAGGTAAATATATTGTTTCTACTTCTTTGAATCATGGCAGTGGAAGTTCAAGTATATTAGAGATTGTAGCTCCTGAAAAAATGGAAGTGTTTGTAAAACCTAAACCAAGAAATGAAATATTTAAACCTCCTTATTACATATGGGAAATTCAACCTAAATCTCAAAAAGGAGTAAAAGAATTATGGAGTGATTACGGAGGTGTTATGATTTATTTTAGTTTTCTTTATAAGGAAAAATTATATCATATAGTTGAAAAAGATGGTAAAACATATATTGCTATACTAAACGAAGAAAAACAAATGAAAATTTTAGATAAAATATCAGACAAACGGATATGGAGTCATTATGATTTGATAAGATTAGGAGATAATCATATATTTCAGTTTTTAGGGCAACGATCTGTTATAAAGGGGTACATTGAAATTATAGATAATAATGTTAATTTAGTATGGTATTCGTTCCCTAAAAGAATGTATTAGGTTGTAATTTATTCTTTTTTAAAGTAGTTAAACTACAAATTTCATAGTCTCAAAAAACACTGTTTTAAGCCGAATACAAAATAAGAGCAACTCCAATCATTACGCCAGCAAGCGGAATTAATTTTTTTCGTTTGTTTTTCTCTTTAAATAGAATACCGCCAATTACTACAGCAATAATTAATTGACTTCTTTTAATAGCAGAAAGTAGCATAATTAAAGCTTCAGGATCTTGTAAAGCTTTAAAATAAAAGTAATCAGCAGTTTGTAGTAAAATTCCAACAGCAGGAATTGACCATCTCCATATAAAAGCTTTTCTTTTTTCAACTTTAGGAAACCATATAATACTTAAAACAATCAATAAAATAAGAATACAATAAAAGCAAAACCAAAATTGTAAAGTTTGTGGATTTAAAGCAATTTTCTGAATTAAGAACTTATCATATAATCCGCTTGAGGCACCTAAAAAAGTAGCGCCAATAATAGCATAAATCCATTTGTTTTTTTTGAAAACAATACCTTCTTTTTTTCCAACTTGTGAATATAAATACACCGAAAAAATAATCAAGAAAAAACCAATCCATTGCCAAAAATTAGGACGCTCATTATATAAAAAGATAGCACCTATAAAGGTGAAAAATGGTCCAGCAGAACGAATAGGAGTTACAATGGTAATAGGTAAATGTTTTAAAGCTTGATAAGCTAAAATCCAAGAAGAACACATAATCATCGATTTTATCAAAATAAAACCATGCTTTTCAATTGGAATATCTTCAATTAAAAATCCCATTTTTAAGGTTTGCTCAGGAAAAAATTGAGATCCAATGTAAAAGGGAAGTAATGTACATAAGCCAGCAATCAATGTACCTAAAAGTACTGGATATACTTCGTTGTTTTGTACCGCATGTTTTTTACATAAATTATGCAATCCTAAAAAAAGTGCAGCCAATAAGCCTAAATACATCCACATACCAAACACGTATAAAAATTAAAGCTGCAAAACTACTAATTTAATCATCTTGTAAAAGCAAAATAAAAAATATTAATAAGGATTATAGAGGTTTTAAAACAGTAAACTCACCAGAAACAGGAAGATGTTTAGAAGTTGCTTTTAGAATCACTTTTTTTAATTCTCTCAATAGTTTTTTCTTTACAAAGAATTTATTAGTAACTAAACCTACATTTCTAGCAGGCACAGGAAATTTAAATTCAACTAAACGCTTTTGGTGTTTTTCAGGCAAATCTATGGCAGCTAATAAAGGAAGAATGGTCATTCCTTTTCTTGTTTCGGTAACGCGTAATAAACTGTCCATAGAGCCAGATTCAAATTCGAAGTTGATGTTAGATTTTAAAACTTGGCTAGAGAGATCACAAATTCTTTGTACCTGTGTTCTTAAACAATGTCCTTCTTGTAAAAGACATAATTTTGAATAATCTAAATTGTTTACTGAAACTTTAGAGTTTGCAATTTCACCACTACAATCGTACAATAAAAAAGGTTCAGAATATAAATTGATTTCATTCAAAGAATTATCCTCTAAAGGCAAAGCTAAAATTCCAATATCTAAAGTTCTATTTTTAATACTTTTTTTAATATTAGAAGTAGTCATTTCTTTTACAATGATTTTTACCTTCGGGAATAAACTTGCAAAATCAGTTAAAAATAATGGAAGTAAATAAGGAGCTATCGTTGGAATGATACCAATACTTAGCTCACCTAACATTTCTCCTTTTAGTTCTTGTGTTAAATTTTTTAATGAATCAATTTCATTTAAAATAATTCTTAATCTGTCTATAATTTGTTTTCCTTCAGAAGTTATGGAAACAGGTTTTGTTTTTCTATTGAAAATTTTAATACCTATTTCGTCTTCAAACCTACGAATCATGGTGCTTAATGTAGACTGTGTTACAAAACATTTTTCTGCGGCAGCTTCAAAATTCTTTAAATCGACAACTGCTAATACGTACTGGAATTGCTGTATGTTCATAATTACAAATATAATATTTACATTATAGATGTTGTGTTAGATAATATCGTTTTTATAAATAAATCACTTGTCGTTACTTTGTATTAGTAAACAAAATAAAACTAACATGAAATTTCATTTATTAACCGGTCTATTACTATCAATTTTCGTTTCATGTAGTAGTAGCGACAGCAAAACAGAAAGTACAATGGAAAAAAAGGGTAGTTGTCCTTTTGGTTTTGACAAAAAACCATCAACAGGACTTACATTAAAAGGAGAAGGTCACAATAATAAAGATTGGTGGCCAAATAGTTTAAACTTAAGTGTATTGAGATTACATTCTTCATTATCAAATCCGTTAGGAGAAAAATTTGATTATAAAGAAGCGTTTGAAGATTTAGATTACTATGCACTTAAAAAAGATATTGCAGTTACTTTAAAAGATTCAAAGGAATGGTGGCCTGCAGATTATGGAACTTACGGAGGTTTGTTTGTAAGAATGGCATGGCATAGTGCAGGTACTTACAGAACAGGAGACGGACGTGGAGGTACAAGAGAAGGGCAGCAACGTTTTGCACCTCAAAACAGTTGGCCAGATAATGCAAATTTAGATAAGGCTAGAAGATTGCTTTGGCCAGTAAAACAAAAATACGGGCAAAAAATTTCTTGGGCAGATTTAATGATTTTAGCAGGAAATGTTGCGTTGGAAGAAGCTGGTTTTAAAACAATTGGTTTTGCAGGGGGAAGAGAAGATGTTTGGGAGCCTGCTTCGAATGTATATTGGGGAGCAGAAAGAGAGTGGTTAACGAATAAAGAACGTTACAATGAAGAAGGTGAATTAGAGAAGCCTTTGGCAGCAGTTCAAATGGGATTAATTTATGTAAATCCTGAAGGACCAAACGGAAATCCTGATCCAGTAGCATCAGCAAAAGATATTAGAGAAACTTTTGGAAGAATGGGAATGAATGATGAGGAAACAGTTGCCTTAATTGCTGGCGGACATACCTTAGGTAAAACGCATGGTCAAGCAAGTGGAGATCATTTAGGAGCAGCTCCAGAAGGTGCTGGTATTGAAGAGCAAGGTTTAGGATGGAAAAGTTCTTATGGAACTGGTAAAGGTAAAGATGCAATTACATCTGGTTTAGAAGTAATTTGGACAGTTACTCCAGATAAATGGAGTCAAGGTTTCTTTAAAAACTTGTTTGAGCATGAATGGGAGTTAACTAAAAGTCCAGGAGGAGCACATCAATGGCAAGCGAAAAATGCTGTGGTAAAACTTCCAGATGCATTTGATAAAACGAAGTTTCATACACCAACAATGTTAACGACAGATTTAGCATTAATCAAAGATCCTGCTTATGAGAAAATTTCGAGAAGATTTTATGAAAATCCTGAAGAGTTTAATAAAGCCTTTGCTAAAGCGTGGTTTAAGTTAACACACAGAGATATGGGACCAAAGTCAACTTATTTAGGTCCAGAAATTCCAAAAGAAGAGTTTACTTGGCAAGATCCAATTCCAGCAAAAACAGGAGGAGTGATTAGTGCTAATCAGGTAGCATCTTTAAAGAAAGAGATCTTAAATTCAGGATTAACCACTAGTGAATTAGTAACCACGGCTTGGGCTTCGGCTTCTAGTTATAGAAATTCTGATAGAAGAGGTGGGGCTAATGGAGCTAGAATTAGATTAGAGCCTCAGGTAAACTGGGAATCTAATAATCCAGTACAATTAAAGAAGGTTTTAGGAGTATATGAGAAAATTCAATCAGCTTTTAATGCAAAATCAAATACAAAAGTATCTATAGCAGATTTAATTGTTTTAGGAGGAAGTACAGCAGTTGAAAAAGCTTCAGAAAAAGCAGGATTTAAAGTGAATGTTCCGTTTACACCAGGTAGAAATGATGCTTCTCAAGAGCAAACTGATGTTGAAGGTATGGCAGTTTTAGAACCAATTGCAGATGGATTTAGAAATTATAAAAAAGCAGATTATACTTTATCAGCAGAACAGCTATTAGTAGATAAGGCACAATTACTTACATTATCAGCTCCAGAAATGACAGTTTTAGTAGGAGGAATGAGAGCTTTAAATGCTAATTTTGATGGATCTAAAAATGGAATATTTACAAATAACACAGAAGCATTAACAAATGACTTTTTTGTAAACTTGTTAGATATGAAATATAAATGGAGTGCGGTTTCTGATAAAAAGGATGTGTTCAATATTGTAGATAGAAACACAAATGAAACAAAATGGAAAGCAACTAGAGTTGATTTAATTTTTGGATCTAATTCAGAGTTAAGAGCTTTATCAGAAGTATATGCAAGTGAAGATGGTAAAGAGAAGTTGGTAAAAGACTTTGTAAAAGCTTGGGTTAAAGTAATGAATTTAGATAGATTCGATATTTAAAATTATAAAGTAACAAGCAACAAAAAACTCATTACAATTTGTAATGAGTTTTTTTATATTGTAAAAAATATGTTCTAATTAAAACATTTCTCTACCAGAAAAGTGGAAGTTACCTTCGATAGCAGCATTCTCATCAGAATCAGAACCGTGAACAGCGTTCTCACCAATAGAAGTAGCATATAATTTTCTGATAGTTCCTTCAGCAGCTTCAGCAGGATTAGTAGCTCCAATTAAAGTTCTGAAATCTTCAACAGCGTTATCTTTTTCTAAGATAGCAGCAACAATAGGACCACGAGTCATAAACTCTACTAACTCACCAAAGAAAGGACGCTCTTTGTGAACTCCGTAAAAAGTTTCAGCATCTCTTGTAGTCATTTGTGTTTTTTTCATTGCTACAATTCTAAATCCAGCTGCATTAATTTTTTCTAAAATAGCACCAGTATGTCCATTTTCAACAGCATCTGGTTTAATCATTGTAAAAGTTCTATTTGTTGCCATTATGTGCGTTTCTTAATTATAATTTCGCGCAAAAATACGTTTTTTAATGTTATTAGCAAGTTAAGCTTATATTGTTGAAGTTTCCTAACCTGTTTTTAGTAGTGAAATTTTAAGGTAATTAATACAATATCAATTACAATATATTTTAAGATTCTCTGTTAAACAGAGGTAATAATAAATTAATTACTTAAGAGTTTAATTGATTGAAAAATGAAGTATTAAACGTATGTCTGAGAGCTTAAAAAAAGCAAACAAAACCATAACCTAAGTTAACAAAATCAATATTAATAAATTTTTAAAAGAATATTAAATTGTATCTTCGCCGCGTATGATTTTAAAGAACTTTAAAGAACTTTCTGAATATCTGAAAGTACCTAGAAATATAGTAATAATTGGGCATAGAAATCCAGATGGTGATGCGTTAGGGTCAACACTTGGATTGAAACATTATTTTGATAAAAAAGGACACAAAACTCAAGTATTAATGCCTAATGAATATCCTGATTTTTTACATTGGATTCCTGGCTCAAAAACAGTATACAGATTTGATCGTCAGAACAACCAATGTGTAAAAGCATTATCAAAGTCGGATATTATTTTCTTACTAGATTTTAATGCATTACACAGAGTGGGTGATGATATGAAAAATACTTTAGAAAAGTATGAGAATGATTTTGCATTGATAGATCATCATCAACAACCAGATGATTTTACGTATATGTATTCAGATACCTCAATGTCATCTACTTGTCAAATGGTGTATAATTTCATAGAAATGTTTGATGATTTGGATTTAATAGATGAGGATACAGCTACTTGTTTATATACAGGTATTATGACGGATACAGGATCTTTTAGATTTAGATCTACAACAAGTAGAACCCACAGAATTATAGCTGATTTAATAGATAAAGGAGCAAAAAACGATAGAATACATAGCAATATATATGATTCAAATTCTCATAGTAGATTGTTATTATTAGGACAGGCGTTGACCAATTTGAAAATTTACCCAGAATATAAAACAGCTTTCATTACTTTATCTCAAAACGAAAAGGATGAAAATAATTATGAAAAGGGTGATACCGAAGGGGTAGTGAATTACGCATTATCTTTAAAGGGAATTATTTTTGCAGTTATTTTTATTGAAGATAGAGAGCAAGGAATTGTAAAAATATCTTTTAGATCTAAAGGAACTTTTTCTGTAAATAAATTTGCAAGAAGTCATTTCAATGGAGGAGGACATGATAATGCTGCTGGAGGTAAGTCAAATCTTTCATTAGACGATACAGTAGCTAATTTTATATCTTTATTACCTAATTATAAACAAGAATTATTAGCGTCTTATGAAGAGTAGTTTTTATTTTTTTGCAATTTATGTGTTTCTTTTTTGTTCATGTGCTGAACCTAAAGTGCGTAGACCAAAACAACATTCTACAACTTCTTTTTACAAAGAAGTAATTGATCAGAATAAAAAATTGAATGCATTAGAAAAACAAAAAATAGAAAATCTATTATCTAAAGATACTTTGAATACCTATTATAGTTCTCCAAATGGATTTTGGTACACCTATAATCAAAAAGATTCTACAAATGTGAATAAGTCTCCTGTAAGCGGCGATTTGATTACTATTTCGTTTGATATAAAAGATATAACTAATAATGTATTGTATGAAAATAGAACCGTAGATTACAAAGTAGATAAAGAAGACTTTATACCAGCATTACAAGAAGGAGTGAAGTTAATGAAGGAAGGAGAACAGGTAACTTTTGTTATACCTTCTTACAGGGCTTTTGGAGTTACAGGTGATGGTAATAAAATAGGTATCAATCAAACGATAAAAAGCACTTTAACTTTACAGAAAATTAAAGAAGAGTAAAGAAAAGTGTCTATAATTCACAAAGAAGTGAAGAAAAGTATTATGATTTCTTGTTTTTTTATTACAAAGTATTAGAAAAAAAATAATTTAAACTTTAAAGAATGTAAAAAAACATAGAAACTGTTACATTTGTCACTTTAATCATAAACTAACGATACGTTAATAAATATAAAATAATCAAAATAAATGAAAATCAATAAGTTTTTAGCCGTAGCTGTACTAGGTGTTTCAGCTGTAGCATGTAACAACGGTGGTACGGGGTTAACTAAAAAGAAAAGTTTAGAGACAAATATTGATTCTGTAAGTTATGCGGTAGGTTTAAGTACAGGAATGAGAATGAAGTCTGATCCTATAGCTAAAGATTTAGATCTTGATGTGTATTTACAAGGTTTCATGAATGGAGTAGATTCTACAGAGTTTTTACTTGATCCTAGCAAAACTGAAGGTATTATGAGAGCTTACTTCCAAAAAAAGCAAGCTGAAATAATGAAGCAGCGAGAGGAAGAAGCTAAAAAGAAAACCGAAAAGGAATACGGTGATTACAAGAAAGAAAACGAGAAGTTTTTAGTTGATAACAAAACTAAAAGTGGAATTATTACTACTGAAAGTGGATTACAATATCAAGTAATTAAAGAAGGTAACGGAGAGAGTCCAAAAGCTACAGATAGAGTAAAAGTACATTACCATGGTACTGTAATTGACGGTACTGTTTTTGATAGTTCTGTTGATAGAGGAACTCCTTCTGAATTTGGAGTAAATCAAGTTATCAAAGGATGGATTGAAGGTTTACAGTTAATGAAGCCAGGAGCAAAGTATAAGTTCTTTATTCCTCAAGAATTAGCATATGGTTATCAGGGAAGATTACCTAAAATTAAACCATTTTCTACATTAATTTTTGATGTTGAATTAATTGAAATTAAAGAAGCGGCTAATACTAACGGGCATTCAGCAGGAGACGGTCACGGTCACTAAATAAAAAAACAAATCAAAAGACATTAACAAAACCCTTTGTTAATGTCTTTATTTTTTACCTCAACCATGAAATCAATAAAATTTATAATTTTAATAGCAGTACTTATCGTTTCTTGTAAGTCTGCAAAATACCCAGATTTATCAGAAGGTCTGTACGCAGATATTCAAACTAATAAAGGGGATATTTTAATTCAGTTACACGCAGAAGAAGTTCCTATGACAGTAGCAAATTTTGTTTCTTTAGCTGAAGGAAGTAATCCAAAAGTAACAGATTCATTAAAAGGAAAACCTTATTACGATGGTATAAAGTTTCATAGAGTAATTAAAGATTTTATGATTCAAGGAGGAGATCCTACAGGAACTGGAAGAGGTAGTGCAGGATATCGTTTTGATGATGAATTTCCTTTAGATGAAACAGGAAAGTTAATTTATAAGCACGATTCAAAAGGTATTTTATCTATGGCCAATTCTGGACCAGGAACAAATTCATCACAGTTTTTTATTACGCATAAAGAAACTCCTTGGTTAGATGGTAAGCATTCTATTTTTGGAAAAGTAAAATTAGGTCAAAATATTGTTGATACTATTGTAAAAGGAGACTACATTAATAAAGTAGAAATTATTAGAGTAGGAAATAAGGCAAAAAAATTCAATGCAGCTGAAGTTTTTTTGCAGGAAATAGGAAATGCTGAGCAAAGAGAGAAAGAAAGAAAAGAAAAGATAGCATTAGCAAAAGAGAACATTAAAAAAGATTTAGGGTACTACGGATCTACAACTACAAGTTCAGGTTTAAAAGTATTAAAATTACAAGAAGGTAAAGGAAAAGAAGTGAATCCTGATTTACCTACAACAGTTCATTATACTTTATTTGATGACTTAGGAAACAAAATAGCATCTAGTTTAGATGGAAATAAACCTTTTACTTTTGTAATTAATGATCCTAATCTTCCTTTAATTGCAGGTTGGAAAGAAGGAGCTAAAATGTTACGTGAAGGTGAAAAGGCTCGTTTATTTATACCTAGTTATTTAGGATATGGTGAAGTAGGAAGGTTACCAGTTATAAAGCCAAATACCGACCTTATTTTTGAAATAGAAGTTTTAAAAGTTGGAAAATAATTTATCTTTAGATCAACAGATCTTAATTTATTTAAATAGTTTAGGAAGTGAGCAATGGGATCCAATTTGGTTAGTTATAACCAATCAATTGAATTGGATTCCTTTGTTTCTAATCATATTATTCTTGTTAGTTAGACAGTTTGGAGTAAAAAAAGCTGCTTTCACATTATTATTCATTGCAATATTGGTTGCTTTCTCTGATCAATTTACAAATTTAGTGAAAGGCTTAACGGCAAGAACTAGACCTTGTAATACTCCTGAAATGCAAGAATATTTACGAAATTTATCTTATAAACCAAGAGGTTTTAGTTTTTGGTCAGGTCATGCTTCTTTATCTACTGCTTTTACTGTGTTTATCATATCACTATTACGAAAAAACTACAAGTACATTTACTTTTTGATTTTGTTTCCGATGGTGTTTGGGTATAGTAGAATTTATTTAGGAGTACATTATCCTGTAGATGTAACCGTTGGTTATGTTTCAGGAACAATTATAGGAATATCTTTTTATTACTTATTCAAGTTTGTTTTCAAAAAAGTTTTTAAAGATGAATTGAAATAACTATACAAACTATTAATATGAAAAATAGTAGTTTGTATATAATTTCAGTTTTGTCAATTATACTCCTAGGCTTAGGAGTGTATATTTGGTTTCATAACTTTAAGGAAGCCGATATATTAAGGACAAAGAATGATACTTATACCAATATACAGGTAAGAGAGATTCAAGAGTCTCAGCATATAGAATTTGTAAAGGAGAAGGCAATTGAAATTATAAAAACGAATAAATCGTCTAGACATAAAAGAAGTGATGAGTCCTTCTTTAGATCTAAATTAATACTACTTCAAATCGTTTTTATTTTGGTTAGTTTTATTTTTAGTGTAATTGCTATTCTTAAAAGAAACACATAAAAATTCTTTTAGTTTAATTAACTATCATTATTTTTAGTTTTAAAACCTTAAACAATGGAATTAAAGCTAGTGGATTCAGAATTGGAGTTGCAACAAATTTTAGAGCTACAAAAAGCAAATCATTATGATAATGTTTCTGATGATTTGAAACAAGCAAACGGATTTGTGACTGTAAAGCATGATTTAGCGACGTTAACTTTAATGAATAAAAAAGCAAGGCAAATTATAGCAGTTGATGAAAATGAAGTAGTAGGGTATGCCTTGGTAATGGTAAAAGAATTAAAAAGAAATGTACCAACGCTTGTTCCTATGTTTGAAAAATTAAAAACATTAAGTTTTAATGGAACTTCTCTACAAAAGCTCAATTATTACATAATGGGACAAATATGTATTGCTGAAAAATCTAGAGGAAAAGGAATTTTTAAATCGTTATATCAAAAACACAAAGAAGTGTATTCAAGTGAATTTGATGCCTGTATCACTTCTATTTCTACAAGTAATCCAAGATCTATTAGAGCTCATGAAAAGATTGGTTTTAGTACCATACATACTTTTCATGATGAGTTAGATGAATGGAATATCGTACTTTGGGATTGGAATTAATTTATTTATTGATAACAGTTGATGTTTTACTTAATCTTGTTGACTGAACTAGATTATTTGTAGTACCAACAATTTGTATTTGAGTAGGGATAAAATCTTCTTCCAATTTAGGCACAATAAATCGTATGACATTGTTCTTTAAAGTGGCAGGGTAAGATTTCTTTAATTTATCAGATTTTAATACGACTTCTATTTTTAGGTTAGGATTATCAATAAAAGAATCTGTAGTTTGGTTAAAGCTAATAGGAATACGGTTTTTTGCGTCTTTTGTAATTGTTACAAAATCTGGTATTGTTATAAATGAACTGGTATGTCTTTCATAAGCACCATTAATACTTTTTATAAACAGTTTCCTATTGTTCTTTTTGATTAAAGAATCAGTACTTTTTAACCTTCCAGTATTCACCAATAAAATACTATCTGTATGATAGGTTTTATTGAAGTTGTATAAATCGTATTGATTTTTTCTACTATACCAAGCATTTATTTGATAAGGTCTTTGCCCAGTATAAAACCAATACAAAGAGGTGTTTTGGTATGAATTAATGAATAGCGGGTTTTGATCTTTTACTTTACTTTTAAGTTCGCTAACCCATTTTTTATTACCGTGCATTTCAAACTGATGAGGTAAAATTCCATCATTAGCCATTGCAAATCGAAGAAAGGTTGTAACAGCAATGGTTATAAAAGCAAGAATTTTAAAAGTTTTAATGCCTTTTTGAGCGTTCAATAAGTAATTAAAAGGAATTATAATCAATGGAATCGAAATAGGAACAATCCATTGTGCTTGGGCGTGTCCTTTAAATGTACTAATGAAAAAGAAGATGATAAATCCGAAGACAACAAAATTCAATCCCTTTTGAAAAGGATCTTTAGTTTTTAGATTTTTTAAAAGAGATTTATAAACAATCGGAAATGTAAAGCCAATAATAGCAATCATATTTACGAAGTGCATATAGGTATCTCTAGGGTAGTATATTGTATGTTCTTTTCTTTCGAAAAGATGATATTTAAAAGAAGGGAAATCGTTGTTTATTTGCCATAATAAATGCGGGGAGAATAAAAAGATGACACCTAATGCAGTCAACCATATTTTACCATCTCTCAATACTTTTAAATTAGAAATTAAAACAAAGAAAATAATTAAAATGGCTTGATATTTACTGTAGAGCATAGCAGCCATAGAAACGGTTAATAGTATATAACTTAAAAAAGATTTATTATCTAAATATTTTCTGTAGCCTAAAAAGAATAACGAAGCAAAAAGCATTAAAGGAGTGTCTGGTACAGTTATAAATCCGTAGGCATTAAAAAGAGAAGTAGCTAATATTAATAGTACAAACAACCATTTGTAATCTTCTTTTTTAGGATGCTTAATTGTAAGCCAAATCAAATAAAAACTTAAAGAAAGTGTAAATGCAGCAAAAAATCGAACACTTAATTCTCCAGAAGCAATAAAAAATTTAGAAATAGTAATCCAAAGAGCCACCATAGGAGGGTGATCAAAATATCCCCAATCTAATTCATTACTGTAAGTCCAGTAATAAGCTTCATCAGCAATTAATTCAGTAGTGTAACCTTGAATTAAGTTAATAACAGCTAAAAAAACTAAAAATATAGGAAGAAAATACTTCGATTGTAGAATTGCTTTCATTTGTGCAAAGCTATAAATAAATATAATTTCGTCAACTTCTTTTAGTAAAGGTTTTCTTAAAAAAGAAGGTTAGCATATTAACAAATAAACTCAGTATAATTTAGATATTTAATCTTCTAACTTTAGTTCTTTTCTTAAATAGTGATCACTGTTTTTATTTTTATTCCAGTAATCAATTTTTAAAGTTTTTAATAAAGTTGCTTTTGTTGTTGATGTTTTTCTGTTTTTTCCATAACCGCTATCATAGGTTTCTTTCCAACTAATAATTTTATAAGGAAAGTTAGAAGAAAAAGTAATTTCTAAAACTCTATGTAAACTAGGATATTCAATTTTGTAAACAGTAAAGGTGTCATTGGCATCTAAAGTTATGTCAGCTTCATAACCTTTAAAATCTTTATGCATTGAGTTTAGATAAAAAAAGCTAGGAATAACTGTATGTTTTTCGGTAGGAAGAGATTCAGGGTTTAAGCGTATGTAAGACCATAAATCATCTTCTAAAATAGCTTTACTTATTTTTTTGTTTTTGAAAGAGGCTCCTTCAAAGTATGAGTTGAAATTAAAAATAAGATCTTTTTTGTTTTTCATTTCTACATAAGTCATTCCGCACCATTCTTGCATAGATGAAGCTATTTTTAAAGAGCTACTTTCATTTTCAAAAGGAAAGAAAGTACTATTCATCATTGAATATGGATAAATACCTGTAGTGAATTTTTTGGTGGTATTAAGTTTTAAAACAGAAACATTGTTTTTATTAGGGTAATCAGCTTTGGTGTTTGAATTTTTAGAAAAAGGTTCAGTAACATAAACCAGTGTTGCTGTTCCTTTGTGTACTTCACCATATCTTACCTGTTCTAAATTGTAACTTGAAATTTCAGCATTACCATCAAACCAATAATCTTTTAGTTTTTTATTTACTTTTCTGCTTGGTTTTTCAGTAGTCAAAGTAGGTTTTACTTTTTCAGAAGCATTTGCATTGCTGCATGAATGAAAACTAATAAGAGTTGTTAAGAAGAAAAATAAAATGAAAAAGTAGGAAAAGATTTTTTGTGATTTCATAATGATGGAATATCAAATATTATGATTTTCAATTATAACGATAATAGAGAATAAAAAAACCTGAGTTGTAAAACTCAGGTTTTGTATTTAATTATTCTTCGTCAATTTCTGTTCTTGTTTCTGCAGGTTTGTCACCTTTCTCTATTTTAATGGTCAATTTTTTAGAACTTTCGTCTAAATCCATAAAAATAGAATCACCTTCATCAAGTTTAGAGTTAACAATCTCTTCAGCTAAAGCATCTTCAATGTACTTTTGAATTGCACGTTTAAGAGGTCTAGCACCATATTGTTTGTCAAAACCTTTATCAGCAATATAATCTTTTGCTTTCTCGGTTAAGTTTAAGTTGTAACCTAAATCAGCAATACGATTTAAAAGTTTCTCTAACTCGATATCAATAATTTTGTGAATGTCCTCACGCTCTAGAGAGTTAAAGATAATTACATCATCGATACGGTTTAGGAATTCAGGAGCAAAAGACTTCTTTAAAGCACCTTCAATAATACTTTTAGCATGCTCATCTTCTTGTTCTTTTTTAGATTGTGTACCAAATCCAACACCACCACCGAAATCTTTCAGTTTTCTAACTCCAATATTAGAAGTCATGATGATAATTGTATTTCTAAAATCGATTTTTCTACCTAAACTATCTGTAATATGTCCATCATCTAAAACTTGTAAAAGCATATTAAATACATCAGGATGCGCTTTTTCAATCTCATCTAAAAGAATTACAGAATAAGGCTTACGACGTACTTTTTCAGTTAACTGACCACCTTCTTCGTATCCAACGTAACCTGGAGGCGCACCAATTAATCTGGAAATAGCAAATTTCTCCATGTATTCACTCATATCAATTCTAATTAAAGAATCATCAGAGTCAAATAACTCACGAGCTAATACTTTTGCTAATTGAGTTTTACCAACACCTGTAGAACCTAAGAAAATAAATGAACCAATTGGTTTGTTAGGATCTTTTAAACCAACTCTGTTTCTCTGGATAGATTTCACCACTTTAGTAACAGCGTTATCTTGACCGATTACTTTTCCTTGAATTAATGTTGGAAGCTCAGCTAAACGATTACTTTCCGCTTCAGCAACTCTATTTACAGGAATTCCTGTCATCATAGAAACTACCTCAGCAACATTTTCTTCAGTAACAGTTTCTCTATGTAATTTAGAGTCTTCTTCCCACTGCTGTTGAGCAGAGTCTAGTGCAGTTTCAATATTCTTTTCGTCGTCTCTTAATTTTGCAGCTTCTTCATATTTTTGACCACTAACTGCCTTTGTTTTACGTTCTCTAATTTCATCAAGCTTAGATTCAAGCTCAAGTATTTGCTGAGGAACAACAATATTAGTAATGTGGATACGAGAACCAGCTTCATCTAAAGCATCAATAGCTTTGTCTGGTAAAAAACGATCCGTCATATATCGATTCGTTAATTTTACACAAGCTTCAATAGCTTCGTCAGTAAACTCAACGTTGTGGTGTGTTTCGTATTTCCCTTTAATATTGTGAAGAATTTGAACAGTTTCTTCAACCGTAGTTGGGTCTACCATTACTTTTTGAAAACGACGTTCTAAAGCACCATCTTTTTCAATATTTGTACGGTATTCATCTAAGGTTGTTGCACCAATACATTGAATCTCTCCACGAGCTAATGCTGGTTTTAACATATTAGAAGCATCTAACGAACCAGTAGCACCACCAGCACCAACAATGGTATGTATTTCATCAATAAATAAAATAATATCATCGTTCTTTTCTAACTCGTTCATTAACGCTTTCATTCGTTCTTCAAACTGTCCTCTGTACTTTGTACCAGCTACTAAGCTAGCTAAGTCTAACGAAACAATTCGTTTATCAAATAAAATACGAGATACTTTTCTGTTCACAATACGTAAAGCTAATCCTTCAGCAATTGCAGATTTACCTACACCAGGCTCTCCAATAAGCATTGGATTATTCTTTTTACGTCTACTTAAAATTTGTGATACACGTTCAATTTCTTTCAGTCTACCAACTACAGGGTCTAGTTTGCCTCCTTCTGCTAGTGCAGTTAAATCTCTTCCGAAATTGTCTAAAACAGGAGTTTTAGATTTTTTGGCAGGTTTGCTTCTCTGTGATTGTTGACCATAATCAGACTTGTCTTCAGCAAAATCATCTCCAGATGTTTCTGCTACGGGGTTAATTGGTAAGCTACCGTCTTCTATATTTAGTTCTTTATACATCACTTTAGCTTGATCGTAATCAACATCATACTTTTGCAATAATTTTGTTGTCGGATCGTTCTCGTTACGTAATATGCATAATAACAAGTGTGCTGTATCAATAGCATTACTCTGGTACAATTTAGCTTCTAAAAAGGTCGTTTTTATAGCTTTTTCAGCCTGTCTTGTTAAATGCAAGTTTGTTTTTTGGCTTAAATCACTTAGTGAGTTTGATGGATTAAGTCTTTCTAATTTATTGCGAATTAAATTCAGATCTATATTAAATGTAGACAATATATCTATAGCTTTTCCATCTCCCTTCCTAATCAAACCTAATAAAAGATGTTCAGTTCCAATAAAGTCGTGTCCTAATCTTAAGGCTTCTTCTTTACTAAAAGTAATAACATCTCTAACTTCTGGTGAAAAATTTTCGTCCATAAATTAATTTTCTTTAGTTGTAAAGTTAATAAGAATTTTTTTTAGAAAAAACACAAAAAAGGTGCCACTTGTAAAAAAGGACAAAAAGACAGTAAGGTTATTTGCGATAAAACTGTTGAAAAGCCATTTATATTGTTAATAAGTTAAATGAAAATTATTGAATTATAATTGGGAGTTTTTAGTTAAAATAATATCTTGCAATGTTATATAGATGCTAATATTTAGCTAATAAAAGTGGATTTTAGAATTTTAAAATTCACTTTTTTAACGAAAGAATTCTAATATTATAAAAAGATTAATATGGCAGATGGCGAAAAGTTAATTCCGATTAATATTGAAGAG
Organism: Tenacibaculum sp. M341; assembly: GCF_004337695.1. GTDB lineage: Bacteria > Bacteroidota > Bacteroidia > Flavobacteriales > Flavobacteriaceae > Polaribacter. The sequence goes on from NZ_SJXJ01000021.1 coordinate 71,316, forward strand.
CAAATGAAGTCAGCTTACATTGATTATTCAATGTCAGTTATTGTTTCAAGAGCCTTACCTGATGTACGAGACGGTTTAAAACCAGTACATAGAAGAGTATTATATGGAATGCATGAATTAGGAATTAAATCTACTGGATCTTACAAGAAATCTGCAAGGGTTGTAGGTGAGGTTTTAGGTAAATATCACCCACATGGTGATACTTCAGTATACGACTCTATGGTTAGAATGGCGCAACATTGGAGTATGCGTTATATGATGATTGATGGACAAGGTAACTTTGGATCGGTAGATGGAGATAGCCCTGCTGCAATGCGTTATACTGAGGTTAGAATGAAGAAAATATCTGAAGAAATGTTATCAGATATTGAAAAAGATACTGTTGATCATAAATTAAACTTTGATGATACTTTAAAAGAACCAACTGTTTTACCAACAAGAGTTCCTGGTTTATTAGTAAACGGAGCATCTGGTATTGCTGTAGGTATGGCAACAAATATGGCACCACATAACTTGACTGAAGTTATTAATGGTACTGTTGCTTACATTGATAATAGAGATATTGAGATTGATGAGTTAATGCAACACATCAAAGCTCCTGATTTTCCAACAGGAGGTATCATTTATGGATATGATGGTGTAAGAGATGCTTTTCATACAGGTAGAGGACGTATTGTAATGCGTGCTAAAGCTACTATTGAAGAGGTGAAAGGACGCGAATGTATTATTGTTACTGAAATTCCTTATCAGGTAAATAAAGCGGAAATGATTAAAAAGACCGCAGATTTAGTGAATGATAAGAAATTAGACGGTATTGCAAGTATTAGAGATGAGTCTGATAGAAAAGGAATGCGTATTGTTTATGTATTAAAACGTGATGCAATTCCAAATATCGTATTAAATAAATTATTTAAGTATACTCAGCTTCAAACGTCTTTTAGTGTTAACAACATCGCTTTGGTAAAAGGTCGTCCAGAGCAATTAAACTTAAAGCAATTAATTCATCATTTTGTTGATCACAGACATGAAGTAATTGTTAGAAGAACAGAATTTGAATTAAAGAAAGCAGAGGCAAGAGCACATATTTTAGAAGGTTTAATTATTGCTTCTGATAATATTGATGAAGTAATAGCTATTATTAGAGGTTCTTCTAATGCAGATGAAGCTAGAGCTAGCTTAATTAAGCGTTTTGAGTTAACTGAAATTCAAGCAAGAGCAATTGTAGAAATGCGTCTTCGTCAGTTAACAGGACTGGAACAAGATAAATTAAGAGCTGAATATGATGAAATAGTTAAAACTATTGCAGATTTAAAAGATATTTTAGCTAATGAGCCAAGACGTTATCAAATTATCAAAGAAGAGTTAGAAGAAATTCGTGATAAATACGGTGACGAGCGTCGTTCTGTAATTGAGTATGCTGGTGGAGATATGAGAATCGAAGATATGATTCCTAACTCAAAGGTTGTAGTAACAATATCTCACGCAGGTTACGTAAAGAGAACAAACTTAGACGAGTATAAAGTTCAGAATAGAGGAGGTAGAGGACAGAAAGGAGTGACTACAAGAAATGAAGATTTCTTAGAGCACTTATTCGTAGGAACAAACCACCAACACATGTTGTTCTTTACTCAAAAAGGAAAAGTATTTTGGATGCGTGTTTATGAAATACCAGAAGGAGGTAAAAACACAAAAGGTAGAGCTATCCAAAACTTAATTAATATTGAACAAGACGATAAAGTACAAGCATTTTTAGTTACCGATGATTTAAAAGATGAAGATTACATCAATAATCATTATGTAATTATGGCTACTAAGAAAGGTAAAGTTAAGAAAACACCTTTAGAGCAGTACTCTCGTCCAAGAGCAAATGGTATTAATGCTATTACCATTAAAGAAGGAGATGAACTATTAGAAGCTAAGTTAACAACTGGTGATAGTCAAGTAATGTTAGCATTAAAATCGGGTAAAACAATTCGTTTCGAAGAAGAGAAAACACGTCCGATGGGAAGAACAGCTTCTGGAGTAAGAGGTATTACTTTACAACATGAACAAGATGAAGTAATAGGTATGGTTTCTGTAAATGATATGGAAAGCAATATATTAGTAGTATCTGAAAAGGGTTATGGAAAACGATCTAAGTTAGAAGACTATCGAATTACCAATAGAGGAGGAAAAGGTGTGAAAACATTGAATATTTCAGAAAAAACAGGTAATTTGGTCGCTATTAAAAACGTAGATGATTCTAATGATTTAATGATTATTAATAAATCGGGAATTACGATTCGTATGGCTGTTGAAGACTTGCGTGTGATGGGGCGTGCAACTCAAGGAGTACGATTAATAAACATTAAAAATAATGATAGTATCGCTGCCGTTGCTAAGGTTAAGCATGAGAAGGAAGAGGAAAACGAAGATGAAAATGGCACGGAAATTGAAAATGAAACTAACATAAATTAAGAATTCGTATAACACATAACAAAAACGACTAAAATGAGAAAACAAGTATTAGCATTTTCTTTAGGTTTATTAACTCTAGCATCTTTTGCTCAAAAGAAAGAGCTTAAGTCTATAGAGAAAGCACTTAATAATAATGATTTCAATGGAGCCCTAACCGTTGTTAAATCTCTTGAATCTTCAATTGAAGGAGCGGATGATAAATATAAATCAAAGTATTACTTTTTAAAAGGTCAAGCATTAGTAGGAAAAAAAGAGTACGAAAATGCAGTAGCTGCTTTTAATCAGTTATTTGATTTTGAGAAGAAGATTGGTAAAAAGCGTTACACTTCTGATGCTAAGCCAGTAATTAATAAAATTATTCAGTCTGTTTCTGAAAAAGCTGTAAATCTTTACAATAATGAAAAGAATTATGACGAAGCAGCTAAATATTTCTACTTAACTTATAAGTTAAGTCCAAAGGATACTTCTTTTGCATATAACGCAGCAGTAAGTGCTACACAATCTAAAAACTATGACGATGCTTTAAAGTATTACAAAGAGTTAAGAGATGTTGGTTATACAGGTAAAGAAACGATCTATTATGCTACTAACAAGGCAAACAATAAAAAAGAGAACTTAGGTAGTAAAACTCAAAGAGATTTGATGGTAAAAGCTGGTAATTATGTTAATCCAGTAGATGAAACTACAGAAGGTAAAACAGCTACTATTGTTAAAAACATAGCATTAATCTTAAAAGAGCAAGGTAAAACTGATGAGGCTATTGCAGCATTATCTGAAGCTAGAAAAGCTAATCCAAAAGATTTAAACTTATTATTAAATGAAGCTGATATGTATATTAAGCTTGGTAAAATGGATAAGTTTGGTGAGTTAATGAGCGAAGCAGTAGCTTTAGATCCTAATAATCCTACATTATACTACAACTTAGGTGTTGTAAACTTTAACCAAGGTAGAGGAGAAGATGCTATCAAATATTATAAGAAAGCAATCGAATTAAAGCCTGATTATTCTGATGCTTACATGAACATTTCTGTAGTAATTTTAGATAGAGAAAAGGCAATTGTTGAAGAAATGAACAAGAACTTATCTAACTTTAAAAAGTACGATGCATTAGCTTTAAAGCAAAAAGGTGTTTATAAAGAAGCTTTACCATATTTAGAGAAAGCAGATCAGTTAAACAGAAACGTAGATACTGTAAAGTCTTTAATGAGTATTTATGATGTTTTAGAGATGAGTGCTAAATCTAAAGAATACAGAGATTTATACAAATCAATGAGATAATATTATTGCAACATTATTGTTGACGAAAAAAGCCAGAAAGTTTAAACTTTTTGGCTTTTTCTTTTTAATTAATTTTTTTAGAAGTAGAAGTCATCTTGACTTTTTTTGAGAAAAAATTAAGGGTTGTAGATATTTGTGTTGCGAAACATAAAAACACAACCCTATGTACCAAGTACTAAGCAAAGATATGATAGAATTAGAAATA
>NZ_SJXJ01000022.1 GCF_004337695.1 Tenacibaculum sp. M341
TTAAAACTAGGATTCTAGCCAAAATAACAGCATTGACAACTATTCAATACATTAATAAATTCATAGAAAAACGAAAAATAAATAATCTAAAAGTTAATATTGCCTAAATGCACAACGGGTTTATTACAATATATTTTTGCTTCAAAATTTTACTCAATAAAAAGAAAAACAACGAAGGAATTATAATGAAGTAAACTATAATATTAATTTCTCTGTAAGTAAATCCACTAATTTTAGATAACCATTTAAGTAACTGGTACACTAAATCGAATACTTTACTCATAAACTACTCTTAATCAATCCTCTTCCTTTTATTTTCTTTTTATATCTGTTTTCAAAAACATCAATAAATTTATCTACATCTTCTTTTTTATCACAAGGTATAGGAATATAATATTCTTTAATCGTTATATATTTTCCAGAACCATATTCAAAAGAATCATATTCAGTTATTTTGGAGGTAAAATGATGAAAGCAAAGCGCATCATATTTTTCCGTAATTTCGAAAGAAGATATATCATATTGTGCGTGATGTACTTCTATTGGTAAAAAGACATTATTCACCATAAAACCAGAGCTATTAAAGGCTAATTTACAGTATTTAAAAGGAAATAATCTTTTGTTTTGTGAATAAAAATGAATAAGTGTAGCACTTGAAATCATAAAAACAATCCAAAGGCTATACATCGTAAATTGTAATGTCAATTGAATATTATTTATCTTATTCCAACCTATTAAATAAGTAATACCAATTATAAGTAAAAGAAAGTACCAAGGAAACAAAGCTTCTTTGATAGCTCTTTTTTTTAGATGCTTAAATTCCTTTTTTTTGAAAATATTCCAAAAACTAATATCATAATTCCATTTCAAAAAAGGTTTAAAATTCTTCGGATGCGGAAAGTCTTTTTTATCGAATAATATTTTAAATAATCTGAATAGCAACACAGTAATCATGATCACTAGTAGTAATTTGAGTACTGAATAAACATCAATAGTTTTATAAAAAAGATCCTGTATAAGAGAAAACCAAAAAACTAAACCAAAGAACACTAATATCATTAGCCCTAAGACAAATAAAAGAGTATAAATATTATTTTCTTTATTAAAAGTCACTCGAATAGAAGTATTACTTAGCAGCAAACTTTACCACAATTGCCTTACTATCAACATGAACTAGGCTTGTAGAATTGTTATTCCGCTTACTCATAGCATAAACATCCATTATATTAAAAGTAAGATTATCAATTTCTTTAACTTCCTTAAACTCGATGATTTTACCCAATTTTAAACCAGATAATGCAGCTATCATTGATGCTTTTTCGGTTGCTTTTTTTATTAATTTTTTAAACAATCGTTTTTCCGCTTCACCTTCATCTTTAGGTTCGTAAAGTGTTTCTATCAAACGAATATTAATATAATCAAACTGTTTAAAATCAGTTCGCAATTTGTTTATTTCTGAACTATTAAAAACTGTAATTACAAATGATTTGTCATCGAATAATGAATTGTTATTTATTAAGTAAAGATTTTCAGGAAACCTGTATTTGTAGTTCTTTTCTTTTAGAAATGCTTCAATTTCTTTCTTTTGTAATACTGTTTTTTCTTTTATCTTTTTTCTAGTAGCAATTACATCAGTATTATCATTACTATATAAATAATCATTATTTTGAGTAATTTCAATTAAATACTCATACTTAGAAGCTTTCAGTTTTATAGAATCTCTAACTTCCACTTCTATAAATCCAGTTTGACTATAAGTAAATATTGATACTAGAAGAGTAATCACAAGAATACCTTTTCTCATTTTCATTAAGCAATTTTTATAAAGTTTATTCAAAAAAAATGTCTGATAAATTTAAATAAATTATCAGACATTTTAAAAATTTAATATTGTTCCTTTTCGTTTGGAAAATCAATACTTTTTACATCATCAATATATTGTTTAAATGCATTGGTCATTTCTGAATATAAATCTAAATAACGACGTAAAAAACGTGGATTAAATTCGTGTGTCATTCCTAACATATCATGTGTTACCAACACCTGACCATCAACTCCACTACCAGCACCAATACCTATTACAGGAATGGTTAAACTCTCAGCTACTTCTTGTGCTAATTTTGCAGGAACTTTTTCTAAAACTAAAGCGAAACATCCTAACTCTTCTAATAATTTAGCATCTTCTTTTAATTTTTGAGCTTCTGCTTCTTCTTTTGCTCTAACTGTGTAAGTCCCAAATTTATATATAGACTGTGGTGTTAAACCTAAATGCCCCATTACTGGAATACCAGCAGTTAAAATTCTAGAAATTGATTGCTCTATTTCTGCGCCTCCTTCTAATTTAACAGCATGACCTCCTGTTTCTTTCATTATTCTAATTGCAGATTCTAGTGCTTGCTTAGAATTTCCTTGGTAAGTACCAAAAGGTAAATCTACTACTACTAAACAACGGTCAATAGCTCTAATTACTGAGCTTGCATGATAAATCATTTGATCTAATGTAATAGGCAAAGTAGTTTCATGTCCAGCCATAACATTAGAAGCTGAATCACCAACCAAAATAACATCAATTCCAGCACCATCAACAATTTTAGCCATGGTATAATCATAAGCTGTAAGCATTGAGATTTTTTCTTTATTACTCTTCATCTCAATCAACGACTTAACGGTAACTCTTTTGTATTCTTTCTTTGCTACTGACATTTAATATGCTTTAATTTCCGCAAAAATATGGAAAATACACCAAACTAGTTAATCTTGTGTTAATTTGATTTTAAACTATCATCTATTTTTATAATTTTACAAAAAACAATGTAATGGCTAAAATTCTTTTAACATTATACTTACTACTTTTAAGTAGTATTTTAAATGCTCAAAAAGTTGCTGATGAGGCAGCTATAAAAAAAGTCATTAATGTATTTTTTGAAGGTTTACATGAAGGAGATTCAACTAAAATAAGTGAAACTTTACACAAAGATGTTAAAATTCAAACAGCTTACATTAACAAGCAAGGAACGTCGATTTTAAAAGGGGAAACAAGAGATAATTTGTTAAAAAACATTGCCTCAAAAAAGAAAACCGACAAGTATTTTGAAAAATTATTATCATTTAATATAAAAATAGATGCTAATTTAGCGACAGTTTGGACACCTTACGAGTTTTACTTAAATGATGTTTTTAGTCATTGCGGTGCAAATTCATTTCATCTGTTTAATAATAATGGAAAATGGGATATAATTTATTTAATTGATACCAGAAAAAGAAAAGGGTGTAAGGTTAATTAAATAAAAAATAATGTATATTTTTAGTTCGTGAGTCAAGAAAGTGAGATACATATATTAAATCCTGATACTTGGATAGATAAATACTCAGATTATCTGTATAATTATGCTATTGCAAGAGTTAGTAATGGAGATGTTGCTAAAGATTTAGTTCAGGAAACCTTCTTTGCAGGTTTAAGATCAGCAAAAAATTTTCAAGGTAAATCAACCGAGAGAACTTGGTTAGTTTCTATTCTTAAAAGAAAAATAATCGATTACTATCGAAAAATTAATTCTAAGAAAGGACAAGCCGAAGTTCGAATGGATTTTTACGAAGATGGAGAAAACGAAGGTAAATGGATAGAAGAAAGAGTTCCTCAATCTTGGAAAAATGAAACCGAGAAGAATATTGAGAACGAAGAGTTAAAAGATCAAATAGACATATGTATCGGTAATCTTCCTGAAAAATATGCTATGGTTTTTACAATGAAAACTATTCAAGGATTTGAAACTGAAGAAATTTGTAAGGAATTAAATATAACGTCGTCAAATCTATGGGTTATTATCCATAGAGCTAGAGCACAGTTAAGAAACTGCATGGAGAAAAATTGGTTTAATAAATAAAAAGATGTTCAAATTTTTAATTATATCGTGTAAAGAAGCTACAGAAATCTGTAATAAATCGCAGTACAATGAAGCTACTCTTTTAGAAAGAATAAAGTTAAACATTCACATTGCATATTGTAAAATATGCGCAAAGTACGTGAAACAAAATATCCATTTAACAGATATTTTCAACAGTAAAGCAAATGATTGCAAAAGTCGCGTACAATGTATGAGTGATGAGGATAAAGAATTATTGAAAGAAAAATTGAAGAGAGAAATGTCTTCATAAACTTTTCGATTTATTAGTACTAATAAATCGTTTTTTTGATTTTTTGTTAGATTGAACGGAATTTACTGCACAGTAAATTCCGTTTTTATATTTTTGCAAAAATTTTCGCAAATGCATTTTTTACCTGAAAAAATAGACACTTACATTGTAAATCATTCACAACAAGAACCTGATTTACTGAAGCAACTAAGCAAAGAAACTTGGCAAACAGTATTAAATCCAAGAATGTTAAGTGGTGCTTTTCAGGGTAGAGTTCTGTCAATGTTAGCCAAATTAATTCGCCCTAAATCAATTTTAGAAATTGGAACTTATACAGGGTATTCTGCTTTATGCTTGGCAGAAGGATTACAAGAAAATGGTATACTTTATACTATTGATAAAAACGAAGAACTAGAAGATTTACAAAAAAAATATTTTGATAAATCTGACTATAAGGACCAAATACACCAACGTATTGGTAATGCTATAGAAATTATACCTACAATAGAAGAAAAATTTGATTTAGTATTTATTGATGCTGATAAATCTAATTACCTAAACTACTTTCATTTAATTATAGAAAAAATGAATAAAGGAGGAATTATTTTATCTGATAATGTACTATGGAGTGGTAAAGTTGTAGAAACACTAAATGAAAAAGACAAAGACACCAAGGTACTACTAGAATACAACAAGTTATTAAATGAAGATGAAAGAATAGAAACTGTATTATTACCAATTAGAGACGGTTTAACGGTAAGTAGGGTAAAATAATTTACATATTCCTTTTTATAGGACCTGTAAAATCATCAATATTATCCTTTACATCATTTATTTCTTTGTTAATATCAGAAACAATATTAGTATCTAGCCCTTGGCTTTTAGCTGAATCGTTTATTTCTTTTTTAATATCATTAGTAGCATCTTTTATTTGACGCATTCCTTTACCTAACCCTCTAGCTATTTCGGGTATTTTGTCTGCTCCAAAAAATAACACTACAAATAATAGTACTACAAAAATCTCTGGTCCTCCAATAAATAAAAAAGGTAAATTCATAGGTACAAAGATAAATGTTATTAGTTATAAATTAAGAATTTCTAGTACGATTTATGATTTTGTTCACAGCCTATTTATCTATCATCATAACATTTGTAAAATACCACCCTAATATTTAATCAGCAGTTAAAACACTTCATTATGTATCAACAAAATACCCAACCCAATTTTAAGAAATTAATAATTGTTTAATCCTTAAACTAAAAATTCTTCAAATTTCAATAATTACTTATGAATTTTATTTAAAATTAAGTATAAATACTTAGTTTTGTGTAAATAGGTATTGGTATTATGGAATTTAAAACTACGTGTTCTTATTGTGGAGTTGGTTGCGGTATAATTGCAAAAAAAGATACTAACAATAAAATATATGTTGAAGGAGACAAAGAACATCCTGTAAACAAAGGGATGTTGTGCTCTAAAGGCATGAATTTACATTACGTAGTAAATGATACTTCTGATCGAATTTTATATCCTGAAATGCGCTGGAGCAGATCACACCCTAGAGTTCGAGTAAATTGGGACGATGCCTTAGACAGAGCTGCCAATATTTTTAAATCTATAATAAAAAAACACGGTCCAGATAGCGTTGGTTTATATGTATCTGGACAAAGTTTAACTGAAGAATATTACATTGCAAACAAGCTCACCAAAGGTTTTTTGGGTACTAATAATATAGATACAAACTCAAGACTTTGTATGAGTTCTGCTGTTGTTGGCTACAAAAAAACGTTTGGAGAAGATAGCGTACCTATCTCTTATGCCGATATTGAATTAGCTGATTGTTTTTTAATTACAGGAGCCAATCCTGCATGGTGCCACCCAATACTTTTTAGAAGAATTGAAAAACACAAAGAAGAAAATCCGAATGTAAAAATTATTGTAGTAGATCCAAGAAAAACGGACTCTGCAAAATTTGCCGATATTCATTTACAAATACTTCCTGGTACCGATGTTGTTTTATACAATGCAATTGGACAATACTTAATTAAAAGAGGACTTGTTGATAAAGATTTCATAGCCAAACATACTGAAGGGTTTGATAAATATAAAGAAACAGTGTATGATATCTCTATTAAAAAAGCAGCAGCTATTTGTGGTATTGATGAAAAAGAGATTAAAAAAGTAGCGAATATTATAGGACTGTCTAAAGGTTTTATCAGCATGTGGGCAATGGGCTTAAATCAAAGTGTTGTTGGAACAGACAAAAACGTATCTCTTTTAAACTTATCCTTAATAACAGGACAAGTAGGAAAACCAGGTTCTGGTCCTTTTTCCCTTACTGGTCAACCTAATGCTATGGGAGGTAGAGAAGTTGGTGGCATGGCTAATTTATTAGCAGTACATAAAAATCTTTTAAACCCAGAACATCGTCAAGAAGTTGCTCAATTTTGGGGTGTAGAAAAAATTTCTGAAAAACCTGGACTTACAGCTACTGAAATGTTTGATGCACTTGAAAGTGGAAAAATGAAAGCTGTTTGGATTGTTTGTACGAATCCTTTAGTGAGCTTACCTAATTCAAATCGCATTGAAAAAGCCATGAAAAATGCAAAATTTGTCATTGTTCAAGACATCTCTTTTAGGTCTGACACTGTAAAATTTGCCGATTTAGTATTGCCTGCCGCAGGATGGTTAGAAAAAGAAGGAACCATGACGAATTCTGAACGAAGAATTTCATACTTACCAAAAGCAATAGATCCACCAAGTGAAGCACGTCCAGATGTAGAAATATTTTGCGATTTTGCTCAACGTATGGGCTTTCGAAGCTTTAATTATAGTGATACAAGCGAAATTTATGACGAATATGCTTCTATGACCAAAGGCACTAATATTGATGTTTCCTTTTTAAATTACGATCGATTAAAAAATGAAGGAACTTTTCAATGGCCAGTGCATCAATACAGACACCAAGGAACACAGCGCTTATTTGAAGACAAGAAATTCTATACTCCAACGCAAAAGGCTATTTTCAATATTCCTGTTACCGATTATAAATCGAATATAGAAACCGATCCTGACTATCCGTTAATTCTAACCACAGGTCGTATCAGAGATCAATGGCACACAATGACTAAAACAGGTAAAGTATCACGATTAAAAACACATTATCCTGTACCTTTACTAGAAATTAATCCTGTAGATGCATATCTTAATAAAATAAAAGACAAAGACATTGTTGAAATTAAAAGTATCAATGGTCTTGTAAGAGTAAGAGCAAAAGTTACTGATAGTATTAAAAAAGGAGTTGTTTTTTTACCAATGCACTGGGGAAAGCAATTGCAAAGTAACCTAAATAGAGCTAATAATTTAACCAGAACTGTATTAGATCCAGTATCAAAAGAACCCGATTTTAAATTCACTCAGGTTTCTGTTACTCGATATCAAAAATCTGTAGAAAAAATCATAGTAATTGGAGCTGGTGCAGCAGCTTTCCGATTTATTCAAAACTACAGGGAATACAATGAAGCTGATGAAATCCATGTTTTCTCAAAAGAGGTCAATCTATTTTATAATAGAGTTTTACTCCCTGAATATGTTACTGAAGAATTATCTTGGGAAGAATTATTAAAAATTAAGAAACTAGAGTTAGAAGAATTATACATTCACACTTATCCTGAAACCACTATCTCAAAAATAAATCCTGCTGAAAAAACAGTGATTGATAGCAATAATGTAACGCATTCTTTTGATAAGTTAATAATGGCTACTGGAAGTAGAGCTTTTATTCCTAGAGATGTTCAAATAAATTTACCAGGACAATTTACCATGCGTAATAAGGTAGATGCTGATCGATTTAAAGCTTATTTAGATGCTACAAATCTTCCTCCAGAAAAACAGCATGTAGTAATTGTTGGTGGTGGATTGTTAGGTTTAGAGTTAGCAGCTGCCATGAAACATAAAAATGTACGTATTACCATTGTACAACGTGCCTCTCGTTTAATGGAGCGCCAATTAGATCAAGTTTCTAGTAAACTACTGGCTTTAGATGTTCAAGAAAGAGGTATTCAGATTTATTTTGATAATGAAGTAAGTACTGTTTTTGAAGATGATGATACAGATGATTTAAACATTACACTAAAAAGTGGGAAATCAATTACAGCCAACGCTATTGTATACGCCATTGGTACACAACCGAATATAGAAATTGCCAGAGATAATGGTGTTTTATGTAGTAGAGGTGTAATTGTTAATGAACATTTACAATCTTCTCATCCTGATATTTTTGCTATTGGAGAAATTGCAGAGTTTAAAAATAAGTTATTTGGAATTACCTCAGCTGCTGAAGAACAGGCTGCTATTTTAGCCAATTTTTTAGCGGGTGATGTTAGTAGCGTATACAAAGGCTCTGTTTTAATGAATATTTTAAAATTCAATGATTTAAGCTTATGCAGTATTGGCGACATTATTGTTCCTAAAAACGATCCTAGTTATGAGGAAATCGTATTTTTAGATGAATCGCAACGCTATTATAAAAAGTGTATTGTAAAAGATGATTTATTAATTGGTGCAGTTTTAATGGGAGACAAAAGTGAGTTTGCCGAGTTTAAAACAATGATAGAGAGCAAAACTGAAATGGCAGAAAAACGAAGTACTATTTTAAGAGGTACAGCTTCTAATAAAATTGTACAAGGAAAACTAGTCTGTTCGTGTAGCCAAGTAGGAAAAGGAAACATTGAAGAAACAATTTTAAATGGTTGTGCTGATTTCACCGAACTATGTAATAAAACCGGAGCTGGTTTAGGTTGCGGAAGTTGTAAAACCGAAGTAAGAGAAATTCTTCTAAACACTAAAATTTTAGCATGAAAAAACTAAGTCGATTATTAATTAATGGTGGAACACTTTCTCCTGGTGAATTAAAAAGTATTTGTGAAACAGCCGAAACTATGGGAATGGATACTATTTCTTTTGGTTCAAGGCAAGACATTATATTTTTAAAAGATATTGATGATGAAAAACTAAACGCTTTTAAAGATGCTGAAATCATTCCCCCTGGTGAAAATCAAGCACAAAATGTGGTTTCTTCTTATGTTTCTTCAGACATATTTAACAACACATCTTGGCTTACAAGTGCTCGGTATTTATATGTTATTGAACAATTCAAATACCAGCCTAAATTACGAGTAAATATTACTGATCCTAAACAACGATTAGTTCCTTTATTTACAGGGAACATCAATTTTATTGCTTCTGAAAACGAAGATTACTGGTACTTATACCTTCGTTTACCATCATGGAGAAAAATAAAAATGTATCCTGCTCTTATTTATAGTTGGGACTTACACAAGGTAGCACAAGCTATAGAAAACGTTCTGATTGAAGAACCCGAAAATATTGACACTGTTTTTGAATTAGTGAATGATGCTGTTGAAACAAATAATAGAACTGTTGACAAACCTTTAGAAGTTCCATTTCATCCTTTTCCTTATTACGAAGGCATGAATCGTATTGGTGATAAATATTGGTTAGGGTTATATTGGCGAAACAACAAATACACTATTTCTTTTTTAAAGGAAATGTGCGATTTATGTAATGAAAATAAAATTGGTAAAATTTCTATTACTCCATGGAAATCGTTTATTGTAAAAGGAATTCCTGTTGCTTCTAAATTAGCTTGGGAAAAATTATTGGGTAGATTTGGTATTAACGTACGTCATTCTATGTTAGAACTCAATTGGCATTTACCTGTAAACGATAAAGATGCTTTAAATTTAAAAAAGTATTTAGTTACAAATTTTGACCAAAATGACATCAGTACCTACGGATTAACTTTCGGTATAACAAACTATAATAATGATGCTTATAATTTTACTTCTATTGTTATTGAAAAGAATAAACGCCCTGCTCCTATTGACGATTTTGTAATTCGCGATACCTATAATTTATTGTATGCTAAGAATTTTGATCCTAACTCATTAGAATACGTAATGCACGTTCAAGATGTAGATCAAGTAGAGCTTCCTGGCTTACTAATGGAATTAAGTAAATTATACTTTGAACAGTTAGGAAACGAACAAGAAAACACCACTTCTAAAAAGAACAGTAAAAAAGAAGTAATTGAAGATGAAATTCATCAATGCACGGAATGTTTTACTATTTATGATGAAACTTATGGTGATATTACACAAAACATACAACCGCATACTTCTTTTGATAGTTTACCTGATTCTTACAAGTGCTCGGTTTGTGAAGCGCCAAAAAGTGCTTTTGAGAAAAAAGTTTTGGTAAAGTAAGCCTATTATCATTGATATCAGGAAAACATTAATCTTCAAAAAAATTTACTTTATATTTTTGTGAAACACATTTAGAACAATCATAACTAGACCAATTAAACTCTCTATAACCTTTTGACCTTATAATATCTTTTATAACCCTTACATCTGTATTTACTGAAATACCATCTGCATCAAAGTGATCAATTACAATTTCAATGTTTTTAACATCATAATCAGAATTGTTAACTATTTTAAGTTTACCTTCTTGTAAATTATTACTTAAAGGCTCCTTATCACTTGAAACAACCTCTAATTTTAGATTCTTTGTTATATCATTTATAATTTCATTTTTTTGTAAATCCCATAAATAATCCCATTTTTTATGCTCTACTTTAAAGTTTAAATTAAAAGAAATAAGGTCTTGAGAGTTCACTATCTTTTTTCTTTTATCAATTTTTTTTATTAAAAACTTTCTTTTAATCTCAATATCAAACCCTAATATATTTTTTACCTTACCAATAGATGTTAACATCCATCCTTCACTTGTTTTTTCACTTATAGTAGTGTGTGAATCTTTTCTAGGAATAGTTAAATAGTGTGTTTTAATAAGGTGTTTCATTTCATTAGAAAAATATTTATAGTCGAGAGCTGCTCTCGATTTCTCTAATGAACCATTGTATTTATTAGATCCATTTAAATACATATCAGAGTAAAATTTTTTCACAATTTTACTACCTGACTGACAAAAAGAAGCCGTGCTTATCTGTACTAACATTAGTACTAAAATCTTATTTGTAATTTTCATTTTCTTAAGTAATATTAATGATGTTAATCAATTTATTTTTTATTATGTATAAATACCTCTCTTTTACCTATACTTAACCACCTCTGACTTGTAAGTTAACATTAATGCTAATAAATCATCTGTTTTGATATTATATGAAGATGGTATTGCTCCTTCTTTTCCTGATAAAAACTTAGCCACTTTCTTTCCTTGTTTCCATTTTTTATGTTCGTCGGTATAATCAAAGAAAATCATTTTATTTCCATTCAAACTTCCTTTTCTCAAGTCTTTAATATCTGCCCATTTTGTAAAAGATGCTCTAAACATACTTTTTACCTCAAAACCTTCTTCTGTAAGCTTTAAGTAAGATGCGTTTGGATACAATTGAACTATAGAAACGATGATTCCTAATCCAAAAGATATTGCTACAAACCACCCTTTGGGCTCACCACTTTTAATCATAAAAACTCCTCCTATGATAAAAATTAAACAAACTAACATTAAAATGATATTTTGTTTTTTATTGGGTTTAAATATTTGTGTTTCCATACCCTTTTTTTTATCGAATTTATCCATTAAAAACTAAAGTACCAATTTTAAAAGAAAAGCAATTATAACTAGTACTAACAAATAAGTTATGTTCCCTAAAAAATAAGCTAGAAATGATTTGATAAAATTCTTGACATTTTTTCCACCAAAAAACTGTGAAACAGCCCAAATAATGTAAATGAAATACACTAAAGAACCTATAACTCCTATAATTGGACTTTTAAACAAAGCTGCTAAAATTAAAAAAATGCCCAAGAGTATAAATGCTTCTCCTAAAACAAACGATAACATCACTAATATTTCATAGAAATTATAATTTGCTTTCTTGAAGAATACCTGAAGCCACACTCCAATAAACAATCCCATTACTAATTGAGAATACCCTAAATTTCTTTGAGTTCAATCACCAACTTCTCTTCCTCTAATAAGATCACGAAGCCCTTTAATATTATTCACATTAAAAAAACTTACATTAAGGTTTAATGTTTTTATGATAAATGAAAAAAGAATAGCTGCTATTAACAAGTAAACAATTGGTTTTACATATTTCTTTCTATCTTTAAAAAGAAATTCCCTAACTGATTTCCCAGGATTTATTAGCAAACTTTTTACTGTAAAAAACAATCCTTTTTCTAAATTAAAGACACTTCTAATTTCACTAGAAATATAATTCCTATCAATCCTTTTTAATTTTGATTCAGAGGTGTTTTTTTGATTCAACTCTTGATTTTTATACATTTATTCTACAATTTTTCAATCGTAAAATTAACGAAAAACCTTATTCATATAAATTCTTTTAATGAAATGAATAATTAACTACAAATTTTTAACAGATGTTAGACTCTTCTTTATTTTTAAAACCCAGTTAATATCCGAAGAACTCACAACTACAACCTTAAAATTAAACTTAGCTCCTTCTATTTCAACTCCCTTTAAATCATCTATATGCAAATCAAAACCAAATGCAGGTGGGTATTTTGATAGATTTAGGTTTAATGATTTTAGAACTTTCCTGTTTCTAGTCTGATTAATAATTTTATTTACTGAAACCCCATAGTACTTTAACATAATTCGGATTTTTATTTTAGATCGGAAAGATGTGGTGTACACATGAATCTTATGACCTTCTCGTTGTAAATCAGCAATTAAAACAGAACTACCTTTTCTCAGCCTCTCTATTCCAAAAAGCTTTGCTAATAAACTTCTTTTTTCTGTTTCAAATTCTTTATTGAACGGAATTAAAGTTCCATCAAGATCAAAACTAATATTCATATTTTTTTCTAAGTGCTCTCAAAAATCAATTTACTGCCTAATCTTTGTCAACTCGTTTTCTAATATTGATTTTGTTGTAAATTCAGATCCATTTAATGCGCCATTTAATAAATTATTTTGCTCATAAGGATCATTGTTTAAATTATAAAATTCAGCACTTCCATTTGCATTTTCAATCAACTTATAATCACCGTTACTTATTGTCAAAAGATCATCGCTTCCATTATCCTTTTCAGAATATTGATAACCTCTTAACACTGTTTCTTCAGTAAACAAAGTTCTAAAATTTCTACTATCATGAATTTCCGTTACAGGTACTCCTGAAATGCTAGCAATAGTAGCAAACAAATCTGAGCTTGTAATTAAATTCTCATCTATACCTTTTCTTGTTACTCCTTTTCCTGAAATAAACAACGGTGTATTTATTCCTCCTTGATATAAAGTTCCTTTTGCTGTTGTATTTGAATATGGTTGTTGGGCTACCTGATTTGGAGTACCATTATCTCCCATAAAAATAATAACCGTATTTTCTCTTTCGCTATCAGTCATGCTATCTAAAAGTCTTCCTATTTGAAAATCCATTGCCTCTATAGCTGCCATGTAATACGGAGTTGCATCCATTCCTGAAGTATATTCTGGTAAATCTCCTTGATTATGCATTTCGCTTGGTGGTACATGAAACGGTGTATGAGGTGCATTGTAAGCCAACCACATAAACCAAGGTTTATTTTGTTGCTGTATCCAATCAATTGCTAAATTGGTAAATTTCGTTGTTATGTAGGTAGTTTCTGTAGTAGCCACACCGTCTTCTGTTAATTGCCAATTAAAATAATCACCTGCGTCTCCTCTAATTAAACCTGCATAATAATCGATGCCAAAGACTTCTGGATTAAAAGTACTATTACCTCCAGACAAATGCCATTTTCCTACAATTGCCGTTGAATATCGATCTAAAGTTTGATTATTGATATATTCTTGTAAACTCGTTTCTGATTCATCAAGAACATCTGAAGCCCATTTTACACCTGTACGATAACCGTATTTTCCTGTTAATATTGAAGCCCGTGTTGGTGAACAAGTTGGATACACCCAAAATTTAGAAAAAGACAATCCATCTGTTCTTATCTTATCTATATTAGGTGAAACTGGCTTTATGTTTCCTTCTGAAAAACCATTTATAGCATCTTTTCCTAAATCATCTGCTATAATTAAAAGTATGTTCGGAGAATTGGGAGATGATGATCCGTTATCAAGGTTGTCACTTCCTTTGTTACATGCAGAAAATATAATAAATGAAACTGCAAAAAATATTGTTCTAATATTAAAAATGGGGATTGCTATATAATGCATAGATAGGTTTGTAATGATATGTTATTGTAATAAAATAAGCTACTTAAACTTTATTTCAACTATTGATAATTAAATAGTTCATCTTATTAGACTAGTATTCAAATCAATAGTTTAATATACAATATTATTTTTACAACCTATCAGGAAAAGAGGTTGTTAGTAACACTGTACTGAAGATTCATTAACTAAATTAATCCTTTTAACATACTGTCTAATATTATAAAACCTAATAAGCACATCAATAAAGCCAAAAGAATACCAAAACCAACTTTTCTTGATTTTTTATTAAGTAGAAGTAGTAGACTTGTTAATAAAAGAACAATAAATATGATTATATAAAATTCTATATTATCTAATAATTTAAAACCTAAAATTAATACTGTAATTATCAATATTGTTATTAAAAAACTAGTTATATTTTTTTTCATTTCATTTTTTTCACCCCGACGCTAACACTCAACTCATGCTGAATAATTAGATAACTAAATTAACTTACACTTTAATGCAAAGTAGCTTTTTAAATATTATTTTTTAACAACTGATATACCACTAGCAAATACTAACGGTAGCCGTTACTTTTTATTACTCTTTCTCGCGGCAACATGGGAGCGTTTTTCTTTCAAATTTATTTTTTTTAAAACTCTTAAGATATATTTTACCCCATCTAGTCTGTTTGGAACATAAATTGATTTTCCTGTATTTTCATTATCTCTAATCTGTAAGAACAAATTCAATGGAAAAATCAATAATCCCACCCCTCCTAAAACCATTATAAAATAGCTTAAGACTATTATAATTATTCTACCTAATACATTTTTACTTCCTAATATTGTTTTATCATTTATCGATAAAAAAGTTAATTCATCTTTAAAATATATAACTTCAATATTTTTAAAAAACTCCAAGTCATTTCTTTGAAATATAATAGGGACTTGACTCAAAAGCTCGTTCTCATCATTAATTAAGTTATTATCACCTAAAATATCTATCAATTTTTCTTGATCATTATCAGGAAGATAATACTGAAATCTTATACCTCTCTTTGTTGTATTTAGTTGTACATTCAAATATTGTTTACTAGCTATATGATAGGAGAAGTTCATACTTTTTATATTACCAGCATCTTCAGGTTTTATAGCTATAACCTTTCCTGACCTTAACATGTTTGGTCCTACTTTAAGTAGAAAAAAACTTGAAAGTACTAAATAGATAAATGTATATATTATGAAATTATTCTTTGACATAATCTCATCTTCCTTGTTCTAATTCTAAAAAAACAAGCCATTGTTGTGTGATTTCCTTAAAAATTGGAGTTGGAATTAACATCTTCGAATGTTCCATGGCAATCTTTTTTCCAATAACTAAATCAGAACTTTCTATAAAAAAGGAATTTTCTTTTTCTACATAAACAGATAAGTATTGCGAACTCAAAACCTCATTTAAAGATTTATTATCTAACACATTATCTATCATATTAAGAATATCGTCTCTTATATCATTTTTATCCTTATGACATGATAAAAAATCACCTATATAATGGTCTTCTTTCGTGGATTTTAAAGTTACATTAATTAATGGTGTATTTTTATACTTCAAATACGACAATCTGTAGTTATCTATATTTTCTATGTGTATTAATTTTGTTTTTTTATTATAATTTGCCATTTTTCTACCATAGTGTTAAATTTGGATAAGCAGATTCAATTATATCGTTCTTTATTGCGAACTCTAATGTTATTCCATCACTCATTGTTCCATGATATATATCAGCCCAAGCTAGGAAATATCTCAATATTCTCTCTACATTTAATTTAAAAGCTCTAATAATTATACCGAATCTACATAAAGTATAGCCCCTCTATCAGTTCAACTGCCTTAGCTTCAATAACAATAAAATTTTCTTCAGTATGAAACACATATCGCTTTTTTTCATCTTCTAAATTCAAATAATATAAAAAATGTAACATTCCAACATCTGTACAACCTAATAAATCAGCATTCATTTTATTCTTAACCCTTTGTGAAATAGTAATAACATCAGAAAATAAAAAGCCATATGTTTCATTTTTATTTTCTTTATGGTTAGCTAGATTTACTATCGTTAATGCCTTTTTAGATTCTGGATAATACTCTAAACCTGTATCTCTTAATAATGAATTACTTAAATATTTAAATACTGGCTCTAACTTCATTTTATTATTTTTCTCACAAGTTCCTGTTCTCTATAAACTTCATAAAATTCTAAATCTTTAACATAATTTTCTGCAAGAATTTCAAAACTTAAATCACTAATATTAAAAACGAAATGTTTTATAGTTTGTTTATCTAATTTGTGGATTAAATAAGAATTATCGTACTCAATCTTGCTCAACCAATCTGAAGATTTCTTTTCAAAAATTCCTTGATTTTCATTATTCTTGCTAGACTGATAATATTCTATGAGGTTATAAAACCTATATTGTACTTGTTTTACCCCCTCTATAACTCGAATTGTTAATTCATTTATTGATTCATAAAAATATAATAAAGAGGAACTATCGAATGTTGTCTTTTCAGGAAAAGATTCTATCAAGTTTATTGAATTATTTTTTTCTTCTATTTTACTATCATCATAATCTGAAGAATACTCTCCATATCTATTTTTAAGATCTTCTATCGTTTCTGGCTGCCCCATATTACCAAAAAAATCTGTAGGCTTAAGATTTCTTATAAATTCATCTATTTTATTTTTCTCTTCTATCTTTTCTTCTTCTGTCATTGCTGCCTTTCGAGATTGTTCCTCTTGATTTTGAAGTTCTCTCCTCCTATCCATAACTCTTCTGTAATCAACATCTGATAAAACTTCAAAAATATCATGCCAATCTTTTGATTGTGGAATTTCATTAGCCATGAATGCGAGGATATTTATTATATCTTCATTTAAGATTTTGGGTAAATCTTCTAATCTTATTCTTTCCATTTAATTTAAAAGTTTTAATAATCCTACTGACCCTACATAAAGTCTAAACCTTTATAAGTTCAGCATCTGAAAATAAAAAGCAAATTATTTATTATGTTATTTGTATTTTCTACCAGTAGTTAAGATAGCGAATAACAACCTGATAATCTTTTCAATTCCCCATTAAACATTCTTTCAAATAATCATTAAATACTTTTATATAAGAATCACTATCAAATTCAAATTTTAAAGTTTCATCTTTAAAATTTTCAAAAATCCATGAAAATGTTTTTTCATTTTTAATAACCTTTCCCAATGTCAGATGGCAGTAACCATCTCCGCACACAGAACAAATATAAAACCTAAAGAAAGCGTCTTCGTTAATTGCTTTATTCAGTTCATCTACAAAATCTAAAAACCATTCTTCTTTCCCTTCTTTAGGAAAAATACTCAAATCTTTACTTGTTATTGGCTTCTTTAAAAAACTATTGATAACTAATTTATCAAAATTATAAGAGTTTTTGCAATATCCAATTTGACCATTTTGATTGTTTAGTAGAGTTTCAGAATTGTTAAAAAACTTGTCTAGTATCTGACTAAGCGGAATACCATTAATATAAAACTCAAAAAAGTTATTTATTCTAGTACAACCTTGGTTTAGCTCTTTTTTGTAATTTATTTGTATTTGATAATCATTACATATCTTATATTCCTGTTCAAACTTACTTTTAAAATCTTTAGAGTTTTTAAACCGCTTAATATTATCAAAAAACTGTAATTCTAGTTTATCCATAGCAACCTTTAAACATTATCCCCCAATACTAATCATGCTTCTATTTTTCGAATGTAAATCGGGGTTTTCTAATTTTTCGAGGGAATTCATTCCTCCACGAACTTTAAATTTAGATTTCACTTCTTTTTCAATAATTGCCTCAATAGATTTACCAACTCTTAATTGTGGTAATAAATGAGACTCAGTAGCTGAAAATAAGCAATTTTTTAATTTTCCATCAGCAGTTAATCGAATTCTGTTACAAGTATCACAAAACGGATTGGTAACTGAACTTATTATTCCAAAACTTCCTTTATAACCTGATATTTTATAATTTTTAGCAGTATCATTTTGTGCATCTAACAATCGTTCTACTTCATTTTCTCCAAACGATTCTCTAACAACATTCATAATTTCTTTGTAGGAAACCATTTTTGACTTATCCCATTTATTTCCATCAAAAGGCATAAACTCTATAAATCGGATACTGATAGGATATTTTTGAGATAAATTAATAAAGTCAACAATCTCATCTTCATTAAAACCTTTCATGAGTACCACATTTACCTTTACACGAAAACCTTCTTTAATAAGCATTAATAAGTTTTCATGTACTTTTTTAAACTGATTTCTCTTCGTAATATGATGAAACTTTTCTGGTTGAAGCGAATCCAAACTAATATTAAGATCGTTTACTTGATAAACTTTTAAATCATCAACAAAACGATCTATGATAACTGCATTACTGGTTAACGCTAATTGAACATTTAAAGAAGCTAATCTTTTTAAAATGTCTAAAAAATCTTTTCGGACTAATGGCTCACCTCCTGTTAATCGAATTTTAGAAACTCCTTTCTCCACAAAAATTTTAGCAATTTCAAACACTTCATCCGCAGACATTAAATGACTTTTTGGTGTTAATGGAATTCCGTGTTCAGGCATACAATACGTACACCTTAAATTACATTTTTCGGTTAACGAAATACGTAAATAAGTATGCTCTCTACCAAAACTATCGGTTAGTGTTTTTTTAATTGCTGTCATTTACTCGTGTTTCTGTCCTTTTAATATTTTAAATACATGCAATACATGTGGAAAAACAGCATCCATAGATTCTGACGCTCCTTTTGTAGAACCTGGCAATGCTAATACCAAAGCATCTCCTAAAGTTCCGGCAACACTTCTCGATAACATTGCATAAGGCATGCGTTCTTGTCCATAATCTCTAATTGCTTCTTCTATTCCTGGAATACGACGTTCAATAATTGGTAATAATGCTTCTGGAGTAACATCTCTAAAAGACAAACCTGTACCTCCTGTAAAAATTACCAAATGATTTTTTGTTGCATAAGTGGTTGCTTTTTCCCTAATGACTTCAATTTCATCAGGCACAATATCATAATTCTCCACAACTACATTATTTGCTTCTAACTTTTTTATAATTACCTTTCCTGCACTGTCTTCTTTTTTTCCTTCGGAAACAGAATCTGAACAAACAATTACACTTGCGGTTAATTGTGACCTATGTTTTGTTTTAAAACTACTTTTCCCTCCACTTTTTTCTAACAATCGTACAGTTCCTATTTCTACTTGCTTATCAATAGGCTTTAACATATCGTACATTGTTAACGCTACAATACTAGCTCCATGCATTGCTTCTACTTCTACTCCTGTTTTATACACCGTTTTTACAGCAACATAAATTTTTACCGTTAAATCTTCTATCTCATAAGAAATTGAGGTAAATTCTACTGGCAACGGATGGCAATCGGGTATTACAGTAAATGTATTTTTTACAGCTAACAATCCTGCCGCTTTTGCTATTTCAAACACATTACCTTTAGGTACTGTATTATTTTGTAAAGCTTCAATTGTTTTTATATCACTTACTTTTAGTATAGCTTCTGCAGTTGCTAATCGTAATGTGGTTATTTTATGTGTAATATCTACCATTTTTTTTAGTATTGAGTATTAAGTATTGAGTATTGAGTATTGAGTATTGAGTACAAAGTTTTGTTTTTGTCTTTAAATTTTAATGCCTTTCAAAAATGACAACTAAACATCAGTCTAAAGTCCAAAGACAAAAGTCGAAAGTTTTTCTTTATTATATATTAATCTTATTGCTCTTCAAAAAATGATCATTGATAACCGATCATTGATCACTGAAAAAACTGCCAACTGACCACAGCGCACTGACAATTAAAATCACGTATTTACTTTCCATTGATAACTAGCATCTTCAAACAGTTCTTTTCCAAAAATTGGAACCTCAGCTTTTATAGCTTCAACTACATATTCCAATGCTTCAAAAACCACTCTTCTTCTAGAACTAGATACAAATACAAACAAACAAATCTCTCCTACTGCTACTCTACCTACGCTGTGATAAATATGCATACAAGTAATATCATACTTCTCAAAAGTAGCTTCTCTAATTTCATGAAACTTGGCATTCGCCATTCCTTCATAAGTTGTATAGTCAATTGCGGTAACTGTTTTACCTTCAATTTCATCAGCTCTTACTTGACCTAAAAAAATATTATGAGCTCCAATATTAGTTTTACTCTGATGCTTTTCTATAGAATTTGCTATAAACTGAGGTGAAATAGCGCCTTCTTTAAAAACATTTTTTGGTTTTTTACTTTCCATTTTTATTTAGTTGATTGTTGTCTAACTTTAATTACGAATTTTTCCTCTTTCATAATATCCCAAACAAAATTCTAAGTTCTAAATCATCCCCCTGCAAAAGGTGGTAACAAAGCGATTTCTTCACCAGACAATACTACTTTATCATTCACTAATTCTTGTCCTTGCGCTACCTTAAAATCTATATTTTTTAACTCTGGATATTCGGCTAACAAATGAGCTAATACATCAGTAATAGTTCCCTTCTCTACTGTAATTTGCTCTTCTTTTTTGTGAGTTACATCCGAAACTTGTCCAAAATACTTAACTGTTATCATCATCTATAATCGCATTTAGTTCTTCCTTTGTATTTACATTAGTTACCAACTCTTCTTCCTCTTTAGTTAGTAATACCGATTTTACTTTTAGTTTACCCAATACCTTTTGTAACTTATGTTCCTTAGCTTCGATAGCATCCTTAAATTGAAACATACATTCTTTTTTATAGAGTGCTATTAAAGGCATTTTTCTTCCATCACTTTCTATTAAAATAACTTCAGATGTTTTATCTACTGCATTCAGTAGTTTTTCTAATATTACAGTTTGAATTAGAGGGATATCACAACTTAACACAATATTATAAGGTGTTAAAGAGGCCGATAAACCTGCATAAATTCCTGCAACAGGTCCAAAATCAACTACTGAATCTTGTACTCTTTTTACTTTAAACACATCGTAGGCTACATTGTTTGAAACCAACAAAATATCAGACACCAAACAATCTAACGCATTTATACTATGCTGTACAAAAGGTGTATTCTGAAATAACAGCAGCCCTTTATCAGTTCCCATTCTACTACTTTTTCCACCAGCAAGAACTATCCCTGTTATATCTTTTTTTGTAATCATCCTATGTTAAAACTAGTTTTACACAAGCAATTAACAATACAAAAGCCAGCACGTATCTTAACACTTGATTGTTTAATTTTTTACTCCCATAATAACTTCCTAAAAAGCCTCCAAATAACGCAACAACTACTAACCAAAACGATTCTTTGTGTAATTGCACCCCACTACTTAATTGTCCTAATAATCCAGCTAAAGAATTCACCCAAATAAAAAGTGCTGAAACTCCTGCTGCTTGCTTCATATTTCCCCAACTCATTAATAAAATAATCGGTGTTAAAATAATTCCTCCACCAATACCTATCAATCCAGAGAAAAAACCAATAACTGCTCCAGCTACAATTCCTAAACCTACTTTAAAATCTTTATTAGCATTAGATTCTTTTCCAAAAACATTCAACATTTTTAAAATTGCAAATATTAAGAGTCCTGCTAAAATCTTTTTATATAATGACGTTGGAATAGACATGGTTCCGCCTAAAAAAGCCATTGGAATAGATGCTATTGAAAAGGATAAAAATAGTTTTTTATGAAAATGACCTTCTTTATAATAATGGTAAAACGATACTCCAGCTACAAATAAATTTAAAAGTAAGGCAGTAGGTTTCATCGTTTCTGTAGGAAATGAAAACAAAGCCATTAACGCCAAGTAACCACTTGCCCCTCCATGTCCAACACTCGCATACAAAAAAGCAACTACTGGTAAAATGACAAAAAACAAAGATGTATATTCTTCTAACATAACTAAATATTATCTAACTTTTTTAATTCATTATCTAAAAACTTCCAGCATTGTTGATTGATGTTTTCAAAAACAAGAATCAACGATTTTCCATAAGCAGTCAACTCTGTACCTCCTCCTCCTTTGCCTCCTATCTTATTCATAGTAACAGGTTTTTTAGCTGATTTATTTACAGAATCTAACAAATGCCATGCTTTCTTATATGATAATTTTAAAGATTTAGCAGCTTTTGATAGTGAACCTGTAGCTTCAATTGCTTTTAATAATTGAATACGACCTTCTCCTAAAAAAACAATCTTATCAGATTCTATCCAAATTCTACTCTTAATCTTATAATTACTCATTTTTTAAACAGGTAACAAAATGGTTTCTAATTCATCATTAACATTCACATTACTCACTTCTAACGGAACAAAAACCAACGCATTACTCAATGCAAAAGTTTGTAACATTGCAGAACTTTGACCTTCTAATAAGGTAATATTTCCTTCTTTATATATTGCTTTTAAAAACTGTGGACGGTCTCCTCTTTTTATAAAAGCATTGGTCGTTTTAGCTTTAACTCTTGGCAACTCAACCACAGCTCTATTCATCATTTTTTGTAGTACCATATATACGTATAAGTAGAAACAAGATAATGCTGCTGCGGGATTTCCTGGTAATCCAAAAATATGCGTTTCTCCTTTTTTACCATAAAACAAAGGTTTTCCTGGTTTCTGTTTTACTTTATAAAAAAGCTCTTGTACTGCTAACTCTCTCAATGATTTTCCCACAAAATCGTAATCTCCTACCGAAACACCTCCAGTAACAATCACTAAATCTGACGAGTTAATAATTGTTGATAATTTCGATTTGGTTTGCTCATAATCATCTACTATTGTGTGAATTTCTACATCATAAAACTTTAAAGAATATAGTGCAGATAATAACATTTTAGAGTTACTTTCATAAATTTTACCTTTTGGTAAATCTTGTCCAGCCTGTACAAGTTCATTTCCTGTACTCACTATTGCTATTGATGGCTTTTTGTATACAAGCACCTCAGTAATTCCTAATGAAATTAAATACCCAATAGCTGCAGGTGTTAACTTAGTTCCTTTTTTCAAGGCTAATCCTCCCTTTTGAACCTGCTCTCCTAAAGGACGTATATTTTTACCATCAGAAATAGTATCTTCAATTAAAATAACCTCTCCTTTTACAGTTACTTTCTCTTGCATAATAACAACACCAGCAGAGTCTGGTACCGCTGCTCCTGTAAAAATTCGAACAGCTTGTCCAGGTAATAATTTTGGCTCAATATCATCACCTGCTTTTACCTCTCCAATCAAAGTATATTCCACCGAGTCATGAACACATAACGCATATCCATCCATAGCAGATTGTCTGAATGGAGGCATATATATGGGAGAAACAACATCTTGACACAATAAGTATCCACCTGCTTTTTCTACTTTTTTGGTAGTTTCTTTTAATAAAGGTTTGCTATTATCTTTTACAATAGACAATGCTTCTTGTATGGTTATCATTTGTATTCGTTATATCTAACCAAATATAACGAATCTTTGTAAAGAATTATTTACGAATAAAATAAATATGAATAAATGAAAAAACGAAGCTAAAAATTGGGTATTGATAAAAATCAGTATCGTTTTTTAGTTACTCTTGAAAAGTAAATCCATGATTTTTAATCATACGTACAAATACTTATATTCGTTTAGTAGCTATTTATTATTTAAAACGACATTATGCCCTTAAAAACAAAAGCAAACCTTCATATTTCGTGCGAAAACTGTGAAAACACATCCTGCCTTATCAATCGTAATAAAGCTGCTTTACAAGACGCTAATTTTTTTGAAAATAAAAATACTATTCGATGTAAAAAAGGACAACAGTTTATTATTGAAGGTGCTCCTGTTAACGGGTTGTTTTTTATTTTAAAAGGAAAAGTAAAAGTCTTAAGAACAGGAATTAACGGAAGAGAACAAATAGTACGTTTTGCAAAAGAAGGTGAAATTATTGGACATCGTGGATTTGGAACTGAAGAATACTATTCAATTGGAGCTTCAGCTTTAGAAGACACCATACTTTGCTATTTTTCAAAAGACATCTTACAAAAAGTATTACATGAAAATCCTTTATTCACTTATGACCTGATGCTTTTTTATGCTGAAGAATTAAATGCTAGCGAAGCGAAAGTCAAAACGTTATCTCAAATGACTGTTAGAGAACGTGTAATCGATACCTTATTATATATAAATCGAAAATTCGGAAACACCAACGATTTCCTTAAATTAACTTTAAGCAGAAAAGAATATGCAGATTATGCTGGCACTACTGAAGAACAAGTAATTAGAATGATTTCTGCACTCAAAAAAGAAAATTTAATTATTGCCAAGGGCAAAAAAATCGGAATACCTGATATTGAACTACTTAAAAAAGAAATAAGCGAACACAATTTTTACTTAGATACGTAAAAACAAGAACACCTCACAACCAGTAATTTAAAAACAAAACCTGCTAAAAAGCAGGTTTTCTTGTGTTTTAAAAAGATAATTTTACACGCTCTTTCTCATAAGCTTATTTTAAAACTACGTATATATTTGCTAAAAATAAGTATCAATACGTATTTAATCTAAAAATAAAACAATGAGAACGCTACTAAAAAACTCTATCTGGTTTTTATCATTAGCCATGCTGCTAATAGCTTGCGGGGGCAAAGACAAAAAACCTGAAAATAAAGAGGTTATTACAGAAACTAAAACAGAAAAAGTATCAAAAACTAAAAAACTAGCAATTGAAAAACCTCAATTGACTTTTGGTTTTATAAAACTAACCGACATGGCTCCTTTAGCAATTGCCAAGGAAAAAGGTTTTTTTAAAGATGAAGGTCTATTTGTTTCTGTTGAGGCGCAGTCGAATTGGAAAAACGTATTAGATCGTGTAATTGACGGACAACTTGATGGTTCACACATGTTAGCCGGTCAACCAATTGCTGCTGGCGCTGGATTTGGAAGACAAGCAGAATTAGTAACTACTTTTTCTATGGATTTAAATGGAAATGGTATCACTGTATCTAATGATGTATGGTCTAAAATGAAACCTCATGTACCTAAAGGTGAAGACGGAAAACCAATACACCCTATAAAAGCAGATGCTTTAAAACCTGTAATTTCTTCTTATAAAGGAGAAGGTAAAGCATTTAAAATGGGAATGGTTTTCCCTGTATCTACTCATAATTATGAAATACGTTATTGGTTAGCTGCTGCAGGTATTCACCCAGGAATGTACACTAAAGACAATACTCAAGGACAAATTGATGCAGAAGTTTTATTATCTGTTACCCCACCACCTCAAATGCCTAAAACATTAGCTTCAGGTACTATCTTCGGATATTGTGTAGGTGAACCATGGAATCAACAAGCAGTATTTAAAGGTATTGGAGTTCCAGTAACCACTAACTATGATATCTGGAAAAACAACCCTGAAAAAGTATTCGTGATGACTAAAAAGTTTATTGATGAAAATCCGAATACAGCTATTGCAGTTACCAAAGCCTTAATTAGAGCTGGTAAATGGTTAGATGAACCTTCAAATAGAGCTGAAGCTGTAAAAATATTATCACAATCACAATATGTAGGTGCTGATGAAATTGTATTAGCAAACTCTATGACTGGTACTTTTGAATTTGAAAAGGGAGATAAAAGAGAAATGCCTGATTTTAATGTATTCTATAAATATCATGCTACTTATCCTTTTTATTCAGATGGTATTTGGTTTTTAACTCAAATGCGTCGTTGGGGTCAAATCACAGAAACAAAACCTGCTAACTGGTATCCTGAAACTATCAAAAAGATTTATCGTCCAGATATCTGGAAAAAAGCAGCTACTTTATTAGTAGAGGAAGGACAGATTCCTGCTTCAGATATCCCTGAAACAGATGGTTACAAACCAGCTACTACCGATTTTATTGATGGTAAAAAGTACGACGCAAAAGATCCTATTTCATATATCAACAGCTTTTCTATTGGTAATAAAGAAAAGAAATAAATGAAAATTGAAAGTTTTATAGCTTACACCTTTAAAAGCTACACCTAAAAAATATAAACCTAATAAAAGTTCAATATCATGAAGCAAAGTATAACAGTAAGTAAAACAGCAGAAGCTAAATGGTTAGAAATCGTTAGAAACATAGCTTCTAAAATAAGCATCAAAAAACCAAGTTTTTCATTTGAGGCTATCTTTAAAAAGATAATTGTACCTGTATTATCAATAGCAACATTTATTGGTATTTGGTATTTAAGTGCAGAGGCTTTACGTCAGAGAGAAATTAACTATAGAGTCGAAAAGGCACTTGCTGACCAAGGAGTTGCGGCTGCTGATGCTTTGAAAGCTTGTTTTGCAGCTAATGAATCAAGCTGTCAAACAAATACTTTGCCTTCACCAAGTATGGTATGGGCTTCTTTAATAACTTTAGTAAACGATTACTACATTATTAAACAAGATAAAAAAGATTTTTACGAAAGTGTAGCATCTACCAATGAAGGCATCAAACAATTTAACATTGATAACGCTGATAAAATTAGCGAAGGTTTAGTAGCCAAAAAGAAATTGATCGTTTACACTGGTAGAGCTTCTTTTGTAGAAATTATTGGAACAAGTTTAAAAACAGTTTTTGCTGGTTTTCTATTAGCACTATTTATTGCTGTGCCAATAGGAATTGTAATTGGACTAAGCGATAAATTAAGAAATGCATTCAACTGGTTTATTCAAATATTTAAACCTGTATCTCCAGTAGTTTGGTACTTACTTGTGTTTATGATTGTAAAAACAATTTTATTAGGATCAAGCAAAGACAACTCTTTTATAATTTCTTTTATCAGTGTAGGTTTATGTGCTATGTGGGCTACTTTAGTAAATACTGCCATGGGAGTTTCTACTGTTGATAAAGACTACATAAATGTAGCTAAAGTTTTAAAGCTTGGTGCATTACAAAAAGTTTTCAAAGTAGTGCTTCCTTCATCTTTACCTTTAATATTTACAGGTTTACGTATTACATTATCGGTAGCTTGGATGGTATTAATTGCTATTGAATTATTAGCTCAAAGTCCTGGTTTAGGTTTATTTGTTTGGGAAGAATTTCAAAATGGAGCCAACGATTCTAATTCTAAAATTATTGTAGCCATGTTTGTTATAGGTATTATCGGATTCTTATTAGACAGAATTATGTTAACAATCCAAAACATGGTGTCTTTTAACAAAAACGAAGGAATTTAAAAATAAGGTAAAACCCTGTTTTTTAACAAAAAAAGATTTATAACTTTAAATTAAGACACCAATGGCATATCTAGAATTAAAAAATATACACAAAACTTACGGACAAGGCGCTAATGCAACCGAAGTACTTTCTAACATCAACTTATCTATTGAAGAAGGTGAATTTGTTGCCATTGTTGGATTTACTGGTAGCGGAAAAACTACTTTAGTTAATTTAATAAACGGACTTTTAGAACCTACAAAAGGAGAAGTATTATTTAAAGGAGAACCTGTTAAAGGAACTAGTCATGATCGTGGTGTAATATTTCAAAACTACTCATTATTACCTTGGTTAACAGTAGAACAAAATGTATTAATGGCAGTTAAAGAAGCCTTTCCTAAAAGAGAAAAAGCTGTTTGGAAACGTAAATCAGCATATTATATTGAAATGGTAGGTTTAACTCCTGCTATCAACAAATTACCTAAAGAATTATCTGGAGGAATGCGCCAACGTGTAGCTGTAGCTCGTGCTTTAGCTATGAAACCTGATATGATTATTATGGACGAACCTTTAGGTGCCTTAGATGCATTGACTAGAGGAAACCTACAAGATCAAATTTTAAACATTTGGGAAAAAGATAAAAGAACTGCCTTATTAATTACGAATGATGTGGATGAGGGAATTTATATGGCTGATAAAATTATTCCTTTACGCCCTGGACCAAATGCAACATTAGGACCTGTTTTTAACATTGATATTGAACGCCCTAGAGATAAAACAGCATTAAATGACAATCCTGTTTACAAAAAGACTCGTAATGCCATTATTGAATATTTAATGGATATTGGAAATGAGCGTAAATCTAAAAACCAAGAAACTTACATTTTACCAGATTTAGCGCCTAAAAGTTTTATTTCAGCATAATTAAAGAGAATTGAAGATGAGTACACAAGTATTAGAAAAAAACACAAGTATTATCACTGAAGTGAATGCTACTAAGGATATTATGTTGGATTTAAAAAACTTAAAAAAAGTATATCCAACTCCTAAAGGAGATTATGTTGTACTGGAAGACTTGAATTTACAAATTATGAAAGAAGAATTTGTAACAATTATTGGTCATTCTGGTTGTGGAAAAACAACAATGCTTTCAATGATTGCAGGATTGAATGAAATTACAGGAGGTCATATATCTGTACTAGGGAAACCGATTAAAGGTCCTGGACCAGACAGAGGCGTTATTTTTCAAGCTCCAAGTTTAATGCCTTGGATGACTTCACTTCAAAATGTTTTGCTAGGTGTAAATCAAGTATTTCCACATGCAACAAAAGCACAACGAAAAGATATTGCTAAATATTACTTACAAAAAGTTGGGTTAGAAAATTCTTTTAACAAAAGAGCCAGCGAATTATCTCAAGGAATGCAACAAAGAGTAGGAATTGCAAGAGCATTTGCTATAAAACCAAAAGTATTACTACTTGACGAACCTTTTGGAATGTTAGATTCTTTAACTAGAGGAGAATTACAAGACATACTTATTGAGATTTGGAATAAAGAAAAAATTACCGCAGTTATGATTACTCACGACGTTGATGAAGCTATCTTTTTAGCAGACAGAGTAGTAATGATGACTAGTGGACCAAAAGCTAAAATTGGTGATGTACTTAACATCAACTTTGAAAGACCTAGAACTAGAAAAACCGTTTTAGAACATGATAAATACTATGAATACAGAAAACACCTAATAGACTTTTTAGAACATTAAACACTACAAATATGAAAAAAATGACAACAAAGAATGTTTTTTTAATACTGCTTTTTATGGTGGTTACCACCGTAAATGCTCAGTTTACATTAAGTGGTGAGTTTAGACCTCGTACTGAATTTCGTAATGGATTTGGAAGTATTATTCCTGAAGACGCAGACCCTGGACTAGCTACCTCTACAAGAATACGTTTAAATGCTGGTTATAAAACAGATGCTTACAAGTTTTTTGTAAGTTTTCAAGACGTACTTGTTTGGGGAGAAAATCGACAAATTTTACCTAATGATCAAAATAATTCTTTTGCTGTTTTTCAAGCTTGGGCTGAAGTTGATTTCGGTGATGGTTTTTCTGCTAAATTAGGTAGACAAGTATTATCTTATGATGATCAGCGTATTTTAGGTGGATTAGACTGGGCACAACAAGGTAGAAATCATGATGCTGGTTTAATTAAATATAGAAAAGGGAAATTTGCCGCTGATTTAGCTTTGGCTTTTAATCAAGATTTTGAAAACCCAGGCGGTTTTGTATCTGTAGGTAACGATTTTAACACCTCTGGCTTTTTCACTTATAAAACAATGCAAATGTTGCATTTACACCAAAGTTGGGATACTTTTTCTGGAAGTTTATTATTTATGAACAATGGTTTTGAAAATCATAGTATTGGACTTGGAGAAACAGTAAACTTACAAACATTTGGTACACATTTAAAATATAAATCAGGTAAATTCGGAGCTGCTTTAAACGGATATTTACAAACGGGTAGAGCTATTTATGGTACTAGCTATAAAGATGTTGAAAGCGCTTATTTACTTGGATTAGACGCTACTTACAAGGCTTCAGATAAAATTACTGTAGGTGCTGGTGCAGAATTAATTAGTGGAAACAGCTCTACTGATGCAGATGCTACTTCTGCTTTCTTCCCATTATACGGAACAAATCATAAGTTTAATGGATTTATGGATTATTTCTATGTTGGTAACCATGCTAATTCTGTAGGTTTATTTGATATTCATGTAAGTTCAAATTTTAAACTTGGAGCTAAATCAAATTTAATGGTAAAAGTTTTAAACTTTAATGCTGATCAAGATTTACCAAGCGGAGAATCATCTTTAGGAACTGAAGTAGATTTAGTTTTCAAGCAAGGTTTTAAAGGTTTTGCTTTAGTTGCTGGTTATTCTCATATGTTTGCTTCAGATGGTATGTATGAACTAAAAGGTGTGCCAGAAGTTAATGCTGCTGGAATGCAAAATTGGATTTGGGGTATGTTAGTATTTAAACCTAAGTTTTTAAATGGTACCAAAAAATAAATAAGCATTGTTATTGAGCATAAATTATATTTTTATGTCTAGTTTATATTTTTTAGGAGCCCTACAGTTTTTTAACCTGTAGGGTTTTACTTTTACTGTATATAATTAGTTTTATTTGTAAATTGTATCGTTTTTAAATTCTTTCTCATGAAAAAAGGTAAAGTAACTGGTATTGGCGGTGTATTTTTTAAAACTGAAAATGTAAATGTTACTAAAGAATGGTATCAAAAACATTTAGGATTTAATACTGATGATTGGGGCTGTACTTTTTGGTGGAAAGACAATGAAAACAATAAGGCTTCAACACAATGGAGTCTCTTTAAAAAAGACACCAATCACTTTCTTCCTTCTAAAAAAGACTTTATGATTAATTATAGAGTTGAACATTTAACAGAATTACTAGAAGAATTAAAAAATGAAGGAGTTACTATTATCGGAGAGATAGAAGAATACAGCTACGGAAAGTTTGCTTGGATTGTTGATTTAGACGGTAATAAAATAGAACTTTGGGAACCTGTTGATGAAGCTTTCTTATAATTTTTTAGCCATTTCTATCAAATCTAAAGTAACATTATAAACTGGTTTATTTATCATTTTACTCTTTAACCAAGCATAAAAACTCATTACAAAAATATCTTCCTCTTTTGCATCTATCCACTCAAAAGAGTTTTCTACTTTATTTAAAAAGGATTCCGAAGTAATTTCTTTTGGATTTTGATAATAAAGTACTGCATATTTCAAAAATATCAACACACGCTCTTGTCCTATTTCTTTTAAATAAGAAGCATACTGTCTTTTAAATCGTAATAATCTACTTTCAAACAATTCCAAATAATCCAGTTCTATTAACAACAATATCTCAATTAAACTTTTTTTAATCACCCATTCTTTACCCACTTTTTCTAGATACCAATTATCTGTATGATAAAGCTTAGACAATAGTGCATAAGACTTTTTAAATTCTTCTTTTTGAGAATAAAAAACTACTAAACTTAAATGTAAATCTAACACACCTACTAAATCATGATGCTTTTTTCTTAAAACAGATTCTAACCGTTCTATTGCTTCATCTTGACAATTTGTATAGTTCAGATTTAAAACATAAAGTAACTCATACTTTAACTTAAAAATTCGTTCATTCTTTCGCTTGTTTTTAGCTATTTCAGAATTCATTCTTTTCAAAAATTCCATAGATTTTTCAAACTGCTTAGTTCTAAAAAGCGTATTGGCAATCATGTATAACACATGAATGTGATAAAACCTTTCCTTTTCTTTATTTGGATGCTCTTCTAACAACGCATACATTTCTAACATAAAAGATTCTATTTGAATATAATCTTTAGTTACAAAAGCAGAAATACTAGCAATAGTTAATAATTGATAAAACGATTTAAAAGAAAGTGTTTCATCAATACTAATTTGTTGTTGATGTAATATTTGCAACACGATTTTATGAAAATCTACCACCTCACCTTTATTACTTATTTGATGAAGTACCTTTCTTACCTTAGCATATACAATGTTTAACTCCTCTTCTAGTCTATGTAACTTTTGATTTGCTCTAAAATCGGCAATTAGTTCTTCTAAATCTTCTGCCTCATTAGCATACGAAAACTGAATTCTTAACTGATAAATTTCATTTAAATACGGATACAATTGATATTCACGAGCAATAGTGGCTGCCTTTTTTAATAGTTTAAACCCTGTAACAAATTGTTGCTGTTGCAAAAAGGAACGTGCTACTAAAATATATTTAATCACTTCTATCTTATCAGAACTCTCTTCTTCTAAGTTAGATGCTGCCAAAAAATCGATTAGAGATTCATACAGTCTTTTTCTGAGCGCATGATAAGCGTCTTTCTTTTTACTCGCATATAATTGACTACAAATTTCTTCTGATGACAATTCTCCTGCATAAATCAGCTTAAATAATTGAATATTCTTAGCATCTGTTCGCCTATTTCTCTTATTTAAAAAATAGATAAACTTTGTATAATCATCCGTAGAAAAAGAAGAAATAACTGAATTTAAACTCATTTTTAATCGTCAGTTTTAATTCAAATATATAAATAAAAACAATTTATTTTAAATCATAATTTATTTTTTAATCGTCAGTTTTTACAAAAACAAGTTTTCTATACTTCTTTATCATGTTACATTTTTGCAGTGTAATCATTCAAAACAAATATTATGGATTATCAAACAACAGTTTCAAATAAAGAAGCAACTACAAAGAAAGAAAAGAAGAAAGAAAAAAAAGTATTCAATCAAAAACCTACAGGAGCTTTTATAGGAGCGTCTTGGGCTGCTTTAGGTGTTGGAACCATTTCTTACTGTATTGGTTTATGGAATGCTACTATGCAATTAAATGAAAAAGGGTACTACTTTACCATACTTTTATTTGGTCTTTTTTCAGTTATTTCTGTACAAAAAGCGGTAAGAGATAAATTAGAAGGAATTGCAGTAACAGAAATGTATTACGGAATAAGTTGGGCTACAACTTTAATTTCAATATTGTTATTAATTATAGGTTTATGGAATGCCGATTTAGAATTAAATGAAAAAGGTTTCTACGGTATTTCTTTTATGTTAAGTATTTATGCAGCTATTGCAGTACAAAAAAACGTAAGAGACATAGCATACATAAACAGAGGGGGAAACGAAAATGAAAAAGATTTGTTTTGATGAGCTAATTAGGTTACATAATTAGTTAGTAATAACCCAACAATTTACATTGTTGGGTTTACTTTTTATTTATTAAATTTGAGAGGTATCTAACTTAAAACCAACAAAAAATGTCTGAAGAAAACAAAAATTTAGAAGATCAAGTAAATAACGAAGCAGAAAACATAGAAAACACTGCAAATGAAACAACTGAAAATGCAAAAGACGCTGCTAAAGAGGCTTTTCATAATGCTACAGAAAAAGCTACCGAACTAGCAGGTGAAGCAAAAGAAGCTCTTGGTGATGTTGCCGACAAAGCGGGTGAATATGCAAAAGTAGCTGAAGAAAAGATCTCTGAATTTGCTGGTGAGGCGGGTGAAAAATTAGCAGATTTAGCCGATGGAGCCAAGGATGCTCTTTCTGATGCTAAAGAAAAAGTAGCAGAAGTATTAGCGAGTGAAGAAGTTCAAAACATTAAAAATAAAGCTGGCGAATTTGCCGAAGACGCTAAAGAGGTTTTAAGTGATGTTACTGAAAAAGCAGCAGATATTGCTGAAGATGTAGTTGAAGAAATTAAAGAAACTAAAGGAAAAGCAAAGAATTTCTTTCAACGATTATTCGGAAAATAATACATTTAATAGTAGTACTATTATACAATATAAAAAAACCTAATTCCATTACAGAATTAGGTTTTTTGCTCAAATTAAATTATAACAAATGGTTGTTAAGGGTTTACTGCTTCTTCTTCAGCCATCATACCGAAGAACTTATCTAAGTTAGGTAATATCACAATTCTCGTTCTTCTGTTTCTTGCTCTATTAGATGCTGTATTATTTTCAACTAACGGAATAGAACTTCCTCTACCTGCGGCAATTAATCTACTACCTTCTACTTTATATTTTTTCTCTAAAATTCTTACTATTGAAGTTGCTCTTTTTACACTCAAATCCCAGTTATCTTGTAAAACTGCATTGTTAATAGATCTTGAATCAGTATGACCTTCAATCATTACATCCATACTTGGCTCAGAATTAATTACGTTTGCCAATTGCTTTAATAACTTGTGTGCTTTATTTTTCACTCTATAACTAGCAGTGTTAAATAATAAGTTATCAGCTACAGAAATCATTACCACAGTCTTATCAATATTCACATCTACATCATCAGAGTTTTCAAGCTCAGCAGAATTGATTGACTTTTTTAAGTTATAAGCTACTGCTATGTTCATAGAATCTTTTAATGTTTTAGCATTTGCTAATTCTGCAGGATCAACCTTTGCTAAAACAGCTCTCATTTTCTCTTTCATTGAGTTAGAAATTACTGCAGTATTACCCACCATATCTAACTTCACATTGTTTTCTTCTTTTAATGAAGAATTATAGTTTTTTAATGAATTTATTTTCTCATTGTAATTTTCAACTCTCTTTTCAATTTTAGCAAATTTCGCTTCTAATTCTTGCTTCTCCAAAGTGGTTTTCTGCAAGTTACCTTTTGTATCTTGATACTGCTTTTCAAGTGCTACATATTTCTTTTTAGAAACACATGAACTCATAATTAAAGCTGAAACACTTAATAGGATTACACTTTTTTTCATTTTTTATTGAGATTTGATTTATTGTAAGTGATAACGGGTATCTTTTGTAAATATTATATCTCAAAAAATAAATCTAGCATAGAATTCTTAAAACACAAACATCAAATTAACACCTCAACAGAGAGTAAAACAAGGTAAAAATAACAGTAAAACAACCATATTTTATTCATGTAATTTTAGCAAAATTTTTACACAGATAGACTTTAATTTCTATCGAATACGCATAAAAAAAGCTGTCTGAAAATAATTCCCAAACAGCTAAAATAATGTTAGTTATAAACTTAGGTTATTATGCCCAAACTTCAATTCCTCCGCCAGTAGGTCTTATACCCCCACCACCTATACCTTCAGAACCCCCAGTACCTCCACAAGATGGATGATTGGTAATCAATGACGGATAGTTCAAATAACAATCTGGTCCTTGTCCACCATCTAAAACATAATTTCTACCTTCACAACGGTAAGTACATGAAACAAAGCTTGTATTACCTCCACTTACTTCTTTTTGCTTTTCATTATTCAAAGCCGAAACTCCCGTTAATTCTAAAATGTTTTTTAACATGATTATATTTTTATTTGATTTACGAATGATGTAAACTTATTTAAAAAACGTCCTTTAAAAATAAACTTTATGATAAGCGTAAATATTTAATTTACAAACCAAGTTATTTCTGTTTTAAGTGTATTTTTTATTCAAAAAACAGGTTATATTTTAACTTTTTAAAACAAAAAAAAGCTGTCAGAGACAGCTTAAAATCTTAATTAATTAGAAAAAATTATGCCCACACATCAATTCCTCCTCCAGAACCTCCACAGCTTGGATGATTTACAATAATTGCAGGATAATTTAAATAACAATCTGGTCCTTGACCTCCAACTAAAACATAATTTCTTCCATTACAACGATAAGAACATGATAATAAAATTGGATTTCCTCCAGTTACTTCTTTTTGCTTTTCATTATTTAAAGCCGACACTCCTGATAATTCTAAAATGTTTTTTAACATAGTTTATATTTTTATTTGATTAACGAATGACGTAAACCTAAATAAAAACCTAACCAACAGTTTTTAAAAACTTTTAAGCGTTAAAAATCATTGTATAATTACTTTTATCTACACTTTAAACGTATTTATTGATAAACTCTGTCAGTTTTGCCTTATTACGCACAGAAACTGTAATTCGCTCGTTTGTTACTAAAACTATTGCTTCTCGTTTATAAATAGATTGAACAAAATTCATGTTTACTAATAAAGATCTATTAGCTCTAAAAAAACCTTTAGCTCCCAGTAATAGTTCATAATATTTAAGTGGTTTAGAAACTAAAAACTCTTCTTTTTGCTTGGTATGTATGTACGTATAATTACCGCTAGCTTCACATTTAACAATATCGTCTATACTTAAAGAAACATATGAATCATTTACATGAATAAAAAGTTTATTTGACTGATCAACCGAAGCTGCTGGTGATAATTCTTTTAAAGCATTATTTCTTTTTAAACTATAATAACTAGCATAATTTTCAATAAAATCAACTAGCTTTAATAGCAATCCTATATCTAAAACTTCGCTTTTTAATTTACTTTTAAGATCATCAAATAACTCATGCTCTATTAGCCTTTTTATATTTTCATTATCATCGGAAACAGAAAAAAAATGATTCTTAGAATTTTCATTTTCTTGAATCATTAATAACGCTAACTCTTTTATCATCTTTATATAATTTAAACATGTAAGCCTTCAAAAAAGACAAACACCTATTTAAATCATGTTCCATAAAAAAGAAAATTGTTACTATAAACTATCTTTTTTATGTAGTTTAAAGTAACAATTATTTTATAACCTTCAGTAAAACTGAGTTTTAAGCAACAAATTTATTTATTAACTTCTGTTGTTTTTCGTTCTAATTCTGCTGCTTTTCGCTCTAATTCTGCTTGAAATTCTTCCAAAACAGGCTTCACTGTTTTTTCAGGTAAATCAGATACTTTAATGTACATCAATCCGTCTATTGCGTTATTAAATTTAGGATCTACATTAAAAGCTACCAATCGAGCATTCTGTTTTAAATATTTCTTTATTAAAACAGGAATTCTCAAATTCCCTGGTTCAATTTCATCAATAATTTTATCAAACTTATTCATATCTGACTGTGTTGCGTCAAATACAAAATCTTTATCACCATCTTTAAGTTTTACCTTAAATTCTTTCTTCGGATGAATATATTGAGCCACATACGGATCGTAATAATGAGATTTCATAAACTCAATCATCAATGATTTAGAAAAATCTGAGAATTGATTACTAATACTCACCCCTCCCATTAAATATTTATGCTTCGGATAACGAATTGTAATATGAATAATTCCCTTCCATAATAAGAAAAGTGGCATTGGTCTTTGCTGATATTGCTTAATAATAAAAGCTCGTCCCATTTCAATAGTTTCCTCCATCATTGGATACAACTCTGGTTCTATTTTAAACAAAGAGTGTACATAAAAACCATTGATACCATGACGTTTGTAAATTCCTTTACCAATTCCCATTCTATAGGCACCAGCCAATACATTTGCGCTATTGTCCCATAAAATTAAATGGTGATAGTACTTATCAAACTTATCTAAATCTATAGGCTTATTAGTTCCTTCACCTATTTCTCTAAAAGTAATCTCTCTTAACCTACCAATTTCATGTAATAAACTTGGTATTGCTTTTGCTTCTGTAAAAAACACCTCGTAATTTTTACTTTCTAAC
Organism: Tenacibaculum sp. M341; assembly: GCF_004337695.1. GTDB lineage: Bacteria > Bacteroidota > Bacteroidia > Flavobacteriales > Flavobacteriaceae > Polaribacter. The sequence goes on from NZ_SJXJ01000022.1 coordinate 37,678, forward strand.
AAACGCTTACCATTATCTCTCAACTCGTCTATTTCCTTAGCTATTAAATCAGGATTCTTTTGTGAACTGATTTTTTTCGCTTTTTTAGGTATTTTTAATTTTTGAGTTGAAATTAACTTTTGGTTCTTTTCAAAAGGGTTTGCCAGCATGTACGTTTTCTTACGTAAAAACTCATAAAATGCTGGAATTTCTTTGTATTGATCTTGGTCTTTAACAGAAATTGGCTTTCCGATACGAACCTTTATTACACGCTTTTTTTGCGATAATAACTCTGAAGGTAATTTTGCTGTTCTTAATGTATCACTAATTTTAGATAACACATAAAACAAACGGCTATTTTTAGCGTGGAAATAAATAGGTATAACAGGCACTTTTGCTTTTTTAATAAGCTTTACAGCACCTTCTTCCCATTCTTTATCTACCATTAACTTACCATCTCTGTAAGTAGAAACCTCTCCTGCTGGAAAAAGTCCTAATGGTTTACCTTCACGTAGATGTAGCAAAGCATTTTTTATACCAGATACACTAGACTTAGCATCCTTATGGTTTTCAAAAGGATTTACTGGCATTACATAAGGCTTTAACGGCTCAATTCTATGCAATAAAAAATTTGCTATAATCTTATAATCTGGTCTACTTTCTACTAACAAACGTAAAAGTAAGATACCATCAATTCCTCCTAACGGATGGTTTGAAATCGTTATAAACGGTCCGTCTTTAGGAATACGTTTCAAATCCTCTTCAGGAATCTCAAATTCTATTTGAAATTCATCTAATAATCCCTTTAGAAAAGGTAAATCATTAAGATGTTTATGTTTATTGTAAACTTTATTAGCTGTTGAAATTCGCAAAACCTTCATCAACAACCATCCGATAGATGTTCCTATAACACCTAACTTATCTACTTTTATCGCCTTTGCAACTTCTTTAGATGTAACTAAACCCATAATTTGGTATTGTCATTCATCGCAAATATATAAGAAAATTGCTTTGGTTAGGCGTTTTCTTGAATAACTAACTGTGCTGTTTCTGTATTTATTTGTCGTATAATGGCTTTACCTCTTTTCTTTATTCCTTCAATTGCTGCATCATTAAAATGTCTAATTGTATAAAGTGTAGCATTTTTGTATGATTTTGTATTGAAAGAGGTTTGTAAATCTTCATAAAAAGCATCAAACAAATTAAACTTATCTTCAACACAAACTGAAAAGCTTAGTGCAGAGTTTTGAATTAGGTTTACTTTTAATTTATAATCGTGTAGTTTTTTAAATACATCGCTAATATTATCCTCTACCATAAATGAAAAATCTTTGGCAGACACAGATACTAAAATCTGATTCTTTTTAACAATATAACAAGGTACTTCTGGCTCAATACCTACAGTTTTTAAAACAGAAGTTCCGGTTTGATTTAAATCATCAAATGATCGTACATACAACGGTATCCTTTTTTGCTCTAACGGTTGTAATGTTTTTGGGTGAATTACAGAAGCGCCGTAAAAAGCCATTTCTATGGCTTCTGTATATGAAATTTTATGTAACAATTCAGTTTTATCAAACACTCTTGGATCTGCATTTAACACCCCAGGAACATCTTTCCAAATAGTAACACTTTCTGCATTTAAACAATATGCAAATATACCAGCTGTATAATCAGAACCTTCTCTTCCTAATGTTGTGGTATTCTCTCCATCACTTCCCAAAAAACCTTGTGTTATATTTAATTCTGATGCATTTACATTTTGCTGAATAGTAGCTTCAGTTAACTCCCAATTCACCTTAGCATCTCTGTAATTAGCATCCGTTTTTATGAACTTCCTTACATCTAACCAATTGTTTTGTAAACCAATTTCGTTTAAATACTCACTTACAATTGTAGTAGAAATTAATTCTCCAAAACTTACTATCTGATCATATATAAAATTATAATCAGTAGCATTATTAGTCGCCATGAAACCATTTAGCTCGCCAAATAGCCCTCCTACTTTTTCATATGCTACATGATTTTCTTTAAATAAACCTTGTAACATATTTGCATGAAAATCTTTTATAAATGAAAAAGCTTCTTCAAATTCTGTTTTATCTTGATAAGCCTTTACCAAACGTTCAAACGCATTGGTCATTTTTCCCATTGCCGAAATTACCACTAAAGTATTTTCAGTTCCTTCATGTTGTAACACTCGTGCTACATTCCTAACGGCATCAGGATTTTTAACTGATGCACCTCCAAACTTAAATATTCTCATTTATAAACTTTCTTAAGTTTTCTTGATTCATTTGAGCAACACGCCAATCTTCAAAAACGGCTGCCCCACTATTTTCATAAAATTGTATCGCATTTGTATTCCAATCTAGCACCTCCCAAGCCACACGTTTGTAATCATTTTCAAACGCGTAATTCATCACTGCAGTATACAATGCCTTACCTGCTCCAATACCTCTTTTTGAAGCGGTAACCATTAAATCTTCTAAATGAATTGTTTTTCCTTTCCAGGTAGAATAACGCTCATAAAACAATGCCATACCAATAACTGATCCGTCATTTTCTTCTGCTACAAATGTTTTAAATCTTGGATTGTCTCCAAATCCATCAGCAATTAAATCTTCTACAGAAACTTCTACAGCATCTGGTTCTTTTTCAAAAACAGCTAGTTCTGTAATTAAATTTAAAATCGCTTGTGCGTCTTTTTCCGTACCTTTACGTATAGTAAAATTCATTTTTTTTGAAAATTTTAGGCAAAAATAGTTTTTATAACAGCTTGTTAAAAAAAATAACAAATTACAACACATCGTTCTTTTTTTGTTGATTTTTACGAAAAATATAACATTGTTTGATTTTTTGAACATTAGACAAACAAGCTGATTAACGATACTATAAAACAAACATTTAAAAACACAATACACAAGACTTTTGCCAAGTAATTTTCTATTATTAATTTATTTAAAATACTCTGCGAAATCGTTGTAGTTATTCAAAAAAGTCAACATCTTTGCATTCGAATAAAATTGTATCATTTTTATGGCTAAAAAAAATCAAACACTAGGTGAGTTTATAATTGAAAACCAAGCTTCTTTCAAATATACCTCAGGTGAATTATCTCGTTTAATTAATTCTATTCGTTTAGCAGCTAAAGTTGTAAATCACGAAGTAAATAAAGCTGGTCTGGTAGACATTATCGGTGCTGCTGGAGAAACCAATATCCAAGGAGAAGACCAACAAAAATTAGACGTATATGCCAATGATAAATTTATTCAAACCTTAACCAATAGAAATATTGTTTGTGGTATTGCCAGTGAAGAAGAAGATGATTTTATTACTGTGAATAGCCAAGACGAAAATCATCAAAATAAATATGTTGTTTTAATAGATCCTTTGGATGGTTCATCTAATATTGATGTAAATGTTTCTGTAGGAACTATTTTCTCTATTTATAGAAGAGTTACTCCTGTAGGAACTCCAGTACAATTAGAAGATTTTTTACAAAAAGGAAGTGAACAAGTTGCTGCAGGATATGTAGTATATGGTACTTCTACTATGTTAGTTTATACTACTGGTGATGGTGTTAACGGATTTACTTTAAACCCTGCTATTGGTACTTTTTACTTATCGCACCCAAATATGCAGTTTCCTGAAGATGGTAAAATTTACTCTGTAAATGAAGGAAATTATATTCACTTTCCTCAAGGAGTAAAAAATTACATTAAATATTGTCAGGAAGAAGAAGGAAACAGACCTTACACTAGTAGATATATTGGATCTTTAGTATCTGATTTTCACAGAAACATGATTAAGGGTGGTATTTACATGTACCCAAAAAGTTCTAAAAACTCAAATGGTAAATTACGTTTGTTATATGAATGTAATCCTATGGCTTTTTTAGCAGAGCAAGCTAACGGAAAAGCTTCTGATGGTTTTAATCGTATTATGGACGTTGAACCAACGGAATTACACCAACGTATTCCTTTTTTCTGCGGAAGTAAAAACATGGTAGAAAAAGCAGAAGAGTTTATGAGAGATTAATCATATTAGATATGTGATATTAAATATTAGAATTGGTGTTTAGGCTTAAGTTTTAATGGTAAGGAATTTGAAAGGGAAAGACTCCCCTCAATCACAGATAACTAAAAACTCAAAAGCACATTTTCTCAATACTCAGTACTAAATACCAATAACTAAAAAAGAACTATAAGAATAATTTATACTAGAATAAACTTCAAAATAAGATTAACCATTGTTAGTCCTATTTTTTTATGGTAAATTCGTAATTCAAAAACGTTAAATCAAATAAAAAAATATTATGGCTTTTAAATTACCAGAATTAGGGTACGCTTACGATGCTTTAGAACCTAATATAGATGCTAGAACAATGGAAATTCACCATTCAAAGCATCATAATGGATATACAAATAAATTAAATGCTGCTATTGAAGGTACTGATTTAGAAGGAAAATCAATTGAAGATATTTTAACTAACTTAGACATGACGAATGGTGCTGTTCGTAATAACGGTGGTGGTTTTTTCAATCACTCTTTATTCTGGACAGTAATGAATCCTGAAGATAGAGGATATCTTTCTGGTGAATTAAAAGATGCTATTGAGGCTGAATTTGGTTCTAAAGAAGCTTTTATTGAGGCTTTCTCTAAGGCTGCTGCTACTCAATTTGGTTCTGGATGGGCATGGTTATGTGTTCATAAAGGTGGTAAAGTAGAAGTTTGTTCTACTCCAAACCAAGACAATCCTTTAATGCCTGGTGTAGCTTGTGGTGGTACTCCAATTTTAGGATTAGATGTATGGGAGCACGCATACTACTTAAACTATCAAAACCGTCGTCCTGATTATATTGATGCTTTCTTTAAAGTAATCAACTGGAACGAGGTTGAAAGAAGATATGCTGAAGCGAAGTAATTCAATCTTCTAAACATATTTTAAAAAGCACCGAAAATTTCGGTGCTTTTTCTTTTTACCCCAAAAGTATTTTTACAAAGTTATCGACGACACTCTCTTCTCTTCTTCTTTTATTTTCATTTTCCTGAAACATTTTTAATAAACGATATTTTTATTTGATTTTTTTAACCATAATAAAACATAAAATCAAAATTTTTAAACCTTTTTAACTTTTATATTTAAAAAAACATAAATTTGCCTCCAACATAATTTAACAATAACCCCAATTATTGTTATTCAAACATAAAAATCATGAAAATAAGATCGTTAACTATTTTATCATTCTGCTTTATTTTAGTTACAGGAATTGCTCAAAAACAAAAATCAAAATCTGTTCGTATTGTAATACCTTCTTATCCTACTGAACAACCAGTAAAGGATATGGAATCTTACGCTATCAACTTCTTAGATAAAGCACAAAGAGCTTTACCTTTTAATGAAGAAGAATTACAGAAAGCATTAAACTTTGAATCATTTAGTCATCATGTAGGAGATGAAACTCCTAATTTATTTTTTGGTGTGCAAGGAGTAGGTGTTAATGATGTAAGAACAACTATTAAAAGATACGCTAGTAAAAAACAATACGAAGTGTATACTAAACCAAAAGAAAACACTAAGTTTTCTATTATGCTATTAGTAGATGGTGAGCCTAGACAAATTTTAGATTTTCTTGTTCCTATTCAAATAGGACAAGATAAAAAAGCCATTACTACTGTAACTACATTCTCTTTTGATGAGGCTGAAAAGTATTTAGACTTTAGAGATGTTGATAATGCAAAACCAACACCAACTTTAATCAAAGATTTTTTACAAAAGTATTTAGGAAAAGATTATTTAACTAAAACTGTTGTTCCTAAGTTAAAAGCTAAATACGATTACGGTTCAGAAAAAACTTCTCAAGCTTTTTACTACATTAAAGACAAGAAAAATAAGCCAGTTATTGAAGAAAGTAAAAAGAAAGTTGTTGAGCTGTACGACAATATTTTTTCTAAAATAAATACTTTAGAAGATTTAAGAGACAACAAAGCTCTATTTGATCCTTACATTGCATACTGGAAAGATTTATACGAAAAATACAAATCAACAAAAAAGCCAGCTTGGGCAATGTTAATGAACCTACATAACACTGCTATGATTACTGAAGATGTGGCTTTAGCAGAAGAATACTTAAACAAACTAGTAGCATTAGAAACAAAAAGCTGGGCTACAGGTTCTGCTAAAAACAGATTTAAAAGATTTAAAGAGCGTTACGATATTAATCACAACATTAATGGCGAAAGAATTTATGCTGAAGCTTATAAACTTGACAAAAGAATTGGTAAAGTTTTACAAAGCGAAGAGGCTAAGAAAAAAGCTCAAGCAAATGATATTGTTGGTGCAGCCGGATATGTAATCTCTTCTAAAGATGAAAAGTTTGAAGGTGAAGTTACTCTTAAATTTAGCAAAGAAGAAAAGAAACAACAAGGAACAATTGTTAGTTTAGACGGTGAAAAAATTCCTGGTAAATCTGTTTCTGTTAAATATAAAAATGCAAAAGGAAAAACTAGATTTAAAGAGTTAAAAGCTAAAAAAGTTAAAGAAGTTGTAGTTGACGATAAAGTTTACAAACCTATCAACCCAGAAACCGATGGATTACAAAAAGTAGCTAATGCTTTAAACTTTGCTTTCAGTAATGTTTTTTTAATGAAAGAACTTTATAAATCAGAAAAAGTAGGTGTTTACTTAAATCATAAAGATGATGGTGAGGGTGTATACTACTTAAAATTCCCATCTAATGAAAAAGCACAAAGAATAAAAATGAACTCTGATAGTAGTTTTGTTACTAGTGCTAGTGAGTTATTTAAAAGCTGTGCTTCTTTAGTAGAAAAACTTAAAAAAGGAGAATTTAAAAACACTGAGAAGGATTTAGTTGCTATTGCTAAATTATACTCAGAGTGTCAATAATAAACTCTTATTAATTATAAAACAAAAGTCGTGTAACATAAAAGTTATACGACTTTTTTTATGACTCATACTTTTTGAAAACGTAAACTCTTCACTCTATCTTCAAAAGTAGTTTCAGTTACCGAAAGCTTCGCTTGCTCAAATAATTGCAATAAATCTTCTGAATGCTTAGCTGAAGAAAGCTTTAACAAGTCAAAATAAGAAAAGGAACTCCACATTATAGCTTTAAGTACACTTTTAGTTTCGTCAAACATTCGTATTTCTACAAACAGCTTTTTATCTGTAAAATTGATCAATTGAGACTGAATAGTAACTGTTTCCATTAAAACAGCAGGTCTTAAATAAGCTATTTGATGAGTAGAAACCACCCAGCTTTTCCCTGTTTCTTTTCCGTGTTTATAAATATCTAAACCATAATTTTCAATTACTTGGTCTTCTCTTGCATTAATCAAGTAATTAAAATACTCTGCATTGTTTAAATGATTAAAAGGATCACAATCTTGAAATCGAATCACTGCTTTACTTTCTAATATTTGTTGTATTTCCATACTATTTATTTTTAAAATATACCAATCGGTATATTTTTGATTAAAAAAATTATTCTTTCAGTTCTTTATGTATAATATTCTTTACTGTTTTAGAAACATCTAAAAGATAATAATCATCTTTCATTATATGCGACATGTACACAGCACCTTCAATCATATAGAAAAAACGTTTTGCATACTCTTCACTATGTATTTCTTGCTTTATCTGTATTGCTTCTTTTGCTGCATTTATTAAAAAAGTAAACTGCGCTAAAATTCTTTCATTATAAGAACGCACTAAATTTGCTATTGCATTATTCTGATTATCAGAATCCACTCCAATATTTAAAATAGGGCAACCCCCAAATTTTTTACTGTAAATATAATAGCCTTCATAAAAACCAGCTACATTTACTAACATCTCTAAGGGAGTTTTTCCTTTAGCAACATATGCATTCAAGTCTTTTAAAACCAATCTTACAGAAAATTTAAATGCTTCAATAGCAACTTCTTCTTTATTTTTAAAGTGTCCGTAAATTGCTCCTTTAGTTAAACCTGTTGCTTCTGTAATCTTAGCCAAACTCATAGCAACATATCCATTCTTATTAAAAATTGGCGCTACGGTTTCTATAATATGTAATCGTGTTTTTTCAGACTTAGACATGTTACAAATATAATAAAATATACCGTTCGGTATATTTTATTATATTAAAAAACCTCTTATGATCAGAGGTTTTCTATTATTTCTCTAAAGCTTGTTCTAAATCCGCTATCAAATCATCAACAGACTCTAAACCTACACTTAAACGAATTAAAGAATTGGTGATTCCTATTTTTAAACGTTCTTCTTCTGGCATTGAAGCATGTGTCATCGTAATCGGATGATTCGATAAACTTTCCACACCTCCAAGTGATTCAGCAAGCGTAAATATTGTAGTACTTTCTAAAAAGCGTAATGCAGCTTCTCTTTTTTCATTTTTTAAACGAAAAGAAACCATTCCTCCATAATCATCCATTTGCTTACTGGCTATTTCATGGTTAGGATGATCTTCCAATCCAGGATAGTACACCTTTTCTACCTTCGAATGCTTATTTAAAAAATCAGCCACTGCCCTACCATTTTCACAATGCCTTTGCATACGAACATGCAATGTTTTAATTCCTCTAAGTGCTAAAAAAGCATCCATTGGTCCAGCAATTGCCCCGGCTGCAAATTGAATAAAATGTAACTCTTTTGCTAAATTTTCATCTTTTACAATTAAAGCCCCCATTACTAAATCTGAGTGCCCGCCTAAATATTTAGTTGCTGAATGCATTACAATATCAACTCCCATATCTAAAGGACGCTGTAAATATGGCGTTGCAAATGTATTATCAACTGCAACTAGAATTGCTGCGTCTTTATTTTTTACAGCTTTAGTAATAGCTTCAATATCTGCTATATTCATTAACGGATTGGTAGGCGTTTCTAACCATACCAATTTAGTTTTTGCAGAAATAGCGTTGGTAATATTTTCGGTTTTAGTAATATCTACAAAATGAAACTTTAATCCATATTTTTGAAACAAACGAGTAAACATTCTATAAGTCCCGCCATATAAATCATTCCCTGTTACTACCTCATCACCTGGCTTTAATAAACGTAAAACGGCATCAATCGCTGATAAACCAGAGGCAAATGCAAAACCTCTAGTACCGTTTTCTATAGATGCAAATGCATTCTCTAAAGCAGATCTGGTTGGATTTGCTCCTCTAGAATATTCAAATCCTTTATGAGCTCCTGGACTTGACTGTGCATAAGTAGAAGTTTGAAAAATTGGAGTCATAACAGCACCTGTTGCTTTTTCGTGCTGTTGTCCTCCATGTATTACTTTTGTATTAAACTTCACTTTTATACTAACTTATATAAATCCATGATCGTTCCTAAATGAATTCCTTCATGTAAATTATTGAAAGATATAGCATCATCTATAGAAGTAATAACAAAACCTGTACTTGTTTCATACTCTGTATACTCCTTAAAAATTCCCTCGTTATAATCTTCTTCTAACGTATCTGGCAACCCTGCTAACAACTCTTTCACCTCTTCAAAATCTTCAGCCGATATTTCTTCTGTAGGAGCTGTTCCTTTTCTATATTTTTCAATTAAATCATCTGGCACTAAACATTGTAATCCTGATAATTTATAGTGTAATAATTGTTGAGTAACTACTAAATGTGCTACATTCCATGCAATATTATTTTTAAATCCTTCTGGAATTTTATGTAGTTGTTCGTGAGTTAGTCCATCTATCTTTTTTAAAACTAAGTTTCTAGATATTTTTAAAAGATTAAATTGTGTAGTCATTTTGTGTGTAATTTTCAATGATAAAGATATTTAATTTCAATGAACCTTTGCGTTAATAAATTTAATAACCAATGAAAAAGATATTCTTATACATTTCAATATTTATTTTACCAGTATTGCTGCTAATTGGTGTTAATGAATTCACCAGAAAAACAAATACTAAAAACAAGTATAAAAAATATAATATTGTAACGGTTAACTCAGGAAAATACAATACAAACAGGTGTACTTGGGCATGCCATAATAATACTGACTTCTGCAAAAAACATCATGTTAAATTCCTAAAGAGTCATTATAAATATACTGATGGAATTTACTTCGGAATTATTCATTCTTTAAAGTCTACAGGAAATTATCAACTAGCTAATATTATTTTTTTAGTCATTATTATTCCGTTAGCATTGTATTTTTTCATTATAAAATCAATACAAATTCAATATAAAATTAACCGCTATAAAAAACTGTAAAGATGAAACAATTTTATACTGAAATATACGTGTATTGTACTGATTTTGTCATTAGCCTGGCTAATATAACTGGCTTATCATACTACGAAATCAACTTTTTATTTTTTTGTGTGTTATACCCTCTTGCTTTCTTTAGCCTTTTGTTTTTATACTTAATTCAGAAAAGAAGACTGAAAAAATATGTATCTAAATGATTTTTCTTATTTCCTTCGGAATAAATAGTACTTTTGAAAAATATTAAGCTAAAAACTTTTAACTCTTACAATGAAAAAAGTATATTTTTTACAAACTTGTGATACTTGTAGACGTATTTTAAAAGAAGTAAATGCGGATGATTTTGACAAGCAGGAAATAAAAACAAATCCTATAACTGTTGCTCAACTTGAAGAAATGTACAGTTTTACAAATAGCTACGAAGGGTTGTTTAACAAAAGAGCCAAGTTATATAGAGAAATGGATTTAAAAAATCAGAACTTAACTGAGCAAGACTATAAACAACATATTTTAGATGAGTATACTTTTTTAAAGAGACCAGTTTTTATTGTTGACAATGAGATTTTTGTTGGTAATAGTAAAAAAACAGTAGAGAGTTTAAAAGAGAAATTAAACAGTTAATCTAAATCGAACACTGTTAAATATAAAAAGGTTTGAAAAAGTAAGTTAAGTACTTTTTCAAACCTTTTGCGTTAGGGATTGCAGCATTGTTGGAGCTCTTTAAAAGTATGTAAAATACTTTTTAAAGCGACTGCTAAAAGCCCGACCCTTTATGGGTAACGCCCTAACTATTACTTAGCAGCTATTTCTACATTTGCTGACGATACTATAGCTGCTAGTTCATCTTTTGTTAATTTTGTTTTTAAACCTAACAACACTAATTCATCTTCTTTACTTCCAACTCTTAACACAATCTCTCTAATATGATCATTTCTTTCTAAAAAGTAAATTTCAGCTCTATCTTTTCCGTCTTTTGCTCTCACTAAAGTTTTAAAGTTATTACGTTTAATATACTTTCTAAAATCACTTGCCACTTTAGTATCTGGTTTCTCAAACACCATTACTTTAAAGTTACTTGCTTTCTCTAAAAGTTCTTCTTCATCTATATCATCATCATCCATAAACATTCTAACTAAAAATCCTGGTAGGTTTAACGACACTTCGGCATCAGCCTTGTGAGATTTATAAAATTGCTTGAAAGTGTTTTTTTGTGCAGTAATTGATACTGTTAAAAATAATACGATAATTGTTGTAATTCGTTTCATAATACTCGGTTTTAAAATGAAGACGATGTACCGTATTTTTTGTTACACTAGTTGTTGTTTTTCAAATAGGTATTGGTTCTTAACAATGCATTTTCTCTTATATCTTGCCAAAAAAGATTGATATCTCCTGCATGATAATTCTTTAAAAAAGACATGAAAAAGCGCAATGGAAATTTCGGATTACTACTCCATACTAAACCGTCGGTTATTTCTATTTTTAGTGCTTTATCATATATTTTTTCATTGCTATATAAAAAACCTTTGTGTTGTTGTAACGTAGTATTTTTATCTAAATTCCAAGTGATTGGATTCGTAGTTACACTCCCCTTGTACCAATCTTTGTCTTTCTTCGGATAATTCCCTTTTTTATAAGTATTCCAAGATATAAATCCGCCTGTTTCATTTGGAGTTGTCATTAATGGAATTGTTTTAAACTGATTTTCTTTTACTCTAATTCCAGGAATATATGCAGCTACTAATTGCTTTTGTAAAGGCTTATCATCAAAAAAATCTTGTAACAATCTTAATGTATGCGTTGTTCCTTGACTATGACCTACCATAATTATTGGTCGGTTATTATTATACTTTTTTAAATACGTTTCAAAAGCCCTTTTTACATCAGAATAGGCAAGTTCTTGAGCTTGTTTTCCACCAGTTTTATACATTGAATACGAACGTAAATGTGCTTGCCTGTAAAATGGTATATACACCTTACCTGTAGTAGCAAAAGCAGATGCTTGCATTAAAGCTGCTTTATTTATTACTTTTTCATTTTGTTCTTTATCTGTAATAGGTACATTCCAACGTGTATCTTTAGTATCTGAATTTAAGGTTGGATACAAATAAAACACATCCACCTGTAACGTATCTAATTTATTAGACGCATATTTTTTAAATCCTTCTGTATATTTTGTAGGTAATACTGCCCAAGAATTTTCAACATTATAATCTGGAGTAGCAGGAGCATCTTTCACTAAAAATTCTTTAGTTTGATACGTTGTTTTACAACTTGCAAATGCTACCATGATAAGCAACAAATAAATAATATTGATCTGTTTTTTAAGCATAACCGTTTTTAGGTTTTAGGTTGATTAAGTAGTAGTTAATTAATTCTAAATTACAAATTTCAGCTAAACTTTAGATGCCAAACCTACAAACTAAGATATAACTCTCCTAACGAAGTTGCTTCTTTTTGGGCGCTCCAATTATGCTGAATAGCACTTCTAGCTTCTTCGGATATGTACGGTAAACTTTCATTTATCAATCCTGAAAGAATTGACTGTAATTCATTTACGTTTTCAGGTTCAAATAAGTATCCCGTTTTTTTATCTGCTATTAATTTTGAATGAATACCAACACCTCTAGTAGCTACAGTAGTAACTCCACAACTCATTGCTTCTGCACATACTAATGAGAATCCTTCTGAATGTGATGGAACTACTACTATTTTTGACGATTGATAATAAGAAATAATATCTCTTGTTTCTTTTAAAAAAGTTACTTGATCCTCAACTCCATTTTCTGTAATAATCCTTTGTAAATTCTCAACATACTTTTCATTGTCAATTTTACCAATAATTAACAATTCAACATGCTTTGCAGATTTTAAAACAGGTACAATAGCATTAACCAAAGTTTCTTGTCCTTTAGCTTTTCTAATCCTTCCCGCACATAAAACACGAATTTTTTGGGAGTTTTCTGTTGTTGATTTTGATATTTGAGGAACAAATAAATTAGTATCTACTCCATGTGGAATTAATGTATTTGGTATTCCAATACCAACATTCATTTTTTCTGTAAGTGTTACTAAAGCATCTGACTTTTTAAATAAAAATCTGGACAAACCCGAAGGTTGGGTTTCTGCATGTCTGGTTGATATTAGCTTAAACTTAGCACCTACTATTTTTAACAGTAAAAAACGTAGCATTTCATTGTTTCTATGACAATGTACTACTACGTTTTTACCTGAATATAGTAATTTTAATAATTGTTTTCTTGAAATTTTCTCTCCTTCAACATTGTAACCATAAATAAAAGTATCAAACTGATCTTTTACATAAGGCAAAATATTTTCAATGCTTCTGGTAATTCCTGTTTTTCTTTTATGAAAATGCGTATGTATTAAAATTGGCTTGTTATTCATATAATCAAGCAAATTTTCTTTCAATAATTTCTAAAAAGCGCTTTTCATATTCCTCTTTCTCTCTCCAATCGTAATCTGGTTTTACCATTCTACTGATAAACTTTTTAGCTTCTTCTTCTGTTTTAAACGTATTTAACTGAGAAACTACTCTATTAAAATCTGTTTGATCGTTATCAAATAAATGCTTTACAAAGGCAATTCTATCGTTTAACCCAATTTGAATAGTCGTTTGTAAATGATCATTTACTGTTTTTTTAGGCTCTACTTTTTGAAACAAATCAGCCATAACATCTACCGGAAGCGTATCTTTCAGTTCATCTTCTAATGTAGGTTGTGATTTATCTTCTACTAATTCTTCCTCTTCTACAAGAGTTTCTTCTTCCACTATTTCATCAGTTACAGGAACTTCTGTAAACTCCTCTTCACCAAAAAGTAGATTCTCTAATTCATCAAAAGGCTGCTCTTCAATATTGTCTACAATATTTATCTTCTGCTCAATTACAGTAACTTCTTCCTCCTCTTCATCATCTTCTTTCAGCTCAATTACCTCAATATTTTCATCTAAATCGTGTACTTCCTTTTGCTGTAAAACTTCTTCAATTGTTTTGTCTAAAGGATCATCTAATGATCTTTCCTCTTCTTCAACAACAGTTTCTGGCGTCGTTTCTTTAAATTCTATTTCAGCCTCTTCTTCAATTACAGCTTCCTCTCCATTAATAAGTTCTGCTATTTTCTCATCAATAATTGCTTCTTCTGTGGTTTCAATTATCTCTTCTTCTTGTTCTTCTATTATATTTTCTACTTCTTCAGTAATTGTTTCTTCTACAATTGCTACTTCCTCTTCTATCTCTTCAACGCTAGCTTCAATTTCTTCATCAATTGTTTCTTCTTTTATCTCTACTTCTTGAGTAGCTTCTTCTACAATCAACTCTTCTTCTTCAATAACCTCTTCTATCTTTGTTATTTCTTCTACTAGCTCTTCCTCTAATTGAGTCGCTTTTAATTCTAAATCATGTGCCTTTCTAATTTCTGCTTTTTCAATTTTCTCTACTAATTCTTCTTTTGTTTCTTCAGCTTGAGGTGTTGTATTTATATAGTCTTCTACATATGCCAACACAGTTAACTTTTCATACAATGCATATGCCTTTTCTTTTAAAGCATGTACATCTTCTTTGTTCTTCATCTGTAAAATACTGTGTGCTAAACTCGTTAAATCTGAAGCTAGTTTTTTGTGCATAAGTTATTCGTAGGTTTTATTTTTTGCTCTTAAATTTTAATACATTTGTTGTTCAACTCAGACGAGACAAAAATAAATAATATTGAGCATTAAAATTACAAAATGTTTCTTGAAAACACAGTAAATCATACAGAACAATTTGGGTGGATAGAAGTAATTTGCGGTTCAATGTTTTCTGGTAAAACTGAAGAGTTAATTCGAAGACTCAAAAGAGCAAAATTTGCTAAACAACGCGTAGAAATTTTTAAACCTGAAATAGATGTTCGTTACGACGAGGAAGAAGTTGTTTCGCATAACGATAATCGAATTCGTTCTACACCAGTTCCTGCTTCAGCAAATATTAGATTATTAGCAAACAATGTAGATGTAGTAGGTATTGATGAAGCACAATTTTTTGATGACGAAATAGTGGCGGTTTGTAACGATTTGGCTAATAGAGGTATTCGTGTAATAGTAGCTGGTTTAGACATGGATTTTAAAGGAAATCCGTTTGGTCCAATGCCTGCTTTAATGGCTACTGCTGAATACGTTACCAAAGTACACGCGGTTTGTACCAGAACAGGAAACTTAGCACATTACAGTTTTAGAAAGGCAGAAAGTGAAAATATTGTACTTTTAGGTGAAACTCAAGAATACGAACCGCTAAGTAGAGCTGCTTATTATAAAGCTTTACAAAAGCAAGGTGTTCAAAATACAGAAGAAGAGAATGAATAATCATGTAACTGTTTTAGAAATTGATGCAAATGCCGTTTTGCATAACCTCCAATATTTTAAACAAAAATTACAACCTACTACCAAAATTTTGGCAGTTGTTAAAGCTTTTGGTTATGGTAGTGATGCTATTGAAGTTGCCAAAATAGTAGCTGATCATGTTGATTATTTTGCGGTAGCATACTCTAGCGAAGGAATATTATTAAGAGAGGCTGGTATTGATACTCCAATATTGGTATTGCACCCTCAAATTCCTAACTTAAAAGATATTGTTGAGTATAGATTAGAACCTAATTTATATAACTTCAAAATTTTAGAGGCTTTTTTAGCGTATGCTAGTGAAGTGCCTTTAATGAATTATCCTGTACATATTAAGTTTAATACAGGTTTAAACAGATTAGGTTTTTGGTATACTGATATTCCTAATATTTTAGCAGAAATTAAACAGTCTAACAATGTAATTATTCAGTCTGTTTTTTCTCACTTAGCAGCCAGTGAAGATCCGAATGAGCAGGAGTTTACTGTGAATCAAATCAATAACTTTGCTTACATTGTAAAACAAATTTATGATCATTTAGGATACGAACCTATGATTCATATTTTAAATACTTCTGGTGTAATTAATTACCCAAAAGCTCAGTTTGATATGGTACGTATTGGTATCGGTTTGTACGGATTTGGGAACGATGCTAATGAAACTGCTAACTTAAGAAATACACATAGTTTAAAATCTATTATTTCACAAATACACATAGTTCAACCAGGTGAAACTGTTGGATACAACAGAGCTTTTGTAGCTAGTAAGGTTACACAAAGTGCTACTATTCCTGTTGGACATGCTGATGGTATTTCTAGAAGATTGGGCGAAAAAAATGGATTTGTTATTGTAAACAACAAACCTGCACCTATTATTGGTAATGTTTGTATGGATATGATTATGGTTGATGTTACTAATATTGATTGTAAAGAAGGTGATGAAGTAATTATTTTCAACCATCAACAACATATTGAATATATGGCGCATAAGTGTGAAACAATTCCTTATGAAATTTTAACTGCTTTATCACAACGAATAAAAAGATTGGTGAAACGTTAAAAAATTCTTACATTGTAATTATTAACAATAATCAAAAAAAACAAATAATCATGTTAAAAGAATTTAAAGACTTTGCCATGAAGGGCAACCTAGTTGACATTGCCGTAGGTTTTGTAATGGGTGCTGCCTTTAACAAAGTAGTTTCTTCATTTACAGGAGGAATCGTTTCTCCTTTAATTGGTTTAATTTTCAATGCAGACTTTAAAGATTTAAAGTATGTTATTAAAGAAGGTGTAGCCGATGCCTCTGGAAAAGTATCTGGTGAAGTTGCTGTTTTATACGGTGAGTTTATTACTAACGTTATCGATTTTATTATTGTAGCATTTGTAATGTTTATGATTGTAAAAGGTGTTAACGCAATGAAGAAAAAAGAAGAAGAAGAAGCTCCAGCTGCTCCTGCAGGTCCTTCTCAAGAAGATTTATTAGCTGAAATTAGAGATTTATTAAAGAAACAATAATTCAGTTTTCTAACAATTTTATAAAAGCCATAACATTTGAAATGTTATGGCTTTTTTAGTTTTAAATTTCTATGCAACAAGTATTAAAAGCAATATTTAAGTTGATGAAACGTAATAAAACTGCAATTATATAATAAATCAAAACGAATATAAATTCAGATAAAACAACTTGAAGAATAAATTGTAAAATTGATTTGAATTTCAAATACTATAAAAATTATATGCATTTTAAAAATAGCATTTCCTTTATACTAATTATCTTATTTTTTGCTTTCAACAGCAATGCTCAAAAAAGCTCCTCGCTAATTGAATTGATACAAAATGAGCAATTTGAACAAGCTAAAAAACTCATTATTCGTAAACAAAACTTAAACGAACGTGACGAAAACAAAGCAACTCCTTTTATGTGGGCTATTTATAAAAATAGATTTGACATTGTAAAACTGCTTAAAAAACATGGAGCGAATACTCGTTTAAAGGGAATTATTATTGACGATGATAAAGAGGAACTATATGTTGGTAGCCCATTAACGGTAGCTACGTTAAAAAGCGACTTAGAAATAGTAAAGTTTCTTGTTTTAAAATGTGGTATCTCAGCAAACGACAAAGAAATTGATAGTGAAGGAAATGAAGCCTGGAGTGCTTTATTTTATCTAGCCTTTAGAGATGATTTTAAGCAAATAGCCGATTTTTTAATTCAGAAAGGAGCAAAAATTAATCACAAAGATTCAGAGCAATACACTCCACTTTCTTATGCTTTTTTATATGAAAATCACAACTATGTAAAATATTTACTTTCTAAAAAAGCTACTAGTAGTTTTATACAAGATTACAAAGGAATTACTCCTGCTTCATTTGCTATTGCTTGTAAGCAAGAGAACACTGCAAAAAAACTATTAAAAGAAAACAAAAGCTTAATTAATAAAAATGAGCAACCTTTATCAAACCCATTAACAACAGCTATTATTTATGAAAATGAAAACATGGTTAAATGGTTATTAAATAATGGTGCTGATAAAAAAGCTCCTTTAAAACACATTCAAACTATTTTTAAAGAAATTGAACATCTAGAAAATTACGGAGCATACCATTTATTAAGTACATATGTATTGAATGGAAAATTATTGAATGAAGAATTAATTTCTGCTGAAAACATTAAAACTATTATCAGGCAGACAAAAAAACCAGCTTTCTTTGCAATGCTATTTCAAAATGGTTTTACTATTACAGAAAAAGGAACAGCATTGTATCCAAAGAAAAAGTATTATACCAATGCTAATATTAATTACAAAGTAAGAATTTTAGAGGAAAACAATATCAAAATTAATCTTGACTCTGTAACTACTAATTTTATTGAAAAAGTAATCAAAGAGAAGAAATTCAACCAAAAAACTTTTGATCATTTAATACATCAACTGGATAAAAGTCATCCCATTTTTAACCAGTTAATGCAAACTGCTATTTACGCAAATAATATTTCTGCGTTTAATGCTATTCTAGATCAAAAAATCAACTTGAATCCTTCAGTTTATGAAAATTCGAATTTCTTATGGATGGCATATAAAAATGAAAACATTTATATGTTCAACAAATTAATTGAGAAAGGAGCTGACATAGAATTTAAGTTTAAAAATGATGAAACTATTTTACACCGAATCATCAATCATAAAAGACATCAAAATTGTGATAATGTATTTTTCTTAAAAACTTTATTAGAAAAAGGTGCGAATGTTAATGCTAAAAATGCAGATGGAAATACTCCTTTGCATTTATCCAAAGCAGAATGCTACAACCAATTACTCATCAAGCATCATGCAAATATTACACTACAGAATAATGAAAACGAAAAACCTTTAGAAAAACATAGCTTTTTCACTTTAAGAGAAGTCTTTAC
The DNA here is from genome assembly GCF_004337695.1 of Tenacibaculum sp. M341. Taxonomy (GTDB): domain Bacteria; phylum Bacteroidota; class Bacteroidia; order Flavobacteriales; family Flavobacteriaceae; genus Polaribacter. The sequence continues at coordinate 56,706 of NZ_SJXJ01000022.1, forward strand.
CTATGCTGAAAGTAAAGAGAATAAAACTGATTTATTCAATACTAGTCTACGTCTTTTCTTTTCAAGAGACAATGTATCTGAAAGATTTTCTTTCACTATTAAACATCTTTTAAACAAAGGCATAAACTTAAAAGATGATAAAACCGTTAGCGAAATTAATAACACCATTGTATCATTAGCTAAATCTAGTAATCATTTTAACCTTTTTAATAAGTTAATCAATCTTTTAAAAGAGCATGATTCATCATATAAAACTCCTAATATCAATCCTATTTTAATTGAAAAGCTAGCCAAAACATCCAAAATAAAAACACGAATTGTAGAAGCTATCACAAGTAATAATTTAGCTAAGTTTAAAGCAGCATTAAACAGTACTTCTTACAATCACGATACATTTTTAGTATGCTTGGCAATTGCTGCTCAATCTGAATCTCAAAAAATCGTACAATACCTTTTAGAACAAAGAGTAAATCCACTAAAAAGAAAGATCATCCCTTACAGTACTTCTTCTGATGCTGATGTAGATGTATTACAAACACTTGTAGACAAGAAGAATATAAAAGCTATCAAATTTATATTATCTAAAGATGAAAATACGAACAACTATGTTTCTGTAAGTTATGGTATCTTAAAAAACTACGATATTTTATGTGATTTGAAAGATGAGCAAATTATTAAAGAATATTTAGAGCTTCATTTTAAAAAGTATCCTAGACTTCTAAAAAACTTAGATCGCTCTGACGATATCTATAAGTTATGTTATGGTCCTGTAAAAAATAATCTTTTAGGAGTATTACAATATCTCTCTGAAAAAGGAATCAAAACATCTAAAAGTATTGGGTATAGAGTTAATAGAAGAAGTCAATTAAACTCTTATTTAATTTTTGACGAAAAAGTGGGACTTATAAATTACTTTTTAAAGAATGCGAACGAAAAACAAATACTCCATTTAATTGGTAATGACTTTAAACACATTATTAAAAATAATAGCACCCAACTTATTGATCTTTTTGTTCCTTACATTATTAAAGATCGAGAACTTAGATATAATTATTACAGACATGCTATACGATATGATAATAGTTATGCTATGAACGCTATTTTAAAAATACATCCTAAGGAAGAAACGGACATCCTTATAGAACATATTCGCCATGCCATTCAGCTAAGAAATTACAATTTTATTTCTGCATATTACGATAATGGCTTCAACATGTCTTTAAAATTATACAAACGAGGTCCTAATGTTGCTGGATCAGGAGATAGTGGTATGATTGAGTATGCCATTAATGAAGATCGCCCAGATATGGTTGATTTCTTAATTGAATGTGGTGTATCTCCTCTTACTCCTGAAAATAATAATGATAGTCCTATTGAATATGCTCTTGATACTTATGATTTAGATTTATTAACCTCTATTTTAAATTTAAATATTGATCCGAATATAATGGAAAGCTATTACCAAAGACCGTGGGCACAATACTTTTTAAACAGAAGTTTCAATGTTGGTTTTTTAGAGTTTTGGAAAAGAGGTGCAAATCCTAATTTACAAGATAGTGATGGTAATAATTTATTACAAAACATGATTATTAACGATTATGATTTTACCACTACTACTCCTGATATACTAGATAAAATAACAGATATCAATCATAGAAATAAAAAAGGAGAAACTGCTTTATTTTTAGCCTGCGAAACTGGTAACTTAAAAATAGTTGAAGCCTTATTGGCTAAAAAAGCTGATGTAAACATCAGTAACATTAACAATGTAACTCCATTAATGATTGCGGCATACACAAATAATACTTCAATAGTTGAAAAGTTACTTGCTAAAAACGCGGACAAAACTCAAAAAGATTACAACAACAGAAATGCATATGATTATGCACTACTTGGAAACGCTAAAGAAGTAATTTCTTTATTAAAATAAATCTATTAAAAAAGGCGCACTAAAAACTATGGAATATAATTCTCTAAGTAGCATTGAGAGTAATTTTATAGTTTTTAGTACACCCTTAATGAAGTGTTATCCTAAAACGGATTTTATTTTTTAATATATTTTTCTACTGCCACTGCTTCTTTAGCATCGTTTTTAAATTTCAAATAATACATTCCGCTTGATAAACCTTCAATACTACCATAATCATCTTCCAATTTAATCGTACGAATTAAAGCTCCGCTTAAGTTGATAACATCAACAGTATGTAGTTTTAAAAGATGAGTATTGTTTACTGCAAATCTTCCGTTACCAATGTTGTATTTTAAAATAGCAACATCACTTTCTTCTAAGGTTTCTTCAGCTACGCTTAATGTACTTGTTGTTCCAGAAAATTTAACTTCTGCTAAGCCCATAGATTGAAAAGCACTATTAAAAGGATTTAAAATATTAAACTTTACCAATCTTACTCCTTCTTTTTTTACGTTGAAGTTTTGAGCAAAATGTCCTCCAGGATAAATAGCTATTTTGGTTGCATAGGTTAAGTCATCAATATCATCTGTTGTAGCTGTATAAATTTCTATATCTCTTAATCCAGTTTTAACCGATTGTGTAGCGCTATTCCAATTCCATAAATGAACTTGATCAATGTCTTTAGCTTCACCTAAATCAAAAATAACTTCACCAGAAGTATACCCTCTCTCTGTAAACCACATATTACTTTCATCTTCATCGTGCGCAGTTCCTGGTGTTATAACTCCTCCTGAAAAACCAGAATCATTAATTAAATTCTCTGCTACGGATGGATCTCTTTCTGTTGGGAAACTTATTACTGAAGCAGGTGAAAATAAACCTTCTTTATCTCCTGCAAAATCATGAAATGTTAACTTCGGATTTTTAATTTCTATCGGATATGCATTTGGTAAAATACCTTGATCGTTAAAAAAGTCGTGAATTCTATTCATAATACTCGCAAACCACTCAGACTTATCCGCAAAACCATGAACTTGCTCACTTCCTAACCATAAACTAGCTGGTACACCTTTGTAATGTAAATATTGCACCATTTGGTGTGCTTCTGACACTCTTCCATCATTGGTTCCTGAAAAGCATATTACTGGAGGAAAATCTGCCCCATACACTTTGTGAGTAATAGGATCTGTTAACTTAGCAACCTCTTCTCCCCAATCTGCTTTTATTTCGTTATAATCATCTGTTGGTATTTTTATAGCCGGATCTATTAAAAAGAAAGCATTTGGTTTAGGAGATACACTTAAATCATCGTTAGTATCATCTAACCCTTCAGATAAAAAAGTAGACATTGCAATATGTGAACCTGCCGAGGCACCTGCCGCTGAAATTTCATTCGGATTAATTCCTAACATATCACTATTAGATCGTACCCAACGCATGGCACTCCTAGCATCTAAAACACAACTCTCCACACTTCCGTAGGTATAAGAAACAGATATTGCAACCATTCCTTGAGACGCTAAATAATTACACCATGGAAACATTTGAAAATACGATCCAGATACCCAACTACCTCCATGAAACATAACAATCGCTTTTCTATTGTCAGCATTTGTCCATGACTCAGGATAATATACTCGTAAACTTACATCTTCTCCACCGGTTTGCTTATACACAAACTCTTGATAAGTAGTATCGTTCACTGTAGGTGTTATAATCATTTTAACTGTTGCAGTAAAACCACCATCTTCAGTAGTTACACTAAGTATTACCTCTCCAACTGCCAATGCTTTTACCAATCCGCTAGCATCAATAGTAGCGATACTTTCATCACTAGATGTCCATGTATAGTTTGTATTAGTAGCATTATACGGTCTGATAATTGGTGGCAATAACGATAATTCACTTCCTTGATCTATGGTTAAAAACTTTTGTTCTTCAGCAACAAAAACACCCGTTACCGCTACTGTATTATCTGCTTCTGCTAACACAGTAATATTACTTTCAGCTTCAAATTCTCCATCTTCAGTAATTGCTTTAATCGTAACATTTCCTGTGGTTAAAAAAGTTAATTTCCCCGTTGCATCTACTGTTGCTACTCCTTCATCACTAGAAATCCAAGTAACATTTGTATTAGTTGCATTTGTTGGCTGAATAATTGGAAATAATTGTAACTCTTTATTTTTTTCTATGGATATATTCTCTTGATCTTCATTAAAAGCTACCGAAGTAACAGCTACAGCTGCACCCGTATTAATTTCAAACCCTTCTTTAATCCATCTATTAATTTCAATAGCTGTATATTCATTTTTCCAGTTATGCATATTTAACTTACGAAGATTCTTATAAAAAGTTTCTAAAGAATCCAATCCTAACACTTCAGTAATGTATCGTTCAAAAGATCTATCAGGATCTACATAATTTGGCAATGTTGTATTCGTTATCTCTTCTGATGTTTTGTCTTTCCAATCAGTAATACTTTGTAAATCTCTTTGAATATATAACGATGGAGTTGTTCCTTGTCCAGAGTAGGTATTATCTGAAAAAACTAAATCTTCGGATGCAAAAGTTCTATTTACAAAAACATGCTTCGAACCATCGTGGGTATTATGTACAATGTTACCACTTAAAGTACTATTTGTAAATTCACTTCTATCTAAATAAATATAATTGGTCGATTTTAAATTGTAAAGTATATTGTTTTCAATTTGCACATCTTTATTCTCTCCTCTTAAATACATTCCAATTCCGAAATGAGAAGCTTCATTTACATTTTGGTGTACTATAAAGTTATCTTTAAAAATTCCATTTTCCCAATCATCAATCTCAATAGCCCAACCTAAAGTTCTATTTGTTTGTTTAGATTCTCCTAACGAATTAAATACATTATCATTTACCAATAAGTTTTTAAAACGATAAGCACCTGTACGCACATTACCTCCTAACGAAATTCCTATTTCACAATCGTAATAAAAGTTGTTTGTAATGGTAATATCTGTACTACTACCCTCTCCTTTATTCGCTGTAAATTTTGCTCCAATACTACTTGGTCTGTAAAAAGAATTACCGTCAAATACTGTATTTTTTACAGAACTAAAATATAAATTGTGATTAAAAATAGTAGCCTGACCTCCATTTTGATCGTTATTACCTGCTAACGATTTTTGATACCATCCGTTATGATCAAAAATATTTTCTTCTAAAGTTATATCGTTCACCTGCTCTGTAAAAATCCCCGATGAATGGCTATCAGCGGCATAACTATCAAAAAACAAGTTTCTTCTTAATCTAATATTGGTTACTCCACCTAATTCTTTAGAAGAAATATTACAACCTTCAGTAAAACGAAAAGCACAACCTTCTACCAGCACATCATTTACAGTTCCTGCAGAAGCTGCGTATATAAAAAATCCAGGTATATTTCCTTTAAATGAAGTAAACTCAACATCGTTCGGATCACTTTTCTTTGCATAAAAATCAATTCCTATTACATAAAAGTGATTCAATTCACCTAAACTTCTAAATCCTATTTTTCCATCTAATAAAATTAAAGGCAATTCTTTTGAAGTTCCGTACGTTGCATATACAAAAGGTGCAGTCGCTGACGCTCCACTTTTAGGTTCTAATGTTTCTGTAAAAGTATCACCTCTTTTTAAAAGAATCCATGCAGCCTCTCCGTCAGTAACATTGGTTAACGCTTCTTTTACTGTTTTAAACGCTTTTATTGATCCGCTAGGCAAAAAAGGATCAGCACCCACTGCTCCATCTGTATGAGTATATACTTCGGCGGTATCATCGTCTCCTTCTTCGCTACTAACATATATAATTTTAGAAGCGTTCTCGGCATTTAATTTTGTCCAACCATTACTGTCTATAGTTTGTGAAAAAAGATGAAAGCTATTCATAAATAATATTAAATAGCTAATTTTCGATAAAAGTTTCATAGGGATTATTATTAACGTGTAAACTACCGTTTCTTATTTTATTAGTAAACTTATAGTTACAATTATTTTATAAATTTAATGGTACAAGAATAAAGCATTACCAACTAGTGCGCTACCCTGTTTTCAGGGAATTCACTTAAAGCAAAACACCTCTGACTTTTAAGCGTTTAAAAACAGGTGATCTTCTTCTTTTATTTTAACAAACTATCTGTTTATTGATTGACAAAATTGTTAGCATAGTAATTAAAAAACAACTAATTTTATTGTAAATAATATTATGACAGTATTAGAGAGTTTTCAACTACTGATAGATTTTGGCTTGGTTGTTCTTATTTGGATGGTTCAATTATTAATTTATCCTAGTTTTCTTTTTTATTCAAGGGAGCAATTGATTAAATGGCATCACGTTTACACTCAACGTTTGAGCTTTATTGTAATTCCTCTAATGTTTTCTCAGTTGTTTTTAACTGTATATCTTTTCTTTATTGGTATATCAATGTCTTCTTCCATCAATTTAGTGGTGGTTTTATTACTTTGGGCTAGTACTTTTTCAATGTTTGTACCTATACATTCTAATATCTCTAAAGGAAATTCTAATCCTGAAATGCTAAATCGTTTGGTGAGTATCAATTGGTTTCGTACCATTTTATGGACGTTGTTATTTTTATATAATTCTCGATGTTTTTTTTAATTGAGCGAAATGTAAGTTAGTTTCTTATCTCTGTTATTGGAGGTTTGTTATTTGTGAGTTTACACCATATTCTTTTTTTCTTTTCTGAATGGGCATGGATTGCAACCTTAAATTAGCCCTGGGAGTTAAATAGTAAATATTTTATAATAGAATATATTAAAAATGAAAATATTAGAAATAGAACTATAAAACCTACTATTCTATTTAGCTTATAAAACTTCTTATCTAGATATCTTTTGTTATTGGTCCTTATCGGGTCTATTAAAACTAAAACAATAGAACCAATCATTTCAATAAAACCAAAATGTTTATTATTACTCATTTTTAATATAATTTTCATCTTTAATCAAGGGCTAGCGCTCGACTCCTGTCGAGTGATTCGTTAACTAAATCAACCTATAAAACCTACATCATCTATTCTTAAAACTGTATTATCTTCTTGAAAATTCTTGGCGCTACTATACTTCCAATCTTCAGGAGATGTTACAAAACCACTTTTAACTGGGTTATTATGTATATAATCTATCTTTTGCTTTATAACTTTTTCACTCCAAAGCTCTATCGGTTTGTTATGATGCTGCCAAAATTGATATTTATTTACATTTCTCTGTTTTGTCCCAGCTCTTTCAAACATAAACAATAACCATTCTTTTCTACTCTCGTAAGGGTTATTTTGTATAGCCTCAATCATTTTTTTTGAAGTGTATCTTTTAAAATCTCTCAACAATTCCATCGGTTGTTCTTTATTAGAACGAAATATAAAATGTACATGGTTTGTCATAAAACAATAACAGTACAACTCCATACCTTTATTTTTCCTACAAAAATCTATACTTTCTGATAATATATTAAAATAAAGTTCACGTGTAAATACATCTATCCAATACACCGTAGCAAAACTTACAAAATATAATCCTGATTTATTATGAAATTTATATTTTCTACTCATAGCTCTTCAAATATAAAAAAACTACCTCAATCATTACAATTAAGATAGTTTATATATTCTACTTTGACTTACTAGGACGGTACTTGACAGAGTCGAGCACTAGCCACTACTTTTTATTTATTCAGGCATGAGTGGGAGCACTAAAGAAAATTATTAATCAGCTACTAAATAGTTTTTCAAAACATCTAATATTGTTTACCTATTTGATTATCTTTTAAAGCTTAAAAAAATCATTTCAAATGTTAGGTTAGCCGCTCGACTCCTGTCGAGTGACTCATTAACTAAATAAACTTACAAACATGCAAAAAATATAATCTTGATCTATTATCAGATTTATAGGCTCTAATCATAACTCTTCAAATATAAAAAACTACCTCAATCATTATAATTAAGGTAGTTTATATAGTTATTCTATTTTTACTTACTAGGACGGTACTCGACAGAGTCGAGCACTAACCACTACTTTTTATTTATTCGGGCATGAGTGGGAGCACTAAAGAAAACTATTAATAAGCTACTAAATAGTTTTTCAAAACATCTAAAATTGTTTACCCATTTGGTTATCTTTTAAAGCTTTAAAAAATCATTTCAAATGTTAGGTTAGCGCTCGACTCCTGTCGAGTGACTCATTAACTAAATAAACTTACAAACCTGCAAAAAATATAATCTTGATCTATTATCAGATTTATAGGCTCTACTCATAGCTTTTCAAACATAAAAAACTACCTCAATCATTACAATTAAGGTAGTTTATATAGTTATTCTATTTTTACTTATTAGGACGGTACTCGACAGAGTCGAGCACTAGCCACTACTTTTTATTTATTCGGGCGCGAGCGGGGCACGGATTGCAAATCCGCGCTAACATATCCGAGCCATTAGTTTTTTTCCTATAAAGTATAAATCAAATAAAAGTAAAAGTATTATTAAAACAACCTGTATTGAACTTATACAAGGTTCACATTTTACACCCCTTATACAAGGTGCACAATTAGGCTTTATTAGATAAACTATATAAAAAACCGAAACATTCAATATTAATAATAATATACTTTTTTCATTCTCTTATTATTTAATCTGTTGCAATAATAGGTTTCTTTATCCTTTTAAATATCTTTCCATCATCTTCATATTTTTTTAGGATCATAACTAAATAGATAAGGGTATAGAATACCATCATTGTTATCGCGGATTTGTAATCCGTGAGTTTTTATAACTTTAATTTTTTTTCTCTTATGAAAAACAAAAAACTACTCCACAAATTAATGTAAAGTAGTTTCTTTATTTATGCTCTATATGGGCACGATTGCAAATCCGCGCTAGCATACCGAGCTATCTGGTTCTAGATAAAATCAAAACATTAATAACTATCAGAGAACGACTAGTAAAAAGTAAAGCTGATTTAACCAAATATCCCAATGAACTAAAACATTTTGCTCCTGAATTAAGCAAAGTAGCTCAAAAGAATATTAAAAAATCTGTAAAAGTATTTACCGATGAAATTAAACGAATTGAACAAGAAATTCAAGCTTTAATAATTTCTGATGAAAAACTTAATACTACTATTAGTTTAGCTACTTCTGTTACTGGAATTGGTAAACTTACAGCACTTTACTTAACTATATTTACCAATATGTTTACTCGTTATGAAAATGCTAAACAATTAGCTTGTTATTGCGGAGTTGTACCTTTTGAATATAGCTCTGGAACTAGCATCAAAAAAAGATCTAGAGTTCATCATATGGCAAATAAAACACTCAAAAAACAGTTGCATCTCTGTGCTTTATCGGCAATACAATATGACATAGATCTTAAAAATTATTACAATAGAAAAGTAGAAGAAGGTAAATCTAAAATGTTAGTTATTAACAATGTGAGAAACAAACTTGTGCATAGAGTCTGTGCAGTAATTAAAAAGCAACAGCCTTATGTGAAAACTGTTGCTTAAATTTTATTACTTTTTACTTGTTTTTATCATGGAAATCGGAGGCTATTTTATAAGAAAATTACTGTGCATAAAATAATCTCTAGATACTTCTATAATTAATTCCAAGTCCTCACTAAAGATTATAGTTTCCCAATGAGTACTTGCTATAAAGTCTTCCCATTCATCTATAAATTTTTGAGTTGAAATTTTTATAGCAGGTTCATTCCAACCATAAGTAATTATTAAATTTTCTTTATTGGATAATTTAGAGTTTCTCAATGCTATTTCATTCTCTTTCTCATCTCCTTCATTGTCAAAAAAAAATTTATTATAAGTTGGTATTTTAACCCAATTTATTTGAGTTTTAACTCTATTTCCATCTTCAAAAGAGGTTTTTGGAATATTTATTTCATCAAAGACATCTTTAATATAATTCTGTGACTTTTCATCAACTATAAGTATCTCATCAATAACTTCTAGTAACTTCCAGTTATTTATATCTTGGTTTTCCATCATTTAAAAGTACTATTTTTAATTATTTGATTTATTTGTTGCTCTCCTGCTTTTATGAGGATAGCTCCTTTTTCCTTTCCATTCCACCAATTAATGTGTCCTCGAGTTCCTATAGTACCGTTAAAATCATAATCAATTCTCCAACCTTTCTTTCCGTTTGCAGATTGAAAACCGACTTGAATTCCTTCTTGACTTCCGAATTTACCGAATTTAGGCACGGCTCCATCTCCTAAATCTCCAATAATATCATTCGCAACCTTTAAACCATTCTCAAGAGTACCATCATTAAGTTCCGTAATTATTTCTTTTCCTAATTTACCCGTTTCCTTATCTAAAACTTTTCCTGTTGTCTTAACTAAATTAGCTGCTTCATCTCCATATTTTAAATATTTTGCAGACTTAAAAGCATCTCCAAAATAAGCAAATGCCCCCATAGCTGTCAAACCTGCATTACCATAATCTCCACTAGTGAGATATGTTAGACTATGAACACCATCTACAATTCCAGAAGGATCAATAGCTCCAGCTAAATCTGCCGTTAAATGTGCTGAATCAGTGAAAGCCTCTGACATTTCACCAATACCAGTTGCCATATCTATTCTATTTGATTCAGAATCAAATTCAGCATTAGGAACACCTGCTTTTTGTCTCATTTGTTCACTATGAGCTTTTGTTACCTTTTTAGCTCCACTTGAAAATTTTTCTTTAATATTTTGAACCCCTTGGTAACCCCAACGAATTATTTCAAACATATACTGATTAGGTAGTAATTCTCTACCCTCAAGTTCCATTCCCATACCTATCTTGTTTTCTGCAAAAGCATACGTTGCATTATAAGCAAAGTCTTCGGCTAAGGGATCAATACTCCAGAAACGAGCATAAGAAGGATCATAAAACCTATATTTAAACTCATTTACATTTAAACCTAATTCATCGTGATATTCTTGCCCTTGGAATGTTTTGTATTTTTGTCCTTTATTATCCCCTAAAGAATTAACTATATTATTATACCCCTTGTGACGCAGTCCAAAAGGATAATAATTAGATTCTTCAATAATTTCTGTAGCAGCATCAATAACACCATTTTTATCATTATCTGTATATGATAAACGTATGTTTCCTAAATGGTCTTTGTACTGGTAAATGTATTCAAATGATGAGATTGCCGCGCTACCGCTCGCAATGACGGGTTTTATATATCCCTCTGCGTGGTTAAAGAATTGTAATACAAATGGAGCATCTATAGTAGTCGAAGATCTGCTACTTGTTAAATTACTGCTTTTTGCCGCTGAAAACAAAATAGGACCACCACCTGGTTTTATAGCTGGGGGTGTATGTCTTTCATAAATATAATTACCAGCATATTGCGTAGTGGTAGTAGCTCCTCCTATAAAAACACTTTTAGAAAGTTTTACTCCAGATGCATCGTACGTATATGATATATCACTATTCCCAATTCTTACTATTGTTGGTAAGTTTAAGTGATTATAATCTATTTGAGTAATTCCTTTATTAGTATCCACTCGCATATTCCCATTGGCATCATAACTATAATCATTAGCTGTATCAGCAGTGGTATTTACAGCATCGTCTTTAAAACCAAACTGATCTAATATTGCATTATCTGTAACTTTAGAAAGCTTGTTACTATTGGCAACGTACGTGTAACTTAAATCATCCATGTCACCAAAACTAGTAGCACCAATATTTGTGTGCCCCTTTCTTTTAAGTGTTAAAATGTTTCCATTTTTATCATAACTAATGCCTGAAACATTATAATTTGGTGTTTCTGTACCTGTTGCTGCTGTTAATCTATTTAACGCATCATAAGCATAAGAATACTCATTTAAAGCAGTACCACCCGCTGTGCTTTCACTTAGACTATTCCAACTTGTTTGCGATATGTTTCCGTTAAATAATGCCACTCCACCTGATGTTGGTCTGTTATACTTTATGCTAAAGTTAAACAAATCATTGTCATTATTTGCATCGTCGTTAATATTTGTTAACCAACCACGTACATTGTACTTATAATCTACCTTCTGTAAGCCACCACCTACTTCTTTATTGATTAACTGACCTAACTCATCATAATTGTTTGATACAATAACTTCTTCTTCTTGGCTATTGATCTTTTGCTTTTGGCTTTTTAATCGTGCTGCATGATCGTACTCAAAACTATCAACTGTAACAATGGCTGTGTTTCCTGATTTTGTATGACTTGCTTTTGTTTCTAACACCTTTCCTACAAAATCTAATTCGCTCTCCATAATATCAGTTGTTCCTAAATATTCATTATGTGAGTACACATAAACAGGATGTGCCTTTTCATCGTAACAAGTAACTGTAGTAATCCATTGATCAGTATCAGTGTCTAATACTTTTACTTTTGATCCTGTTACCAATCCTTTTAATCGTGACGTAGAATTTTGCGATGAATTATTATACAATGCTACAGTGGTTGATGCTTCTTTTACATCAAACGTATAGTTATCGTAATAATTAACAGTTAACACTTCTAAATTAGTACTTGGAAAGTTATTACTACTGTAGTAGACTCCTTGTGTTCCTGCTGATGCTAATTTTGTTTCGTAATACTTACTTGCTGTATTGCTTTCTGTATTATCTTCTGTACTGTTCTCTGTATTAAAAAGGGTTTGCATTGCTAGCTGTGAAAGCGCACTACTATGCTTATAAATCCCTGTGTATACTATTCTACCTAAAGCATCATATTTGGTAAACAACCATCTATTATTTCTTCTTAAATAGGCATCTTGTGTTAATACAGGGCGATCTAACTTATCATATACAATATATTCCCATTCTTTTCCTGGTATTTTCTTTTTTACCAATCTGTTTCTGTAATCATATTCATATTGATAACATAATTCAGATAATTCAGTACTCGTAACTACTCCAGATGATAGGTCTACTTTTGGAGGTAATACATAGGTTAAATTTCCAAAATCATCGTATACATAATAGGTATCGTGAGCCTCACTATTTGAACCTACCAATGCATAAGTTCTTTTTAAAACTACTTGTCCTTGTTTGTTTTTAAACTCTTCTGTCGTATGCAAAGTACTTGCTGTACCAGCATGATTCTCATCTTTAGTTACTGTTTTGTATAACTCTCCTGCAGCATAATAACTTGTCCCTCCTGCTAAACTTGGTGTAAACACATTATTACTTGCTGTGATTGATACTGTAAACAAACGAACTTCGTTAGCGCTATTGGTTTGATAGTCAAACTTTATTTCATGACCACCGTTTAAACGCCAATCGTAACCAGGTGCTGCTTGTTTTTCTACTCTATTTAATGGAGAGTTATCAAACTCTTTTCTTGAAAATGCATTGATTAAATTTACCTCTGTTACACCAGGAAAATCATCAACATAGTTTGTTTTGTAATATTGTTGTGTTGCTGTTTTTGCTCCTGATACAATAGCTCCATTACTTTGCGTAGTTACATATGGTAAAAACTCGTCTACTTGTCTACCTAAATCATCATACTCTACATGAGTAACAATATCTTTTTTTGTAGGTGATTGTTTGATACCAATGCTTTGTTTCGCTCTTCCCAAACCATCAAAATATGCTATCGACTCTATAACATCGCTGTTCTCTGCTACGGTTGTACTAGTAGTAGCTATTTGATAATCTCTAGTAAACACATAGTTTTCATTGTTATTTAAACTTAATGGTAAGTATAAATCTGATATTATTTGTGCTGTAAAATCTGAACCTGCTCTTATAATAGTAGTAGGCTTTATGGTAATACTGTTAGCAGCCTTTACTGTTAGTCTGCCAGTAATAGTATCATTTTCTATTACTTTATCGTCTTGTACTTGCCCTAGCAATAATAAGGGCAACTGTATTAAAAATACTAATAAAATTTTTCTCATAGCCATATTAGTTTTTATAGTTGTATCTGTGTTCTTTAATAAGATTTCCTGATGCATCTTTTATAAAGTGTAATCTATTAAAGTTATCATATTCGTAATATATTACTTCTCCTCTTGGATCTGTAACACTAGTGACTCCAATTAATGGATTGTATGTAAAAGTAGTTACTTGGGCATCTTGTAAAGTAGCTAAACTACGTAAGCTATTTAACGCTGCTCTTAATTCTCCTTCTTTCCCTGTATTTCCTTGGGTAGTATCCGTATCTAAATCTGATGCCTCTTGTATCGTAGTAATATAACTTAGTGGTATTTCACTCAATGTAGCATTTTCTATTTTAGCTACTGGTTGTGATGCATTATATCCCCATATATACACTATGTGAGTACCATCTTGCTTACTAACTTCTGTAGGGTTTCCTCTATCATTATAACTATGATATTTGATTCTATCTTCTAAATCACTCCCTCCTTTACTGGTTTGAACTTTTTCAAGTAAGTTTAAACCTTCAAATCTATCATATACAAAATACTGTTTACTTAACTCTGTAACAGTATCTCCTTCTTTTTTAGAAGTAGTAATTTCTTGAGGGTTTACTCCTGGAGGAGCATATTTACCAGAGTTATCGGCTGTATCTAATAATAAATCACCAGAACCATCATAAACATACTTTGTTTCTGTAATTAAGGTTTCTCCCTTACTGTTTTTTGCCGTTGTTTTGGTTGTTTGATAATGATCTGGATTCTCATAAGAATATGCAGTCTCACTTATCACCTCATTCACTTCATTAGATGAATTACGATAAAAATCTACCTGAACCTCTTTATTCAACGATATAAAAAACTTTCTGTATTTATAGGTATTAGCATAATAATTACTCATAGATGTTGGAAGCCCCAATGGACATATACCATTTTGAGGAAATGAATATCCATATGCATATCCTTCAGGATCGGTAGCATAAGATTCACAAACATTATTGTATGTATTTGTAAGCTTTAAAGTATATCCATTAATTTCAATATCATCCTCATCACCTATAATTTCTCTTGTGTACTCTGAATGTTTGTATTGAACGATTTGATTATCCTTATTATAAGTTTTAACCGATTTTAAGCGTCCATCAATAGTAGGCACAATAATTGGCGCATTCTCTTCTGCTCCAGCAATTCTATTATTTTCTGAATTGTAAAAACTATAAACATTAAATCCTGAAAATGTATCGTAATCTTTATAAATAATTTCTGTAACAGTTGAATAGCCTACATCTATTTTTTGTTTTGAAAACAAGTTATAGTTAAACGTTTGCTCTATTCTATAACTCTGACAATCATTAGGATTTGTTGTACTTGTTGAAGCAGCTCTTGATTGAGGATCTGAATCTTGTGGGTTTACTATTGGTTGATCAGGATGATTATCTTCTACAATGTCATCACCAACATTAAGTCCACCGCCTCCACGACCATCATCATAATAAGTAAACCCTCTTAAAGATTTAAAAATATTTCTTTTTTGATGTAAGGCTGCAGTTGTATGATAATTAAAATCTCCAATTACTAGCTGTAATTTTTCCTCTATTGTTAACGGATCTTCTGGAGGAACTGGGTCTACTCTTTGGTCTTCTATGTACTGAAGATACTCTGCATGTAATGAATCATAAGACAACCAATTTTGACTAATACTTGAAGCACTTCCGTTTACAGAAACAGGAAAATCTCCTCTATTTATATTCACAACATTAGAGGTTCCTATCCCTGGTAATGTTATAGTGTATGCATCAGCAGCTACCCAATAGTTATTTATATTTTCCACTAAAATATTTGCTCCAGACCATGTTAAATAAGTTCCATCATTTCCTATAATAATATCTTCATTATTTATTGGTCTAATCCCTTTTACACTTGAAAGAAACTCGCTAAAAGAAATATCTTCTACTACTGGATCTGGATCTACACTAGGCTCTTCCTCTATTAAATATTTAGATAAATCATTGTAATAATAATATTTAGTAAAAGAACCGTTATCTACACTATTATCTATAATCTTTTTTACTCTAAAAGCCCCTAGACCTTCTTCATAAAAAAACTCCGAACTTCCTCCTGTAGGATATTCTATTCTATTTAGAGAACCGATAATTGCATTTGAAAAACTTGTTGAACCTTCAATACCAAAATTATTATAATACCCTAAAAAATCATATTTATCAGAAGTTCTAGAAGGTAATTCGTTAGGTCTTATATAAGAAAACGTATAAGCTTGATAGTCTCCATTTGTTGATGTATCAGCTGTTATCACTCCATCTCCTGTACTACTTCCTGCTCCATAACTATAATTCTCATATATTCTAAGTTCATCTAATTTTAATCGAAGATTATCTGTAGAAGTTCCTGAAATAATACTAGGGGTACTATTATCTCCATTGTTAAAATATGATTGTTCTAATTGAAATGATTTGAGCTTTCTTGTGCTCTCATTTTGATGAAAAACAGAAATTTTACTAACTCTTGAACCTCCTGATAAATCATTTCTACTATTATAAGTTAAACCTAATTGTTTAATACCGTTTACTTCAATCTCATAAACTTTAGGCTGTCTTATCGTGTATGTTGGTGTTTCTAAACTTTTAGTAGTAGTTGATATGTAATAACTGCTATTATCGCAATTTTTTTCTTCTTTTCTTTCCCTTACTTTTCTCAAGGGCATTTCTTGACTCCAACTAACACCTGGTATGTAATTGAAAACTATTTCATTATTGTTATGTCTCACGTTTGATAAGTACCAAGATGAAATATACTCGTAGCCAAATTCATCTCCTGATAAGCTTGATACAGCAGTACTGGTATATTCGTACTGAGAAAATGTATATTGAATACCTTTTACATCTGTAATAATCCATTCTTTTATATCTGTATCATTTCTTAGTGTTTTGTATTCTATTTTTAATGTTGGATCCTCAATACAATATACATCTCCTCTATTATAATGTGTAACAATTGTTCCTGACAAACCATTTACAGAGAACGAAAAAGTATCATATTCAAGATCTAAATTTCCTTTTTCATAATCTTTAAACATATTAACTAATTCCTGTCGTTTACCTTGTGAACTAGTAAAAATTCTAGTAGAGTTCCCTCCTCTATAAAAACTTAAAATACTTTGAACCTGACTATTTGTAACTTTAGTATAATTAGATCCATTTACTTCACCATCTGGTAATCCATTTACTGTTCTTGAAACAACTCCTCCCATATTAAGATTCCATCCTAAACCTACATCAGAAGCTACTTGATTTACTTTAACCCCTGCGTTATAACTTAAACTTACAGGCAAACTAATACTACCTGCCTGTAATGTATGTATAGGAATATTGATAGTAGGCTTTCCTTCAAACAAATTTAAATCACCTTTATATTTTGTAAAAGCTGCTGCTTCCGGAGACTGTGGTATAATCTCAGGCAATTCTTGTCCATGTACCATGAACCCACCAAGTACCATAGCGATACTCAAAAATAATTTCCTCATAAGAATATTAGATTTTTAGCAATTTATATTTAACAATTTTCTATTCGAGTTGGCAAAACTAGTACTTAAATACCTTATTGCCAAATGTTTTTTTGAAAAAGGAAATATTCTTAGTTATAAAAACGCATCAATTACACATAAAACTCATTAAACAAGCTTTTCTACAACTATTGGTTACTTAATACAAAATCTAAAACTTCTACAACCATTGCAAATTACCCCGCAAACCTTGAAATTTAATTTTGACTAACAATAAAAACATCTTAATATTACATTTAAAAAAGTTATGACCAAAGCATCTAAATCCATTTACCAATACCGCAAAACCCCAACTGAATTAATTTCTTTCAGCAATACTTTTTTAAAAAGATTATTAAGACAATAATTATGACCACATAAAACTAATTAACCTTTTAATTAGCTTCTATACTGACTCAAGCCTTCTTAGTTTGAGTTTTTTTATGCTTTAAACACTACTTTTTACTTCATTTAATAACAAAATCAACCTTATGAAATTAAAAAAACATCAAGATCGAAACTAGTTTCGGTCTTGATGTTTTGTAAAAAAGGTCTTGATCAATTTTTTATTTCTCATTTAGCAAGCTAAACAAAGACGCTCTTCTTTTTTAAACGTTCTCAATTTCAAACACTGCCTTAATAATGATAACTGTTGTGAAAAATTCTACAACTATATAAAGTATTAACTCTATTACTACAATTTTATAGGCGAAAAAAGTTCTCGATACACTTTTTCGTACCTCAAAAGCACTCGAACTGACAATTTAGAGTTGCTTAAATTTCTATGTTCACAACAAGCTTTCATAGTAACAACTAACAGATTGCTTCGCTCCACTGCGTTTCGCTCGCAATGAACTGTGCTTAAAAACAAATATTTTCTTGATAATTTTCTATATATTTTTGCTTAGAATTAGCTATTGCAAAAGCTTGTTTTAAAAGTTTATTAGCAATAGCTATTTTTATAACTCTT
>NZ_SJXJ01000023.1 GCF_004337695.1 Tenacibaculum sp. M341
ATTTCTAATTCTATCATATCTTTGCTTAGTACTTGGTACATAGGGTTGTGTTTTTATGTTTCGCAACACAAATATCTACAACCCTTAATTTTTTCTCAAAAAAAGTCAAGATGACTTCAATAATTACTTAATACGAACGCTCTTTAATAGAAGAATTTTTAAATTATTTTTAATAAATGTGTAATGCTTAAATGTATATGTCGACTTAGATTACCAAACTAAAAATTATTATATGAAACGTATATCAATCTTTTTACTAATTTTCTTAGCACATACAGTAGGATTTTCTCAAGAGGAAGAACAAGAAGAAACACAAGGGAATAATTTACAGGTTTTCACACCTTCTAAATTATTAAACAAAGGTCAATGGGATATTAAATGGTTTAACAATTTGTATACTGAAAATAAGTTTGCAGATAATAATGGCGATTCAAGACCAAAGGCTAGAGAAAATTATTTTACATCTACACTAGAGGTTTTTACAGGAGTTTCTGATAATAATAGAATAAACGTAGGTACAATAGTTGAATTTCGTTCAAACACAGTTGGTGGAAGACAAGCATTATCAGTATTTAGTTTAGAAGATACAGCTACCGATAGAAAAGGAATTTCTTCGATAGCACCAGCAATTAAAATTCAACCATTAAAGGATGTAGGTAACTTTTCATTTTTATCGGCATTACACATTCCTTTAATAGATAATGAAGTAGAAAATGGGGTGTTCTTAGATCAAACAGCTTGGGCTTTTCAAAATAGATTTTTCTACGATTATACTTTTCCTAGTGGAGATTGGCAGTTATTTGCTGAGTTAAATACGGAGTATAATTTTGGTAATGAAGATAGTTTTGCAAACAACACATTTGGATTAACTCCAGGAGTATTTTTAAGTTATTTTCCAACACAAGAAGTTACAGTACTAGGTTTTGTACAACATTTACAAAGATTTGGAGATTTTACTCAAGACTATTCAGCATTAGGATTTGGAGGAAAATATCAGATTACAGATGTTTTAAACTTAGAAGTTTTATATAGTAATTTTGTTAGAGGTACAGATAACGGATTAGGACAGTCTTTTAATTTAGGTTTAAGAGCTTTATTTTAATATAGGTTAAAGTACTTCATAATTTAATCTGTATTTTTAATGAATGAAATTAAAAATTTTCTCTTTAGTACTATTTTCAGTATTGTTTCATTCTTGTAACAGTCAAAAAAAGGATATTACCAAAAAAATAAACGGATTAAGTTTTGTGAGCTCATCACAACCAATAGATAAAAAACACGTATCACCAGTGCTAAAGGCATCAGCGAATTATGTTTCGTTGATGCCTTTTGGTTTTATAAAAGATTTAAGCGCTCCTAAAGTTCGTTTTAATGAATCTAGGCAATGGTTTGGAGAAACTAGAGAAGGTATAAAACAATATGCAAGTGAGTTTCAAAAAGAAAAAATTGCTATTATGGTAAAGCCCCAAATTTGGGTTTGGAGAGGAGAGTTTACAGGTTATATTGAAATGAAAACAGAAGAAGATTGGAAATTGTTAGAAGATTCATATGCTAAGTTTATATTAGAATATGCTACTTTATCTGAAGAAATTAAAGCTGCTGCTTTTTGCATTGGAACAGAACTTGAAAAGTTTGTAATGAACAGACCAAAGTTTTGGAAACAGCTAATTATTGATGTAAAAAAAGTGTATAAAGGAAAATTAACTTATGCTGCAAATTGGGATGAGTTTAAAAGAGTTCCGTTTTGGGATGAGCTTGATTATATAGGTATTGACGCTTATTTTCCTTTGAGTGATAAAGAAACACCAACAGTTGAAGAGTTACAAGAGGGGTGGAAAGCACATAAAAGTGTAATACACGAATTACAGAAAAGCCATAACATTCCTGTTATGTTTACTGAATTTGGGTATAGAAGTGTAGATTTTACTGGAAAAAAGCCATGGGAATCGAACAGAGTAGAAGGAATGATTAATTTAGAAGCTCAAGTAAATGCTACTCAAGCAATTTATAATGAGTTTTGGAATGAAGATTGGTTTGCTGGAGGTTTCTTATGGAAGTGGTTTCATAATCATGAGGAAGTAGGAGGAGAGGATAATAATCGGTTTACACCACAGAATAAACCAGCAGAAAAATTAATTCAAAAACTGTATTCAGAACATTAACATAATGTACTTCATTTATTAACTGTTTTCAGAAAATTGGTAAATTATTTTTAATATTTTAGTGAAAAAATTACTAAAATGGTGAATTTTAAATATATGTTAAATCATTTTAACTAAAAGTTTATTAAATTTGGCACTGTATATCACCTTAATTTGTATTTTATGAAAACAGTAAAATTAACTTTTACCATTCTTTTGTGTGTGAGTGTTTTGTTTGTGATGTCTTGTAACGAAGATCAAGATGCTGTAGGTTCTCAAGGACAATCAAGCTTGAATGATTTTACTTCAAATTTAAATAACGGTAGTTTTATAACTACGGTGTTAGAATCTAAATTGCCACTTTTGAATAAAGCTATTTCTGAAGATTTTTTCGATTTAACATCTTCATCTAGTGATAAAAAAACAGTTGTTGAGTGGAATATTTCTAAAGAGGATGATAATTTTGTGATTAAACAAAATAAAAAAACAGGAAACGGATTAGGATCTAGTATTAGCAGTGCTGATCTTGTTAGCTTAACAAGTTGTCCTTCTGGTCAAGCAAGTTATAAAAAATGTGCTAGTAAAACATGTACAGAAGAAGCTGTTGCAGAATTAGTAGACGAATTAGGAGCTGGTGAAACAATTACAATGAAAAGAAATTTGTTGAATGTAACTATTTGTGGAACTAAAAGTTTGGTAGATAGAACAACAAAGAAAAACGAGTAATATTCAATACATTTAATGTGTAAAAAGTCGATAATTTAACTATAACGTTAAAATTATCGACTTTTTTATTTTAAAAATCAAAAGGCAATAATATTTTTCTAACTTTATATTACAAAGCTGTATTGCATTGTTTTAACAAAACTATTTAATGAAAAATTAATGTAAGAAACTTCCTTTTTGCACTACCAATGAGATTATGCTTTTGTAGCTACCTGTAATCATACCCAAATGAATAAAATAATCCTCTTACTATTATTAAATGTTACTTTTCTCTTTTCACAGGAAGGAAAAATAAAGAAAATTGAATTTCTTGGTCTGAAAAAAACTAAATCTTCTTTTCTAAAAAAAATAATAGAAACCAAAGAAGCGGCAAGTTTAGACTCTCTAAAGCTTAAAAGAGATGTGCAAAGATTAAAGCGTTTACCTTCAGTTGCACATGCTTACACAACACTAAAAAAAGAGACAGATTCATTATATATTGTAATTTTTAATATTGAAGAAAGTACAACCATTCTTCCTGAATTGGCTTTTTGGACAACTACTAACAATCAATTTTCCTATAAGTTAGGTGTGTATGAATATAATTTTTTAGGTAGAAATATTACAGCAGGAGGTTTTTATCAAAACAATGGATATGATACGTATGCTGTTAATCTGATAGCACCAAATTTATTTTCTAAACATTTAGGTTTGGCGTTGAGTCATCAAAATTGGAAAAGTGAAGAACCATTATTTTTCGATAATCAAACGGCAAATTATTTATACAACAATATTTCTACAGAGATATTAGGTTTATACCAAGTAAACTTACATCATAAAATAACTTTTGGGTTTAATTATTTTACTGAAAAGTATAATTATTTAACCGGAGCAACAAGTGCTAATGTTCCATTGAATTTAGAGGTAGATAAAATATTGTATAAGTTGCTGTATACTTATCAAGACCTTGAATACTTTTTTCAATACATAGATGGATTTAAGAGTTCGTTATATCTACAATATGTGCAATCTCAGAATAGTTTTCAAGACCAATTTTTGGTGGCTTGGAATGACTTTTTTTATTACAAAAGAATTGGAGAGAAAGGAAATTGGGCTAATAGATTACGAATAGGTTTTGCATCTAATAATGATTCTCCTTTTGCTCCTTTTGCTCTAGATAATAATGTGAACTTAAGAGGAGTTGGAATTTTAGTTGATAGAGGTACTGCTAGTATTGTTTATAATACCGAGTACAGACATACATTTTATGATAAAAAATGGCTAACCATTCAAGGAAATGCATTTATTGATGCAGGAACTTGGAGGCAACCAGGAGGCGAGATTAATGATTTTTGGGAGGATGAAAATATTAGGCTTTTCTCAGGAGTTGGACTGCGTTTTATAAATAAAAAAATCTACAATGCTACACTTAGAATAGATTATGGTTTTAGCTTAAAAGACAATACCAAAGGTTTGGTTTTTGGAATTGGACAATATTTTTAAGTTGTTTTACTCTACACTGTTCTTTGGTAAGTATTTGCTATTTAGATGTGTATATAATATAATATGTTTTTTTGCTGTTTTATTTGTATTTATTAAAAATAAATCCATTTAATTTTGGTTATAGTTGAATTAACCCCTAAAAAATCAAATAAATGGAATTTTTTAATCAAAGAAGCTTTTATAAGGCTTTTAAATTCTTTGTGCTTTTTATTTTATCAATAAAAATGTCTTATGCACAAAACAACGAGGCGAATAGAGCTAATTTGCCAATGCTTTTTGAAGCAGAAAACTACGCTAATTTTAACAATACCCAAACTAATTTAATGCTAGTGTCAACGAATGATGGCAATAGTAGATTGAAAGTTGGTTATAATGACATTGGTGATTGGTATGAATATTTAGTGAATGTTAATGTTTCAGGTGAGTATGAATTTGAATTTAGAGTATCTAATGGTACTACAAATGATGGTCAATTACAAATTTTAAGTAATTCAAATTTAGTTGGTAATATTACGATACCTCAAACGAATGGTTGGGAAAGTTTTCAAACAGTTAGTACTAAATTGAATTTGTCTTCAGGAAAACAAACCCTTAGAATTTATGTTGCTTCACCAGGTGTAGATATTAATTGGATAAACACAAATAGTATTACAAGTCCAAATTTACCACCTGTAACTATACCTAATAAAATTGAAGCTGAAAGTTTTGCTAGTTTTAGTAATATTCAAGCAGATAAAATGTTAGTGCCAACTAGTGATGGAGATAGTGGTTTAAAGGTTGGTTATAATGATGTTAATGATTGGTATGAGTATAAAGTGAATGTAACGGAGAGTGCTAATTACGAATTTGATTTTAGAGTTTCTAACGGATTGGCTACAAATGGAGGAATTCAAGTTTTAAGTAACGGGAGTCCCGTTAAAAGTATAATTATTCCATCAACAAATAATTGGGAAAGTTTTCAGAATGTAAAGTTTCAAGCGAATTTAAATCAAGGAGAGCAAACAATAAGATTGTTAGTGCTAAAATCTGGAGTAGATATTAATTGGTTTTCTATAAAGAAAGTTGTTAGTACTACAGCTCCTACAGCAGACTTTATTGTAAAGAGTATGGGGCCTGGTTTTAATTTAGGTAATGTTTTTGATTTAGGACTTAATTCTACAGATTTTACATCATTTAAATTTCTTATTGATGCTTATGTTAACCAAGGAATGCAGCATATTAGAATACCTACTTCATGGATTGAGCATGTAAATGGAGATGCTATTGCAGAAGAAAATGGTAATTTAAAGAAAAATCATCCTCGCTTTAAATCATTAGAAACAACCATAAATTATTGTTTAGATGCAGGTTTGTATGTTGTTTTAAATACACATCACGAACGTTGGTTAAAAGAACATTACGATGGTTCGAATTACTTAAATAATCGTTTTGCGAACCTTTGGAAAAACATAGCAAATCATTTTGAAGGATATTCTGATAAATTAATTTTTGAAGTTTTAAATGAACCAGAAGGAAATATGGGGCAGTGGGATGGACCAGGTGGTGCACCAGATCCAATGAATCCACAACAGTTAGCTTATACTCGACAAATTATGAGAGTAGGCTACAATGCAATAAGAGCTACAGGAGGTAATAATTCAACAAGACTTATTATGTTAGCTACAAATGCGCAAGGAAATCATACTTTAATAGACGAGGTATATCGTAATAAAAATGATCTTCCAGGAAATGGAAATGATGAATATTTAGCAATACAGGTTCATACTTATGATCCATGGCAATTTTGTGGACAAGATGGTAATAATAGTAATTATCCAGGGGCTACTACTATAGAGAACTCAATTATAACAACATATAATCATGCACAAACATTGGGTGTTCCATTGCATTATGGAGAGTTTGGAGTTGGTAGAAGAAATAATCAAGCAGAAAGAAATTCTGATATTGTTAGAGAGTTTTATAGAGTAATAGCAAATATTACGTTAAATAATGATATGGCTTTTACTATTTGGGATGATAGAGGTTGGTTTAGATTGATAAATGATGATGGTACTTTTACGTACAATATAGTGCCGTTTATGTTAGGGAAAACATCAGTAAAAAAATCTAATTTAAATACATTAAATGGAGATTTAAAAAATATAAATACGAATGTTTTTAAAGAAATAGAAGTTTATAATAGAGTAGGAGAATTAGTTCTTAAAAAGGAAATTAATCCGAATAATTTGACTGAAATAACGAATCTTAAAAAAGGATTGTACTTTATTAAGTTACAAAAAAAGACAGGTGAAGTTGTGCAACAAAAGTTGTTAAAGAAATAATATAAAAAAGAAATACCGTTCAATTTGAACGGTATTTTTTATAAATAATATCTTGTTTATTTTTTCTTCGGATGTACTAATTTCATCTCTTCAATTAAATGCTTTGCACCAGCATATTTATCAATAATAAACAGAACATAGCGTGCGTCTACCATAATATTTCTACAAATTTCCGGATCATAGTTCATATCACTCATGGTGCCTTCCCAAACTCGATCAAAGTTTAAACCAACTAAGTTTCCGTTAGCATCAATAGCAGGGCTACCAGAATTTCCACCAGAAGTATGATTTGTTCCTAAGAAACATACTGGAACTTTTCCGTTTTTATCAGTATACTGACCATAGTCTTTAGTTTCATATAAATCTCTTAATTTCTTAGGAACATCAAACTCATAATCACCAGGAACATATTTTTCTATAATTCCTTCTAAATAACTTACAGGTTTATAGTAAACAGCATCTCTAGGAGAATAGCCACGTACTTGTCCGTAAGTTACACGTAGAGTTCCATTAGCATCTGGAAAATAACGAGCATTAGGCAATGCGTCCATTAAAGCTTTCATATATTGCTTTTGAAGCGCTACAATTGGCTGGTTTTTTTGTTGAAATTCAGGATTTATTTTCGAGTAAAACTCAACAATCATAGGCTTCGCATATTTATAAGCAGCATCGTTATTTAATTTTTTAATTACTTCTTCAGGAGTTCCTTCTAATAATTGCAAAGCTTTATCTAAATTAGTAAAACTAGTAGTATTATAGATTAAAGTGTTAGCATGTGCATTGTATAAAGGCATGACGTTTTTAAAAACACCTTTATCTACATTTACATCGTAATTTTTGTGTATTCTTTTAAATCTGTTGGTTACAGAGTTTTTTACTTTTTCAAAAACTGAAGGATCTCTATCTAAAGACATTTCTAATTCAAATGCTCTAAAAGTCATTTGCATTAACTCATTGGTAACTAAAAATACCTCAATAAAGTTTCTTCTTTTAATGTTTACACTTGAGAAATCACCATATAATTTTTCAAATTCAGGTAAAATAGCTCCGTACTTATTTTCTAACCCTTTTTCTTTTAAAGCTTTTTTGAAAGTTTCTTCAAATTTAAGACGCTTTTCTATAGCATTACTTTTTTCAATACCTAAGTTTTCTCCAATCCATTTTTTCCAAGCATTTGCAATACCAGCTTGTTTAGATGCATATTTAATTCTTACTGCATCATTGGCTTTCATTTGAGCGTCAATTTCTTTTAACGCAGCTTCTCTAATAGCGATGTTACTAGGATTAAATTCTTGAGTAATGTGCTTTATTGCTGTTGCAGGTAAATATTCATTCGTTCTACCAGGGAATCCGAAAACCATAGTGAAATCTCCTTCTTCAACACCGTCTAAAGAAACTGGTAAAAAGTGTTTTGGAGTGTAAGGAATGTTTTTGTCGCTGTACTTTGCAGGTCTATTATTTTTATCAGCATAAATTCTGAATAAAGAAAAATCTCCCGTATGACGAGGAAACACCCAGTTGTCTGTATCACTACCAAATTTACCAATGCTACTAGGTGGTGCTCCTACTAATCTGATATCTTCATACTTTTCAGTAACAAATAAAAAGTATTGATTTCCTTTGTAAAAAGGAGTTACTTTCACTAATTGCCAATCTTCTTTGGTGGTATTCTTTTTAATTTTATTGATGTTTTTATCTATAGTAGATTGCTTTTCGCGTTCACTCATTGAGTCGGTAACACCTTTTAAAGCTTCAGTAGAAACATCATCAATTCTAACAATAAATTCAACGTATAAGTTTTTATTAGGCAATTCTTCTTTTAAATTCATTGCCCAAAATCCATCTTTTAAATAGTCGTTTTCTAAAGATGAATGTGATTGAATTTGTCCAAAGCCACAGTGATGGTTTGTTAAAATTAACCCTTTTTTAGAAATAACCTCAGCTGTACATCCGCCATTAAAGCTACCAATAGCATCTTTTAAACTTGAATTATTAGCGTTGTAAATATCTTTAGCGGTAAGATTACTACCTAAAGATTTCATTTCTTGTTCGTTCATTCCTTCTAACAATGAAGGAATCCACATACCTCCTTGTTGGGCAGAAACTTGAACAACAATAAAAAGGAAAATAATATGTAAATATTTCATTTGGTGTATTTGTTTAGAGGCTAAAGATACAAATACTAAGTAAGCTTATAGGTTAAAAAGCTAAGTTGAATAATGAAAGAATAGTATTTCTGAAAAGAAATTTAATGATGAAAACTTCTATTTTTTATTTAATGGATACAACTCTTGCTGGATAAAGTTTTTTGGGAATTTTTCATCGCCATTAAATCCAATTTCAATATCTCTACCGTTATGTGGAATGTAGTTTGTTTTAAAAAGATAGTCCCATAAACTTAGTGTAATTCCAAAATTGACTCCGTTTTTTCTATCTTCAGGTAAGTGTTTAGCATGATGCCAAATATGCATTTTAGGATTGTTAAAAATGTATTTCAAAAAGCCATAATCAACATTAATGTTCGCATGATTTAAATGACCAATTGTAATATTAAAAAAATGAACCAAGGCAACGTCTTTGGCAGTAAATCCCCCCATAATAGCCAATGGAATGTACTTTATTGAT
Organism: Tenacibaculum sp. M341; assembly: GCF_004337695.1. Lineage (GTDB taxonomy): Bacteria > Bacteroidota > Bacteroidia > Flavobacteriales > Flavobacteriaceae > Polaribacter. The sequence continues at coordinate 9,296 of NZ_SJXJ01000023.1, forward strand.
TTGTATACTACAGGTTCCATCCAATGATAGCGTAAGTGTGCAGCAAATCCCATTTCTTTTACAGAGTGATGTACCTTATGAAAATTCCATAGAAACTCATACTTGTGTAATAATGTGTGAGTAAACCATTGAACAAAATCAATAATAATAAAGAAAAGAAAAATACGTAACCAATAAGGAAAAGTATTGATATCAAAAATTTGGAAATTATTTACACTAAGATTAAAAACACCAAGTACATCATTAAAAAATTGATGAGCAGTATTAGATAAAGCGATGAGAACAATTAAGTTTAATAAAAAGAAATTAAAAAACATATAAAAAGTATCTAGCCAAAAATCTTTTCTGAAAATAGATTGATTTTTTCGCCAAGGAAAAACAATTTCCAATATCCAAACGATTAAAGAAATGACGATTAAACCATAAAAATAATTTTCCCAGTTTACTTGAAATAAAACAGATTGTTTTAAGTAATTCCAGTAATCACTATATGATTTTAATATGATGTCTAAATACTTTTGCATGTCTAAAGTTGGGTCGATATACGTGTGTTAAACTTACATGTTTGTAATACGAAAAAGACTGAGAAATTATTGATAGGATAAAAATACGATTTAAATTCTTTTGAAGAATGTAGGTAAGCAAACTAAGAATATCTTTATATAATTGCTTATTGTAAAAAGCTATCGTATATTTACTTTTACAATTAACCCTTAAATCCCTAATAACTATGATGAAAATAGTTGAAAGGCTACCTTTATTTTATATGATTGAATCAGAAAAGAAGTTTAAATTTTCTTATTTCCTTTCAGGTAGTACCAAAAACAAAAAATAAACATAACGAATATACAACGTAGTTTTTCGAAGATTATTTAACTCAGTTTGATTAAAAGAATGTTAAATAATAAAAAATTATATTACAGATAGTTTGTTCGCTTTTATTATAATTTGTTCGTTAGGGCTTTCTTTAGAAAACACAGGATAAACCCTGAGATTGATAAAAAAAACAAAACATTGTTGTTTTTTTGTTCGTTTTTCCCTTTAAAAACTACTATGTTTGTTAGTAAATCGTTATCCTTATCTGTGTAAGTTAGTGATATTTATAATATATATTTACTGTTTAGTTAACATTTAAAGAACAGTAAATATGAAAACATTTGTTATAAGATTAGCTTACGTTGGAGCCTTATTATTTTTAATTGGTTGTACAGATAATTCAGAAACGGTTATAGAAAATAATAAAGAAATAACCTCTAATAATTTAAACGATAATTTAGAATTATCGTATACAGATCCTGAAGAAGATGGAACAGAAGAAACTCCAGAAGAAGAATAAAGAAATTGAAAAAAATAAAATTAAACCTATCTTATTGGGCATAGTAGCTTTTGTTATAGTTACTATGTCTTTGTTAAGTTTTCCATTTAAAAGATATTCTAAAGAGTTTTTAGCTCATAAAAAAACATATAGACCAATAATTGATGGAAGAAATAAAGCACAAGATTCTCTTAGAAATGAATTAGGAACTACATTAACCATAGATGAATATAAAAAAGCATCTGAGAAGTCATGGAGTTTTTATATGGGAAAATTAGATGCATACAAGAAAAAGAAAGAATTGCTAATGAATGACCAAAGGTTTTTGGGAAGAGCAAATTTTAGGTATTGGCTCACTCAATTTGGTATTATTTTATTAGGCTTGTATTTTTCTGTTAAATCATTGTATGACGATTATAGAAAAAACTTAAAAACAGGACATAGATTTATATCACAAATAGGTATACTGGTAAGTCTTTTTTGGATGTATCATCTTTTCTTCAGAACAGCAGCAGACTTTTATACAGAAACCTATGTTATCACCGAAATAGTTTTATGTATTATTGCAGCCTTTTTTATAGCAAACCTTATAAAATATTACGCTAAAAGAGAAAGTGTGGTAAAAGGCTTGATAAGTTTAGTACTGCGAATAAAAACGAAACACTACAGAAATATCCTAGTAAAAGCATTATATGCTGAGAAACACGATAAATCGATGGATAGTATTGAAACTACAAGATCACAGTCTGATGAGTTTGATAGAGATGTTAAAGACACGTTTAATAAAGTATTAGGGTAAAGAAAAAATGAAAAAATTAACCACCTCCTTTGCTAAATATATAAATGCTTTTAAAATTAGAAGTAGACGACTACTTACCCAAGAGCAAAAAGAAATTTTAGAAGAAAGCTCCATTGAGGAAGCTGAAAGAGTATTAGAAGAATTAGAGAGAGAAGAAGACCAAGCTAGATCTAAAATGTTAAGTGAATTGAAAAGCGTATTTTTTGAGTTGCCAAGTAATCTCTAATACTTACTTTAATATATCTTTATTTCTTTCAATAAGCTCCTTAATTTTCAAAATCTCTTCATTTAAGGTGTTGTAATTATCAATGTTTTTAACAGTGTTAATTGCATTTACAATCATATCTAATTTTCCTGCTTCATTAATTGCTTTTATGTTGATAATGAAATGGGAAATAAGTTCATCAATACTAATAGTGATATTGTTTTTGGTAAATGAAAGGCTTTCTGAACGAGAACTATGTTCGTTATTGATGATTGATTTTAATCTGTTTATTCTTACTTCTTTAAAACTTTTTCTTTTCACTCCCATTCTAAAAGTATCAGCATCTACGCCTATTAAAGCTCCTAGTTGTTTGTATGTGAGCGCTTTTTCTTCTTTGTATTTTAGGAGTTTATCGTAAAAATCAGCCATTTTTGTGTTTCTGTCAATTATTAATGTGAAATTATTTCGTTATAATGTAACTATCAAATATAATTAAATTAACTGTATGTAGTGTAAGAGTAGTTATTGTTTGTTCCTTATTATAAAGAGTTACAGTTTAAATTGTGATAATTTTTAGAACTAAAAATAAAGTAATGATCAACTCGCTAACTTTAATAGTTTTATCACGAGTTGATCATTTAATTACATAAGGGGATTATGAGAATAGCTTTTAAAACTGATATTTGATTCCTAATTGTGCTTTCCATCTAGAATTAATAGCGTCTAAAACCCATGGTTTCGCTTCTTCGTTTAAAGTAAATTGGTATACAGGTTGATTGTTTTCAACACCTTTAAACTCTAGTAAATTAAAGTTTGAGTTTACTACGTTTGGAACAAAGATTAAACGCCCCCAATTTTTATTTAGTAGGTTTAATACATTAAAAACATCTAAGCTTAACTGTAAGTTATTCTTGTTTTTAAAAGGAATGTCAAATGTTAATCTGGCATCTAATTGATGATTCCAAGGAGTTCTACCTCCATTTCTTTCAGCGTATTTACCTCTATTTTCTTTTAAATAATCGTTGTTTTCGATAAAATTGTTTAATTGATTCCATTGTTCATCAGCAGAGGTAATAATGTTACCAGTAGCGTCTGTTATATCTTGTAGTTGAATTTCATTTCTATTAGCAGGAATGTATACTAAATCGTTACGAGAAGAACCATCTCTATTTACATCACCTTGGTATACTACAGAATACGGACTACCAGAAGTACCGGTGTAGAGCATAGAAAGTTGTAATAGTTTATTATTTAAGTTTAGTTTGTAACTGTGTGAAGAAACTAATTTATGACGTAAATCAAAATTGGAGAAAGATAGATCAGGGTCATGAGAATTAACTGCTTGATTCCATTCAAAATTAGCTGCAGATGAATTTCTTACGGTACTTGAAACTTCTTTACTTTTTCCATTGGTATACCCAATAAAACCATCATAGTTTTGAGTACTTTTATATAAGCCTAAATTGATGTTATATCGGTATCCTTTATTTGTATTACTTAGTAAAAATACATTCGTAAAATTATCACTTACACGAGATCCATTGTAAAACAATCTATTGTCAGTTCCTGAATAATTACTAAATTCTTGACGTCTATTTATAGATTGAAAGAAAATTCCTTTTAATACCTTCGTATAGGTTGCCTCTGTGGTAAAACGAAAGTTTTTTGGAAGTTTAGCTTCAAAACTTAAACGAGTTTTCCATTCTCTAGGCATTTCAAAATCATTATCAATTAAATTAATTTCTGTAATCCCAGGTTGTTGAGATGCTAAATTTCCTAAATTCTCTTCTAATGGTACAGTATTTCCTCCGGGGCGAATGTCTACGTTAAAGTAATCGGTTCCTGAAATATATTCGGCATAAGCAAACCATAAATACGGAATTCTACCTGTAAACAAACCACTTCCACCGCTTAAGGTGTATTTGTTATTCTTATCTAAATTATATTTAAAACTAATCCTAGGATTTATGTGTGGAGCTGTACTAATTTGATTGGTGAAATTGCTGAATTCAGGTGTGTTTTTTATCAATGGACTAACAGGTAAATTATCAAGTAATAACTGGTTGTCTAATCTCACTCCAATATTTACTGAAAATTGATCACTTACTCTTATTTTATCACTTATATAAAATGCAGAGGTAAGAATATCTATTGTTGCCGAAGGTGTGTTGTTTACAAAATCAAATGTATTGTTATTGATATGGTACACGCCTCTAATTCTTGATGGAGTGTCATTTAAAAAATCATTCACCGAATTGTATGCCCAACGTCCATTCCATGCAGTTAAAAAACCATAATCAATGTCGTTATATTGAAAAAGTAAACCACCAGTAATGGTATGATTATTTTTATAATAGGTTAGTTTATCAGAAAGTTGAAATGTATTTAAATTCGTTTTATAAATTGAAGCTTCTCTATAAGTTCCTGCAAAAATTCTGTTAGAAGAGTCATTAATTTCAATATGAGGAAAAACACGACCATCGTAACTTCTATCTTCTTTTACTTTTGTGTAACCAAGTGTTAAATTATTAGATAGATTTTCTGTTAAACTTGAGTTTACTTCTAAAGTTGTGCTATTTAATATGCTGTTATGACGATATCCTTGATTTCCGAAGTTAAAAACTGCCTGATTCCACTCTAAATTATCGGCAAAACTTTTTACAAAATTATTTCTAAGCGTAAGTTTGTGCTTTTCTGAAATATTATAATCTAAACGAGCAAAAATTTTAGTAGAAGCAGTTTTTATGTCTGCGTTTTCAAATGTACCAGGGTCATAATTATAATCGTTTCTTAATTTGTCAGCAATATCAATTACAGTTTGTTTATCAATATTAGAACCAGAAGAGCCAGGGGCACCAATAAGAGGAGTTTTACTTAAAGCTTGTTCAACATTTACATAATAAAACAGCGTATCTTTTTTTATAGCACCTCCAATACCACCTCCTAGTTGTACATCATAAAAATCATTTACATTTTGTTGAATTCCTTCTGCATATGATCCAATTAGCAATTGATTGTTACCATACGCGTACACTTCTCCTTTAGTTGTGTTGGTTCCATTTTTAGTAACAATGTTTATATTGGCGCCAGTAAAATTTCCAACGCTTACATCAAAAGGAGAGGTTTTTATAGAAAGCTCTTTTATAGCACCAAAACTAATTGGTTGACTTCTTGATAAGCTTCCAGGAGTTCCGTTTGCAGAGGAGCCAGAAGCACCACTAGCTGGTTCTTGAAAACCAACAACATCGTTACTGGCAATACCATCTATATTAAAATTATTAAAACGATTACTAGCTCCTCCAAAAGAATTCAGATTAGCATCAGATAAATTACGAGTTAAATCTTGCACACTTCTATTAATAGTTGGAGTAGTTAATAGTTGTTTTGTAGTAATTACTTTAGCGCTTTTTTTTGTGGTTGCTGTAGTTATAACAACTTCATCTAACACAGAACTCTCTTCTTTTAAAGTAATGTTTAAAGAGGTTGTTTTACCTAAGTTAATGGTAATATTAGGTTTTTTATAAGAATGAAAACCTATAAAGTTTACAGATAATTGATAATTGTTACCTGGCGGAATGTTAGCGATTACGTAATGACCAGATTCTTGTGAAGAAGTACTGTATTTAAAGTTTGTTTCTAAATCTGTTAATATAACCGAGGCAAAAGGAATTGATTGTTGATCTATGTCTACAATTTTACCTTCTAAATTACCAGTGGTTTCTTGTGAAAAAATGAAAAGCGTAGCAAAAAATAAAACGATAAAAATATTGATTTTCATGTTTAATAATTATAATTGATAATAAGGATAAATAGTATATTGTTTTGATTGATGTCTGAATTCAATTAATATTCAGTGTTTTGAATGTCACTTCGATTGAAATTATTCGTAATGTAATGTAGAATAATTTCGTGTCGAGAAGTTTTTGTAACATAAACTGTTATCGATACACTTGCTTACAGCTGGTTCTTAGATTGACAATTAATGTTTTGAATATTTATTGTTTATGAATAGTAATTAAGCTCAGATTATAACATTAATTGAGGCGATCCTTTATTATGATGATTGGAAAAAAAGTAGTTTTGATACGTAGAAACAATGCTAAAGATAGGTTGAGTATTTAGAAATAGCGCATTTAATACTAATTGTCTAAAAACAATATCAATACATTTAAATTTAGATAAGAAATAATGTAAATCAACTGTTGAATCTATGTCTTTAAGATATTCAAGTTGATTTGTATGAATCTTTCTAGTGGAGAAATACTTGCGTAAAGAAGTGTATACATACTTAGTTTGCCAAGGAATTTCTTCAAACTCTTTTTTATCAAACCAATTTTTAGAAATTGAAATTAAATAAGCACCACCATCCATTGAGGGACCGATAGTAGCTGTATTATTTAGGATATTTTCTACAGCTGTTTTTAGATGTTTACTATTTAGGTTTGGACTATCGTTACCTATTGTAATTACATGCTGATATCCTTTAGAAAAAACAGTTTCAATAGCATTTGTAAAACGCTCTGCAAAATTATTTCCTTGTTGCTCTTTATTTGAAATGTGGATTAAATCTAATCCAGATTTTTCAACTTCTGAAACAATTTGATTGTTTAAATGTTCAAACAAAATACCAGATTGCACTATATTTTTTTGCTTTACTTCTTCACTAGAAGTATTGGCAAAAAATATAACAGCTATATTTTTATTTATGTTGAACATTAGTCTTTGAGTAAGGTTTAATAAAGTCGTATTAAGTTCTTATAAATTACTGAAAAAATCATAAAAAAATAAAAGCACCTCAAAAAGAGGTGCTTAAAAACGTATTTTGTTTATATTTTAACAGCATCCACCTCCATCATAATGGAAAGTAGATTCAGAAATATAGATATCGTCTCTACCTAAATCTTGTAAAGCTGCCGCAGTCTTATCACAAATAGCTAAAGGTTGATTTTTTAATAATGTATGTCCTTTACCATCATCAAAATACTCTTCACTTCCAAAGTAAATGGCTGCTTTTCCAGTAAACACACACGGACCATCCTCTGGCATAGGGTCTTTAATGGCTGCCACTTCAATAGATTCTATGTAAATCAACTCTTCGGTTGGGTAATTTTTAGGATCTAAAATTCGATACGGTTTTCTAGCTCTAATTTCAATAGTACCAAAACCAGCATCAGTCAACATTTTTACATATTCTTTAATAGGTAAACTTCCACTTAAACATAATGCACGTAAACGTTCGTCATTTCTTAAAGTTTCATTCATTTCCTGTTCACAAGTAGGATCACTCATTACCAATTTACCGTGTGGTTTTAAAACACGATACATTTCTGCAATAGCTTTCTTTAAATCGTCTAATTTAAAAATGTTGAAAAGACAGTTTTGAGCAGCTACATCAATAGAATTATCTTCTACAGGTAAATTTAGAGCATCTCCTTTACGTAAATCAACAAAATCACTTTTAAACCAATCGTTTTGTTCTTCAGCAATAATAAAATTTTTACGAGAAGCTTCTAGCATTTCATCTACTACATCTAATCCAATTACACCACCTTTATTTCTGTTGAAATAAGCGAATTGTAGTAATTCCATTCCGCCACCAACACCAACATATAACATTTTAGGATTGTTGGTTAAATCTCTAGCATGCACAGTAGAACCACAACCGTAATTCATTTCTTGCATAATTTTAGGGATTTTTAAACCTGGCAATTCCCAAATAGGGTTTGTAGTACAACACAATCCTACATCAGGAGTTAATGCTGCTTCTTTATATACATCTTTAGTTGTTTCTAAATAACTCATTCTTACTTATCTTTTTTTATTAAAAAGTCCACCGAAAATCTATCTAACTCTTTTGGTAATAGTAATAAAGTTACCAAAAGTATTGTTCTGTACATTACATGAGAAAGATCCCAAATAGGATCTTTTAAACCGTGTCCAAAAGTAACAATCACTAATACTGATGCTAATGCATACAAAGCGTAGTCTCTTTTAAAACCAACGATTAATAAAAAACCACCTATTAACTCTATTAGAGAAGTATAATAAGTAGAAAATAGCAATAAAAAATCTGGAAGTAAACTTTCGTAACTTTTTAAGAAGAAGTTTTGATAAACGGAATCTAATCCAAATTTATATACCTTGCCATATCCTTGAAAAAAGAAAATGAATCCAAGAATAAGTCTAATAGTTAATACTGCTATTTGTTTGTTCATTTATATAATTATAATTGTGATATTAACTCTTTAAAGAGCGTAATCATTTTGGGCTCAGCTTTACCAGCTACAGCTATTATTTCTTCAATGTCTATGGGTTGCAGGTTTTTTGGGTCGCACTCATCAGTTAGTACTGAAACTGCACAGCACGGAATATTTAATTGTTTAGCTACAATTACTTCAGGTACAGTACTCATACCTACAGCATCTACTTCTAATATTTGTAGCATTCTGTACTCTGCTCTTGTTTCTAATTGTGGACCTAAAACACTTGCATAAACCCCCTCGTATAAATGTATGTCGTTTTGTTTAGCAATAGCTTTCAGTTGGGTGTTTAATTTTTTTGAATATGGTTCAAGCATATCAGCAAAAATATTCCCAAAATCTTTAGCTCCTTTAAAAGCTAGTGGAGATCCTCCTTGTAAATTAATATGATCTTCAATTAACATCATATCTCCTTTCTTGTAAGAAAGATTAATAGCACCAGCAGCATTAGAAATTAATAAATTGGTAATTCCTAAACCATGCATAGTTCTAATTCCGTAAGTAACTTCCCATAAGTTGTAGCCTTCATAAAAATGGAAACGACCAGACATAACTATTACTTTTTTACCAGCAATAGTCCCGTAAATAAGTCTACCAGAATGAAACTCAACAGTTGCTTCAGGAAAGTGTGGGATTTCGCTATATGGTACTTCAATTTCAATAGAAATCTCATCAATTAATTTACCTAAACCAGTACCTAATACAATTCCGATTTCAGGATTCTCTAATCCTTTATTCTTTAAAAAAAGGATGGTTTCTTGTAGTTGTTGTTGTTTCATGTTAGTTTAAAAATTGTGAAAATGCAGGATGATCTTTAATATCATCAAAAATATCAACATCGTTTAGTATAGAAAGTAAAAATACATTATGTTTTTTTAAATCAGATAAAGTATTTTCTCTCACTGTGCTAGTACCCCATTGTTTGTTTTTAAAAATTTCTGGAATCACTTTTTTTAATCCTAATAAATAATAACCACCATCATCAGCCGGACCAATAACAGCATCATGATTATCTAATTGTTGAAAAGCAGAGTTAATATGTTGAGGTTCTAAATCGTATAAGTCGCTACCAATAATGGCAACTTTCTCGTATCCTTTTTTAAAAGAAGTATCAAAGGCATTTAACATTCGTTCGCCTAAATCATTCCCTTCTTGAGCATATTTCTGATAACCTTTGTTTTCCCAGATATCATTATCTCTTACTTTTTCAGAATAAAAAACAGCAATATCGCATGATAGCTGTTCTACAATTTCTTTTGTTCTGTTTAATAAAAAGATATAAATTTCTAATGCCTTTTTATCACCTAAAGATTTTGCTAATCTTGTTTTTACTTTTCCTAATTCAGGATTTCTAGTAAAAATCATTAACAAGTTTTTATTCATAAACTTTAATTCCTTTATTTAGCCAAGTTCCCCATTCTTTATCGAATGCGTGTACTTTATTGGTTAGTTTGTTTTGAGAATCATAAACACTTTTCTCGTTGTTTTTCCACTCAAAAATACCACCGTATAAATTAAAAACATTTGTATAACCAGCAGCTTTAATTTTTTCAGCAATATCTTCTGAACGAACACCTAAAGAGCAATATACTATTATTTTAGAATTTTTGTCTTTTGGTAGTTCTTTTAAAGTTCTTTTTAAGTTGAAATTGTTGTATCCAACGTAAGTAGCCTTTTTTAAATGACTTATTTCAAATTCTTTTTTTTCTCTTGCATCTAAAAAGATGGTTTCATCATCATTAGTATTGATGTCGTTCACATAAATGTATGGAATTGTTTCTTGATTGTATTTCTTTAAAAGTTGTTTTAAACTACTTTGAGCAAAAGAACTAATAGAAAGTAGGAAGAGAAAAAAAGTTTTTTTTATCATATGTCTATAAAAGTTATTTTTGCTGAAATTTTAAAAAATATATTATGAAAAAAGTATTTTTAATTGCTTTGCTATGTGTTTCATTTTCTTTTATTTCATGTGAAGAACAAGAAAAAGTTTGTCAGGGAGAAGTTACAACATTTACTTTACCAGACGGAACAACAAGAACAATTGAACAACCTTGTTTCGATTTTGACTAAAACTATGAAAAAGTTCCTTTTTTAAAAGGAACTTTTCTACTTTATGCAACAGTTCCTTGACAACTGCTTCCAGCACCGGCGGTACAACCGTAACAATGCTGATTAATGATTGTTTTTCTGTTTTGTAGTAGTTCTTCGTTATATTCAGAAATGTGTTTTACTTTACTTGCTACCTTTAAATTTAGCATTTGGTTAAAATCACAATCATATAACCAACCGTCCCAGCTAATCGATAAGGTATTTGTACACATTACATTTGCTACAGCCATAGGGTTGTAAGCTTCAACTAAAGCATACATATAATCTTCATAATTTTCAGAAGCAATTAAATAGTCTAAAAAACGACTGATAGGTAAGTTTGTAATGGCAAATAAGCTGTTAAATACAATATTAAAGTCTTCTTTTAAGGCTTTTTTAAAATCGTTTTCCAATGCTGCTTGGTCTCCTGGTAAAAAAGCACCTGATGGATTGTATACCAAATCTAATTTTAAGTTACTTCCTTCAACACCATAACCAACTTCATTTAGCATTTGAAGTGCTTTAATTGATTTATCAAAAACACCATCTCCACGTTGTTTGTCCGTTTTTCCTCTAGTCCAGTGTGGCATAGAAGAAACTACATGAACATTGTGTTTTTTAAAGAATTCAGGTAAATCGTAATATTTTTTATTGGCTCTTATAATTGTTAAATTAGAGCGAACAATAAAATCTTTTATTCCTGCTTTTGAAGCTTCTTCAACAAACCAACGAAAGTTAGGATTCATTTCAGGAGCACCACCAGTTAAATCTAATGTATGTGCACCAGTCTTTTTTATAACATCTAAACATTGCTGCATGGTTTCGGTGGTCATAATCTCTTTTCTATCAGGACCCGCATCAACATGACAATGTGCACAAACCTGGTTACACATATAACCTAAATTAATCTGTAAAATTTCTAATTTTTTAGGTTTTAATGGAAACTGATTTGTTTCTTTTATTTTTTCAGCAAACGTAGGTAATTCACCATCTTTAAAAATACCATTAGATAATATTTCAAGTTGACGTTGCGTGTTTGCTAAATCGTTGTTTCTTGCTACAAGAGATTTCTTCATTATTAAAGATTCTGTCAGGTCGAGCGCAGTCGAGACCTGATTAAAAAACTCTCGACTGCGCTCGAGGTGACATGAGAAAGTTTAATTCTACATTTCTAATTTATTCACTTTGTTCATCATTTGTACCCCATGAACCAAGGTTGCACCACTTTTAATTGCAGCACCAACATGTATTGCTTCCATCATTTCTTCTTTGGTAATACCACGCTGTAATCCATCTTTGGTGTAAGCGTCAATACAATATGGACATTGTTCGGTATGTGCTACGGCTAATGCGATTAATGATTTCTCTCTGGCAGTTAAAGCTCCTTCTTCAAAAACCTTTCCGTAGTAGTCAAAAAATTTGTTTCCAAGTTCTTCGCTCCACTCTGTAATCTTACCAAATTTTCTTAAATCTGATGGGTCATAATATGTTTTAGACATTTGTATCTTTTTTGTTGAAAAATAAAAATACTATTTTCCATTTAAATTCCACTTATATGGTAAAAAGCGGATTTTTGCATCATTAGGTATTTTTTCGTCTGCATATTTGTTAATGTAATCAATAACAGATCCTTCTTTAGTAAAGTCAGCTTTAAACCAGTTGAAAATTTCAGAAATTTGTATTGAATTTTTCTTTTCAAGTTTGTTTCTTGAAGCGTCATTAATAAAGTTTTTAATCAATACATCTAATTCAGCATTAATATTCTTTTCTGTAAAAGCTTTATTGTGAAGTTTTGGGCACGATTCAGAAGCACAGTTTACACCTACGTGAATTCTTGGATCAAATAATTTTTTACGTAATATTTTATGTTCTATATGATCCAGTGTATATGTTTTTCCACCAACTTCAGCAAAACTAATATTCCATGCATTTTTACCTTTTTTCTTAATATTAGTGATGCTTTTTACAGGATAATTATCTAAAATAAGTTTTATTGTGTAGGCGTTGTATGCGTTTATCCAGAATGCTTTTTGTTTGTTTTTAGACCATGAAGAGCTTGGTGTTGTCTTTTTTAAGTAGGCTAAGTAACTGTTTAATTGGTCTTCATTTTGTTTAAGACCTTTATAATCTACAATACCTTTTTTACTTACATGTTGTTGTAGTAAAGAATTAAAAGAAGTTGTTTGAGCTTTAATACTAACAACTATAAGTAAACTTAAAACTGGAATTAATTTTTTCATGATAACTATTGTTTTTGATTTAGACGGAAGGTTTTTTAAAACTTTACAACAATATAAAAAATAAAAATTCAGGTATAAAAAACCCACTCAAAAGATTGAGTGGGAAAATTGCTATGAAAAAGAAAAAGTGTCCAAAGACGTCTCTAAGGACACTACAAATATAAAACATTTTTTCAATCTTTAAATTATAAAATTGTTTTTTTAAGTTTTTTTTAACGTTCGAGCAGGAAAATTGTATTTGTGATAGTAATAGCTAAATATATGTTGTATTTGTTTTAGCCAATTGTTTTGTTAGAAGTTTGATAAAACAAAAAACCGTTGAAAATCAAAGATTAACAACGGTTATTGTACTGAAGGCGGGACTTGAACCCGCACGAGCATTACGGCTCATTGGATTTTAAGTCCAACGTGTCTACCAATTCCACCACTTCAGCATGGTATTTTATATAATTAAGATATCAAATCTTGTTTTTTAAAGATCGTTTGCAATCATTCAATTGCGGGTGCAAATATACAAGTTTATTCCATATAAAAAATATTTTTTTGACTTTTTTTTGATTAAAGTGGGGTGAAAATGTAATTAAAGTGTTTAGTTGTCATGTAATCAGTGGTTTGCTTCTTTTTTATTTTTTGAAATAAATTTTAATATTTGTAAATAAGCAACTAGGGGAGAGGTGTTGTTTCTAAAGTTGTATAAAACAAAAAACCGTTGAAAATCAAAGATTAACAACGGTTATTGTACTGAAGGCGGGACTTGAACCCGCACGAGCATTACGGCTCATTGGATTTTAAGTCCAACGTGTCTACCAATTCCACCACTTCAGCATGGTATTTTATATAGGTTTTGAGCGAAAGACGGGATTTGAACCCGCGACCCTCACCTTGGCAAGGTGATGCTCTACCCCTGAGCTACTTTCGCGTAGTCTTTATTTTAAATGAACGTGTGCATTTGTGAATGCGGGTGCAAATATACAATCATTTTTTAATGTAGCAAATTAAAAAAGTGCTTTTTTTGATGGGTTTCTGCTTTTTGTCTGTATATGTGTTGGATAGCAGAAGAAGTTTTTTTCAAAATGACAAAATAAGGCTGTTTTAAGTTTAAAAGTGCATCATAAATACCATTAATATTTATTGAGTTTGTTTTTCAATAACCAATAAAAGCTAAAAAATATGGTAGTTCAATTAATATAGAATATCTTTGCAAAAATTTTTAAGAGGTACGGTGGATTCAGTTTCGGCAGCAGAAAATAAGTTTTCTTTAAAAAGTACACTAATAGATTTTAAGCAACTTACAAAAGTAGGGTTATCTATAAGTGTTGTTTTTACTTCTATTACAGGTTACATACTTGGAGCAGATACAATAGATTTTTACATAATCGTTTTATTAGCTATTGGAGGCTACTTAATGGTAGGTGCTTCTAATGCATTTAATCAAGTTATAGAAAAAGATATTGATGCATTAATGCAACGAACTAAAAATCGACCACTACCATCAGGAAGAATGTCTGTTACTACGGCATTAATTATTGCAATTACTTTTACAATTGTAGGTTTGGGTATTTTATATTCAATCAATCCTAAATGTGCATTATTTGGTGCTGTATCAATATTTTTATACACTTGTGCTTACACTCCTTTAAAAGGAATTACTCCATTATCTGTTTTTGTAGGAGCTATTCCAGGGGCAATACCTTTTATGTTAGGTTGGGTAGCAGCTACAGGTAAGTTTGGTATAGAAGCTGGTTTTTTATTTATGATTCAGTTTTTTTGGCAGTTTCCTCATTTTTGGGCTATAGGTTGGTTACAGTTTGAAGAATATAACAAAGCAGGTTTAAAAATGCTTCCTATGAACAAAAAAGATAAGGGAGCTGTTGTTCAAGCAATTTTTTATACATGTGTAATGTTGTTAATTTCTATTGCACCAGTTTTAAAAACAACTGGTAAATTATACATATATCCCGTAACCGCAGTCATTGTAGCGTTATTTGGGTTTTTGATGTTGTACTACGGAATTATACTTTATAAAACAGAAAAAAATACAGATGCTAGAAAATTAATGTTGGCTAGTGTTTTTTATATTACAGCATTACCAATTATTTACGTTATAGATAAATTTTTTCATTAATTATGAATAGAGAGCAGGTTGATAAGGAGTTATTAGTAGCAAAAAGAAAGTCAGCAAAACCAATGTTGTGGATTTCTTTAATTAGTATGACTATGTTTTTTGCTGGATTAACAAGTGCTTATGTAGTTAGTATGAAAAGAGAAGATTGGGTAAGTTTTGATTTACCTTCTGCTTTTTACACAAGTACAGTTGTAATAATATTAAGTAGTATATTGTTATTCGTATCGCAAAAGTTTTTAAAGAAAGATAATATAAAGATGTCATTTCTTTTACTGTTAGGATCTTTCTTGTTAGGGCTTGTGTTTGTATGGTTACAGTATGCAGGGTTTAAAGATTTAGAAAGTTCAGGGCTTTATTTTACAGGTAAAGAAAGTACTGTTTCTACATCTTTTATAATAGGAATAACATTTATGCACGTTCTGCACATGTTAGCAGGAATCATAGTGTTAATAGTCGTTATTTATAATCATTTTAAAAAGAAGTATTCATCTGCCGATATGCTTGGGTTTGAACTAGGTGCGATCTTTTGGCATTTCGTAGATATACTATGGATTTATCTATTTTTCTTTTTCTATTTTATTAGATGATTAAAAATGCGTAATTTTGGCAAAATATTTAACAAAAATTAACTGATAAAGGTATTTATGGAAGCAAATATCGCTGTAAATTCTGATAATAAGGAGACCTGGGGCGGAGGTGGAGCAAAACCGTTTGGAGCTACGTATGGTAAAATGATGATGTGGTTTTTCATCTTATCTGATGCATTAACATTCTCTGGGTTCTTAGCTGCCTATGGGTTAACTCGTTTTAAATTCATAGATTCTTGGCCAATTGCCGATGAAGTTTTTACTCACGTTCCGTTTTTTCACGGAAATTACCCAATGTATTATGTCGCGTTCATGACATTTATACTTATTGTATCTTCTGTTACAATGGTATTAGCGGTAGATGCTGGTCATAAAATGCAACAAAAAAAGGTAGCATTATATATGTTTGTTACTATTGTTTTTGGTTTGATTTTCGTTGGTTCTCAGGCTTGGGAATGGAAAACATTTATAAATGGTTCTTACGGAGCTGTTAAAACTTCTGACAATAAAATTTTACAATTTGTAAAAGAAGGAAGCACTCATCAAATCGCTTTAGCAGATTTTGTTACTGGAGATAGAGTTGATGGTAGAGAGCAGCACTCTAGAAAAAATGGATTATGGTTTGAGGGAGAAAAAACTATTTCTCAATATTCTGTAGCTCAAGTACAGGAAGCTTTTAAAAATGATCCAACTTTAAGACTTAGAAGTGAAAAAATTAATTTAGATACAAAGCAAAAGATTGTTTTATCTAGAGAAGAAAGTTTAAAAGAGTTAGCAAAAGTAACTTTAGTTGTTGAAGGAGCTAACTTAGAAGTAAATGAATACGGTAATCCTATTTTTGCTGATTTCTTTTTCTTTATTACAGGATTCCACGGATTCCACGTATTCTCTGGAATTGTATTAAATATCATCATTTTCTTTAATGTAGTTCTTGGTACTTACGAAAGAAGAGGACACTACGAAATGGTTGAAAAAGTAGGTTTATACTGGCACTTTGTAGATTTAGTTTGGGTATTTGTATTTACATTCTTCTACTTAGTATAATTATTAAAAGAGATTAAAAATGGGAGCACACGCAGACTCGAATAAAAGAATTTGGATAGTATTAGGAATTTTATCTCTAATTACTGCAGTTGAAGTTGGTTTAGGTATTGTAAAACCAGCAGCATTACATTTACACGGACCAGGAACTAGTTGGTTAAACTGGATCTTCATTATTTTAACATTAGCAAAAGCATATTATATAGCATGGGCATTCATGCACTTAGAAGGAGAAAAAAAATGGTTCAGACGTTCTGTTGTTTGGACAGCTGTTTTCCTAATAAGTTATCTTCTTTTTATTGTATTAATTGAAGGAGGGTATTTATACGATACATTAGCACCATTAGTAAAATGGTAATAAAATAAAAGAAAGGTGGTTTTAACCACCTTTTTTTTGCCTTTAACTTATTTTAAGTATGAAAAAAAACAAAAAGTATATTGTACTATCTATTTTGTTTGTAGTTCCTTTAATATTCTATATTTTTCTACAAATTGGGACTCATAATTTCGGTAAACTACCTATTGTTACCAAAGATGTAATAGATGTTTCTAACATTAATAAAAAGTATTCTTTTAAAGACAAAATATCAGTAGTAGCCTTTTTAGGGAATGATGTTGATAACGCAAACGGAGAAATATTTAATTTAAATGAAAAAATCTATAAGAAGTTTTATGGTTACAGAGATTTTCAAATAATTGTGTTTGCTGAAGAAAGTCAGAAAGCTCAAATAGATAAATTAAAGAATAAATTAGGACTTTATACAGATTTGATTAAGTGGAACTTTATTGTGGCCTCTAAAGCTGAAATAGAGGCTATATATGAAAGTTTTAAAACAATAAGTAGTCTAGATTTAAAAGGTCATTCTTCAAAAGCATATTTAATAGATAAAGAGGTGGCTTTAAGAAGAGGAAAGTCAACAATTAAAAGTTTAGAAAAAACAAAATTATTTGGTTACAATATGAAGTCTGTAGCTGAATTAAAAAATGATATGATTGACGATATTAAAGTTGTTTTTGCTGAATACAACTTAGCGTTAAAGAAAAATAATAGTGACGAAAGACGAAAAAACAGCATTTCTAATGAAAAAAAGTAATTACTCCTATATAGGTATTTCCTTTATTATTTTATTATTCGGAATTTACTCTGTACCAAAAATTATAAAATATTTTCAAAAACCAAATTTGCATAAGTTTGGTAAGGTTCCGGATTTTGAATATATCAATCAAGATGGTAAAACTATTTCTAATAAAGACTATCAAGGAAAGGTATATGTGGTAGAATTTTTCTTTACTACCTGCCCAACTATCTGTCCTGTTATGAATAGAAAGATGGTAAAAATTCAAAATGAATTCTTAGGAAACCCAAACTTTGGAATAGCTTCATTTTCTATAACACCGCATATAGATACACCTCAGGTCTTAAATGAGTATGCTAAAAATCATAACATAAATCATAAGAATTGGAATTTACTAACTGGTAAAACAGCAGAAGAAGTATACGATTTTTCTAATACTGGATTTAAATTGCCTTCAGGAGAAGGAGATACAGGTCATGGAGGTTTTTATCATTCTGGAAGTTTTGCATTGGTTGATAAAGATGGATACATTCGATCTAGATATGATGAGCATGGCAATGCTATTTTTGTTTACAGAGCATTAGATGAGGAAGGGTTGCAAGATCAAATTCATGAATTAAAAGAGGATATAAAATTATTATTAAATGAGTAGTTCTTTAGCACAAGAAAAAAAATATAAAAAGTTTATTACAATAGTTTCTATTATTATTCCTATTGCTGTTGCAGCTTTATTTGGAATTAAGTTATCAAATGTAGAACCGTTGTCTTTTTTACCTCCAATTTATGCAACTATTAATGGAATAACAGCAGTTTTACTTGTTTTTTCAGTTATTGCAATTAAAAGAGGTAATAGAAAGTTACACGAACAATTAAATGTTACTGCAATAGTTTGTTCGGTATTATTTTTATTAATGTACATAGCATATCACATGACTTCTACTTCTACTAAATTTGGAGGCGAAGGATTGATAAGTATCATCTATTATTTTATTCTGATTACTCATATTTTACTTTCAATAATTGTAATACCTTTTGTGTTGTTTACTTTTATGAGAGCTAAGTTAGGTCAGTTTGATAAGCATAGAAAAATAGCCAAAATAACATTTCCGTTATGGTTATATGTTGCAGTTACTGGGGTAATAGTGTATTTAATGATTTCACCTTATTATGTTCATTAATATGAAAAAATTAACACTTTTTATAAGCATACTTCTAGTTCCTTTTTTTACCAGCGCACAGTGCGCTATGTGTAAAGCGGTAGTTGAGGGTGGAAATGAAACAATGGCAGAAGGAGTTAACAATGGAATTACCTACTTAATGGTAATTCCATATATTTTAGTTGGAGGTCTTTTTTACTTGTTGTATTGGTACAAAAAGAAACAAAGCATTTAGATAAAATAAAATTATATAGTGTTAGTAATGTAACTTTTTTTAAATTTAGTCGTCATATAACAGCAAATCGAAATAAATAACTGATCGAATTTGTACATAAGGTGTTCATTTTAAAACAGTTTTAAAATGAGGTTTGTTTTTAAATTGCTGTTAAGCAGTTTTTTACAATCTTTTTTTGTTTGGAACATCAATTGAAATAGACTAATTGAACTGAAAAAAATCATACATTGAAAACTAAAATTATACTACTGGGGACGTTATTATTTACTTTACATACGTTCTCTCAAAAAAAATGGACATTAAAAGAATGTGTAAATCATGCTTTGAAAAATAATATTAGTGTAAAAACTAATAAGTTAAATATTGAAATTGCAGAGAAAAATGTCAAATCTTCAAAAAGTACATTTTATCCATCACTAAGTGCTTCTACTGGAGGTAATTTAAACTTTGGTTCTACATTCGATCCAGTATCTAATGACAGGGTTTCAACAACTACATTTGGTGGTTCTTTAGGAGTAGGAGCAAGTTACATGGTTTTCAATGGATACAGAAACTTAAATACTTATAAGCAAGCGAAAATAGGAGTAGAATCGAGTAAGCTTGATTTAGAGGTAATGGAAAATGATATTGCATTGCAAGTTGTGAATACCTATCTTAATGTATTATTTGCTAAAGAAAACTTAGAAGTAGCTAAAGTACAAGCAGAAATTAGTAAAAAGCAAATAGATAGAGCTACAGCACAATTTGAAGCAGGCGCCATTCCGAAAGGAGATTTATTAAACATACAATCTACTGCTGCTAACGATGCACAAAATGTAGTAACTCAAGAAAATGGTTTAAACATTGCTCTTTTACAATTAGCACAATTATTACAGGTTTCTTATGATAACTTTGATGTTGCAACTATGGAAGTTGGTTCGCCTTCTGCAGCATTATTATACGATACTTCTAATGAAGTATATCAAAAAGCATTAACAAACAGACCTGAAATTGAAAGAGCTAAATTAAGTATTGAAAGAGCTGATTTTGACATAAAAATAGCTAAAGCAGATTATTTACCATCTTTATCAACTTCTTTTAATGTAGGTTCTAATTATGGTTTTAGTTTAGATTTACCAGATGGAGCTTCTAATCCAAAACTTTTTAATCAGTTAAATGATAACCTAGGGTATGGTTTAGGGTTTAATTTAAATATACCTATTTTTAATGGATTTAGAAATGATGCAAATGTTGAGAGATCTAAAATTAACAAGTTAGTTTCAGAAAATAATTTAGAAAGTGAAAAATTGCGTTTGCAACAAACAATAGAACAAGCATACCTAGATTCTAAAGCAGCTATAAAAACATTTGAAGCAGCTACTATTTCTTTAGAAGCACAAAGAGAAGCATTTAAAAATGCTCAGGCTAGTTTTGATTATGGTGCTATGACTCAGTTTGATTATGATCAAGTTCGTAATAGATTGGTGAGTGCTGAATCTGCTTTAATTAGAGCTAAATACGATTATATATTTAAGACTAAAGTATTACAGTTTTTCTACGGAGAAAATATTTTAGATTAATAACATATCATTTAAAAATGAATTAAAACCTTTGCTAGTCATAGCAAAGGTTTTTTTTGTATAGTTATATTTGCAACAAAATATTTACAATGGCACTTATTCTTAATATTGAAACTTCAACAAAGAACTGTTCGGTTTGTTTGGCAAAAGATGGGAATGTACTATTATTAAAAGAACTTAATGATGGTAATTACTCACATGCTGAAAAGTTACATGTTTTAATTAAAGAAGTAATAGAAGAATCTGATTTTACTAAACAAGATATAAATGCTATAGCGGTAAGTAAAGGTCCTGGTTCTTATACTGGTTTAAGAATTGGTGTTTCTGCAGCAAAAGGTTTAAGTTTTTCTCTTAATATACCTCTAATAAGTGTTGAAACATTAACTTCACTTGCACATGCTACAACTATAGAGAACGGCTATATAATTCCAATGTTAGATGCAAGAAGAATGGAAGTGTATAGTGCTGTTTATGATCAAAATTATAACAAGGTAAGAGATATACAAGCACAAATTATTGACGAAACATCTTTTAGTGAGTATGATGATCATAAATTATACTTCTTAGGTGATGGGGCAGCGAAATGTAAAGAAGTGTTAGAAGTAAAAAATGTATCTTTTATTGAAGATCATTTTCCTTCAGCTAAAGAAATGGCACAATTAAGTTACGATAAATACAAAAAAAACGACATCGAAGATGTCGCTTATTTTGAACCTTTTTATTTAAAAGATTTTATAGTAACTACAGAAAAGAAGAAAAATTAACCTTCTTTCTGAATTTCTACTGAATGTGGATAAGGTATTTCAATACCAGCTTCGTCTAACGCTATTTTCATATTTTCCATAATATAAAAATATGCATCCCAATAGTCAGCTGATTTTACCCAAGTTCTAGTAATAAAGTTAACAGAACTATCAGCTAATTCACCAACCATTACAGCAGGTGCAGGATCGTTGATTGTATATGGAGTGTTATTAATTACTTTAGATAAAACTTCTTTTGTTTGTTTGATATCAGCATCATAAGAAACGCCAAAAGTGATATCAACACGTCTTTTTTCCTCAGAAGAATAATTAATAATGTTTCCATTAGATAAAGCTCCATTTGGAAGAATAACTTCTTTATTATCTACAGTATTAATTTTTGTAGTAAATATTTGAATATCTTTTACAACACCTTGCTCACCTTGAGCTTCTATGTAATCACCTACTTTAAACGGTCTAAAAACCATAATTAAAGCTCCTCCAGCAAAATTAGATAGTGAACCTTGTAAGGCCATTCCAATAGCTAAACCAGCTGCTGCTATGATTGCTGCAAAAGAAGTTGTTTCAACACCTAATTGACCAGCTACTGTAACAAATAAAAATATTTTTAGAGCCCAACCTATCAAACTAGATAAAAAACCTCTTAAAGACACGTCTAAATCGCGTTTCTCCATAATTTTTTTGGCTGTTCTAGTCAGTATTCCTATAATCCATAATCCAATGATTAAAATGACTAAAGCTGATACTACTTTAGGTGCATACTCAAAAAGAAGGTTTTTAATTTTAATAATGTTTTGTTCCATTGCTTTAAATTCTGTTTTTAATTAAAAAAGCGGTTTTACAACCGCTGAGTTTTTGTAATGATATTTTGTCTATTTGATTATTTAACTTCAAAAGTTACTTTTAGGTTTACTCTAAATTCAGTCACTTCATCATCATTTACAACAACGCTCTGAGATTGTACAAATGCTGATTTGATGTTTTTTACCGATTTAGAAGCCTGCTTGATAGCTTTCTTAGTTGCGTCTTCCCAGCTTTTATCTGAGTTAGACAAAATTTCTATTACTTTCATTACTGCCATAATAAACAATTTTATTGGTTAATATTAAGTTGAAGTAAAGATAATCATTTTCAAAAAAATCAGGAAAAACACCCAATGTTAACTCAATGTTAAGTAAATGTTTTTTTATTGTGAAATAATTGTGTATATTTGTAACTATAATGTTAATGAATAAAATGATGAATATGAAGAAAATATTAATTATGGCTTGTGTATTATCATTAGGGATGTCTCAAGCGCAGGAAGTTAAACCTCTTTACGAAAGAGATGGTGATATAATTAAAGTTACGCACTTTCATGATAACGGTACTATAAAAGAACAAGGAACATATAAGGATAAATTATTAGATGGAACTTGGACTCGTTATGATGAAAATGGAAGTAAAACAGTTGTAGCCCAGTACAAACAAGGTAAAAAGGTAGGAAAGTGGTTAATGTGGACTGAAGGTGGAGTTAAAGAAGTTAATTATAGTAATAATTCAGTAGCTAGTGTAGAAACTAGAAAAGACGATACTAAATTAGCTATCAAATAAAATAATCCTTTGAAATAACCTCTTTTAAATAAAAAAGCTCGAGTAATAAAACACCCGAGCTTTTTTGTAACATATAGAAAAGATTAGTTTCTAGTCCACCCAGCACCCCAAGTAGCATAATCTGTACCTGTTGCAGCTGCATTTACAGTAACAAAATCTGTATCGTTAAAAGTAAAACCTGTATCGTTTTTAACTTCAGTAGTAACATCTGTAAAAAGAACATTTGTAGCTTGTAATAAACCGTCTATTACACCTTGACCAGTTGGGTTATCATTTGTAGAACCAGCAACATCAGCATCACCATCTAAATCAAAACCTTCTTGGTAACCTTTAATTACTACGTTATCGAAAATACCTTTAGTACCAGCTCTTAATCTGATAGCTTCCTTACCATTTGCAGATCCTAAACCTTCAATAGTAACATTAGAAACATTAGGAGCAGAGTAATTAATAGGGTTAGAATTGTTACCTACATCAGTATTGTAACCATCACATTCAAAAGCTTTGTCTCCATCTAAATTTTGTTTAACATATACATTTGTTAAAGTTCCGTTGTATCCCTCAGTCCAATCAACTGAATCGTCATCAGAATTTACAACAGAGATGTAGCTAGCATTAACAGTACCTCCAAAGAATTCAACTCCGTCATCTAAACCTTCAAAAGCTTGAATATAGTTAACTATTGTACCGTTTCCTACTCCATAAAAAGAAATTCCATTGTTTTCAGACTGACCATCAACTTTACCTCCAGAATATTCTACACGTACATATTCTAATGTACCAGAGCTATCATCAGTTACAGTACCACCATAAGGTAAACTTGCAATTTCAGAAGTAGCAGTAGCACCAGTTGTTACATCAACAACATTTGTAGGAGCTTTACCTAATAAAATTAAACCACCCCAATCTCCAGCGTTAGGAGCAGTTGAATTAGAAGTAAATACAATTGGTTGAGCGGCAGTTCCTTCTGCTACAATTTTAGCATCTTGAGAAATAGCTAAATAAACCTCAGTTCCTTTATTTGCTTTGATTGTCATACCAGCAGGAATTTGCATAGTTGTACCAGCTTCCATTACTACAGGTCCGTCTAAGATATATTGGTTTTTAGCGTCTAAAACTAAGTCGCTAGAGTAGTTTCCTTTTAATAAAATGGTTTCACCACCATTGTTATTATCGTTATTGTTTGTTGTTGTGGTACTGTTATCAGTGATTATGATATCAGATGTACCATCGTCTCCACATGAAGTGAAAAGAGAAGCAGCTAAAGCTAAACCGATTAAAATTTGATTTTTCATTTTTACTATTTTTTAAGTTTAATATTATGTTTGAATTAAAATTTATATTTTAAAGATATTCCAGCAGTTATACCTCTTTGGTAATCAGATAAAATAACATCACCAAAAGATGTTCCTTCACGTACTCTTTGGATAGAAGGGTCTAATAAATTTTTAACTGTTAAATTAGCTTCCCAGTTTTTACCTATTTTATTTTTCCAAATCAAATCAAGAACAGGTACACTTTTTTCAACGATATTACCTAATTGTCCAGATCCTAAAGCATCAATTCTATCTGAGAAATAAGAGAATACTAATGAAGCTACAGGTTTATAGTTATCAAATTGAGTAGGACTATAAGTAACATTAGCGTTAATTAAAATGTCTGAAGCCCCTTGAAGCTTATCACTTGTTCTATCAAAGCCAGTAGAAAAAAGACCTTGTTGAGCTTGTAAATCTTGGTCAGTATTCATGTATGTAAAGTTAAAACCAGCTGATAATTGAGTTTCTTCATCTGAGTTTACAATAATGTTTTTCTTTGTTTCTAACTCAATACCTACTACAGTAGCTTTATCTCCAGTTCTAAAGTAACGTTGAGTACCAGTTGCATCGTTAGCAACTACAAGGTTCACTGGATCGTCGATTTGTTTACCAAATACAGCTAATGATACTAATTCACTTCTAGTTACAAACCATTCATATTTTAAGTCTAAATTAAAAACATTTGAAAACGAAGGGTCAGATAATAAATCAGGATTACCACCTACTCTTTGACTTACACCTTCATATACAAAAGGAGCTACTTCTTTAAATTCAGGAATAGATACTGTTTTACTAAAGTTGAAACGTAAGTTTTGATCATCATTTAAAGCATACTTTACACTTAAACTAGGTAATACAAAAGTTTCTGAAGCGTTTTGTCCGCCTATACCATTAACACCTAGGTTGATTACATCGTAATTAATGCTTTGATTAACATTTTCTAATCTAATTCCTGGTAAAATAGTCCATTTATCATTAGCGTTTATAACAGCAGAAATGTATCCTGCATGAATTTGTAATTCTCCTTCATATGTGTTTTCAGGAAGACCAGGTAATGTTACAAAATTACTGTCTTCGTAACCAGGAAGAGTTCTAAAAGATTCTATTGTATATAGCTTTCCTGTGCTAATGTTTCTGAAAAACTGAGTATTGTCAATATTAAAAATAGCATCTAAGTTGTTAACATCTACTAGTATATTTCTTGAAGCATCATTAAAATTATATCCATAACGTTGGTTTTCAAAATTTCTTAACTTTAGTCTTCCGTTGTACCCAAAATTCAAAGACACTTTTTCACTAGTCTTATATGTTAAGTTAATTCTGCTATTTAACTCTTCATCATTAATTTTTTGGAAATAACGTTGGTTATCAAAAGAGTTATTTGTTAAAAACACAGGATTTGTTGTTGGGTCATTGTCTAATGCAAAAGCATAGTTTTCAAGATTGATTCTTTTTCTATCTGGTTCATGAGCAATAACATTGTTATAACCAACACCCCAGTCTAACTTTAATTCATCACTAAATCCATTTCCTGAAAACTTGTGTTTACCAGTGATTTGGTTTACAAAAATTAAGTCTTGATTAAACTGTATGTTCTTTTGAAAAGAGCTACCTCCGTCAAATACTGATTCATTACGGGCGTCACGATTAGTACCTAAACCTAGTACACCATATTCTCCAACTTGATCTGAAGAACTGTTTAAGAATAAAGATGTAAATTTTAATTTGTGGTTACCGTTAATTTTGTATAAAGCACTTAACATAGCAGTGCTTTGAGTAGCGTATTCGTATTCTCTAGAGTTAGGGTACCTTCTATTAAATGTGTTACTAAAATCTACTACAGGTCCTTCTCTATATTCATATTTGTTAGAAAATGAAGCGGTAGCAAAAAAGCTCAAACGAGATTCATCTTTAAAATCAAAAGACTTACCTGCATTAATTGTTAAAGATGAATTAATAGGAGCATAAGTTCCTCTTGTAGTAAATCCATGAGATAACACTACAGCAAATGGATTGTGTCCGTATCTTCCATAAAAACCAAAAGCACCAGAACCATCAGTTTTTTGAAAATCATCTCTATCTATAGCTCTTGAGTTGGCACTACCTCCAATTTCTACTTCTACAAATCCTTTTCCTTTGTACTCTTTTGAAGTTATATCAATGTTTCCAGCAGCAAAATCACTATAAAAGATTGAATTGTAAGCTTTACTAATAGATACATTTTGAATAATATCAGAAGGGAATAAACTTAAATCAATATTTTTCTTACTGATATTATTTGAAGGTAATGACAGACCATTTAAAGTAGTATTTAAGTATCTGTCACCTAAACCACGAACGTAAACATTGCTAGATCCTTCTTGTTTAGAAACCCCTGAAATTTTAGAAACAGCGGCGGCAGCGTCGCTAACTCCTTTTTTAGCTAGTTCTTGGGCTCCAATGCTTTCTTTGATAACAGCAGCTTTCTTTTGCTCTAATAGTAAAGCGCTTTCTTTTTCTCTGTTTACAGTAGCATTAATTTGTACTTCTTCAAGTTGTTCTCCACCACTAGCACCAAGAACTTGATTGATAGTGATAGCTTTACCTACAACAACAGAAATTGGTTTTTCGATGGTTTTGTAACCAACAAAACTGAAAACTAAAACTTGGTTGCCAATAGGAGCGGCAATAGTATATTTTCCATCTAAATCTGTAGTTGTTCCAATACTAGTTCCTTTAATGAAAACATTAGCGAAAGGTAAAGGCTCGTTGTTTAATTCTTTATCAGTTACTGTTCCCGTTACAGTACCCTTGTCTTGTGCAAAAGTTAAATTACACAATAAAAGTAGCGCAATTAGTAAAATTTTCCTCATTTTAATATTTCTATATGTCGAGTGCAAATCTGCATCAACATTGTTAAAATAATGTTACTTGAGAATTATACTTATGTTACTAGAATATGTTTTTAATGTTAAGAAGAGTTAGTTTTTTACAGCTTTTAAACTCTTTATTAGAGAGCTATAATTTAAGAAGGAACTAGCTTCAAAAATGATTTCATTTTTATTGGAAAGTACTATGGTACTTGGGTAAGTGAGTTTATTGCTAGTTAAAGCAATGGCAAGTTCATGAACTCCTGTATTGGTTCCAGAAGGTTTAAATTTGAAAGTGTAGTTATTGTAAGTGATTTCTTTTTTAGATTCAGCATTAAAAGAAATGAAGTAAAAATTATTATTTAAAAGGTCAATCACTTTTGTGTTGGTAAAAGTGTTTTTTTTCATAGCAAAGCAGTACTTACACCAGTTGGTGTGTAAGAATACTACAACAGGTCTTTGCTCTTTTTTTTGAAGTTCCGTTAACTCCTCAAAAGTATATTCATGTAAAACTTGAACCTTTTCTTGTTGACTAAAAAGATTCAAGCTTACACAAATAAAAAGAAGTATAAATGTCTTCACATTCATAAAATTAAAATATTTTACAACGTAATCCTAAGAAAGCTCTAATTCCTTGGTTAGAAGCATATACATACGTAGGGTCAAATGTTAAATTAGGGTTCGTAGGATCAATGTTTTCGTCAAAAGGATCAAAAGACCTTAAAATGCTATTTGCTGCTGGAGTAAAATCTAATAGATTTTTTACTCCTCCAAATACTTCAAAATTTGAACCAAACTTTTTAGTTAATTGAATATTTTGAATGCTATACCAAGGAGAAGTTGGATCACGAGGATCATTTTGAAAAGTTTCAGTGTTTAAAAGAGGTAAATCCATTGGGGCAAAAACATTTCCTGTGTAATCAATATCTAAATCAATAGAAGGGATTTTATAAGAAACACTCCAAGTACCACTAAAACTTTCAGTTAGTATTTGTCTTTCAGTAATTCCATTTTCAGTAGTTGTAACATCCATAAGAGTTGCACCAGCAATAATAGAAATTCCGTTTTGCCAAGTAATATTTGTGTTTAATGACACTCCTTTAGAAGTAGCATATCCATCTAAATTAGCATAGATAATTTTAGTAATGTCAGTTTCGTAATCAGGAATTATCTTGTTATCAAAATGAGTATAGAATGCCGTAGCATCTATGTTAATGATTGTACTATTGTTAGTAACAATGTTTTTTACATAGTTAATGTTGGTATTCCATGAAGTTTCAGGAGATAATTCACCATCAAAAACTACATCTCTAGCACCATTTAAAGCTGCATGATCTTCTGTAAAAACATTTGCAACTCTAAAACCATTACCAACACTAATTCTTAAAATATCTTCATTGTTTTCAGAATTCCATTTATAATTAAGTCGCGGAGAAAAAATACCACCATGTATGCTATTATGATCGTAACGCAGTCCTAATAATAATTTATTGTTTTTAGCTAATTGTATCTCGTCTTGAATAAAAATACCTGGTAAATGAATAATAGAAGGTTCGTTATTGATACCATTTTCATCTAAAGTAGCAAACGTATTGTCATCATAATACGTATACCTGTAAGCAGCGCCAATTAATAAATCATGGTATTTCCCTAAAGAAGTATCCCAAGTTAATTGACCAAAACCTATGTATTGATCTGCGATATAAGAGGTGTCGCCATAAAATGAATTTTGATTATGACCATTGGCGCTAAATTGTAAGCTTAAATTTTCACTAGTAGGCAACTGGTAAGTACCAAAAGTTTCCCATCTACTGGTATAAATACTTTCTCCATACACATCTGTACCACCCTTGTTAATAGGTTGCCAGTTTACATCCCCTCCAAATCTATCCTCATACATATATCTTGCGCCAATAGTAAATACTTTGTTGTTTTTTCTATTGATGGTAAACTTGTTGAAAATTGAAATTCTATCCTGTAATGTTAAATCTGTAAAACCATCATTATTATTGTCAATAGGGTTTTGATAGTTAAAGTAATTTACGCCAAGTAAACCATCAACTTTTCCAAGGTTATATTTAAGACCTATATCTGTATTTATTTCACCCCAAGAGCTGCCAAAAGCTTCAGCTGTTAATTTTGGTGCAGAAGAAGGTTTTTTGGTGATGATGTTGATAATTCCACCTACCGCTTCAGATCCATAAAGAGTAGAAGCAGGACCTTTAACAATTTCAATACGTTCTACCAATGCTTGTGGAATTCCGGATAAACCATAAACAGTAGATAAACCACTAACAATAGGCATTCCGTCAATTAAAACAAAAGTATAAGGACCTTCTAAACCATTAATATGAATATCACCTGTATTACAAACACTGCAGTTTACTTGTGGGCGTACACCGTTGACATTTTGCATAGATTCAAAAATAGAAGGTGTTGGATTCTTTTTAAAAAAAGTAGGTGCATATACTTCAACAGGAACAGGGCTTTCCAGTTTTTTTACAGGTTTTAAAGTTCCTGAAATAACTACTTCTTCCAAATTATCAGTATCCTCTTTTAAAGCAAAGTTGTGAACATGTGTTACGTTTGGTACTATTTTTATTGTTCTTGTAATGGTTTTAAAACCTATCGAAGAAACTGTCAATAAATATTTTCCAGTAGGTACATTGTTAATTGTATACTTTCCTTTTTCATTAGTTGTGGTGCCAAGTTTAATGTCGTTTATGTATACATTCACAAAAGAGGCTGGTTTTTTATTGAAAGTTATTGTTCCTTCAAGTTTCACTTGTTGTGCAAAAGAAGATATTATACCGATAAAAAAAACAAGAAAACAGCTTTTTTTTAGATTCATTGTAATATTAAATTTCTGCAAATATAAATTAATTTTTAGACTTGTCTAAAAATTATATTTTGCAAGTCAAAATTTTATATATTTGTGATAAATAAGATAGTAGATGTTTTCACAGTCTGAAGAAAATTATATAAAAACCATTTATCACCTAGCAGCCGATTGCGAGAAAGGAATTAGTACCAATGCTATAGCAAAACAATTGGCAACTAAAGCTTCTTCTGTTACTGATATGATTAAAAAGTTGTCAGAAAAGAAAGTAGTGGTATATAAAAAATACCAAGGCGTTACGTTGACTGATTTTGGTAAGCGTACAGCGGTTTCAATTATAAGAAAGCATCGTTTATGGGAAGTTTTTTTGGTAGAAAAATTAAACTTTTCTTGGGACGAAGTACATGAAGTAGCAGAACAATTAGAGCATATAAAATCACCAAAGCTTATCAATGAATTAGATGCTTTTTTAGGGTTTCCTAAAAGAGATCCGCATGGTGATCCAATACCCGATAGTGAAGGTAATTTACAGGTGATAGAAAAAAGTTTGTTAGCTACTTTTAATGAAGGAGAAGAAGGCGTATGTGTGGGAGTGGACGATACATCGTCTGAGTTTTTACAATTTTTAGATAAACAAGGTATTGCTTTAGGTAAAAGAATAGAAGTAATAGCAAAGGAGCCTTTTGATGGTTCTTTTTTAATTAAAATAGAAAATAAAGAGTTGTCTATATCAAACAAAATAGCCAACAATTTATACATTCAAAAGTAACATGAGAAAAATTTTATACATATCAATATTGATCTTTCTTTTCAGTTGTAAACAAAAAGAAAAGTCAAAGAATGAAAAACTTCATGTGGTTACTACCACTACAATGATTACCGATTTAGTAAAAAACATTGGTGGCGATAAGTTGGAAGTTAAAGGTTTGATGGGAGCAGGAGTTGATCCTCATTTATATAAAGCAAGTGAAGGAGATGTAGGAACATTATTTAATGCAGATGTAATTGTTTACAATGGATTGCATTTAGAAGGAAAGCTGGAAGAAGTATTTGAAAAAATGCGTCATCAGAATAAAACCGTCATAGCAGTTTCAGCAGCAGTTGATAAAAACTCCTTAATTGCTTCTAGTGATTTTGCTTCTAATTATGACCCACACATTTGGTTTGATATTACTAATTGGGAAATAATCACAAAGTTTTTAGTAGAAAAGTTATCAGAGTTAGATGCTAAGAACGCAGCAGTATATGAAAAAAATGGAGCAAACTATTTACAAAAGCTAGCTGAATTAAAAACTCAGATAACAGAGAAAATAAATACACTGCCAAAAGAAAAGAGAATTTTAGTAACAGCTCATGATGCCTTTAATTATTTTGGTAAAGCACATGATTTTAATGTAGTTGGATTGCAAGGGTTGTCAACAGCAACAGAGGCAGGAGTAAAAGATGTTCAGAAACTAACAAAGTTTATTTTAGACAATCAAATTAAAGCAATTTTTATAGAAAGTTCAGTGCCAAAAAGAACTGTTGAAGCATTGCAAGAGGCGGTAAGAGCAAAAGGTAATGAGGTGATAATTGGCGGTACTTTGTTTTCTGATGCTTTAGGTGATGCGGGAACTGTTGAAGGAACTTATATAGGAATGTATACTCATAATGTGGATACGATTATTGGAGCATTAGCAGATTAAGATGAAAGAACAAAAATTAGCCATAACTGTTGATGACTTAACGGTAGCTTACAATTATAAACCGGTTTTATGGGATATTGATTTGGCAATTCCTGAAGGTGTAATGATGGCTATAGTTGGTCCAAATGGAGCAGGGAAATCTACGTTAATTAAATCGATCTTAGGAATTATTGATCCGATAGCAGGAAGTGTTTCTATTTACGGAAAACCATATGATAAGCAACGAAAATTAGTTGGTTATGTTCCGCAGAAGGGTAGTGTAGATTGGGATTTTCCTACGACAGCATTAGATGTGGTTATGATGGGGACTTATGGTAGTTTAGGCTGGATTAAAAGACCAGGTAAAAAAGAAAAGAAAATAGCGTTAGAGGCTTTAGAAAAAGTAGGAATGCTTTCTTTTAAAGATAGACAAATAAGTCAATTGTCTGGAGGGCAACAACAACGTGTATTCTTGGCAAGAGCTTTAGCGCAAGATGCGGCTATTTATTTTATGGATGAGCCTTTTCAAGGAGTTGATGCTACTACCGAAATAGCAATCATTAATATTTTAAAGGAGTTGAGAAAAGCTGGAAAAACTGTTGTAGTAGTGCATCATGATTTACAAACAGTTCCGGAGTATTTTGATTGGGTTACTTTTTTGAATGTTAAAAAGATAGCAACAGGACCAATAAAAGAGATTTTTAACGATGATAATTTAACCAAAACCTATGGGATAAATTATAAAGTTAGTGTACAGCAGTGAATTTAGTGTTTAGGTTGTAGTTTTTAGAGGTTAGAGAAAAGATGTAAATTAGATAAAGTTATGATAAAAGAAGTGAAGTTTCGTTTTGAAGATTTGAATGTATATAAGAAAGCATTGGATTTTGTAGATATGGTGTATAGAGTTTCTGAGAATTTTCCGAATGTTGAACGTTATGGGTTGTCGTCTCAATTTTGCAGGGCGTCTGTTTCTATTGCATTGAATATAGCCGAAGGATCATCAGATACCAATAAACAGTTTAGTCGATTTTTACAAATTGCTTTAGATTCAGTAAATGAATGTGTTGTTTGTGCGACTGTAGCAGAGCGTCAAGGTTATATATCAGAAGAAATAAATAATCAATTACGAGTAAAATTGGCTGAGTTATCTAAAATGATTACAGGTCTTCAGAAGTACTTAAGAAATAAAAAAGAATTAAAACCTAAAACGTTGAAAAGCTAAATAATAAAATTAATATCTAACCACTAACCACTAACCACTAACCACTAACCACTAACCACTAAAACCTAAAAACCATCAAAGAATATTTCGACTTACTATTAAACGATTATACACTAAGAACAATTAGTTTAGGAACTGCCATTTTGGGAGCGATTTGTGGTATGCTTGGAAGTTTTGCAGTGTTAAGAAAACAAAGTTTGTTAGGAGATGCAATTTCGCATGCTGCATTACCTGGTATAGCTATTTCATTTTTAATTACAGGAACAAAAGAAACAAATGTATTGTTATTAGGAGCTTTAATTAGTGGTTTAATAGGTGCTTTTTGGATTCGTGGAATTGTTAAAAAAACACATTTAAAAACAGATACTGCTTTAGGGTTAATTTTATCTGTTTTTTTTGGATTTGGTATGATGTTATTGACTTACATACAAAAGTTACCAAATTCAAATCAGTCTGGTTTAGAAAAGTTTTTATTTGGTCAAGCTGCAACATTATTAGCAAGAGATGTTTGGTTTATGGCAATTGTTACAGGAGTTTGTGTAGTTGTGTTGTTGTTGTTTTGGAAAGAGTTTAAAATATTATTATTTGATGCAGATTATGCGAAAACACTCGGTTTTGATACTAAAAAGATAGATGTTTTAATTACCTCATTTATTGTAATTGCTATTATTTTAGGATTGCAAACAGTTGGTGTTGTTTTAATGAGTGCTATGTTATTGGCTCCTGCTGCGGCTGCAAGACAGTGGACAAACAGTTTGAGTGTTATGGTGATTTTAGCGGCTGTTTTTGGAGCAATTTCTGGTGTAATGGGAACTGCAATTAGTGCAAATCAGAATAATTTATCAACGGGTCCAGTGATTGTGTTGGTGGCTGCAATTTTTGTGATTTTCTCATTTATTTTTTCTCCCTCAAGAGGTTTGTTATTTCGACAAATTCGGTTTATTCAAAATAGAAATAATTTGAAATTACATAAAACATTGGCTTTTATGTTTGATATCGCTAAAAATCATAAAGATATTTCGCATCCACACACGATAAAAATTTTAAATAATTTTCAAGGTTTTACAAGAAGATCGTTAAGTAAACTAGAACAAAAAGAATATATAAGGATTAATGGAAGAATGTGGTCAATGACTGAGAAAGGGTACCATTTTGCCGCAAACTTATATAACCAACAAGTAGCAAAAGATGACTAGTGCACAAATAGAAATACAATTAATAGCAAGTTTGGTAGCAATTGCTTGTGCTATTCCGGGTACATTTTTAGTGTTAAGAAAAATGGCATTAATAAGCGATGCTATTAGTCATTCTATATTACCAGGTTTGGTGTTAGGTTTTTTTATTACTCATGATTTAAGTTCGCCATTGTTAATTTTAATGGCAGCCTTATCGGGAGTATTAACTGTTGTTTTGGTTGAATTTATTCAGAAAACAAAACTGGTAAAAGAAGATACTGCAATAGGATTGGTTTTTCCTGCTTTGTTCAGTATCGGAGTTATTTTAATTTCAAAAGCAGCTAACGATGTGCATTTAGATGTAGATGCTGTTTTGGTTGGAGATTTGACTTTGGTTCCTTTTGATAGAGTGCTTATTAATGGATACGATTTAGGTCCGAAATCATTATGGGTTATTGGAACTATTTTACTAATAACTTTAGGTTTGTTATTTGCCTTTTTTAAAGAATTAAAAATAAGTACGTTTGATGTAGGTTTGGCAACAGCGCTTGGTTTTTCTCCTATGGTAATGCATTATGGTTTAATGACAGTAGCATCTATAACAACTGTTGGAGCTTTTGATGCAGTTGGCGCAATTTTAGTTGTTGCGTTAATGATTGCGCCAGCAGCTATTGCTTATTTATTGACCAATGACTTGAAAAAAATGTTATTACTTTCTGTTGTTTTTGGAGTGATAAGTGCAATTGCGGGCTATTGGGTTTCGCATTGGTTAAACGCTTCTATATCGGGGTCAATAACAACAGTATTGGGAATGTTATTTTTATTGGTTTACTTTTTTGCTCCTAATAAAGGTTTGATCTCTGTATTGTATAGAAATAGACAGCAGAAAATAGAGGTTTCATTGTTGACTTTTTTACTGCATCTAAATAATCATCAGGAAAAAAAGGAAAGGCATATTAACCATTTGAACGAACATATAAATTGGCAAAAAGTACGTTCGAAGTTAGTGGTAGATTTAGCGCTTAGAAATAATATGATAACAATAGACGATAAAATTATCTCATTAACAGAAAAAGGTAAAACTTTTACCGACAAAGCTATTAATTACATCATCACAAATGATGATTCAGAAATAGAGTCGATGAAAGATGATTTCTTTTTGTTTAGAGGTTAAAAAAATGTCTAAACTCTACTTAAAACTTCTTCAGTATTAATTACTTCAGCAAACTCTTCGTTTAAACTAGCAAGAGCTGTTTGATGAATAGTTTCAGCAGAAAAAACGACTCCGTTAAGTCCAATTCTATCAAAAGTTGCAGTAGCATCAGCAACAAGTATGGTGTCAAAGCCTAAATTACCAGCCATTCTTGTGGTGGTTGAAATACAATGATTAGTGGTTAAGCCAACAATTACGAGTTTATTGATGTTATTTTTTCTTAGTTGTTCTTCCAGATTAGTTCCAATAAATCCACTATTAACTTCTTTAATTAAAAGAGGCTCATCATTAATAGGTTTGGCAAAATCCATGATTTCAAATCCTGGATGAGATTTATGAAGTTTAGAGTTAGGATCTTGTGAACTATGAATGATGTGATAGATAGGAAGCTCTAATGCACGCCATTTGTGAAGTAAAGTTTCACATTTTTCTTCAGCATCTTTATTATTTCTGTTTCCTCCCCAATGTTCTTCTTCTTTAAAACCTTTTTGAAGGTCAATTAAAAGTAATGCTGTATTTTGATCTCTTAGTTTCATGGTAGATTTAATTATTGGTTGATAATTTCAATAATAGATTGCCTTTCTTTATTTAAGGTGAGTTTTGTTACATCTGGTCTTGAATAATGTCCTGAAGGATCAAAATTGTGACGAGCTTCTAATACTTTTTGAAAATCAATAATACCAGTTACTAAATCTTCTTTACCAGTTACTGGCGGTATAATCCATTCACCATCTGGTCCTGCAATACAAGATCCACCATTTGCTAATATTTTTGGTGCATTTTTTATAATCTCATTATAATTAGGAGTGTCTTTAGGAAAATCATCAATAGTCATATACCCACTAACAGAAACTACAAACGAACGAGCTTCTTTAGCTATAAATTTAGTAATGTCTATGGTGTTTCTTTCTGCTCCAGGCCATACAGCAATGTGTAGGTTTTCACCTTGAGCATATAACGAAGCTCTAGGTAGTGGCATCCAGTTTTCCCAACAATTTAATCCACCTACAGTGAATTGTTTTAAAGGATGCACAGTTAAACCATTACCATCTCCAGGAGACCAAGTTAGTCGTTCTTCGTAGGTAGGTTGTAGTTTTCTGTGTACTGATTTTATTTCTCCGTTATTATTTATGTACACCAAAGAGCAATACAAGCTATGTCCGCCACGGTTTTGAGCTCTTTCAATAATTCCAAGATATACAGCAATATGATGTTGTTTAGCTAAAGAGCATATTTCATCTAGTTCTCCACTTTCAATCTGTATGGCATTTTTTATATAATGCGCATGGATTTCTTTTTGTATCTGAG
The DNA here is from genome assembly GCF_004337695.1 of Tenacibaculum sp. M341. Lineage (GTDB taxonomy): Bacteria > Bacteroidota > Bacteroidia > Flavobacteriales > Flavobacteriaceae > Polaribacter. The sequence continues at coordinate 45,926 of NZ_SJXJ01000023.1, forward strand.
ATTCAAATTCAGCTCCATGAGTAATTGACAGCCAAAACGGATAACCAGGTAAAAAGCTTTCACCAAAAACAACAAGTTCACACCCTTCTTGTGCTGCCTTGGTAATATATGTCATAGTTTTTTCAATAGTTAATTTTTTATTCAACCAAACAGGTGATATTTGAGCCATTCCTATTTTTAAAGTATTTTCCATATTGGTGATAATTTGATTAACTACTAACGAAGATATGTAAAACAAGAAATTTATACCATTAATTAACACTACTTAGTATTTAATATAACAGATTGGCTGTTATTGTAGCATAAACTAACAAAAAGGTAATTAAAAATTGACTCTGAAAGAGAAGATAGGGGTTCTGGCTATTGAAAATTCATCTATAGTACCAAGATTGAAAACATTTACATTATTAGGGTTTACAGTTATTCTGTATTTTCTAATTAAGGGATTTGATTGGTTGTAGAGATTAAGTAATTCAAAACCTATAGAAGCGTTAGTGTTACCGTCTTTTTTAAATTTAAAATTATATTCAGCTGAAAAATCCATTCTATGGAAATTGTTTAAAAAAGCACTGTTTATTTCTCCATAATTTATTGCAATGTTTTCGCTGTTATCTCCTGTTAGGTTTGTTGCAGGAGTAAATGGTCGTGAAGTTTTATATTTCCAACCTAATGTTAATTGTAGTTTTTTATACTTATAAGATTGAATTAACGATAAATCGTGTTTAACATTAAATCCATTTTGAAAAGGCTGTCCGTTGTTAATTCCAGGGAATACAAGATTGTTGTCAGTATAAGTATAGGATAGCTGACTATTAAAATTGTTGAACTTTCGTTTCATAAAAAGCTCAAGTCCTTTAATGATACTTTTACCAGTGTTTATATTATTAGGAGTTTCTGCAAAATCAAAAATGAAAGAAGTTAAGTTTGTGATTTTTTTATAGTAAATAGAAGCATCAATAAGCCAGTTTTTTTTATTGTATGATCCTCCTAAGCTGATTTGATCACTTCTTAATAAAGGAATTTTTTCGTTATTAGAAATGATCCATACTTGATTTTCTAAACCAAAGTTTTTAGTACTTAACTCTGTAATTTGACTAATAGCTTGATATTGCACTTCAGCGGACAAATTAATCTTCATTACATCATTTAATGTGTTAGAGATATAAATTGAAGGTTGTATGTATACTTTTTTAAATGTATTGAAATAATCGGCACGTATACCACCTCTTAAAAACCACTTATCAGAAATGTATTCGTGTTGTGAGTACATACTTGTATTTAAATTCGATCCGTTGTTAGATTCAATATTTATATCATTATTAAAGTTGATGGTTTTGTTAGTGTTGATTAGAAAATCAATTGAACTTTTATTAATGCTAACACCATTAATAGTGTTGTAATTGTTTGTTACTTTATAATTGGTTAAAGCATCAAAATTATACTCTTTAATAGTGTTTGTTTTTTCTGCATTAAAACTAAAAAGTTCAGATATTGTTTCTTTTCCAGAATAATCATAATCGAATGAGACATAATCGAATTTAATGTTTGAGCTAAAACGATCGTTCCAGTTTGTTTTTAGTTTGGTTCCAATACCAATATTTTTCATCTCTAATGCATCGCTAATAACAAAATCAATTTCATTGAAAAAAAGATTAGATTTTAATTTATTTTTAAAATAAAAGAAACTGCTGCTCAGTGTATGTCTATTATCTATTTTAAATAATAACCTAGTAGTAATGTCTGTAAAGTTGAATTGGTTGTTTTTGTCTTCAACAGGATTTTCAACTGTGATACCACGCCCTAAATCGGTTACTCTTTTGTTTTGAAATATTTGGCTGTAAAAATTAGCGAAGGTTCCAGTTTCAAAAACATCAGAAAAAGACCTTCTAGCAGATATAAAAACTCCTAATTTTTTAGAGATTTTAGTTTTAAGATAAGTATCAACACTTAAAGAGTTCATACCAATTCCCCATTTTGTTCTTTCAGGAATTTTATTGTCTGACTGTATGTCTATTACTCCAGCAAGGTGACTTCCATAAAAACTAGGAGAACTATTTTTAAATAAAGTTACATTGTCAATAATATTAGTATTCACGGCTGAAATCATTCCAAAGAAATGGTCATTTCTGTATAATTTAATTCCATCCCATAAAATTAAATTATGATCAGGAGTACTTCCTCTAATGTTTAACCCAGTAGCAGTATCATTAGGACTGTGAATTCCTGATAATAATTGAATGCTTTGAAGTACATCTGTTTTTCGAACTCCAGGAAGCAGTCCGGACTTAGTAGGGTTGATTAAGATTGAGTTGTCAATCTTTTTAGAAAAACCATCTGTCAAATAATTATTAATAACAATTTCATCCAATGCAAAAGGCTGTTCTTGTAAATAGATTTCAGTACATTTTTCAGATTTAAAGTTAGTTAGACTGATCTTTTTTTCATTAAAACCTAATGTGTTGAAAAGTAAATGGCTGTCATTGTTTTTTAAAGTGATGTCAAAATACCCTTTAATATCAGTAAAAGCATGGTTTCCTGATGGAATTAATACAATAGTGCTATTTGGTATTACTTCGTTATTGTTTTCGTTAATTAAATACCCACATATTTTTTTTCTTTTTAAAATATAGTTGGTGTCACCTATTTTTTGAAAAACCAAATTTGTTTGTTTTTCAATTTCATTTAAAAGATCTAATTCAGTGACTACTTCTTTGTTTAGAACAATTTGTTTTTTCGCAACAATTTTAGTGTTGTAAGAGATAAATATGTTTTTTTTCTGTTGAATTTCTATCAATAACGAATCAAGAGAAAAGGTGTTTTTTACTTTGTTTTGAGAAAAGGAATGGTTCAAACAAAGACTAAAAATTAATACTAAAAATAACTTTTTTATCATTAAAAATGAATTACTTTAATAAGATAATATTGTTGTTTTTGGTTGAGTATTTAATATCCATGGCGCTTAAAACTGTTTTCAAGGCTGTTTGAGGTTCTTTATGAGAGAACACTCCTGAGAATTTTTCATTTTGATACTTTTTAATGTTTTTAAATTTAAAATTAAATTCATTTTCTAAAGCTAATAACACAATAGGTAAAGGGGTTTCTCTAAATCGAGAGATTCCCTCTTTCCATGAGTTTTGTGCTGTGTTAAAAGTCCAGTTCTCTTTAATATTGTTATTAAATGTAGTTGCCAGTCCTTTGGTTAGTATTTCGTTAGTATTGTTTTTGTTTACAACATTTACTTTACCAGTAAAACATTTTACTTCTAAAAAATTATTACCAGAATTTACATTGAAAGAAGTGCCTAATACAGTAACAGAACCTTCTTTAGTTTTTACGGTAAATGTTTCGCCTTTTTGTACTTCAAAAAAAGCTTCTCCTTCTAAAAAGATAGTTCTTTCGTTTTTCCAGTTTTTGTTGTCAAAAGTAATTTTAGATTTAGAGTTTAAAGTTACTTGAGATGCGTCTGGTAAAGAAATAGTTAATTTCTCTCCGTAATTAGATTTGTATACAACATCATTACTTTTCCAAAAGTAAAATACACTTGCTAATAAAGCCATGCAAGCTGCCACTTTATATAAAGTGTTTAGTTTTATTAATTTAGAAGTAGCCTTTTTCTTTTGTAATTTTTCTTGTTGTATTTTGTTGAATAATTCCTCAGAATTAAAGCTTTCTGGAATTTCCAATGTATCAGCAATATCAACAATTCTTTGGTAAACTTTACCTTCATCAGATTCGTTGAAATTGTCTGTTTCTTTTGTGTCAATGTCTTTATTAAGCCATTTTGCTAAAAATATGTCTTCATTTGTTTCCATTTAATCTTTTTTGTAGGTTAATGAAATATCATTTTAGAGGATAAATTGATTCAGTTACACGTTGCCTATTTCTTTTCTAATAGTTTTTAAGGCTCTAGAGATATGTTTTTCAACTGTTTTTATAGAAATTCCTAAAAGATTAGCAATTTCTTGATATTTCAATTTATCTATTCTGTTTAATAAAAAAATCTCCCTTTCCTTATCAGGTAAAGAAGCTATGGTGTTTTTTACTTTTAAAGCAAATTCTTTTTCTTCTAAAATGAATTGGGGGGTTTCATTACCAATGTCAGTTTTTCTAGCGCTTTGGTTTTCTTTAAATTTCAAAACAATTTTATCGTGTCTTTTCATGTTGAAAAAATGATTTTTAGACACTCGTTTCAGAAAAAATAACGCTTGATCAAAAATAATTGATGAGCAGTTTTCCCATAATTTAATAAAAGCTTCTTGAACAATATCTTCTGCTATACTAATACTGTTACATGTGTAATAAATATAACTCCTTAATGTTTTGGAATGTAATTCATACAAGTGCTTGTAGTTTTTTTCTTCACACACAGAAGTATTATTTGTGTTACATTTCTTCAAAATAATATTGTTTTTAAAAACCACTCGTAATTAAGTGTTTTGATTACGAGTGGTTTATAAATTTAATGATTAATTGTAACAATTAGAGAAAAGATCATTTAATTCTTCAGTATTTTCTATTGTTTTCTCTTCAAAATCATCAAGAATTACAACACCTAAAGGATATGTTAGTTTGAAAAGCTCATCAGATTCTAAACTATTAAGAAATTCCTCTAAACCTTTGTTTCTTTCTATGATTACAGTGTCTCCAGAGTCTTTTACAACTCGTATTGGATATGAAAATATAAAGCAGTTTCTTTTACAATCAGTACAGCTTTCAATTCCTTTACAATCATTGAACTGTTGGTCAAATTCATCAGCATTTTTAAGTTCTATTTCTGTTCCGTCTTTATCAACTATATTAATTGGATATACAATGTCCTGAGATCCTCCAAACAAAAAAGGTAGATTAAATTCCTCTCCATTTTCAATAATAGCTTCTACTTTTTCAGAAGTGTCTCCAAAAATATTAGGAATAAGCATTTTAATAGGGTATTTAATAGTAAAGCAACTCTTATTGTCTATAATGTATTCCTCAAGTTGGTCTGTTTTAGCTTCAGATTCTAGATATGCTTTTAAGTTTCCTTTTAAAACTTCGTATTTAGTTTTATTTTCATTACTGTTTTCAATTATATTTTCACCTTCATTTTCTGAGTTACATGATACAATTAATGATATGAATAAGATGAAGCAAAAGTTGGTAATATTTTTCATTGTTTTTAATTTTATAATAATACTTTGTTAAGTTGCAACATATACTAAACACCTACTTAAAAATAAACCCTACGTTTTTTTAAAAAATATTTTTTGAGTCTCTTCTAAAGATCAATTACCTTGCGTAAAATTTAATTTGTGCACGATAAAATCAGCTCTACATTTCAAATTTATAACGCTTCTGCTGGGAGCGGAAAAACGTTTACACTGGTAAAAGAGTATTTAAAAGTATTACTTGGTACCAATGATGTTTTTTATTTTCAAAAAGTATTGGCTATTACTTTTACAAATAAAGCAGCTGGCGAAATGAAAGAACGTGTGCTGAAAAATTTGTCTGTAATTTCTGAGGGAAGCGAAAGTGATATCGCTAACTTAATAATGGAAGAAACAGGATTGGATCCAACTAAAATTCAACAGAGAAGTCAAAAGATTTTAGATGCGATTTTACAAAATTATGCAGCTTTTTCCATTACTACCATAGATAGTTTTACGCATAGAATTATTAAAAACTTTGCATATGATTTAGGTTTAACTCTGAATTTTGAAGTAGAAATGGATGCTGTTTCATTATTAAATGAAGCAGTTGATTTATTAATTTCTAAAATTGGTTCTGATAAAGAGTTAACGAATTTGCTGATAGATTTTTCATTGTCTAAGATAGATGAAGACAAATCTTGGGATATTTCACTTGAGTTAAAAGAATTTTCTAAAGTATTATTAAATGAAAATGACACTAAATATTTTAGAAAGCTACGAGTTAAAACAGTCAGTGATTTTAATGAACTTCAGTCAAAACTTAAAAAAAGCTTAAAAGAATTAAAAGAACGTCTACAACAAATAGGTGAAGAAGGATTAGAAATTATTAATGCTTCAGGAGTAACTCACAAAGATTTTTACTATTCATTATTACCAAAGCATTTTATAAGTTTAAAAGATGCACCGTTAAATGCAAAATTTTTTGATCAGAGTAAATTAAAAGAAAGAATAGAAGAGCAATTGTTTTATTCAAAGAATAAATCAGATGACATTAAACAATCTATTGATGCAATAATTCCGAACTTATTAAATTTATATGAAGAATCAGAAAAGTTGTATCGAAATTTAGTTTTAAGTCAGTTGGTTCTTAAAAGCATTATTCCTTTAGCTGTATTAAATAATATAAACAAGGAATTAACTACACTAAAAGAAGATAATAACATCCGTTTAAATGCAGAATTCAATCAATTAATCTCTGATAATATAAAAGGACAACCTACACCTTTTATATATGAACGAATTGGTCAACGCTTTATGCATTATTTTATTGATGAAATGCAAGATACATCAATATTGCAATGGCAAAATCTAATACCTTTAATAGATAATGCGTTGTCGCAAGAAAATAGTAGTTTGCTTTTAGTAGGAGATGCTAAACAAGCAATTTACAGATGGCGGGGAGGAAAAGCTGAGCAGTTGATTGATTTAAGTACAGAAAATCACAGTGTTTTTCAAATAGAAAAAGAAGTAAAGTTGTTGGAAAAAAACTACCGAAGCTATTCAGAAGTAATTCAGTTTAATAATAGTTTTTTTCAATATGTGTCTAATTTTCTTCAGAATAAACAATATTCAGATCTTTTTGTAGAAGGAAATCAGCAATTAGAAAACACTAAAAAAGGAGGAGTGGTTTCTCTATCTTTTTTAGAAAAAGAAGAAGATAAAGAGCTTGAAAAATTAAAATATCCGAGGAAGGTTTACGAGCAAATAAAAGAACTAAATAAAGAATTTCAGCTTAATGAAATTTGTGTGCTTGTAAGAAAGAAAAAAGATGGAGTAGCGGTCGCAAATTATTTATCGGAACAAGGTGTTAATATTTTATCTTCAGAAACATTGTTATTAAAAAACAGTAATAAAGTAACTTTTATTATTCATTTATTAGAACTGTTTTTGTTTCCAGGTAATGAAGAAGTTCGATTTAAAATAGCATATTTCTTATTTGATCACTTGAATATTAATGATACGAATCACTCTTTCTTTCAGCAAGTTGTTAAAAGTAGTTTTGTAGATTTTTTTGAAGTGTTAAAAAAATATGGAGTTGACTTTAATTTGAATAAATTTTATGAGTTGGCTTTTTATGAAAAAGTTGAAGCTTTAATACGAAGCTTTAAATTAATTGATACGTCAGATGCTTATGTGCAGTTTTTTCTTGATGTAGTTTTAGAGCAGCAACGTAAAGGAACAAATATTCAAGATTTCCTTGAGTTTTGGAGTACCAAAAAAGAAGTACTTAGTATTGTTTCTTCGGAAGAATCAACTGCGGTAAATATAATGACGATTCATAAATCGAAAGGACTTGAGTTTCCTGTGGTCATTTTTCCTTATGATTTAGATATTTACAGACAAATAAAGCCTAAAGTTTGGTTTGATGATTTTCCAGAAAGTTTTTCACAGTTTGAAGAGCTGTTGATAGATTACAATAAAACTCTTAGTTATATTAATGAAAGAGGAGATGAAATATATCAAGAACAAAGAGAGGCGTTAGAGTTAGATAATTTTAACCTTTTATATGTAGCTTTAACAAGAGCTGTAGAACAACTTCATATCTTAACCGAAAAGAAAATTTCAAAAACAGGAGAAAACACGAATTATTATTCAGGTATTTTTATTTCCTATTTAAAGAAAAAGAATCTTTGGGATGACAATAAACTCGAATATTTTTTTGGAAAAGTTGAAAGAGTCAGTCAAAGAGAAGAGGTGATCAGTCAAAATATATCTCAAGAAAAATTTGTGTCAATTCCTTGGCAGCAGCATAATATAGTAATGTTGTCCAGTGCATCTAAGTTATGGAATACAGAACAAGAGGAGGCTGTAAAGTACGGAAACTTAATTCATGAACTACTATCAAAAGTTTTTTACAAAGAAGATGTTGGTAAAGTAGTCTTGCATTCAAAGAATATAGGAGAAATTACAGAAAAAGAAGCAGATGAAATTCAACAACTAATTTTAAAGGTTGTCGATCATGAAGAGTTGAGTCAATATTATATAAAAGGAGTAAGAGTATTAAATGAAAGAGGTTTTATAACTAAAGATGGTAGTTTGATGATTCCTGATAGATTAGTTATTAAAGAAAATAAAGCAATAATTATTGATTATAAAACAGGTGTATTAAATAGTTCACATATAAAACAGGTGAATAGATACGCAGAAGAATTAATGGAGCATGGTTATGAAGTAGGAAAAAAAATGTTAGTCTATATAAATGAAACCGTTTTAGTGCAAGAAATTAGTTAATTTTACATCGCAAACAAACAAAACATGTACGGAAAAATCAAAGAACATTTACAGAAAGAAATTCAGGATATAAAAGATGCTGGATTATATAAAAGTGAACGAATTATAACATCTTCTCAAGATGCAGTAATAAAAATATCTACAGGTGAAGAGGTAATTAACTTTTGTGCGAATAACTATTTAGGGTTATCGAACCACCCTGAAGTAATACAGGCAGCAAAAGATACGATGGATACTCATGGATTTGGAATGTCGTCTGTGCGTTTTATCTGCGGAACTCAAGATATTCATAAACAATTAGAAGCAAAAATTGCTGAATTCTATCAAACAGAAGATACTATATTATATGCAGCTGCTTTTGATGCTAACGGAGGAGTTTTTGAACCGTTATTAACAAAAGAAGACGCAATAATCTCTGATAGTTTAAATCATGCTTCAATTATAGATGGAGTACGCTTATGTAAAGCAGCTCGATATCGATATAGTAATAATGATATGGTTGCTTTAGAAGAGCAATTAATAGAAGCGAGTAAACAAAACCACAGATTTAAGATTATTGTAACGGATGGTGTTTTCTCTATGGATGGAATTGTTGCTAAGCTAGATGAAATTTGCGATTTAGCAGATAAGTATGATGCTTTAGTAATGATTGATGAATGTCATGCTGCAGGATTTATAGGAGAAACAGGAAGAGGGACATTAGAACTTAAAAATGTATTAGGAAGAATTGATATCATAACAGGTACTTTAGGAAAAGCACTTGGTGGTGCAATGGGTGGATACACTACAGGTAAAAAGGAAATTATAGAAGTTTTACGACAAAGATCAAGACCATATTTATTCTCAAACTCTTTAGCACCAGCTATCGTAGGAGCATCTTTAAAAGTATTTGATTTGTTGTCTAATGATACTTCTTTAAGAGATAAATTAGAATGGAATACTAATTATTTCCGTTCAGAGATGGAAAAGGCAGGTTTTGATTTAGTAGGAGCAGATGCTGCAATTGTACCAGTAATGCTTTATGATGCAAAATTGTCTCAAGAAATGGCTAATAAACTTTTAGATGAAGGGATTTATGTAATTGGATTCTTTTATCCAGTGGTGCCAAAAGAACAAGCAAGAATTAGAGTGCAATTATCCGCAGCTCATGAAAAAGAGCATTTAGATAATGCAATTCAAGCCTTCGTGAAAGTAGGAAAATTGTTAAATGTTATTTCGTAAAAGAAGCGTAAAAACTTGTTTTTTTTATAAGTTTTTGTAGATTTGCTTTTGTAAATAAGTTTTAACAACTTACATTTGCGTTATATATAAACGAACTTTTAATTTAAATTTTTGATAATGAAACAATTAAAATTAGCTATGTTAGCTATGTTTGCGTTTCTAACGTTTAGTAACGTTAACGCACAAGACGAAAACAATCCTTGGGTTGTAGGTTTTGGTCTTAACACAGTTGATCCTAGAATTCCTACTGAATTTGGAGATTATGCTCAAGATTATATTGGGACTGGTGAATGGGCTGATAACACTTTACCTTCAATTTCTAGAATTAGCGTTGAAAGATATTTAGCTGACGGATTTACTTTACAATTAGCTGGGTCTATAAACAAAGTTAAAACATTTATATCTGAAGATGATGTAGATGAATTATACTGGGCTATCGATTTAGCTGCTAAGTGGGACTTAAACCATTTATTCGGAGAAACTGGATGGTTTGATCCTTATGTATACTTAGGTGGTGGTTACACTGACTTTGGTAGAATCGTAGGTGGTAATTTTGTTGACGGAGGAGAAGGAACTTTAAACGCAGGTGTTGGTTTTAACGTATGGTTCAACGAGAACATAGGTTTAAATTTCCAAACTGGTGGTAAGAAAGAATTCGCTGACAACATTCAAGATCACTTCCAACACAGTTTAGGTGTTGTTTTCCGTTTCGGTGGAAAAGATACTGATGGTGACGGTGTATACGATAAAGATGATGCTTGTCCAGAAGTTGCAGGTTTAAAAGAATTCAACGGATGTCCAGATGCTGACGGTGATGGTATCAAAGATTCTGATGATGCTTGTCCAAACGAAGCTGGTGTTGCTGCTTTAAACGGTTGTCCTGATGCTGACGGTGATGGTATCGCTGATAAAGATGATGCTTGTCCTACTGTAGCTGGAACTAAAGCAATGAACGGATGTCCAGATGCTGATGGTGATGGTATCGCTGATAACAAAGATAAGTGTCCAAACGAGGCTGGTCCTGCTGATAACGGTGGATGTCCTTGGGGAGATAAAGATAACGATGGTGTAAAAGATAACGTTGATAAGTGTCCAGATGTTGCTGGTGTAGCTTCAAGACAAGGTTGTCCAGAGCCAAAGCCAGTTATCACTGAAGAAGCTAAGAAGAAATTAGATGAGTTCGCAAGAGCTATCTACTTCAACTCAGGAAGAACTTCTTTCAGACCAGGAGTAAAAGGTAAATTAGACTTAATCGCTGGTATCATGAAGGAGTACAAAGATGCTAACTTTAACATCGAAGGTCACACTGATAGCCAAGGTGCTGCTAAAGCTAACCAAAAGTTATCTGAAAGAAGAGCTAAAGCTGTATTAGATTATTTAGCTACTCACGGTGTAACTGGAAGTAGATTAAGTTCTGTAGGATTTGGTGAGGATTACCCAATCGCTACTAATAAAACTAGAGCTGGTAGAGCACAAAACAGACGTGTAGAGATTAACTTAAGAAAGTAATCTTAACATACATATTATTTAAAAGCCCCGTTTTTACGGGGCTTTTTCTTTTTAAAAAATATTGACGCAAACGTTTTTTATATTGTTATAAAAAAATTACCTTTGCGCACTGAAAAGTGAGATAAGGTTCACTTAATAAATACAATAACTTAATTACAAAAAGTAATGTCTACAATAAAAGGTAAAGTTTCTCAAATTATTGGTCCTGTTATCGATGTTGAGTTTAATACTGAAAATGCTGAGCTACCAAAGATTTATGATTCGTTAGAGATTAAAAAAGCGGACGGTTCTACTCTTGTTTTAGAAGTACAACAACATATTGGAGAAGATACTGTTAGAACTATCTCTATGGATGCTACTGATGGTTTACAAAGAGGTCAAGAAGTATTGGCTACAGGTAATCCAATTCAGATGCCTATAGGAAATGATATCTATGGTCGCTTATTTAATGTAACAGGTGAAGCTATTGATGGTTTAGGTGATTTACCAAAAGAAGGTACTAACGGTTTACCAATTCACCGTCAAGCACCAAAATTTGAAGAATTATCTACTTCTACAGAGGTGTTATTTACTGGTATTAAAGTTATCGATTTAATTGAGCCGTATGCAAAAGGAGGTAAGATTGGTTTATTTGGTGGAGCTGGAGTAGGTAAAACGGTATTAATTCAGGAGTTAATTAACAACATTGCAAAAGGACACGGAGGTTTATCTGTATTTGCTGGAGTTGGAGAAAGAACTCGTGAAGGAAACGATTTATTAAGAGAGATGTTAGAATCAGGAATTATCAAGTATGGTGATGATTTTATGCATTCTATGGAAGAAGGTGGATGGGATTTAACTAAGGTTGATAAGCCTACAATGAGAGATTCTAAAGCTACTTTCGTATTCGGACAAATGAATGAGCCACCTGGAGCACGTGCAAGAGTTGCTTTATCTGGTTTAACAATTGCTGAATATTTCCGTGATGGAGCTGGAGAAGATCAAGGTAAAGATGTACTTTTCTTCGTTGATAATATTTTCCGTTTTACACAAGCTGGTTCTGAAGTGTCTGCATTATTAGGACGTATGCCTTCAGCGGTAGGATACCAACCTACATTAGCAACTGAAATGGGAGCAATGCAAGAGCGTATTACTTCTACCAAGAAAGGATCTATTACATCTGTACAGGCAGTATATGTACCTGCGGATGATTTAACTGACCCTGCACCAGCAACTACGTTTGCTCACTTAGATGCAACGACGGTATTATCTCGTAAAATTGCCGAGTTAGGTATTTATCCTGCGGTAGATCCATTAGATTCTACTTCAAGAATTTTAACTCCAGAAATTTTAGGTGATGAGCACTACAACACTGCTCAAAGAGTAAAAGAGTTATTACAACGTTATAAAGAATTACAAGATATTATTGCAATCTTAGGTATGGAAGAATTATCTGAGGAAGATAAATTAGTCGTACACAGAGCTCGTCGTGTACAACGTTTCTTATCTCAGCCTTTCCACGTTGCTGAACAGTTTACTGGTATTCCAGGTGTTTTAGTAGATATTAAAGATACTATCAAAGGATTCAATATGATTATGGATGGAGAGTTAGATAAGTATCCTGAAGCAGCATTCAACTTAAGAGGTTCAATACAAGATGCTATTGAAGCTGGAGAGAAAATGTTAGCTGAAGCATAATATTAAAAATTAAAAGCTTAAAACAGTTAAGTATGTTTTTAGAAATTGTAACACCAGAAGCAGTAATTTTTTCATCAGAGGTAAACTCTGTTGCGGTACCAGGTTTAAATGGAGAATTCCAGATGTTAAGTAATCACGCACCGATTGTTTCATTATTAATCAATGGAAAAATAAAAATTGAAGGTTCTGATGTATCGTCAGTAAATGAAAAGTATCAAGAGAAGTTCTCAAAAGAGGATGATGGTAGATTAAGTATTTCTATCAATTCTGGTACTATAGAAATGAATGACAATAAATTAATAATATTAGCGGATTAATTTTTAATTAATCTTTACAATATATACAAAGCCTGAAAATTATTTCAGGCTTTTGTTTTTAATTACTATTTAAAATAAAAAAGCACTATTCAAAAACTGAATAGTGCTTTTTTATCTTAATTAAACGTAATATTATTCGATTTGTGAAACTCTTAGAGTATTAACCATACCTTTAGCTTCAACTGGCATTGAAGTTAAATTAATAACATAATCTCCGTTTTTAACGAAGTTCTTTTCTCTAATAATTTCGTTGATGTCTTTTACAGTATCATCTGTATTCAATTCTCTGTCATAATAGAAAGCTCTAACACCCCAAAGTAAATTTAGTTTACCTAGAATTCTTCTTTCAGAAGAGAAAGCAATTACATGTGATTTTGGACGCCATGCAGATATTTGGAAAGCAGTATAACCACTATTAGTTAATGTAGAAATAGCTGTAGCTTTCATATCATTAGCCATTAAAGCAGCATGATAACAAACAGATTTAGTTATAAAACGATTGGTTCTTACATGTGGTGGTTCAACAGGTACTTTAATTAATGGTGAGAATTCAACACTTCCAATAATTTCAGTCATTTTTTGAATTACTCTTATAGGGTGCTTACCAACTGAAGTTTCTCCAGATAACATTACAGCATCAGCACCATCCATAATAGAATTTGCCACATCATTTACTTCTGCTCTTGTAGGAACACTATTTTCAATCATAGTTTCCATCATTTGAGTTGCTATAATAACAGGAATTCTTGCTTTTTTAGCTCTCTGTACAAGCATTTTTTGAATAAGAGGTACATCTTGCATTGGCACTTCAACACCTAAATCTCCCCTAGCTACCATTAAACCATCACAATATGGAATTAAAGCATCTATGTTTTCAACAGCTTCAGGTTTTTCAATTTTTGCTATAACTGGTACACGATATCTTGATTTTTGTTTGATTAAATCGCGTAACATTCTTAAATCTTCTGGATTTCTAACAAAAGATAAAGCCACCCAATCTACTTCTTGCTCTAAAGCAAAAACTACATCCTTTTTATCTTTTTCAGTTAATGCAGGTAATGAAATATCTGTGTTAGGTAAATTAACACCTTTTTTAGATTTCAATGGTCCACCTACAATAACTTTTGTAGTAACTTCCTTTTCTTTGTCGGTAGAAATAACCTCAAATTGTAACTTTCCGTCGTCAACAAGAATATTTTCACCCGGTTTTACATCTTTTGGAAACCTTTGATAGGTCATAAAAGCTTTTTCATTATTACCAGTACACTTCTCAGTTGTAAAAATAAAGGTGTCTCCAGCTTTAACTTCTGTTCCTTCTTCCATAACACCAACGCGTAGCTTTGGACCTTGTAAATCGGCTAAAATAGCTAAATTGTATCCTTGCTCTTCGTTTATTTCTCTTATTTGGCGTATACGCTCTTTAACAATGTCATGATCAGCATGTGAAAAGTTGATTCTAAAAACATTCACTCCAGCAGCTCCCATTTTCATTATAACTTCCTTCGTACTTGTAGCTGGGCCTAAAGTGGCTACAATTTTGGTTTTTTTGTTATGTGGCATAGGTCAAAAAATTAATACTTCTTTAGATTTTAGTTGGTTTGTATCAATTGTATAGGAAGTTATTATTTGAGAAATAGTATTCATTTTTTCAGTTAACTGTTTCATACTTTCCTCACAAAAACTCCCTTCAATTTTTAAAAAATAGTCTACTCTTTTCTTTTCAGAAATTAAGCGAATACGTGTTTCATTTTCTGAGAAAAGACTAGCGTTATTATTGTTTTTAATCTTTGTTTTGTAGACATTAGAAATTAAGTACCATGAGTTATCAGTTGCTTCATTAAAATATTCGTATAAAGAAAAAGAAGCATCCTGTTTTTTATTCTTAAAATCTATATCAAACTTACATCGTTTAAAATCGAGATGTAAATGTAAATTCAAAATATAAGCTAAACGATAATCTTCTAAAGAGCAATGTATGCCTATTAATTGGTAATTACTATCAGAAAAATCGTCTAGAGATAGAGAGTGAATTTGCATTTATATCTTGGTTCTAATGTATGCTAATTTACTGAATGTATTAGAAAAAATAGTATGAAATTGACGAAAACGATTTCGACAAAAACCTTAATCTAAGTGTGAGAATTATTAATTTCCTTCTGGAAAGCATAGTAAACTCTTTTAGCAGCCATTTCTTCTGCTTTCTTTTTTGAAGTAGCACGTCCTTTAGCTATTTTTTGACCATCAATAACTACGACAACACTAAAATGCTTTTGAGTTTGTTTACCAGTATCTTCATAACTATCAAAGCTATATTTTCGTTTGGTTTTTTGACACCATTCAATAATAAAACCTTTGTAGCTAGTAATTTTATTTTCTAACTTTTGAAGATCTACATAAGGAATAATTATTTGATCATAAATAAATTGATGACAATAATTATAACCTCTATCTAAATAAATAGCACCAACTAATGCTTCAAAAATATTACCATGAATATTATTTCCGACTTGTTTTTGGTTTACATTACTCTTAACAAATCGGATCAAATCTAACTCTTTACCTAATTTATTAAGATTATCTCTACTTACAACCTTGGATCTCATTTGAGTAAGATACCCTTCATTACCTTTTGGCGCTTCTTTGTACAAGAATGAAGCTATTACTGAACCAAGTATAGCATCACCAAGAAACTCAAGTCTCTCGTAATTAATAGGTTTACCGTTACTATCAGTCATTTTAAGAGATCTATGTATAAAAGCTCTCTTATAATGTTGTAAAGTTATAGGTTTAAAGTTTAGTAAATTTTTTAATTGATAGTAAAAGTCTTCGTCCTCTTTAGTTTTAGGTTTAACTATTCTACGAAGAAAATTCATATAAAAAAATTAGTCTAATTTCTTAAAAGCAACGCAAGCATTATGCCCACCAAAACCAAAAGTATTGCTCATAGCAACCTTAATAGGTCTTTTTTCTGCTTTGTTTAGTGTTAAATTTAACTCTGGATTAATATTTTCATCTACAACAGAATGATTAATAGTAGGTGGTATAATTCCATGCTCTAAAGCAAGGATAGAAGCGATTGCTTCAATAGCACCAGCAGCACCTAAAAGGTGTCCAGTCATTGATTTTGTAGAATTTATATTGATGTTTTTAGCGTGATCTCCAAAAACTTCAGAAATAGCCTTTAATTCAGCTACATCACCCAATGGTGTTGAAGTACCATGAGTGTTAATGTGTTCAACTTCTTCTGGTTTAATTCCTGCGTTTTCTAAACAGTTTTTCATTACTGCTATTACACCAATTCCCTCTGGGTGAGGTGCAGTCATATGGTGTGCATCAGAAGATAGTCCGCCTCCGATAACTTCAGCGTAAATTTTTGCACCTCTTGCTACAGCATGTTCATATTCTTCTAAGATTAAGGCACCAGCACCTTCTCCTAAAACAAAACCATCTCTATCTCCATCAAATGGACGAGAAGCAGTTTCTGGAGTTTCATTTCTTGTAGATAAAGCATGCATGGCATTAAAACCACCCATACCAGCAATTGTAACAGCAGCTTCACTACCACCAGTTACAATAACATCACAATGTCCTAATCTAATAGAATTTAATGCATCAAAAATCGCATTTGCAGAAGAAGCACAGGCAGATACTGTTGTATAGTTAGGTCCCATAAATCCATTTTTAATAGATATGTTACCTGGAGCGATATCTGCAATCATTTTAGGGATAAAGAAAGGGTTGAATTTTGGAGTACCGTCACCTTTAGCGTAATTTAAAACTTCATTTTGAAAAGTTTCTAAACCACCAATACCAGCTCCCCAAATAACTCCAACTCTAAACTTATTTACTTTGTCAAGATCTAACTTAGAATCCTTAATTGCTTCATCAGAAGCAACCATAGCGTACT
This sequence comes from Tenacibaculum sp. M341, assembly GCF_004337695.1. Classification (GTDB taxonomy): domain Bacteria; phylum Bacteroidota; class Bacteroidia; order Flavobacteriales; family Flavobacteriaceae; genus Polaribacter. The sequence goes on from NZ_SJXJ01000023.1 coordinate 62,974, forward strand.
GAGTAAACCTATCCATTCTTCGAGCTTCTCTTCTATGAATGTGATCGTTCACATCAAAGTCTTTAAGCTCGCATGCGAAACGAGTCTTGAACTTGGCAGCATCAAAATACGTTATAGGGGCGGCTCCGCTAACTCCGTTAACTAATCCATTCCAATACTGTTCAATATTATTTCCTATTGGCGTTAATGCGCCAAGTCCAGTTACTACAACTCGTTTTAATTGCATATTTTCTTACTTTTTTGCCTCTTCTATATAGCTAATTGCTTGACCTACTGTTGCGATGTTTTCCGCTTGATCATCTGGAATTTGGATATCAAATTCTTTTTCGAACTCCATGATTAATTCAACAGTATCTAATGAATCTGCTCCTAAGTCATTAGTAAAGCTAGCTTCGTTTGTTACTTCGTTATCGTCAACTCCTAATTTATCAACGATAATTGCTTTTACTCTTGATGCAATGTCTGACATAATTTTCTAATTTTTTAAATTTAAAATCGGGGCAAAAATACAAATCTTAGGTTTTAATTCTAATTTTTGTCCGAAAATGTGGGGTCTAAAATAAAAAATCTTTTTGTGAAGACCACACAGTTGTTAATAATTATTGCTTTTTTTGCAGTAACAACACAGTATATAATAGATTATGAAACGTATCGTGATTTTTGCTTCGGGTTCTGGTAGTAATGCCGAAAATATTATTAGTTTTTTTCAAACTAAAACTACTGCCACTGTTACTCATGTGCTTACTAACAAGCAGCATGCCAAAGTTTTGGGTAGGTGTAAAAGGTTGGGGGTTAGCTCGTTGGTTTTTGACAGGAATGACTTTACAGAGACAGATAAAGTACTAGATTTCTTAAAAAAAGAAGCAGACTATATTATTTTGGCTGGTTTTTTATGGCGAATTCCTGCAAAAATTGTTGAAGCTTTTCAAGGTAAAATAATTAATATTCATCCTGCTTTATTACCAAAATATGGAGGAAAAGGAATGTATGGAATGCATGTTCACAGAGCAATAAGAGAAAATAACGAAGAAGAAACAGGTATTACAATTCACTTTGTGAACGAAAATTACGATGAAGGAGCGATAATTTTTCAGGCAAAAACAGCTATTATGGAGCAAGATTCACCAAAGGATATTGCTCAAAAAGTGCATGAGTTAGAATATCAATACTTTCCTGAAACAATTGAAAAGGTGATTTTAGAGCAAAATGGGCAAGAAAAGTAAGTTTTATGTAGTATGGAAAGGAAAAAAAACTGGTGTTTTTTCTTCTTGGAAAGAGTGTAAAGAGCAAATTAATGGTTTTGAAGGTGCACAATACAAGGCTTTTGTAGATAAAGCTGAGGCTGAAAAAGCTATAAAAGGTAAGTACGACGATTATAAAGGAAAGAACACCAAGGTAAAAGTTTTATCTAAGGCTGAAAAAGTAAAGTATGGTTCGCCTATTTTACAAAGTTTGTCTGTTGATGCAGCTTGTGCAGGAAATCCTGGGGTGTTGGAATATAGAGGTGTGTTAACTGATAGTAAAAAGCAAGTTTTTATTTTAGGTCCGATAAAAAAGGGAACCAATAATATTGGAGAGTTTTTGGCTTTAGTTCATGGTTTAGCGTTGTTAAAACAGAAAAATTTAGATCATTATCCTATATATTCTGATTCAAAAATAGCGATGTCTTGGGTGAAAAAGAAACAGTGCAGAACTAATTTGGTGTTTGATAAAGACAATCAACAACTTTTAGAATTAATAAAACGTGCAGAAAAGTGGTTGAAAGAAAATACGTATCAAAACCCAATTTTAAAATGGGAAACAAAAGCTTGGGGTGAAATTCCGGCTGATTTTGGTAGAAAGTAAGGTAAACTTATAAGTGAAAGTTTTACAACGAATGTAAAAAGGTCTATAATCTTAAATTCTAGATATTGTTAATATAAATCCCAATTACCATTTTGATAGTAAGTGTATAATTTGGGAGAAAAAATAGTATTTATTTTAATGTTTGTGGTGTCAATTAAAGGCTTTCCGAATGCTGTTAATTGTGGAACAGCTTTTTTTGTTAGCCATTTCAAATTCATGTTTTTGAATTCAATACGGTTCAAGTCTTCTGTTTTTACAGGATTTTTTTTAGCTAATACCCATCCCCATTCTCCTAAGGTTAAAACTTGATTATGCATAGGTACTGTATTAAAACCCGCAGCTAATAAGGTTTTGTTAATGCAATAAAATGCTTTTGTAGCATAATATGGACTACCAGCCTGAGTAATGAATACACCATCTTCTTTTAGTTTTAGATAACATAATTTATAAAACTCCTTGGTGTAAAGTTTATTCAAATCTACATTGTTAGGATCTGGTAAGTCAACAAAAATAACATCATATTTTTCTTTTGTTTCTTCTAAAAAGTTAAAAGCATCCTCTGTTACCGTATGAAGCTTTTTGTTGTTCATGGCATTATTATTTAATGTTTTAAAAACATCATAGTTTTTGCCAAGATCAATCATGTTTTGATCTAAATCGACCAAAGTAACTTTTTTAACATCGTTGTATTTAAATACTTCTCTAGCTAAGCAACCGTCGCCTCCTCCTAAAATTAAAATGTTTGCATGCGAATTAGTCAGTTTCATAGGTAAGTGTACCATTGGTTCATGGTATAAAAACTCGTCAAAAGAAGATAACTGTTGATTACCATTAATATATAATGAATACCATTCTTTCCATTTAGTAACTACAATTTTCTGGTATTTTGTTTGTTTGGTGAAAACAATTTTGTCTTTGTATTTTGTTTGTTCTCCATAACGAACAATTGGCTGAGCAAAAAACAAACCCGTTAAAATTAAGATTAAAATTAATACATAAGAAATCTGTAGTTTTCTTTTCGCATTTTTTGATACATATTCTCCTAAAACTTTAAAAAGATAATACGATACACTTAAGTTTAATAAACCTAAAATGAAAGGAGTGTAGGTAAGACCTAAATAAGGTAATCCAACAAAAGCAAAAAAAAGTCCACCGATTAAACTACCGAAATAATCTTTTTCTAAAATGTTAGAAATATTCAAACGTAGTTCTTCAAATTGATCGTTAATTCTAGTAGCAAAAGGAATTTCTAAACCAATTAATAAACCAATACAAATGGAAAGTACGTAAATAATTAACCAAGAAATATCAGTAACTCCATAAGTAATGTACGCTATTAAAGCCGAAAAAGATACAAGTACCGATAATGTTAATTCTGTAATTATAAAGTAAACAATGACTTTTTTAGTGAAAAGTTTACTAAATCTACTACCCAATCCCATTGCGAATAACATGATAGATACAATTAAGGTAAATTGTAAAATAGCATTTCCTATAAAATAAGATGCTAATGTTGATAGGATATATTCGGCAACAATACCACTTATACCTGTAGCAAATAAAGCTACTTTTAAAGCAAAAGATTTTTGTTTTTTACTGTAAGACAACGTTGAATTGTGATTTAAGTAGCGTTTATTAGTTATTTACCATATCCACCAGAACGAGATCTTGTAGAAGAACCATTAGAATATCTTGAAGAACTTCTAGATGATCTATTGTAAAGGTTGTTCCATTTACTTGCGTTTTGAGCTTTTCTGGTAAAAAAAGATTTTCTGTTTGTACTTTGATAATTACTTCGAGTACCGTAGGTATAACTTCCAGAAGAAGTTTTATCTCCGTAATAAGGTCTGCCAGAATTATAATTAGTTCTGTACCCGTTATAGTCAGAACGGTAAGTGCTGCGCCTTGAGAGCATCCAGTACCAAAAGAAAGGACTAGTTGAGTGAGTTCGCCATCTTCTGTTATGGTTAGAGTTTGAACTAGAACTTGAGTTATGGTTAGCTACCTTTGTAGAATCGTTTTGAACATTTTCCCATTCACCATGTTTTTCGTTTCCTATTGCCCAACCAAAACCAACAGGTTGTGCAACTTTAGAAACTTTTCCATTATGTCTTGAAACAATCTCCATTCCTAAATCATTTTCATGATCTTTAAAAAACTTTTTGTTTACTGTTTTCCAAGGAATTTCTTTCACTCTTAAAGAATCATTTTCAAGTGTCAATACTTTGTATTTATGCTTGTACACCATAAAATCTGGCTTTTCATCAATTTTCATATCATCTAAAACAATAGAAAAATCGGTATTGGCATATTTATGCAAAATTTCTTCAGAAGGTTCTATAGAAACACTTTTAGAAGGCTTAATGCTATTGCTACAACTATATATAATGATAGAAGTAACTATAAAATAAAATAGCTTTTTCATGATTTATGATTTTATGTTTTTTATTTTTTTAGGTTTTAACTCTTCTCCAATGAAAGTTTCAAAACTACCATCTCCCCATTTTTCAATGGTTAATAATTCATCATCATCAGTGTAAAAAAGATAACATGTTAAATTTTCTCTAGAGCTATGAGTTGTTAGGTTTTTATAATCGCCACTATAGGTTTCATCTAATTCAAATAATTTATTATCAAATAATATTTGTTTTGTTTCAATGGCACTTGCTAAAATAGGATCTTCTATAAAAATAGCCTCAGTATAAGTAACCTCGTATTTTCCTTTGTAAAATTCAACTTCTAAATAAGCTTCTTTTCCATTAGAATTTATAGTGTATTCAATACTTGAATTGTCCATTCGCCAATCATATTGACCAATTTCCATAATTTCCCATCTATTACCATATAAATCAAAAGTGAATCCTACTTTTAACTTGTCTAAATCGTGTGTATTTGAATTGCTTCCAAACATAATTATTCGTGTATTTCTTTTCCACAATGTGGACAACAACTTTGTTGTTCTTTTTTATTTTTTAAATTTCTAATTTCTTCAATGTAAGCAGAGCTAATAATACCTGTTGGTAATGCTACAATACCAACTCCTAATAAAGCTATAAAAGCACTTAAAATTTTTCCTATTCCGGTAACAGGATAAATATCTCCATATCCAACAGTAGTTAAAGTAGCTACTGCCCACCACATAGCTTGTCCGATGTTTTGAAATGCATCTGGTTGCGCATTTTTTTCAATGTCGTACATAAGTGTAGAAGCTAAAATAAGTAATACAAAAACTAAAAAAATGGTAACAATAATTTCATTTTTAGTTTTAATCATTACATTTTTAATTACACTTAGTGATTTAAAATATCTTTTCAGTTTTAATAAACGGAGTAGTCTAAATAAACGTAATGTCCTTAAAATTCGTAAATCTATTTTTATAAAATATGGTAAGAAGAAAGGTAAAATTGCTGCCAAATCTATAATTCCCATAAAAGAAGTGACGTATTTGAGTCGTGCTTTTATTTTACTAAGTTCAGGATAAATAATATCTGCAACCCAAATTCTTACAAGGTATTCTAGAGAAAAAACAATAATTGAAAATAGTTCTAAGAAATAAAAAAAATGACTGTAATGTTTGTTGATTTCATCATAAGACTCCAAAACAATGGCAATCATATTTATAATAATTAGCCAAGAAATAAAATGCTCTATAAGTTTTTCACTTTTAGAATCATCTTTTTCATTATCAAATAACAAAGCTATTTTCTGTTTTATCATTGTTGTATAGTGTCTAAAAATCCTCTTTGACTAGAGTTTTTTTCTATTCTTTTAGATTTGAATTGATTTTGAATCCATGTTATACCTTCATCTAAATCAAATGATTTATTACAAGTAAAAAAGTCGAGTGCAACATATTTATGCTCTGGCCATGTGTGTATAGCAATATGACTTTCTTTAATAACAATAACACCACTAATACCAATTGGTGAAAATTCATGAATGGTAGTGTTTACTATTGACAGATTCATGATTTCTGCTGCTTTTACCAAGATGTTTTCTATGGTAGTAACAGAATCTATAATAGTGTCATCACAATCGTAAAAATCTACTGTAGTTTGGTAGCCTAAACTCTTTTCCATGCATCAAAGATACATTTTTTATTAATAATTTAAGAAAGCCTTACTTTAAACAACTTCTTAATAAGTGAATTAGCGGTTGTAGTTCTTTAGGAGGTGCATCATGATCAAAATTACTTGAAGTATATGTTTTATTATCTACTTTAATTGAAATAGATGTATTCATAGCACCATCATAAAGCCTTTTGTTAGTTTGCGCTTTAATTTTAGAAAGTGTTTCTAAGTTTAGTTTAGATACTAAGTCGTTAATTTCTTTAAGCTTTTGATCGCTTAAGGTTTGCTTATTGCTAAGTGATGGGGTAGTGTGGGAAATGTTATTTCCTGTTATAGAAATATTTTCAAAATTACCTCTTGTCATGGCTTTATAAGTAAGTTTACTAATATGTAAACTATTAGTTTCTTGCTTTTGTGCAGCGCAAGAATTTAAAATAAGATAAACAATAAAGGTAATTTTGAAAAGTATTTTCATTGTAAATTAATTTAGCTAAGCATCATTTTAGCTTTAGTAACTGCTGTAACTAAAACGTCAATTTCTTCTTTTGTATTGTAAAAAGATAAAGAAGCACGAACTGTACCAGGTATTTTATAAAAATCCATAATAGGTTGTGCACAGTGATGCCCAGTTCTAACTGCAATTCCTAGTTTATCTAAAATTGACCCAATATCGTAAGGATGTATTCCTTCAATATTAAAAGATATTACAGAAGTTTTATGACTGGTACCATATATTTTAAGTCCATCAATTTGTAATAATTTTTCTGTAGCATAAGTTAATAACTCGTTTTCTCTAGCTTGAATAGTATCAAAACCAATACTGTTCATGTAATCTATGGCAACACCAAAAGCAATTCCGCCACAAATATTTGGGGTTCCAGCCTCAAATTTATGAGGTAAACCAGCATAGGTTGTTTTTTCGAATGTAACAGTTTCAATCATTTCACCACCACCTTGATAAGGAGGTAGCATTTCTAATAATTCTTTTTTACCATATAACATACCTACACCTGTTGGACCACACATTTTATGAGCAGAAGTAACATAAAAATCTACATCTAATTCTTGCACATTTGGTTTTATGTGTGGGCAAGCCTGTGCACCATCAATTACAACATAAGCACCAAACTTATGGGCTCTGTGAATAATTGTTTCAATAGGATTGATCGTTCCTAAAGCATTTGACACATGATTACAGAAAACTAATTTTGTTTTATTATTTAATAGTTCATCAAATAAATCCATGCGCAATGATCCGTCCTCTTCCATAGGAATTACACGTAAAACTGCCCCTGTTTTTTCGCACATCATTTGCCAAGGCACAATGTTAGAGTGATGTTCTAACGCAGATACAATTACTTCATCTCCTTCTTTTAAAAGAGAAGTAAATCCAGCAGAAATAACATTAATACTTTCTGTAGTACCAGCAGTTAAAATAATTTCATACGCATGTTTAGCGTTAAAGTGCTTTTGAATTTTTATTCTAGCTTCTTCGTATTTATCGGTAGCTTCTTGACTTAACGTGTGTACTCCTCTATGAATATTTGCATTATAGTTAGTATAATAATCTACAATAGCATCAATTACTATTTGAGGTGTTTGTGAGGTGGCTCCGTTATCGAAGTATATTAAAGGCTTTCCGTGTACTTCCCTTTTTAAAATTGGGAAATCTTCACGGATTTTATTGATATCTAACATGAAAATTAAATTTACTACAAAAATAAGGCTATGATTTTAAACCAACAATCAATCATTTAAATTCTTACTTTTGTTTCAAATCGGGAATAAATTCATATATGAAAATTTTTAAAAGAGTGTTGTTACTCTTCTTAACAATAGTATTGGGAGCTGTTTTTTACAATTATCCCAAGCTAAATATCGTAGCTGGTTATTCAGCAAAAAGCACAGGTTCATCTGTTTTTGTAGCTAAAAGAAGCTTAGAGTTTACCGATGCAACAGATACCAATTTTACACCAATAAACTTAGCGTCTAATAGTGTTGATGAAAAAGAAAAAGCGGCTTATTCATCTGTATTTGGATTATTAACAAGAAAGTCAGTTTACAGAGATGGAGTAGGTACAGTATTAGTAAAAAAAGATACAGAATTAAAACCTGCTGCGTTATTAAAACCAAAAAGGTCAAAAGCAGATTTTAGTACCCCTTATCCTTATGGGAATGGACCAGCAAAAGATTCGGTATTTACAAATATAAATTACGATAGATTGAATACTGCTGTAAGTGGAATGTTTAACGATACTAATAAAACAAGGGCGGTTGTTGTAATTTATAAAGATAAAATTATTGCTGAAAAGTACGATGAAGGTTTTAATAAAGAGTCTTTATTACTTGGTTGGTCTATGACTAAAAGTATTACAAGTACTATGTTTGGAATATTACAATGTCAGGGAAAAATAAATGTATATGAAAAAGCGCCTTTCAAAGAGTGGGAAAATGACGAGCGTAAAAACATAACTATTCACAATTTACTACAAATGAATAGTGGGTTAGAATGGGTAGAAGATTATAACTCTATTTCTGATGTAACAAAAATGCTGTTTTTAGAGGAAGACATGACACAAGTACAGGTGAATAAACCTTTGGTTGGAAAACCAAATGAAACGTGGAATTATTCTTCTGGTACTACAAATGTTTTATCAGGAATTCTTAGAAAGCAGTTTCAAACACATCAAGAGTATTTAGATTTTTGGTATTCTGATTTGATAGATAAGATAGGGATGAATTCGATGTTAGTAGAAACTGATTTAAAAGGAAACTATATCGGATCTTCATATGCTTGGGCTACCGCAAGAGATTGGGCTAAGTTTGGTTTGTTGTATCTTCATAACGGACAATGGAATGGTCAGTCACTTTTTGATGCAGACTGGGTAAAATATGCAACTACACCAACGCCAACATCAGATGGTTGGTATGGAGCGCAAATTTGGTTAAATGCAGGAGGTAGGTATCCAGATGTTCCAAGAAACATGTATTCTTTTAATGGATATCAAGGTCAAAATGTATTTATACTTCCAGATCAAGAGATGGTAGTGGTTCGTATGGGACTTACTAAAAATGCTAACGTTAATCACTTTTTAAGTGAGTTGATTAATTCATTTCAGTAAAGTTTACAGTGTAAAGTGAGTATATAGCATTACTTTGAATAATAGAAACTAGAAGAGAGGTAAGTAATAAGCCTTTATTTAACAGTTTGACTAGTCCTAAATAACCGTTACAGTTATTTATTGATTAAATATATTAAACATCATCTAAAGCTATAGCTTTAGATGATGTTTTTTTTCGATATGATTTTATTTTCAATTTGTTTTGTA
>NZ_SJXJ01000024.1 GCF_004337695.1 Tenacibaculum sp. M341
TTTCGTTCTTTATTGAATAGATTTGACACCACAATTACTAGTTGGAAAGGCTTTAATTTCCTAGCATTTATTGTAATCGGATTAAAGAAATTTCATAAAATTGAAAAGTCAAGATGACTTCCATTATAAAATGATAAAAATGTTCACATATAAGCCGTTTATTCTATCATCTTAATACTAACTTTAATTAATGGTACCTTTATTTTTTGCATCTCAGCAATAAAAAAATGATACTTTTGAAAAGAAATGTACACTAAACGTCACTTCTAAAAAATTGTAACTATATGAAAGATTATAACAGAGCGAATACCATTGATACTTATTTTGAAAAAATAGAGACTGGTAATTTAGAATTTTCTAAACTGAGAAAAACTCTTGAAAAAGAAAATATAGAAAAAGATGAAATTAATATTATTGTTCCGCTAATCGACAGAAAATTAATTAGAGCTTCTGAAATTAAAGCAGACAGAGCTAAAGGGAAAAACATGTTCTATGGTGGACTAATATTATCTGGCTTAGGTCTTATTTTTACAATAGGTACACTAACAGGTTTAATTGACCTAAATGGAGTTGGTATTATAGCTTACGGACCAATAGCAGGTGGCTTACTAACTGTAATTGCTGGTAAAGCTAAAATGAATAGAGATTATTAAAAAATAATCAACAAAAAGAAACTTAAAATTAAATTGAATGAAAAAATTAGCCACAGATAAAAATTTAACTATCATAAATTTTGTAATCGTATCATACTTTTTATTAATTTGGGTTATAAACACTTTACAAATAGATGCTATTTTAATTGGTGTTTTTAGAGAATTATTAACCATTCCTTTTTTAATCGCTCAAATTGCATTTTCAATTATAGGAATCGTTTTTATTATTAAAAATCCTAAAAAAACGATCACAACAATTAGTTTGGTATTACTAATTGCATGTGCTGTCATCACTATTTCTAGTTTTTTCGAATAATTTACTATACAAATTCTAATATTTCTTCTTATCAAAAAAATACGCAAAAAGATTACGTAATCATAAATGATCTTTGAAAAAAATTAATAGAAGAAATATTAGAATAAATTGGAAAAAAGCATAGAATCAATAGAAAAACAATTACCTCCAAAAAGAAAAAACTTATTACATTTATTAAGACATAATGATTGGGAAGTTATTGAAATTAGTTACGATTGTCATTCTGATAACTACTACTGGGCATTTGATCAAAAATGGATTATTGAATCCAGACGTGAAAACTATGGTTTTACTTTAGATCTTACGTTTTATAAATACAATGGTTTGTATGACGGAGTAGATGAAGTGATTGTAACTCTACAAAACATAAACAACACTTCAATTGATGAATTAGCTTCAATAACTTTTGATGCAAAAAAATATGAAATTCAATTAAACTATTTTTTAGATCAAATTAATAAATTGAGAAGAAAAAAATTATAAAACAGCTAAAACTAAGATTATAAATAAGAATAATTGATGACTTTACTTTGAACAATAAATTAAAACAATTTTCAAAAACTAAAGACAGAACTGTAAACGAAACACTAAAATTAAAGCTTCCATAAATCTGACAACAATTTTATATTAGTATTTCAAATATTACTTTTATTTTCACTGAAAACAGGGGAAAGCACCTCGGTTAAAAGAAAGATATTTGCTTGTTAAAGCATTATAAAATAGTTCAAAATAACTATATTATAATCAGACTATTGAATAATTCCACAAAAGATGTCTGGATATACTTTTGATCAAATACCACTATTAAAACAAGCATTGTTAAATGAAAATTTAACCATAGTGCTTGACAATATTCCTGTGGTAAATATAGAAGATTATGAATGGGAATATCTAGCATTGATGCAAGAGTATAACTCTATTTTTAAAGAGCATTATAATGCTAATAAAACTGAAGCTTTACTATGTTTTATAGATTTAATCGCTACTTCTGAACAGGCATACTACACAGAAGATTGGTATAATACAGAACTTAAATATGAGTTGTAATATTTGCTAAATTGAAAAATCTATGAAATTAAAAGATACTGATTTACACACTCTTGAAGTCTTCTTAGAAAACTTTAATCAGAAACATAATACTTTTGGGAATAATCATAAAAAAGGTCAAAAGCTCTATAAACAACTTGCAAAAAGAATTGCTGATGATCCAAATAAATTAAAAAGTGTTATAAATCAGCTATGGACTTTTTCTTCTGTAGAATCTTGGAATTATATTCCTTTTATCTGTGCTGCTTTATGGAAAACTGATGAAAGTTTACACCATCAAGTCATTAAATTTAGCAATGACTTACTACTAAATTATACTTACGAAAAAAATAAAACAGCAGAGATTGAAACCAACCTTACGTCACTTAAAACAATAGTTGATAAAAATCCGTACGAAGTTTTTTTAGAAATTAAAAAGTCTTTACCTAAAAGTAAATACAAACTCGCTAGCTTAGAACTAATTTTAAGAGCATTACAGTATATTGAAAATGATATTGAAGAACACGATACTGAAAATTACAATCAATATTTTCAACCAACAAATCCACAAGAACCTTGCTATGATGAACTCTGGAATTATCAAGAACACTATAAACAACTTCTAGAAAAAACAAAGAAAAACGAAGTAATAAAAGAACACGAGTTAGCTTACACTGCTAATGCAACAGCTTCAACAATAAAAAGTAAAAAAATTTCATTTACAAACTATTCTTACGAAAAACATCTTTCTTTTCTTTCAGATATTTATTGGAATACTCCGATAAAATATCAAGATCTAATTTCCAATAGTTTTTATACATCATTAGAACAATTTGAAAACATACCTGAAATTTCTGTTCGTATTGAACTTTCCAAAGCTAAAACTAATACGTACGACTCTGAGGAAGTTGCCAAAATTTTAATGAAACATGGAAAACAACTTTTAAATACTGCTGAAAATATATCTGGTTTCAATTACATCATTGATATTGTTGAAAAGATGCCTCAACACAATCATAAATTAAAGAACTGTATATCAACAGAATTAGCTAAAAAAAAAGTTGTTTCTGAAGTAATAACTTACATTGATTATTTTTTAGAAAGAGAGTTTCATTTTATACTAGAACATGAAAATGTCAGACAACATATCATTGATTCTATTACTCAAGATACTGCATCGGCAGTACAAATTGTAAAACGTCTTACCTATTTTAAGAGTCCAGAAGTACACAAAGTTTTTATCGATCTTTTAAATCATAGTAATTCTGCAGTTGTTATGCATGCTACAACAGGTTTAACGCATCAGAAAAATGCGGTTGCTAGCTTACCTTATATAGAAAAACTTCTTTTAGAAAATGATAATGAAGATATTATGAAACATATACTTATAAAATTCTCTAACTTAAACATTCCTGAAGTTTCAGCATTTTTAATACCCTTCAAAAAAACATTTATCCGGAATAAAATAAAGGAGAGTGCACTAATGTATTACGGAATTAAGATAAAAGATACTACTGATTTTAAAACATATACTACTGTAGACTTTCATGAATTTTATATAGAAATGTTGTGGTCTTTTAATTTAGTTCCTAAAGACATCAAGAAGTTTGATAATTACGAAAACACAATAAAAGGAATGAATCAATTAGTTTTTGATTATTGGAACTAAAACCAATGTTCTATTCATTATCACCCAACAAAGCATGACTACAAAAGCAAACATTTTAAATACAGATTATAATAGAGAGTGGATACATTTTATACAATGGTATCAAAATCTATTATTTAGTATACAAGAAGATACTATTTTAGATATTTGGAATGCTAACTTCAAAAAAATAGCCTCAATAGAACTAGGTGGACGATTTTACAAACCTAGTTTTCAATTTGTAGATCAAAAATTAGTATTAATAGCCAAAAGAGGAAATAGAATTGCAATTATAAATTTTAAGAATCTTAAAAATCCAACTGTAGTACTACAAAAAACAGAAAATGGATTTATAAAAGGAGCTTGTATTGCTCGAAATAAATTATACATTCAAATATCAGAAACGCATAAGGATAAAATTCATTTCAATTTTCAAGTCTCAGATATTCCTTCTTTAGAAAATCCAAATCCAGAGATTAACTATGTAATTCCTGTAACTGAAGATGATTTTTACAATGGTGCATTTTATACTCAGGTTGTAAAAGACACAATATACTGGATGAATCAAAATTCAATTTTTGTTATGGACATTACGAATCCGGATGATCCACAAAAAATAGTAGTAAAAAAGATTGTAGATAATGGTATTGGATATCCTGTATTACTTACTGATAACCGAATGCTAGTTTTAGAAATTGGAGGCGATACTTGGATGGGTGTAAATCATTTTGACATTTCTAATAACAACATCAAAAAAATATCAAAAGGAATATTAAAAAACCACTGTATTAGAGGTTGGGAATTAATAGACCAAACACTATACATTATTCATTTAGATTTCAAAAGAATCAATAACGAAAGGAAATACAAAACGTATATCAGTAGTATTGATGTAAGCGGAAATCCAACCATAAATTACACCAAAGAATTACCAATTATAGAAGTATATGGTGAAGATAGTTCAACTATTTATGGTTGTTATCGTACTGGTGAGAGTTTAATTCTAATTCAAGGTAATGGAGAAATCCATAAAATTTCAATAAAAAAACCAACAACAGCTAATAATTAAAACTATGAATACAAGCGAATTAATAGATAGATCTTTATTTTATTCCCTAAGAAAACAATGGAACAAAGCTTTAGATTTTGCAGAACAAGCATTAGCTAAAGACCCAAAAAGTTTCTTGGCACATAAAAGATTAAGCTTATGTCTTTGGTATACTGATAAAAAAGAAGAGGCAATAGCTAGTATGCACAAATCGCTAGAGTTTTATCCAGAATTTTCCAGCGCACATTATAATCTTGCTTGTTTTTATGCACAGCAAGAAGACAAGGATAAAATGTTGCATCACTTAAATCAAGCTATCGCTTTAGAAGAGTATACAGATTATCATCAAATGGCTAAAGATGATAGAGATTTTCGTGAATATAGGAAAGATGATGATTTTTTAGCTATTGTAAATGCTAATAACGAGAAAGAAAATCTTTTGATTGCTACTTTATCTGGAGAAGACTACGAAGCTATTTCCAATCTATTACTAAAAATAGAACGTGAAATTCCTGTATCAATAATTGAATGGGAAGATTATTACGGTGATGATGAAACAACACTTCCCTACTTATTAAAGTCTAAATGGGATAAAATTAGCAAAGAGGCTTTGTTTCATGTATTTAAAATAGTCTCTCAAAACCTAGACGCTGAAGATTTTACTGGACTTGTCCCATTATGTCACGCCATAAAAAATAGAATTCCTGCCAACTACAATAACTTTATTATTGAAGCATGGAAAAAAAAGTATAGCTACATGGATGCGAAGCATCTAAGTCGTTTAGACAGAAAATTTTTAACCTTAATTGCTGAGCTTCCTGTAGAAATAATTGCGGATGTTATAGTATGGGCGTTGAATTCCCATGGAAAAGATGCTTTAGAAGATTATGAAGAACTTTGTGCCATCGCACTACAAGATTTACCTGAAAATCATGAGACTCACGATACTCTAATTAACATTATTGACACTCTGATGCATGACAATCAATATCAAGATGAAAACATCAGCGATAAAAAACAACGACTTGTTTTAAGCATGGCTCCTCCTCCATTAAAATACCCGGAAGGTATCGAGGATTTAAGAGATAAATTACAATTCCGATTTAAACAAGATCATCCATATCACATTATTAACGGAGCAGCTGGATTAGCAAGACACTACGATTTTATTCATTTAGTAAAACCTAGATTACCAGAAATAGCTAATCTTGCTAACCTAAATATACTGTCTCCTGAATTAAGATTAGAGGCTATTTCCGAAGTTTTAGCCAAAATAGGAAGCAAAGAAGAGATTGCTTTATTGTCTCCTTGTTTACAAGATAAATCGTATCAACTTTTAAAAACTGTTGGTCAACTTTTTTATAAACATGAAATCGTAGCAGAAGAAGCTTCTGAAGCAGTCGATTATTTGATTGCAAGTACTCAAATTGAAGATATAGATGCGTACGAACTTCATGATGTTATTGTTGCTTTGCGTTGGTTTAAAGACGAACGTATTACAGATATACTTTTAAACTTTTTAGATTACGAAAGAGAGCTTGTAGCAAGAGAAGCTTTAAAAGGTTTAGGAACACAAAAAGCAGAAAAGGCTATTCCTAAAATTATCAATCAGTTTAAAAGTGGGTATCCACAGTGCGTTTCTGCTGCTGCACAAGCATTGAATGACATAGGAGGAATTGCACATTTAGAACTAGAAAAAAGAAGCAACTTTGATATAGTTATGGCTAGAGTCCAAAAAAGCCCGCGTTGGGCAACTAGAGCTCTCCCATACTTCAATATAAAGGAATGGATACTGATTTAATAGCGCTTCTAAAAACAAACAAAGAAAATGAAGCTTACGTACACATAACTAAAGCTATTGCTCAAAAAGGAACCCAAACAATATTTCCAGATTTACTTGCTATTGGTTTAGATACGTTTAATTCTAGAAACATTGGAGGAAGAAATTTCGTTTTAATGTTTAATACTATCATCAGAAACACTACGGATAATCTTAATGAAGAAATCATAAATCAATGTAAAGAAGTACTTGTAAATACAGATACAGAAGATATTACGGCATTCAGAAACATTCTTGAAAGAGATGGAGATTATGCTCGTTTAAAATATCCTAATGAAGAGGAACAAACTATTATTGATGCCTTTGTAAAACAATATGCTGAGACTTTAGAAAATAATGACTTAATTAATGTTTTATTTACCGCTAAATATTATTCTTAATGAACTATTACGTACTATTCGCCGATTTAAGGGTTAAGGGATTGGCTACGGTTATGTCTGCTCCTGAAGGAATTGAGATAATGAATACCATGACTGGAGAGAAACAACCTAATTACAGTAAAAAAGAAATTCAACTAGAATTGTCTTTAGGTAGTGGAGATTTCAGAGGAGATATAATGGGAGGAATTCTTCCATTATTCAGGGATGAACTATTAGATGCGTTTGATGAATTTGGGGTAGAAAATTATCAGTATCAACCCACAAAAATGTTAGATCCAGCAACGAATGAAATAGAATACGGCTATCATTTAACAAATATTATTGGATTAAAAGCTTGTGTTGAGGGGTATGATTGGAGTGCAAAACCATGGGATAGACCTACCTTTTTAGAACAGTTTAAAATTGATGCAACAAAAACAGATAACCTACCTATATTCAGGTTGAAAGAACAACCTAATTTGATCATTATCAATCAAAAATTAAGAGATTTTTTAATTGAAAAAGAAATGGTTGCAATACGAATGATTCCTACTGAAGAATTTAATTACTTAATGTAAAAATACCATGAAGCATCATGAAACGACTAGTTATACCTTTAATTTTTATTTTTAGTCTCTCAAACTTTGCTCAAAACAATAAAATGACGTTGGATAAAGATCAACTTATCATTCAAGCGAATACAATTTTGGCTACTAAATATCCAAGCTTTCGTTTCAATGCTTCATTGTATGAAATTTCTGCATGGAGAAATTCTCAAAAGATGGTTGTTTACTATAAACGAATCATCAAATTTGTTCCTCTTGGTAACAAAGAACAAGACTTAACATATGACTTTGAAGTAAATCTAACTTCTAAAAGTGTTACTCCTTTTGACTTTTTTGGTGTTGAAAAATTATATCATCCAAACACTGAAGATGAAAAGAAAATTGATTTTGTGGTAAAAGCTTTCAATTTACCTCACTCTGAATTTGACACTAAAATTGTAGAAGAACCAACTATGTATGCTATTTATTTAGATAATGAAGTAGCTTTTGGTCAATATTACATTGATAAAACTACTGGTAAAGAATGTTTAGCATCTATTGAAGGAAGTTATGCACCAATACCTGATGATATAAAATTATTAGATAAAGATCCCTTAATTGAAATCAAAGAATAACACCACCATCTTTTTGTTTGTAACTATTTAATTACCTACATTTAACGCAAAATAAGCTAACAAAAACATCTTATGAAAAATCTTACATTCATCTCATTTATTATTTTATCGTTACTTCTTAGCAGTTGTGAAATTGTTCAGGAAACAAAATTTGAAACTGACGGAAGTGGAGTGTATAGTATTGGATTTGATCTTTCTGAAATGATGAAAATTGGTCCGAAAAGTCAATCAGGAAAAGATAATGTACAATTAGATACTACCATTGTTTTTTCTGAATTTATAAAAAATAAAAAGGACAGTATTTCTAAATTAAGTAAAGAAAAGCAAAACAAAATAAAGCAATTAGAAAACTATAGTTTGTACATAAATACTGATTCTGTAGCTAAAAAATTCGAAATGAAAGTTAGTTATAACTTTAAAGACGTTGCAGAATTAAAGCTATTTGGAGAAAAACTTAAGGGACAAAATATTAAAGAACTTAGTTTATTATCTAATAAAACTAAAAGTATTAGTAAAAAAGATGGAGATGAAAATGGTGAGAAAGAAGTGATTCCTGATTTTAATAAATCATACAATACAACTTTTAGCCGTGATAAATTTTCAGTAAAAATTAATGAACTAGGGTTAAAAGAAGCTGAAAAAAACAAAGACACAACATTAACTAAAGATAATCCTATGGTGGATTTAATTCGTTTTAAATCGAAATATATTTTTCCGTACAGAATTAAAAAATTAGATAATGAAAATGCAAAAGTGTTATCTAACTTTAAGGGAATAGAAATTTCAGGAAATGCATATGAAATGACTAATAATCCTAAGTTTTTTGATGTTAATGTTGAATTTGATAAGGAATAATTAATTCCTTATTAAATTACAACTTTGAAAAATCATCTTCGAAATTTAAAATAAAATCGTTGATGTATTTTTTTTTGCGATCTGATGTTCTGAAAACCAAATAATGAGTTCTTTTTAATCCATTTGCACCTATCTGCTTAAATTTTAAAGATTCCGATAGTTTGAATGATTTTAACGTCCATTTTGGCATACAGATAATTCCCATATTAGCTACCACCATTTCTAAGGCTACTTCGGTTAAAGGAATTGCAACTATTTTTATTGGGGTAATATTATTAGGCTTTAAAAATTGATTGTACACAGAAACTGTTTCTAACGGAAAAGAATGTATGATTAACTGTACATTTGAGAAATCGGTTGCTTGTAAAAACTTAGTATTACTGAGCGGATTTTCTTCATGCATAACTGCAAAAATTTCATCTTCATATACCGGAATGCTAGATAATTTTTCGTGTGTAGGTTTTTGGGTTACCATAGCAATATCAATTTCATTAGCTAAAATTTTTGAAATAGGCTGGTGTGTGGCTTCAAGAATTAAATCTACCTTAATTTCTGGATATAAAAGTCCCATTTTTTGTATAAATGCAGGTAATCCTTGATAAAAACTATAACATTCAGTACTTACTTTAATAGTTCCAGAAGCTCCTAAACGAAGTTGTTCAATATTTTGAAATCCTTTTTCAATGCTATCAAGTACCTTATTTCCTAATTTATAAAGTGCTACTCCCTCTTCTGTTAACTGCCATTTATTTCGTTTTCTATGAAAAACTTTAAACCCTAAACGTTCTTCTAATTCTCTTAATTGGTGACTTAAAGCTGACTGTGTTAAAAACAATTTATTAGCAGAATTGGCTATACTTCCCTCCTCTTCAATCGTTTTTATCAATCTAAAATATTTAATTTCCATAATTAACAAAGTTAATCATTAGCTGGATTTCTCTATTTGAAAAAAATTCAATTTTCGTTTAGAAAGCTTCAACTAAAAGTCATGTAAACAGGCTGAATAGCTTCTAGTTTTGCGGTAATAAAAATTAAAATTATGCAACAGAAAGCTACTTACACCGACTTAATAAATGCTGTACAAACCTATTTTGATGCTCTTTATTATTGCGATACTCAATTATTAAACAAAGTTTTTCATAAAAGTGCCAGTTTATTTGATGTTGATGAAGGTACTGTTTTTGTTGAATCTATTGAAAGTTTTAGTAACGATGTTAGCGGACGAATATCTCCTGCTAGTAAAGGGCAAGAACCTGAATCCGAAATTTTAATGATTGATTGGCTTTCTTCAAACTGTGCTACTGTTAAAATAAGAATTAGAGCACACAACAATATTTTTGTAGATCATTTAGGATTTGTAAACGGTGAAAATGGTTGGCAAATTGTTTCGAAAATTTGGCATTTAGAGGCTACAAAATCATAGACAATTTAAAATGTTATAATTACGGTTTAGTATTCTCTAAACCGTTTTTTATTTAATTTATGTATTTTTCTGAAGTGGAAAATACAACAACCGACATTTTAATTATAGGAAATAGTCTGTACGCACTTTCTTTAGCTCTTCAATTAGGAAAAGCCAAAAAAGAAGTTTTAATCACTGAAATTCTTCAAGAACATCCTGTAAGAGGTTTTTATAAAATTGGAAAAACAAGTTTAAATGATGTGCCTATAGAAGGACATACTTTCGACGACATGATTTTTTCTCGTTTAAATAAATTAGGAGTTAGTACAAAACTCAATATTTATATTGATAGTGGTATTGACTATGATAAAGCTTCTGATACTTTTACAGTACATTGTTATGAGAGTACAATAGTGGCTAAAAAAATCGTTTATGCGCCTAACATTATTACAAAAACCGATACTTATCCACTCACTTCAAAAAAGGTACAATCTTTTGAATGGTCTGCATGTGCTTGGAGTGATTCATATTTTTATAAACATCAAAAAACTGGTGTGTACGGAAATGGAAGTTGGTCTGCAAACCAAGCATTAAATGCTCATCTCAGTAAAAATGACGTTACAATTTACAATCCTGATGCTACTTTTATTGCGGATGATTTTTTACTAGATGAATTGGAACAATCTGGTATTAGAATTGTTAATAACTGTAATGATTTCCAACTTATTTCCGATTCAGAAAAAGGTTTAGCTTTTGTTACTTATACCTGTAATGGTGAACAATTTAAAGAAGTTTGTAAATTGGTTTATGAAGGTAGAGCAAATAATATTGTAGAAAATCCGTTTGGCGAATTTCCTGAGAAAGCTAAATTTTTCACTCATAAAATACCTTTGTTAACTTTTAATCATGATACTGAATTTGACTCAGAAAAACATCAAAAATTACTCCTCAATTTAATTCCTAATTATTCTATATTCAACATTCTTTTTTATAAAAGAATCTTTAATAGTTTTATACGCTCAATAAAAAAACAAAACATTAAATAATGCAATCAAAACTATATTTTTTAATCTCATTAAACTTATTCTTAATTTTCTCTTGCTCAGCTAAAGGAACAAACAATACTACACTAGAAGGTAAATGGAAAGTAGTTGATTGGACATACATAAATTTTGGAAGAAGGAGTCTTGATAACAGTGAAAGAAAAGGAATGAATGAAATGATGAATGATTTAACCTTAGAATTTAAGTTAAATCAAACTTTTTCAACGAACAAACCTGAAATGTTGGACAATTTACAAGACAAACAATATACTGTAAATGAATTTAATGAGGTTATCATTGATCATCAGTATTACTCCTTTATAATAAGAGACAACAAATATTACTTTCTATTTAGTAATGTAATGTTACAAGTTGAAAAAATAAAAGACTATAACGGAGGTAAAATAAAGCTTAAAAAACTACCTGTTAAACATAATGATGTTACTGAGTTTCTTAGTCAAGAACCAAGAGATTATGAAACTGTATACGACATTGAAAGACTAGACACTCCTCCGAAATTAAAAATTGCTGAATTTGATGAGAATTGTCTAATCGATTGTTTATACAACTCTTTCAACTCTAATATGCATTATTTTATTGATTTTTCTAAAGTTGATAAAGACACTAGTTTTTTTATTGATTTTATAATTGATACGGAAGGAGAAATTAGCAACTTAAATATTAAATCTAAAAAAAATAAGCCTACTAAAGGTTTAAGAAAAACAGCTAAAGTATATTATGGTTCTCCTGAAGATATGAAAAAAACTAATAGGAAAGTTTCATTTTCAGATCAAGAAAAGGAAATTGTTAGTAGTATTTTAGATTTTGAAAACATTTTAATTCCTGGAGTAAAAAATGGTCAACCAGTCAATACTAAAATAAATCTTGAAATACGATTAATTTCTAAATAAAAACCTTTAAAACACCGAATTAACTAATCAAAATACATACAAAAAATGAAAAAGCAAATTGATAAATCTGTAACTATTTTATGGAAAAATTTCTTAGAAAAATATCCTGACAATACAACACAAAAATTACCTGAATCGTTCTACTTTTGTGATAATGAAAAAGATGCTAATGAATGTGCTGAATTGGTTGTAAAAGGAATTAAACAAGCTACAGCTACCTCTATTTGGTGGTTTGAAAAAAATAATGAAGCATTACCAAAAATTGGAGATCAATACATAGTTACAGATTGGAATGGCAATGCTAAAGCTATTATAGAAACTACTAAAATAGAATTAGTTCCTTACAATAAAATTACTCCTGAATTTGCTGCTACAGAAGGTGAAGGAGATAAATCATTAACTTATTGGAAAAAAGTTCACAAGGCATATTATTCAAGAGAAATGGAACCTTATGGCGAGCAATTTGATGAAAATATGATGATTGTTTGTGAGTATTTTAAAAAGATTTTTTAGTATATTTAAATTAAAAAATTATGGAGAACGGAGTTGTTCTTTTTGTTACTTTTTTCTTATGTCTTGTAGTTATAATATTCTTTTATGGCTGGCTTCATAAACGAAAAAAAGAACATCTTTCTACTATTGATGCTGATTGGGTTAATTTTAAACAAGCGATCACTAATAAACACATAGATGGTATTGTTAAGTTTGGTAATAAAGTAGTTTGGAACGAACATTTTACTATGGAGAAACTCAAAGAAATGTCTAGATTAATTCATAATCTTGAAAGTGTACATCCTGAATTGAAAACATCTCAAAAACTTGAAAACCTAAAATCAGTAGTTTACAATAAGTACATCAAATGGAATATGAAATATCCTTATCATACTAGGCAATACTGATTATTAAAAGGAATATTACTCTTCTGTATTATCCAAAACATCTGATAAAACTAACAATGTATGTGTATCACCAAAAGGCATTAACTTATCAATAAGTTGTTGCAGGTGTAATTGATTTTTAAGCATTGCTTTTAAATGCACATTCTGATTTCCGGTAATTCGATGTGCTTTTTTTATTTCTGATATTGTTGGAATTACTTCTAAAAATGATTTTAATTTTCCGTGAAATACTTTCACCAAAATAAAAACCTCTAAGTCGTATCCTAGTTTTGAATGATCTATTTCTATGCTATATTTTTTAATCAGTCCCATATCTTCCATTTTTAAAATACGCTCTCTAGCTGCCGAAGCAGAAAGATGAATCATTCTACCTATTTCAGCAAATGAGAGTCTAGCATCTTTTTCTAATGCTTTTAAAATACGGGTATCTATATCGTCAATCATTGGTAAAACACTATTAATACAAATCTTTCAAAGGTAAATTTACAGAAACACAAACGATTCTGTTTTTAATTCATTTAAAAAAAATAGAAATTTGTATAAAAAAAAGATGAGTATAGTCATTTGCTTTAATAATAAAGATCCAAAACCATGGCAAGAAGCTTTACAAGCTAAATTAAAAGATGTTACTATTGAAATTTATCCGCAGGTAAAAAATCCTGATAAAGTAACGTTTGCCTTATGCTGGAAACCAGATAAAAATATTTTAGCTCAGTTTAAAAATTTAAAAGTAGTACAATCTGTTGGTGCTTCTGTAGAGCATATTATTCAAACTCAAAACCTTCCTTCAAGCTGTATCATTTCAAGAATTGTAGACAATCAATTATCTAATGATATGTTTGAGTTTTTACTCACAGGAATTTTATCACATTTAAAAAGATTTTCTGAATATCATATAGATCAGCAACAACAACAATGGAATCCAAAACCTTATAAAAACATAAATAATACAACCATTGGTGTTTTAGGTTTAGGAAAAATTGGCACTACAGTTTCAGAAAAATTGGTTCAACTAGGATTTCAAGTAAAAGCTTGGTCTGCATCAGAAAAAAAATTAGAAAATGTATCTTGTTTTTATGGTGAAAGCGGATTAATCTCTGTTTTAAAAAACACTGATATTTTAATCAATATTTTACCACTAACTAACGCAACTGAAAACATCTTAAACTTACAAAACTTAGAAAAACTCAATAAAAATGGGTATGTAATAAATGTAGGAAGAGGAGAACATTTGGTAGAAACTGATTTATTAACACTACTAGAAAGTCAACACTTATCTGGAGCATTGTTAGATGTTTTTAGAACAGAACCTTTGCCTTCAACACACCCATTTTGGCAACACAATGCTATTACTATAACTCCGCATATTGCAGCCATTACCAATATAAATACTGCTGCTGATACTGTGGTTATCAATTACCAAAACCTTGTAAATGGTACCGAATTACTTCATATTGTTTCATTAAAAAAAGGATACTAAACATGAATAGATTTCATTTTGCTTTTAAGGTTAAAGATATAGCGAGTACTTATCGTTTTTATCATGAAATATTAAATTGTCATATTGGAAGACAAACTGAAAATTGGATAGATTTTGATTTTTTTGGTCATCAATTATCTGCACATGTTTCTGATAATATTCCTGAATTAGACTATTGTGGAAAAGTAGACAATATTAAAGTTCCTATTCCGCACTTTGGTTGTATTTTAAATGAGCAAGAATTTGAAACAGTTAAAAGGAATTTACAAAAAAACGACATCACTTTTATAGTAACTCCTCAAGTGCGATACAAAGGAAAGAAAGGTGAACAACAAACAATGTTTGTTTTAGATTTTAGTAATAATCCTATTGAATTTAAGAGCTTTAAAAATGAAACAGAGATATTTTAACGTGAATCTCGTTTAAGAGTAAAAGTGTCACTTCGAGTGAAATTATTTGTAATGGAATTCAACATAATTTTGTATAGAGAAGCTTTCGTAATACGAATTGTTCTCGATACAATTTTTTATTACGTTTTACTTCATAAAAAATCACTCGAACTGACATGGATTCTTATCCAAGATTCACCTTATATTAAATGAATACCAACTGTTTTATTTCTTTATCCTAAACAGATTAACGTTTGTAATTGTTTGTTTTTAGATTAAATTTGTAGAAATTCCACTAAAAACTATGAAAAAAACAGGCTTAATTACCTTTCTATTTTTTTGTTTCTTATGTATAAACGGACAAAAAAGCGATGATATTGTTATTGGAAAAATTGATGGTTTACATTCTAAAATTTTAAATGAACAGCGAAAAATTTTTGTGCATGTTCCCAAAACTAATCCTAACAATAAAGAAATATTTCCTGTAGTGTATGTTTTAGATGGCAATGCTCATTTTGACTCTGTGGTGGCTCTGCTCAAACAGTTTAGCACTGTAAATGGAAATACACTATGCCCTAAAATGATTGTTATTGGCATTCCCAACACATTTAGATCGAGAGACCTATCTCCTACTAAAGGAGAAATTGTCGGCTCTGGAGGAGGCGATCAGTTTATGTCTTTTATCGAAAAAGAATTGATTCCGTATGTAGATTCAAAATACCCAACGCAACCATACCGAATGTTTATAGGACATTCTCTTGGTGGATTAACCGTAATGAATGCTTTGCTCAAAAAACCTGAATTATTTAATTCATATGTAGCTATTGATCCGTCTATGTTTTGGAATGAGAAGAACTTATTGAAAAAAATTAGGCAAACTGAATTTGGCAATCGCTACACCAATAAAACACTTTTCTTAGGGTATGCAAATATTAAAAATAGTGATTCTAGTAATGCTATAAAACATTCCAAAGCTATTTTAGAACTTAAAGATTATTTAGAAAATGGTTCTAATACAAAACTATCTTTTAAAGCAACATATTATCCTAATGATGATCATGGATCCATGCCTTTAATTACAACCTACGATGCTTTACGTTTTATTTTTAGCTTTTATGATTTTAAACTTACAAATAATGATTATTTGAATCCTGAAATTAATATTCTTAATAAAATAGAAAATTACTATCGAGCATTATCAAAAGGATTTGACACTAAAATGATCCCCGATGAAAAGTTTGTAAGTGATATTGGTTATGAATTATTAAGAAAAGGTCAGCTAAAAAGAGCTTTACAATTGTTTCAATGGAATCTAAAAAATTATCCAAGTAGTTCTTACTCTTACGAATCTTTAGGTGATTATTATGATAAAACAAATGATAAAGTAAAAGCTCTAAAACATTATAAAAAAGCACTTTCTTTAAAGTACAATCCTTATATAGAAGATCAAATAAAAAAGTTAGAGGAAAAGTAATGAACGCAAAAAACATTGGTCGAAAAGTATTTTTCAAATACCTAGGAATTAATTTTTTAATTATAACTGTAGTTACTTTTATTTTTTCCTATTTCAATATTAATATAAAAAACTACATTCTTTCTAAATATCTGAATCCCATATTAAGAAATTCTCTTTATTACTTGATTCAATTTATTATAAGTTGTATAATGTCTTACTTGATCTTCGGAAAAGTAGGTGAAACCATTATTAATAGAAATGAAAAGCCTTTTTGGACTACTTATATTGGATTTATAAAGTTATGGTTTGGAATATTTATAATGAATATGCTTTTTGAATTAGTTATCAACACTATTAATTATAATTTAAATTTGAAACTCCTTGGTATTGGCTTATTAATGTGGATAGTCTCTTTACCTCTATTTTTAGTAATCGGTGCTATTCATGGATTAACCTCTGGATGGTTTATAGGTAAGGAAATAGAACTCAAAAAGAATAAATAAAACTTGCTTTTACACCATGAATGTTGATTATATTTTAAATAAAGATTATATAAAAATATATGATCAGAAAATTTTTATTGGAGAAACTATTCATCAAATAGAAGAAAAAACAAATTGTAATCTATTCATTTCTCTTAAAAAATAATGATAGCATAATTATTTCTGAAAATGATTTTCAACTTTTCTTTAAACAGAATTCACTTTACATGTGGACAATTTCTCCAGATACATCATTCTTGTATTTCAACTTGAAAAAAGTCAACCTAAGTTCGATGAAACTTAATAGCTTTCTTAAAATTCTTTTCAAAAAAAACATCCAATGGGAATTCAATCAAAACTTAACTTTCAGCGACCAACTATGTATTAGGCTTGATAATAATGTTCACTTTATTTTTGCATTTGACAAAGCAAACCCAAAAGGTTCTTTGAGTAAAATTGGCTTTTATGAGAAAAAAATCTAATTATCCTCTGTTTTACCAACTCATCATTAAAAAAGAACAGTTGGGTAAACTAATTTTATATAAATGTATTTTAAGTTTCATTTTTACACCATAAAACAACAAAAATGGAAACTTTTATACAGACTTTAATAATTATTCATGCAAGTTTTGGTGGGATTGCTTTGGTTAGTGGCTTGATATCTATGATTGCTAAAAAAGGAGAAAAAATGCATAAAAAATCTGGATTACTTTTTTACTATTCAATGATGTTATGTGGTATTTCTGCAATGATTATTGCGGTTTTGCCTAATCATGAAAATCCATTTTTATTCGCTATTGGAATTTTTAGTTCGTATTTTGTGTTAACAGGTAACAGAGTTTTGAATTTTAAAAATAAAAACTTGAATCTGAGTATTGATAAATACATTTCTATTACAATGATCATAACTGGTATTTTAATGATTTTCTTACCTATACTAGTGAGCAATAGTATTAACATCGTATTGGTAGTTTTTGCAATTATTGGAATTGTTTTTTCTATCAGAGATTTAATATTGTACACCAAACCCAAGCAACTTAAAAAGAGTTGGCTAAAATTGCATTTAGGAAAAATGATTGGCGGATATATTTCTGCTAGTACGGCTTTCATAGTAGTGAATAACTTTTTTCCAAGTTTTTATGGTTGGTTTATCCCAAGCATTATTGGTAGTTTTTTAATTGCTTATTGGATGAAGAAATTAAACAACAAAAGAGTTTCAAATTCGCAATTATAAAAATTGTTATATATTTCGTTTAGGTTAGTATTAAAAGAGTATACCTAAACTATGAAAAAAATAACATGCCTTTTTGCTCTTCTCTTATTTTCAATTCAGCTACTTGCACAAAATGAATTGTTGGTTACTGCTAAAAATGGTTTAAATATTCGAGTCGCACCAAATTTGACTTCAGAGAAATTAGGAAAATTCAATTATGCTGAAAAAGTAACAGTACTCGAAAAAACAAATCAAAATTTTGAAATAATTGACAACAATACAACTATTAAAGGTGCATGGTTTAAAGTAAAAGGAAGATCTACTACAAACAATAATATTACTGGTTATGTTTTTAGTGGCTTTTTAAGCAACTCTCCACAAACCAATACATTTGAATTCATTAGCTACAATGATGATGGTGACTACACTTTTTTAAAAGCTAAAAAAGAAAAAGTTTATTACTTTATTAATGATAAAATAACTGATAGAAGTTATGTAAGAGGTGATATTATTGAGATAAAATGGAAAGAAGATATTATTTATATTGCTGGTGATGGCGAAACAAAAGAAATTGCCGAATGGATTATCTCTACCCAAAAAATCAAGGATGGAAATGTGTCTAACTTCCGAAAGAATTACACTAATAAAATTGGATACTATGATACTTATGGATTCTCTCAATCATTCCTAGATGACCTCTATTTAATTGTTGAATATTATCTTGTGCACTCAAAAAATAAATTGATCAAAGAACTTATTAAAACCAACAAACAAATTGAATTCTTGATTGAACAAACAAAAAGAAATAATGAAGATTTCATAACCTTCGGAATTGGACATTCAAATAATTACAGAGTGAATACGGTTCAATGGTTATATTATAATAATAGAACTGAAAAGTTATACGAGTATGATATTGCTAACGATAAACTTATTGAGTTTAAAGAGTAATTTACTGTAAAGAAGTTGCTCTTAATTTATTATTCTACTTTTGCTTTTTAATGTAAATTGAGTTTAAGAGAAATTTATTTTTAAATAGATTTCAATTAGTTTGATTATAATTTTAATTATAAAGTGAATTCTTTTTTGATTATTTTTTCATATGTAAAATGATTTAAAAATTAGTTTGGAACGTGGTGGTTCTTTCTAATACATGAACTTACGGAGTTAAACACCACTAAATCATTTACTTAAAAAAAATACAACTATCTTATATTTTCACTTAAAAAATGCTTATTTACACTACTGTTTTAATTTACTTTGCTTTTATTGTTTTTACCAAAAATCATCTATGAAAGAAATCATACACATAGTCATGTTGTTATTTTTATTAGGACCTTTTTACGCTCGAAATATATTCTACAAAAAAGACAAAGACGAGTATAAATTATGGGT
The DNA here is from genome assembly GCF_004337695.1 of Tenacibaculum sp. M341. Taxonomy (GTDB): domain Bacteria; phylum Bacteroidota; class Bacteroidia; order Flavobacteriales; family Flavobacteriaceae; genus Polaribacter. The sequence goes on from NZ_SJXJ01000024.1 coordinate 19,596, forward strand.
AAGGATAGCTATGATTATCTCTGTTATTTGTGCCATTATTTCCGACTTCTTTTTATAATTTTTTAATTATACTATATCGATGTAGATACACTTTGTGTTTGATTTGTTTTTACTAGTTTTGGAATCTTTAAAAATTCATTCTATGAAAAAATATTTCAGATTATTTTTGATGACTTTACTCCTAGGTTCACTAGTTTTTATGGAATATACACCATCGTTAATATACTTAGCATGCTCTATTGTAATTTCCTTAGGAATGACTTATATAAATGAAGAAAACTAAACCTACAGTTTCATTGTTTGTTTTTAAATTTTTTATATTCAACTGTTTTTTTCGTTATATTTATTAGACAAACAATTACTATGATTATTTACATTGCTATTATTTTACTACTATGTTTCATTGTTATATTTACTTATAACATTTTAAATATGACTGAAGAGGAAGCCAAAGAGTTTATTGATGATTATTTTAAAGATGATGATTTTGATGTAATTTAATTACTCTCTAATTCTTTACTAATCCTTTATTTTTCATTTTAATTTTATGAGTACACATTTCAAAAAACATATTGATAAAGAACTCATTTTTAAAGAGCTTTGTCAACTTTTAAAACCCAAATTAACATCCGTAGAAAATACTATGGAATATGTAAATATTGGTGAATGCGGACTTGCTTTAGAGTTTATTTCTGACTGGTGTACAGATGAAGAGCCACCAATAACACTAACAACACATGAAGTATTAAAAATTAAAGAAGTTAGTCAGCTAGTAAATAAGAATGATTTATGGATAGAATTATTACCCATCTTGGATGATTCTGAATTTACGGTTTTCCCAAAAGAGCAACTTAAAAATGTACACTCTTATCTTAAAAGAGAATTAATTAACAATCCTACCCGAAAAGAATGGATTTCTAAAACACATATGACTATTGAAGAAATAAATAGTATTGAATGAAAGAAATTACTGTTCGTAAAATAACAAAAACTCAGTTTTCAAATAACTTTAATATTCTTAATTTAAGTGATGTACTTGTGGATAAGAATATGGAAGAAGGCTTACATAGGCATGATTTCTTTTTCCTTTTAATTTTAGAACAATCGAATGGTAAACATCATATCGATTTTAACACTTATCCTGTAACTTCAAATTCAATTTTCTTAATTCGTCCTGGACAGGTACACAATTTAATACTCGAACAAGGAACTAAAGGCTATCTTATTAATTTTGATTCTTCCTTTTATTCGTCTTACCAAACCAAACAGAAAGAAATATTTTGGAATGTTTTTCAGAAAAACTATTACAAACTAAACAATGAATCTTTCAATAATATTTTATGCATTGCCCATCAAATATTCAAAGAACATACTGTCCAAAAATTCGGCTTTGAAGAAATAATCAAATACAATCTAAACATACTTTTTACAGAACTAATACGACATAATCTTGAAAACAAAAGCTATAAAAATGCTTTCTATTCTCATGAACAAAAGCTTTTAGATAAGTTTATGCACTTGTTAGAATCTCAAATTTATTATAACAAACAAGTAACAAAATATGCTGAAGTTTTAAATATCACTACATATAAATTAAATACAACTACAAAAGCTTTATTAGAAAAAACAGCTTCTCAATTAATTAACGAACAAATAATTTTAGAAGCTAAAAGATTACTTCTTGCAACTCCAAATCAAATAAATGAAATAGCATTTAAATTAGGATATCAAGATCCTGCCTATTTCATTAGATTCTTTAAAAAACATACAAGTTTTACTCCTCTTATATTTCGCCAAAACTTTACATAAGTACTGTCCTTTTTAAAATTTGTCCTATCAAAAAAGTACAACTTTCCCAGAATTTTGTAAAGAATTTTAAAATATAACAGATGAATTTTATCATTAAAACCTTTATTATTGGTATTGGCGCAACTGCTACAATGGACTTATATAGTTTTATCCTAAAACTTTTTGGTATTCATGGACTTGATTATAAGTTTTTAGGCAGATGGATTGGACATTTATTTTACGGAAAGTTTTTTCACAATAAAATATTTGATTCAGAAGCTATTAAACACGAACAAATATTAGGTCAGATAGCACATTATGCCATAGGAATTATTTTCTCTTTTTTACTTGTACTTGTTTTTGGTAAAAAATGGTTAGAAACTCCCTCTATTTTTCCTGCTTTAATAATTGGATTGGTCACAGTTTTTGCCCCTTTTTTTATTTTACAACCAGCTTTTGGTTTTGGTATTGCTGCAACACATTTACCTGATCCTAATAAAGCTAGGTTAATGAGTATTATTATTCATTTTGTTTATGGTATTGGTTTATTTTTTTCTGCTGTAATTTTAAATAAGTTAAAAAACTAGTTTAATAATGAAGTACAACCATAGCTGTTTTTCTAAAAGAAAAATTTATTTGAATAGATATTTTAAGGAAACGTTTTTTTATTTAAATTTGAGTATGAAAAAATTCTCTGCTATGAATTACAATAATATTGCTTATTTATTTTTCCCACATCCAAAAATTTTAAAACATCAAAACTAAATAAAAATGAGAAAAACGTTAAGTCTATTAGTTGCATTTGTTATACTAGTATCTTGTTCTGAAAAAGATACAATAGAACCACCAGTACAACAAGAATTCCCTAGCAACATCACCATTCCTGATGCTCAATCAGCTAAAGCTGGAGAAATATTGACGATCAACGGATCTGTTTTTTCAACAAACGAAACTTATGTAGTAACATTTGCCGAAAACGAAGTTGGAACCATTAAAGAAGTAAACACCAATTACCTAAAAGTAGAAATTCCTGAAAATGCTGTTTCAGGTGATATCAAACTAACTGTAAACAACGAAACAAAAGTAATTGGTAGTATTGATATTGTTATTGAGCCAATTCCTGTGGTAAATGATGTGTATGTTTTTCATGACTCTGAAAACAAACTTGCTAAAATAGATTTAGAAACAGGAAATCTTACGTATTTAGGAGAAAACATTAGTTATGGAGCTAATACTAGAGGGGCTGTTTTTCATAAAACTAACAATGAATATATTGGTTTTGAAAACGGTTTTACAACTGTTGAGATAGTTCGTATTAGTATAGCTGATGGAAGTGCAAACACTGTAACAATACCAGATTCTTTTTTAACAAATGGTGCTGATTTTAGCGATTTAATTATTGATAATGACGATAATGTATATATCTTTCACGACTCTGAAAACAAACTTGCTAAAATAGATTTAGAGACAGGAAATCTTACGTATATAGGAGAAAACATCAACTATGGTGCTAATACTAGAGGCGCTGTTTACCACAAAACAAACAATGAATACATTGGTTTTGAAAATGATTTTACGAGTCCTAAATTAGTTCGTATTAACTTAACAGATGGAACTACTTCTTCAGTAACAATTCCTAGTTCTTTCTTAACTAATGGTGCTGATTTTTCTGACTTAGTCATAGATAATGACGATAATGTATATATTTTCCATAACTCTGAAAACAAGCTAGCTAAAATAGATGTAAATAGCGGTGAATTAACTTATATTGGAAGCAATATAAGCTATGGAGCTAATTCAATTGGAGCTATTTATAATAGTTCAAATAATGAGTACTTAGGACTTGAAAATGATGCTACAAGTGCAAAATTAGTAACTATAAATATTACTGACGGAGCTACTTCTACTGTAACTATTCCTAGTTCTTTTTTAACAAATGGTACAGATTTCAGTGACTTAATTATTACTAGAAACTAATATACAATCACAGTATAAAGTAAACCTCGTTTTTAAACGGGGTTTATTTTTTTATTTACTTCCTAAAAACAAACTACTAATTCTCTAAAAAGTTTAATTTTATTCTACAATACAATCCTAAACTACAATGTCTAAAAAAATTGCTACTCTAATTATTCTAGTTATTACCTCTACCCTACTAGCTTCTGTCTATGGAATTTTGCATAATCAAATTTCTTATTCTATTTCTTCTAAGTATTTCACCAAATTTACTTTTTATCAAATTGGAAAATGGTTATTCCAAATAACTAATGAAAGAATTGCTATTGCTATCGTTGGAATTATTACTACTTGGTGGTTTGGACTTTTAATTGGTTTCGTATTAGGAATTATTGCTTTAATTCAATCAGATACTAAAACAATGTGGAAGAACGGAATCAATGCTGTATTAAAAACCTTAATTATTGCTATTATAACAGGATTCATCGGTCTTTTAGTTGGAATATTTATCATCACTAAACTAGATATTCAGTGGAATCTTCCTGAAGGTTTACTAAATCGAAATAGTTTTTTAGTTGCTGCCACTATTCATAACTTTAGTTACCTTGGAGGTGTTATTGGTCTTGTTTACGGAATAGTATTCTTGCTGAAAAATAAAACTAACATCAAGTAATATTTATAACTAATTGTAAATAAAATGAAAACAACTACAGATAAACTAGAAGAATTATTAAAACTAGGGTCAACTTATTTAACAAAAGCCTCTGATTCTGAAATCACTTACAAAGCAAATCCTGAAAAATGGTCTAAAAAAGAATTACTGGGGCATCTAATTGATTCAGGAATTAATAACTTACAACGTTTTACTGAAATACAGTTTGAAGAGAAACCTTATAAAATTAGAAAGTACCATCAGAATGAGCTCGTAAAAGCGAATAATTATCAGCACTCAGAAATCAAGGAACTTATAAATTTTTGGTTGGCTATCAATAATCGAATTCTAATGGTAATCAAAAATCAAACAGAAATAACATTAAGTTATACCATAGAAATTGAAAAAGAGCATACAGCAGATCTTCAATTTTTAATTATAGACTATGTAAATCATATGGAACATCACATAAATCAAATAATTACTAAGTAAAAGAGTTATTAGTATATGAATAAAAATTTAGCAATACTATTGATAGTAATTTCTACCAACCTATTCGGACAACAACTTTCTGAATGTGGAATTGATGACAATCCAAAACTAACAAAGAACGAAGCTGTATTTTTAAATGAATATATAAATAATGAAAAACACAAAGATTATGATTTAACTGATAAAAAAATAATCTTTGTTACAGGTAACTCTGGAAATTTACTCGGAACAAAATCAGCTTATTTTAAACAAATAAAAAGTAGAAAAAATGATACAATTGCTACTTGGCTTATACCTCTAAACAAAAAAGAACAAACTGCCTCTGGCGGATATAATGCCATCATTACTTATTGGGTTAAAACTCTTACCAAAAGAAGAAAAAGAAAAATCATAACCGAATTTAGAAATCTGTGACTTATTTAGAAAAGAAACTTGACAAAGTATACAAGATAACATTCATAAACACATTATAAAATAAGACTAAAAACCAACAACTTAAATGAATGAATAAAAATTAAAAGATTTTCTTACATATTTTAACACATACTCTATGTGTTTTTTTTTATTTTCAGGTTAATTAACCTGACATCCCCTTAAATGTTGTGTAAATATCATCTTTATTATGATACAAATTTTGTGAAAAAATTTGTATCAAGTTTGTTGCTTTTTAGTATCCTATTAATAACAGCACAAAGTACAAATAAATACCATTTTTCAACCGAAAATGGTTTACCTAGTAATGAAACCTACAGTATTTATGAAGATTCTGAGTCGTTTATCTGGATTGCTACTGATAAAGGAGTTAGTAAATATAACGGCTATGATTTTATAAACTATACTACTGAAAATGGTTTAGGAGGCAACACTATTTTTAATTTTTATGAAGATTATAAAGGTAGACTATGGTTTTTATCTTTTAATGGTAAACTTTCTTATTATCTAAATGGTAAAATAAATCTTGTTACTTATAGCATTTCTTATAATGATATAGGACACATTTTATCTTTATATGTAGATACAAATAACACACTTTGGATTGGTAGTACTCAAGGGGAATTTAAAGCCAGTTTCATTAATAAAACCAATTTAAAAGTAACCCCTACAAAAGAACAATACTCTTTTAGACAAATTGATGACAAAGGATACATCTTTTCTGGAAACTATTATTTAAATAATAATATAATTAACTATAAAGTTAAGCTAATTAACACTACATATTTATTAAACTATTCTGAGAACTCCATTATTTTACCTTCTAAAAACATAAACAATTTAAAAAGGAAAAATGGTATTGGTATCAATTGGCTAATTCATAACAATGTTATTTACAATTCAAATTCTTATCAAGCTTTAATTTTTAATTTAAAATCAAAGAAAACAAAAAGTATTAAATTCAAATTCAAAGATAGACCCACTGGAACTCGTATTATGAAATTTAAAAATCAATATGTGTTTTATAATCTTAGTCAGAATAAATTATATGCTATTACCAAATTCCCTCCGTACATTAAAGCTATCAAATCTTCAAACAATTTTTTAACAAGTATTATCACTGACAATCAAGAAGGTACTTGGACTTCCACTCATGATAAAGGTGTTTTTTATGAACCAAAAACAATAATTAAAAACATATCTTCTAATAAGTTTGAAAATGAAGCTATTGTTAGTATGATAAGTAATGATTCTTCTTTTTTTTTGAGATCTAAGAATAGTAAAATTTTCAAGTTTACAAACAACCTTACCTTAAAAAAAATAAAGAATTCTCCATTAGGTAGACTCAATGGAAAATTATACAACTTTAGAGATACTATTGTTTATAATGATATTATTGATAAACAAATAAAAACCATAAATCATAAACCATTCTTTAATGAAATCTCCAAAAAGCCCCCTTTCATTTCTTCATTTAACAATAATGAATTCACTTTATATTCTTGGTCTAATGTACACATGTACACAAAAAATAAACAACTCCTTTTTTCATTTAATTTTTCTAAAGATAAAGTAGCCATCAAAAGTATTTGTTACAAAAATTCAAATACTATTTATATCGCTTCTCGTCAAGGGCTTTTTGAAATGAATGATATTGGGAATATTATTTTTATGGGAGATCAAAATCCTATTTTTAAAACTCGTATTGATCAAATTAATCGAGATAAGAATGGACGATTTTGGATGATAACAAAAGAAAAAGGAGTTATTATTATTGACAATGATCAAGTAATTAATATCACAACTAATAATGGTTTACTAGGTAATATTTGTACAGGCTTGTTTATTGGAAAAAAACGTGTTTGGATTGCTACTGAAAAAGGATTGTCTGGTATTAATTTAAATGATTATAATGATATTGATAATTTTACTCAAAAGGATGGGCTTATTTCTAATCAAATTAATGATATAAATGAATACGATAATAAAGTTTGGGTAGCTTCAGATAAAGGCTTATCGTATTTAGATGTTAATTACTCAAAAAAAACATACTTCCCTAAAATATATATAGAAAAAATTAGCATTGATAACAACAACTTAATAGATAATAAACACATAACAATACCTCCAACAAACAACCTACTAAAAATAGACTTCTTAGGTCTTTCTTATAGAGAACATGGTGATTTGCAATATAAGTATCGACTTAAGGGTTTGGATTCTACTTGGTATACTACAAAAAACAGATCTGTACAATACTCCACACTTCCTACTGGTAATTACACTTTTGAAATTAAAGCGGTAAATCATCAAGGCATTTCTAGTAAAGAAACAAAGTCCATAAAAATAACTAAACAGCCATATTTTTGGGAAACCTTATACTTTATAATTCCTTTTATTATTATTTCATTCTTTTTAATAAACATATTGATTTATGTACGTATAAGAAGAGTAAAAAAAAGAGCATATTTAAAACAACGAATCATTTCAACTGAATTAAAATTATTGCGCTCTCAAATGAATCCTCATTTTACATTTAATGCTATGAGTAGCATTCAATATTATATTCAAAATAACAATACTAAAAAAGCGCTTCATTTTGTTCATAGGTTTTCAACACTAATTCGGTTAATTCTTGAACATACACAAAAAGATACCATTTTCTTAGAACAAGAATTAGAGGCTTTAAAACTTTATGTTACAATAGAACAAGAACGCTTAAAAAATTCTTTTTCTTTTATTGTAAATATTGATGATGATATAGATGTTAAAACAACGCAAATAGCCCCTATGTTACTACAACCTTACGTAGAAAATGCTATATGGCATGGTATAATGCATAAAAACTCTAGTAATGGAATTATTTCATTAAATATTTATTTAGAAAATAATAGGCTCATTTGTGAAATTATTGATAATGGTGTTGGCAGGCTAGCATCTACTATGCTAAAACAAGTAGACAAAGAATCTTTTGGTATGAATTTACTTGAGGAAAGATTATATTTAATTAACAATACTAAAACTATAAAACAGACTGTTAAAATAACAGATCTTCTAAATGAAAACCAAAATAGTTGTGGTACTAAAGTAAAACTAACTCTATGAATACTATTAATGTTGTTATTATTGATGATGAATTTATAGTTAGCGAAACACTTAAAAGTTATATTGAAGAATATACTCCTAATTTAAATATACTATCTGTTATAAATAAACCTAATGATGCTAAAGAAATCATATCTAAACTTAAACCTGATTTAATTTTTTTAGATATTCAAATGCCTATTTTAAATGGATTTGAACTCCTTAAATCTTTTGAAGAAATTAACTTTGATATTATTTTTACTACTGCTTATAATAATTATGCAATTGAAGCTTTTAAAGTAAATGCCTTTGATTATCTGTTAAAACCTATTAATGTTAATGAACTACAAAATACTATACACAGATATTATTTAAAGAAAAAAAACAATCCATTATTTCAGTATGGACAAGTAAAGTCTTTATTAGAAAAAATTAATACTCCTAATAAAACAGAGCGAATTACAGTTCCTGAAATAGGTGGATTAACCATTTTACAAACTTCAGAAATTATTTGCTTAAAATCTGATTATGGTTATACAGATATTTATTGTAAAAATGGTTCTAAAATAACCTCTTCTAAAGCTTTAAAACATTTTTGTAGTCTATTAAAAAATCATCCTGATTTTTATGAAATCGGAAAATCGGGTATCATTAATCTTAACTATATTTCTAAATATTATAATGAAGGAACAATTATACTAGAAAACAACATTAAAGTTTCTGTTCCTAGAAGAAGTAGGAAAGCGTTTTTAGAAACTCTACAAATTCAATAAACATACTACTTCATCAAAAACTTCTTCATTTACCAAATACAACCTTAACCAATCCAATTTTTAAGGGTAATTGACCATATTCGCATTTCTAAAAAAAAGACTCAAGAGAGTATTTAACTTTACTTCAATAACAATAAATAATCATTATTTAAATCATCAAATAATATGAAAAATTTAATTTTAAGTAAAGGAAAAGTATTAAGTAAAAAGGAGCAAAAAAATATTCATGGTGGGGCTGATTCATCTGGAGAAGAAATATCTCCTCAAGATCGTGATAGATGTAGAACAACCAGTGATTGTTGGGCTGGTAGAGTATGTAGACAAACTTCAAGAGGGACAAGATGCCTTCGTTTTCCAAGTGTATAATTGAAGTTTATAACAACTACTTTAATAGATTGCTTAAACAGGTAACTCTTATTTCAAGATAAGAGTTACCTGTTTACATACAAAAGAGTCTAAAATTTTATCTCAACAACAAATACATCACTAAAAAATGAAAAAAATATTACTCTTAATATGTTTATTTATAAGCGGACTTATTTTTGCTAAAAACTCACATAAAAATCCCATTAATAATGCGTGTACTCCTTCAAAAAACGCTAGTTTTTCTTTTCCTACCAATGGGTACGAAACAGGAACTTTTCCTATTATTTTAGTTTCAAATGCTACACAAGCTACTGAAGTAAGAATAAGTAAAGATTCTACATTTACTACTTATAATAAAGTCCCTCAAAATAATACAAATGTTAGAGAATTTCCTACATTGGAACTTTCTTTATGCTATAAAACTACTTACTATATTCAAACTAGAGACAATAGTTGCTCTTCTTGGAGTAAACCACGAAAGTTTTCTACTAGAGATTATGCTAAACAATGGGTAAGGTATTTATCTCACGATATAACAAATCCAGAACCACGCACATTAGGTGAATCTTTAGTAACAAATGTACCAAATTCTGAAGTAGATGTATTTGAATGGTATATAGAAGATGTTTCAACTAATAATCAAACATTTCCTATAAATGTTTTTACTGACAGAAGAGTGCTAGGTGATCTTAATTTTCGATATCTAAGAATTAATGATCGAATTGCTGGTTATCTTACTTCTGGTCATGTATATCGTGTCGTTGTAAAAGGGCATATTGGAGCTGGTTGCGGATCTTTTACCAATAGCTATCCTATTGTTGCTACTGGAGATGAAAAATATAGAAATTCATATTTTATTTATGAAGATTCTTCTCCTTTAACACAAATAAACTCTCGCTTAAACATCAATAAAAATACTGAAACAAACAAAAAGCATTCTATTAGTGTACTATCATATCCAAATCCATCAAAATCTGGAATATTTAAATTAAAAACATCTGGTTTTAACACCAATAAAACAATTCAAGTAATCAATCTTAACGGACAAAGTATCCTGAATTTTAAATTATACGACTCTGAAACCACTATTGACCTTTCTTCTTATAAAAAAGGGATTTATGCTATTCATGTTAATGATGGTATAACAACTAAACAACTTAAACTAATTACTAAATAAATTAAACCTCTTAATTATGAAAAACACAATTACTCTTTTATTACTCTTTCTGAGTTATTTCTCTATATTTTCTCAAAAAGACACTCCATTATTAAATTCAATTACTAATGCAACAACACCTCCTAATAATTTTTTCAACTTTAGTCTTTTACCCAATGGAGGTAACTGGCTTGGTTCTACTGGAAACAATACTTCCATTAATGCTACCACTATGGAGTGGCAGGTTACAATAACTGGAGTTATTTCATATGCTCCTATTAGTGTCTCATCTAATCAAACAGACACAGATCTTAGTAATCTATTTGGTTTTCAATGGGAAGAATGTAGAGAATATATAATAACATTATCTTACATAGATTCTAATAGTGGCAACAGAATTCATACTACTAAAACAGTAACCTATATTTCTTCTTTTGATCCATCAAATAGTAATACAATTACATTAAGTAATCATAATAATGATACAGTTACATATAATCATACTAAATACGTTCCAGATGGAAAAATAGTTACTATTAAAAATTCTACTATAAAATTTAAAGGATTAAATACAGGTATTATTATAGAAGAAGGAGGTACACTAATACTTGATAATTCAACTATAGAAGGCGTATGTAACTCTCCTTGGGACGGTATTGTTGTTCACGGAAATCCATCTATACCAGTTAATGTAAATACACACCCGTATAAACAAGGTCATTTAATAGTAAAGAAAAGAAGTATTATTAAAAATGCCAAAAGAGCTATTCAAGCAAGTGATGGTGGTATTGTTTGGGCATCCAATAGTTATTTTATTAACAATGAAATTGCTGTACATGCTACAACAAGAATAGATGCTTCTATTTCATTTACAAATTGTTTCTTTGAAACAAATGATGACATTTTGTTTGGAAAAATGAAATACTTTGCTTACTTAAACACTACTAGAGCACTTTTTAGAGGTAATAAGTTCATCAATAAAAAACCATTAGGAGGCAATGGAAAAGACTATGGTGTCGGTATTGTTAGTTATTACTCTAATCTAGATGTTTATCCAGGTCCTCACCCACTTAACTCATCAAAAATTCCAAGTATTTTTGAAAACCTATACAAAGGCATAGATAATTATGGTTCTAATGGATCGTCTACCCTTTTAAACATTAAAGAAAATAAATTTGTTAATGTAAACAAATGTGTTTCTTCTTCTGGTAGCAAAGGAGATAGAATAACACTTAATGAATTTAATATTATAGATGTTGTTGAGACTAATGGACAATTAATCTCTACTTCTCCAGGATGGGGTGTACATACAAACAGGTGTGTAGATCATATTATTGATGAAAATAAATTTATTGGTAATTCTAAAAATTATGGAATTATAAATTCTCAAGCAGGAAATCTTCCTCCTGTATACCAACCTGCTCCTAGTGGCAAACTATACCTTAACAGTTTTGAAAATACTTTAGTAGCCATTCAAATACAAGGTCCAAATGTAGGTACTCAAATTTCTTGTAATGATTTTATTAAAGACAATCAATATGGTATTAACATAGGAAACTATTCATATGCAGGTACTATTCATAATGGGAGAATGGGGAATATAGGTAGTTGTTCAGCTGGAAACGGAGCCGGTAATAAATTTAATTTAGATTTTCTTTATGTATTCGGAGAATGCTATGATAACCGTGGTCCAAGTTTCTACACACACAGGTATATTAATCTAAATGGATCTCCTTCTTTTACATATATTGATACTGATGCTATCAGTCTAAGAAACCCTTGTACCGACGACCCTGCCGTTACTCTACAGAGTAATTGTAACACTAACATAACGAATAAATGTAACTCTTTACATTCAAACGGCACTTCTCAAAGAGAAAATGGTACTTCAACTAATAAAATTACTGCTTTCGAAAAAGCATTATTGAACAACAATTTGAAATTAGCCGAATCAATACTAGTTCAAAAAGAAGAAAGTAAAGAAATATTTAATGCTTTTAAAGGTAATTATTTACTTGATTTGTATGTAGCTCCCTTATCAGAAGCAAAAGAAAATAATGAATCTCTTTTAACTAATAAAAAAGATATTGTTACTATATATCCTAATCCAAGTTCGTCAGGAAAATTTAATGTTTCTATAAAAAATAAGATTATGGGTAAAAACACTCAAATATCTATTTTCGATGTATCAGGAAAAGTTTTATTAACCAAACCTCTAAATAAAAACAATCAACAAATAAATATTTCAAACTTTTCTAAAGGAATTTATTTTATTAAAGTTTTTGAAGGCAATAAAGTCATAGAAACTAAAAGACTTATTTATAGATAAAATAAACTTACTTCCCACACAAAACACTTAAATAATAGGTTTCTTTTTATCTTTAAATGAAACCTATTATCATTTAAAATAAATAGTTAATTAAACCTCCAAACACCATAAGAAACCATCAATAATTCCGTAAATTTGTTAGCACACACACTAAACACTTTTTGTTATGGAAAATTTGGATGCCGCACGTCTTCAAATGGCTTTTACGCTAATTTTTCATATTGTTTTTGCCTGTATAGGAATGGTGATGCCTTTTTTCATGGTTGTTTCTCACAAAAAATGGCTAAATACAGGAGATCCAATATATTTAAAACTTACAAAAGCCTGGCAGAAGGGCGTTGCAATCTTTTTTGTTACAGGTGCCGTTTCTGGTACCGCATTATCTTTTGAGTTAGGGCTACTTTGGCCCGGTTTTATGGAACACGCAGGTCCTATCATTGGAATGCCTTTTTCTTTAGAGGGTGCCGCATTTTTTGTAGAAGCAATTGCCCTTGGTTTTTATTTATACGGTTGGAATAAAATCAACCCTAAATTTCATTGGTTCACAGGTGTTATTGTAGGTATTGCCGGTGTAGCTTCTGGAATTTTAGTAGTATCCGCCAATGGATGGATGAATGCTCCTTCTGGATTTGATTATGTTGATGGTCAGTTTTTAAATATTGATCCTGTAAAAGCACTTTTAAATCCTGCTTGGTTTACACAAGCCTTACACATGGTACTTGCCGCTTTTACTGCTACAGGATTTGCTGTTGCAGGTATACATGCTTATCAAATTTTAAAAAACAAGCAAAAAGAGCTTCATAAAAAAGCTTTTAAAATAGCCATTACTTTTGGGGCTATTGCTGCAATTTTACAACCTATAAGTGGAGATATTTCTGCTAAAGATGTAGCCAAACGTCAGCCTGTAAAATTAGCCGCTATGGAAGCGCATTATGAAACTGCTAAAGGAGTTCCTTTATACATTGGAGGTATTGTTGATAAGGAGAAAAAAGAAGTCAAATACAAAATTGAAATCCCAAACGCTTTATCTTTTTTAGCTTTTGGCGATTTTAATGCTGAAGTAAAAGGCTTGAATGATTTTCCAGAAGATGAAATTCCAAATGTAGCCATTGTACACTATGCTTTTCAGATTATGGTAGGTTTGGGCGGAATTTTAATGCTTGCCGGATTGTTTTTCTTCTTTTCTAATAAAAAAAGAAAACAATGGATGGACAAAAAATTCTTTTGGAAACTCTTTGTGTTTTTAACGCCTGCTGGATTTTTAGCTCTTGAAGCTGGTTGGATTGTTACTGAAGTAGGAAGGCAACCATGGATTATTCATAAAATTATGAGAACAAAAGATGCTGTAACTCCAATGCCTGGAATTGTATTTAGTTTTTACTTGTATGTTTTTGTATACTCTGTATTAACTATTGCTGTTGCTTGGTTATTAGCACGACAAATAAAATCATTAAATAACTCTACAATTGAAAAAATATGATTTCAGTAGTTCTTTTCTTTTTAACCTTTTCGTTATTGCTATATGTATTATTAGGTGGTGCAGATTTTGGAGCAGGTATTCTTGAATTGTTTTCTTCAAAAGAGAATCAAGACATTACTAAAAAAACAATTTATAGAGTAATGGGACCTGTATGGGAAGCAAACCATATTTGGGTAATTATTTTAATTGTAATTCTTTGGGTAGCTTTTCCTACTTATTATAAAATTATGGTTACCTATTTACACATTCCAATCACGCTAATGTTATTAGGTATTACTTTAAGAGGTGTAGCTTTTGTATTTAGACATTACGATGCCTTTGAAGATAAATCTCAACATGTATACAATTGGTTATTTAGAGTATCTAGTTTTATTACTCCTATTTTTTTAGGAATGATTTTCGGAGCTATGGTAAGTGGAAATATTATTTTAAAAGATGATGTTTCAACTATGAGTTTTGCTCAAGTTTTTATCAATCCGTGGTTGAATATTTTTTCTGTTTTAGTAGGATGTTTTTTTGCCAGTTTATGCACCTTTCTTTCTGCTGTTTTATTAATTGGTGAAGCCGACGAAGAAGGATACCCAGTATATGTTAGAAAAGCCACTATTGCAACTGTTGTAGTTGTTGTATTTGGTTTTATTGTTATTTCTTACGGATTTTTATCTGATAGTTATTTTGTAAAAGGTATTTTAAATAATACACTTAGCATTCTATTAATTGTATTATCTGCCTTGTGCTTACTTCCCTTATGGTTTTTTATTAGAAAAGGAAACAGAATTAATAGTCGAGTTTTTGCTGGTTTACAAGTAATCTTAATTATTGCTGTAGCAATTGTTCCACACTTTCCTAATCTTTTAATTGTAAAAGAAAGTACGTTAAGTATTTTAGAAAATAAAGCTCCTGATGCCGTAATTCGTGTATTGGGAATTTCTTTAATTATTGGTGGAGCCATAATTTTACCAGGCTTATTTCATTTATTGAAATCTTTTAAATTGATTAAAATTTTAGAGAAAAATTAAATATAATTTGAAGTTAAATAAAGTGTTTTATTACACTTTATTTAACTTCAAATTTTTCTTTAAAAGGTATATCAAACTCTCCTGCTCTATCGTATATTTTTACCTTACCTTTAATTTCATATTTCCCTTGACTTAGAGAATCTAATAAAATATTAGAAAAGGTATAATCTTTGACCAATTCATAATTAATTTCTCTTTGTTTGCCTTCAAAAAGTATTTGATCTACTTTAACAACTCTTTTACTTGGTAATTGTTGAATTATATCTGATGATAAGTTAATTTGAACTTTATTATTATTTCTCACAACATCAGTATCAACACTATCTAACTTTCTAAAACCGCCAATCGCAAATCTTTCTCTACTTGCGTATTCAAAAGCATAAGACATAGACATTACCAACTTATTCTTCATTATATTTAATTGAAAAGAATCATTGTAACTCTTCTCGTTAAATAATTCATGTATGAAAAACTCTTCATTATTATCTACAATTCCTTTTAATTTGTTCAAAATTTCATTTCCTCTATGTATTAAATCTTTTACATTAGAAGTCTTGTTTAAAGTAGCTATATCTATTTCAGATATTAATTGTTTATACATTATATCTAAAATATCTAGCTTTTCGTTTTTCACATAAGATTGTTCAGAGGATTTAACATAATAAATCTCCTTAAAATGGTTTAATGCTCTTTCATTAAAATCAAAATTCGTTTTCAAAAAAGCATTCATCTCTTCTTCTTTTTTTGAACAAGAAACGATGGTTACTATGAATAAAAAGAGGGTGAATATTTTTTTCATTTTACATCTTTTTCACAACAGGAAACATCAAATCTCCTTCGCTTATCGTATAATTTAAGTCAGGGTATTCAAAATTTAAAGACCTGTTTTCTTCTCCTCTAAGTTGAAAAAAAGTTCGCCTTTCTTCCTCAGTTGCTAATTTTAACAATGTTCCATTTTCAAAGTAAGCCGCTTCATTTTTAATATTTATAAACGTTTTTGACTTTCTAAACGTTACCCCTAACCATCTGTTTTGATAATTGGTATGTGAAGAATCTAGAACTATTTTATGATAGTATTTTTTATTTGTTGCAACAGAAAAAAGAACCACAGAATTGTGCGATAACAACATCTCTGATTCTTCTCCTGTTATTTTATCCTGAATTTTTAATTTCCTGATAGTATGCTCGTTTAAATCTTCAGGATTTTCATAACATGAAAAAAGAGCTACATACGATTGTGCATCTAAATCTAAACTTTGATCAGAATGGTATTT
Organism: Tenacibaculum sp. M341; assembly: GCF_004337695.1. Lineage (GTDB taxonomy): Bacteria > Bacteroidota > Bacteroidia > Flavobacteriales > Flavobacteriaceae > Polaribacter. The sequence continues at coordinate 36,397 of NZ_SJXJ01000024.1, forward strand.
CATCTTTCTGTAATTACTTTCATAAAGCTCTATTAATGCATTATTAAAATCTAATTGAGAAAACTCTAAATCGTTTGCTCTCAAAAAGTTATTAATATCCGCTATCAATTGATGATGTATTTCAGAAAACTGCACCGCAGGTATATCAAAAGCAGAAGTTGTTCTAACCATTGGAATTCCTTTCTCAGAAACACATACCAAATGATTCCCAAATCTACCTTTTCCTGTTTTTTTGAAAGTAACAGTGTTAGATAATTCTTCGAATAAGTTCTTTTTTAATGGAAGTTCAATTTTAAAAAAACCAGCTATTTTCATCAATAAATCTAAAAAACTGGCTTCTTATAATCTCCAGAATTCATACTAAAATGAACTTTGTCATATGCAACCATATCGGCAGTTACATTCTCTTTATAATAAGAATCTCTAAGACTATTCATTGTTTCTTCTGTCATTTCTTCCAATTTAATCAACGCTCCATTCTCCTCTATAAAAGTTTGATTATTCTTGTAAACAGCATTTAAATTAGAACATCGAGCAACATATCCCATTCTTACTGGTATACGCTCAATATTTAATGTAGAAGGTCTAATTTCATGTGTATACAACCTGTTAGTAGAAAGTGGAATTAAAAAAATTGAATTTGGATACAAGGTAATTGTAAATTCCTTTTTTAAAGAATCGTCACTAACATTACTTTTCAACTTAAAATGTAATTTAGTTAAACCACTTGTAGTTTTATAACACCAATCAAATCTGTCTGTTTTAGAAGGAAGCAGCTCTTTTGTATCTAACTGATCATAAAACGTACAAAAAGCAATAATTCCTTCTTCAGGCATATCTTTTGTTTTATCGGAATGCGCTTTAATTCTAGCTTTTGCTTCTTTTACTCCATCTGGCTTTTTCTTATTTAAATATATCTGTGCCAGCACATGATTCATTTTTACAGGTGCTTCAAATGAATATTTTACAATATCATTTAACGCATTTATAACTGTTTTATCTGTTTCTCTAAAATTTTCTGACGGACCTGTTAAATTACTAGAACACCTTAACAAATTAAAGTTCAATACTTCTTCTTTATCTAAGTTTTCTTCTTTAAAAACCTCTGTAATATACACTCCTTTTCTAAGCGCTATAGAATTTTTGTTTGACTCTGTTAGTTCTTGAAAATCATGCTCAGACTCAATTCTATTAAAGAAATCATCACCATCAAACAACTTTCTTATAAAAACTCCCGAATCATTTACAACAACTGGTACTGCACCAGATCCTATTACATTACAATTTTCATGCGCTAATAATTGCACATAATTTTCAGACAGATCTTCAATTAAATAAAAAAATCCGTCTAGCTCATTTACTTCCTCTAAATTTCCACAAATGTAGACTCTTTTATCAGTATAAACATCAGGTATAATGTCTACAATTTGTCCGCAAAAATTTTCTTTTAAATAGCTTAATTCTTCTGATTGATTATGATTTCCTAATACAATCAATACACTTTTACTTTTAGTAATTTTGTTTTCCATTTTCTATTTCACTTTATTAAAATATAACATTGTTCTTGGCACATCTCCGTCTTTAAAACCTGTTATTAATACATCATTATCGCCGTCTCCATCAATATCTGTAGCTCTAATGGTTGCTTGTCTTAAAAACTGAAAAGCATTTTGTCTAAATAATTTAAATGTTCCGTTATGATTTACATAAATATCTACAGCATCAACAGATTCGTTTGGTCTTTTTAAGTTCCTTCTACTTCCCATAATAATTAAATCCTTATCTCCATCACTATCTAAATCAACAAAGCAAGAACTACCTAAATTATATTTATGAATATTTGAAGGAACCTCAGTAAAAGAATTGTCTTCTTTACTTATATAAAAGAAAGAGTTTTTTGCGCCTTTATTACCTGTAACTTCTTCTAAACTATTTCCTATGTTACTCATAAAAACATCCTCTTTCTCATCTCCATTTAAATCTACTAACTCAATAATACCCTGATACGTATTTCTAAATGTATGTGGTACTGAACTAAACCTTCCTAATTTATTTTGATACACTTTTGTGGTGAATTCATAATTTTCATCTTCACCTTGAACTAAAATATCATCATCACCATCTTTATCAATATCAAAAGGCACTATACCATAAGCAAAAGCCTTTTCAATACCACGCAATTTACTTTTCATTAAAAAATCGCCACGCTTATTATTAAAGTAGATTTCTACATTATTATCCTTTTCAATAACCAAATCAATATGCTTATCATTATTTGCATTAATAAAACCAGCATAAGTAGGATATGAATAACTGTCTAATGGATGAATTGTCTTGATTTTTTTAAAAACACCTTTATCGTTTTTATAAATAACAACTCCAAATTTTGCACCTCTTTTTAAATCTTGTCCAGTAATCACTAAATCTAAATCGCCATCATTATCCATGTCAGCAATATCCATACTTCCATACTCTACTCCCATAAAAGTAGATCTTTTATCTACTGAAAAATTTCCTTTTCCATCATTGTTATAGAGTAATGTATGTGTTTTAGATCCGTTTAACACTTGATCATTATAACCACCAATCAATAAATCTTGATCGCCATCATTATCATAATCAAAAAACAGATTATCAGCACTTCCAACCTGAACAATCTTTGTTTCTTTTAACTCGAAAACGTATTTTCCTTTTTTTGACTTATTGCTTTGGGCTGGGGAAAAAGCAATCATCAATACGAATAATAGGGTAATTGTACCTCTCATGAATTCTCTTTTTACTTTACCCAATAAAACTAAGCTAATTTATGTAGTAATACAACTATCGAAAAGATAAGACTTATCTAATAGCTAACATTGAGGAATTAGTATTCGATTTTTTAATTTAAAAAGAGTAAAATTCTTTTTAAAACTACTAACAGTTTTTTAATAGAGAAAAGTAAGTCAAAACGTGTATTCTGAATACTAAATCACTCTGTACTATCAATATAAATATTTATTTACTCTAAAGCCTTAAAGCTCCTTTTATTCTAAAAAGTTAAACTAATTCCGCTTTAGAGTACCAAACATCTATAAGGTAATATTGACTTACTACAGGTTAACATTAATCTAATCAACATCTTTAACCTTTTCATATCATTGACAAATAAAAATTTAAACTAATATTAATCTTAAATTTAAAATTATGTTCCCTAACTCAATTTTAACATTTGTGTTTATTTTATTTACTTTTAATTTAAATGCAAAAGACTACTATGTTTCCTCAAAAACAGGAAATGACTCAAACCCTGGAACTTTAAACAACCCCTTTAGAACAATACAAAAAGCGGCAGACATAATGAACTCTGGCGATGTTTGTATTATAAGAGGAGGTGTTTATTATGAAAAAGTTATTGTAAAAGATAATAACGTAATCTTTAAAAATTATAACAATGAAAAAGTAATTGTGTCTGGTGCTAGTCCGATAAAAAATTGGATTGCTAGTAAACAAGGGCCAGGAATATATGAGGCTCCTTTTAGCGGTAGAGAAACTCAGTTTTCTATGTTATTTCTTAATAACAAACGTCAGAAAATGGCAAGATGGCCTAACAACACTACTGATGAAATGATGAATCCTAGAAATAAACAAACTGGATATGAAGCTTGTGAAGCTTTTCCAGGACTTAAAGGACGAAAAAGAAAAAAAGTTGTGTTTCCAAATCTATCTGGTTTTCCAAGAGATCATTTTAAAGGAGGAGTATTTAGAGGTATTACTGGTAAAAAATGGATGAACCCAATGGGTACAATTGTTTCTTCTAATGGAAAAGAGCTTCAAGTAGATGCAATTACAAAAGAATGGGTAAATGCGCAACCAGTTGTTACTGATGATACAGGATATGGTTACATATTTCATTTAAACGCATTAGATATGGAAGGTGAATGGTTTGAAAGTAATAACAAAATTTATTTTAAACCTCCAGGTGGTAGAAATCCAAATAATATGAATATTACTGCTAAAAAGAGAAAGTTTGCCTTTGATTTAACAAACAGAAGTTCAGTAACTATTCAAGGAATTAATATACATGCGGCATCTTTAGAAATGGTAAATACAAATAGCTGTAAAATATTAAAATCGTCAGTTCAATACTTATGGCCTTTTTTTACTAGAACAGGATATGCTGTTTCTAAAAGAGAACAAGGCGGTATTTTTATAGAAGGTAGTAATAACCTTTTTAAAGATAGTTATATAGCACATAGCTGGGGACATGGTATTTTTGTTAACAAAGGAAGAAATAATAAAATTGAAAATTGTAGACTCGAAGACTTAGGATGGATTGGTCAGTTTACATCTTCTATACAAAACTTTGGAGATAATACTATTGTAACTAGAAGTACTTTAGGTTCAACAGGTAGGTTTCATATTCGTACTAATGGCAGCATGAAAGTAACACATAATGATATTTATGATTGTATGAAAATGGGGCAAGATGCAGGCTCTATTCAAGCTACTAATGGAGGTGACTGGGGTAATGTTCTAGACTTAAAAGGTTCTGAATTTGCTTATAATTTAATTCACGATAGCACTACTCTTCCATGGAGAAGAAACAAACAATTTGTTTTAGCTTTTTATTTAGAAGGATGTTCTAATTATACAGTACACCATAATATTGTTTACAATTTTAAAACAGACATAGACCCAGAAGGTACATTTGTATATTTAGGTCCGCGTTTTACGCATGTTGAAAATGCATATTATTATAATAACACTATGTTTAATTGTGATAGAGGTGTTACTGCTTGGCAAAGAATAGGAAATGAAGGTACAGGTAGGTTTACTAATGTAAGAATGTGGAATAATCTTTTAGATGCTGGTGCTAAAGACTCTGAAAATACTCCTGGAGCAGGCATTCTCAGATCTATTAACAAGCAAAATGAAATAAGATATGCACATAACCAAGCAAATAATATTTTTGTTGATCCATCAAAAGGAAACTTTAGCCTTAAGCCTGGTAGTTCTCCAATAAATAAAGGAAGAAACATTTTTGGAATTACTGAAGGTCACGTAGGTTCTGCACCTGATGTTGGTGCTGTTGAATTTGGTAAAAACTTTCCTAAAGCTGGAGCTAATTTTAATTCGAATGCTTTTAATTTAGATACTACTCCTAATACAGGAGGAAATAATAATCCACCAAGTTTAGCGATCACATATCCTAAAAATAATCAGAAATATACATTAGGACAAAATGTATATATGTTAGCAAACCCTTCTGATAGCGATGGAAGCATTTCGAAAGTTGAATTTTACGATGGCGCACAGTTATTGCATAGTAGAACTACTGCTCCTTATGAATTTCCATACAGAACTGCTCCAGCAGGAAACAGAACTATTAGAATTGTTGCTTTTGATGATAAAGGAAAAACAACTGAAAAGTCAGTGAGAATTCTTGTAGAAAATAATAATATTCCACCTAGTTTAACTATTACATTCCCTAAAAATAATCAGAAATATGCACTAGGACAAAATGTATATATGTTAGCAAACCCTTCTGATAGTGATGGAAGTATTTCGAAAGTTGAATTTTACGATGGCGCACAATTAATTCATAGTAGAACTGTTGCTCCTTACGCATTTTCATATAGAACCGCTCCGGCAGGAAATAGAACAATTAAAATTGTAGCTTTTGACAATCAAGGAAAAACAACTGAAAAGTCGGTGAGAATCCTTGTAGGTAACAACAACTTTTTCCGTTCATCTTCTATTACAAACAATAAGAAAGATGATCTTGAACTTGTTGTTTATCCTAATCCTGCAGATAATGAAATTTATATTTCTAAATTACAATCTAACCACATAACTTGGAAGTTAGTCAACGTTCTTTCAGAAGAGTTATTATCTGGTAATACAGAGAAAATTGATATTTCAACCTTACCTTCAGGCACATACTATTTAATTTTATCTAACGGTTTAAAATCAACAATTATTAAAAAATAAGAATTTAAAAAATCAAAAAAGACTAACCTTAATTGGTTGGTCTTTTTTTATAAAAATAAAACACGTAGCAATACTAAAAACTATTTCATTCTTCATAAACCAGTTAGTTGAATATCTTAATCTACTTCATTATTAATATTTACAGGTTCAATTGTACTTTTCATAAACTCTCTTTTTACTTTCTCAAATAAAACTCAGCTTATTTATGTAGTAATACAACTATGTTTTTTAGAGGAAAGAAATGGGCTTCTGTAATTTTAGATATGAGATATTAAAAGTAGAGTTTTGCTTGAAGTCTGAAGTTAGAAGCTTGAAGTTGATTATTAATATAGTTGCTAAAAGAATACTTAATTGACTTTATATACAAGGTTTTTAGAAGAAAGAAACGAGAAAAAAGAAATGAGACATCTGTAATTTTAAATTAAAAGATATTATAATAAAGCTGTTGAAATCTGCTTACTAAAACATTGCATACTGCTCACTAAAAAAACAAGTGTTTTAGCTTCAAACTAATATATTCAAAATAATTCGCTTTAAATTTTATTGAAAAACAAAAATAACTACGTAATTTTTATTAAGTATTACAGATAAAATTACGTATTAATACTTATTTTTGTTTCTATGACAGCGTAATTATTTATTATCCAAACATTTCAACTAACTGATTTTTCACCAGTAAAGTTTATCTGATTTAATATTAAAAAATAATTACACAAACTAAACAACGTGTATTATGAAGCAAATTATTGTAGTAGGAAACGGAATGGTAGGCTATAAATTCTGTGAAAAGTTCATAGAAAAATCTAACAGTAAAGAATACCAAATTACCGTTTTTGGAGAAGAACCAAGACCTGCTTACGACAGAGTACATTTAAGTGAGTTTTTTGAAAATAAAAACGCACAAAAACTAGAAATGGCTCCGTTAGAATGGTATGCTAACAATAATATTGAACTTATTGTAAATACACGTGTTAATAGTATTGATAAAAAATCAAAAACAATTGAAACCATTCATGGTGAAGAATACTCGTACGACTACTTAGTTTTAGCAACTGGATCATCTCCATTTGTTCCTAATATTGAAGGAATAGAAAAAGATGGTGTTTTTGTTTACAGAACTATTGAGGATTTAGAAAATACATTGTCTTATGCTGATATCATTCAAAAAGGAAGAAAAGATAAAGTAAAAGCAGCTGTTTTAGGTGGTGGTTTATTAGGTTTAGAGGCTGCCAAAGCTGTTATGGACATGGGATTTGAGCCTCATGTTGTTGAATTTGCCCCTAAATTAATGCCCAGACAATTAGATAGACGTAGTAGTAATGTATTACAGGAAAAAATTGAATCGATGGGTATTAGTGTTTACTTATCAAAAATTACAAGTAAAATTTTAGGTGATTATGCTATCTCAGGAATGCAATTTGGCGAAGATGATAAGCTAGATGTAGAAATGCTAATTGTTTCTGCAGGAATTCGTCCTAGAGATGAACTAGCTAAAACTTGCAATTTAAAAACCGGAACTCGTGGTGGAATTTGGGTAAACAACAAAATGCAAACTTCTAATGAGCATATTTACGCTATTGGTGAGTGTGCGTTGTTTAATAATATGATTTATGGTTTGGTTGCTCCAGGATACGATATGGCACATGTTGCAGTACATCAAATTTTAGGAGAAACTGATGTATTAATGCAAGATGAAATTGATATGTCTACCAAACTTAAATTAATTGGTGTAGATGTAGCTAGTTTTGGTGAACCATTTATGCCTGTAGAAAAAGGGTATTCTGTAATTTTTGAGAATAAAACAAAAAGCACTTACAAACGTATTAATGTAAGTTTAGATAGAAAAAAATTACTAGGTGGTATTTTAGTTGGCGATGCTGCTGATTATAATATGCTACATCAAATTTATTTAAATGGACTTCCTATTCCTGAAGACCCCGAAGAATTAATCGTTGGAAGCAGGGGTCAAAATAGCAGTGCTTTTGGTAGCGTATTAGATTTGCCAGATGAAGCTCAAGTTTGTTCTTGCGAGAGTATCTCTAAAGGTGCTATCTGTACTGCTATTACAGAAGGTGGTTGTAGCTCGTTGAGTGATGTTGTTGATGCTACAAAAGTGACCACTGGTTGCGGTGGTTGTAAACCAATGGTGAAAGATTTAGTAAACGAAACACTTAAATCGTTAGGGCAAGAGGTGAAACAAGTGATTTGTGAACATTTTCACTACAGCAGACAAGAACTTTTTGATTTGATTAAGGTGAATAAAATTGAGACGTATGAAGAGGCTTTAGACAAATTTGGTCATGGTCATGGTTGTGAAGTTTGTAAACCTGCTTTGGCTTCTATTTTTGCTACAACTACTATGGAAACAGCCAATAAACAAGTAACAATTCAAGATACAAACGATCGTTTTCTTGCCAATATTCAACGTAACGGAACTTATTCTGTAGTACCAAGAGTTGCTGGTGGAGAAATTACACCTCATCAGTTAATTACCATTGGAAAAATTGGCGAAAAATATGATTTATATACCAAAATTACAGGAGCGCAACGTATCGATTTATTTGGTGCTCAAATTCATGAATTACCTCTTATTTGGAAAGAATTAATTGATGCTGGTTTTGAAAGTGGTCATGCTTACGGTAAATCATTAAGAGCCGTAAAAAGTTGTGTAGGTTCTACATGGTGTCGATTTGGAATGCATGAAAGTGTCACTTTTGCCATTGAAATTGAAAATAGATATAGAGGTCTGCGTGCGCCACACAAATTAAAAGGAGGAGTTTCTGGATGTATCAGAGAATGTGCCGAAGCTCGTGGTAAAGATTTTGGTTTAATTGCTGTTGATGGTGGATGGAATTTATATGTATGTGGTAATGGTGGTGCCAACCCTAAACATGCTATTTTACTTGCAGAACAACTTACCGATGAAACTGCTATTAAATATTTAGATCGATTTTTAATGTTTTACATAAGAACTGCTGAACCTTTAGTGAGAACTGCTCCTTGGTTAGACAAATTGGACGGCGGAATTGAATATTTAAAGCAAGTTATTATTGATGATGTACTTGGTATTGCTGAAACTTTAGAACATGAAATGCAAGCATTAATTAATAAATATGAATGTGAATGGAAACAAGCCATTGAAAATCCTGAAATGATGAAACGATTCAAGCATTTTGTGAATACAGATGATACAAATGATGAGTTAGTATTTGTTCCTATGAGAGAACAAAAAATGCCGAAAGCTTGGAGTTAATCTCTGGATAACACTTGATTTCAAGTGTTTAGAGAAGAGAAACGAGAAAAGAGAGACGAGATTTTATAAATATCATGGTAGAAATCACATGTGTTTGAATAGAGGAGCTCGGGTAAAAGGCTTGAGTGAAATATAATTCGTAATTCCTAATTTCAAATTCGTAATTGATTTAACTAACAAAATTTTAAAAACATGGAAGAATTATTAGATAAATACACCACCGTAGAAGAAACAAACACAAACGTTTGGTTTAAAGCAGGAAGTACTTCTTTATTTCCTCAAAATAGTGGCGCTTGCGTAAAATATAAAAACAAACAAATTGCTGTTTTCAATTTTACTAGAACAGGTAAATGGTATGCTTGTCAAAATTTATGTCCGCATAAAATGGAAATGGTACTGTCTTTAGGACTTATTGGAGATAAAAAAGGAACTCCTGTTGTTGCTTGCCCTTTGCATAAAAAAAACTTTTCATTAGAAAATGGAGCTGGTTTAACTGATGAAAGTTTACACATTGCCGTATATCCAGTTAAAATTAAAGATGGAAATGTGTATATTGGTTTTTCTGATTAATTAATTTTTATGAAACCAACACGTTTTGAAGCGGCAATTGCTTTAATTGACAATGAGAATGCTAAAGATCCGAATATACAAGAAGCTCATGGAATAACGTTTCCAAAGGAACTTTTGTACTCACAAAGAATGACACGAAAGCTTTTGCAATTTAAACCTAATGCTTCTAGAGCTTTACAAATAGCTGCCAGAGCTCAACATATTTGCAGATGGTCTATTCCTAGAGATTCGTATCCAATGGATAGAGTTGGTTATTTAAAATGGAGAGAAGAATTAAAAAAATCTCATGCTAAAATCACTTCTGAAATTTTAGAAAAAATTGGATACGATGAAGTTTTTGTTAAAAGAGTTGCTTCACTAATTTTAAAGAAACAACTAAAAAAAAATGAAGAATCTCAAACTTTAGAAGATATTATTTGTTTGGTTTTTTTAGATTTTTACTTTGAAGAGTTTGCTCAAAAACATACTGATGAAAAAGTAATCGACATTCTTAAAAAGACTATGAAAAAAATGTCTGAAGAAGGAAAACAAGAAGCTATGAAAATACAATTTTCAGAAAAAAGTTTATCGTTAATACAGCAGGCTATTGCTTAGAATCGCTTTATAAGAATGACCAAAAACTCTCATTCATTAGATCAACGAACCTTTAAAAAATTAAGTAACTTATATGTTTTAGCATTAAGTACCATTGCTATTTCTGTAATTGTAAGTCAGTTATTAATTAGAAATCATTTAAGAGATCAACAAAGTGATTCTACTATTATTAACATTGCTGGTAGGCAACGAATGCTGAGTCAGAAATTAACTAAAGAAGTTGTTCTACTCGCCATTGAGCCTTTAGCAGAAAAAAAAACTGCTTTAAAAGAACAGCTGAAAAGCACTCAAAATTTATGGATTCAATCGCATAAAGCTTTACAAGAAGGGAACGATAGCTTAGGCTTACCCGGTAATAATAGTGCTATTATTACTGAGCAATTCAATCGCTTAAATCCTATTTTTGAAATTATTGATACAGCTTCCAAAGATATTATTGCTGCTATTGAAGAAAACCCAAATGCTACTACAGAAGAGTATGCTAACAGTTTAAAAGCTGTTAAAAATAATGAGCAACAATTTTTAAAGCTCATGGATGCTATTGTAAACCAATACAATGAAGAAGCTAGTAAAAAGGTTAACAATTTAAAAACCTTAGAGCTTTTTTTAATGCTTCTTTCCTTAATTATTTTAATTGGAGAGTTTTTATTTATTTTTTGGCCCACAGCTAAATCAGTTAGAGCAACCTTGGCTGAATTACTTTTAGCTGAAAAATGTGCTAAAAAAATGGCTTTTGATGCAGATGAATTAAGTATTATGAAAGAAAAATCGGTGAAAGAACTAAAAGCCTTGAATCGAGCTATGGACGAAACTTTATTATCTGCACGAATTTTACCTAACGGAACTATAGTACATATTGGAAATCGTTTTTCTAAACTTTTTAAACACTCAAAGCATAACACCACAACATTATTCTGGAACCTGCTTTCTAAAGATAAAAATGAGCAACTAATTATTGAAAACTTAATTAACAAGCATAAAAAAACAGGTTGGCAAGGTGAAGTAAAGGCTACAAATTATAATAATCAAGATATTTGGCTAGAAATGGCTATTATCCCATACAATGCTACTCAAGAAAAATCGGAACTTTTAATTATTGCTTCTGATATTTCTGATAAAAAAATTGCTCAATTAGAAATTGATAAATTAAAACAAGAGGGATTTGAAGAACGAATGAATCAGCAAAAAATCATTTCTCGAAAAATTATTGAAAATCAAGAAAAAGAACAAAGCAGAATAGCCAAAGATATTCATGATGGTATTGGACAAATGTTGACTGGATTGAAATTTAATCTAGAAAGTATCAATCCGAATGACATTGAAAAAACCAACTTAAAAGTTCAACAACTTAAAGATCAAACTTCTGATATTATTAAAGGTGTTAGAACCTCTACTTTCAACTTAATGCCTTCTGAATTATCTGATCATGGATTGGTTCCTGCTTTATCTAAATTGACAAAAGAACTGACCAAACTAACTGGTAAAAACATTGTGTTTTTTAATAAAACAAATTTTAATGATCGTTTAGATAGTTTGGTTGAAATTAATATTTATAGAATTACCCAAGAAGCTATTAATAATGCTATTAAATACGCTAACTCTTCTCATATTTTACTTTCAATTTCACATAGCGATACCATTTTAAGTGTTGTAATTGATGATAATGGTGTAGGATTTGATTCAGAAAAAAAGAAAAAAGGTGTTGGTGGTATGGGACTCACTTTTATGAAAGAGCGTATTAAATATGTAAATGGACGTATATTTTTAAATTCTGAAAAAGGACAAGGTACCAGAGTTACCTTAAATATTCCTTTAAATAAAGCCCTACAATAGCCTCTTATGTTAGATTACACTGTTTTATGTATTTTTGTTAAGTATATCGTATAGTTTATGAAAATGATCAATGTTGTTTTAGTAGATGACCATGTTTTGGTAAGAGATGGAATTAAGGCTCTTTTAGAAGATCAAAACACAATTGAAGTTGTTAATGAAGCCTCTAATGGAATGGATGCTCTTGAAATTGTAAAATCAATAATTTCTGATACTGTTTTTATTGTTGATATTAGAATGCCTGAAATGAGTGGCATTGAAGTAGTATCAACCATTAACAACTCTTATGGAAATAAACCTATTAAAACATTAATGCTTTCTATGCACGATTCTGAAGAGTATGTTGTAAAATCTATTCAGGCTGGTGCCGATGGTTATCTTTTAAAAGGATCAAGCAAAGAAGAGTTTTTAAAAGCTTTACAGAAAATTGCTGAAGGTGGTAAATATTTCTCTGGGGATGTTTCTGGTGTAATTATGAGTAATTTTGTGAATAGAAATGCCATAGCAACTTCAACTAAAAAAGATGCTAGTGAAAATCCTTTCAAGCTTACTAAAAGAGAAAAACAAATTTTAGATTTAGTACTTCAATTAAAAAACAATAAAGACATTGCTGAAGAATTAAATATTAGTAAAAGAACTGTAGAAGTGCATCGTTTTAACTTAATGAAAAAACTAGAAGTTAAAAACATACTTGAACTTAGCCACAAGGCAAGTGCTTATAATTTGTAAGAATTTGACTCCGTAATTATTTTATATATCAAACAACATATTATTCTACTTAATGTAAGTTAGTATTTCTGAGATAAATCTTTGTTTTTGCTTCCTAACAAGCACCATTCATTGTTATAAAAAATAGGTCAACCTACTCATTTTGTTGATGTTATTAAAAATTCACTATATTTAGTTGTCTTAAAATCAATAAATTATGAGTTTTAAAAGTTTTCAAGGTAGAAGAACCACCGCCACTAAAAGTGAATCGGCACCTATTTTAGTTTCTGATTACATGAGTACAAAATTAATTACGTTTAAAGAAAATCAACCTATTGAGGAGGTTATTGATACTTTAATTCGTAATAAGATTTCAGGAGGACCTGTTGTAAATGATAAAAATGAACTTATCGGAATTATATCTGAAGGAGATTGCATGAAACAAATTTCTGAAAGCAGGTATTACAACCTTCCTGTAGATAGTAATAACACCGTAGGAAAAGCAATGGTACGCCAGGTAGAAACTATAGACGGAACTATGAATATTTTTGATGCTGCCAATAAATTTCTAGAATCAAAAAGAAGACGGTTTCCAATAGTAGAAAACGGAAAATTAGTTGGACAAATAAGTCAAAAAGATGTTTTAAAAGCTGCTATGACATTAAAAGGAAACACTTGGAAATAAGATCGCTTTACCATCAATTTAAAGTTTCTTTGTTTGAAGCTGGACGCCAGAAGTTAAAAGGAATCTTCGAAGCTCCAACTTCAGACTTCTAATACTATTGCCTAAACTTTATTCACTAAATGACTAGACAAATCTGTAATAATTAACTTTTGTTTATCTCTACTTTCTAAAGTAGCTATTTTAGAATAAGAATACCCTTCAATAGACTCATTTAACTCTTTCCAATTTGCAATTCCTGCTACAGTTATCTCCTCTCCTACCTCTATAATTCCTTCTGAGTAACGTAACGATTTATTAAAACCAAAAAAGTTAGTTCCTTTAATATTGTATCTTTTTAATAAAGCTTCAAACTCAGGAGTAGGATCATTAAAAGTCCCTGATGATACTGTACTATCTTTAACTAAATAACGTTTATAATTTTTAGGTCTTTTAGTTGGATTTACAATTAATTGATCTCCATTTTTTTCTATAAAAAACGGTTGTATTTCGTCTCTATCTAAAATAGTAACCCAACGAGAACTATTATTATTTGAACGTCTTTTTTCTTCTATTACAATATTATAAAACACACATTTACGTTTACTAAAAGGAGCTATTAAAGGCTCTTGAACATGTAATGCTTTTCCTGTTATTTTAGTAAGCTCATTTTTCCTAATACTAATGATTGATCTTGTATTCGGAATTTTTCTTAATGTTCTTTTAATAATCTGTTTACTATTGAAATAAAAAACAATAAATAGCACAAAAGCAATAACAATTGAAATGAAGAAAAACAAATACATAACATTTTTTTAATTGCTTATATGTAGGTTATTTATTTAAATTGTTACAATTAATCTTGCTTCACCAATAAAAACACTTCGTTATCTAACTCTAAATAACCTTGATCGTAGACATAAAAATAAGTGTTATTCGTTTTAGTTACATAACGAGATGTGATGAACTTAAAATCAAAACCTCTGTCAAATAATTTGCGTCGTGTTACTTTAGTTTTACCTCCAGCATTTAAATCGCATAGAATTTTATAGTTTTTTCTTAATCGATTATTAGTATTTCTAATAAGGTTTTTACTCTCTTTATTTACCTTATTATTAAAAGCATTTCTACAATAATCAGAGCAGAATTTTTTATCAACTCTACCAACTACTTTATCTCCACACTCTAAACATTTTTTAACTTCCATAATCTGCTTTACTCAACTCATACCATTTTGCATCTGTACCCTCAATATCAAAGTTATTTACATACTTGAGCCCTATTTTCTGTAAAATTTTGTTTGATCCAATATTATCAGTTTCCGCTGCTCCATAAATTATATCGTAATTCATTTGTTTAAATCCGAATTCTAAACAAGCAATAGCCGATTCAGAAGCATATCCTTTTCTCCAAAAAGAAGGTAATAAACGATATCCAATATCAATAAAATTTGTAAATCCGTTTAACTCTTCTTTCGCCCCTTTGTTAAACTTTAATCCAGACCAGCCAATAAAATTACCCGAATCTTTTTCAAAGGCAGCAAATCTTCCAATTCCATTTTCTTGGTACTGTTTTTTAAAGAACTCTATAATCTCTTCTGCTTGTTTTTGAGTTGTAATTGTTTTTTTACCTAAATACTCGTGTACTTCTTTGTTTGAATCTAATTGAAAAATATGATCTACATCATTATCTGTAAACTCCTTTAAAATCAACCGTTCAGTTTCTAAATATAATTCCATGATTTCAATTTTTTAAAGCCTAAAAATAGTAAAAATAATCAATTACATTCGTTTACAAACGAAAACAAACGTTTAACAACCGAAAATAACTTGCTTTGGTTCCGATCTTTGCAGTGTCATTATTTAATGGCAATGTCTTAACTGTTTAACGAAAAAATAATACTTATGAATGCACTTAAAAACAAGGTACAGTTAATTGGGAATCTAGGAAACAAACCAGAAATTAGAATATTAGATTCTGGTAAAAAATTGGCTAAATTTTCACTAGCCACCAATGAAACGTACAAAAACAATCGAGGAGAAAAAATAACAGACACACAATGGCATAATGTAATTGCCTGGAACAAAACCGCCGATATTATTGAAAGCTATGTAAATAGAGGCGATGAAGTTGCTATTGAAGGAAAATTAACATCGAGAAGCTATGAAACAAACGAAGGAGAAAAACGCTATATCACAGAAATCGTTTGTAATGAAATTTTAATGTTAGGAAATAAATAGAGGGGAGAATTGCTAAAGTCAACCAAAAAGAAATTAAAAGAAGAAAAAGATAATCCCAGTGAAAATGCTAATTCACTGGGATTTTGATTTTTTACGCTAAATTATCTCTTAATATTTTCTTCGTAAACCTGAATCCAATCCTCAACACTCATTTTAGTGCATAATTCTGCAATTAATTCATAAGGAATATCGTCCATTTTTTTAAATCGAATACAACTTTTTCCCATATCTAACTTTCGTTTGCAATGTTTTGGATATGCTGCTACAAACCAATCTAATAATTCTTTTTTAGCATAAATTCCGCTATGATATAAGTTTACTGAATTCTTTTGAGAAGCAATATTCATAAAAGGTAATGGTAGTTTTGGATCACAATGATACCCTTTGGAATACACAGAATGCGGTACATAATAACCGATCATATTATAATTGATACCTTCCTCAAAACCATCTGGCAAATTACTTTTTATGACCTTACGTAACTTTTCTACTACTTCTTTTCTTTCTTCTGGAAGTTGAGAAATATACTCTTCTGGTGTATTTGCTTCGTATTTCATTTAAAATTTCAAATATTTTAATTTATCCAACAACCATCCCAAGGTGTGTTTGATAATGGAATATCAAAAGCTTGGTTATTATATGTATTTCCAGAAGCTGTTCCGCTTACTTGTAAAAAACGATACGCCCAACATTCATTATCATGTACTACTTTATTATTTTCTAAAGTAAGATTCTCCATTTCTTTGAAAGCCAAATGTCCATTATCCATAAAATTCTCTTTTATAACTAAATCAGCTCCCTTGTACATATACATTCCACAGTTATTTAGTGTATTATTTAAAATGTACGTAGTGGCAGGATTTGTTTTTGCATTATCGTTAGAATACATAATAATACCATTCCAATTATTTACAGATACCGTTCTCATGGTAATGCTATTATTTTCTACAGTCATATCTGCATTTTTCCAATAAACTAATGGTCCATCAATGTACTGGCTATCTTCTCCTTGAAGAAGTATATTATTAGCTACTAATACATTTTTACCATCAGTATTTACAATATCTCCTCCCCTATTATTGTGAAAATAATTATCTCTTATTTCAATATTTTCATTGGTTCTTCCTGCTCCTTCTAAATCTACTCCAAACTGAGGTGAAGTTCCATTTGTATGATGAATTTCATTTTTCTCAATTAAAACATTCGCGCTTCCTACTAAAGAAACTCCTTGTCTTCTATTATCTGAAAAATTTGAACGTCTAATAACAATATCAGTCAGCTTTTGTTCTTCTCCTTTTGGGCTTCCAACTAATAAAACACCATCTCCATTCGCTTTTGCCAATGTTAAGTTTTCTAACGTAATTAATTTACTTTCTCCTTCAATACAAATTAAATGCCCTTCATCATGTACAATACTTCCGTCAGATTCTCTTGGGGTATAAACATGCTTATCTCTATCTCCTAAAATCATACCACCCGAAACAACTACATTCGATTTATTACGAATAGCAATTGCACAATAGTTCCATTTATCATTTGCTGTCATTTCAATAACAGCTTCTTTGTCTAATAAAAAAGCCACATTACTGTCTAAAGTAATTCCGGCATAATAAATATCATTTCCTTCTTTACCTATTAAATAATTACCTGCTGGAAGTCTTATAATTCCATAACCTTCTCCAATTGCCCAATCAATGGCAGCTTGTAAATTATTGGTGGTTTTTACTGGATCTTGTCGGTCATTAGGAATATCCCAACGATCTAATTCTATAATATATTCGTTTGAAGAAATTTCTGGATATGGAATTGTAGTTACTGGATCCATAACTCCGTTGAAAGGATTTGGATTGTTTGGATCTGTATCTGAAAGTACAATTGGTGTATTGTCGTTTAAACTAATTGCTGGATCTTCTCCGCACGATGTCATTAATAATGAAAGTGTAAAAACAATTATGGGGATGTTTTTTAGATTCATGATTGAAATTTTTGGTTACAATTTACGTTTTTTAACGTTACCTGTTACTCTTTTAACTTCAATTCGCTGTTTTTATTATAAATACGTTGGTTTTGTACTGAAATACACTCTTTGTAGACTAACTTTTATCTACAATTATCTGCGGACTATGCCCTATTTTAAAATTACAAGAGTTAGCTATAAAACACATTTTATTAGCTTCTTCATGTAATTCATTTGCTTTCTCAATCATATTTTTATCTGTAATTTTTACTATTGGATGTAAAGTTACTTCAGTGAATTTTCCACTTCCATTATCCATTTCTTCCATTACTCCTGTTGCGTTATCTACATATTCAGTTACTATAATTTTATGTACAGAACATAAGTGTAAATACCAAAGCATGTGACAAGATGATAAAGAGGATAAAAAAAAATCTTCTGGATTATATCTTGTTTTATCTCCTAAAAAAGAAGGATCAGATGAACCTTTTATTGCATCGTACTTCCCTTCTGTTGTAATTGTATGATTCCTATTGTACGATTTATAATTTAAAGTTCCCTTACCTTCATTGCCTGTCCACTCTACTTTTACTTGGTAGTTATGTTTTTTCATGTTAATTATTTATGTTGAAACACTAAAGAGTAAACTTAATATTTTATTTGTTTTTCAAGGCTTCTTTTATCTTTAAATATGTTCTAAAACTAAATTCATTAATCGCATTTTCAACCATTATTTTGGGTTCTGCATTAATGCCTCCATAAGCTATATGTCCAGAAAACACATACGATTCTCTTGGTTCTGTATTATGAGAAATATTTGTTGATACTTCAGAATAATAAACTCCATTTAAAAACAGACTCCCTCTTATTTCGAAAATGAAAAAATCTTTATGATCGTTTCCTAAATACTCTGTTTGATCATTACTGTAAACCGCTACAGATTCGGAAAAGCCTTTAAATATTAATTTATCAATTCTTATTTTTAAATCATTAGAACCTGCATTACAAAATATGTTACGATTCTTAAACTTCTCTATTAAAAAGCTTTGAACATTAAACGTTTTATCAATATTCTCTTCTGAGATATCTTCAAAGAAAAAAGCCGCATTTGCAATGTCTGTAACTAATTCAGGTGTATATTCTAATTCTACAGCTAAAGGAGTATCAAACTTTTTATTTTTCCATCTAAAATCGTTGTGAATATTTCTAGTAGAAAAAAGATTGCACGCACAAAAAATACTTGAGGTCAGTAATAGAAAACTGTAGTAAGTGAATCTTTTATTCAACGCTATTTTAAACATGATTATTTATAATTAAATAGACTGAAAATTATTATGGTAGCATTTTTACTGCAATACCTTTATAGAATCTTGCGGTATAAGTCGTTTTATTTTCTTCATCAAAATCAAAAATAATTCCAGATTTCCTATCTATATATCCGCTTTGGATAGCTATCACGGCATCAGCACATTTTAATTTTGCTTCTTCTTTTAGCTTTTGTAAAATTTCATTGTCTGTATCGCTATTGCTTCCTGTTACTTCTATCAATCCTTTCTTCTTATATGAAAAATGAATAGGCTCACCGTTAAAAAAAAGGGTTGTTTCTTTGATATTTTCCACCAAACAATCTGGCTTAGATAATTCAGTGTAAGACACATCAGTACTATATCCATGAAAAATAACAGAACATCCAGAAAGTAGTATTGAAAATAAACAAATTGTTATAGCAAAAGTAGTTTTCATAGTTCATCTAATTTTTATGACCGAAAACGTATCAAACTTAATGCCACTTCATGTTTCATACATAAAAATATATACTTAACAACATTACTCGTTAAAATGCTTATTTGATCGTGTAAAAACAAACACAAACAACTAAACTACAACAAATTAAATCTTACAAACACGACAAAAAAATTGTACTTTTAAATTTAACAAAATTCTTTCGCGAGGAATAGACATATCTCTTGAGTGTCTTTAAATTGTTCAAGAGTTTAATCAATTTAATTAAATCATTATTTTTATGAAAAAACAAATTTTAAACTTAGGAAAAAAACTAAAAAAAGAGGAGCAAGAAGTAATTAAAGGTGGTAGAATATTTTTTGATTGCAATGACTTTTGTAGATCTAGTTGGAGAGACAGAGAGTATTACATTCAAATTCAGTTAGAACAGTATGGAATTGACTGGTCTCACTGCTCTTGCTAAAATATAAGTATTAAAAAAAACATCCGAATATGCTTCGGATGTTTTGTGTTTTTTAAACTATTCTTCTTTTTTAAATCGATTTAGAATATCTGCTAATTGACTTTTAATATAGTCTGAAGTTGTAGGGTGATTTAGTTTATTAATCATATACACCTGTACCATTGGATGATACCTCCCTATAGTTTCTAAAGACCAATCTGCTGCACTTCCAATAGCATATTTCAACAATTCGTCTTGGGGCAAACTTTTGGCTTGTTCTTCAGTAATATCCTTTTTATAATACAATACAGAAATAATTTTTTCTACATTTTCATATTTACCATTGGCAAAAAACATACTCCATAACATATCCAATTCGGTTGGATGCGTAATTTCTAACTCTAAAGGACTTTGAAATTCGCTTCTAAACTCATGAAGAATTTTCAATTCTTGCTCAGAAAAGCCTAAAGAATCAACCTCTTCATACTTAGATCGAGCAAATACAATATTTAAACCATTTCTTTGCAATTGAGAGCATTCTCCTTTAGATAATAGTTTTTTAATTTCTTCTACTAAAAAAGGTGAATTGTTTAATGCTTCTACATAAAAAATAATACTTTGATCTTGATTTAAAATATCGTTTTCTTCTAAACTTTTAAAGTAATTTGAAATTAGCTCTGTTGGTTTCGGATCTAGATAATAATTCTGTCTCCAATCTTCTATTTCACCTTCTCTCTTTTGAAAAAAGTCTATTTCCTTTTTACTGAAAGTTAATGTTTGTTCCACTTCTTTATCTTCTCCAGAGTTGGTATCATGTACTTGTAAAATAAACTTGTACTCTCCTTCTTCATCCTCTTCGGTAAACTTAAACTTAGGAAGCTCTGGAAATAAAATAAATCCAATTTCCTTTTCTAAATCTCCTACCAATGTTGTTTCAAAAGTATTTGGTAACACCTTACTTGTTTCAGTGTGTTGTAAAAAGCATTTTATTTTAAGGTTAATCTTACTATCTTTAATAGTATACTTTCCTAATAAAATTAAAGCTTGAAATTCTTGATTCGGTATTAATTCGAATACACCAGAAAATCTTGGTGTCGTTATTCCTTTTGTTCTTTCCCATAGATCATCAACAAAAGTACTTAACGTTGGAATAAGGATGGTATCTTTATTCATAATAATTTATTTGGTTTTATTGTTGTTACAATATAGACAAATTACTTAACTAAAAGCAGCTTTTACTTTATCAACAATAGTTTGTGCTAATTTTTCTTTACTCTCAACCGTCCAACCAGCAACGTGCGGAGATAGAATTACTTTTTCTGATTGAATTAAATATTGAAATGCTTCAGGCATTTCTACTTCACTAGAGGTATCACTCTTTTTAAAAAGATTTTCGAACGATTTTTTTTCATATTCTAGTACATCTAAACCAGCTCCTAAAACTTTACCTGATTCTAACGCAGTTACCAAATCTTTAGTCACTAGCGATTTTCCACGTGCTGTATTCACCAACCAAAACGACTTTTTAAACTGATTGATAAACTCTAAATTCACCATATTTACAGTCAATGCTGTCTGTGGGGTATGTAAACTAAGTACATCTGCTTTTTGTTGTAATTCTTGTAAAGAAACTTGTGTACAATTTTCATCTCCAACACCTTCTTTTATATCGTAACAAAGCACTTCAACATCAAACCCACGTAACTTTTTTGCGAATGCCTTTCCCATGTTTCCGTAACCAATAAGTCCAACAGTTTTACCATCCAACTCAATACCGCGATTCTCTTCACGTAACCATTTACCTGCTCTTACTTCTTTATCTGCCTTATTTAATTTATTAAAAAGAGACAACAACATTCCTAATGAATGCTCTCCAACGGCATTTCTATTTCCTTCTGGAGCAGAAATCAATACAATTCCTTTTTTTTCTGCATACTCACAATCTATATTCTCCAATCCAGCTCCAACACGTCCTATAAATTTTAAATTTGTTGCTTTATCTAAAAACTGTTTATCAATAGTAAATCTACTTCTAATTACAATACCTTCATAAGCAGCTATTTTATTTTCAATTTCTTCTTTTGACGAGGTGTAATCTTCATGATTTGTATAACCTAAATCTTTTAGCTGATTTAGTAATAAAGGATGGTTAGAATCTATATGAAGTACATTCATAGTATAAAATTATTTAGATTGTAAATTTAAAAAACCCAAGTTTATAAACTTAGGTTTTTTAAAAATTATAATACAGGATGTGTAAAAATAACCTCACGAATTACTTGCCATTTTTCTTCTTCTAAAACCAAGTCAATGCTCAAGGTTAAAGTATCTTCTTTTCCTGTTAAGTTTACTTTTCTTGTTATTAATACATGAGCTTTATTTTTATGAACATTTATATGATTAAAATGCGCCCAAGAATTTAAATATTCCTCATTATTAGCTCTTTTAACTTCAAAAAGTTTTTTAAAATCTTTTTTATTTGAAATAGAAACATTTCCCGAAGAATCCATAAAAGAAACTTCTAAATTATTATGATATACAGCATCTAACGCTTCAATATCATAAGTAGTTCCGGCTTTTATTAAGCCTTCTATTGCTAGCTTTACATTAGTGATTGCTTTCTCTTTATTTTCCATTTATAATATTTTTTCTTGTTTATAAACCCCATAAACTTTTCTGTCCCAAATCCATGATACAATAGTTAAAATAGTAGCTAAAACAGAAAACAAGTACTCGCCATCTAAAACCATCAAATGAGCAAAAAAAGCTAAAACTGCATCAAAAAGAAATCCTGCATATGCCAATTCTTTCAGAAATAAAGAGACTCTTGTTAAAATAACTACAGGTGCAATTATTTTTAAAACTGCTAAAGGGTATATAATCCAAGTTGGAAAACCTAAGCTGATGAAAAAACCTTCTGCTCTAGGATAATTAAAAATATACATCATAGCGCCCATGATAAATAGAAGACATAAAAGTATTGTAGAAACCCAATAAATTATTTTTGTTATACTCATTTTTACAAACTTTTTAAATTTTCTAATAATGTCGAAGGCTCTAAACGAGTCATATAATCCTCTTCAAAATGTGTAAATACAATTTTCATAGTTTTATCAATCACATATACTGCAGGAACAGGTAGTTCATCATTAGTATTTCCATGAAATTTTGAAAGGTCTAAACCAAAATTTTCATATTCCCTTTTTGTAGCTTCATCTAATTGAAAAACAATTCCGATTTTCTTCATTAGTTGAGCGTTGATATCTACAACTAAAGGAAAATTAATAGCATTTTTATTGGTAGTTTCTTTTGCAAACAATGGCAATTCAGAACTGATTCCAATAATATCAATATTTAACTTATTAAATTCTGAATGCAATTCTTCATAAGCCCTTAATTCCATATTACAATACGGACACCATCCTCCTCTGTAAAAATTTAAAATTAGATAATCACCTTTTATAAAACTACTTAATAAAGACTCTTTTCCCTCTACAGTAGTTAATAAAAGGTCTTCAATATAGTTTCCTTTTTGTAACGATCTTTGTTTTAACTGTTGTTTTTCAATACTTATGATACTGTTTTCAAGTACTTGAACTACCGATTGAGGCATTCTTTCCATTGTAGCATCTTTCATTTGTTGTAACTCCTCTTGTAAAGTCATTTGTATATTATTTAATGCTACAAATTTCTGAAAGAGAGAAAAGAAAAGACTTATCTATTCAATCATTAAAATAGTCAATATCTAACTTTACTTTTTTTATTTCAAGTTTTTTTGATATTGATTTGGAGTTGTATTGGTGAATTTTTTAAAAAATCTTATAAAATTAGAAGGCTCTTTAAATCCCATTTTAAAAGCAATCTCTTGAGATGTAAAAGTTCGATCTAACAAACACCTTTTTATTTCTAATATAAGCCAAGTATCTAAAAAAGCTTTTGCTGTTTTATTACTAATTTCTTTACAAACATCGTTGAGGTATTTATAAGATACCGATAACATATTGGCATAATCTACTACATTATGAGTTTCATGATAATGCTCTGTAATTAATTGTTGAAACTGTACAAAGTCTTTAAATCTTTTGCTTTCAAATGTTTTATGCTTATATACAGATAATCGCTTTATTTGTAAGAGTAATGCTATTAAGGACGCATTGATAATATCAGCTTTTAAATTAAGATCTTTGCTTTGGTGTGTTTCTATTAAAATATTTAAAAATGGATGCAACACTTTTAAATCTTCCTTAGCAATTAAAATACTAGGACTATGAAAAATATGTAGAAAATGAAATAAGTTTTTATGGCTAATATTATGAGTTATAAAACTATCTTCAAAAGAAATAACAACTCCTTCTACTTCAAGATTTTTATTAAATGAATGTACTTGATTTTTTAAAAGTGGTAATATAGTTCCTGGTGATAATGTTACCTCTTTAAAATCTATAAAATGCTTACTGATTCCTTTTGTAATAATAATTAAAGCATGAAAAGCAATTCTATGTGTTATTGACATATCGTAATTACTTTCTTCACAACGCTTATATAGTTCTTTTAAACTAATTAATTCAAAAGGTATAGGTTGATTTACAAATCTTGAAAATAGAATATTCTCTATATCATCATTCACTTGTTGTATTTTTATTTAAATATAACAAACCTAATATTATTAAAATTGGTACCAAAACACAAATCACCACAGATGCTTGTATATAATCCAGTCCCAAAACCTTAAACCAATTCAAGAAATTGACAGACTCATCAAATAACCAGCTAGAAAAATACTCAAAGTCAGGAATTAAAAATAAGATAACACCTACAAATGCCAGAAAACTTATTACAACCCGTTGTGCATTTAGATAAAAGTTGTGCTTACAGCTAATAAGCCTTAAATTAATGTCACCACAACAATTAATTTATGCACAACTTTCGAGCAAATTACGACAAAATATTAGAAGTTTTT
>NZ_SJXJ01000025.1 GCF_004337695.1 Tenacibaculum sp. M341
TTTCTAATTCTATCATATCTTTGCTTAGTACTTGGTACATAGGGTTGTGTTTTTATGTTTCGCAACACAAATATCTACAACCCTTAATTTTTTCTCAAAAAAAGTCAAGATGACTTCATAACTAACATTAACTATATAAAATTGTTTTTTATTTAAAAGCCCTTAAAAAGTAATTTATAAAGTCTGTAAATTTCCTTTTTACTGAGAATAAGGTGTTTGTATTCCTATTAACCGTATTTTCTTCCTCATTTTTTGAATCTTCAATTGTCCACTCTCCTCCTATTTCATTTCGATAAGCAGTTTGTCCATAATTCAAATAATAAATTTCATTTAAAGTTGAGTCTATTTTTACAATTTCTTCAAGACAAATCAGTTTAGCATCTTCTATTTTTGGTTCATACTCAGTGTGAAATTGCCAATCACCATCTTCATTGTGATAAACGTACAAAATTGGCTTACCTTCAAGAGCATGAAAAGTTGTGTAAACACCTAAATATCTTTCCTCTTGATATTTAAAATCAGTGTTTCTGTCAAGTAAAGGTTGTTTGAATTTCCAGTTTTCGTTAAATCCAATCTCCCAAGGCCACTTACTTTCTTTATCAGGCCAAATCATTTGTAAAACAGGAAAATCAAATGTGTTGTTATAATACCAACTAGCATAGCCTAAATAATCTGCATAATTTGCTTGATTCACCTCTAAAAATTGAATATCATAACCTTCTAGTACACCTGAATATTGCTGATTAGGATTGTATTTGTTTCCTTTTCTTATTTCGTCTCTTAACTCGTTAAGAAGATGTCCCATTACATCAGTTTGAAGACCGAATATAATTATTTCAGGATGTTTAAATTTTTCATACAGTCCAATGGTATAAACAAAGGCAGGTGAATAACCATCACTTTCCAATATTGCTAAATAACAATCATATTCTTTAATATTATTTACAATCTTTTCTTTTATTTGTTTATCCTGGTTTTCCATAGTAATTGTAAAGTTTTAATTAACTAAAAGGTAAAAATCAAACTTCATTGTTATAATATATATGATAATCGATTCTTCTTCATCTACTGTTCCTAATTTTTGATTATTACCTCTCCAAAAAATTTTCACACTCCTATAAAAGTCAAATTGTATTTGTAAAAATCCAGCTGTTTCCATTCTCATATAATCCCAACCCCATAGATGTTTTCCTCCTCCATCAAAATCGTGACTCCATAAATCATGTTTAACCTCCCTTAATTCCTTTATTATATTGTCAACTTCTTTCCAATATTCATTCCAGTCTTTAAATGGTTTTAATCTATTAGTTAAATCTGTTTTTAACGAAATAAGTATTGATTTAAGCTCTTCATTATTTAGATTCTCTAGAGTTATGAGTTATTCTATCATATTTTTTATAATCATTCATGATATTTTTCTGTCTAAAATTTCACATAACGGCAGAATTAGGAAATTCTTACGTTACAGTTTTAGCATTTATAAATTCCTAGCCTTTATTTTTTCAATGGTTCCTTCAATAGCTAGTAACCATCCTTTCTGAATTTCATCATTGGTATTTTGCACAAAAACTAAGCTACGCTCTAGGTATGGTAAAAAGTCTAAATCATTTAGTGTTTCGATTGCCTCAAACAATAAAGTTCCATACTCCCTCCTATTTAGCTCTTTAATAATAATTTCTTTAACTCTTTTATCATTTCTATTGGCTAGTCCAACTATAGCTTCAAATCTTGAATTTTGATCACTATCATTTATCCTATCCCAAAGTGCATCTATAATTGTTTTGTTATTGATTTCTATTTGTGAACCGAGTCCAAAAGTAGCCCAATCTCTAACTGATACAACTTTATCTTTAGATAAATGTATTAATGTGTTTATCGCTATATCATATTCTAAACCACAGAGAGAGTTAACTAAAGCTTTGCGAACATCGGCATTGGTAGAATATTTAAAAACAGAAAGCTTTTCTACTTGCTCCTTTGTTAGATTCTCGTTATTATGACTGATTCCATAAAGAATAGAGCTTAGTACTTTGCCATTTGGTTTGGTTTCAATTAAATCGAAATATAATTTAATTGTTTCTTCTTGTTTAAATCTAGGATTGAAACCTAATTGAGCCAAAACATCAATTCCTATAATTTTTTCTTTGTTATTTTTAGATCTAGCTAATAAAGTAGCTTTTTCATATACATCTACACAAGGCCTTCTTCTCAACTCAGAAATATTATCCCAATATGTTCTTTCAGTCTTATTGTTTATAAGCCTTGAATACAATTTTTGATTTGTCCATTTCTTTCTACTCATTATTTATGATGTAAAACTTTTTGTAAGAATTACGTTTTTGATATATTTTCAGTTTTATAGCGATATTGATCTTTTTTCTCTTACTATATTTTATTCAATACAAGAGAAATGCATATTAAAAATACCTTCAAAACTATATTCTATCCACTTTTCTTTCTCTATCAATTTATATTTTGGTAATTTTTCCAAACTCTGTTCTATCATGTCTCTTCCGCGAATAAGTCCTAATTTATTTGATAAAGCGATCTCAAATAACTTTATATAATTTTCAAAATAATCCATTATTTCCTCATCATAAGGTCCAATAGAAAACAATTCATCTTTACTCATTATTAATATTTCAATATCCTCTAAATCTATCCAATTTATTATTCCCCCATCAGATAGAAAAACACTATTAAAGTCCTCTAAATTTTCCAATATTTCAAAAGCAATTGAATTATCTTTAGGGTCTAATTCTGATAATAGACCTCCTTTTCCAGTTGGAAGATGAGGGTAAAAATCTGCACAGTATTTAAATACATAATATTCGAAAAACCTACTGTATTCATAATGAAACTCGTTGTTTTGTAAACTATGATTTTCATCCGAATTTAAGTTATGTGCTTTAAAGTTTGAATTAAATTTATTAGAAATCTCAATAATTTTAGATACTGAAGTATCCGTTTTCTTTTTAAGCTCTTCTAATGATAAATCAGTAATGCCACCTGTTCGATATAATCTTAAAAACTCTATAAAATCATTTTGTAAACATCCTTTTTCTCCGCGTAATACAGGAACAAGTTCTTTGTAGAACTTATTATCATCGAACAAATGTAATGTATTCCAATATCCCAATTTCTCTAATTATTGCTGACTGTAAATATAACAAACGTTGTGATTTAAAAAGTACTGTGTTATATATCTTCAATGATAAAAGTTTAATACTAAATCCATAAAACACAAAGTCCAACCAGAATACAATTTCTAGTTGGACTTAAAATTAAAATAGTAATTGCTATGATAAATCAACAGAATCGCTAAATTTCATGAAACCAACTTTAAATCAGTCTTTTTATAAGACTATTTTTTTGTTAACTTCTGAAAAAAACAATGTATATAAAAATAAGGCAATTTAAGATTGTTAGAAAAGTATGTGCACACCCGTTTGGTAGTCAAATATAAAATTTGGTGTTTCAAATATTAAAAATGCAAAACATTATTTTAAACAGTAATAAACGTAAAGTGAGAGCTTACCCTATACCCTAGGTTTATAATCATCATCATTGTAGTTTATTAAAAAACTATCAAATTTTAATTAAAGTCCGAGTGATATATACAGTTTTAGAAACCTTACCTAGAATAGATTAAATTACTTTAAAATAAAACCTACCATTAATTATTTTTTAATTGAATGTGCAAGTTCCTTAGAAAATTCAGTAAACGAACGTGGTTTTCTTCCTAAAACTGTTTCAACAGTATCTGTTACAGAAGTATAGTCCCCCACAGTAAACCATTCAAACATTTCGCCAAATTCCACAGCTAACCAATCTCCTAATCCAGCTTGTTTATAAGCTCCAATTAAAGCTTCTTTTGGAATGTCCACATAATTAATTTGTTTTCCACTAACTTCCGTTAATAACTCTGCATGCTTTGCAGACGTAAATGATTCTGGCCCTGTAAGACAATATGTTTTTCCCGCATGTCCATCTTCTGTCAATGCTTTAACAGCTATATCAACTACATCATTAATATCAACCAAACTAAGTGCTGTGTCCCCAAAGCAAGAATAAAAATTCCCTTCAGCATTAATCGTTTCAAGATTTAGATAAAAATATTGAAAGAACATATTGGGTTGAATTAAAGTATAATCTAAACCAGATTTTTTGATTAATTCATCTGTAATAGCATGTACACGTATAGGTCCAGATAGCGCATCTTTTCTAGC
Organism: Tenacibaculum sp. M341; assembly: GCF_004337695.1. Taxonomy (GTDB): domain Bacteria; phylum Bacteroidota; class Bacteroidia; order Flavobacteriales; family Flavobacteriaceae; genus Polaribacter. The sequence continues at coordinate 4,230 of NZ_SJXJ01000025.1, forward strand.
CTTAAAACCAGATTGTTTAACAAGGTGCTTAACATTTGCTGTTTTGGCTGCAGAAACTATATTTTCTACCCATTCTTGAGCTTTAGGGTGTATAGGTGTTAATACGTATATTTTTTCTACACCTTCGAAAACAGTGATTAATGATTCAATATCGTTAAAATCACCAATACGGATTTGGTTTTCTTCTAATCCTAACTTTGTAGTATCACTATTTTTAGTAGCCATAATACCAAAGTCTACTTGTTTTTCTTTTAACTGATTTACAATAAGTGAACCTGTGTTTCCTGTTGCTCCTAATACTAAAATTTCCATTATATTACTTTTTACTTTTTGATTAAATAAGTGGTTTTATATATTCAGCTGTTTCTAAAACTGTTTTTTTAAAGTCCATTGGTTTCCAATTGAATGTTTTCATGGTATTACTTACATCAGCACTATAAGTATTTCCTATAAAAGGTTTCATTGCTTTTGCATCAGGAACGAAATGGGACATAATTTTCAATAAAAAATTTGGCGCTTCTATAGTACTTACTTTTTTGTATCCGTTTGTTTTTAAAATATTTGCCATTTCTTTAAAAGAATATGCTCTTTCAGAGGCAACAATAAACCGTTTTCCGTTTGCTTGTTGGTTTTCTAATGCTTGGACGTGAATTTTAGCAACATCTCTAACGTCAACCATATTCATAGCTGCTTTTGCTAGCATTGGTGTTTTACCAGTAATCATTTTTTTAACCAATTCTATAGATTCACCAGCCAAAGTACCAGATAAACTAGGTCCCCAAATTGCTCCTGGATTTAAAACAACCATTTCTAACTTGTCATTCCCAGTTTGTGCATTAATAAAATCCCATGCACTTTTTTCAGCTAGCGTCTTACTTTTTATATAAGCCGACATTCCTTTTGCTTTTGGGTTTGTCCAAGTGTCTGGATTCACATTAATAGACCGATTACCTTCGCCTAACATGGCTACTGTAGAAGATGTTAAAACCAAACGCTTAACACCTGCATTTTTTGCAGCATTTAAAGCACGTTGCGTTCCTTCAATAGCTGGTTTTATCATTTCGTTTTCATCCTTTGGTTCTGTAGCAAAATAAGGAGAGGCTATGTGTAATACATAATCACAACCTTCCATAGCTTCCTTCCAACCATCGTCTTTTAAAAGGTCCAATTCGTAATATTCTAAATTCCCTTTAGGATCAACTTCTTTTCTAAGAGCCTCTGTTAATTTTGCTGTTTTAGATAAACTTCTTACAGAACCTCGAACTGCGTATCCATTTTTTAATAGCTCAGCAGCAGTATGTAATCCAACATACCCTGATATTCCTGTTATTAATACTTTCTTCATTATTTATAAATTTTACAATTGCATCAAATTATTACTTGCTAAACGCAAGCAAAGATAGTAAATTACTTTTATTTCGCAAGTAATAAATAAAAATTGTAATTTTACACCATCATTTTATGTAAAATATAATTGAAAATGGAATACAAATTTAGATGTGATTGCCCAATTACTAGTGCTATTGATATAATTGGAGATAAGTGGTCTTTAGTTATTATTAAACAAATGTTAACTGAAGGAAAAAAAACATTCAAAGATTTTATTGAGAGTGAAGAAGCTATAGCTACAAACATTTTATCTTCAAGATTAAAAATGCTTGAAGAATTTAAAATTATAATCAAAGAAAAACTTCCAGAAAACAAAAAAACAAATATTTATACTTTAACGAACAAAGGGATTGCATTAACACCAATAATCGTAGAGCTATCGATTTGGAGTGACAATAATTTACGAGAATTTCATTCAGCTTTATACGAAGGAGAACAGATAGAAATGATAAGAGGTAACAAAGAAAAATTTATTAACGATATAATAGAAAATTATAAGAAAAATAACTAGCTATAACAACAGTAGTCGTTACACAACTCTATAAATCCATAAAACACAAAGTCCAACAAGAATACAATATCTAGTTGGACTTAACTTTAAAATATTAGAATAGTAATTACTGTTATAAATCAACTGAATTACTAAATTTTATAAAATATAATTCGTGATGGATTCTTAATCTACAAAAGCCTCTTTCAATAACTTTTGAAGACTATTCCATGATTTTTTATCAGCTTCTGCATCATATGCTAATGGTAAATTGAACTTTTTTCCATTTTCATCAGCAGCTTTTGAAGTAAAACTATGCTTTACACCCGGATATGAGTAATATTCATATGTAGTACCTAAAGAATCTAATGCAGATTTAAAGGCTGTTACAGACTCTGGACTTATAAAAGGGTCATCTGCACCATTACAAACCAAAACTCTAGCTTTTAAATCTTTATTAGGCATTACAGGCAATGCTACACCACTATGGAAAGCAGCTACAGCATCCAAATCAAACCCGCTATTAGCCATGGTTAATGCTACACTTCCGCCAAAACAATATCCAATTGCGGCTACTTTAGTAGTATCAACAGACTCATGATTCGTTAATAAAGCAATTGCAGCATTAAAACGAGCTTTTGCTTCAGGTAAGTTTTTCATTACACTGCCAGCAAACTTCCCTGCATCCTCTGGATGATTGGCTTGTTTACCATCTCCATACATATCAACAGCAATAGCAGTATATCCTAATTCAGCAAGCATATCTGCGCGTTCTCTCACATAATCATTATGTCCCCACCATTCATGTACAATAAGTACTCCTGGTCGTTTTCCTTTTTTACTTTCATCAAAAGCAATGTATCCTTTTAAATTTGTAGAATCAGAAGCATAACTCACCTCAGTACCTTTTACTTTTACGGTTTCAGTTTCAGTTTTCGGTACTTCTTCAGTTGTTACTGGTTTGGTTGCTGCTTTTTGTTTACATGATATTGCTGTGGTAGATAACACTACACACGCAATGAACATATTCAGTAATTTCATTTGTTACATTGTTTTATTTGGTTGTTATAAATATAGATATAATATTAAGAACTAGCGATTCTTACAGTTCAGATTTATACTTCAATCTTCTTGAATGTTCACTACAGATAACACTTTCTTTAACTTAAAAAAACATTATGTCAAACATTACCTTTAAATTTGTAAGATTACGAATTCATTAATTGTATCAATTTTATTTTTATGACTAAAAAGTTATTTCTTGTTGCTTTACTAATAGTTACAAGCTTTGTAAGTGTTGCGCAAGATAAAATTCAATCAGGACCAATGGTAGGATATTCCACAATGCGTGAAGTACTGTTATGGGTTCAAACTACTGAAGTTTCAAAAGTACATTTTGAATATTTTGATAAAAAAGCTCCTAAAAAGCGTTTTAAAACAGCTAGCTATACAACCAATAGTAAAGATGGACATGTAGCTAAACTGATAGCAGACAAAGTATTACCTGGCAAGAAATACACGTATGAATTATTTGTAAATGGTAAAAAAATAAAAAGGGACTACCCTATGGAGTTTCAATCGCAAACACTTTGGCAATGGAGAACAGATCCGCCAGAGATTAACTTTGCTATTGGAAGTTGTACTTACGTAAACGAACCTGAATTTGATAGACCAGGAAAGCCTTATGGTAGTAGTTATGAAATTTTTGATGCCATTCATAACAAAAGACCAGATTTTATGCTTTGGTTAGGTGATAATACCTATTTAAGAGAAGTAGATTGGAATTCTCGCACTGGTTTTTTACACAGATATACGCATACACGTTCCTTAAAAGAGTTACAGCCTTTATTGGCATCTTCTCATCATTATGCTATTTGGGATGATCATGATTTTGGTCCGAATGATTCAGATGGAAGTTTTCCTTTAAAGAAAACAGCAGACGAAATGTTTCAACTTTTCTGGGGAAATCCTAATTATGATGCTTTAGGTACTGGTGGTATTACAGGTTCTTTTCAATGGGGAGATTTGGACTTTTTCTTGTTAGATAATCGTTATAACAGAACTTCTAACAAAAATTTTACGGGTAAACGTGAAATGTTAGGAAAAGAACAAATAGACTGGTTAATCAATGCCTTAGCATCTAGTAAAGCTACTTTTAAGTTTATTGCTATTGGTGGTCAGGTATTAAGTACAGAAGCTATGCATGAGAATTATGCTACTTTTCCTGAAGAAAAAGAATATTTAATTCGAAAAATAAGAGAAGCCAAAATTAGAGGTGTTATTTTCTTGGATGGAGATAGACATCATACTGTATTAAGTAAAATGCAAGAAAGTGACAGAGTATATCCTTTATACGATCTTACTTGTTCTCCTTTAACTTCTGGTTCGCATGCCAGTAAAGAAGAATTAAATGCTTATAAAATGGAAGAAACTTTAGTTGGAGAACATAATTTCGGAATCTTAAATGTAAGCGGTCCTAAAAGAGATCGTGTGTTAAAGATTACAATCTTTAATAAAGATGGAAAAGAATTATGGACTAAAAGTATAAATGCTAAAGATTTAAAATGATTTTTCAATGAGTAATTATTAATTATCAGTGATCATTTTTAAACAGTAATAAAGTTTTAAAGTTAAAAGTTTTGTTTTTTTTAGATGTATGGACGTAGTATTATGAAACTATCATCTCTAAAAAACAAAACTACTTTAAACTTCTACTCTTCCAATTCTTAACTCCCTAAAAAAGTACAATCAAAAAAGCTCTCGACTGCGCTCGAGCAGACATTATTTGTAATAAACCAGCATTCTTAACTCCTAAAAAAGACACTCGAAAAAAGTCTCTTCTCTCTTCTCTCTTTTCTCTTTTCTAATTTTTACAAAAACAAAAAATCCCCACCAGAAAAACTAGCGGAGATTTTTCAGCTTAAAGCATAAAACCTAAAGCTTATAGCTATAAAACATTAATCCTCATAACCACGACCAGGCGTATATGGAGCTCCAGAATTGATCAATTCTTGCTCTAATGTTTTAATATCTTTATTAAATATTGTTTCCATTTTAGTTTTTATAACAGTTACTTCTTCTTTTGCTATTGCATAACTATCACGATGTGTTTTAGTTGGTGTAGCTGTAGAATACTTTTGCTCATAACCAATAGACCCTAAACGACTTGCAGTAGATAATGGTTGATCTATATCTAATCTACGTTTTACAGCATCGCCATACATTGCTATTTGTACCTCGTTTAATTGTTTTTCTATTAGTTTTACTGTTTTAGCTAAACTTCCTAATGGTTGCTCAGAACGTTTAATAGCTTCTTTAATATGAGTTAATTTATTTCTGCTTTCAGACATTAATCGCTGAGCAGTTCCCATATCTGCTTGTACTTTTGCCAATCCTTTTTGGAAAGCAACTTTTTCAGCACGATTTTTAGCTGGCATTTCTACATTGTTCAATGCTCTTACTTCAAAACTTGTAGGTGCTGTTAAAGAATTCAACTCACCATCTTTTAATATCCCCATTTCTACTGTATAAGTTCCTGGTGCTACTAAAGTTCCTTCTGAACGTCCAGCAAATGGATTATAAAATCCTGATTTGTTCAAATTGATAGGGTTTTGAGGCGTGTATCTTAAATCCCATTTGAAACGTTGTACTCCTTTTGCAACTGGCTTAAATTCTTTTTTAATTACTTTACCAGTAGCATCTTTAATATAAAATACCAATTCAGGTTTACTTTCGTTATTTTCTTCTTTTAACGATGTATAGTTTGGATACGGAGTATCTTGTCCTGATTTTACCAATCCTTTTTCACTCTTTTGACGTTTACTTTTTAAAGATGTAAAGTTTGAATCGTAATAATAAGTAATGATTGCCTCTGGACCAAGATTTTGTGCTGTATACAAGTTATCACCTTGGAAAGATTTTCCTGGTAAACCTAACGGACTGCTTTTTTCCCACATTAATGCAGTACGAATAGGATAAATTTTAGCCTTTTCTTTAGGAGCAGCATTTTCAATGTTTCTTAATGCTGAATAATCGTCCATTACATAAAAACCACGACCAAAAGTACCTAATACTAAGTCATTTTCACGCTCTTGAATAGCAATATCTCTTACTGCAATTGTTGGCAATCCGTTTTTCAATTGTTTCCAATTTTGACCTTTATTTGGAGAGAAAAATGCTCCAAACTCTGTTCCTACAAAAAGTAAATTAGAGTCTACATGATCTTCTTCAATTGCATATACACTACCTCTTTCTGGTAAGTTTGATGCAATTGCTTGCCAGCTATTACCTTTGTCAGTAGATTTAAAAACATAAGGTTTAAAATCTCCGTATTTATGATGATTAAAAGCAACATAAATCGTATTCTCATCATGTCTAGATAAATAAATGCTATTTACATATGATTGCTTTGGCGCTCCAGAAATACTTGAAATCTTTCTCCAACTCTGTCCTCCATTTTCAGAAATATGAATTAAACCATCATCAGTACCTGCGGCTAATAATTCTTTATTCTTTGGCGATTCAGCAAAAGCTACTACACTACCATATTGCGATGTTGAACCATTTTTCATTACTGCATCTATACTTACAACTCTTCCGTATACTTTTAAGGTATTTCGGTCTATTTGCTGTGAAAGATCATCACTAATAACTTCCCAGCTATTTCCATAGTCATCTGATTTAAACACTTTGTTTGCTGAAAAATATAAACGTCCAGGCACGTGTCTACTCACCACTAAAGGAGCATCCCAATTAAAACGGTATGCGTTTTCTCCTTTTCTTGCTTTTGGTTTAATTCCTACTTTTTCACCGCTTTTCTTGTCAAAACGAACCAATCCTCCATATTGAGATTGTGCATACACAATATTTGGATTATTAGGATCAATTTGCGATTCAAATCCGTCTCCTCCATTGGTAATAAACCATTCAAAATTTCTAATTCCATGATTCGTTAATACTCTTGACGGACCTCCTAAACTAAAGTTATCTTGAGTACCACCGTAAATATTATAAAAAGGATAATCATTATCTACAGCTACTTTATAAAACTGAGTAACAGGTAAATTTTCTTTGAAATCCCATGTTTTAGCTGCATCAAAGGTTTCATAAATTCCACCATCACAACCAACAATCCAATGCTTATTGTTATGAGGATTTATCCACATTGCATGGTTATCAACATGTTTTGTGTCCTCTCCTACTAATTTGAAACTTTTACCTCCGTCATGAGTTACTGACATCCAAGTATCCATAGAATATACTGTATTTTCATCTATAGGATCTGCAATAATTTCTTGGTAATAATTCCCACTTGTTACATGAGAGCTTCTTTTTTGCCAGCTAGCTCCTCTGTTTGTTGAAGCAAAAAATCCTCCTTTACGATTGGCAGCTTCTACAATAGCGTAAATAATTTCAGGATTTGCAGGTGAAATAGCTAAACCAATACGTCCTAACTCTTCATTAGGTAATCCTTTGTTAATCTTTGTCCAAGTTGCTCCACCGTCTACACTTTTATGAATTGCAGAACCTGGTCCACCTCCAACATAAGTATACACATGACGACGTCTTTGTAATGTAGTTGCATATAATACATTTGGATCTCTAGGGTCCATTACAACATCATTTACACCAGTATGTTCATCAACTTTAATTACAGATTTCCAAGTTTTACCTCCATCTTCTGTTTTATACAGTCCTCTATCACCTCCTTTACTCCATAACGGTCCAATAGCAGCTACATAAACGATATCTGAGTTTTCTGGATGTACAACAATTTTTCCAATATGTTCAGAGTTTTTAAGTCCCATGTGTTGCCATGAAGCTCCTCCATCTATTGATTTATAAATTCCGTCTCCATAAGAAACTGAACGTTGATTGTTATTTTCTCCTGTTCCAACCCAAATTACGTTTGAATTATTCGGATCCATAGTGACACATCCTATTGAATAAGAACCCTGTGAGTCGAAAATTGGTTGATAAGTAATACCTGAATTCACTGTTTTCCATACGCCTCCTGCTGCAGTTGCTACATAATATTCATATGGATTTTTAGGATTAAAGGCAAAATCAGATATACGTCCTGATGTTAGTGCTGGTCCAACATTTCTCCATTTAAGACCTGAAACACTTATGGCTTCTAAAGGAGATTTTTTTGTATCCTTCTTTTTAGATTTTCTCTGAGCATCACAAATTTGGGTACAACTTAAGAGTATCCCAAGTACTACGACAAGTGATTTTTTCATTTATTGTAAGTTTCTAGATTTGATTAGCCTCGAAATTACAAAAGATAACTATGAACTAAAATAAATATGGAATTTCAAACAAATTAATTTTTTTTGTATTCGATGTAATTTAGACTAGTGATAAAAATTAATCATTGACTATTGCTGGTAAAATATATGTTTGCATCATTTTATCTATATCAGAATGCATATAAGGTAAATTATAACCAGAGGCTGTAATTACCACTACAAAAGGGATATCTTTAAAAACAAAAATCTTATTCCCACCATTTCCGGTACAAAAAGATGTTTCATATTTTTTATCTTTCATTGTATATGTTTTATTCCAAAATAAATATCCATAGAAACTATCATCACTGTAAGGTTGTTTTATTTGTTTAGATAAACTTTTTGCTACCCAATCTTTTGAAATAATTTGTCTGCCATTCCAAACTCCTTGATTTTTATACAACTGACCATATTTAGCAAAATCAATCGCTCTTAATCGAATTCCTCCTGCTGTATTTCCTACTTTTTGAGGTGTATACTGCCATTTATAACTAGTGATTCCTAAAGGGCTAAATAAATTTTTATCAGCATAATCAACCAAACCATTTGGAACTGTTTTGTGTAATATATCTCCTAAAACTACCACACCAGCTGTAAAATAATGGTACTCTTCTCCTACTTTTCTATTAGACATTGGTAAGTCTAAAGCGAATTTCACCCAATTTTCTGTTGGGTACATAAACTCTTCGTTTCCTGGATTGCTAAAATCATTATCATCGCCTATAAAACCTGAACTCATGGTTAATAAAGACTCAATAGTAACCTTATCTTTTTTGGGAGTATAATTTTTGTATTCTTTTAAATTATAAAAATTGTCAATCGTTACTTTTTCATTTTTGATCAATTGATCATCAATCGCTATTCCTGTGATGGTTGAAGCAATTGTTTTTCCTACTGATCTTGGATCGTGTAAACTTTCTCTATTAGAATTATTAAAGTACTCTTCTATAAGTACTTCTCCTTTTTTCAGAATAACAATTCCGTTTATATGTTCAAATCTACCTTGTGCTATTTTTTTATTTAAGTCTTCTATTCTTTCTTTTTTATAATTACTCTTTGAAATTTTTAAATCTTTCATTGGAGTTATTTTTTGTACAGGAATTAGCGACGCATCGTAAGGCAATTCTTCTACATTTATATCAATTTTTCCTTCTGCTAATACTTTTCCTGTTTTAAAAGCGGTATCATTTATATAAGTGCTTACTTTAACTGTTAACTCATGTTTTCCCTCATCTAAAACATCTCTTCCTCCACTCATTTTCATAAACTTTAACCACATAAACCATCCCCAAAAATCCAATCTTTCAGGATATACTAGCGGTATTTTATATGTTAATTGCGTTGTTTTAGCTTTATTTGTTCCTGCTCCTTTATGTAAGTTTTCTGTATGAATTAACTGGTTATCTACAAAAAAGGAAAATTGAAAACTTCCTTTCTTTAATAGTTCTTCTTGAGATAAATTTGGAGCTAATTCTTTAAGATATGTAATTAACGGTTTATTTAAAGTAAACTCCATTGATAAAAAAGCATCTTTATTAAGATTAAAACTTTGAACATAGGTTCTTTTTTGTGTTTTGTTTTTTATATCTGAAGTTGAAAACCGTATAGGATTGCTATTTTGAGCTGATACATTGAATGAAAATAGTAGTAATAGTGAAATGATGAATAATGATGGTTTTATGATTTTCATGTGTCTATTGGTTGAATTGATTTTCATTCATTATAACGACTGAGCGCTATAAATGTTACCAATAATTACATTCACAAAAAAAAGTGACTGTATTGCTACAATCACTTTTAAATTTTTAAGTCTTTAATCGAATTAATTACCTATTAATCCTTGACCTTCTATCCAAGGGGCTCCAGCTTGTTTTAAACCTTGTTCGATACCTGGGATAGTACCGTTCATTACAGTTTTCAATTTCGTTTTAATTCCTTGTAATTGTTTTTTAGCTCTATTAAATGAAGCTTTTTGGTTACCTGTTGGTCCATAAGTGTTTGATAAAGCGCTATAAGCTAAACGATTTGCATCATTAGGTGTTGGATTTGAAGGCTCACCTATCTCATTTTTAACAGGATCTCCACTTAATTCTTTTTGAATAGCCAATAAACGTAATCTTGCCTCATTAATTTGTTGTAATAAAGCATCATTTGAAGCCGTTGTTTTATTAGCAGCACGTTTCATTGCTCCTATTTTTTGCAACTGACGATTCATTTCTATATTAGTAGCCGTTAAATCTTGTTGAAAAGCAAATACTTCTTTTCTAAATTGATTGATTTCATCAAAAGATTTTCTTGGTAATGCACCTTCGTACATAGGCACTACTTTAAACTCTTTAGGACCTTCAAGTACAGTTGTTACACCATCTACTCGTTTTACTAAAGTAGCTGTGTAAGTACCTGGTGTAGCAAAAATTGTCGGTCCACCCCAAGAACGATTTCTTGAACGAGTTTGTAATCTTTCTCCTCTTTTACTTGGGTAGTTTAATCTCCAATTAACTCTGTTAAATCCTTTTTTATTAGTTCCTTTTACAGTGTTTACTAAATTTCCTGCAGTATCTTTAATCAATACTTGAATTACAGGCTTCTCTTGATTTGTTTCTTTTTCAAGAGCATCCCAACCAGGGAAATTTGTATTTGACTTTTCTTTTGCTTTACGCTGATCTTTTAATGATTTAACTTTATCAGCCATAAAATAGGTAAAACGTGCTCCATATGCCGGATTCGGTGCTATGTATTCTGCGTCTCCTTGACTTCCTACTCTGCTTGCTTGTTTATACCAATATGCGTCTTTAATTGGGAATAACGTTGCTTCTTTAGATAACATTGTTTTATTGAAATTACGTAAAGGTGTAATATCATCTAACACAAAAAATCCTCTACCAAATGAAGCACCTACTAAATCATTTTCTCTTCTTTGAATAGTGATATCTCTAAATGAAATTGTAGGAATTTTTCCTTTTAACTGCACCCAATTAGTACCTCCGTTGTATGTAAAATAGATTCCGTATTCAGTAGCTGCAAAAATTAAATCTTTATTTACGTGATCTTGAACTAATCTCCAAATTAATAAACGTTCTGGTAAATCACCATTAATTAAAAACCAACTTTTTCCTTTATTGCTACTTTTTAAAATGTATGGTTTGTAATCACCGTATTTGTGATTATCTACTGCTGCATATACTACATTTGCATCAAACAAATCAGCACGAACATCATTTACAAATGGTACAAAATCAAGACCTTTTACATTTTTTAATGAAAATTTTCTCCATGTTTTACCTCCATCTTCCGTAGTTTGAATAAGTCCGTCATCGGTCCCTGCATATAATAAACCTTCTTGTTTAGGAGATTCTGCTAAAGATGTTATAGTGTTGTAATTAGACATTGCATATACATCCCATGCATTGTCCCAACTTTGTTGCTTACCGTAATAAGGTAATGTAATACGATTTTGATTTAAGGTTAAATCCTTAGAAATAGCTGTCCAATCATCTCCTCTATTTTCTGAACGCCATACACGTTGAGACGCAAAATACAAGCGCTTAGGGTTGTGTGGACTAACTAGAATTGGAGCATCCCAGTTAAAACGTTCAAAAGGCTCTCCTTCTCCAGACTGTGGTTGAATAAATACCGTTTCTTTAGTAGTTTGATCTATTCTCCATAAAGCTCCTTTTTGAAATTCTCCATAAGTTATATTAGGATTTCCTGGCTCTATAGCCGATTGATGACCGTCTGCACCTAATGTTTTCCACCAATCACCGTTGGTAATTCCATCAGAAAAAATAGTTTGAGAAGGTCCTCCATGCGATCCATTATCTTGTGTACCTCCATAGATTTTATAAAATGGCTTAGAATCGTCTACTGCTAACTTAAAGTACTGTGTTATTGGTAAGTTTCTAATAAATTTCCAACTCTTAGTAAGATCAAAACTTTCATATAAACCTCCATCTGTACCAAACAATACATAATTCGGATCAGAAGCTTTGAACGCCATAGCATGGCTATCAACGTGCTTGTTACGCTCGTTCATAGTGTAAAATGTTTTACCATGATCATCAGAAATTTGTACATAGTTATTCATTAAAAATAACTTTCCTTCGTGGTGAGGAGATGCATATAATTCTTGATAATAATGTGGTCCTGTACCACCAGAAACTGCATTTGATTGTTTTTTCCAAGATTCACCTCTGTTTGTAGACATGAATACGCCTCCTTTTCTTCTGTCTAACTCAATAGCAGCATAAATTACATCTGGATTAAAAGGAGAGATTGCTAATCCGATTTTACCTAAGTTAGAACCTGGAATTCCCTTTTTTAATTGTGTCCATGTTTCACCTCCATCAGTACTTTTATGAATACCAGAACCTGGTCCTCCTCCTAAATATCCAGCAACAATACGTTGACGTTGCCAGGTTGCTGCATATAAAACATCAGGGTTTCTAGGATCAATTACTAAATCGGTAGCACCTACCCATTCGCTATCTCCTAAAGTTCTTTTCCATGATTTTCCTCCATCAACTGACTTGTAAACACCACGTTCTCCTCCAGAAGTCCATAAGGGTCCTTGAGAAACAGCCCAAATAATATTTGAATCTTTTGGGTGTACTATAATTTTTGATAGATGTTCTGATTTTGTAAGTCCCATGTTTTTCCAGCTAGCACCGTCATCATGACTTACATAAATTCCGTCACCAAAAGCAACGTGACGACCTCCAACATTTTCACCTGTTCCAACCCAAATAGTATGTGGATTGTTAGGATCAATGGTTATAGCTCCAATTGAATATGACTTTTGTCTATCAAAAAGAGGTTTCCAAGTAGTACCAGAATTGGTTGTTTTCCAAACCCCTCCAGAACCTACAGCAACATACCAAACATTTTTATTTTCTGGATGAATAGCAATATCTGCAATTCTTCCTGATGTAAAAGCAGGTCCAATGTTTCTGAATGGTAAACCACTAAAGGTTTTACTGTTAATTTTTTGGGCTTCAAGCGGAATTATTAAAAGCATTAACCCTAATGCAAATAATAATTTTGAAAATGAATTCATTTTTTTAGATTTATATTAATTATAGTTAGTTGGTTTAATTTTCTAATTAATTATATATCTCTAATTCATTGCAATTGAATTTTAGTTTAAATATTGCTTAGTCTCCTAAATTTAGAAACTTGTCCGATCGAGCGCAGTCGAGATCCTTAATAATCAACTCTCTACTAATTTGTAAGCTATCTCCGTTCAAAGACTTTTTACTCAATAATACTCGAAGAGACAGTTTCATATCTCTTCACACTCACTTAGTACACTTTAAAACTAAAAGCTTAACACATTTACTACTTCAACTCCTAGATTTTCAATTTTTTATAAAGACAATTCTTTTATCAATTTTTGAATCATTTCTTCTCCTTTTTTTAACTGTTCTTTCGATATAAACTCATTGGCTCTGTGAGCTTGAGCAATTGAACCAGGACCACATATTACCGATTGAAAGCCTTCATTTGCAAACTGTCCTGCTTCTGAAGCATAAGCCACTGTATTCAATTTAGATTTGCCACAAATATTTTTGATAAAATTGACAACATCTGCATCGTCTTTAGTATCTAAATGAGGAACAGCCGGATGATTTTCTATTGTTTTAATACTAAAATCAGGAAAAATGTTTCTTAATTCAGCTTCTCTTTCTCTACAATAGGCTTCAAACTCTTCAACAATACTAGTTACATCGTCCATTGGTATCGTGCGTACATCCCAATAAAAGTGAGCTTTATCAGCTATAATATTAGGCGCAATACCTCCTTTTACTTGTCCTATGTGAATTGTAGAATGTGGTGGATGAAAACGAGCATCTAATTGTTTGTCTTCAATTAATTGATTCATCTTATTCTCTAACCAAAGCATTAAACGCATAGATTCGTGAATAGCACTTACTTCTTGTTTAATTCTACTACTATGACCTTCTGAACCATTCACATAAGTTTCTAAAATGTGAATTCCTTTTTGCCCCACAATAGGCTCCATTAAAGAAGGCTCTCCAATAATTGCGTATTTAGGCGTTTCTTTGTAAAAATTGTTGATTGCTTTGGCCAATTCTGGTCCTGCTAAACAGCCAATTTCTTCATCATATGAAAAAGCAAAATAAATAGGTTTCTTTAAATCTGCTTTTATCATTTCTGGTAATACAGCCAAACAACAAGCAACAAATCCTTTCATATCACAAGAACCTCTTGCATATAATTTACCATCTTCTTTGTCTGTTAAAACAAACGGATCTGTATCCCATTTTTGTCCTGCTACAGGAACTACATCTGTATGACCAGAAAGAATCACGCCTCCATCTACTTCTGGACCGATTCTACAGTGTAATGAAGCTTTGTCTCCCTCTTCATTAGGAACTAAATTCACTACTATATTATACGATTCTATATATTCCTTTATCCAATGAATAATACTTAAATTACTTTCGCCACCAAGCACTGGAAATGATACTAATTTTGAAAGAATATTTTCTACGGTCATACTAATTGTAATTTATGGTTACTGCTATGATTAATGTTAAAAATGAAATTGCTACAATACTTAATAATACTGGAAATATAAATCGTAACCATCGATCGATAGGTACACGACACATACTTAACATGGCTATTAAACCACCTAAAGTAGGATTGATAAGGTTAGATACTCCGTCACCTATTTGAAATGCCAAAATTGTAACTTGTCTTGTTAATCCTAATGATTCTCCTAATGGTAACATTACTGGTAAAGTAGCTAAAGCTTGTCCACTTCCAGAAGGAATGAAAAAGTTGATTACAGATTGTGATATAGACATACAAATTGCAGATGCATGCAATGGTAATCCTTGTAAAATAGTTGAAAGTTGATGTGAAATAGTATCTCCAATATTTCCCATTTCCATTAATACTTTAATAGAAGTAGCAAAACCTACCATAAAAGCTCCTGGTGCAGCTAAACTTACTGATTTTAATACTGTTTCACTAATACTTGTAGCACTCATATTAGAAATGATTCCACAAAGAAGAGCAATCATTAAAAAGATAGCAGACAGCTCGTTGATGTACCAATTCAGGTTAAAAACACCGTATAAAACAACAGCTAAACCAATGATAAACACTGAAATAACCATCCAATTTTTGCTTGTTAAGCTATAAAAATCTATTGGTTGTGATAATGATAGTTCGCTTGTATCTAATCCTTGTCCTAAACTCTTACTTGGATCTGCTGAAATTTTCTTAAAATATCGAACATTATAATACGCCATAATTGCCAATGCAGAAAAACAAAGTATGCTACGTAATAAAGCTCCTGAAAACATAGGTAATTCCGCTAATTTATGTCCGGTTCCAACTGTATAAGCATTAATTGGAGATAACCCAAAACCAACAGTCATTGCTCCTACAGAAATACCTGCAGCTAAAATTAAGTCTCCACCTAAAGCAAGGCTCAATACTGCTGCTATAGGAACCATGGCTATATTGTTTTCATAACCTATGGCCATACCTAATAAGCCATAAATGAAAGTCATTATGACAATAATCAAGTATTTATTTTTAAGTCCTAGTTTTTTAACAAGCGTTCCTACTCCATTTTCAACGGCTTTTGTTTTATCCATAAAACCAAACATAATTGCTCCTGCTAAAACAATAAAAATAATTTCTACGGCAGCTTTAAAGCCCAATGGAATCGCTTTAAACATAGCTAACAAACCAATAGGTGTTGATGCTATAGTTTTATAAGAATTTGGTACAACCGTACTCCTACCATTTGTCATTACTCGTTCATACATTCCTGCCGGAAGTACATACGTTAATAATGTTACAAAAACGATGATGCCAAATAACATCGTTATTGCATGAGGAATTCGACTAAAGAAAGATGATTGGGATTTTGATGTACTACTCATTGGTTGTTTTCAATACTTGGTCAATAAATTTTATAGAGGTTGGTAGTTAGTTGTACAATATTTTTAGTTTGTAATTTTAAATACTGTTAATCAAAACATTAAACTCATTCACTTGTGTTTTTAACTACTGACCTCTATAATTTTAAATTAGATGACTACTAATTTAGTTCTTTGATGTGAGTAAAGAAATTAATTTTAGATTTAATATCCTGCAGCTTGACCATCTTTTCGACTTTCCGAAGCTCCATGATATACTTTATTAACATCATCCCATAAAATAGCCTGATAACCACCATAGATTCCTCTTGCCGTACCTGTTTTGTGACCTTTACCCATTAAACCTCTAAGAGTTGAATATGGTATTCCAGATTCTGTACGAATAGTTCCAGTATTGGTTGTAGTTGCTCCCATAGGGCTAGCACCGCCTGTATGATCCCATCTTGGAGCATCTCCTGCTTCTTGTAAATTCATTCCAAAGTCAACTAAATTCATTACAATTTGTGTATGTCCCATAGGTTGAAAATCTCCTCCCATAACTCCAAAACTTACAAAAGGTTTTCCTTCTTTGGTTATAAAAGCTGGAATAATTGTGTGAAAAGGTCTCTTTCTTGGTTCGTAAGTATTTGCTTGTCCTTTTTTAAGACTGAATAACTCTCCTCTATCTTGTAACATAAATCCTAATTTTGGAGGTACCATTCCTGATCCCATTCCTCTATAGTTACTTTGTATTAATGAAATCATAGTTCCTTCTTTGTCAGCAACCGTCATATAAATAGTTTCACCTGCTGATATTTTTCCTGCTGAATATGTACTTGCTCTTTTACCTATTTGTGCTCTCCTCTTTTCAGCATATGCATCAGATAATAATTCTTCTACAGGCACATCAAAAAAGTCCATGTCTGCATAATACTTAGCTCTATCTTCAAAAGCTAACTTTTTTGCTTCTGTGAATAAGTGTAAATGTTCAGTACTACCAAACTCTATATTAGAAAAATCATATCCTTTTAGTATTTGTAACATTTGAAGCGCTGCAATTCCTTGTCCATTTGGTGGTAATTCCCAAACATCATAACCTCTATAATTTACAGATACCGGTTGAACCCATTCTGATTTATGTGCTGCTAAATCTTTAGCTGACAAAAATCCTCCTTGCTCTTTGATAAATTTACCTATTGTTTTAGCAATACTTCCTTTGTAAAAAGCATCTCTACCGCCTTCAGCTATTTTCTTGTAAGTGTTTGCTAAATATGGATTTTTATAGATTTCTCCTTCATTAGGCAATTTTCCTCCATTTTGAAATTTGTAAGTATCTGCTATATTCGGAAATCCTTTTGATTCATAATAAGGAACACTTCTATTTAAATACCAAGCAATTAATTCTGTTAACGGAAATCCTTTTTCTGCATAATCTATTGCTGGTGCTAAAATTTCTGTCATAGGTTTAGACCCAAACTTTTTATGCAACTCAAACCACCCATCTACTGCACCTGGAACACTCACAGGTAAAGGTCCTAGCGAAGGAATTTTTGACATTCCTTTTTTCTCAAAATATTCTAAAGTTAATTTTTGAGGTGATCTACCACTAGCATTTAAACCATAAAGCTTTTTAGTTTTACCATCCCATACGATTGCAAAAAGGTCTCCACCTATTCCGCATCCTGTTGGCTCCATTAAACCTAAAGCTGCATTTGCCGCAATAGCTGCATCTATAGCGTTTCCTCCTTTTTTAAGAATATCTAAACCTACTTGTGTAGCTATTGGATGACTAGTAGCTACCATTCCATTTTGACCTAAAACTTCTGAACGAGTGGCAAAAGGTTTTCCTGTAACTCTATCTTGTGCTACACCATTAAAAACACTGAAAAAAAGTAAAAGATTACATAAATATAGTGTGTAGTTAGTTGTTTTAACCATTGTATTGTTTTTTGAAAACGTTTCTAATTATTTTATTAATTCTGGAATAAAATAACCGAAATAATAGTTTTTTTAGTTGATGTTCCTCAAAATATAACACTATTGTTTAGTATTCGTCAATATTCATGTTTTTTAGTAATTATTTAACATCCTTACCACAAGGATTCACAACTAATTCTTTGATTAGCTCTCAAAAAAACAGTTTTCTACAAACTTTATAATTGAATATAAAAATAGCTCCTTCAACTAATGCTGAAAGAGCTTATGTTTAATTCAATTTATTTGAATGCGTATTAGTTGATACTTTCTAATAAATCTTTTGCATTTTTACCATTCTGACCTCCTTTATCCATAGCAATTACTTTATTTAACAATTCACTAGCTTTAACTTTGTCGCCCATTTTAAGGTATCCTTCTGCTAAGTTTTTAATAGCGCTTGGTGATTTTGGAAATAATTGAGATACAAATGATAGTATTTGTACTGCTGTTTGTGGATTGATTTCTAAAAATCTTTTTCCTGACTTACTCAATTCTTCTTCAAAGTTGAAAAATTTATATCTAGGATCTTTTACCATTTTTGATGTTTCCATGGCTAATTTTTGCATATTTCCTTCCATGAACAACTTTCTAATGTAATCCATTGGATTAGGTTTAAAATTTTCTCCAGAAAAATTCAATGCTGCTGTTAGTATCGGATCTTGATTAGTAATATATTCAGTAGAACTTATACCCACTGGTATTTGTGGAGCTGTCCAATCTGCATTTTCCCACGCTGGTTTATCTTGCCACCATGCATACGACAAATAAGCTTTAATTTTACTGTTGGGTAATATTACAGTATTAGTATCTCCCCAGAAATTAATATTCTCGGCGGTTGGTTCTCCTACAAAAAGTGCATTGGTATAATTATCTATTTCATTTACTAAGTTCTGACTAGCTGAAAATGTTCTTCTACCAATAATTACATACAAACTACCTATTTTATTAATTTTTTCAGATTTGATGATATTTGTTATTATAGGTTTATTTAAATAGTTATTTCCTCCTCCATTTAAACGTACATCTAATACTAATTTTTCAACCTGATTTTTTTCAATAAAATCAAAAACTCTATTATAAAATGTTTCTGTGTCTTCTGTTTTATCGTTTGCTATTCTGCTGTGTCTAACATACACCGCTTTTTCTTTAGGTAAATATTCATAAAAATAAACCTTGTCTAAATTCTTCAAAAACAATGGGGTTTTTGATTCATCTCTAGCTCCTAACCATTCTTCATTATCACTTACAAATCCGTACTTCGTTGGCACTGATTTACCTTTTGGCAATGATTCGAAAGTTTGAGTGAATGTTTTTCCATCTTTCTCTAAGGTTAATGTTACAGAACTTTGTAATTCTTTCGTTATTTTTTGTGCATGTAAAACCTCTAAAATAACAAGGTGATTGATACCATAAGCTTTAAAATATTGACTATTTTCTGAATTTACAACTGGTTGTATTTTTTCTAAAGCATGTTCAATAGTCATATTATTAACCTTTAAAACTTTAGCTCCCAATGCTTTTTTATATTTTTTGGTAGTTCCTTGAATGAAAACTCCATCAGTAAATTCATATAAATTAAATGGTAAGTGATGAAAAGATGACCTACCTTCTAAAAATATACCTGTATGTCCATATTTAAATAATGATACAATTTTAGACATTCCTACAACAATCTCGTGTTCCCTTAAATTTGGAATTTCATTATAAAGTTTTTCTACTTCACTATCAAAAGCTTCTTTATCTATTTTAACAAATAAAAAGTTATAATTTTTGTGAACGGTATTTTGTAAAAATAGAAGGTCTTTTTGCCATTGGTTGGTAGTTACTTTTTCTTGTGCTGTTAAAAAAAGGCACACAAACAGCATTATTAGAATAGTGAATGTTTTTATCATGTTTATTTTAATATTATTGTTACAATGTTTGAACCTTTTTAAATAATGTTTACAACAAATATTAGCTTTTTATAAGCTGAATGATACTACTTTGTATTGAAACGTTGTTTTTTATACTTGAAGTGTTATGTATTAAGTTTGGCTAATTTAATTCTGATGTATAACTTTAGATTTTTAATGTATGTTCATTTTAAATAATGAACATTAACAACAACTAATCATGTATTTAGCAACCAAACACCAATTTTTAATTATCATTTTAGCCTCTTCTTTATTTTTATTTTCATGTAAAAAGAGAAAAAAGAGGAAGTAAAAATTGTAGACACTACTAAAATTGATTTAAAAAAGGCTTTGACTTTTTACTCGTCTTTTGACAAAGGTATTGATGCTGATTTTGCTTTAGGAGACAATAGATTATTTACTGTTTCTAATAGAAGAACAGGTTTAGATTCGGCTAAAGTTGGTTTACATAAACCAGATATTTCTATACAAGAAGGCAAAGGTAAATATGGTGCTGGTTTAGTGTTTACAGAACGTAGCCAAGGAAGTATTTTTTATGCAAGTGAAAAAAACATAGCTTACAATACAGAAAATTGGAATGGTGGAATTTCCTTTTGGTTGAGTTTAGATCCTGAAACAGATTTAAAGCCTGGTTATTGTGATCCTATTCAAATTACAGACGTTAGTTATAATGATGCTGCTATTTGGGTAGATTTTACCAAAGAAAATCCGCGTGATTTTAGATTGGGTGTTATTGGTGATCGTGAAGTATGGAATCCTACACCTGAAGGACCTGATAATGAAAATCCTATTTTTATAAAACGTTTAACAGGAGTTAAAAATCCTCCATTTGGAACAAATAAATGGACACATATATTCATTAATTTTTCTGGTTTAAATACCAACAAAGGACAAGCTTCTTTATACATTAACGGTAAACACATGGGAACTCGAAATGATATTACCACTCCTTTTACTTGGGATGTATCAAAATCTAATATGTACTTAGGGCTTGGTTATATTGGTTTAATGGATGACTACTCTGTTTTTAATAGAAACCTATCTGATAAAGAAATTACTACTTTGTATGAATTAGAAAACGGAGTACAAAGTCTTTTTTAATTGTAAATTAGTACTGTTAGGTATTCATCCATTCTTTGAAATCACTTGTTTTTTGTCTGCTTACAATAAACTCTTGGTCTCTTGGGTTTTCTACAACAAGTTTTACTCTGTGATTAAAATAAGGTTCTATTTTTTGAATTGATAATTTGGCTACAATTTGTCCTCGATTAATTCTGTAAAATTTATGATCATCTAACGAATTAAATAACTGATCAACAGTTTCATCTATAATGTATCTTTTATTATGTGTTACTCCAAAAGTAATACTATCTTGAGAGTATATATATAATAACTCAGCTATTCTAATTTGTACAAAACCACTACCTTCTTTTACTAAAATTCCAGTTCGTTTTTGTGGTGTTTGCATACTAGCTAAAAGCTCCCTTAAAATAGAAGGATCAACTGTATTCGCATTATTCGATTTTTTGAATTTACGCAATGCAATTTGTAAATCTTCTTGCTGTATTGGTTTCAGTAAATAATCAACACTATTTACTTTAAATGCCTGAATGGCATATTGATCAAAAGCAGTTGTGAAAATTATAGGTGCATTAACTTCTATTTTTTGAAATATTTCAAAACTTAATCCATCCGCCAATTGAATATCCATAAACACTAAATCAGGCACTTCATTTTTACCAAACCATAAAACAGCATCTTCAACAGTATCAATAACATCTAATAATTGATACTCAAAATTTGTTTTATGAAGTAAGTTTTGTAATTGACGAGCTGCACGTTGTTCATCTTCTATTATCAATGTTTTCATAGTTATTTCTTTGGATTAGATCTTTTTAATAACGGAATAGTTACTGTAAAGTGCTCATTATTATCCTTTATCTCTAATGGTTGATTGGATATTAAAGCATATCTTTTGGCTATATTTTTTAATCCTATTTTTGTTGATGGTACTTTTGTTGACTTTGGCTGAATTTTATTACTAACAACCAATCCTTTACCGGTTGTTTCAACGTTAATTAACAAAGGTTTAGCTCTAGACACTACATTGTGTTTTATTGCATTTTCTATTAAAAGTTGTAAACTCATGGGTACAATTAACAAGCCTAAACTATCATCAGAAACATTCCAATTTACCTTTAAATTATCTCCAAATCGCTCTAATTGAATATGAATATAAGACTTTACAAACTTTACTTCTTTTTGCAGAGCTATTACATTTGAATTACCAGATTCTAAAATAAAACGATATACATCTGAGAGTTTATCTACAAATTTTTTAGCATCTTCTTTAGCTTCTTCATCAATAATGTCTCGTAACGTATTTAAGCTATTGAATAAAAAGTGAGGTTGTGCCTGATTTCTAAGCGTATCTAACTGCGCCTGTATCATTATTTGCTTTGTTTGCTCTTCCTCCCTTATTGATTTTTTTAATCGTATGTAATAGTAAATAGCTTCATAAATAGCCATAATCATTATGGTTATAATGGTAACTGGTATTAATACTTTTAATTGCTGTGAATGGCTCGCATTTGCTCCCAAAGAATTGAAAATAAACATTAACAATTTTCCTCCGAAGAAATCAACAAAAACCACAGTACTTATAATGGATAATAGAAAAATAATGACTCTTTTTTTATCATCTTTAAAATCAGGGAATCGTTTTCTTAACCCAATTAAAATACTTCGTATAATTAACCAATTACAAATTGTAAAAAATAAAGAAACAGACCAGCTCAAAATTGCTTCAAGTAAAGGATATCTGAAAAATGATTTGCTAAAAAGAAAATCGGTAATAAAACTTAACATTATCATCCCGATAATTGTAAACCAATTATCATTAAATCCTAAATATTGAATTCTCTTTTTTTTGTTAAACATTAGCATTCGTTATAGTCTTATAAGTGGTATACCTTGCTTGGCTTGATAAAAAACAAATCCGATCCAAAAAGCATAGACAAAGGCAAAAGTAGTTACCATTAAGATTTGTTTTTTACTAGTTGATTTCCATTTTTTTGAAAGTACGAATGCGAATAACGGAATTATTTGTATTGTATGCAAACTAAAAAAATGTGCAACTCTTAAATCTCCAGCAATAGTACTCCAGTTTAGTATAGGTAGACCTTCTCCTCCATCAGCTATACCAACAGTATGAGACATTTGTTTGATCATTTGCCCCCCAATCCAACTACCTATAACAATTACAATCCAGCCTAACAAAATAGCCCATTGAATTGATTTTTCTGTATGTAGTTTTAATCTAACTGTATCAAAAATAAACCATATCATTACCAACACATTAATAGCAACCAGCAGTCCCATAATTCCGAACAATATACCATCAAATGCACTAGATGTATTGTAATGGGATTGTACTCCTCGAACTCCTTGATAAGTGATAATACCAACTTCAACAAGCAAAGTCCAAGCAGTAATGTGATTGATAATATTCTTCTTTAAATTTGAATACGGATATAAAGTAATTAAAAAGCCAACCGTTAATAAATAAACAGCAACAGAAATATTAAATTTCAATGGTTTAATCCATACATTTATTCCCATTAAGGTTCTAGAATCTATAAAAACACCAACTATACATACTAATGATACTACTAAATGAACTAGAGCAATAACATATAATACTTTGCTTTGTTTTTTTACAGTCTCTAAAAAATCTAATACATACTTCATGATTACTTCTCTTTAATAAACTTTATAATCATAAATAAAAAGAAACCTAAGGGTCCAAACATAAATGCACCTAATAGACAAGGCGCCATAATTGCTTGATGTATTTGTAATTTTTTATTCTGATCTAGCATCCACATTCCAACTACAAGATCAAAAGTTAAATAATGAACCCATCCTGCTAAAACAGCATTCTGTTGAGTAAAAAGTTCCATAACAGATGCTAAACTTCCAAAATCCATCATACCTCCCGCTTGTATAGAAATGAAAATATAGATGATGTAAATTACAGATAATAATATAGGGATGATTTTATAATCAATTAAAAACCTGGTAACTTTCCATTTAGGTAAGAAAATCATTAAAATCCACATAGGCATAGCCATCATATTTGCTATTGAAAAAACTTCTGAAGGTGACATAAAATAGTTGTTTAAAAGATTGATATTTTATTGAATATACACTCAAAGATGTGATAATTTTAGAGTAAATAAAACAGCTTTATTTTGAACCGTCGTTTATTCTTGTTGAAATGTATTTTTACACTTTCAATTTAACATTTCCTTCTTATTAATTAAGTATCTTGCATTAATTATGAGTACAAATACAGAAAAAACATTAGAAATAGTCAGAAATTATTTAGAACAGTTTGCTGTTGTTTCTGATAGTGATTGGAGTTTTTTTTCTTCTAAGCTTAGTAAACACGTTGTTCCTAAAAAAACTACATTTTTAAAACTAGGTAAAGTTGAAAACTCTATTTCTTTTATTATTTCTGGATTGGTTCGTTTTTACATACCTAATATTGATCCTTCCAAAGAAATTACCTTTGGTTTCTCTTTTAAAGAACAGTTTATAAGTGCTTATGATTCATTTTTAACAAGAAAACCTTCTCTTTACGAAATAGAATCACTTACAGAAACTGTTATTTTAAGTATTGGCTATGATGACTTGCAAGAGGTTTACAAAACAACTCAAATTGGTAATTTAATTGGTCGATTAACAGCCGAGCGTCTTTTCTTATTAAAATCGAGAAGGGAGCAAAAATTATTACAATTTACTGCTAAAGAACGTTATTTAAATCTTTTTAAAGATCATCCTGAGATAATTAAGGAAATTCCTTTAAAATATATTAGCTCTTACATTGGTGTTACTCCACAAGGATTGAGTCGTATTCGCAAAGAAATTAGTTAACATTGGTTCATTGTTCTACGTCTTTTCTAGAAGTAATTTTGCAAAAAATTATAATTTTATGGCAATACTACTTTTGGTATTTTTTCTTTGGTATTCAAGTTTATTTTTTCAATCATTTTTTCTTCATAGATATGCTGCTCATCAAGTATTTACCATGTCTAAAAGAACAGAAAAAATCACTTTCTTTTTAACTTGGTTATGTCAAGGACCTAGTTATTTAAGTGCTTATGGTTACGGAATTATGCATCGAATTCATCATGCATACACCGACACTGAAAAAGATCCACATTCGCCAAGTTACGATGGTAATATGTTTGCTATGATGTGGAAAACAAAAAACATTTATCAAGATATCAACCAAAAACGAATTGAAGTAGATCAAAAATTCATGAAAAACGTTCCTCAATGGGAAGGTTTTGATCGTTTTGCAGGCTCTAGAATTTCTAGAATTGCTTGGGGAGTTGTATATACTATTTTATTTGCTGTTTTTGCTACAGCATGGTGGCAATGGTTGTTATTACCTGTTTTATTTTTGATGGCACCAATACACGGTGTTATTATTAATTGGTTTGGTCATATTTATGGTTACGTAAACTTTAAAACTACTGATACTTCTAAAAACCTTTTTAGATTTGATTTTTTAATGATGGGTGAAGGTTATCATAATAATCATCATAAACACAGTACAAGAGCTAATTTTGGAGGTATACATTGGTACGAAATAGATGTAACTTATGTTATAATGCGTATTTTACACAAAGTTGGTATCATTAAAATTAAATCTTTAATCGCCAAGTAGACTTTAATCAAATCAATATTCATCAAGCTAAAGTATCTAGCAACTGATAAAGCTTTATATTTTAGCTTGATAGGTATATAAATCGAAATACCTACCTCCTTTACTAATTAATTCTTCGTGCGTTCCCTGTTCTGCTATCTTTCCAGATTCAATTACTAATATTTGATCGGCTTTTTTAATCGTACTCAAACGATGCGCTATTACAATAGTAGTTCTATCTTTTACAAGCGTAGCCAATGATTTTTGAATTAATGCTTCACTTTCAGTATCTAAATTAGAAGTTGCTTCGTCTAAAATAATAATTTTAGGATCTGCTAAAATAGCTCTTGCTATTGCAATTCTTTGTCTTTGACCTCCTGATAATTTTACACCTCTTTCTCCTATTAAAGTATCCAAACCATCATCAAAACGATCTGTAAATTCATTAACATAACTCGCTTTTACAGCACGTTGTAATTCTTCTTCGGTAGCATTTGGTCGTGGAAACAAAATATTATCTCGTATTGTACCTTCAAATAAAAATTCGTCTTGCAAAACCACTCCTAAATGTTTTCTAAAGCTACTCAATTTTACTTTTGATAAATCTTTCCCATCAATAGTTATTATACCTGATTGCGGATTTAAAAACGAAGCACTCAAACCTGCTATGGTTGATTTTCCTGAACCCGAACTTCCTACTAAAGCGATTACAGAACCTGCTTTGACATTGAAATTAATGTTATGAAGTACATTTTTTCCTTCATCATAAGCAAAAGAAACATCATTAAAAGTTAATTCACCTTTTAAATTATCCAAAACAATCGTTCGCTCTCCTAATTCATCTTCAGGAGTCATATTCATTAATTCTTCAGTTCTATCTAAACCAGCCAATGCTTCTGTAAATTGACTTCCAATATTACTCATTTGTACTATTGGAGCAATCATTAATCCCAAGTATAAGGTAAAAGACAAAAACTCTCCTGTAGTCATTTCCCCTTTAATCATAAAATAACCTCCGATTCCCATAATTCCTAAAGACGCTAAGCCTAATAAAAAAGTAGATGAACTTGAAATAATTGCAGTTGCTGTTAAACTCTTTTTTACATTATCAAAGAGTAAAGCTACTCCTTTTTCAAAAATTTTATTTTCTTGTTCTTCGGCATTAAAACCTTTAATAACTCTTACACCAGCTAAAGTTTCAGTAAGTCTACCTTTAACTTCAGAATTAATCTTTCCTCTATTTCTAAAAATTGGTCTGATATATTTAAATGCCTTTAAAGCTACAAAACCGAAAATAGTAACCGGTAAAAACACAAATAAAGTCATCCAGCCATTTATTTGTATTAATAAAACTACAGAAACTACCGCAGTAATAACACCACCAACAAGTTGTACCAAACCTGTACCTATTAAATTACGTACACCTTCTACATCGCTCATAATACGAGAAACTAAAGCCCCCGATTTTGTATTATCAAAAAAACGGATTGGCAACGATAATACTTTTTTTTGCACTTGAGCACGTAACTCAGAAATTACATATTGCGCTTGTACACTTAAAATTCTGGTCAATAAAAAAGACGTTATTGCTTGTAATAACAGTGCACCTCCAACAAAAAGCAACACTTCATATAACTTGGTCATGTTTTTGTTTGGAATTACTTCATCTAATAAAATTTTAGACTGCCAAGGTAATATTAAACTAGCTACACGATTTATTGCGATAAAAAAGAGTCCTATGAAAACCAACTTTCGTCTTGGCCAAATAATTGTTTTAAATGCCTTTCCTATCGTTATTTTTTGCTTTTTCTTAGTAGAATTATCTTGAGGTGTTGTTGCTTGAAAATCTCTCATTTTATATTTGGTCGAAATATCTAATCAAAGATAATTTAATCTTTGTGATATTATTCATAATAAAAAAAGGAATATTCATATTTTGAATATTCCTTTTCTTGTATTTTTAAGGTATGATCTCCTTACTTTATACAGTTATCCCAACCTGGACAACCTGATGGTCCATTTCCGCATACTCCACCTGAACAATTAAGAATGTCGCAACGGATAACTCCACCTATAATAATACATCCTACTCCACCACCTTTGATAGATTTTTGACTTGATTTGTTTAAAACTGTACCTAAATTTGAAATATTTTTTAGCATAATAATTTGTTGATTAATATTATTTTATTTCAAAATAGGAAAAAAAACACTGGTACTAGACTTCGATGTATAAGCGTAAGTAGAAACTTAATATTAGAATCGTTTAAGACATTAAATAGTTATAACCTATACTACTTTAACTAATTTATCTGCTGCAGCAAGTAATGTTTCATCGGTTTTAGCAAAACAAAATCTTAACATTTGTTTGTCGGTAGCATCTTCATAAAAAACTGAAATAGGAATGGCTGCCACCCCATGTTGTGTAATTAATTTCTTAGCAAAATCCATATCATTTTCAGTACTAATTCCCTTGTAATTTACAATTTGAAAATAGGTTCCTTCAGAAGGTAACAGTTCGAATTTGCTATCTTTTAATGCATTTTGAAATAGCGTTTTTTTACGTTCATACATTTTAGCTACTTCATTAAAATCAACAATATCTAAATACTCAGAAATTACATGTTGTGCAATACTATTGACGCTAAAAACTAAAAACTGATGTATTTTCTTTATTTCTTTCATTAATGCTTCTGGAGCTATTAAATAACCAACTTTCCATCCTGTAACATGTAATGATTTTCCAAAAGAAGATGCTATAATTGTTTTATCTATTAATTTGGGACGAGTATTTGCTGAAATATGTTGGTGTTTAAACGAAATATACTCGTAAACTTCGTCACTTAATAATAAAACTTGTGGATGTTTTTCTAATAAAGTTTCTAATGCTTCAAAATCATTTTCACTCCATATTTTTCCTGTTGGATTATGTGGATTATTAATAATGATAAGTTTGGTTTTTGAAGTAATTGCCGACGCTATTTTATTAAAGTTTGGTGTATAATCATCATTCAAAGAAACTCTAACTGGCTTACCTCCTGCTACTAAAACTGAAGGCTCATAACTATCATAACTCGGATCTAAAATAATTGCTTCGTCACCATTTTTAATAAACGTATTTATTGCAGTAAAAATTCCTTGTGTAGCACCTGTAGTGATTAATAACTCTGAATTAGTATTGATAATTCGCTGATAATTTTCTTGTGTTAACAACGCTATTTTATGTAATAGAGAAGGCAAACCAGCCATTGGTGTATACTGATGAATATTTTCTGATAATAATCGCTCTGATATTTTTAATAATCGCTTATCTACAGGGAAATTTGGAAATCCTTGAGATAAGTTAATTGCATTGTGCTGATTAGCTAATTGCGACATTACAGAAAATATACTCGCTGTAGTATTTGGTAACTTAGACATTGTAATAATTCGGTTTTTACGAATATAATTTTTAAAGTTGAAAGTTTGAAACTTATAAAATTGATTCTTAACGATGCATTTTATCTAATATCTCTATAATCTCAGCTTTTTTACGAACAGAAACAGGAACATTTTCTCCGTTTTTAAGCATTAAATAGCCGCCATCTGTTTTTATAAAAGCACTTATACATTGTAAATTCACTAAATGACTTTGATGGATCCTAAGAAAATCATAGCTCTTCAACATATCAGAAAAGTACTTGAGTGTTTTTGTTACAAATATTTTTCGTTTGTCTTGTAAATAAAAAATAGTGTTATTGCTATCAGATTCACAACGAATAATATCGTCTAAACTCACGATAATAATTTTATCTAACGTATGTAATGATATTTTATCTGGTTTCTTTTCTGGTGCAGAAAGTGTTTCTTTTAAAATTGTCAAACTTTCTTTATTTGGCTGAATTTGTTCTTTTGCTCTATTAATAGCCAAATCTAAATCTTCATAACCGTAAGGTTTTAACACATAGTCAATTGCGGCAAACTTAAAAGCTCTTATAGCATATTCATCACTTGCAGTTACAAAAATGATTTTTGACTTTAAATCTGGAAAAATTTCTAAAATATCAAAGCCTGTACCATCGCCTAACATAATATCTAAAAACAATATATCAGGTTGCTTTTTTCGGAGTACTTTGGCAGCTTCAACCACACTTTGTGCAGTGTTAATAATTTCTATTTCTGGATGCCTAGTTTCTAAATCACTTTTTAGTAACTGTAAAGCATCAATCATATCTTCTACAATAACGGCTGTTAGCATATTTTTAATAATCTGTTAGTAAAGGTATTTTAAAGGTAATATTTGTTCCATCAATACTACCATTATCATCTTTTATTTCTGTTATTTCTAAGGCATTTTTTCCTGAAATAGAAACCAAACGTTCTTTGGTAACGGTTAATGCCATCGACTGGTGATCTGTTTTTTCTTTGGTTTCTTGCGATTTAAAAATACCAATTCCGTTATCAATAACACTACATTCTAAAAAATCATTTACTGTTTTAAACAATATTTGTAATTTTCCTTCTTTATTTCCTTTTAAAATTCCATGCCTTACAGCATTCTCTACAAAAGGTTGAATTAACATTGGAGGAATTAATATTTCTTCCGCGTCTAAATCACAAGTATTTTCAATATGAAACGTGAACGTTTTAGTAGCCATTAACTGCTCTAAAGTTACATAATGATGTAATGTTTTAATCTCTTGCGCTAATGTAATGTGTTCTTTTCTTGAATTATTTAATGTTTCTCTTAACAATACAGCAAAACTATTGATAGTGGTGTTCATTTTGTCTGGCTTGCTACTAGCCATTGCTTTTACCCCATTTAAAACATTAAAAATAAAATGAGGATTCATTTGTAATTGTAATGCTTTATGTTCTAAACTCAACAAATGGTTTTGCATTTGTAATTGCTCTTTATCTACCTTATTCTTCAAACGTATTCTTCTTATATATAACCATCCGAAGATTAGCAAAAGAACTATAATTAGCCCAATAAATGTCCATTGAAACCATGTTTTTTCATAAATAGGACTGTCTATAAAAAAATTAAACTGAATAGGATCACTTTGCTCCCATCTATAATTTCTAGATTGTACGGAAAATTCATGTGAGCCATAAGCTA
Source organism: Tenacibaculum sp. M341 (assembly GCF_004337695.1). Lineage (GTDB taxonomy): Bacteria > Bacteroidota > Bacteroidia > Flavobacteriales > Flavobacteriaceae > Polaribacter. The sequence goes on from NZ_SJXJ01000025.1 coordinate 35,003, forward strand.
AACCTGCGAAATTTTGCTTTTTCTCTTTACTCCACGGACTCCATTCATTTTTATTTAATTTAGATCTATATTCTATCTGATTTGGATGATCAATATCAATGCTATTGTATGCAAAACTTAGTTGGGTTTGATCTGGAGTTAATTGTAATATTTTATTACTATTTGTCCATTCCTTTAAATTAATCGTATCAACACTTTTGTAAGCTACTTGAACGTCTTTAAAGTAAACACTCGGTTTTAAAATTGCTTTCTTATCTGTACTCGGCGTGTATTTAGTTAATCCATACAAAGCACCAAACCAAATACTTCCATTATCATCTTTAGCTACCGAATTTAAACAGGTTTCTATTCCTAAAAACCCATCATTTCTACCAAAATGATACACATCTTCTATGTCATTTTCTTGATTTAACTGAATTTTATCAACACCACGTTCTGTTCCTGCCCATAAATATCCTTGATCGTCGAAAATGAGTTGATAAATATTTTTTGATGATAAATTTTTAACACCTTTCAAAGGCTTAAACCTAGGTGCTTTTATTCCTTGTTCGAGTGTTGCTAGCCAAATTCCTTTACCAGCAGTACCAACAAAAAGATGATTCTGATAAAAAAGCAACGTTCTTATCGTTGTTTTTTCCTTTAATACATCGCCAAAACCTGTATGTTTTCCTTTTTGTAAATAGCCTAAATGACCGTTTTGGGTTGCATACCAAAGTCTATTTTGACTATCTATTGCAATATCTTTAATTAATAGATCGGTCAATCCATTTTTCTGACCATATATTTTCTGAATAATTAAACTATCCTTTTCTAAATCATAATTAAATTGAACAATTCCACTTGAATATGTAGCTGCCCACATTGAATTATTTTTGCCACTAACAAGTTTGCGAATCCAATTAGAAGGAAAGCCATTTTTCTCATTTAAAACCTTATGCTCTACAACTTTTTTACTAATTACATTGGTTACAATGTTTAATGTATCACTTTTATCTACTACTAAACTATCTATCTGCTTAGTCGTTCTTAACAAAACACCTTTTCCTTCAGATCCTGCCCAAATATTATTATTACGATCGCTTGTTATGGTTTTTATTTTTACTTCTGAAAAACCTTCAATTTCAGGAATATGATGAATTCCTAATGAATCTATTTTAGTTAAACCAGCCTCAGAACTAGAAATCCATACACAACTATCAGATTTATGTACAGCATAAATTCTATTTCCTTTTAAACCTGAATCCTTATCAAAATGTTGAAAGTTATTTTGAAAATATTTATAAAAACCGCCACCAGAAGTTGCAATCCAAACATTTGATTGTCTGTCTGTAACTACTTTTCTAATATGAGAAACTGCTAATCCTTTTGTTTTATTTATTCTTCTCTTTACGGTATAATTATCAATATTTAATACAGTTATTCCTGTATTATCTGTAGCTATCCATAATTCATTGTTTTTATGGATGCTCATAGAGTTTACTCTCAATGGTTTTGGTAAAAAAATATCAGCTTTACTATCTTCAATATCTAATATTAATACTCCACTATTAAATGTAGCTGCATAAATTTTATTTTGATCGTAAACCAAAGCTGAAAAGTTATTAGCTTCTATTTTCTGAATTTGTCTACTTTTTGCATCTAATTTATCTACTTTCCACAATCCTTTATTAGTAGCAATCCAATGAAAATAACCATCGAAAACAATGGCATTTACAATACTTTCATCTATTTCTTGATGAATATTTAGTTTCTTTATTTTTTTTGATTCCGTATATGAATAAATCCCGTTTTTGGTTCCTAAGAATAGTTGGTTTTCAGTAGGAAAAAAGTAATTAATTTCTGGTGAAGTAAAATTTGAAAAACTATCTTTTACTTTAATAGATAATCCACGATTAGTTCCTATAAATAATGTATTATCTATAGCATATAAAGCATTAATATAGTTTGATAACAATCCGTCACTTTCATTCCAAACAGCAAAATTACTCCCATCAAAACTACTCAATCCTCCTCCTCTGGTTCCTAACCACAAATATCCTGTGTCATCTTGAACAATATCATACACTTGCGATTGTGGCAAACCATCTTCTATAGAATACGATCGTAATTGACTGTTTTGAGCTGTTAATGATACACCTACTAACAACAGGTATAATAAAATGTATGTGATTTGTTTATTCAAAGTAATTTTTGGTTTGATTAATCATTTTTTTTGATTTCCGTGTTAATCTCTCTCAACATTAATCCTAATAACTATTTAACTTTCTATTTCTGCTAATAAGTTTGTTAAAATATTTCGTTTATCAGGTCTTGCTTTATTTATTTCTTTGGTGAGTATAGGAATTATTTTCTCCCCCATTATAAGTAATCCTTCACGAGAATCTTTCGAAAACTTCTTGTGCGAAAGTAGCTTAATAAAAGTTGGAATAACAGGTGAATAATTCGCAAAACTAAGTGTTTTTATTATAGTAGAAAAAAGGTTTTCCTTTTCACTTGATAATAAACTATAACAAGTTTCTAAATATATTTCTTTAGATATTGTTTTTTTTAATAATCGTAAACAAAGTGCATCTAGTTCAGTTTTCTTTTTAGATGACAAAACATCCATAAGTATTGGTGTAACTTCATCAGGAGATTCATCTGCTAGGTTTTTTAAAAGTCTTTTTTTATCTATTTCTGTATTGTGTACTTTAATAAACTCACTTACTTGTTTGTAAAATAGTATTCTCTGCTCTTCTGTAAGAAAACTTAAGGCTAACAATTCTGTAGAAAAAAGATGAACTATTTGAGTAGTTACTGTATCGCTTAATACTTTAATAGTATAACATTCGCTTAGTATTTTCATTTGTTTTTCTAAACCTATGCCAGTACTAGATTCTAATACTTCAACTAAACTTTGCTTTGCCAAAAGCACATCTAGTTTAGTTAGTTGCTTTATAAAATCAACTACTATATCTATTTTAACTGTTTTATAGTCTAATGTTTTTAATTGTAATTGAATCAACAAAACTTCTTCTTTTTCATCCGTTGATATTAATGCTTTAAAAACAGAAGCATCCATCAAAGTATTAGGAACCTTATACAATAAATGAGATAATAATTCTATTTTCATTGAAGTACTATACCCAACATATTCATTTGTAAATATTCTTGTTAACTCTTTTTTATTTCTTTTAAATTGGAGTTTAAAAAACAATTGCCAAGCTATTGGCTCTTTAAATTCTTTTATAAATGGAAGTAACTCTTTCTCTAAATTAGGAAAATAAAGAGATCTATTTGTATCTATTAAACATTTTATAAAAGCTAATTTACCGTCTGACGATGCTTTTTTAAACCATCCTCTTAATTCGCTATTTATAGGGGCAAAATTATTAAAGAAACTAAACCAATAATAATTTCCTTGCGTTATTTCAGGTTTTAATATTTCCCATTTTCGTTCTGTGCTTAATTGGTAAAAAGAGCTGAGTAAAGAAGGGTCTGTTTCTTGATCTGAAGTAAGTTCTTTTACATAAGCTAGTATAAATTCATTACTATGGCATTGTAAATAATAAGATCTTTCTTTTGTGAATTCAATAGCTTCTGAATGCTTTTCAAATTGATCTATTTGAGAAGTATTAAATAATCTAGGTGATACTTTTTTTCCGTCTAAAGAGTGTTTAAAATTCAGTTCAAAAAGAGCTGTATGGTTTTCAGAATTTTTTATTGTTTGTAACAATTCAATACGCTGTTTCCAACTGCTCATTTTATACAGATCTATAATTTCTTCTTTTAATAACGATTGTTCTTGAGAATTGTAAGAAGCTAATTTATGTATCTTTCCTTCTACTGTTTCTTTTTCAAAAAAGAGGATTCTTTGATAGATTTTATTAGTAAAAGAATGATTTACGATGACAGTTTCTAAAGATTTTAAAATACCTTTATCTCCTTGTTTTTTAAGTGTTTTGTGTAATTTAATTAAAAGTGGAATGTATTTTGAATACGCTATTTTATTATTTAAAAATAGTTTTTTTAAAAAGTTTATTTGATTTTCTTCTATCAGTTTTGTTACTATTTTTTCAAGGCTATAATGAAGTAGAAAATGAAAAAATATTTTTTCTTTTTTCTTATCCTCTTTAAAAATCACCATGTTGTTGTATACAGTTTTTTCATTCTCAGGATCTAATAATAATGTATTTAAAACATCTATATCAGAATTATTTTCTGCGAATGCAACACGTGCTTCCTCACTGTTTAATACAGGTTTAAAACTTTTAGATAACGGTATTTTTTCAAATTTTCTAAATGTAGCAGCTATTAGGTCTGTTATAAAAACAAAATCAGCTTGCTTTTTTATAATTTCAATTTTCTGTATTAAGTCTTCTATTTTTTCAAATAATGATAAATCTTCTTTTATTCTATTTCTTATAGTTTTCCAATTTCTTATTAATTCTTCATCTTTTTTAGAGTTCGTAACTACTTTTTTTAGAGGTACAATTGTATTTAGCTCTGGAAAATCTATATAGTGATCTTCTTTTATACTTTCATCATTTGTTATAATACTTTCTAACAATTCCCGTTGCCAAGAAATATCGCAAGGAAAACATTCATTAAATAAAAAGAAATAATAAGTTTTTCCTAGAATACTTTTAAGCCCTTTTTCTAATTCATTTCGCAGTCCAATGTTTTTATGCCGTTTAAATAGATTTACCATAGCGGTAACAGCTTTTAAAGTACCATTTTCAGTTAAATATGCTGCCGCTGTTTTTTTTATATTCATATTTGGATGTCCTAACAAAGGAATAACCAAACTGTCTAATGAATTGTTTTTTAAAACTGTTAGGGCAAGTATTGCCTGCCTTAGGATATAAATGTTTTCCGTTTCATTTAGTACTGATTTAAGCTGTTTTATAGCTGTCCCTGTATTTATTTTCCCTAGATAAGAAATATAAAACTTAATTATATGAGGATTTGTAGAAACTGCAAGTATCGATAGTTTTTCTATTGGAAATTCACTTGGAATTACTTCAGAAATATAATTTAGATAGTATGTTGCATCTGTTTCACTCAACGGTGTTTCAAATTGTTTTAAAAGCACCTCTGTAAGAACAGTATTTACTGCAAGTTTCTGATTGCTTTTTTTCGTTCTTATCTTATGCTGATTATACGCTCTATTAACTATTTTTTTAGATGCTTCCCATGCAGAGTTTATTGTTATAGTTTCCCATGGATTTGAATGAACAGGATTCATTATTCCTATTTTCTTAATAATAGGTTCTAACGATTTTAACGTACCTAATTCTCCCAACTTTTCTATTCCGTATTGTACTGTTTCTATTTCTTCTTTACATAATAATTCCAGTAAATACTCTTCATTTTCTGGTGATAAAACTACATGCAAATTGGGTACATTAATATACGGTAGTTGATGTTTTTGCAGGTAATTAATAATAACTTGATGATCGGGAACTAGATCTGCTAATAATATAAGAGCTTCTCTTTCAAACGAAGGAATATTTTGTTTAACTGGTACTTCAAACTCAAGTAATTCTTTTAAATAAAGAATTGTTTTAGAACCTCCAATATGTTTTAATGTTTCTAAACATGGTGTAGGATAATTCTGTATGTACGGAAAAATATAAGGTTCTGCTTCTATTATTTTTAATTCAGATATGGTATATAATAAAATCGTTAATTGAGTACTATCTTCAATTTCTTTTAAATGTGTAACTATTTTATTTCTTGTATACGGAGTATTAAGTTCTTGATATAGTTGTATCCTTTTTTGAAAGTCAAAATCACTACTTTCTTGTAAAAGATTAAAGAGTTCTTTTTTAAACTTCTCATCTACGAGTTGAACAAGTTGTTTAGCAGTTATAAATTCATATTCGAAATAGTGCTGTATTATTTCTGCTATACGTTTTTTGTTAATATAAACCCCTTGTTCAGCTCCTCTTAACAAACAATCTAACCAATCTGCACTATAAGTCGGATACTCTATTAGATATTTGGTTAATATATCCATTAACGGTGTAGTTAATGGTAAAAAAGAAAGTATTACTCGTTTTGATTCTAATTGCCAACTTTTACCTTCTATTACTTCTTTAAATATTCGATTATCTCCCCATACACCTAATGTTTGAAGCGCTAAAGGTTCGTAAAGCTCTCCTCTTTGCATTACTTTTCTCAAACTTATCTCTGGAATGGATGAAAAAATAAAAGGGTATTTTTTTATTAGTTCACATGTTGAAAATACTATTTCATATTCTGTAGATGTTAGAAGATAGTGTAGTACTTTTTCACACACCTTATAGGATAGTTTAGTGTTTCGTATACCTCTTTTTAAAAGTATAAGTACTTCATTGTCATATACCTTATTTTGCTGCATCAGAATTTGTAATAATTCTTCTAATTGTTTGCGTGTATTACAATTTATATGATGTAAAGCATTTTTTATTTGATACGTAGTCGTATCATTTATTACCCCTTCTGGAATAATCATTAGTTGACTTATTAACCAATAATGTGTAACTACAGGTATTAACGTCGTGTTTTTTAACCAATAGGGGTTTTGTTCTTTACTCCCATGAATACCATACACTTTACTTAGTTCTACTTGAATTTCATATTCATAACTACTTAATCTTTTAAAAAATGGAAGAAATATCTCTGAAATAATTGAAGGAGTTGGTGTTCTTTTTTTTGCTAAATAGCAAAGCAATAATACATCTGGTTGTTTTTCGTTAGCTAGCTGTTTTAATATATCATTTTCCATTTTTTCTTAATGATTTAATTTCAGAGCAACATCTAAAATTCATTTATTTCCTTATAAAATTTCATATTCTATTAACAAATATAAAGAAAGATGCGTTATACAATAAACAAGATCATCACATATAAAAATGGAATGGCACTTAAAATAATCCAAACTATATTTTTATAATAATCCTGATTTTCTTCAAATACTAAAACAATTGTGTTTATAAATGAAAAACTAATGCTTAATAAGAACGTAATTAAGGAAATCAAGCTTCCATACTGGTAAATCGATGTACCTCTGTACGGCTTCACTAAATTTGATAAAAGTATGGTGCCAAAGAAGAACGAAATAATTATTATACTTCTAAATTTAACAGAACTAATAATATTATCCGATGTTATTTTCATTATCTAATTTTTACAGGATTTGATATAAAGAGTCATCCTTATAGTCCAGATTTTTATATTCAGAAGCATCGTTATCTTCTAAAATAGGTTCTAATACGCACAAAACAGTAGTTTTCCCTTTAATATAAAGTGTATTTCCTTTTATTTTACTTCTCCAACGGTATTTTTCAATCGGAATTTGTAAAGCAAATAATGTTGATGCCATTTCAGCATCCTCTGAAACCCAATCCATAATTTCATCTCTATTTTTCAATAATGGTATTTCAGAAGAATCATCAAAAGTAAACTCCCACTCTACAGGAATGTTAAATTTATAACTATAAGGCTCTCCTAAACTTGCTTCTTTTCTTGTTTTTAAAGCTGTAAACCAATCTATTTTTTGATTTGGATACGAAACTTTAAATTCTTTTGATAATGCTGTAGGACCTGGTGATTCTGCGGTTGGATAATAGCCATAATAAGGTTTCGCTAAATAATGTCCTGCATATTTACCTCCAAAAACATTAAAAAATGAAGAAGCTACAATTGTAGGGTTTAATTCTTTATTAATAGTAAACACTTGTTTTAATTGCTCAAGCAATGCTTTATTTTCTCCTAATCCGCAGGAATGAAAAATTATCTTTGACTCATGTGTTACACCAGATTTAAGAACATTAATATTGTTATTTTCTCTTTCTTTTAAAATACTTTCTACAGTTATTCTCTCTCCATTTTTAGATGTTTTTAAAGACATTCCCAACCATGCATTACTATGACTTACAATATGAACTTTTTCATAAACGTTAGCAGAATTTTCATTTAAATACGTTACAATTTCTGCTACTGAATACAAATTATCTATCACCTTTAAGCCTTGACCCTTAAAATAATTCTTAGCATTTGTATAATAAGTGTTATCACCTTCATCAAATCCTGCTATAAAAACAATAGATTCTTTAGTTTCATTTAATGTTTTTACAGCTTTTGGTAACGGTTTCGTACAACTTATAATTACCATCAAAAAGAATAAAAATTGATATTTCATAATGCTTTGTTTAGAATTCGTTGGTTTTCTACTTACAGTTTTAAAAAACTTATAGTGTCTTATTTATTTGACATTGGTAATTAATATTCTTTACCAGAAGGAATACTTGTAATCACTTCATTACTATCAAAAACGGCGTCATTCCAAACTAAGCTTTGTAAAACCTCTGTTTCTTTTATGGTTTCAATCTTTTTATCATAGGTTATTTCTGTTCTTAAAATCATGTTTGCTTTACCATATTTTTGAATTGGAAATACATATTGGACCTCAGAAACTGTTTCTTCACAAAAGGTATTTTCAATATGTGGTAACCTTATGAAATCACTATCATTAGTTACTAAAAAATAGAATGTATCAGAATAACCACAACAAGCAATGTAATTTGTTGTTACTTTAATTACCTCTTTAATTCCTTCTAAGTTTGGTTTTGGTAAAACTTGCACAGAAATATCGTGAAATGTTTCTAAGTCTGAAATATGTATAGTTCCTACTTTAGTAACTTCAGTGCCTGTAGTAATAACATCAAAATTAGTTGTATACTCATCTTGTTTAGTTCCTATTGAATTTATGATATCGTATTTTTTTGTTTCTGATATAAAGTCTTGAGCATTTATCAATTGCGATGTAAATACTGAGATTAAAATGATGATTATTTTTTTCATGATCTTTTTTATTAATTGTTTATTTACTTCAAAATTAAGAAGGAAGTGAAGCTGAATTTGGAAGCTTTTAGAATTCGTAACAATTAAACTAGAATTCGTTTTTATACATTAAAAAACTAGTATTAAGTAGTTTTATTTAATGAGATAAATACCTAATTCCTTCAACAATTTGTATTTCACAACACATTCATAAACTCTTTTAGCCTAAAACATAAAAACCCGCAAAGCTTAGCATGCTTCACAGGTTTTCTTCCTTTTTCTCTCATTATATCTTAATAAAACATAATCATTTATTAAAAGTTTTACTTCTTAATAATCAAAGTCATTCCATTGCTGTTACTCAATGTTTTTATAGTAGATTTAGAAAACTCTTTAATAATTGGATACGCATACACCCATTCTCCATTCTCTAACACTTCTGCTCTTATTATTTTTCCTTCTGAATTAAATCTAATACGTAAACTTTTATATTTTTCTAAATATTTATTTACTAACGCTGTATATAATGCTTTGAATTCCATTTTTATTTTTCTTTGATTTGATTTTGAAATTTTTTCTACAATGTTTACTGTGAAAGATTTTTTAAACTTTCTTTTCTTAGATACTTTTGCTGCTGCTCCAACTGCCGAATTATTTACATTTTTAGGCATTGGTAAAGGTTGTTGTACGGTTTTTAATTTTCCTTCTTTATTAGCAATACTTTCATCCACAGCAACAAAAGAAGTATAATTAGTTGCTAAATTGTACTGCAATCCTAGATCAATTACTTGTTGTTTTACATCATCACTAAACAACTTATTATAATCATCCAATTCTTGAATCTTTTTTCTTGCCCATAAGTAACGTAAGGCTTTGTTTTTTGAACTTACATTAGCTGAAGAAACTTCAAATTGTTGCTTAAATCTTTTCTTTCCCTGATATCCTGTAACTGTAATTTTCCCGTCTGGTTTTCCTTTATACTTTCCATAAACTAATACCGGTCTGGCAGCAAAAACATCTGGAACACTGTACGGAATAACATCATAAGTTTCAAAACCTTTTGTTTTAATTCTAACTTGCGTTAATAAAGGTGTTTCAATATATGTTTTGAACTTTTTAGCCACTTCCATTGCTTCATCTTTTGAAGTTGCAATGAAGGATTCACTATTAGAAACTTTTGCCATTCCTTCAATTAAATACCTGTTTACGCTAGAACCAATACCGAATGTAAATACGTTTGCCTGACCTAAATTTTTTCTAATCATTTCAAAAGCTTCTTTTTCAACGCTAATGTATCCGTCAGTAATAACAACCATCGATCGAGCACTACTTTCATCTTTTCTTGGTAATTTATACGCTTTTTCTAAAGCGCTTAATAATCTTGTACCGCCACCTCCTTGTCCGTCAGACAAAAAACGAATTGCAGCTTCTATATTTTCCTCTGTTACAGTTACTGGCTCACTACGAAAAACGGTAGAACTAGAAGCAAATAGTTGAACATTAAACGTATCTGTTTCTCTTAAGTTTCCTAATAAATTACGCATTAACTCTTTTGAAACTTCTAACGGATATCCATTCATTGATCCAGAAACATCTACTATAAAAAGGTATTCTCTTGCCGGAATATCTTTAAATTTTACTTTATTCGTAGGCTCCATTTGAAAAGCGAAGAAGTTTTCATCTCCATGTTCATATAGTAATAAACCAGATTGTATACTGTTTCCTCTTAAGCTGTAGTTTAAAATAAAATCTCTATTTCCTGCATTTTCATTGCTCTTTGATAAGAATATGTTTGCTGTTTTTGTATTTGGATAAGTAACATTTACTTGATGACTACTACTATTTATATTTTGTATCATAATACTAGAGTTTAATGAAACCTGAATATCATAATCAAAAGTAGAAGCTGCATCTTTTGATGTATAAGGTACATTAAAAGTAGTTTCACCATTATTACTTTCTCCAGTAAACCTTGGTCCCACAACTGCTGGTGCTACAAATTGATATTCTCCATTTATTGGCACTAACATTTCTGTATAAAATATATCGATAGCAATTTCATCTCCTGGCATAATATTTCCAACATTCATTTGAAAAACATTTGGCCTATTTTGATCTAACTTTGCTGCTCTTTTTCCTTCGCTAACCGCTTTCTCATAAACTCTTTTAGCTTCTTGTTTTTCAAAAATTTTAGCTTTTACTACTCTATCTCCAATAGTCATTTGCATTTTGTGCACTGCAGCTTGTGTTGATAATGGAAACACATATTTAGCTTCTATTGGTTGATTTCCTTTATTCTGATACACTTGAGTTACTTGTACATGGGCTATAACTCCTGATATGTCTACTTTAGTTTTTGATGATTTTAAAGGTATTTCTGCGTTCTCAGTAGTTATTAATAAGTAAGGGCTTTCTGTTTTTTGTGAAAAGCCTATTAAGGCAGTCAAAAAAAGACAAATGGTAAGTAATTGTTTCATGATTATGTTTTTAGATTGTTTTATTTTTGAACAAATCTAGCCGAGGAATCATGTTATTTTAAGGTGGTTTTAGAATTCGTTGAAGTTAAACTAGAATTCGTTTTTATTTAAAACTTTTGATTTAATACAATTATTTGTTTTCTTCTTTCTTATATTTTAGTCTTACAAAAGCATAAATAAATTGCTAACTATAAAAAATTAAGCCAACTAACAGATTATGATTCTAGAAATTAAATTTGACAAACAGATATTTAAAAAACTAGCAGAAATACAGTTCTATTCAATTTGGAAAAAGAATGTTAATAACAAAAGACTGATCTGGATTATTCTTTTCTTTATAATTGGTGTTTTTTTAGCTATTGATGAAAATATAGTTGGCTATTTGTTTGTATTTATAAGCATACATTATTTAATAAAATACATTGAATATTATCATTTTTATCAGAAAAACAAGAGAATATACTTTTTAGAAACAGATAAACACATACACATGTATGAAGAATCAAATCAAAATATAATTTTAGAATTCCATCATGACTATTTTAAATATTCAGATTTTAAATTTAAACAGGAAATTAAATGGTTTGCTTTTAAAGGTTACAGAATTATAGAAGATACTTTATTTTTAGATTTAAATCATCAAAAAACGATCTCTTATAACTTAAACAAAAATGAGGTTACAGAAGAAGAATGGAAAAAAGTTATTCAAATTGTTGATGAAAAAGTGGTTTTATACTAGCATTTAATCAAGTATTAAAAAAAACTTAAATTTAATACTATCCTTTTTGACTGGTATTGTATAAGAAACTTTACCTAACTAATTTTGCTACTACTTAAACTAAACATAAACAAATGAATACAAAAAAGTTACTTCTACTTATTCTTATTAGCGGAATAGTTTCTTGTTCTAAGCCTGTAAAAAAAGCAGAAAACAAATCCCCAAAAAAAATTGAAAATCCAACTAATAAAGTTCTGTTAAGCTCAGAAATAGTTTGGGAAAAATTAAATCCCGCTCGCGGAGATCAAAGTCCACAAGCTGGAACAATTTGGGGAGATAGAAAAGGAAATGTAGCTACAGGTTTTTTAGCAAAGTTTGTTGATGGTTTTTCTTCTCCTCCACACATCCATAATGTTACTTACAGAGCTGTAGTTATTAAAGGTTTAGTACACAATGATGATCCTGCTGCTGCAAATATGTGGATGAAACCTGGTTCTTTTTGGACACAGCCTGAAGGTGAATCTCATATTACATCAGCAAAAGGAACTGAAAATATTGCTTTAGTTGAAATTAATCATGGTCCATATTTAGTAAAACCTATAAGTGAGGCTTCTGATAATGGTGAAAGACCTGTAAATATTGATGTTTCTAATATCGTATGGCTTAACAATAAAAAAACAAATTATGTAGCGTCAAATAGTAATGCTGAAATAAGTTTCCTTTTGGAAGACAATGGACTTCAAAGCCTCTTTATTAAACTTCCTAAAGAATTTAAAGGCGAAATCTTAACAAATGGATCAGTATTACATTCAGTAGTTATAAAAGGTGAAATTAATTATACGATGCCTCAAAATAATGAAATTAAAGTTTTAGATACTGGAAGTTACTTTGGAGCAACTGACAAAGCTATTCATACAGTTTCTAACAATTCAAACAGTGAAGTTATTTTATACTTAAGAACCAATGGAGCTGTTATGGTGAAATAATAATTATAAAACTTATATCGAATATTTAATATAAATATAAAAGCCTTCTAAAGAGGCTTTTTTTATTTCATTATTTTTAATAAAACTGTAGTTTCAGTAAATTTTAAGAGTTTCTTAGTAGTTTATATCGTATATTTTTTTAATTTTATCAATGTTACTTAACAAAATTGCAAAATGAACAAAAAATACACTGTATTTATTACACTAATAGCTTAAAAAAATATAGGAACTATTAGGAATATTTTTAAAAAAAACAGACATAAACCCCTGAGTGTCTATAATAAAATCAGGGATCAATCATTTTTTTTAAAACCTAAATTATTATGAAAAAATCAATCTTAAATTTTGGAAAAGCTTTAAATAAAGCAGAACAAAGAACAGTAAAAGGAGGTATGCCTGTATGTCTTCCGGGTGTAGGCGGAAGCAGTTTACCTGAATGTGATGATGATGATGAAAGTCTAAGAGTATTAGCATAAAACAAAGGCTGTCTAATTATAGGCAGCCTTCTTATTTTTTAAAAATTAACGCTTCCGTTAAAATCTCCTTCATATATACTGTGTAAATTTATAACTGAATGAAAGCCATTTCTTCCTCTTGGTTGTAAAGACAAATTACCATCTTCAAGGTCTAAATAATCACCATTCAATAATACTTTTATAATTCTATTGTTTTCACACCTGTAGTTATCTCTATATACATGATAGTTATAATCGTTAGGATTTTCTGTAACAATAAACAGCTCTAAAACATCTCCTGAATCTAACTGATAACTAACTACTTCTGTTCTGTTTTGTAAAGGTTCTAAATGTGCACCTACCACACTAAACATTTGTCTACCAAAAGGTCCATTCTGATTTTGAATTTCTCCGTAACTATATGTTCTATCTCTATGGCACTGATTACATGCTTTGCGTCTTTTTTTAACTCTTGGTTTTCTTCTTGGAGCTGGCTCTGGTACTCTTCTAGTTGGTCTATCAACAATAACAACATCAGGAATAGGTAAATTAATATCTATTGAAACTCCTCCTCCAATTCTTATTTGACTAAAAACAGTCATAGAATTAATACTAAAAAAAAGAAATGATAAAGCTATTAGTTTTTTCATAATAGTTCGTTTTTTGATTTATTTTGATATTGAAAATCAAACAACGTGCCACAAAACATCATGATCAAATAAAATTCACACCTAATTAATAAAAAATATTATATATTTATGAAATATTGTTGACAATATAATATTTGAAATTTTCAATAATATAGTATATGCAAAGTGAAAAGAATTTTAAATGTAAGTTGATTGCTATCCTTTATTCATAAATTTTACAATAAATCTAAATCATATAGATAGTATTAAAAAAAACAGACAGAAGCTTTGGATGTCTTTAAACTACCAAAGAATTATCAACCATTTAAACTTTTAATTATTATGAAAAAATCAATCTTAAACCTAGGAAGAGCCTTAAACAAAGCTGATCAAATGCAAATTAGTGGAGGTACAACTGCTGCTACTTACTGTGCTTCTTATCATTATCATGGTTTATGTTTTGGACCAGTTCCTGGATGCCAGCCTTGTGGTGCAATAGATGGATATCCTTATGCTAGAACTTGTACTCTTATCCACCAATCTTGCGAGAGCGAAGGTGGCTTTCCTACTCCATTTTAAATAACTTATAAAGTTTATATATAGATATCTTGTTTGATATTCTATCATAAAATAGAAGCTGAATTTTAAAAATTCAGCTTCTTCATTTTCCTGTATACTATATTCATCTTAAACACATAATAAATATCACAAGAACTTATCTGCCTTTGTATTAGAATCACGTTTTTTACGTCCTGCTTTTTTATTTTTTATCCCAAATCTGTAAGACAACCCTATAAAAACAGCTTGAGTATCTCTTTTAAATTCACCTTCTTGTACAACTGTTCTAAAAGCATTAAAAGCAAAACGTTGTGTTCTAAAAATGTCGTTAAAGTTTAAATTTATACTACCTTTTCCTTTAGCAAAGCTATAACGAGCTCCAATATTTGCAAAAAAGTTTTCTTCTAATTCGTATTGTAAAACTCTTTGTTTTCCTGTATACAAAGTAAATAACTGAAATGTTAAAGCTTTTGTAGCTTTAAAACTATTACTAAGCTTCACATTAAACAATGTATTACTTACTTCTACATCTTGATCTTCTATAATTCCTTGTTGATTTCTAGAATATACATCTACACTTCCGTTCAAACGCCACCAATTATTCAGCTTATAATTGGTAGAAAATTCTAAACCATATGCATTTGTACTATCAAAATTATCATAATCAATCACCAAAACAGTTGGGTTATCCTCATCAAAAAATCCTCTTCTATTAATATCATCATGAACTCTTCTATAAAAGCCTCCAATAGTAAAATTTCCTTTATTTAATTTTCTGGTATAATTTAACTCTATTGAATTGGTAAATTGAGGTAATAAATTAGGGTTACCTGTAATAATCGTTAATGGTGTACTAATTTGCCTAATTGGATTAATTTGGTTTAAAGAAGGTCTATCTACCCTCCTACTAAAACTTAATACATAGCTACTCTTAGCATTTTCGCTTGGTATGTATTTTAAAAATCCCGAAGGATATATATTAAACTGCTTATCAGAAAAAATTTGTAGCTCTTCTCCTACTTCTAAAAACTCATTATCTGCTTTATAGCTCTCTAACCTAACTCCTAAATTATACTGCCATTGCTCCCATTTTTGACTAAAAGTAGTATAGAAAGAATATATTTTTCTATCAAAACTAAAGTTTGAATCTCTGAAATCAACACGATCCGTTTCGTATACATTTTCTACTTTGTTTAATCGAGCCTCAGCCCCAAGTTGTAGCGTAGAGTTTTCTGCTACAGAATTCTCATAATCTAAATTTATAGTGGTGTTATTTCTGTTATCATTAATTATTTCATCATAATCTGCTACAGGCGAATTAACAGTGTAATTAAAATCGTTATTTCTGTCTTGTTTTAATTGATTAAAGTCAACCTCTAATTCAATAGTGTGATTTTCAGAAAAAACATGCTTAAAATCAATATTATAAACCTGATTTCTATTCTTTCTTTTTAAATCATCCATCTGTTGAAAGTTAGCACTAGGATTTGTGAAAAATGTGATGGACCTATTACCATCAGATACTCGATTAGATATATTCTGATTTGTATAAATTGAGAATGTATTCTTTTTATCTATAAAATAATCAAATCCTATTTTTACTAAATGAGACTCTTGATTATTAATATTTCTGGTAGATTGTCTTGTTTGCTCCAAAGTTCTAGTAACCACTCCTGTTGTAATTTGATCTCCAAAGCGATTATTATAACTACCATAAAAATTAATCTTGCCATTGCTATAATTCAAATTTAACGAATTGTTATATCTACTACCTTCCCCTTGAGTAAAACCAACATTTATAGCTCCATTAAAACCTAAAGCTGTATTCTTTTTTAAAGTAATATTTATAATTCCACTCATTCCTTCAGGATTATATTTAGCAGAAGGATTGGTTATTAATTCAATCGTTTTTATAGAAGTACTTGGAATTTGCTGTAAAATATCTCTAGGATCTATATTAGTTGGTTTGCCATCAACTAAAATACGTACATTATCATTTCCTCTTAAAGAGATATCACCATCTTGATTCACACTAACCGAAGGAATATTGTTCATAATATCACTAGCAGAAGCTCCAGTAGTTGTCAAATCTTTTCCAACATTAACCACTTTTCTATCTATTTTTTGTTCAATTGTAGAGCGTTCTGCTGTAATTTCTACATTTTCTAAAGCCACTGCATCTTCTTCAATATGAATTATTCCAAGATTCATAGTTTTTTGATCAGCATTCAATGTTATATTTCTATATTCACTTTTATAACCTATAAACTGAATTGAAACCTTATACGTGTTGTAAGGAATATTTTTAATACTAAAAAAACCTTTCTCATCTGTAATTCCTCCTGTCACAATTTTTTCTCCTGATTTTAGTATCACATTTACATATGGTAATACTTCTTGAGAGTTTTTATCTATTACTTTTCCTTTAATAGCCCCCGTTTGTGCATAAAAAGTAATTGAGGATAGTAAAAAAATGTACAAAACATGTTTCATAAAACGATAATTAAATTATTCGATGACGAAACTATTGGTATACCATATTCCTTTTGAAAACTGCATACAAACAATGAATAATCGTGGTTAAAAAATCGTTTTACAATGCCTAACTAATTTGTCTACGGAAAACACTTATTAGACATCTTTTAACTTGTATTAGTAGTTAAACTCAAAAAAAGAAGACTAAGATTTGTATTTTTATACCAAACAAATTTACAATGCTAAAAAAACTTCAACAGTTTATTGAAACCTCCAAACTAAAATATCTGATATTCTGGTTGTTGATTTTCACTTTTTCTGCATCAGCTTCATCATGGTACTACAATTCAAACTACGAACTCTTTCTTACTTATGGTGTAAGAACCACTGAACAAATCTTGATGGCTTTTGTTATAGTTGAATTTCTTATTCCGTCTTTCTTAAACAAAAAGAAGAACACTGTTTTTACACTTTTAATGATACTTACTTTACTTTTATTTTATTGTATTTGTACTGTAGTGCATATGTATTATTTAGAGGTTAAGTTTCCGAGTACTTATGTTAGATATATAAAACGTTTTGAAGATCCTTCTCTACTAGGCAGATTTACAAGTTTTGCTGAATTTATATCCAAGTCATTATATCTATTATACCCTACTTTTTTAATTTTAGTGTTAAAATTATATTCTGAAAAACAACATCTTCTTAGAATAAACGAACAAAAAAAATCTGCAGAACTTTCTGCTTTAAAAAACCAATTAAATCCGCACTTTTTATTTAACACTTTAAATAATTTACACGCTTTAACTTTAAAAAAATCTGATGACACCTCTAAAGTGATAGAAAAACTATCACATATTTTAGATTATATTTTATATCGTTGCAATGATAACTACGTAACCATAAGTAATGAAATAGAGCTTATTAACAACTATTTGTCTTTAGAAAAAATTAGGTACGGAGATAGAGTAACTATTAATTTTACTCAAAATGTTAATGGCGATGAAAAAATAGCTCCATTATTATTATTAACGTTTGTTGAAAACGCCTTTAAACACGGAGTTGCTCAAGAAATAGACCAGGCTAAAATTGAAATAGAAATAACCAAAGAAAATGAACAATTAGCTTTTACTATAAAAAACAGTGTTCCTGAATTTGTGGTAGAAAAAACAACATCAACCTCAATTGGATTGAAAAATATAAAAGAACAGTTGGAATTATTATACCCTAAAACACATAGTTTAATCATCAATAATAGTTCTAATTCTTTTGCGGCTTTTTTAAAATTAAATTTAATATAAATGTACAATTGCCTTATTATTGATGATGAGCCCTTGGCTAGAGAATTAATTGAAACGTATTTAGAAAAATTACCTGATTTTAATTTAATAGCTTCTTGTAAAAGTGCTTTAGAAGCAAGTACAATTTTATCGAACACAAAAATTGATTTATTGTTTTTAGATATTGAAATGCCTCAATTAAAAGGTATCGATTTTTTTAAAACATTAGCTTATAAACCTAAAGTAATTTTCACTACAGCTTATCGTGAGTATGCCATAGATGGATTCGAATTAAATGCTGTTGACTACTTGTTAAAACCTATTTTTTTTGAAAGATTCTTCTCTGCTATTCAAAAATTCACTAACTCAACAAAAACTTTAGATAAAGACTTGAAAAATACTGGTTTTCAAGATTTTGTATTTGTAAGTAAATCTAAAAAACAAATCAAAATCTTATTTAAAGAAGTACTTTACATTGAAAGCTTAAAAGACTATATTAAAATACATTACAACAACAATAACACAATTACAATAAAAGAAAGTATTTCTAGTTTTGAAAAACGAATTGATAACCGATTTATACGAATTCATCGCTCTTACATTGTCAATAAAAATAAAATTACAGCTTACACAAAACACGATTTAGAAATAGGTAAAATTGAAATTCCTATTGGTAATAGCTACAAACATAACATGGTTTATTTTGAGAAATTTTAAACATGTATTAGGCCTATTTTTTTCTAAATTCTGAAGGTGTCATTCCAACAAATTTTTTAAAAGAACTATTAAAAGAAGACAAACTACTAAAACCAACACCAAAGGCAATTGAAGCTATTGTATGGTTTTGTGTTTCCTGATTTAAAAGCTCTTTCTTAGCTTCTTCAATTCTTGAAAAGTTCACAAAATCATTAAAATTTTGCTGCGCATATTGATTCACTACTTCAGATACTTTTTGATTTGTTTTCCCTGTCAATTTAGCAATACCAGAAAGCGACAAATCTGGCTCTAAAAACATCTTATCTTCATAAATCAACTTCTTTATAACTCCAAATAATATTAAATCATCATTCTTTTTAAATACTCCTCCGTCAATATCTGTTATTTTTAATTGAAATGCTTTTAAACTCAAAAAATATATAACTACTGAATACATAATAGGTCCGGTTATATACGGAACCATATTTTCAATAATATTCAAGAAATAAGAAAACCATATTACAACAAAGCCTAGTATTAAAAAATGTAACCAACTAAAAATTGCCTTCTGATGCTTCGTTAACAACTCAGAACTATAGCTCTTTTTTACTTTTCGTAAAGTTGAATTTGATATAAAAATATAAAAAGCAAAGTGTAGATAAATGAAAATCAAGAAACTTGCAAATACAATAATCACCGATTCATTTTGAGACTCGTACCATTCTCTTGTTACCATAAAACTAGCTAAAAACATGACTAAAAAAGGCAAAAACTCTAAATAGTAATATTTAGAGAATTTGAAATTAGCACGCAACATAGCAATAACATACCATCTTAGAAGAGGACCTATCAGTAATAAAAAAGCTAATCCAACAAAAATGAACACTGGCTCTAAATCATTTCCAAAATTTAACATTACAGACTTACCTATTCTAAAAGCCATAAAAATTAGTATAAATGCTAATAAATAGTTTGTTAGCAATTCTTTCTTCTTAAAAAAGCAAAGATGAATAGCAAAAGTCACCCCATGTAAAAGACCGGCGCTACTAATAATAATGAGAAGTATATCTAAAAAGCTCAAGTATTCGTTTTTTTCAAATTTAATTATTATTTTCTCTTCTCGATTCTTGTTTCTTAGCAAAAGAAACCAAATTTATCATATCAACGGCAGCTCCTATTTCTCCCTTCATAACAGCAATAATTGAATGTTTAGCTATCAACATTCTATCTAACTTCATTTGATTCTTCACAACCATATTTGTTATCAACTCTTTTGCTTTTTGCTTACCCGACTTACTATAGTTTGATAAAACCTTTACAGCATTTTCTTCTCCTGTAATTTCTCTCAATTTTGGTTTATATCCTAATTGTTTTATCATGTTTTCAGCAACACTCCATGTTGACCATGGGTTTTGACCTGTTATCAAATTACTATCACAACTAACTTGATTCAAATACATTTCTCCTTCAACAAATTCAGCCCCGTTCTCAAGCAATTTATTTTGTAATAAAAACGGAAATATTAATTCAGCATTAGGAATTAACAACAACTCTTCTTCATTTGTAAAACTACTTACTCTTTTATTCTCTAATAATAAATCACCATTATTTAAACGAACATTTACTAAAGCAGCTGGTCCGTGACAAACTGCTCCTATCACTTTACCTTTTTCATAATAATTTCTTACCATTTTCTGTATAACCTTATTTTCAGGAAAATCAAACATAGCTCCCTTCCCTCCTACAAAATAAACTCCTTCATAATTATCTAAATCAACATCTTCTAAAGCTATAGTATTGTTAATTTTATTTTGAATAACTGATGAATTTAAAAAAGCATAATCATATTTTCCCATATCCTCATCATCTATAACCACAGGAGGTCTCCCACCTTCCGGACTTGCAACATCAACATCAAATCCATTGGCTTCAAAAACCAAATATGCTCTTGCCAACTCTGTTAATTCATAACCGGTACTTTTACCACTACTACCTATAGCATCTGTACTGGTAACAACCGTTAAAATCTTTCCTCTCTTTGCTATTTTATTATGAGTCAAATAAGATAAATTTTCTATAGTAGCTATTTCAACTGAAGTATCTTTTTTGGGTATTAAACTTTTAAACCACATTCCAAAACCAACAATTAAAACAATAAAGCTTATTAAGAAAACAGCAATCATTTTTAAAATTCGATATTTACGTAACATAATATTTGTATTTAAATTTTATGCTAAATACCAACTAAACATTGATAAAACCTGTGTAAATGATAATTCCGTCAGAGCAAAAAATAATTCTACAACCTAAAAAAGGTCTTTTGAAATTAATTCAAAAGACCTTTTTAAAAATTTATAATTTCTTATTGTAACTAATCGTCTTGATTAGAATTACGAACATCTATATTCAAATAATCTGGCACATCTGGCTTATTTGGATCATTAAAATCATTTGCAGGATTACCATCTTTGTCAGCATCTTCAAAAAGTGTAGGCACTGTATCTCCATCATCATCTATATCTAAATAGTTAGCTAAATTATCACCATCAGTATCATCATTCCAAGGTAATCCATCACCATCAAGATCTTCATCAATGGAAGCTACTCCATCAGCATCAAGATCTGTTCCTAAAATAACATCTTTTAATTCAACAGAAAACATTAATATCTCATTAGCAAAAACAGCTCCATTACCAATATTTCTATAGGCTAAACCTGAAGGCATAAAAAGAAATGCTTTACCTGAATTTGTAAAAGATATTGGCTCATTAGGATCTGGACTTTCTGGTAAAACACCTCCTATTAAGTTAGGAATTCCGTAAGTCCAACCATCAATTACACTTCCTTTTCCTAATACAAACCAAGTATTTACATTAGAATCGAAAGTTACAGCTGATAATTCTTTAGAATTTAACACCTTTCTTCCAGAGTAATCTACCAATACTGAATCAACAACAGAAGGATTACCTTTTGGTGATCCACCTACAGCAGATATGTATGTATACAATTTATAGTCGATTTCAACATCATTGATCGTTTCCTTGATATCTTGAATTTTTAAATTAGGATCATCATATAAAGTTGTTTTCCCTGTAACCCAAGGCTCAATCGACTCAGAAGTCTCCTCATAATAATGTAATTTTAAAAAATTCACAATACTATCATTATCAATAACAGCTTGACCTGCATGATCAAAATTATCTACTAAAGGGTTCACTCCATTGTCTCCACATGAATACACCATTACAGACAACAAAGCCAACAGTAAAATATTTTTAAACTTTATCATTTATATTTGTTTTGTTTCGCAATTTAGCTTTTTTATACCTTTGCAAAAAGCAATTGAATAAAATTTTAACTTTTTGTATGAGAGTAGACAAATATTTATGGTGTATTAGATTATTTAAAACAAGAAGTATAGCCACAAATGCTTGTAAGAAAGGACAAGTGAAAATTGATGATAAAAACCTGAAACCTTCTAGAGAAATTTATGGTGGAGAAATCATACAGGTTCGAAAAAATCAAATAAACTATAAAATAAGGGTAATTGATATTCCTGAAAGCAGAGTTGGTGCTAAACTAGTTGATTTATACAGAAAAGATATAACTCCTAAAGAAGAATTTGAAAAAACAGAACTTTTAAAATATTCTAAAGATTATTATAGAAAAAAAGGAACAGGAAGACCTACTAAAAAAGATCGAAGAGATATTGAAGAATATTATGATACTAATGAAGAAGATGTTTAAATTTGCCGTATGAACAATGTTATTTTAAACCACTCAGAAATTCTTAATAAAATAAGAAGAATTGCATATCAAATTTACGAGGTTAATTATAAAGAAGATGAAATTGTTATAGCAGGAATTGCTGATAACGGTTACTTTTTAGCAGAAAAAATTGTAGCCACACTTAAAGAAATTTCAGATATTAATGTTACAATTTGTAAAGTTCATATAAACAAGAAACAACCTTTAGAACCTATACATACAGATTTAGATGTAAAAGATTACACCAATAAATCATTGGTTTTAGTAGATGATGTTTTGCACTCTGGCACCACTTTAATTTATGCTATTAAGCATTTTTTAGATGTTCCGCTTAAAAAGTTTAAAACTGCTGTTTTAGTAAACAGAAATCATAAAAAATATCCTGTTAAAGCTGATTTTAAAGGTATTTCTCTTTCCACTTCTATCATGGAAAATGTTGTGGTTGAATTTTTGCCTAATGAAATTAAGGCTTATTTAGAATAATCTCAGCGATCTCTCCTGATATTTCAGAGATTATTTTATCATCCGTTTTAATATTGAATGTTGCTTTTTCATAGAAAAAGCTTCGTTCAAATATGTGCTTCGCTATAAACTCAGGAAGCTCTTCACTTTTTATTCTAGCAACTATAGGACGTTTATCTTGTTCATTTATCAATCTATTACAAATTGTTTTAACAGACGTTTTAAGATAAAATGACATTGAGGAACTTGAATTCTCTATTAAATCCATATTTCCAGCATAACAAGGTGTTCCTCCTCCAAGAGACAAAATAAAATCATCTTCTCGATTTAATAACTCTTTTAAACACTCGCTTTCTTTCAATCTAAAGAATATCTCTCCTTTTTTATCAAAAATTTCAGAAATCGAACTGTTCAAATGGCTCTCTATATAGCTATCTAAATCGATAAATGGCATTTTTAATTTATCTGACAGCTTTTTTCCAACTGCAGATTTACCACTTGCCATATATCCTAACAAAATTATTTTCATCGCTTTAAATTTGTGACGACAAATATCATTAAAAAAAAACAAAAAAAAGTTTTTGCAATTCAAAAAACAGTTATATATTTGCAACCGCTTTCAAGGAAGTAATTGACCGGGTAGCTCAGTTGGTAGAGCATCTCCCTTTTAAGGAGAGGGTCCTGGGTTCGAGCCCCAGCCCGGTCACAAAGTTAAGCTTTACAGCTTAACTTTTTTTGTTTTAGCACGTATGGCGGAATTGGTAGACGCGCAGGCTTGAGGGGCTTGTTC
Organism: Tenacibaculum sp. M341; assembly: GCF_004337695.1. Classification (GTDB taxonomy): domain Bacteria; phylum Bacteroidota; class Bacteroidia; order Flavobacteriales; family Flavobacteriaceae; genus Polaribacter. Next base: position 59,105 of record NZ_SJXJ01000025.1, read on the forward strand.
ACAACGTGAGTGCGGGTTCGACTCCCGCTATGTGCACTACTCTTTAAAATATTGTTTTTTAGTGTTTTAGCTAAAAGCTAAAAATAAATGAACAACATTAAAAATCAAAAAAGAAGAACAGTACCAAGAAAAGTACCAATTAAACACCTTAAAAATTGTTTTCAGCTCCTAAAGTTATTAGCTATTCACTTTGAAACAAGTTTTTATAGAAATAAAACTTGATAATTGCAGTAATAAATCTTTAAGTTAACTAGAAAGATATTTAAGAGATATACGAGGATCACTATCTGAAGATTTTTAAGTTTAAAAACTATAGTTTAATCTATTTTCTTCTTTTTTAACATTGAAGTCATCTTGACTTTTCAATTTTATGAAATTTCTTTAATCCGATTACAATAAATGCTAGGAAATTAAAGCCTTTCCAACTAGTAATTGTGGTGTCAAATCTATTCAATAAAGAACG